>JALYIP010000063.1 GCA_030775685.1 Bacteroidota bacterium
TTATTAGTTGTTCCCGTAATTCGGCCGGAAGATGGCTGTGCTTGTCATCCCGCACTCCCCGTAATATTCCCTCGTTTTCCTTTTTCATACACCTTTTTTTAGTGTATAGTTTTTTCCGGACGAGTCACTATTTTGCATTATCCTTGATAATTGTTGTTATCAAGCTGCAGGATAAATCATCATTTATACTCCATGCATGACAGAGCAGGACGGTTGTATTTATTTTTTTGAATAGGTTGCGCCATATTTGTAAAGCCAATTAGATGAAGGTAACTTCATTATCGCTATTTGATCCGGTTATTAAACCTTATTAAACAATAAAATAAAATTAAAATTTAGTTATGTCACTAAGCACAACATCATTTAAGCATGTAAGTTACCTTTGGGATGATGCAAAAGCCGCCGAACTTGCCGGCGACGAGGTAGCCCTATTAATATACCGCTCCAACTTATTGGGCGCAGATCTGCGGCTTACCAACTATGGCGGCGGGAATACATCCTGCAAGGTTATGTCGAAGGACCCGTTAACCGGCAGCGAAGTTGAAGTAATGTGGATAAAAGGCTCGGGTGGCGATATCGGCACACTTAAAAAGAGCGGACTGGCGGCCCTTTATGTCGACAGGTTGCGCAGCCTTAAAAACGTTTACCGTGGTGTGCAGTATGAAGATGAAATGGTGGAACTGTTTAACCATTGTATTTATGACCTGGCCTCCAAGGCACCTTCTATCGATACCCCTTTGCACGGCTTTTTACCATTTAAACATATCGACCACCTTCACCCGGATGCAGCTATTGCCATTGCAGCGGCTAAGGACGGTAAAAAAATAACCCAGGAATTATTCAATGGCACCATTGGTTGGGTTGAATGGAAAAAACCTGGTTTTGAATTGGGTCTTCAGTTAAAGCAATGTCTTGATGAAAACCCGGGTATCCGCGGCATTATGTTAGGCTCGCACGGGTTATTTACCTGGGGTGATACCGCTTACGAAAGCTATGTAAACACGCTTGAAGTGATTGAGCGCTGCGCTGAATACCTCGAAGATAACTACGGAAAAAAAGGCCCTGTTTTTGGCGGACAAAAAATTGAAAGCCTTGATGAGGCCGGTCGTAAAAAACAGGCAGCTGCAATAGCGCCTATCCTCCGCGGATTTTGTTCAAGCCAGAAACATATGATCGGGCATTTCACGGACGATGCACGTGTTTTGGAATTTATCAACTCAAACGATCTTGACCGTTTGGCGCCACTGGGCACCAGCTGCCCCGATCACTTTTTGCGCACCAAGATTAGTCCGCTGGTATTGGATCTTACGCCTGGTGAAGATCTGAGCGATGTTAAAAGTTTACAGGAGCTTTTGGCCCCGGCTTTTGAAGCCTACCGCAAAATGTACACAGATTATTATAATACCTGTAAACATGACAACAGCCCGGCAATTCGTGATGCCAACCCGGTAATTATTTTGTATCCGGGCGTAGGTTTGTTCTCATTCTCAAAAGATAAACAGACAGCGCGCGTTGCAGCAGAGTTTTATACCAATGCCATCAATGTAATGAAGGGCTCGGAGGCAATTTCTGAATACACCTCATTACCGCGACAGGAGGCATTTGACATTGAGTACTGGCTGCTTGAAGAAGCAAAGCTGCAACGGATGCCAAAACCTAAAGCCTTATCAGGCAAAATTGCCTTAATTACAGGTAGTGCCGGTGGTATAGGTAAAGCCATCGCCAAAAAGTTTGTTGACGAGGGTGCCGTGGTGATCCTGAACGACATGAATACCGAGCGTTTAGCCGGAGCAGGTGAAGAGTTTAAGAAGCAATTCGGTAAAGATTCATACACAACCGCCGTACTTGACGTTACCAACGAAGAACAGATCAACGCAGCATTTGAAACCGCAGCTTTAGCATTCGGCGGGATAGATATTATAGTGAACAATGCGGGTTTATCAATCTCCAAAACAATAGCTGATCACACCGAAAAGGATTGGGATTTATTGTATGATGTATTGGTAAAGGGCCAGTTCTTTGTAACCCAGGCAGCTACTGCAGTTATGAAAAAACAGGCAATTGGCGGCGATATCCTGAACATTGTAAGTAAAAATGCATTAGTGAGTGGTCCTAATAATGCGGGTTACGGCAGTGCGAAAGCTGCACAGCTTCACTTAAGCAGACTTAATGCTGCTGAACTGGGTGCTGATCATATCCGCGTTAACGTGGTAAACCCTGATGCGGTAATAAGCGATAGCAATATTTGGGCCGGCGGATGGGCCGAAGGCCGTGCGAAGGCATATGGAATTACCGTTGCAGAGCTGCCTGCTTATTATGCAAAAAGAACCTTATTGAACGAAGTAATTCTTCCCGATGATATCGCCAACGCTTGTTTCGCCTTTACAGGCGGCCTGCTGAATAAGTCAACCGGGAACGTGCTGAATGTTGATGGGGGAGTAGCAACAGCATTTGTTAGATAAAACTGTAGAGACGCAATATTTTGCGTCTCCGGTATGCTTTATAAATAGAGACGTAAGATGTTGCGTCTCTACAAAATTTAACCAATATAAATTTATATTATGCGGATAGAGCAATATAAAATAGAAGAAATAAACGGCGAACAACTGGCAAGCCACAAGCGTAAGCTTGATTTTGTTAGCGCCGATGTAAAAGATGTTGATGGCGTAATGGCCAAATTACAGGCGTTTAATATCGCTATACCAAGTTGGGCATTAGGTACAGGCGGTACGCGTTTCGGCAGGTTTTCTGGTGGCGGTGAGCCACGCAGCCTGGAAGAAAAAATTGAAGATGTGGGCGTGATTCATGCGCTTAACCGGTCGAGCAATTCCATTTCCCTGCACATTCCATGGGATATTCCTGATAATGCAGCATCTATAAAAGTGCTGGCTTCGCAATTGGGTTTGCATTTTGATGCGGTTAATTCCAACACGTTCCAGGATCAGAAGGATCAAAAATACAGCTACAAATTTGGTTCACTTCACCATGTGGATAAGGAAGTGCGGAAGCAGGCTATTGAGCACAACATCGAAGTAATAAAATACGGCGTTCAGTTAAATTCAAAGGCGCTTTCAGTTTGGTTGTCTGACGGATCAAACTTTCCGGGACAATTAAATTTCCGTACTGCCTTTCAAAACACATTGGAAAGCCTGCATGAAATTTACAGCGCCCTGCCTGATGACTGGAAGGTTTGGGTAGAATACAAACCCTACGAACCGAACTTTTATTCGACCACCATTGGCGATTGGGGGCAATCACTACTACTGGCGAATAAATTGGGCGATAAAGCCGCTACATTAGTCGATTTAGGTCACCATTTACAAGGTGCAAACATCGAGCAGATCGTATCGTTACTACTGATGGAGGGCAAGCTAGCAGGTTTCCATTTTAACGATTCAAAATATGGCGATGACGACCTCACTGTAGGCAGCATTAACCCATACCAATTGTTCCTGATCTTTAATGAGTTGGTTGAAGGCATGGATGCCCGCGGCATGACCCATGCAACTGATATCGGCTGGATGATTGATGCATCGCATAATGTAAAGGATCCTATTGAGGACCTGCTACAATCGGTACAGGCCATAAAGATCGCTTACGCACAGGCATTGATCGTTGATAAAGCAGCATTACAGATCGCACAGAAAAATAATGATGTAACCCTCGCACAGGAAATATTGCAGCAAGCTTATCGTACAGATGTTCGCCCGCTAATTGCAGAAGCAAGTCTGAAAGAAGGAGGTGCTTTGGATCCGGTTGGTGTGTACAGAAAACTTAAAGTGCGTGATAATTTGATAAAGGAACGCGGATTAAAAACTGTAGCTACCGGGTTGTAGCTAAATACTTACCAGTAAATGAGCGCCATACCCGTAATAGCAATATTTGACGTTGGCAAAACCAACAAAAAGCTGTTTTTATTCGATGAAAATTACCAGATAGTTTTTGAGAAATCGGCCCGTTTTATCGAAACCGTTGATGAAGATGGCTTTGCCTGCGAAAACCTGGAGAGTTTGAGGCTGTCGGTTTTTGATTCCTTAAGCGAAATTTTCAGGCTGAAGCAATATGAAGTAAAGGCGGTAAATTTTTCGGCATACGGTGCCAGCTTTGTTTATATAGACGAAGATGGCAAGCCGGTTGCACCGCTGTATAATTACCTCAAAGCATATCCTGAAGAACTCAGCAACGAGTTTTATAGAAAATACGGCGGTGAGGAAAAATTCAGTGTTGAAACTGCGTCGCCGGTTTTAGGAAGTCTAAATTCAGGGCTCCAGTTATACCGGTTAAAAAAGGAGAAGCCCGAAGTTTTCAAGAAGATAAAATACGCCCTGCATCTGCCGCAGTACCTGAGTTTTTTACTTTCGGGCAGCGCCTGTTCTGATCTTACCAGCATTGGCTGTCATACCGCTATGTGGGATTTTACACAAAACAGGTATCATGATTGGATAAAAAATGAGGGTATTGAATCGAAACTAGCTCCCATCGTTGATGCCCATACCGTGGTGCCGGCGCTTTTCCCGGGTAATAGTTATAAGGTAGGTGTGGGCCTGCATGACAGCTCGGCTGCGCTCATTCCATACCTTGTAAACTTTAGCGAACCTTTTATCTTGATCTCTACCGGTACATGGTGTATCAGTCTGAATCCTTTTAATGATTCACCGCTTACTGTATCACAGCTTAAAGACGATTGTTTAAGCTACCTGCAATACCAGGGTAAGCCCGTGAAGGCTTCCCGCTTGTTTTCGGGCTTTGAGCACGAGCAGCAGGTGAAGCGAATTGCAGAGCATTTTAACACCAATATCATCAAGTACCGGAATGTTGATTTCGACCAGGACATCATCGATCAACTGAAAAAGAAAAAATTAACCGTCGGTGATACGGTTAATGAAAATAAAAAAACTATTTTTGAAACCAGGGACCTTTCTGATTTCAGCGATGACATCGAGGCATACCACCAATTAATAGTCGACCTGGTAAATTTGCAGGTGTTTTCAACGCAGTTGGTGCTAAAGGATACCGCCGTTAAGCGGATTTTTGTTGACGGGGGCTTTAGCAAAAACAGCGTTTATATGCACCTGTTGGCAACAGCCTTTCCGGGTATCGAAGTGTTTGCAGCCTCAATGGCGCAGGCAACCGCAGTTGGTGCCGCTTTGGCCATTCACAAGGAATGGAACAGGAAGAGCATCCCGAATGATATTATAAACTTAAAGTTTTACTCAGCCAGTCAAACCGCTTCAATATGACCGTTGGACTATTTGTTCCGTGTTACGTAGACCAGTTTTACCCCGGTGCCGCAATTGCCACTTTGCAATTGCTGGAAAAGCTGGGCGTGGATGTTGCTTACCCGGCTAATCAAACCTGCTGTGGTCAGCCAATGGCGAACTCGGGCTTTGAGCATTTAACGGGCGACTGCAACGCACTCTTCATAAAAAACTTTGCTGAATTTGATTACGTGGTTGCGCCTTCGGGAAGCTGTGTGCTGCATATAAAGGAACATTTGTATCATCCCATCAGTCAGAAGATATATGAGTTGAGTGCGTTTTTAACGGATATACTGAATGTAAAATCGTTACCCGCAAAATTCCCGCACAAAGTTGGGATGCACCAAAGCTGCCATGGTCAGCGCGGGTTACACCTATCGCAAATGAGCGAACTGGTAGCGCCTCAATTCTCAAAACCGGGCAGCTTGTTGAACATGGTTGAGGGAATTGAAATTATCCCGCTTGACAGGATTGACGAATGCTGTGGTTTTGGTGGCACTTTTTGCGTAACCGAAGAAGCGGTATCGGCAAAAATGGGCGTAGACAGGGTGGATGATCACCTGAAACATGGTGCGGAATATATTACAGGTGTTGATATGTCGTGCCTGATGCACATGGAAGGGATTTTGAAGCGGAAGGGCAGTAATGTGAAGGTTATTCATTTGGCGGAAATTTTAAACGGCGAATAGATGAAGGAGATCCACGCAGAACATGCCGAATTAGCCGGTGAATTTAACAAGGACGAAGACCGCGTTGACTGGCACGATGAAACCCTATGGTGGATTCGCGCTAAAAGAGATAAGGCCGTAAATCAATTGCCTGAATGGGAGCGGCTGCGCAATGCAGCGTCGCAGATAAAAGACCACGTGCTTGGTAACCTGGATACTTATTTAGAACAGTTCGAAGCCAATGCATTACAAAACGGTGTAAAAGTACACTGGGCTGCCAATGACGAAGAACATAATAAAATAGTTTACCAGATCCTGCTTGACCAGGGCGTATTGCGCATGGTAAAAAGTAAATCCATGCTTACCGAGGAATGCCATTTAAATGAGTACCTTAAAGAACATGGCATTGAAGTGATAGATTCCGATTTGGGCGAACGCATAGTGCAGTTGGCTGAAGAAGCCCCAAGCCATATTGTATTGCCCTGTATCCATAAAAAAAAGGAGGAAATAGGGGAGCTGTTCCACATTCATTTGGGAACAGAAAAAGGCAACTCCGATCCGCAATTTTTAACAAATACTGCCCGTGCCCACCTCCGTGAAATTTTCCTTACCCGAAAAGTAGCATTAACCGGTGTGAACTTTGCCGTTGCCGAAACCGGCGAAATAGTGGTTTGCACCAACGAGGGCAATGCCGATATGGGCGCTCATCTTGCCAATGTGCATATTGCCAGTATGGGTATCGAAAAGATCATCCCCAAAAAAGAACACCTTGGTGTATTTTTGAGATTATTAACCCGCAGCGCTACCGGACAACCTATTACCACCTATTCCAGCCATTTTAAAACACCGCAGGATGGTAGGGAAATGCATATTATTATAGTGGATAATGGCAGGACCCGGCAATTGGGCCGACCAGATTTTCGCAACTCGCTTAAATGTATTCGTTGCGGAGCTTGTATGAATACCTGCCCCGTGTATCGTAGGAGTGGGGGACACAGCTACCACAATGCAATCGCAGGCCCTATAGGCTCTATATTGGCGCCTAACCTGGATATGAAGGATTATGCCGATCTACCTTTTGCATCAACGCTTTGCGGATCGTGCTCAAATGTATGCCCGGTAAAAATTGACATCCATCAGCAGTTATATAAATGGAGACAGGTTATTGTTAAGGAGGGTTATGCAACCAAAACCAAAAAAGTAAGTATGCAGGTAATGAGCAATACATTATCATCCCCAACTGCTTATCATTTCGCAGGTAAGATGGGGCGTTTTGTGATAAAATATGCACCGTTTGCAGTTAACAATAGCCTTAATCCCTGGTATAAACAACGCGACCTGCCATCGGCGCCTGAGCAATCGTTTGGTGAATGGTATAAAGAAAATCGTAAAAAACAGTAATGAGCACATCAAGCAGCAGGGAAGGTATTTTAGGAAGGGTCGCGTTGAACAAACCGGAGAGTACGCCTTTGCCAGATCTTTCCTTTTTCGTAAACGACACAACAGCTGTTACTGAACAATTTATTACCATATTAGGTAATATTGGCGGGAAGGCACACCACCGTGAAGGAACGATAGACGAGGTTATCTCAACTATCAAAAGCGATTTTTCTGAACTAAAGCGAGTTTATAGCTCTGATCCGGATGTTAGACGAGCGCTGAACCTCTCATTGATTACGCCTGCTTCCGGTCATGCTTTTGAAGACGTGGATGTTGCCATTATTAAAGCCCATTTTGGCGTAGCAGAAAACGGTGCGGTTTGGATTACCGATGATTTGATGGGTAACCGGGCATTACCGTTCATTTGCCAGCACTTGGTAGTTATCGTAGACGAGAAGAACCTGGTGCCAACCATGCATGAGGCTTATAAAAAGATCGGCTCATCGAAATATAAATATGCCGCGTTTATTGCTGGTCCGTCTAAAACCGCGGATATTGAGCAATCATTGGTATTAGGCGCTCATGGGCCTAAATCAATGACGGTATTTATCATGGCTTAATTCCCTTAAGCGCTAACAAACTTCATAATTGGCTCTTAAATGCCCCCAGGTTAACATTTATTGTACAAAACATTAACTTTCGTGTCATTCCGAAAAATAGGAAACCTATAGTTTTACATTGATAAACTTAGGACTCCAATTATACGGCAATGCACCAGGTACTAGCTCCAAACGTAATGCGCGAAATAACGCCCCTTTCTGCGGGCGACTGTTTTACCATAACATCGCGGGAAAGAACTGAATTTGATTTCCCCCTGCATTATCACGATGAATATGAACTGACACTTTTATTAAATGCCAAGGGTGCCAAACGGGTTATTGGCAACAGTATTGGTGTGGTAGATGATGCCGAACTTGTTTTTATCGGCCCGAATCTTTACCATGCGTGGTTTACCCATCAGTGCAAATCAGAGTCATTTACCGAAATTACCATACAATTTCACCAGGATCTTTTTGATGAGCATTTTTTAAACAGGAATCAGTTTTGTTTGATCAGGAATATGTTCAATAATGCTCAACTTGGGATCCTGTTTCCAAAAGATACTGTTAACAATATAGTTGAACGCATCTTAAACCTGAAACAAAAAACGCAATTTGCGGCAGTGTTGGAGTTGCTTTCAATCTTACATACGCTATCTCTTTCTGCAAACACGCAATTACTTTCAGACATAGGCTTTTCTGATGAAAAGCTTCCTTACAAAAGCAGGCGTATCGAAAAAGTATTTGAGTTTCTTTTTAATAATTACGAGCGGGCAATAACCTTAACCGAGGTGGCGAAAATTGCAAATATGCCCGCAACTTCATTCAGCCGTTTTTTTAAAAAAAGAACCGGGAAAACCTTTGTCGAAAGCCTTAACGAGATCAGGCTTGGCCATGCCTCAAGAATGCTTGCAGATACAGATTTTAATATCACCACTATAGCTTATAGGTGTGGCTTTAACAATATTTCTAACTTCAATCGCATTTTTAAACTGAAAAAATTATGCGTCCCCAAAGTGTTTAGGGAAACCTACAACTCAGGCAAAAAGGTTTACATCTAATAGAATCATCCGTTATTTCGATACCCGGTTATCACTTCAGTTACCGGGTGAAAAAGGCCGTCGACAATTAATAAAAGCCCCTTTTATCAATACTATGCTAACTAATGTCACATTAAATTTAACATTTGTTGCATACTATTACTTTGAAAAGCTATATTTTTACAGTAAGCATTCTTATAAACCAAAAATTACCGCAGGATCTGTTGATCCCGAAAAATTTACTTAACCCGCTTGACTGACTAAGCCCTGATATGCGGAAGTAATAAAGCGTTAATTTTTATGGATGTAAAAATTACAATTATAGCAGCGGTATTGTTGCTGGTAAACCGACATAAGGCCAATTAATAAATGTGATGCGTTTTAAAATATATGTTTCAATTATATTGTGCTTTGTACTGCAACAAAAATTAGTTGCTCAAAACCCTGTTTACCAGTTCTCGCACCTGGATATCTCAAACGGGCTTTCAATTAACCAGGTTAGCAGCGTTTATAAGGACGCCCGCGGATTTATGTGGTTCGGCACAATTGGCGGCTTAAACCGGTACGATGGCTATAAATTCAGGGTGTTTAAGCACGTGGCTAACAATCCTGCTTCGCTGATAGACAATGCCGTAAAAAGCATTTTTGAAGGGCCCGGAAATAAGATCTGGATAAAAACCAATAATGGGTTAAGCATATACAACCCCATCACTGAAAAGTTTTCAAACGATATCGCTGTTCAACTTGCCCGGTATAAGGTTTTAACAGACAAGTTATATCTAATAAAAAAGGATAAGCGGGGCAATTTTTGGTTTTTAACTTATAATGAGGGCTTATATTGCTATCACCCTAAGGACAGCACAACGGTTTTCATGTGCAGTTATGACAGAACGCCGGTACCTCTACACTCAAATACAATAACAGATGTCGTTGACGGCGGGAATAATATTGCCTGGCTGATTTATGACGACGGCGTAATTGACAAGCTCGATACACGAACCAATACAGTTGTATCGAGCTCAAATAGTCTGGCCAGGTTAAATAACAGCAAACCGGAGCTTTACTCGGGTACCCTGGATAACGACAATAATTTGTGGCTGTTTGCAAGTGAGAGCCCGCTGGGAGTTTACCGTTACAATTTGAGGACGAAGGGTATTGATCATTTTAGCACCGAAACAGGAGGGATAAGGCTTAATTACAACGTTATCAACAGCATTATACTCGGCGACGATAAAAAAATATGGATAGGTACTGACCACGGGGGGATTAACCTGGTGGACCCGACGAATAATACTGTACAATATTTGTTAAACAGGGAGGATGATGCCAAATCGTTAAAGGGCAATAGTGTGGTACTTTACAAGGACAACACAGGCATTATTTGGGCCGGAACCTTTAAGCAGGGCATTAGTTATTACCACAAAAGCATCATACAATTTCCGCTTGTGCGCCATTACCTTTCCGACAGCAAAAGCCTGCCCTATGAGGATGTAGATTGCTTTGCCGACGACAATAAAGGCAACCTATGGATAGGCACAAACGGCGGCGGCCTGATCAACTATAATGCTCTAACAAAAAAATACACCCAATTTAAACACGATGCCAATGACCCCAACAGCCTGGCTAATAATATTGTGATTAGCTTGTGCATTGATCATGAGCACAAACTATGGATAGGTACCTATTTTGGCGGCCTCGATTGTTTTGATGGCACCAGGTTTATCCATTACCGGCATAACGACAACATATCATCGAGTATTTCGGACGACAGGGTTTATAGTATTATTGAAGATTCATCGCAAAAATTATGGGTAGGAACTTTTGCGGGAAGCATTAATATTTTCAACCGGGCATCAAACAGCTTTTTGCACCCAATTTATCCTATGCTCTCTAACTATACGGCTGTTATTTACGAGGATAAGCAAAAAAACATCTGGATAGGGCGTGATAAGGGGATTGATTTGATAAAACCGGTTACCGGCGAAGTGAGACATTATGTAAATAGTACTCATAATTCCAATAGTTTGATTGCCAACGACGTAAACAGCATAACCCAGGACAGTAAAGGATTGATGTGGTTTGGCACAAAAGATGGACTGAGTATTTTAGATGCATCAACTAATACGTTTTATAACCTTAACGAGGCAAAAGGTTTGCCGGGTAACGATGTTTTAAAGGTTTTGGAGGACAATGCCGGAAAAATATGGATAAGCACTGCAAACGGGCTTGCCAGTATCCGGGCAACTAAAAAAAGTACCTGCTATAGCTTCCAGATCAACAAGTTTGATGAATCTGACGGTTTGCAAGGCAGGGAATTCAACGCGTATTCGGCATTCAAAACACGGAATGGGCAATTGATATTTGGCGGCGCACATGGGTTTAACCTGTTTAATCCCGAAGGCATAACCATTACCAGGCGCAAGCCACAGTTGTTGTTTACCGACTTTCAGCTATTTAATAAAAGTATTGCTGTTGGCGATACGATTAACGGTAACGTGATCTTAAAAAACTCGATTGCAGCTACTCACAATTTGACATTGAGCCATAACGAAAATGATTTTAGCATTGAGTTTGCCGATTGCGAATATTTTAATCCGGATAAGATAGCCTATCAATATAGGTTAGACGGATTTGATAAACAATGGCTTAATGCCCAGAATAGCAACCGGAAGGCGACCTATACCAACCTTGATGCCGGCGACTATGTTTTTAAGGTGAGGGCAGCTAGTATTAACGACCCGGAAAATGCAAGTATTATTACACTCAATATTAAGGTATTACCGCCTTTTTGGAAGTCGACATTTGCCTATGTGCTTTACCTGGTTATTATAGCCGGTATTTTGTTTTACGCGCGGCACAAGGGCATCCTTAAACTAAAACAGGAATTTAAACTGAAGGAAGATAAGTTAGAGGAAGAACGGAAAATAGCCAACGAGCGGGCTGAAGCACGCCGGATGCACCACCTTGACCTGATGAAGATCAAATTCTTTACCAATATTAGCCACGAGTTCCGTACACCCTTATCGTTGATCCTGTCGCCAATTGATGAACTGATCAAGACGACTGATGTCCCGGAGCAGCAGCACCACCTGGTGATGATCAAGCGAAATGGCAAACGCTTACTTAACCTGGTTAACCAACTGCTGGATTTCAGGAAAATGGAATACAACGAGCTGAAACTAAGTTTGAAAAAAGGCGATATCATCAAATTTATAAAGGACGTTTCCTCTTCATTTACCGATGTTGCCCATCAAAAACAAATTCAATATCTTTTTGAGAGCGAAGCAAGTTCCTTCGTCACTAATTTCGATCATGACAAGATAGAGCGGATCCTTTTTAACTTGTTATCAAACGCGCTAAAGTTTACACCGTCAGGAGGATACATCAGCGTTATTTTGAGTCTGTCTACACCCGATGAATCCTTGCCTGATCAAAGAAGGCTTGAGATAAAGGTGATAGATACGGGTATCGGCATAGCTAAGGAAAACCAGGAAAAGATCTTCGAGCGGTTCTTCCAGGATAGTATGCCCGAAAGCCTGCTTAACCAGGGAAGCGGCATTGGACTGTCAATTACACGGGAATTTGTTAAAATGCATGGCGGTACCATAGAGATAGAAAGTGAACCGGATTATGGAACTTGTTTTACCATTAATCTGCCAGTTCGCAGGCAGCAAGAAGAACAATTGGTTGTTGATGTGCCGCAAGAGGAACCTGTATACTCGGTAGTGAAAATATCAGAAGATGAACAGAACTCGGCAAAAAAGACAACAATTTTATTAATTGAGGACAACGACGATCTACGGTTTTACCTGAAGGACAATTTGAAGAACAGCTTCCATATAATTGAAGCGGTAAATGGAAAGGACGGCTGGCAAAAGGCACTTGCGTTGCATCCCAAGCTGATTGTTAGCGACATCAGCATGCCTGAGATGAATGGTTTGGAATTGTGTAAGAAGATCAGGAGCGACAACCGTACGGCATCCATACCTATTATTCTGTTAACGGCATTAACCGGGCAGGAAGATCAATTGGCAGGCCTTGACAGTGGCGCCAATGACTACCTGGTTAAGCCTTTTAACTTCGAGATCCTGTTGTCGAAAATTCATGGCTTGCTAAGGATCCAGCAGACGTATAAGAAAACTTACCAAAAGCAAATAGAAATCCAGGGGCAAGATATTGTTGTGGTATCGGAAGACGAGAAGTTCCTGAAAAATGCATTGGCCTGCATCGAAACTAATATTACAAATCCTAATTTCTCGGTAGAGGAACTAAGCAGGCATTTAAACCTGAGCCGGGTATCGCTTTATAAAAAGTTGTTAACACTTACGGGCAAAACCCCGGTTGATTGCATCAGGACAATCCGTTTAAAAAGAGCTGTTCAGCTTTTGGAGAAGAGTAAGCTAAGCATAGCAAATGTTGCCTACGAGGTAGGATTTAACAATGCTGCTTATTTTGCCAAAGTGTTCAGGGAAGAATTTGGAATGCTGCCATCGGAGTATATCATTGAACTTCGCAGTAAAGAAAAGGAAGAACCGGTTGTATAGGCACATCAAAAAACATCTATTTAATTAAAAATAAACTTCATTTTATGGTAAGGAAGCTTTTCGTCCTATTTGTATTTATCTTCCCGTTTCACGCTTTTAGCCAGGATAACCTAAAACTTTGGTACAAAAAACCCGCAAAGGTTTGGACCGATGCACTGCCGGTTGGCAACGGCAGGCTGGGCGCCATGGTATTCGGCGGTGTTAAGCACGAGCTCATTCAATTAAATGAGGCCACTTTGTGGAGTGGTGGACCGGTGAGAACCAACGTAAACCCCGGTGCGTATGCGAATTTGCAACTTGCCAGGGAGGCGTTGTTTAAAAATGAAGACTACGCAAAGGCTTACAACTATGCTAAGGGGATGCAGGGTTATTACTCCGAGTCGTATTTACCGCTGGGAGATTTGACCATTACGCAAAATTTTAAGGACACGGTTACATCAGCTTATTACCGCGATTTGAATATCAGGGATGCGATAACAACCACGCGTTTTACCACCGGCGGTATAACTTACACCCGGCAGGTCATCGTCTCGGCGCCTGACCAGGTGATCATTATACATCTGACCGCTAGCAAAATCGGACAATTGAATTTCAAAATTGGCACTGCAAGTCAATTAAGGCATCATCCTGTAGTTATTTCGGCCAATGAAATAGCTTTAAAAGGAAATGCCCCGTCACACGTACAACCTAATTACGTAGAGTCGAGCGACCCGATTACCTACGACAGCACAGGATGTAGGGGGATGCGCTTTGAATTGCAGGTAAAGGCAATAAACAGAGACGGACAAGTAAGCGCTGATACCAGCGGAATCTCCGTCAAAAATGCTACTGAAGTAACCATTTTTCTTTCAGCGGCAACCAGCTTTAATGGATTTGACAAATGTCCGGGCACCGATGGCAAGGATGAGCATAAGCTTGCTTCGTCGAACATGAAAAGGGCTTCTGTTTTGCCCTGGTCAGTGTTGCTTTTAGGACATGAGGCCGATTACCACCATTTCTTTAACCGGGTGTCATTTAAGCTCGCCACACCTGCAGACAATCGGAATGCATCGCTGCCTACTGATGAGCGGTTAGTTTCCTATACAAAGGGCGCTAAGGATCCGGAATTGGAAACGCTTTATTTTCAATATTGCCGGTATCTTTTGATCTCCAGTTCGCGGACGCCGGGTGTTCCCGCCAATTTACAGGGGATTTGGAACAAGGAACTACGACCGCCGTGGAGCTCGAACTATACTACTAATATTAATGTGCAGATGAACTACTGGCCGGCAGAAGTCGCGAACCTTTCTGAAATGCATATGCCGTTTATTGATTTTATCAGGAACATTGCAGTTACCGGTAAAGTTACGGCAACGGAATTTTATCATGCTAAAGGCTGGGCAGTACACCACAATAGTGATATTTGGGCGCTTTCAAACCCGGTTGGTGATAAAGGTAATGGCGATCCTACCTGGGCCAATTGGACAATGGGATCGCCTTGGCTTTCACAACATTTGTGGTGGCATTACCAGTTTACAAAGGATAAAAAATACCTTCGCGAGGTGGCATACCCGCTAATGAAGGGTGCGGCGGAGTTTTGTGAGGATTGGCTGGTGGCTGACAAAGATGGATATTTGGTAACGGCGCCATCAGTATCACCCGAAAATGCGTTTTTTGACAGCAATGGTAAAAGGGCAAGCGTATCAATCGCCACTACAATGGATATGTCCATCATTCGCGACTTGTTTAATAATGTGATAGATGCCAGTAATGAGCTGGGAACCGATAAGGCATTCCGCGATTCCATTATCGTGAAGAAGGCAAAATTATATCCCTTTCATATAGGTAAAAAAGGTAACCTGCAGGAATGGTACAAGGATTTTGAAGATCCGGAGCCGCACCACAGGCACGTATCACATTTGTTCGGTTTATTTCCTGGCCACCAGATTTCGCCCGTAAAAACACCTGAACTAACCGCCGCTGCAAAAAAGACACTTGAGCTAAGGGGTGATGAAGGTACCGGCTGGAGCCTTGCCTGGAAAATTAACTTTTGGGCCCGATTGCTCGACGGTAACCACAGTTATAAGATGATAAAGGATCTTTTGCGCGCCACCAACATGGAGGGAACCAATTATTCGGGTGGGGGCGGCTCGTACGTTAACCTTTTTGATGCGCACCCGCCGTTCCAGATAGACGGAAATTTTGGTGGACTTACGGGGATGACCGAAATGCTTTTGCAAAGCCAGGAAAACGAAATTTATTTGTTACCTGCCTTGCCGGATGCCTGGGCAACAGGACAGATCAGCGGGTTAAAGGCGAGAGGTAATTTTGAAGTAGGCATAAGCTGGAAAAATAAGAAACTGGTTAATGCATCCATATTGTCTGTCGTTGGCGGTAGGTGTACCATCAGGAGTAATGAACCGATAAAGGTTGCAACAGTAACCGCCGTTACAAAGAAAACGGCCAATGGTTACGTGACCAGCTTTGAATCAAAAAAAGGAGTGAGATATAATATTACCGGCGCTGGCAAGTGAAATAATAGTTTTAATGGCAAATTCAAAACAATCATCAAGAAGAGATTTTATTAAACAAACAGCTTTACTTGGAACGGCTGTAGTGACAATACCGTCAGCATTAAATGCCCTACCGGTGAATGCCGGCGGCGGCGAAAATTACACTTTTCTTTTCCAGGGCGATTCCATTACCGATGGCAACCGCAGCCGTAACCTCGACTGGAACCATGTTTTGGGCCATGGCTATGCTTATTTAATTGCTGCCCGGTTATGGTACCAGTTTCCTGAAAAGAAATTTCATTTTTTTAACCGGGGTATTAGTGGTAACACCGTTCCTGATCTTGCCGCACGGTGGGATGACGATACGATAGCTATAAAGCCAAACCTGGTAAGCATATTGGTAGGTGTAAATGATATTTTGCGGGCGGTAAACGGCAATAAGAATTTTACCGTTAAAACGTATGAGGACGATTACCGGGCCTTGTTAACCAAAACCAAAGCACAGTTACCAGGCGTACAACTGGTGATCTGTGAACCATTTATCCTGCCTGTTGGCCCCGTAAAGGAAAGATGGGCCGATTACCTCAGAGAGGCAACCGCCCGGCAGCAAGTCGCCAAACTGCTTGCAACCGAGTTTAATGCCATATATGTTCCGTTGCAGGAGAGGTTTAACAACGCCGCTACGAAATACCCGCCTGCGGAATATTGGATGTGGGATGGTATTCACCCTATGCCTAATGGCCATGAATTATTTGCTCGGGAATGGATCCGTCAGGTAGGGAAGCATCTGAAATTTATCAGGTAGCTTTTTTGCGCTGTATTGACAAATTAAGTAGTGGGTTAACAAAACTGCTATGCAGGCCTGTCTAAAACTTATTATTTCACCCCAAAACAACCCCTTAGTAAACATTTGTGTTATAGATTTTAAAAAATCTGTTATTCCGTTTTAAGAATCGACGTTAGTTTTACCCCACGTTTTATTTGCTATACAATAAACCCTATTTGTAAAGCAACATAACCTTTATAAATCTTATAATTAATCCTAACGTGAAAAGAAGTTTAAACAGATTGCTTATTTTAAAATCAGCTGCATTTTTAATTTTTAGCCTGGCATCGTTTCAGATAACTAATGCCTCGGTAAAATCTTATATTAAAAACGATGACGGTGTCGTCTTCAAACTCGACAAGGGGTTGATGAATATAAGGGTTTGTAAGGCAGATATCATTGAGGTTAAGTATACCATATTTAACACGTTCCCGGTAAAAAACTCACTGGTTGTAAACAACACCTGGAAGGAAAAATCTCCTTTTACGGTTGCGGAGCATGGCGGGCAAATTGTAATCAGTACCTCCCGGCTAAATATCAGCATCAATAAAACCACCAACGCTATCATATACACCAACAAAAAAGGTGCAGTGGTAACTTCGGAAGCTTCCGAAAACAAAAGTATGAACAGCGCGACAATTGCGGGTATTAACACCTATAACTGCAATACGGCTTTTAACTCCCCGGCTGACGAGGCGCTTTTTGGACTTGGTTGTCACCCTGAGGATTCACTATCTATCAACTATAAGGGGCGCAATCAGCAGATGTTGATCAAGTACATGACAGGCGCAATCCCGGTTATGTTATCTACCAAAGGATATGGCCTGCTATGGGATAACTATTCGGCGTCGAATTTCTATGGTGCCGAAGCAGAGAATTCACAATACAAATATGTATCAGAAAGCGGAAAAATGGTAGATTACTACTTTTTTTACGGCCCTGACTTCGATCGTATTATTGATCTGTACAGAACAGCAACAGGTAAGGCACCAATGTATCCGAAATGGGCATTTGGATTGTTTCAGTCGCAGGACAAATACAACCGGCAGGACGAAATTATAGGTGTAAAAAATAACTATCGTAACAATCATATCCCGGTTGATGCTATTGTGCAGGATTGGTACTGGTGGTCGCCGCTACCTATCGGCTCACATATTATGAGTAAGGAGCGATATCCCGATCTAAAAGCAATGATTGATGAACTGCACAAGGCAAATATGCATGCCATGATTTCTATCTGGCCGGTATTTGGAAGCGGAACAAAGGATTTTGATGACATGAAAAGCAAAGGCTTTTTAACGAGCATAACCTGGGATAACTTTGTTACGCATACCTGGGACACTTATTACGACGCGCATAACCCAAAAGCCAGGCAACGCTATTGGGAACAGGCAAGGGATAGCGTTATTAAGCGCTACGGCTGGGACGCGTGGTGGGTTGACCAATGCGAACCTGATAATGGTTCGTTACTGGATGAACGCCGCAAAGCTGATTTTTCAGTTGGTAAAGGGATTGATTATTTTAATACTTACTCGTTAGAGCATTCAAAAGGGCTTTACCAGGGCTGGCGCAAGGATATAGCAGGTAAGCGCAGCTTTTTGCTGATCCGTCAATCATTTGCCGGGGAGCAGCGTAATGCGGCTACGCTTTGGTCGTCAGACATCAGTTGTTCGTTTGCATCCCTGCGCAATCAAATTCCACAGGGAATTAATGCTTGTGTATCGGGAATCCCTTACTGGACGTCTGATATCGGTGGCTACATGTCTCGTATTGATAAGGACGGGATTCCTGATTGGTCGAAACCGCAATACCGCGAACTATTTACCCGGTGGTTCCAGTTCGGAACATTCAGCCCGATCATGCGGATCCATGGCAAGGGAGAAAGAGCATTGTTCTCAAACAATTGGGATGATAAAACAAAAGCCATCCTGTTAAATTATGATAAGTTGCGTTACCGCCTGCTGCCATACGTTTATTCACTTTCGGCAAAGGTGACTAATGATAATTACACCATAATGCGCGCCCTGGCATTTGATTTCAGGGATGATAAAAATGTTTACTCCATTCATGATCAGTATATGTTTGGTCCCGCATTTTTGGTGAACCCGGTAACCAGCCAGATGTACACAGGCAAGGATGCAAGCGCAGAAACCAAAACAAGAAAAGTTTACTTGCCAAAGGGAAGCAAATGGTATAATTTCTGGACAGCTGAATCACTTGATGGCGGCCAGTCGGTTGATGCACCTGCACCAATTGAAACCATGCCGCTTTATGTTAAAGCCGGGTCAATTGTGCCGATGGGCCCAAATGTGGAATATGCAACTCAAAACCCGGCTGGTGCTATTGAATTGCGCATTTACAAGGGTGCAAACGGGGAGTTTAAATTTTATGAAGACGAAAATGATAACTACAATTACGAAAAGGGTAATTCTTCGATATTTAGCTTTAAATGGAACGATAAATTAAACCAGCTTACCATTACTGCCCGCAAGGGATCCTTCCCGGGAATGATGAAAACGCACACATTCAATATTGTAATTGTTAAGGAAGGGCATGGCTCAGATATCGGTATCAGCAACAAGGCTGACAAAACGGTTAGCTATGCAGGTAAACAGGTAGTAGTTAAAATATAGCCAATGCGGGGTTAAATATTGAACAAATTTAAACCTGTAAATTTGAGTTGAAATGCGGTCTCGTGACACTGTATTTCCATTGGTTAATAAATAGCATATTATCGCATAATACCCATCCTCTTTAGTGATACTAATTTACCAGGCAGTTTTACTGCCTGGCTTTTTTATGCCTTTGTTGTATCAATTTAGTTATGATAACCGACGCTCTCATAGGATTATGTATACTGAACGAAAACTGGCAAGCCCTTAAAGCGTCTGGAAAAGCAGCTCCAGATTTTACCAAGTTTTGGTTTAGATATATAAAAATGCCGCAGCACTGATTTTTATGACGTGTGCTATTTCTAAACAAGATGACACTAGTTTACCCTAATCTATTATAGGGTGTATTTATAGCATTATATAGCCAGATGTTGATTAAGGATGCAAATAACGTTAAAATAGTATATCACTATTATAGCATTTATTGATGAAATTTTGATGTTTATTTTGATAAATACCTGATAATCAATGGTGTGAAAATCGATTAACATTTGTGCTATATTCCTTATCAATACTGTTACTGGTTTGGTGCCGTCATTTATACTTTTATAAAAGAAACCAATTATCAAAAACCGAAGCTTGTTGCAAACTGAACAGTGATTATAAATGGATATACATAGGTTGTAATAGCTACGCTTAATGTAATTGATACCAGTAATAGTTCTTGTTGTTTGCGATGAATTTTTGTAGACCAATTTAACAACGTATAAATCCAATTAATTTAAATGAATCGAAATGAAGAAAGATTTACTTTTTAACAATTTCAATAGTTTCAAAAAGGCGATGCTCGTTTTTTTGCTTACTTTATTTACCTGTTACGCCGCGGTTGCCCAAAACCGGCAAGTTACAGGTAATGTATCTGCTACCGACGGTACACCGATTCCGGGTGCCAGCGTTAAGGTTAAAGGAACATCAACAGGTGTTACAACTGATGTTAATGGTTCCTTTACATTATCGGTTCCAAATAATGCAACCCTGATTTTTAGCTTTGTTGGCTATGAATCACAGGAAATTCCGGTAGGCGCCAGCAATACTTACAGTGTTAAGTTAACGCCGACTGTGAACAGTTTAACTGAAGTGGTTGTGGTGTCAGTAGGTTACGGCACTACCAAACGTACTGACCTTACAGGGTCTATCAGCTCAGTTTCGGCCGCTACAATTGCTAAAATACCTGTAACATCAATTGACCAGGCTTTGCAAGGTCGCGCTGCCGGTGTGCAGGTTACCAATAATGATGGCGCGCCGGGTAACGGGGTTAGCGTTGTGATCAGGGGCGTGGGAAGTTTAAACAGCAATGACCCGCTATACGTTGTAGACGGTTACCCGATCTCGGGCGGCCTTAATAATATCAACCCCAACGATATTGCCACTATTGATGTATTGAAAGATGCGTCGGCTACAGCAATTTATGGGGTTAGGGCTGCTAACGGTGTAGTGATCATTTCCACAAAGAAAGGAAGAAAGAATGGTACCCAGATTTCCCTTGATGCTTATGGCTCTGTGCAAACCAGGCCTAAAGAGTACAAGGTATTAAATGCAGAACAATGGGCTACCCTTGCCAACCAGGACCACGCAATTGAGGGTGGCTTTAGCGAATTGCCGGAATGGAGCGATCCGTCATCGTTAACTAATGTTGATTGGCAAAAGGCCGTTTATCGCAGCGGGTTAAAACAAGATTATAATCTTGCAATAAGAGGAGGCAACGATAAGGTACAATCGGCATTTTCAGCCGGATACTACGATCAGAAAGGCATAGTACTGGGTTCATATTTTAAAAGATTAAATCTTGGTTTGAACATAGATTACAAAGTTGAAAACTGGCTTAAATCTTCGTCGAGCGCCAAATATTCACGGCAGGATCAGAACAACCCTTTCGGAACAGGTTCGCTGGGGCAGTTAACGGAACTTATTCCTACTATAACGGGCAATAAAAACACCAACCAGATTAAGGACGGAAATGGCAATTATGGCTTTTATAACCCGAGGAACATCTACACCAAGAGCTGGGGTAATCCGGTTTATAATATTGAAACCAATGATTATAAAAACCTGAACAATTATTTCCTCGCCAACTCATCATTGGAAGCCAGTATTATCGAAGGGCTTAAAATAAAAACCAATGCCGGTGTGAATGTGAGCGATTTTTCTGGTTATTATTTTCAACCCCAGGATGACCGTTCCAATGACCAATATAACCTGGGCGGACCAAACCAACTTAGTGTTTATTCTCAATCGGCTAATAACACTTTTGAATGGCTTTGGGAAAATACCATTTCATACAACAGAACCTTCGGCAAGCATAATATAGATTTTGTAGGTGGAGTTTCTGAACAGGAAAACACTTTCAGGCAAGTTGGCGGTGCCGGTAATAATTTACCGAATAATGCCATTAGAGATTTGGGCCAGGTTCAAAATCTTACGGCTTTTGGAAACCAGCAAACCTATTCCCTTGCTTCGCAATTTGCCAGGTTAAGCTATAAATTTAATGATAGATATCTCATCACAGGTACAGTAAGACGGGATGGATCTTCCAAGTTTGATAAGGGTCATCAATATGGCGTTTTCCCTTCGGGCGCTATTGCCTGGAAAGCTAAAGAAGAATCATTCTTTAAAAGTGTCGACTGGTTATCCGATCTGAAGTTCAGAGGCAGTTATGGCGAGGTTGGTAACCAGGGCTCGATAGGCTTGTTTCAATATGCAGCTTTGTACACATCTGGTGGGCCTGCAACTTCAGGCAATAACGTAGGCTATGCATTTAATAAAGTTTACCAGCCCGGAATTGCCCTTACTCAACTGGAGAATCAAAATTTGAAATGGGAGACTGACAATCAAACTGATATAGGTATGGACGTTGCTTTTTTACATGGCGACCTAACATTCACTGTTGATTATTACAATAAAAAATCGAAAGACTTTCTGTTAACGTTGCCTACTGCAACACAAACAGGCTTTGCATATCAAACGCAGAACGTTGGCAGCATTGATAATAAGGGATTTGAATTTTCGATGAATTACAACCATTCAATAAAGGATTTTAAGTATGGTGTAGGCTTATCGGTTACTACTGTAAACAATAAGCTTTTAAGTATCAATAAGAACACAAGTTTCATAAACAACCTTGTTACTTTAGGTGGCTTAACTGCCGATGGTTGGGGTACGTTCAGTCAGACAAATATAGGCCAGCCGGTTGGAGAGTTTTATGGTTATAAATCGCTTGGCATCTTCCAAACACAAGCTCAAATTGATAACTTAAACGCAAAGGCCGCGGCGCTGCATCCAAGTACACCTTATTATCAAAAGGCAACCACGCAACCCGGCGATCGTTATTATGAAGATACCAATGGTGATGGCCAGATAACTCCTTCAGACAGAACCAGCTTAGGTAGCCCGCTTCCCAAATTTTATGGTGGTTTAAACCTTGACCTGACTTATAAGGCGTTTGATTTTAACGCATACTTCTATGGTACTTATGGCAACAAGATCTTTAATTACCAGGAAAGAACGCTAGAGAGCTTCCAGGCTCCTGGATTTGTTGGAGTTGAGAATGTCGGCGTGAATTATTATCTGAACCATTGGTCGCCAACCAATCCTTCAAACCGTTACGCTAGGGTTACCTA
Source organism: Bacteroidota bacterium (assembly GCA_030775685.1). GTDB lineage: Bacteria > Bacteroidota > Bacteroidia > Sphingobacteriales > Sphingobacteriaceae > Mucilaginibacter. The sequence continues at coordinate 23,097 of JALYIP010000063.1, forward strand.
CAATGATGACGTAAGCGGCAACAATGTTGCTTCAAGTCAATATGTTGAAAACGGTAGTTATCTGCGGTTAAGAAACGTTACAGTAGGCTATACTTTGCCAACTGACCTGCTAAAAAAGATTTCTGTAACCAGGATAAGGTTATATTTTTCTGCTCAAAACCTGTTAACTTTTACAAAATACAGCGGGCTCGATCCTGAAATTGGAAATCCAAGTGGTACAAACCCGCAAACAGGGGCTACCCAGGGAAGTGCAACAGCATCAGGTGTAGACGAGGGTACTTATCCGTCCTCTAAATTTTATACATTAGGAATAAACGTAACGTTTTAATAACGAGAAGATAAAATATAAAGATATGAAAATCAATAAAATATATGCCCTTATAGCCTTGTGTGCGGCATTGATGATTCCACTGAGTTGTAAAAAGAACTTCCTGGATCAAACTGATTCACAACAAACCACTGCGAGCGCTTTCTTTAATAAAGCAAGCGATGGCGTAGCACTAGTAAACGCCATATATGACACCTATCAGAATGCCGATTTGTTAAAGAAGTCTATCTGGTACTATGCCAATTTTCAAACGCATGATTTTTTCAACTGGGGTAATGACAGGTTTTACAATACCTATGCAATCCCTTCTGATTTTTCGGCCATTGAGACTTTTTGGACACGTGCGTATGTTGGTATAGCCAGGGCAAACTCTGCATTACCGATTATTGCAGATATGAAAACCAGGGGAGTACTTACTGCAGATCTGGCGAACCGCTTAACCGGTGAAACTTATTTTCTGCGCGGTATGACCTATTATTATCTTGGGGCTAGTTTTGGCGGTGTTCCGTTAGAGCTGACAACAGGTGCAAACCTTGGTTTAAAACCAAGAAGCACCCAGGATGAAGTATTTAACCAGGTAATATCAGACTTAAAAACCGCAGCTTCCTTATTGCCATGGAAAGAAGACCTTCCGACCACTGAAATAGGACGGGCTACAAAAGGCGCTGCCTATGGCTTTCTCGGCGCCGCGCAAATGTGGGTTAAGGATTATACAGGTGCTTTAGCGTCATTCAATCAGTTGAATGGTAAATACACGCTATTGCCAAATTTTATCGACGTAAACGAATATGACCATCAAAACAGCCCTGAATCGTTATTCGAAGTTCAGTTTGACGTGGCCGGTACACAAAGCTGGGGTGCAGGAAACGAAGTTGCATGGATCTCGGATTTTAGCTGGCCGGAAGAAATTTCAAATTTTGGTTACGATTATGCTAATGATGGGCTGTATAATTCTTTCCAAAATGGAGATAAGCGTAAGCTGGCAACAGTTATTGGCCCGGGCGATCCAAACATCAGCCCCGGAATTATTGGCAGGGGTGGCATAGCGGGTTATCCATTGGTTAAAGCAGGCTTTGCAGCAGGTGATGCGCGTTATATAGGCGATGATGGCAAAATAATCAATACGTGCGGAACAAAGACTAAACCATGGCGCGGATCAGACAACACTCAATTACGTACAGGCTACTATTGCGAGAAAATGTGGCGTGATCCAACACTTGACGCCAATTCAGGAAATTCAACAATTTTTGGTGCGCAAAACCAAATCTTGTTACGCTATGCCGAAGTTTTGCTGAGTAAAGCAGAATGCCAGATAAGGAACGGTGATGTACCCGGAGGGTTAGCTACCTTGAAAATTGTAAGAGACCGGGCATGGGGTGGCGCAGCTCCGGCTATAATGCAAGACGGGGATAAAACAACGCCGATAACCGATCCATTACAAATGGTATATAGCGAATACAGGCACGAACTTACAGGTGAATACTCTACTTTTTATGATTTGAGAAGAGCGGGGGTAGCCATCGATTTTGTTAAGGCTACTTACGGGGTAACAATTCCGGCTGGCCGTGACTTATATCCAATTCCACAAATAGAGCGCGGGCTAAATCCAAACTTAACCCAAAATCCTGCCTACGGTAATTAAATTTTATTAGTTAATTAAATACGGGCTCTCGGATTACGATCCGGGAGCCTTTTTAATTAAAAGCCCGTTTTTTAATCATCGATCTTCAAATCCCGATTGAGTTATAGCTTCCAAAAAAGTTCAATTTATTTGCATTAATAGTTAACAAATCAATATATTAACAGATTGATTCAAACCTGAAAACCAATGAGATTTTTTTACCATTTTTTTTTATTGTTATTTCTTCTAACCACTTTCGCGTGTAAAAAACCGGCTTTATTCCAACAGATTTCCTCCTCTCATTCAGGAATCCATTTTAATAATAAAATAACAGAGAACGATAGTATAAACCCGTTGGATGTGGTGAACGTTTATAACGGTGGCGGCGTTGGAGTGGGCGACTTTAACAACGATGGACTGCAGGATTTATATTTCACCGGGAACATGGTTGCCAATCGCTTATATTTAAACAGGGGCGATTTTAAGTTTGAAGACATCACCGATAAAGCTGGTGTTGGTGGTATGGGCAGATGGGGCCGCGGGGTTTCGATTGTAGATATCAATAATGACGGTTTGATGGATATATATGTTTGTAATACTATTTATGCCGACTCGAACCGCCGCCGCAATTTGCTGTATATCAACCAGGGAATAGACAAGGACGGAATTCCTCATTTTAAGGAGATGGCAAAGGAGTATGGGCTTGATATTCACGTCCAGTCAACCATGGCAGCTTTTTTTGATTATGATAATGATGGGAACCTGGATATGTATCTCACCGTCAACGAAGCAAGCGAAAGTTACTACCCCAATTTGTTCGGGCCCGCATCATCGAAGGCCCCGCGGCAAAGCTTAGGCAGGTTATTCCATAACGAATGGAGCGACAGCCTGAAGCATCCTGTTTTTCGGGACGTTTCAGACAAGGCAGGTGTTAATATACATGGTTTAGGGCATGCTGCTACTATTGTTGATATCAACCGCGACGGGTGGAAGGATATTTATGTTTCCAACGATTTTTTATCGGCTAACCTGCTTTATATAAATAATCACGACGGCACTTTTACTAACAAATCGAACGAGTATTTTAAGCACACTTCATTCAATGCAATGGGACAGGACGTTATTGATATAAATAACGACGGGCTTGCTGATGTTTTTGAGCTCGATATGAATCCTGAGGATAACTACCGTAAAAAAATGATGCTCGGCGCGGCAAATTATACAGCCATACAAAATTTTACGTATTATGGCTTTCAATATCAATATGTTCGTAACACGCTGCAATTAAACCAGGGGCCGAGGGTTTTACAGAACGATACCATTGGGAGTCCCGCTTTTAGCGAGATTGGATTCATGAGCGGTATTGCCCAAACTGACTGGAGCTGGACGCCCCTGATAACTGATTTTAATAATGATGGCCTGAGGGATGTTATCGTAACTAACGGTTTTCCAAAGGATGTATCTGACCATGATTTTGTTGCCTACCGGCAAAACGCCTATATAACGGTACCTAAAAAACAGATGCTTGAGCAAATACCGTCGGTAAAGATCCATAACTATGCTTTCCAAAATAAGGGCGATCTGACCTTTAAGGACGAATCCATCGATTGGGGGTTATCATTGCCAACCTTTTCAAACGGGGCGGTTTATGTCGATCTGAACAACGATGGGGCCATGGATATGGTTATTAATAACATTGATGATGAAGCCCTTATTTACAAAAACACATCCCGCGAAAAGGATACGGTAAATACCAACTACATCCAGGTAAAGTTTAAGGGTGATGCCCATAACCTGAACGGGCTGGGCGCCTGGGCTGATATTTACTACGACCATAACAAACACCAGGTCGCCGAAAATAACCCTTACAGGGGCTACTTGTCATCAAATCAAAATATTGCTCACTTTGGCCTGGGCAAAATCAGGCAGCTTGATTCGGTGGTTATTCGCTGGTATACCGGGAAGAAGCAAGTTTTGCAAAATGTAAAGGCAAACCAGGTGATTACTGCGGATATTGCAAATGGAAAGGAACCGTATACGTGGGGCGCTCCAAAAGTTGCTGACAAAACCCTGTTTAAAGAAGTAACCGGTGAGAGAGGGGTTAAGTATACCCACTCCGAGTATGATTTTGTTGACTTTAATATTCAGAAAATATTACCTCATAAGCTTTCTGATTACAGCCCCGCAATGGCTGTTGGAGACGTTGATGGCAATGGCTTTGACGATTTTGTAGTTGGTGGTAATTCATATTCCCCGGCGCAATTGTTCCTGCAGCAGGCAAACGGTAAGTTTATTCAACACGGTCTAACAAAGGACCCTGGTAACACTAACCAAACAACTACTGATGAAGGCCTGTTGTTGTTTGACGCTAATGGTGATGGTAAATTAGACCTGTATATAACCAGTGGTGGATATAGCAACTCGCCAGGCAATAAAGCGTACCAGGACAGGCTATATCTGAACGACGGAAAGGGCAACTTTACCTTGTCGCCAGATGCATTGCCAATAAATTATACCAGCAAAATGTGTGTACGTGCCTTTGATTATAATAAGGACGGCAAACCGGATCTCTTTGTATCGGGTAGGGTTGAGCCATGGAGGTATCCCAGACCGGTATCGAGCTGTATTTTACGTAACGACAGCAAGAATGGTGTAGTGAAATTTACAGATGTAACCAACGAAGTGGCTCCGGCTTTGAAAAATATCGGCCTGGTTTGCGACGCTCTTTTTACAGATTATGATAACGATGGCTGGCCGGATTTGATATTAGCAGGCGAATGGATGCCTGTTACTTTTTTAAAGAATGATCATGGTGTATTTAAGAACGCCACACAAGCTTCGGGTTTGGCTAACAGAACCGGCTGGTGGAACACCATTGTAGCAGGCGACTTCAGGCACAATGGCAGGATGGACTACATTGTAGGTAACGTTGGCTTAAATACTTTGTACAAAGCAAGCGAGCAATATCCGGTTTATATCACTGCCAAGGATTTTGAAAAGAACGGGAGCTACAACGCCATCACTTCCATCTTTTTGCCCGATGTGAACGGAGAGAAAAAAGAATTTCCGGCAATGGGCAGGGAGGATATTTTGAAGGAAATGATCAGCCGGAGAAAAATGTTTACCAATTATAAGTCATATGCACTTGCTACTATGGATGAAGTTTTAACCCCGGAAGAGCGCAAGGGAGCATTAAGATTAAACGTAAATACTTCTGCATCGTGCTATTTACGTAACGATGGCAACGGCAAATTTACCATAATCGAGCTGCCTAAGCAGGCCCAGGTGTCGGCCCTGAGCGGAATGGTGGTTGATGATTTTGACGGAGATGGTAACCTTGATGTAATGATGAACGGTAATGACTTTGGTACAGAAGTGGGTACAGGACGTTATGACGCACTCAACGGGTTAATGCTTAAAGGGGATGGCAACGGTAACTTTATCCCGCAAAGTATACTTCAAAGTGGTATTTATATACCCGGGAACGGGAAGGCCCTGGTTAAGTTGCAGAGCAATACAGGCAAATATATGATGGCGGCAAGCCAAAACCGCGGCGCCCTGAAAATATTTGAATTAAAGAGAGGTGTGCAAAATATAAAGCTTCAGCCTGATGACCAAAGCGCTGTTATTACTTACAATAATGGTATAAAGCAAAAGCAGGAGTTTTATTATGGATCTTCGTTTTTATCGCAGTCAGGCAGGTTTTTAACGGTGAATAATGACGTAAAAACCGTTGAGATAACCAATACAAGAGGTAAAACCAGGAGCATAGCCTTAAAATAACGGGATGCGAAATCTTAAAAGAGCAGTATCGGTAAATAGACCGGTTACTGCTCTTTTTTATAGGTACAATATTGTCGAATGCAGAAATTCCCTAAACCCTGGTTGTCATAATATTCTTAACAATACCGTTAATCTTTACCTTCACCATTCGGGGTATTGCTGAAGCTATTTTGTAATACGTGATTTTTCCATCCTTCCATTTAAAGTCTATTATAAAATTACCCCGCGCTTTAAGTCCTCTTACCTCGCCAGATGCCTTCCATTTATCTGGTATCGCTGGCAGGAGATCGATAAAGCCGGCGTGGCTTTGTATCAGCATTTCGGCTAAGGCCGCTGTAGCACCAAAATTACCGTCTATCTGGAACGGCGGACCTGCAGAAAGCATATCCGGATAAATTCCGCCGCCATCGCCATAATTCATAAATGTAGCCAGTGTTGGTGTAATAAGCTGATTAAACAACTTGTACGCCCGGTTACCATCATGCAGGCGCGCCCACCAAAGCATTTTATAAGCTATAGAAAAACTTGGTCCGTCGTCGCCGCGCGCTTCCAATGTTTTTTTGCAGGCTTCGGCCAAATCAGGCGTATGTTCAGGTGTGATCAGGTTGGCCGGGTATAAACCATACAGATGCGAGATGCAACGATGGTGTGGCTCAAGCTCCTTATAATCCTCCATCCACTCCATCAGGCGGCCGTCTTTGGCAATCCTGCCGGGTGGCGGAAGTCTTTTTAGCTTTTCCTTCAGTGTTTTTCTCAGCGCGGCATCCCTGCTTAATACCTTAGTTGCAATGATCACATTGTTGAACAGTTCCCGTATGATTTGGTTATCGATGGTGGGGCCTATACAAATGCTTGCATGTTTGCCGCTTCCATCCGGCAGGTAAAATCCATTTTCAGGCGAGGAGGATGGTGCAGTTACCAACCAGCCTGTCTTCGGATCATCTATCAGCATAGAACTGTAAAACTTTGCCGAGCCTACCAGCACAGGGTAAATATCTGCCAAATACTTTTTGTCGTTTGTGAAATCATAATGCTGCCACAAATTATCGCACAACCAGCCCGATCCTACCTTGCAAATACCCCATGACGCCGATTCACCGGGCTCTGTAAAACCCCAAACGTTGGTTATCACATGCGCTACCCAACCATCGGCATTATAGTAAGCCTTTGCTGTCCGCTCACCGCTTTTTACCATGCCCTTAACTAATTCTGCCAGCGGCAGGTTCAATTCCGAAAGATTGGAAACCTCTACGGGCCAATGATTCATCTGCACGTTTATATCAAGGTGATAATCTCCTGTCCATGGGGTGCTGACCTGGTTGGCCCAAAGGCCTTGCAAATTCGGTGGGAGTAGACCCACACGGGTGCTACAAATACTCAGGTAGCGGCCAAATTGGTAAAATAGAACCGGTAATCCGTTATCGGCTGCGGGATCGGCATGGAAGTTTTTAAGCCTTTGGTCGGTTGGTATTCCAATATCAGTTCCGCCCAGATCAATGCTTATGCGGTTAAATAATTTTTGAAACTTTGTAACATGCTGTTGCTTTTGCAGCTTATAAGGCTTTTTTATCGCGGCAGCAAGAATTCTTGCTGCTCTTTCCTTATAGGCGGGATCTTTAAAACTTGTTGTGGCAGAAATATAAATTACAGCTTGGGTAGCATCCTTAATTTGCAGCGAATTACTGGTAGGATTCAGGCTGCCGTCTTTTAACTGCACTTTAACGCCAGACAGGTATTGCATCCCTTTGCCGTCTATCCCATTATCAAGCTGGCCAAACATTTGCAGCTCATTATTCGTAACTGTAGTTGTGAATCGCTCGGGCCGGTTTAACGAGATATTGAAGCTTAATGCTCCTGCCTTATTTGCCGATATCTTAATGATATCAATATCGTCGCCAAAACTGGTAAAATATTCCTTTTTATAGGTAACGCCATTAATCACATAGCTGCAAGTAGCCGTGGCGGTGCTCAGGGAAAGTTCACGTTTGTAGCCATCGAATTTTACGTTATTGCTGTCGACCCCCTTGTAACTAAACTTTAACACCATGTTGCCCAGCGTTTGATAACAGCCATAATTTACTCCCGCCGAACCTTTGCCCGTACAAACAAAATCCCTATCGATGATAGCCTGGGCTTCATCGTTTTTACCTTCGAGCAATAATTTTCTGATCTCGGGCAGCCGTTTGTAAGCCTGGTAGTTATTGGCATCCTGTGGTGCGCCCGACCACAAGGTAATATCATTTAAAACAATATTCTCCTTTGTTACTCCTCCGTCCGGCATCATCCCCAGCCGGCCATTTCCCAGTGGTAACGTTTCCTCCCATTGTGAAGCAGGTTTATCATACCATAATCTCAATTGTGTTTGGGCATGGGTAATTGTCGGGAAAACAAAATAGCAAAGCAGGAATATCCTTTTCGGGAATGTTCTTATCATGGAAATTGTATAATTGGCAAATTATCCGAATAAAAGTATAGGCAAACCTGACCTTACGAAATAGACAAAACTTTTAATTAGATGGATAATTGAAGCTAATTAAACCAAAAGCATTAACCGGTATTTTTTGCAGATAGCCTGTATTGTTCCGGCGAGGTACCGATATATTTTTTAAAGATGCGAGAAAAGTAATAGGGATCATCATAGCCAAGATCGAAGGCAACTTCCTTTATTTTGGCGCCCTTAGCATATAGCAATTGGCAGGCGCGCTGCATTTTTAGGTGAATGAAATAATCTATCGGCGGCATCCCGGTCGCTTTTCTAAAAAGATTAGAAAAATGTGATACCGACAATTTATGCCTGCAGGCCATATCTTCAACTGTAAGTTTTTTACCCAGGTTATTACGCATGTTTAATACAGTCTGTGTAATAATATCGCCTTGATCATCCTTTTCCTTGGCAATATGCCTTTCGGGAAATAAAAAGGTGGCAAGTAAATAGTATAGGCAGAAATTTGCGCTGCAAAGATTTTCCACGCTGTAGCCCATTTCAAGGGTTTGATAAATGTTGTGCCATGTTTCAATTCCCTTTTCATTAAACGGCACTTGTACCGGGCTCCTGGTTATGGTTAAGTTAAGTGATTTATTGAAGCCGTCAATAACGTCGCCCGTAAAGTGTACCCAGTAAATGGTCCAGGGATCGTCAGCATCAGACCAATACCGCATGTATTTATCGGTGGCCGGTATTAAGATAAACTGGTTTGAATGTACCTCAAAGCGTTTGTTATCTAAGATGTAATGTCCTATTCCCTGCAGGCAATAAATAAAAATATTATCCTCGCAGCCCTTCCTCCGTTCCCGGTAATGCCCTGCGGCTTTCGGAAAATAGCCAATTTGAGTAACATACACCGGGAACAAAACCGGATCACGCTCTCTTGCATCCTTCCATACTTTTTGGGGAATACTTATCAATTTTTCTCCCTCAAAGCCATCACGTCTTCTAAAGCTGGTACTCATGAAATAAAATAGGCACTATAATGGAATATTCCATTATAAAATTGGTTTACAATATTTAGCGCTATTATAGATAAAACATTTGGCAAATACAATCATTTATTTCCCTTGCTGTTACTGCTTTATGTTTTTGTTGCTTTAAATGCTTTAGTATAGCTATTAATCGGATTGTCCATTAAAATAAATGTTTAACCTATTATAGCAAGCGCTGGCTGTGGTTACTTTTGGATTGATCGTTAACCAATTTTAGCCTTACTCATTTAGTTGAGGGTATTCGTATTCCTGTTTAGCCGTGTTTAATGCATTTTCGTTAATGTTACTTATATCCTGTTAAATTTTAATCGATGCCGGTAAGCAATATCCTATTATAACATTAACATGCTATTAAAAAACAAGATAATTTTTTTAACCGGTGGTACCGAGGGTATTGGCTTTGAATGTGCCAAGGCATATCACAATGCCGGTGCGAGCCTCAGTATCATCTCCAATTCCGCAAGCAGCATCAACACGGCTGTTGACCGCTTTTCTGCGGATAATATAATCTATTTAAAAGCAGACGTTTCGAATGCAGCTGAAATAAAAAATGCAATTGCCGATACCATAAACAAGTTTGGTAAAATAGATGTAATCCATAACAATGCGGGGATTTCAAATCCCTCAAAAACCACTGATGAAACCACTGAGGAGGAATGGGATCGCCTTTTTGAGGTGAATGTAAAGGGGGTTTATAATACCACCAGGTTTGGGATTGCTGAATTAAAAAGAACGAAGGGCAATATTTTAAATACAGGCAGCCTTGTGGGAGATATAGGCCAGGAGATCCATGCTGCCTACAGCGCCACAAAGGGCGCCATAAACACTTTAACAAAATCAATGGCCCTTGACTACGCCCAATTTGGCATCAGGGTTAACGCGGTTGCACCTGCCGGTGTATGGACGCCCATGCTAAGAACCTGGAGCAAACAGCAGCCGGATGCAACTGTAATTGAGCACTACTTAGATGAGATTCATGCATTGGGGTATTGCCCCGAAGGAGACGTAGTGGCTGACGCCTGTTTGTTTTTAATATCAGACCAGGCAAGGTTCATTACCGGGTGCATTTTACCGGTATCCGGTGGTGCCGAGTTAGGCTATCGTAGGTCAGTAAATCAAATTGTACAGGAAAACCAGGCTGAAGGATGATAAAAAGTATTAAAATAGAAGATAGACGTTACGCACTTGACGGTAGCGCTGGCAGCGATGCCATACACCGCGACCCGATATATTCATACGCAGTAACCAGTTTGGTTGACGATGGCGGAATAACCGGAACCGGTCTGGCATTTACATTAGGCGAGGGTAACGACCTTGTTTGTAAAGCCGCCCAATATTATGCCGCTAAACTGGTTGGCCGGGATATTGAGGAAACAATGGCCCATTTTGGTGAGTTGTTTAAACAGCTTTCAAACGACCAGCAATTCAGGTGGCTTGGGCCGCATAAGGGCGTGGTGCACCTGGCCCTTGCCTCTGTTACCAATGCATGTTATGACCTTTGGGCAAAAAAGAGGGGAGTGCCATTATGGAAGTTGCTTATAGACCTGTCGCCGGCAGAAATTGTAGCCACGCTCGACCTTTCATACCTGGAAGATGAATTGACGCACCAACAAGCCATTGAACTGCTGAAGGGGCAGGAATCAACACAATTGCAGCGGGAAGAGATACTGCAATCAGGTTACCCGGGATATGATACTTCAATTGGCTGGTTCAATTATTCTGATGAAAAGGTACGCGAAAATTGCAAGAAGGCCGTAGCTGAGGGCTTTACAGCAATGAAGCTAAAGGTGGGCTCAATCGACCCCGAAAGAGATATTCGCCGTGCACATATTGTGCGTGAAGTAGCAGGCGATAATGTAAAGGTGATGCTTGATGCCAACCAACAATGGAATCTGCCGCAAGCAATTTCCATTTGTAATAAATTGAAAGGCATGAATCCGTACTGGATAGAGGAACCTACCCACCCGGATGACGTGCTCGCTCACAAAACTCTGGCGGATGCCATTGCTCCGGTTAAGTTAGCCCTGGGCGAACATGTGCCGAACAAAATAATCTTTAAAAACTATTTGCAAACTGGCGCAGCATCGTTTATTCAGGTTGACGCAGTTAGGGTAGGCGGGGTAAGCGAATTTATTACCGTAAGCTTGCTATGTAAGAAATATGGCGTACCCGTTGTGCCGCATGTAGGAGATATGGGGCAATTGCATCAGCATTTGGTGTTATTCAATCACATTGCTATGGGGCATGAGGCGCTGTTTTTAGAACATATCCCGCACCTGCAAAAGTATTTTAAAAACCCGGTGCAGATTGTTAATGGTGTATATAGAACCCCGCAACAACCCGGCAGCAGCTGCGATTTGATAGCTTTGAATTAATAATCGAAAAAATTTTCAATGTTAAAATCACTCGACTTAAATATCAGTATTATATATATCCTGACCATTCTCGCTATTGGTTTGTGGGTGGGCATCAGGCATCGCCGTAAAAGTAAAGCAAATGCTGCCGGCGAGTACTTTTTAGCGGGAAAATCGCTAAGGTGGCCGGCTATAGGGTTAGCGCTTTTTGCCACTAATATTTCTACCGTGCACCTGGTGAGCCTTGCTCAAAGCGGGTTCGACAGTGGTCTGCTAAAGGGGAATTTTGAGTGGATGGCAGCCTTTACACTTGTTCTGCTTGCATTATTCTTTGTGCCCTTCTACATCAAATCCGGCATCACTACACTGCCCGATTTTTTGGAGAAACGCTATGATCGCTCCAGCCGAGACTGGCTTACCATCGTTTCTGTTATATCTGCTGTAATAATTCACATCGCTTTTTCAATGCTGGCCGGTGGTATCGTATTGAAAACGCTGTTTGGCCTCAATATGTATGTTAGCGTGATCATCATTTGTATTATCACAGCTGTGTATACCATTGTTGGCGGGTTAAAAGCCGTAGTTGTAACAGAATCTATTCAAACTGTAGTTCTACTTTCCGGAGCGATACTTATTACCTATGCCGCATTTAACAGGATGGGCGGCTGGCAGCCAATGGTAGAGGTGTTGAAGAGCCATCATGAACTGAACAAACTTTCGATGTTACGCCCGCACGGCGACAGCAGCGGATTGCCATGGTATGCTGTGTTTTTGGGTTATCCTGTTTTGGGCATCTGGTACTGGTGTGCAGATCAGACCATTGTGCAGCGGGTGTTGGGTGCGAAGGACGAAAACAATGCGCGGATAGGACCGCTGTTTTGCGGTTTTATAAAAATTTTGCCGGTATTTATTTTTGTTCTGCCGGGACTATTCGCTTACGCACTAGCGAAAACAGGGCACCTGGACATCAGCAGCCTTGGTTTGGATGATAAAGGGCAGGTGAACTCAAAGGGAATATATACACTTATGATTACCCAGCTTTTACCGTCGGGATTGATCGGTGTTTTGGTTGCAGCCCTTTTGTCGGGCTTAATGAGCCAAGTTTCGGGTGCGCTTAATTCCATCTCTACGCTGGTTAGTTATGACATGTATAAGCGTTACCGGCCGCTTGCCTCTGACCGACAGCTCGTGTTGACCGGTAGAATATCGGCGGGCATTGCACTGGTTTTTTCGCTTGGCTTGCTGCCGTTACTAAATAAATACGAAAGCATATTTGACGGGCTTAATGATATTATCGCCCATATTTCTCCCCCTATAACCTGCGTGTTTTTACTTGGTGTGTTTTGGAGAGGGGCATCTGCTATGTCGGCAAAACTCACTTTATGGATCGGCTCTGCCTTAGGCGTACTGGTGTTTTTAATTGGTAAGCTTTACCCGGATAGTGTTATTGGGCAGGTTCCATTTATGATGATGGCCTTCTATCTGTTTAGTATATGCGTGGTAATACAAATATTTTTTTCGGTCGTATACCCGGTACAGCATACTGCTGAGAGCTCAAAACTTTATTGGCGATCTATATGGGAACCGTTGCAGGGGAAGGCCTGGAAGGGATTTGGCAATTATAAAGTATTGTCTGCATTATTGTTATTAATAATAGGAGCATTGTATTATGTTTTCAGATAGCAATCAACGTGTAATAAGGTACATTTTTGCCTTGTTGCTCACCTGCTTTTTGTTTATATCTTTTGAGCGGAGCTACAACGTTCATGTAAAGCGTTTTGCATCAATAACCGGTTTAAAGTCTGAAAAATTGGTATATTATAAAAAGCTGCATGCGCACGCCTGGCCTGCAGTTTTAAGAAGGATCAAGGATTGCAATATCAGTAACTACTCCATCTTCCTAAAAAAAATACAGGACAAGTATTACCTGTTCAGCTATTTTGAATATACCGGAACCGATTTTAAGGCGGATATGAAAAAGATGGCTGATGACCCTACCACCCAGCAATGGTGGAAGGAAACTGATCCGTGTCAACAGCCCTTAAGGGAAGCGGTCGCTAAGGGGAAGATCTGGACCGATATGGAAGAAGTTTTTCATACTAATTAAAGAATTTTCTCAAATATTGGTGGCTTCGCCCGTCTAATCATTTTCCCCAATATCTTTTAGCCTTTTAAATTAGGTTATTGTTGTTTGGTAGTATAATCCATTAAATATACGCCGGTATGGATCGTGTTAAGGATTTTTAAGTAAAATACCTGGTTTGTTGTATTTTATACACATAATAATATTGTTGCATATAGTGGAATTATCCATCTAATTTAAAGATTTATCCATTTTAATAATACCTTACGGGTAATAGTTTTACTAAACCAATTAACCAGGATATAAAACTTAATTTATGCAAAAAATTTACTTACATCGTTAACGAAAGCTTGTAAAAGTGTTTAACTGTCACAAGTACATATGAACACTAATAATTTCGGGCACAGCATTTTAGCAGCATACCAATCCCGAAACCACAGGTTGTAATTAAACGCACTTCGTAAATAACACCAATTATATGCAGTTATAAAACTGTGTACACGGCCTCTTTTGCCTTTATTATAGTTTAAGTTTTTTGGTAAAACCAGTGTAACTGAAGAAAACTATTGTGCGTTTTTACGCGCATCGCCAATATAAAACCAATAATAAACCACTATAATATATGAAACAATTTTACAATTTTATTAACCGCCTGTGGGGAATAAAACTGGTGCTAAAGGCCTCGGCTTGTTTGCTTTTCGCGACGCTGTTGCTAAGCATTACAGCAACAAAAGCCAGGGCGCAGGAGCTAAAGATCTCAGGTACGGTGACCGACTCCGCCGGTGCAAAGATCCAGGGTGCCAACATTGCTGCCGTTGGAAACAAAAAGCTTCACACGGTTACTGATGCATTAGGAAAATTTACTTTAAGTGCACCCGATGGCACTGAATTGGAAGTATCCTTTGTGGGTTACATTACAAGAAAGATAACGGTCTCGGCGGATAAGCTTTTTTATAACGTTATCCTCGTTAGTTCAAGTACTGAAACTGCCGAAGTGGTTGTTACAGCCTACGGTAGAAAGCAACGTAAGGAAGCCGTAGTAGGTTCTGTTACTACCGTTGTTCCGGCTGATCTGAAAATTCCGGCTAGTAACCTAACCAATGCGCTAGCAGGGCAGGTTGCGGGTGTTATTGCCTACCAACCGAGCGGGCAGCCAGGCCAGGATAACGCGCAATTCTTTATCCGGGGTGTAACCACGTTTGGTTACAACAAGAGCCCGTTGATTTTGATTGACAACGTTGAGCTATCGGCTAATGACCTTGCACGCCTACAGGTTGATGATATTGCCAGTTTCTCCATATTAAAGGATGCAAGTGCAACCGCACTTTACGGCGCACGTGGAGCAAATGGAGTCATATTAGTAACTACCAAGGAGGGTAAAATCGGTAAGGCTACCATTAATTTCAGGTATGAGAATTCTATCTCACAATCGGCCCAAACCTTACAACTTGCTGATCCTATTACTTATATGAATTTATTCAATGAGGCCACCACCACCCGCGACCCACTTGCTAAGCCTGCTTTTACACCAAACCAGATCATAAATGCACAAGCAACTGTTGATCACGCACCGGGAAGTAATCCATACGTTTATCCGGCGGTTGACTGGCTTAAGATGTTATTTAAAAAATCAACCCTTACACAAAGGGCAGATATGAGCGTTAGCGGCGGTAGCGAACTGGCAAAATATTATGTTTCGGGTTCATACAGCATTGATCATGGCATCCTTAGGGAAGATATTGCAAACAACAATAACAACAATGTTAATTTCAGAAACTACCAGCTTCGCTCGAATATTAATATCAACCTTACCAAAACAACAGAACTGATCGTTCGCCTGGAAGGTATGTTTAATGAGTACAACGGCCCACTTACCTCTGATGCATCGTTTCAAACCGATCTTTATAATATAGCGGTACATACCAGCCCGGTGCTATTTCCTGCCTATTTCCCTGCTGATTCAGCGAACCGTAATACCAAGCATATTTTATTCGGTAACGTTGGCGGCAATAACAGCATTCAATATAACAATCCTTATGCTGCGCTGCTTCGCGGCCATAAAAATTATAATGAATCCAGGTTATCGGCACAATTAGAGCTGAACCAGAATTTGAATTTCATAACAGATGGTCTTTCTTTCCACGGATTGTTTCATACCAATAGGTATTCCTATTTTCAATCGCAGGAAGGGTACTCACCATTCTATTACAATTATGAAACTTACGATAAAGCGACAAACCAATATACGTTGCAATGGTTGAATCCTCAGCCGACAGGGCCTAATGCGGCCACGGAATACCTGACATATTCTCGTGATCCCTATACTGATAGCCAGAATACCTATGTTTTTTTCCAGGGAGTTTTGGATTATAGTAAAAGGTTAGGCAAGGATCATAACGTCAGCAGTTCGTTAATTGCTACTCAGCAGCAAACTATTTATTCGGATGCGTACAATCCTATTACTAAGGACCATAATAGTCTACAGTATTCATTGCCATACCGTAACATAACGGTAGCAGGCCGTGCAACTTATTCGTTCAAAAGTCGCTATTTTTTAGAATTCAACTTCGGGTATAACGGAACAGAACGTTTTTCGGCAGATCACCGCTTTGGTTTCTTCCCTACGCTTGGTGCATCATGGATAATCTCCGACGAGAAATTCTGGGGCCAGGGATTATATGACATTATATCACGCTTAAAACTGCGTGCGAGTTACGGTACTGTGGGTAATGATAATATCGGGAACCAACGTTTCTTCTACCTTTCGGATGTTAACCTGAGTGGTGGAAACCCCGCAACGTTTGGTACCAACAATGGCTATACCCGTAACGGTGTTTATATTAACAACTATGCCAACCCAAATATTACGTGGGAAACTTCACGCCAGGCAAACATCGGCCTTGAGTTTACTGTGCTGAAAAATTTAAATGTGGTTGCAGAAATTTACAAATATCACAGGTATAATATTTTACAAACGCGTTCTTCGCTGCCTGCTACAATGGGGCTTGAAGCAATTGATCCCAATACCGGTCTGCCAAATGTTACTGCAAACATTGGTACTGCTGACTCAAAAGGTATAGACCTACAGATGGATTATAAACAAGTATTCAGCAAAAACTTTTGGATGCAGGGCCGCGGTAACTTTACTTATGCAACAAGTACTTATGGTAACTTTGAACAGCCGCAATACAAAGAGGCCTATCGTTATGAATCTGGTCAGCCTATTAACCGCCAATACGGTTACATTGCCGAGCGTTTGTTTGTTGACGATAACGAAGCCCGTAACTCGCCTTCACAAATCTTTTCAGCTAATGGCATCCCGCCAATGGGAGGTGATATTAAATACCGCGATTTAAACGGCGACGGTAAGATTGATGGTGCGGACGAAACCTTTATAGGTTACCCAACCGTTCCTGAAATTGTTTATGGTTACGGTATTTCAGCCGGCTACAAGAACCTTGATATCTCTGCATTCTTCCAGGGTCAAACAAGGGTATCATTTTTTATTGATCCAAGCAGAGTTAGCCCATTCATCCAAAGCCCTGACCCGTACATTTATGGTAATACACAATTGCTAAAGGCTTTTGCAGACGACCATTGGTCTGAAGATAACCAGAACTTATACGCTCAATATCCAAGGCTGGGTGTAACAGGTAACCAGATAGAAAACAATCGCCAGAACAGTACCTACTGGATGCGCGATGGCAGTTTCTTACGCCTTAAATCTGTTGAAATTGGGTACACACTACCGGTATCGCTTACCAAAAAGATAAACGTTACCAAGTGCCGCATCTATTTTAACGGCTTAAACCTGTATACCTGGGCGCCATTTAAATTATGGGATCCGGAATTGGGGGGTAATGGATTTGCATATCCTATCCAAAAAGTGTTTAACGTGGGCATAAATGTATCCTTATAGGAATGTTTATAATGATAAATAAGAGAATTATGAAAAAATATTATAAAAGTTTATTGCTGATAGCGCTGCTTGTTTGTGGTGCATCATGTAAAAAATACCTGAATGTTGTACCGGACAATACAGGCACGCTTGATTATGCATTCAGAAACCGTAACGAGGCAGAAAACTATCTTTTCACTTGCTATGCTACTTTGCAGCAGCTGTATGACCCAACCGCAAATGCCGGGTTTACAACTTCGTCAGAGATAATCTATCCTAATGACTTAACCAACCACCCGATTATGGAAACCGGGTTTGCACTTATCCGCGGCACTCAAAACAGTGCCAACGTAGGGCTTAATTTCTGGGATGGAGAAAACGGTGGACAGGCGGTTTGGCGGTCTATCCGCAGGTGTAACATTATGCTGGAGAACATTGACAAGCCGGTTGATTTAACCCAGGCAGAAAAACAACGCTGGATTGCCGAGGTGAAGTTCCTGAAGGCATATTACCACTATTACCTGGTACGTTTGTACGGCCCGATTCCTATCATTAAAACCAATTTAGATATTACAGCAAGTACCGAGCAAGTGCGTATAGCAAGATCGCCCGTTGACTCGGTGTTTAGCTACATAACCCAATTGCTGGATGAAGCAGCCCCAAACCTGCCGCCTGTAATTAGCAACCAGGCACAAGAGCTAGGCCGCATAACATCTGTTATCGCCCTATCTGTTAAAGCAGAGGTGTTGGCTACTGAGGCAAGCCCGTTATTTAATGGAAACCCCGATTTCGCCGGTGTTAAAAACAAAAATGGCACCCCGCTTTTTTCGAGTGCTTATGATGCTACGAAATGGCAAAAGGCTGCAGACGCCTGCAAGGCTGCTATTGATGCATCAACCAGCGCAGGATTAAAGCTTTACAAATTTAATGCTGCATCAATTAGTGTTCCTGATTCTTTAACTAAGGTTTTAACGGCACAAAATGCAGTAACCGAAAAATGGGATCAAAACCCGGAATTGATCTGGGCTTTAAACCCAACCTTTCCCTGCCAGGGTTATGCTACACCAAGGATGACTCCAAATTCGGCAGTAAATATATTTTCTAACCCGTCAACCTTTGCTGTGCCTATTTCAACAGCCGAACTTTTTTATACCGATAAAGGTGTGCCATTGAATGAAGACAACACGTTTGATTACGCAGGCAGACTTAACCTGCAGGTTGGCGATAATGCAAGCCGTTTTTATATTCAGCCAGGTTACACAACCATAAAGGAACATTTTAACCGTGAACCAAGGTTTTATGCCAATATTGCTTTTGATGGCGGAATTTGGTTTGGTAATGGCCTTTATACCACATCAAAAATGTATCACGTTGAAGCACGCGGGAACGGTTCACTTGCTGGTCCCAAGGATTTGAATACATTGAACATTACTGGCTATTGGCCTAAAAAACTGGCAAACTATTTATCAGTTTATGACGATGGCTTTGCTCCGATTGAGTTTCATTTACCTTTAATGCGCTTAGCAGGCTTGTATTTGCTGTATGCTGAAGCCTTAAATGAAGTAAACGGGCCAACCCCAGACGCATTTAAGTATATTGATATGGTGCGGGACAGGGCGGGACTAAAAGGTGTGCAGGAAGCATGGACAACCTACTCAAAGAATCCATCGAAATTTTCAACTAAAGATGGTTTAAGGACAATTATTCACCAGGAACGCAGAATTGAGCTTTGTTTTGAGGCACAAAGTGGCTGGGATTTACGCAGGTGGAAAGAACTACAAGGCGTATTAAGCAGCCCATTACAGGGATGGAATATTTATGAATCTGAAGCTGGTAACTATTATCACCCGCGTACGGTGTTGATCCCGGTTTTTGGCCTTCAAAATTACTTATGGCCGATTAAGGATAACGATATAATTGTGGACAATAACCTGGTACAGAACCCCTACTGGTAGCAGTACTTAAACCCGATTAGTAAATTAAAAAATTGAAAGTGATGATAAAGATGAAAAAATATTTAAGGCAGCTGTTACCCTTGTTAACGGTATTGCTGGTAGCCCTTTTAGGCTTAGGCTCTTGTAAAAAGAACGAAGGGTACACAGCGCCGGTGTCAAACGACAAAACTAAGCCAGGTGTAGTAACCGACATAAAGGTTAAAAACCTGAACGGCGCAGCGTATATAACTTATACGCTGCCGAATTCACAGAACCTTTTATACGTATTGGCAAAATACAATATCAACGGAAAAACCGTTCGTGAGACCAAGTCAAGCTATTATACGGATACCGTTTTGGTTGACGGGTTTGCTAAGAGCCAGGATTACACGGTTACATTATGGTCGGTTAGCCGTGCAAACATTCAGTCGGATCCTGTCAGCGTAACGGTACACCCGGATACGCCGTATTATCTGCTGGTAAAACCAACGGTTAAACTTGCAGCAGATTTTGGCGGAGTAAATATAAAGGCGATAAACAGGGGGAAAACACCTGTAGGCGTTATACTAATAAGCCTCGATGTCTCCACCCACGGCCTGGAAATAGTGGATCAACATTACACAAGTACGGATACCGTTAATTATACCATACGCGGCTTTTCACCAACACCACGCCAGGTTGGTGTTTACATTACCGACAAATACGGTAATGTATCAGACACAACGTTAGCAGTAGTAACGCCAATATTTGAAACCCTGCTTGATAAAAGCAAGTTCTCGATTTACAAATTACCAACTGACAGCCCTACGGCTTATGGGTGGGAAGTACCTTATTTATGGGACAACAAAACGGATGGCTATTCAAACGGCTGGCATACGGCTCCCGGTGGTCCTGCGCCTATACAATGTACGTTCAGCATGGGTGTATCGGCACAATTGAGCCGGTTTATTATGTGGGAAAGGCCTGATCAATATGCTTATGCACATGGTAACCCTAAAGATTTTTCGATATGGGGCTCAAATAAGCCGGCTCCGCAGGATGCGTTGTTACCGCAATCGGCACCCGTTGGAACTGTGGTTGGCGACTGGGTAAATATAGGCAACTATCATTATCCTGATCCGCCGTCGGGCTTAACACCCGGCTTCACCAATGCTGCTGATGCAGCCTTTGTGTCGGCAGGGGTGAATTTTGATATCCCGCCAGGTGCGCCGGTGGTAAAATATTTCCGCCTCCTTGTTCACGATACATGGTCGAACGGTGATTTTGCCCACGTAATGGAATTCTCTATTTATGGTAACCCGCAGTAATAATAATTACTGCCTAAATAAAAATATATGAAATTAGTTTTCAAAATATCAATGGTGCTGGTGCTGTTTGCAGTAGTTACCGGTTGTGTAAAACGGGATACGCAGTTTAAGGATTTTTTAAACAACAAGGAATTGATATATCCGGGTGTTGGAACAAATCCGCATACAAGCCCTGGTAATCTACGGGTTCAATTAATGTTTAACCCGAGTCCGGACCCCAGTATCACCAAATACGTGATCTACTGGAACAACAAGGCCGATTCATTGAACTACACTTCAACAGATCATAACCCGGCCGATACATTGAAGGTGATCGTTCCGAATCTTAATGAATATTCATATTCGTTCATAGTTTACTCCTATGATGCACAAGGCAACAGGTCTATTCCACTCAATATCAACAATGTAAAAGTGTTTGGGCCAAATTATCAGTCTGGATTGGTTAACAGGGCGTATAAGGTGGCAAATCCATATACTGTATCTGACGATGGAAATCTAACGCTTAATTTTTACAAAGTTGATACGGCCAGTGAGTCGTTCAGTTTTGCGCATACCACTTCAACAACTATCAGGTACACCAACAGGAGCGGACAGGCTGCACAGAAATTCCTGTTCAGGGATAGCGTTGTTACTATAACTGATTATAAATCAGGATCGACTATTGATTATCGGTCTACCTATGTACCAGCTTTCGGTGCTATTGATACATTTAATGTTGCTACTTATACCCAGTTCCCGGCGGTAAACGGAATAGGAAGCTGTAAAAAATCTTTATTTGCCAAGGTTAAATTACCCAATGACATGAACCCTTATGAGGGTGATACGGACGAAGATAGGCTATGGGATGGGAGCGTTGGTCCGCAGGGATTTCCGAATATATTTCACAGCGATGGTGCGCATCAATTGCCTCAAACTTTAACTTTCGATATGGGTAAAGTTTATACCAATTTAATTCAGGTTGAGGAAACCGGTCGTAACTGCTGCCACAATCCGGATAATTTTGAAGTATGGGGGATTGCCGACATTACCAACGCAGCCACAACGCTGCAGCCGAATGACCCCGGTTGGGCCGATGAGGCAATTTCAAAGGGCTGGAAATTGCTAAAAACGGTTAAAAGAACCGATGATGGCCAGGCTCCTTATAAAGTCGACCTGGATAACACCAGCGCACATGTACGCTATGTAAGGCTTAGGATAATCCACAATTCAGACGGTGAAGGCAGTTATACAAACTTAAGTGAAATTACTTTTTATTACGACGCCTTTAAATAAAAAGAATACAACCTTTTCATAAATAACTAAATCCGGCGAGCCATTTTAAACAGATGGCTTGCCGGTTTTTTGTTTATGGTGAAACTATCCCGTGTTATGGCTAATTGATTTGTCCAGTGTTGAAATTATAAATGCCGTATGCTTTAAAATAACGATGATGGTTACAATTTAATAATCCATCTTATTAAAAGGTTTATCCATTTTTGCATGCATTGCAAGCCTATATATTTACCAAACTGATAACAAAACCAAATTATAATCAATTACCTGTTTCACCATAATAAAACCGGTTTTTATAGCAACTACTGATTGATTTTGGTTAATTTGGTTATGGTGAAAAACGCGGAAATATACCTGTATAAAGTGGTAAATAAATTTAATAATCTTAGTTTAACAATCATATTCATCCTGTTTTGTGCTGCTATAAAAGGCCAGGATAAAAGCGGGCAGGTTTTCTGGAAGGGCTTTAAAAAAACTGATTTTTCGATAGCCGGGCGCCAGGCATATTATGTAACGCCTGCACAAGCTTTACCCGGAAACCCATGGATATGGCGATCTTCTTTTCCCGATTGGCATACGGATATGGATAGTATTTTACTGGCTAAAGGCTTTTATGTTGCCTATATCAATGTTGATGACCAGTATGGCAGCCCGCAATCATTACAAATTTGGGATCAATTTTACAATTACCTTACTGCCAAAATGTTATTCGCGCCAAAGGTGGCGCTTGAAGCGGTAAGTCGTGGTGCATTGTATGCCTATGGCTGGGCAAAGCGTAATCCAGATAAGGTTAGCTGCGTATACGCCGAAACCCCGGTTTGCGATATTAAAAGCTGGCCCGGCGGTAAGGGAAAAGGACCGGGGGACACTACTTTATGGCGACAGCTTAAACAAGTGTATCACTTTACAGAGGGACAGGCCCTGGCGTATAATGATAACCCGGTTGATAACCTGGAAGGGCTAGCATCGTTTCGTGTTCCCATATTGCATGTGATAGGGTTAAATGACCAACTCGCTCCTGTTGCTGAAAACAGCAACCTGTTTGCACAACGATATATTGCTGCGGGAGGCCCTATGAGTGTAAGCCCGGTAACTATGGGTCCGCAGGAATTGCAGGGGCATCATTTCCCGATAGACAGGCCGGATTATTACGCAAAATTTATATACGATAACTCGTATCCAGTAAAGCAGCCCTTGCCATACAATAAGTATTATGAGAGCGCGGGAGGTTTGCCGCATTTTTATAATGCTGCAACCGTTCAAAAAAAGGTTACCGTAGCTTTTTTAGGCGGATCTATAACTTTTAACCCCGGCTGGCGGCAAAAAGTATGCAGGTATTTAAAGGAACGCTTCCCCGAAACGGACTTTCATTTTATTGCCGCCGGGATCCCGTCATTAGGGAGCCTGCCCCATGCATTTAGACTGCAAAGGGATGTGCTTGATTCCGGCAAAGTCGATCTTTTGTTTGTTGAAGCGGCAGTTAACGACAGGGTAAATGGTACAGATAGCGTAACTCAGCTGCTTGATCTGGAGGGTATTGTACGTCATGCCCGGAAAAGCAACCCCGCTATGGATGTAGTTTTCATGGCCTTTGCCGACCCGGATAAAACCGCTGATTACAATAAGGGAATAACCCCCGTCGAAATAAAAAATCACCAATTGGTTGCAGCGCATTATAATCTGCCATTCATCAACCTGGCCCTGGAAGTTAGGGATAAAATGAACAATAAGGAGTTTACCTGGAACGATGATTTTAAGGACCTGCACCCGGCAGTTTTTGGACAGGAACTATATTTTGCGACTATTAAAAGTTTACTGAATACCTGTTTTCAAGATGCCGGAATTACCGGCAACCACTTAAAGCCGGGGCTTCCCCAGCCTTTAAATAAAGCAAACTTTGAGAACGGCAGCTACGGCAATATTGAAAATGCCCGATACGATAAGGATTGGACGATCACAAAGGATTGGACACCGCAGGATGGCCTCCAAACCCGCGATGGCTTTGTACACGTGCCTGTGCTGAGTGCAACCAAACCGGGTGCTGAACTCTCGTTTTTATTTAAGGGCAATGCCGTTGGGATTGCCATTGTTTCAGGCGCAGATGCCGGGATAATTTCCTTTGCAATAGATGGTGCCCCTTTTAAGGACCGTGATTTGTACACGCAATGGAGCAGCTTTCTGCATTTACCCTGGTACCTTCTGTTGGGAGATAACCTGGATAACAAGTCCCATACTTTAAAAATTAAGATCAGCCCCGATAGAAATAATGCAAGCAAGGGAAACGCCTGCCGGATAGTTAACTTTTTAGTAAATAATAATTAAAATCGTGGAGAAAAGAATATTCCTGTTAATAGTTACTGTGTTCGCCATCTGCAGTGCTCTTGCCCAGCAAAGCACACCAGTTGCTCTTAAAACGCCAAAGGATAAGATAGATCAGTTTATGGATCTGCGGTTTGGTATGTTCATTCATTTCGGCGCTGTAACCCTGCGCGGAACGGAGATAGGATGGAGTCGTAATCAGCAAGTAGCGCAGGACGATTACGATTCGCTTTACAAAGAGTTTAACCCTGCTTTATTTAATGCTGATGCATGGGTAAAAGCAGCTAAGGATGCGGGGATGAAATATCTTACAATTACAGCAAAGCACCATGACGGATTTTGCCTTTGGCCCACTGCGTATTCCGGCTATAATATTTCAAATTCTCCTTTTAAACGGGATATAGTGGGCGAGTTGGCCAAAGCCTGCAAAAAGCAAGGGATAGTTTTCTGTATTTACTGTACAGTATTGGATTGGCATGACGCCGATTATCCCATCCACAATCCGAATGATAAAAAATTCAATGTAAAGGGCGACATGCGGGCTTTTGTGAACCGGATGAAAAATGAGCTGCATGAGTTGATTACAAATTATAAACCCGCAATGCTTTGGTTTGATGGTTTTTGGGAAGAGCCATGGACAAAGGAATACGGGCAGGAAGTTTATCAGTATATAAAAACTGTCGATCCCAAAGTGGTTATCAACAATCGTCTCGGTAAGGGAGAACCAACAAAATTTTCGGAGGGGTCGGTAGGCGATTATTTGACACCGGAGCAACAGATAGGCAAGCTGGATATGGTGAATCCATGGGAAAGCTGTATTACCATTTGTAACCAATGGGCATGGAAGCCAAACGATAGCATGAAATCGTTAAAAGAATGCCTGCAAACGCTGGCCAAGACAGCAGGTGGAAACGGCAATCTTTTATTTAACGTTGGTCCGATGATGGACGGGCGGATGGAGGCCCGGCAAATAAAAAGGCTGGCTGAAATAGGCAACTGGCTAAAACAAAACGGAACCGCCATTTACAGTACAAAAGGCGGTCCTTATAAGCCAAATGATAGCTACGCAGCAACACGTAAAGGCGATAAGATCTACATCGAAATATTTAAAAGAGACGGAGCAACGCTAAACTTACCTGCATTACCCGGTATTAAAATAACTAAAGCGGCCTGGCTTGGCGGCAATGCCTTAACCTTTACCCAAAATGATGGCATCCAAATAAACCTGCCTGAAACACTGCCCGACGAAAACGTTTCAGTAATTGAACTGGACATCGATAAAAACGCTGAATTGATCCCCGTAATTTAAAATGACGCTGAAATGCTAAAGAAAAATCTTTTTATAATAATTACTCTTTTTACTGCTAATGCCACTTTTGCGCAGCATTCCTTAAAACTTTGGTATGATAGGCCCGCACAGGTTTGGGAAGAAACATTGCCTTTGGGCAACGGTCATTTAGGCATGATGCCGGATGGCGGGGTAACAACCGAAAAAGTAGTGCTAAATGATATTACCTTATGGTCGGGCTCACCGCAGGATGCCAATAATTACGAGGCTTACAAGAAGTTGCCCGAAATTCGTCAATTGCTTTTGGCCGGCAAAAACAACGAGGCGCAGGCATTGATTGATAAGGATTTTATTTGTGTGGGAAAAGGATCGGGTGGGGTGCCCTTTGGGTGCTACCAGTTGCTTGGCGATCTGAATTTGAAATATAATTACAAGGATGCCGGCAGCGATGTGAAGTTTACAGGCTACCACCGTGAATTATCACTGAATAATGCAATTGCTACCAGCAGTTTTACCGTTAATGGGGTAAACTATAAGCGTGAATACTTTACAAGTTTTGGCGATGATGTGAGTGTGATAAGGCTTACTGCCGACAAAACTGGGATGCTGAATTTTTCACTTTCATTAAGCAGGCCTGAGCGGGGTATTGTTTCAGTTATTGGTGATGAACTGAAACTGGCCGGTCAGCTGGATAATGGAACCGATGGGAAGGGTATGAAATATGAGGCAAAGCTTAAAACAAAACTTGCAGGTGGTTCACAGGTTATAGAGAATAATACATTAATAGTAAAAGACGCTACATCGGCTACAATTTATATTTCTGCAGGAACTGATTTTAAAAACCCGGCTTACATCGCTGATGTTGACAACAAGCTCGCCGCTGCAATCGCAAAATCTTATGATAGACAAAAGGAGGAGCACACAACCAACTTTCAAAAGTTGTTCAATAGGGTAAAGATAAATTTAGGCGATAGTGAAGCTGCAAACGAACCAACCGATAAGCGACTAATTTCCTTTCATAACAACCCGGATGCTGATAAAGGTATGCCGGTATTGTTTTACCAGTTTGGGCGCTACCTGAGCATTTGCAGTACCCGTGTTGGTCTGTTGCCGCCAAACCTGCAGGGTTTATGGGCTAATGAGGTGCACACACCATGGAACGGCGATTACCACCTCGATGTAAACGTGCAGATGAACCATTGGCCGCTGGAAGTTTCCAATCTTTCAGAATTAAACCTGCCGCTGGTTAGTTTGGTAGAAGGAATGATAAAGCATGGCGAGAAAACTGCCAGGGCTTATTACAACGCCGACGGCTGGATTGCACACGTGATAACCAATGTATGGGGATATACGGAGCCCGGCGAAAGCGCTTCATGGGGAATTACAAAAGCTGGGGCCGGCTGGCTATGCGATAACCTTTGGGAGCACTATGCCTTCACAAACGATAAAGCTTACTTAAAACGGATCTACCCGATATTAAAAGGTTCGGCACAGTTTTATAACAGTATCCTGATCAAAGATCCTAAAACGGGTTACCAGGTTACAGCGCCCTCTTCATCACCCGAAAATAGTTTTTATTTGCCCGATGGTAAAACTGCAAGCATTTGCATGGGCGCAACTATCGATAACCAGATCATCCGTGAGCTGTTTAATAATGTGATCACCGCTTCAAAGGTTTTGGGGCTGGATGCCGCCTTCAGCAGTAAATTACAGGCAAAACTTAAGGAACTGCCCCCACCGGGAAGAATTTCAAAGGATGGCAGGATTATGGAGTGGCTGGAAGACTACAAGGAAACAGAACCACAGCACAGGCATATTTCGCACCTGTACGGCTTGTACCCTGCATCGCTGATAACATCTGATGGCACGCCTGATTTGGCAGAAGCCGCAAAGAAAACATTAAATGTTAGGGGAGATGATGGCCCAAGCTGGTCTATAGCCTACAAACTGTTATTTTGGGCCAGGCTACATGACGGTAACAGGGCGTATAAGCTGTTTAAGGAGATCATGAAGCCGACTTTGAAGACCGGGATAAACTACGGAGCTGGGGGCGGGATCTATCCGAACCTGTTATCTGCCGGGCCACCATTCCAGATTGATGGAAATTTTGGCACTACCGCAGGCATCGCCGAAATGCTGATCCAAAGTAACCAGGGATACATTGAGTTTATTCCGTCGATCCCCGATGCATGGAAGGCAACCGGCGAGGTCAAAGGATTAAAAGCAAGGGGCGGATTCACTGTTGATATGAAATGGGTGGACGGTAAAATTACCAACTACCGGGTTGCATCCGTCACCCCCCATAAAGTAAAAATTAAAATTAACGGCGAAGTAAAGGATGTTACATCTGTGAAATTATAGATATCTTAACCCCGCAAAACCAATTGTCGATCATCTACTGCAGGAAATTATTTACCAATACATAAACATCAGAATGGGCTTTAATCCGTCAAACTTAAAATCGAGATATAAATCAGCTGCGTTACTATTACTTTTTGCAGTGGCAACCTCCGCAACCTTTGCGCAGGAGACCACTATCCCTATAGAAACCGCAAATAATGCAATGGTATTACAGGTCGCTAAAAATAAAGACCTGAATACGATATACTTCGGTGTTAAGCTTACAAATGCTGCTGAATACGGGAAAGTCCCCGGTGTTTATAACCAGGATGACTATACCGGGATGCTGAACTCGGCCTATACTTCTTCAGGTTCGCGTAACCTTGTTGAACCTGCTATTAGCGTTACTCATGCAGATGGTAATAACTCGCTTGATTTAAAATATTTAAGTCACACGGTTACAAAAGTAAGCGATGATGTTAGTTTGTTGACCATTCAGCTTAAAGACCCGGTTTATGATTTTGAAGTAACGTTGTATTATAAATCATATTTTAAAGACGATGTAATTGAACAATGGAGCACGATAAAGAACAATGAAAAAGGTGTAGTAACCCTTAATAAATTCGCCTCCGCTAACCTGTATTTAAGGGCAAGCAGCTTTTGGTTAAGGCAATATCACGGCGATTGGGCAAAGGAGATGCAGCCCGAGGAAACACAGATAACCCACGGAATAAAAACCATCGACACCAAATTAGGAACCAGGACTAATTTATTTGAGCCGTCGGTTTTTATGGTATCGTTAGATAAGCCGGCGACAGAGGACGAAGGCACCGTACTTTATGGCGGTGTGGAATGGAGCGGAAACTTCCGGGAGGATTTTGAACTTGATCCAACTGATAATCTGCGGATAATTGCAGGCGCCAACAATTATGCATCGGCATATACCTTAAAAGCTGGTGAGGATTTCAAGACGCCGGCGGTTTGGTATACGCTTTCGGACAAAGGGCGTGGCGATGCAAGCCGCAAGCTGCAAAGCTGGGCGCGCATCTACAAACTGCTTGATGGGAAAGGCACAAGGATGACCTTGTTGAACAACTGGGAATCGACTTATTTTGATTTTAACGAGCAAAAGTTAAGTGAGCTATTAAAGGATACAAAAAAACTGGGCGTCGATCTGTTTTTGCTGGACGATGGTTGGTTTGCCAATAAATATCCGCGTAATGGCGACCATGCAGGCCTTGGCGATTGGCAGGAAAACAAAAGCAAGCTGCCGAATGGCATAGCCGCCCTTGTTAAGGAATCACAAACAGATGGTGTGAAATTCGGGATTTGGATTGAGCCGGAAATGGTGAACCCCAAAAGTATTTTATATGAAAAACACCCGGATTGGGTTGTTAAACAACCAAAGAGGGATGAATATTATTTCAGGAATCAACTGGTGCTTGATCTGACCAATCCTAAAGTACAAGACTTTGTATTCAATATTGTGGATTCATTGTTCGTTAAAAATCCAGGCCTGGCATTTATTAAGTGGGACTGTAATGCGGTGATCTATAACGCTTATTCTGCCCATCTGAAGGATCAATCTCACTTTTATGTAGATTATGTACGCGGCTTATATAAAGTGCTGGAACGGATCAGGGCTAAATATCCGGTTGTGCCAATGATGCTTTGTTCAGGCGGTGGCGGACGTGTTGACTATGCCGCACTTCAGTACTTCACCGAATTTTGGCCAAGTGATAATACCGACCCAATTGAACGCATCTTTATCCAGTGGGAGTACTCTTATTTTTACCCGGCAATGGCGAGTGCTAACCACGTAACCGATTGGGGTAAACAACCATTAAAATTCCGCGTAGATGTGGCCATGATGGGCAGATTGGGCTTTGACATTGTGGTAAGCAAGTTGAGTGGCAGCGATCTTCAATTTGCGCAGGATGCGGTTAAGACCTATAACTCCGTAAAGCAAACTATTTGGCAGGGCGATCAATACCGATTGTCTGATCCGCGTGAAAAAAATGTGGCATCGATAATGTATCTGGACGCAGCCAAAGCCAATGGTGTAATGTTTAACTACCTTGTAAATTATCGTTACGACCAGGGTAGTAAAACGCCGATCAGGCTAAAAGGGCTTGATCCGAAAAAGAACTATAAGCTGAAAGAAATTAATCTTTATCCCGGCGCTTCATCATCAATAGATGGCGAAAAAACTTACCAGGGCGACTTTTTGATGAAGGTGGGATTCAATCCGCAGGTTAATACAGGCAGAAGCAGCGTGGTGCTGCAAATAAGCGAAATCAATTAAGGCGGGAAACAAAGCTTCGAATTGCGCGTTTATCGGGTTAGTTTAGCATAGATAGTAAAAGGCGGCTGATGTTGTTTATTTACTATTTTTGCGCTGAACAACGCTACGCACGTTAAATTACTGTACGCTAACATGAAGAAATTATTGCTGCTTTTTCCAGTTCTTATATTATTTTTCACTACAACAATTCATGCCCAGGACAAAAAGGTAGCTGTTGTTACTTTCTATGTCAATAAACAAATCGATGTATCGGACTTTGGAACTGCTAATACTGCGGATGCGGTATTGAGATTAGCCAACGATCCAAATTTTAAGCTAACGCCATCGTTCAAACGATTTCACGATCAGTTTTTTGGAGATTGTGTGAAGGATTTTCCACTACAGTTTTTACCCGAAGAGCAGGTAATAAATAACGAGGGGTACAAAGACTTTGCGCCTGAAATGAAGACCAACGCAAATCTTTTGGAAGATGATGTTAATTTGCCAATAAAGGGGTACAAGGTAATTCAAACTTCAAAATCCGTTGAAAATGAAAAGAAGCTCCTGCAGATGTTCGGTGATTGCGATGGGATAATGAAGGTTTATGTTGATTTTGACCTGCAAAAGAAGGGCTTCGGTGGGGTGGCAGTCGTAAAGGTGAACGCGCGCGCTCATATTATTATCTATAATAAAGCGGGCGACAAAGTATTTTCAATAAAGGAAGAGGCATTGTCAAAAATATCGGGCGCGCTTGTACAGGGAATCCCCTTTGTTACTCCAAAAAAAGTACAGCCATTATGCGAAAGTGCACTTGATGAATTAGCGATGGCAATGTTCAGGGACCTGCCAAAGCTGGCAAAAAAAGCTGACCACAAGTTATAGATAACCTCTACGAAAGAGATTAAGCGAAGCACCGCGTAGCAAATAGCGTCGAAATTAAACCTGTTTGGCGCGCGCCTTAGTGTAATTGTAACATCTTGATGTAATAGCTAAAAAGTATTTGCTAAATCGTTTTTTTTTGATTTGATTTGCTAAATCAATTTAGCCAATTATGATCCGGACCTTTACTGCAATTTTTTGCTTTATCCTTTCCGTTATGCATGTTATTGCCCAACAAGCCATAAAGCCATTTAAAACAGGTGACAGGGTGGTATTTGTAGGTAATAGCATTACAGATGGCGGACATTATCATTCTTACATCTGGCTGTATTACATGACCCGGTTCCCCAATAGCAGAATTGATATATATAATGGGGGGATAGGAGGGGATGTATCCAAACAGATCTATGAACGATTGGATGACGATGTGTTTTCACATAATCCCACAGTTGTTACGCTTACTTTCGGAATGAATGATACCGGCTATAAGTATATGACTGCGGCAGTTGCCGATTCCACCTATAAAGCGAAGATCACCGAATCTCTTAAAAGCTTCAGGCTGATTGAAGATAAATACAAGCAACATCCGGAGGTACGGAAGATCATGATCGCTTCGCCGCCATATGATGAAACATCAAAAAGTAAATTGGCACCGTTCATTGGAAAAAATAATGCCTTGCTACAAATTGCCGACGTACAGCAGCAAACGGCCAAAGCCAACGGTTGGGACTTTGTAGACTTTAACCGGCCTTTAACCGCCATCAATATCAGGGAAGAGCAAAAGGATTCACTTTTTACCATGGAGAATGCCGATAGAGTGCACCCTACCAACGATGCAATGATGGTGATGGCCTACGTGTTTTTAAAAGTGCAGGGCTTGGCCGGGAAAAAGGTGGCTGAGTCGGTAATAAATACCTCGTCTGCCAGGGTGGAAAGCGTTGATAATTGCGCAGTAATGGCGTTGGCTGCAACTACAGATCGTGTTACATTTAACTACCTGGCCAATGCATTGCCGTACCCGATGGATACCATTGCAAGTGGGTTTGGAAAGCCTCAAAGAGCCCAGGCAGCTGGTTTAAAACTGGTGCCCTTTACTGAAGAGTTTAATCAGGAGATCTTGCGCGTAAAGGGCCTGAAAGCAACAGGAAATTATCAATTAAAGATAGATGACAAAATTATAGGGAGTTGGGGCGCCGATGATTACAAAAAAGGTATCAACCTTGCCGTGCTTAATAACACGCCGCAATACCAGCAGGCAATGGCTGTAATGCAGCTTAACGAAGAACGCTGGGAAATCGAACGCCGCCTGCGCGAATACTACTGGATCCATTTTTCAATTTTAAAACCTCATAGCCTGCTGTTTAACGATGGGGATGCAACCGTAGACTCGCTGCAAAGGTTTGCGAAGAAGGATTTTTTTGTCGCTGTAACGCTTCCTACCTATCAAAAAGCGCGCTTTAAAAGCGTACGCGATGCCTGGAAAAAAGAGATCGCGTTGCTTACTGACGAAATTTATGCGACAAATAAACCGGTAAGTCGCCGGGTTGAGATAACCTTAATAAACTAAGCCTTAACACATGCGGTCAATGAAATTTAAACTGTTGCTGTTGGTTGTGGTACTTGTGAATTTAGCAAGTACCGTATCTGCTCAAAAAGCATATTTTATAGATGGCTATCATGGCGGAGTTTACGGCGGATACCCGGATAATTTTACCCGGTTTATGGTGGATATGCTCAACAAGCATCCCGATTGGCGTATCAACATCGAGATTGAACCGGAAACATGGGATAAGGCAAAAACGGTTGACCCTGCAGCATATGAAGAGTTTAAGGCTTTGGCAGCCGATCAATCTGCTAACGGGCGGATTGAATTTATAAACCCGGCGTATGCGCAAAGCTATTTATATAATATATCCGGCGAAAGCATTATCCGGCAGTTCAGTTACGGGATAAAAAAGATAAAGATGCATTTTCCTGATGCTGTGTTTAGTACTTATTCAACAGAGGAGCCATGTTTTACAAGTGCGCTGCCGCAGATCCTTAGATCCTTTGGTTATAAATATGCATCCCTTAAAAATCCAAATACCTGCTTTGGCGGCTATGCAGCAGCACATGGCGGCGAATTGGTGACATGGATCGGGCCAGATGGTACGGGGATAACCACGGCCCCACGATATGACGTTGATAAGCTTTCCACCAAATCAACCTGGCAAACTATAGGCTGGGAAAATTCGCCGGCATTTGTAAACGCTTCTTATGCTGACGGCATTAAGCACCCAATCGGCATGACGATACAGGATGCAGGCTGGAAGGGAGGTCCGTTTATGGGAGAGGGCTTACGATTTGGCATCACAAACATTTATACTACCTGGCGTAATTATTTCGAAAACGTAACAGCTGGCGATGCTAAACCACAGTGGAAGCCAACGCAGGAAGACATCCTGGTGAATTTGGTTTGGGGATCGCAGGTTACACAGAAAATTGCGCAGGAAGTGAGGTCAGCTGAAAATAAGATCATCAGCGCTGAAAAAATAGCCTCGCTGGCTAAGATATATCACGGCACAACGTACCCGATCGATAGTTTGGATGCGGCCTGGCGCACGCTACTGCTGTCTCAGCACCATGACTCATGGATAGTGCCTTACAACGGAAAACCCGGGAAGACATGGGCTGATGAGATTTTGTTATGGACAAATAATACAATCGGTAAAAGTGATAGTATTATAACCGCTTCGACAAAAGCGTTTGCAGGTAGTAAAAGTAATGAGGCTTATGTAACGGTTTTTAACACAGTTGGAGCAAGTCGAAATGAAATGGTAACGGTTGACATACCTTCAGCATTGCCCGGGGCATCGCTGAAGGTCGTGGACGCTGTGGGACGGGAAGTTATATCGCAGGTAATTGAGGTGAGCGGTATAAAAAAAGTAATGTTTAAGGCTACTGTTCCGTCAATGGGCTACTATACCTATAAATTGCTGCCAGGTAAATCGATGACAGCAACGGGAGCATCAATAGTGCAATTGGATAAAGGACTGTACAAAATAGAGACCGATCTCTATACTATATTGATCGACCCTAAAAAAGGCGGCATCATTAAAAGCTTAATAGCAAAGAAATTAAATAACCGGGAGTTTGTAGACAAAGCAAACCCGAGAGGCTTTAATGAGCTGCGTGGGAATTTTTATAGCGATGGTGGTTTCAGATCGAGCGAAGAAAACCCTGCAACGATAGAAATATTACAGCAAGGACCGTTGATGATAAAGCTCGCGATAAAAGGAACGATAGCAAACAACCAGTTTAAACAAGTGCTTACGGTTAAACAGGGAGAAGAAAGGATCGATTTGAGTGTTAATATCGATTGGAAGGGTAACCCGGGAATTGGCGAACCAACCGCGGCAGGCACTTATAAATGGCAAAATCCAAACAAAGCTTTTTACGACGACAGGTTTAAGCTGCTGGCGTTGTTCCCTTTGAATCTGCCTGATCAAAAGGTTTACAAAGATGCACCTTTTGACGTAACAGAGAGTAAGCTGGAAAACACATTTTATAACAGCTGGGACAGCATTAAAAATAACGTGATCTTACATTGGGTTGATGTTACCGACGGCATAGGTAAATATGGTATGACCATGCTGACTGATCATACCACCAGCTACACACATGGGAAGGATTTTCCGTTAGGGTTGGATGTTCAATATTCAGGCATGGGTTTGTGGGGTAGGGACTATAAAATAACCGGGCCAACCACTATTAACTATGCGTTGATTCCACACGCCGGCAAATGGGATAAAAGCGGCACATGGACCGCAACTACTAAATGGGCAGAGCCATTAATAACAACCGTTTCACAATCAGCCGCAAAAAATAAATCAGCTTCATTTATAAGTATCAACAAGTCGGGCATTGAAGTTTCATCGATGGTGTTTGACGGCGATGACCTGTTGGTGCGGCTGTATAATGCTGAAGGAGATGCTTCGCTAAAGATAATTTCCTTTGGCGCTCAAGTTCGCAAAGCCGAATTGGTAGAGCTGAACGGCACGAAAAGGAGTGACGTTAAAATAACCAAAACCGGGGATAAAACCCTTATAAATTTAACCATACCGAGGTTTGGTTTCAGAACGATAAAGCTTAGTGGAATAAACATAATAAGTAAGCGGTAATAATATTAAAAAATAAACGCGCTAAAATTTGCTAAATCGTTTTTTTTATATAATTTGGACGATAATTTATCACCAATAACCAATTGGCCTTTATTATTCTTAATTTTTAAACCGGATATGCGCATTAAAAATATTGCTTTATTTTTAGTATTCGCTTGCTTTTCCACTTGCTTATTTGCCCAGCAAAAAAAGCGGGGTCCAGCATCATATGTAAATCCTTTTATCGGTGCCAGCACCAGTACTGCCGATGCCGGCGTGTACCACGGCCTGGGCAAAACATTCCCTGGCGCTGCTACGCCTTATGGTATGGTTCAATTAAGCCCGAATACGATAACCGGCGGTGATAATGGTTCCGGCTACAGCTATGAACATACCAGTATTGAGGGGTTTGCCTTTACTCAAATGAGCGGGGTAGGCTGGTACGGCGACCTGGGTAATTTTTTGGTGATGCCTACTACCGGCGATTTAAAGACAAGTGCCGGCTCACTTAAAAATACGGCAGAAGGCTATCGCTCGGATTATGATAAACAAAGTGAAAAGGCGTCGGCGGGTTATTACAGCACTTTTTTAACAAAATATAAAATAAAGGCGGAAATGACCGCGCAACCGCATAGCGGAATGTTACGGTTTACGTTCCCTGAAAATAAACAATCGCGGATTCAAATAGATTTGGCCCGACGGGTTGGCGGTACTTCAATTTTGCAGTATATTAAGGTGGTTGATAACCATACCATTGAGGGCTGGATGAAATGCACACCTGATGGTGGCGGTTGGGGTAATGGTGATGGTCACGCAGACTATACTGTTTACTTCTATGCCCAATTCAGCAAGGCCATAAAAAACTTTGGTGTTTGGAGCGCGGATATTCCTGACGGGCAGGGAAGAAAACTGGAAGATGTAACCAGCGAAAAATACCAGGAAATGGTTGCACATGCAGCAATTTTAAAAGGTGTCAAAGAAAAGCAAGGCAGGCATTTAGGCTTCTATACAGAATTCTCGACTACCAACAAAGAGCAGGTGCTGCTAAAATCAGGTATTTCATTTGTGAGCATGGCGGGTGCAAAAAACAACTTGCTGGCTGAAATAGAGGGATGGGATTTTGACGCGGTACACCAACGCGCTGTCGATTTGTGGAACAATGCCTTGTCAAAGGCAAGCATAGAAGGTGGTACAGCGGAACAAAAAACAGTTTTTTATACCGCACTTTACCATACCATGATCGATCCCCGGATTGTAAATGATGTGGATGGCAATTACATGGGTGGCGATGGAAAAGCTCACCATGCTTCAGGCTTTAAAAAACGCACCATTTTTAGCGGATGGGACGTGTTTCGCAGCCAGATGCCGCTGCAGACCATCATTAATCCATCGCTGGTGAACGACATGATCAATTCTTTGGTTACGCTTGCAGACGAGAAGAAAAAAGATTACCTGGAGCGCTGGGAGATCTTAAACTCTTACAGCGGCTGTATGATCGGCAATCCTGCAGTTTCTGTTATTGCTGATGCGTATGCCAAGGGGATCCGGAATTTTAATGTTCCGGAAGCTTATAAGCTTTCGGTGAACTCTGTTGAAAAATTTGGCAACGGTGAAAAAGGTTATACCACCGAGCCTTTGAGCATGTCTTATACTTTGGAATATGCTTATGCTGACTGGTGCGTTTCGCAAATGGCTAAACGGTTGAATAAACCCGCAGATGAGCAAAAATATGCGCTTCGCGGCGAAGCCTTCAAAAATATATTTGACCCGGAAAAAAGGTGGTTCCGGCCAAAGGATAAGGACGGGAACTGGCTGCCATGGCCTGACTCAGCAAGGTTGAAGCAGTGGTATGGTACGATTGAAAGTAACCCTTATCAACAGGGCTGGTTTGTTCCGCAGGACGTTGACGGAATGGCTAAACTGATGGGCGGCAGGGATAAAACAATAGCCGACCTGAATAACCTGTTTGAAAAAACGCCCGATAACATGATGTGGAATGATTATTATAACCACTCCAATGAGCCAGTTCACCATGTGCCTTTCTTATATAACCGCTTAGGTGCGCCATGGCTTACCCAAAAATGGACAAGGGAGATTTGCCGTCGGGCCTATAAAAACTCGGTTGAGGGGTTGGTTGGTAACGAGGATGTTGGGCAGATGTCGGCCTGGTATGTAATGGCAGCTAGCGGTATTCATCCTGTTTGTCCTGGTGATCCGCGGCAGGAGATTACCAGCCCGGTATTTAACAAGGTGACGTTTAAGCTCGATCCTAAATATGCTACCGGAAACACCTTTAGCATCGTCGCCAAAAATAACTCAGCTCAAAATATTTACATCCAATCAGCTAAGCTAAACGGTAAGG
Source organism: Bacteroidota bacterium (assembly GCA_030775685.1). Classification (GTDB taxonomy): domain Bacteria; phylum Bacteroidota; class Bacteroidia; order Sphingobacteriales; family Sphingobacteriaceae; genus Mucilaginibacter. Next base: position 60,768 of record JALYIP010000063.1, read on the forward strand.
TATATAATCATTGTTACATCGAATATAAAGAAATAGCCGCAGGCGGTACGCTTGAATTAACCATGGGCGATACTCCCAATAGGACCTGGGGAATAAAATAAACCGAACACATCAGCATGAAAAAAATATTTACCATTTTATTGATCAATTTGGCTGCCTGCTGCAGCATTTACGCGCAAACAGTAGCGCCCTTTAAAGCCGGTGACCGGGTGGCATTCGTAGGTAATAGCATTACCGATGGCGGCCATTACCACTCGTATATCTGGTTGTACTACATGACACATTTCCCAAACATGCGGATTACTTGTTTTAATGTTGGGATAGGAGGGGACGCGATAGGGCAGATCAATACCCGCTTTGACGACGATGCACTGTCTAAGAATCCAACGGTTTTAACCCTAACATGGGGCATGAACGATACCGGATACTTTGAATGGTACAAGCCGGATGCGCAGGATTTTATGGATAAAAGGATCCTGGATTCATACAAAACCTACGGCCTGGTGGAGGACAAGCTGAAGCAACGCCCGGAGATCAGGAAGATAATTATCCTTGGGTCGCCTTATGACGAAACTACTAAGTTCACCACGAAGAATATCTATCCGAAAAAAACAGCGCTGTTTAGTAAAGTAATTGACTTTCAGCAGGATGCTGCTAAGAAGAACAATTGGGGCATTGTTGATTTTTATCACCCGATGACTGCTATTAACCTTCGTGAACAGGCAAAGGATACCACTTTTAGCCTGGCGCCAAACGACAGGGTACACCCCGATAATGACGGGCACCTGGTAATGGCTTATTTGTTTTTAAAAACCCAAGGATTGGATAATAAGGTAGTTGCATATCTTGCGATCAATGCTGAAAGCAAGAAAATTTCCAAATCGGTTAATTGTAAAATCTCCAATGTGGTGGCTTCTGCTGATTCGCTTTCATTTAATTATCTGGCCAACTCATTGCCTTACCCAATTGATACCATCCCACGTAGTTGGGGCAATAAGAAAAAGCAGGCTGATGCCCTAAAGCTGGTGCCATTTACAAAGGAATTTAACCAGGAAATATTAACTGTTAAAGGCTTAAAGGCAGGTAATTATAACTTGATGATCGACGGTGAACGCATAGCCACTTATGCCGCCGAAAACTTCAGTGATGGTGTTAATATGGCTGAACTGACCAAAACACCCCAATACCAGCAGGCTATCCAGATCCGTGAATTAAACGAGGAGCGCTGGGAAATTGAACGTCGTTTAAGGATGTATATGTGGATGGAGTATGATTTTTTGAAGGGTAAGAATATGCTTTATAAAGATAATAACGCCGCTATGGACACCATCAGCAAATATGCCGTTAAGGACGTTTTTGTGAACGGCAATAAGGATAATTATACCCGCGCCCGCTATAAAAGCGTGAGGGATACCTGGCAAAAAGAGATGAACGTGATCATCGACGAGATTTACGCCATAAACAAACCGCAGACACACCGGATTACCATAGCTGCCGCTAAATAAGAAACAGAACATTTAATAAAATGAATAGAATAAAAAGATTTTTTCTGCCGGCGATAATTTTCATGATCGCCAATTGTATAAGGGTAAATGCCGCTACTGTTGACACGGTTTTAACGCACAGCGCGGCTATGAATAAGGATTTAAAAGCGATAGTTATCCGGCCTGATAGTTATTCGGCCAATAAAAAATTTCCTGTTTTGTACCTGTTGCATGGCTTTAGCGGTAACTATTCTGACTGGATCCTTAAAGTGCCATCGATAAGAAGTCTTTCCGACCAATACAACCTAATAATTGTATGCCCCGACGGTGGTTTTGCCAGTTGGTATTTTGATAGCCCTATGAGTAAAGAATGGCAATTTGAAACTTATGTGGCCGTTGAGCTGGTAAATTGGGTTGATAAGCATTACGGCACTATCCAAAACCGGAATGGTCGTGCCATTACCGGGTTAAGCATGGGCGGGCATGGTGCGTTTTATTTGGCATTTAAACATTTGAACACATTTGGCGCAGTTGGCAGCATGAGTGGGGGAGTGGATATAAGACAATTTTCGGACGCGTTCGGTGTGGAGCAGGTATTGGGTAAATACAGTGAGTATCCCGAAAGGTGGGAGAAAAACAGCGTGATAAACATGCTTTATATGATAAAGCCAAATTCGCTTGCAATAACGTTTGATGTTGGTTATGACGATTTCATGTACCCCTCAAACGAGGCCTTACACAAAGAATTACTGTACAGGAAAATTCCGCATGATTATACCGTGAGACCAGGCGCGCATACCTGGGAGTTTTGGGGCAATTCGATCAATTACCAGGCGTTGTTTTTTAGCCGTTTTTTTAACAAGCCCATTAATTGATTTAGGCCATTTTTTTACCGGAAATTTAAAAAACAGGGCTAAATATTAGCAGTATTGACAGGTTTTGGATTAGATGTTTAAAAACCAGAAAATGAACGAAATAGTAACAGAAATTACAAATAGAGCGGATAAAAATAATTTGAAAAAAAATTTGCTAAATCGTTTTTATATCCTAAATTAGTACCAGATTCTATATCTGATAATATAAACCAATTATAAATATTCAAAAAGAGAATCTTGATAACGACTGAATAAACGGAATTTATAATAATCTGCTAAAACGATTTTATAAATTTTATTAATCTTATTTAAAGTTGTTTAGAGAGTCTATTAAATTTAACCTATATAAACCATATAGTATGAGGAAAATTTACTTTCAGGTTATTGCTTTTATTGTGCCCGTTGTTGTGCTGTTGAGCGTTGAGTCGTGTAAAAAAGGTGGCTTCCTGGCTCCCACCACCACTTCAAATTTAACGGAAACTACTGTTTTTAGAGACAGTAGCAACACGGAGTATTTCCTTGCAAACATTTACAGCCAGATAGGTTTCCCGGTAAATGTTACCCGGTTTGGCAACGGTGGCCTGGATGCAGCTTCGGATGAGAGCGAGGTAGGCAATACAAATATTTCATTAGCCAGCGATTGGGCCACAGGAACTATCAATGCGGGTATAGTTAGTGATGATGCGTTCAGTACTTGCTATAATAATATAAGGGCGGTGAACCAGTTGTTAAAAAATATTCATAATACGCCGGTATCTGCTTTCACCAAATCGCAAATAATATCCGAAGCCCGCTTTTTGAGAGCATACTATTATTTTATCCTGTTGGAACATTACGGCGGTGTGCCGCTGATTGGTGACACTCTTTACACATATACAGATCATATTCCGGTAAAACGCAGTAATTTTTCTGATTGTGTAAATTATATAGTATCAGAATGTAATGCAGCGGCACTGGCTTTGCCTTCTGTACAAACCGGATTAGGCTACGGACGCGCATCACGGGGAAGCTGTATGGCGCTGATTTCAAGAACATTATTGTACGCTGCAAGCCCGCTGTTTAACGGAACTACCCTGGCCAGCGGATCATTAGCGTCGATTATCGGTTATCCAACAGCTGATGCGAACAGGTGGAAACTGGCGGAAGACGCAGCAGGCCAACTTATTAGCTCAGAATCCTACAGTTTAAATATCGACAACTCAACGCCAGGCAAGGGATTTCAGAGCCTTTTCCCAATGCGTTATAATACCGAATATATTTTACCGTTAATGCGCCCTACGGGCAATTGGGACCTGGAGGGGGTCTGGGATCCGCCATCACGGTCTGGTTCAGGTGGTGCGTTTCCTTACCAGGAAATTGTAGATGCTTTCCCTATGAGTAATGGTAAAGCCATTACCGATCCAACTTCGGGATATGATCCGAATAATCCTTACGCTAACCGCGACCCGCGTATGGGTTATTCAATTATTCATGATCAAACCGTATTAAGAATAAGGTTAGGGACAGGTTTTTCCCCGGTGAATATTTACCTCGGTACCTATAACGGTATCCCGGCAGGAAGCGATGCAGTTTACGCAGGTACGCCAACAGGCTATTATACCAACAAAATGCTCGACCCTAACGCTACATCAACCGATGCGCTGAACAATACCAGTCGCTGTTTACCGATTATCAGGTATGCGGAGATCCTTTTGAACTATGCTGAAGCCGCTAATGAATTTGAAGGCCCTACTTCAAACGTTTATAACGCGGTTGAACAAATAAGGATGCGGGCTGGTCTTAATCCTTATCAGCTGCCGACCGGCTTGAGCAAAGATCAAATGAGAGACGTGATTACAAATGAAAGGCAGATTGAGCTCGCTTTCGAAGGACATCGGTTTTGGGACGTTAGGCGCTGGATGATTGCCGATCAGACTGAAAACCAGGAAATGACCGGTATGGAAATTACCCGGACAAATACTACGGCCAGTTACAAGCGCTTCAATGTAAGGAAGCACAATTTCAGGAAGGCAATGTACCTGTGGCCAATTCCGCAGGGGGAACTTGCTAAATCAACTGATTTGGTTCAGAATCCGGGGTATTAATTAAATAGAATAACATCAAAAAAAATATAAAAGCATGAAACAGCTTTACAAAGAGAATAAAATAACATGGCTGCTTGTACTTTTCGCTGTAATGGCGTTCACGTCATGCAAAGTGGAAAGACTGACCCCGGTAGCTGAAAGTACAAAAGATATTTCGGGCGACTGGACGGTTATCTCTGCAACCCGCAATGGTACGGATTTGATGAGCGTAGTTGATTTTTCGCAATTTAAGGTAAGCTTTAAGAGTGGAAAGTACACACTGATCAATAAACTTCCATTTTTGGTAAGTAATGATGGAGCTTACTCGTTCGACGATCCGCAATATCCGTTTAAAATAAGTTTCACACCAACAGGCAAAACGGCGGTTGCTACGGCATTCACTTATCCAATTGTGAACGGTATAAGGCAGCTGACACTAACATTTAGCCCCGGCTGCCCGGGCAATACCTATGTGTACACATTTAAGAAAGCCAATTAATTAAGCTAAAAAAATATATATGAGATCATTTTTACACATTAATATAAAAGGGCGCATCTTATGGGGGATGTGTGCTGCGATAATTATGGCAATCATAATTACCTGCTGCAGTCTTATCAATTTTACTGTCGATCAGCCCGATACAGCGGTTGTTGGTGCCAATACAACAATAAAAGTTCAATTTACCTATCACAACATCTACCAATCCAAAACCCAAGGCCTGGTGTTCGGTTTCCTTGCCCCCAAAGGCTGGGCTACGGCTCAAAATGCAAAGATTACTTACACCAGCACCGCTACAAACGGTATCGGTAACATGAAGCTTATAGATCCTAACGCTATTGAGCCTCAGAGCAATGGTCTGAGTTGGTCTGCAGCCATGAAGAAAAAATTTGGTATTGGCGGCAACCTTATTGATGATATGGAATGGGTAGTTTATCAGTCGGACGTTAATGTTGTGACAAGTAATGGCGGAGATATATCCGTAAAATTAACTATCGATATGAAAATGGGTGCCGATGGCAATAACACATTGTGTAAGCTGGGTTATGCAGTTGCAGAGACGAGCGACGGGCTGCATGATCCCGATGGTTCTATCGACAAGGATCCCGGCGTTAAATATGAATATTTTGCGGAAATGATCACTCCCTGCTTTCAGTTAACAGGTGGCCCCGGCGATATCGTTGATTTTTGTAACCCGCAACTTACCAGCTACGATCCGCCTAAAGCCCTTGACAACGACTTTATTACCATTACTTACGATGGAACAGTTACAGATACAGAGCTGAAAAATCCTGCTGCGGTGTACCTGTGTGCAACCGGAAATACCGCCGATGGAAAATCAATTACAGTTTGCGAACAGACTGCCAAAACAAAGCTTACGCAAACAACCTCCAACAGCAACAGGTACAAGATAACCATTTGGCCCCGAAAGTTTTTTGGACTAACGGACGCACAAACGCTCACGAACATGACCTACTACGTAACGGACGCGACGGGGAATATAAAAGTGGGGTATGGAAATACGGCATCACCGTTCACCTATACATTTAAGTGTAAATAACATAAACCATGAAGAGATAACTATTGCATTGCAGGCAGTGTATACCCCTTAAATTATAAAGTTTTAACCTCCTTTCTAATATAAGGTTAGGGTTGCTATGCAGGTACTGAAATATGTTTCCAATTTTTCGCCAACAATTTAAAACTGAAACTATGGCTTATTGCTACTCAAAAAAATGCGTTACGGGATTCATCATACTGATGCTGTTCCTGGTGAAAACCAGCTTTGCCGTTGTGCAGGATACAACTGTGCATACGGCAGTTAAAACCCCCGGAATGGTAACCGGTATTGTAATAGACCAGGATGCGCGCCCTTTAAAAGGAGCCGTGGTTACCGTGAAACAAACTACGATAACCGCTACCACTGATGCAAAAGGCAGCTTTGAAATAAAAGCCGGCACGGGCAGTATATTGGTATTTACCTATCCAAACCATAACGTTATGGAAGTAAAGGTAGCCGACGGTGCTGATTTAACTGTACGATTGTTGGATACTTACCTGCAGTCGCCACAAAACATTGATATTTTATATGGGACAGTAAAGCAGGCAAATTCGCTTGGCGCCGTATCAACCATATACACTAACCAGCTTACTACAACTCCGGCTTCAATGTATGTTTATGCATTGCCGGGCCAGCTGCCTGGTTTATATACCCAGCAATATAGCGGCTTTACATCGGCACAAACAGCCATTCAAACACAAAGCGGCATATTTACCAACGTAGTAACCAGCCATAATGTGGTGCCTAATGATAATACTGAAATAAGTATGAAAATTCGCGGGCAAGGCGTAATCACCATTATTGATGGTGTACAGCGCGAATTGTCTTCGATTGATCCTGAAAGCATTGAATCGGTATCGGTTTTAAAGGATGCGTTATCAAATATATTGCTTGGTATTAACAGCTCGAACGGGATCTTGCTGGTAACCACCAAGAAGGGACGGGCCGGAGCGCCACGCATTTCGTTTACCGCCCAAACTGGCGTACAGCAATCGTTGGGATTGCCAACGCCATTGCCAGCCTACCAATATGCTTATTTGTACAACGAGGCATTGCAAAACGACAATAAGCCTCCCATTTACTCTCCTGCGGATTTCACAGCCTACCGTAATCATACAGACCCATTCGGGCACCCGGATGTTAACTGGTTCAAAACATTATTGAATGAGTATTCGCCGATGACCAGCTATAAGCTGAATATCAGTGGCGGAACTGAAACAGCCCGCTACACCATTGCATTAAATTCATTAGACCAGGGCGGGATCTTTAAAACAGCTAACTCCATACCGTACAACACTAATAATGATTTGAGCAGGTATATTATCAACTCGAACCTGAGTGTTGATGTAACTAAAAAATTCAAAGTTGAGCTGCAATTGTTTGGCCGTATTCAGAACGGAACTGAACCAGGTGCCGGTTACAGCAATATTTTGAATCAAATTTATAGTACGCCCAATAATGCCTACCCGGTATATAACCCGAACGGCTCTTTTGGGGGCACTGCGTTTTACAGCAATAACCTGTTATCTCAAACAGAATATTCCGGCTACGTTCAATCCAACAGCCATGATGTATTGGCCAACCTGGATTTGAATTATGATTTAAGCAGTTTTGTAAAAGGGTTATCATTTAAGGCAAAGGGAAATTTATCCATCGAATCTCAAACAGCTGTTACCCGTAACCTGCAAAATCAGGGGTATCAGTACTCCGTTAAAGACAGTAGCTATGCAGCAGTTGGCGCCACTGTTCCTGAAAGCAATGAATTTCACACCGTTACCAGCGCCCGCTATTCGTTTGGGCAAGGTGGCCTTAATTACGACCGGCAATTTGGTAAAAATAATGTATCAGCCATGTTGCTTGCTGATGTAAAGACGGTGTCGTTAACATACGACTTAAGCACGACCGCCTCAAACAGGGCGCTTAAGGCCGGGTATAATTACGACGAAAAGTACTTTGTTGAAGGTGCGGTCACTAATAGCGGTTATAATCGTTACCCCCCCGGTCATCAGTTCGGTTGGTTTTATGCCGGAGGGATTGGCTGGCAGATGGGGAAGGAAGACTTTATAAAGGATAATTTTAGCTGGATAGATTCATGGAAATGGCGGGCTACCTATGGAAAAACCGGGAATGCCAATATAGACAATTACGGTTATTTTCAATATACACAAACTTACAGTTCAGTATACGGAGCTTATCCACAGGGAACTGACCGAAGCCTGGGATTCGGCTATATTGCCGACCCGCTGGCCAACCCGAACATTAGCTGGGAAAATGCTCATAAGTTTAATATAGGCGTAGATATATCGCTATTTAAGGAACGCCTTAAAATTACAGCCGATTATTATCACGATAAGTATTATGACTTGCTGCAACAGCGTGGTAATAGCATTGCGCTGCTTGGTACTAATTATCCCTTCGAAAACCTGGGAATTAACCTGTACAAGGGCTTCGAGTTATCGTTAACGTACTCCAATCATGTTAATAATTTTAATTACTTCGTTACCGGCAACGTGTCTATCCAATCGTCGAAGGTATTATTCTCAGATGAGGAACCATTGCCATATCCGTGGGTAAAACGCACAGGTCAGCCGGTGGGTACCGTTTTTGGCTATACCGCTCTTGGTTTTTTCAAAACTGCACAGGAAGCAGCATCAGCACCAACAACTGTTGGTTATACACCAGTTGCCGGAGACATTCGGTATAAGGACTTAAATAACGACGGTGTTATCAATCAATTTGATCAATCGCCTATAGCCGGCACAAAGCCGCTGATATTTTTTGGAACAACAATTGGTTTTAATTACAAAGGCTTTAGCTTCAGCGCCATAGTTCAGGGCGTAACCAACAGGCAAATCAGCATAAATGATAACCAGTTTTCGGGCTTTAATGGCCTGGGAATATTTGGTAATCAATACGTAGGCCAGGGATATGAAGGACTGACCACGCGGTGGACGCCTGAGACTGCTAACACCGCCCAATTACCAAGGCTTTCTTTAGGTAACGCTAACAATACCGCAACTTCATCATTCTGGATAAGATCAGGAAATTACATGAGACTTAAGAATGCAGAGGTTGGTTATACATTGCCATACAGCGTTAGCAAAAAATTAAGATTATCAAGCATAAGAGTTTTTGTAAACGGAGAGAACCTGGCAACGCTGTCCAGCTTTAAGGGCATCGATCCGGAAGTTTATTTTGGAAACCCTTTGAATCCTAATCCATATCCTATTCAAAGGGTAATAAACGCAGGGGTAAGTGTTAAGCTTTAATTGTTGATCGGTAAAAATTTGAAATTATGAAGAATTACAAAAATATAATAGGACTGGTTTTACTGCTGCTGGCTATTAGCGCGTGTAAAAAGTACGAGCAATTTCCTGTTGACAAAGTGCCAATTAATATTGTGTTTGATAAATATGACTCACTGGGCACCAATGCGCACCAATACTTAAATTCAATTTATGCGCTGCTGCGGAACGGACGGAACGCTGTTGGAGGAGATTACCTGGATGCCGCAAGCGACGATGCCATATCATCGGCAGCATCAAGCAGTAACTCGGTTACCATACTTGCTACCGCAACCTACAACTCATTTACCATGCCTGCCGACGAAAATGTGTGGTCGGGCTCTAAAAGCTATTGGGCGGGAATAAGAATGGTGAACGAATTTGTCAATAATATCGACGTAGTACCGGTTCAGCAAACTTATAACGGCTTATCCATGAAGTATGCGTGGAAGGCCGAAGCGAGGTTTTTACGTGCATATTTTTACTTCGAACTGGTAAAACGTTACGGTGGCGTGCCATTATTGGGCGACAAGGTTTATGGGCTTACCGATAATATAGCCCTACCGCGTAACTCGTTTGATGATTGCATCAAATACATTGTAAGCGAGTGCGATGCGATAAAAGGTTCGATGCTTACTTCGCCAATCATATCAGCAAATGCGTATTACGGCAGGGCCACGCAGGGGGCATCTATGGCCTTAAAGTCGCGTGTTTTGTTGTATGCTGCAAGTCCACTTTTTAACGGTGGCAATATTGATGGATCAAACCCGCTTACAGGCTATGCGAGCAATAATGCAGATCGTTGGAAACAGGCTGCCGCCGCCGCGAAGGACGTTATGGACCTCGGTGCTTATTCGCTTGACAATAGCTTTACAGATGTTTTCCTTACGCAAAATAATTCGGAGGTGATCTTTATCCGCCAGGGCGATAACGGCAATTCAGTTGAAAGTGCTAATGGCCCGGTAGGCTTTCCCGCTGCAAACGCATTGGGCAGAACAAGCCCCACTGAAGAACTTGCTGAAGCGTATCCGATGGCAAATGGGTTACCAATTACCGATCCGGCATCTGGTTATAACCCTGATCAACCTTATTTAAACCGCGATCCGCGTTTGTCATATACCACATTGCACAATGGGTCGCAGTGGTTGAATACCACGCTGGCAACATATGAAGGGGGGCAAAGTAAGCCAAATAACGGCCTTCAGCAAACTCTTACCAGCTATTATGCCCGTAAGTTTATGGGAAATTTTGAAAGTACCAATTCATATAGTTCACATAGCGAGGATTGGGTAATATTTCGCTACGCCGAGATTTTATTAAACTATGCAGAGGCAGAGAATGAAACCACAACTTCTGCGCAAGGCGACGTGTATGATGCTTTGTATAAATTAAGAGCACGTGCAGGTATTGCTCCCGGAGCTGATGGGCATTACGGCCTTAAAGCAAACTTAAGCCAGGCCGATATGCGTACAGTAATCCAGAATGAAAGGCGAATTGAACTTGCGTTTGAGGAAAGCAGGTACTTTGACATCCGCAGATGGAAAATTGCCGATGCCATAATGAACCAGCCACGCAAGGGCGAATCAGTTTTCCAGTCAGGCGGCTCATTTACTTATAATACAGTGAATGTACTCACCACTAAGTTTGTAGCACCTAAAATGTATTTATACCCGGTACCATACGATGAAGTGTTGAAGAACCCAAATATGAAACAAAATCCCGGATGGTAGTTAAAATTCACATTAACCAATTAATCACGACATTATGAAAAGAATAATACTTTTCTTTCAACTTATATTAATGCTGCTGCCTGGTATATTACTTGCGCAAAGCAGGGAAATAACGGGTACGGTTAAAGATTTGGGGGGAACACTTCCGGGTGCTGCGGTAATTGAGAAGGGCGTAGTCAACAATGGTACGGTGACCGAGAATAACGGGCACTTTAAATTGACCTTAAAAGGCACCTCCAATGTTATCGTCGTAAGGTTTATCGGCTATGTGAGCCAGGAGATCAACGTTGCCGGTAAAAAATCGGTTGACGTTACTTTACAGGCTAACAGCAACGGTTTGGATGAGGTAACCATTGTAGGTTTTACCCCATCAAAACGTATCACCAGCACAGGTGCCTCAAGCACCATATCTGCCTCCGAGATCCGTACGGTACCAACTGCTAACGTTCAAAATGCGTTAATGGGCAAATTGCCTGGCTTTTTCGCGCAGCAATCTTCAGGTCAGCCCGGTAAGGATGCTTCCGACTTTTTCATCAGAGGTATCAGCTCACTGAATGCAAACGGTAACCAGCCGCTCATTTTGGTTGATGATATTGAGTACAGCTACGATCAATTACAGCAGATCAACGTAAACGAAATTGAAAATATCACTATCTTAAAGGATGCGTCAACAACAGCTATCTACGGTATAAAAGGAGCGAACGGCGTTTTGGTTGTAACAACCCGCCGTGGTAAATCAGGCATACCGAAAATTAACCTAAGGGTTGAGGGCGGCTTGCAAAATCCGACCATCACGCCGAAATTTCTTGACTCATACCAAACAGCGCAATTGATCAATGAGGCACAGATCAATGACGGGCTGGTGCCAACGTTTTCACAAAACGATTTGAACTTGTTTCAAAACGGCAGCGACCCTTATGGACACCCTAATGTTGACTGGTATAACAAGATCTTTAAAAAATACTCATACCAGGCAAATACGAACCTTGATATATCAGGCGGTAACAACACAATTAAATATTTTATCTCCGGCGGTGCGCTTTCTCAAAATGGTTTGAATAGGGATTTTGAAGACCCAACCGACCAGGTAAATACCAATTACTATTTTAAACGCTACAACTTCCGTTCGAATTTGGATTTGAAGGCTAATAAAACATTGGATCTGCGTTTGGATATTACCACCCGTTTTTCGGATATCAACCAACCGGGTTCTGAAAATGCCATAAACGGGATTTATAACTTTACGCAGGAAACTCCGTTTTCGGCACCGTTTATCAATCCAAATGGCAGCTTTGCTTATAACTATTCAAAGTTTACACCGGGGGCGCTGCCAACCTTAAATGCCAGGCTGGCCGGAGATGGTTATCAGCATTTCAGGCGTACTGATTTCAATACCTTATTTGGTGCAGTTCAAAAACTGGACAATATAACACAGGGGTTATCAGTTACCGCCCGCGTAGCCTATGCAAGTACCGATCAGTTTTCGAGAGGGGTTAGTAACTTCGGCAATTATCCGTCTTATCATTACGATCCGGTAACCAATAGTTATTCATTAAAACCAAATGCTCCTTATGTGTTTGGCACTTATATATATTTCGGAAACACCAATATTTATAACACCAACTTAAACATACAGCTCTTTTCAAACTACGAACGGTCCTTTGGGAAAAATCATTATACTGGCTTATTATTGTTGAACCAGCAGTCATACACACCATATGCAGCTGCGGATGGTAACGGCAATCCAACGCTTGGCTCTGCTGATGTTGGCGTTCCGCAAAAATTCCGCGGGATCAGTGGTAAAGCCGGATATGATTACGATGGCAAATATTTGATCGACTTAAACGTTGCGTATAACGGTACTGATCGCTTCTCAGCAGCACACCGTTACGGTTTCTTCCCTGCACTTGGTGTAGGTTATAACATAGCGAAGGAGAAGTTCTTTAAGGATGCATTCCCTACATTTAGCCTGTTTAAAATCAGGGGATCATTTGGTTTGGTTGGGTCGGATGCAGCACCCGGTAACCGTTATGTTTATACGCAAAATTATAACAAGGGCGGAGGCTACAACTTTGGCGAAAGTCCACAAAACTACACTACCATTTATGAAGGCTCGCTGGGTAATGACAATGTGGTTTGGGAGAAGAACAGAAAAGCTGATATCGGGATTGATATGAACTTTTTGAACGACAAGCTTTCTGCTACAATCGATGTTTTTCATGATGTGAGATATGATCAATTGATCACCCCGGGTGGTATCAGCGAGCTATTAGGCGTGGGGCTTCCTGCAATTAATATAGGTCGTGTTCAAAACCAGGGTTTTGACGGGCAGATCAGTTATCATAATACCATTGGAGAGGTTCAATACAACACAGCGTTTGTATTCTCGTATGCAAAAAACAAAATCCTTTATGAAAGTGAATCAACTCCGGCATATCCCTGGTTATTGCGTACCGGTCACCCGATAAACCAACCGTTTGGCTACCATTACCTTGGATACTATACTGCTGCAGATGTAACAGAAATTGCAAACTGGAAGGCATCGCACCAGGGAACTAACGTTGGTAACCCAATTGCAATTCCCGATAACGGCTTGCCATTGCAACCGGGCGACTTAAGATACCAGGATTTAAATGGCGATGGTGTGATCAACGTGTATGATCAGCGCGCTATCGGTAACCCAAACCTGGCAAATACAACGCTTGGTTTATCAGTTGGCATTGTTTACAAGGGATTCAGCATTACAGCATTGTTTCAGGGAGCGTTCAACTATAGCTTTATATTATCAGGCACCGCAATTGAACCTTTCCAGAGCCAGTTTCAGCCAATTGATTTAAAAAGATGGACACCTGCCACCGCAGCAACTGCAGAGTTTCCGCGGTTGACATCTGTACCGGGAACAGTTGACAGTCCGTCGGCATATCCATCTGACTACTGGTTGATAAACGCATACTATGTAAGGTTAAAAACGGTTGATATTGGTTACCAGTTTCCATCGAAGATGCTGCCGTTCCATATCAGCAACGCTCGTATTTACATGAGCGCTTATAACCTGGTAACCTGGGATAATTACAGCAAATACCAACAGGATCCGGAAATTGCTACCAATACCGTTGGTGATGCCTACATAAACCAACGCGTAGTGAATTTAGGCTTGCAGATTGGGTTTTAATAGCACAGTTGTCATTCTGAGCGGGAGCGAAGAATCTTATTAAAGCGACAAGAATGCGCCATGTGTAACGCAGACTAGCCAATTACATAAGATTCTTCACTTCATTCAGAACGACAAATTTTTACCCTAATTTAGAGGTATGTTTCCAACCCTTGCAGACCTTATAAATTATTTGCTGCATACCCACGTAACGCTGCCCATTCAAACCCTCGGGCTTTTTATGGCGTTATCCTTTATTTTCTCGTTCCAGGTTTTTGTTTCGGAATTTAAAAGGAAGGAAAAGGATGGGAAAATTCATGCCTTTGCAAAAAAGACAATCATCGGTAATCCTGCGTCTGTATTAGAACTATTTGTTAACGGATCGCTAGGTTTTCTGTTTGGCTTTAAAATAATAGGAGCCGCGCTGGCGTACAAGCTGTTTTTGTATGATCCTAAAACGTTTATTGTTTCAACGCACGGTAATCTGGTAACCGGGGTAATTTGCGGGATCGCTTTTGGAGGCTGGGCCTGGTACGACAGGCAAAAGGAACGCTTACCCAAGCCTGTGGTGGTTGAGAAAATCGTTCATCCTTATCAATTGATGCCTTATCTTACGCTGTGCCTTGGCTTTTGGGGTTTTATTGGCGCCAAGCTTTTTGATATGGCTGAACACCGGGACAGATTTAAGTATGATCCATGGGGAGTGCTTTTTTCAGCAAATGGGTTTTCCTATTATGGAGGATTAGTGTTCGGGGCACTTGCTTACCTGTACATCTGCTACAAAAGGGGAATGAAGCTTTCACGTTTGGCGGATATTGGCTCGCCGGGAATGATGCTGGCTTATGCCATAGGTCGTATTGGTTGTCAACTATCCGGCGACGGTGATTGGGGGATAGTAAACAGTAACCCAAAACCAAATTGGCTACAATGGTTGCCCGACTGGATGTGGTCTTTCAAGTATCCGCATAACGAAATAAACGCGGGTGCGCCAATAAAAGGATGCGTTGGGAATTTCTGTAACGAATTGATCAATGGAGTTTATCCGACACCTTTTTATGAAGTTGTGCTTTGTATGCTTTTGTTTATATTTATGTGGGCGATACGACGGTATATTTATGCCGCTGGTTTGATGTTTTATATCTATTTAATTATAAGTGGTGTTGAACGAATTTTCATTGAAACCATCCGAATTAATATAAAATATAGGTTTTTAGGCATTAACTTTAGCCAGGCGGAATGGATCAGCTTTGCAATGCTGATTGGTGGATTTGTAGGTATTGGATTTGTGATCTATCGTAAAATAAAAATGAATCAAAGGATTTTTACATGAGTATAATTAAGAAGCTTGCTTTTGTGGTCGTTGTGGTTTTATTGGCTGATTTATCGTCAAACGGGCAGATTGCATCTAAAAAAAGCGATACCACCGACCTGGAGCATATTAAATTTACTGTAAGCCCTGCACCCGAATGGTCCGATCTGTTGAAACGCAATTCTGGTTGGTTTGGTGGTGATGGAATTTATACTATCCCGTTAAACGGCGTCGAAAACGGGCGGGCAGCCGCAAAAGATAAAGTGCTGTTTATTTTCAGTGATAGCATGATAGGCAACATTCGCAACAATACCATGGTGCCGGGTTACAAAATGATCCATAATGCGGTAGCGATACTGGACGGTAACAAACCGTTAGCAAATAATATTAATTTTTATTGGAAAAAGGATAATAAAGTCAGTGCTGAGTCTATCTTTTCGCCCAATACCCCAAAAACTGAAAAAACAGATTATTACTGGCTTGGAGATGGCTTTGTAAACCAGGCGCTGAACAATAATATTTATATTTTCGGTTACCGGGTGCGCAATGTAAGCGGCGGCGCATTTGGGTTTAAGGAAGTCGGCAATACGTTAATAAAAATCCCGCATGGTAGCAAACCACCTTATGCAGATCAATCCCAAATGGACACACCGCTTTACCTTACTGATGAAGCTGGGGAGAGCGGCTCATTTGGAGCAGGGGTATTTGTAAACACCAAAGCAGCCCATGCGGTTAAGGCTGATGGCTATATTTATGTTTATGGCGTAAGGGGGTTCACTAAAAAGGTAATGGTAGCACGCGTTTTACCAAATGACTTTGAGCATTTTGATAAATGGACATATTATGATGGCACAAACTGGAGCAATGATATTAACAAAGTCGTCGATGTTACCAACCATGTGTCAAACGAACTTAGCTTAACGGAATTGCCTGATGGCCGCTACGCGCTTGTCTTCCAGGTGAATGGTATGAGTACCGACGTAGCCATGCGGATAGGGAAGACCCCTTACGGCCCATTTGGCCCAATTATCAAACTTTGGGATTGTAAGCCGGACCTGGAAGAGAAAACCTATTTGGTTTACAATGCAAAAGCGCACCCGAGCCTTTCTGCCCCCGGCGAGCTGCTGATCAGCTATAACATCAATTCGGTGGAGTTTATTAAGGACCTTGAAAAGCATCCTAATTTGTACCGTCCACGTTTTATCAGGGTTAAATTTCAATAGTTGCGGTTTCTAAGCCTTTGTATTATTTTTAATATAGAGTTTGCTAAATCGATTTATTTAATATTTTTGTTTGCTGATTAGATTTGGCAGACCAATTTGTTCCAACCAATTAAAATGAAGAAAAACCTACTTATATACCTGGTTACCTTATTATCGGCTAATTGCCTGATGGCGCAGGAAAGTAACCTTGTTAGCTATGTAAACACCCGCCAGGGAACCAATTCGAAATATGAATTTTCGTATGGTAATACTTATCCGGCAACGGCACTGCCATTCGGTATGAACACATGGACTGCCCAGACCGGAAAAAATGGTGATGGTTGGAAATACCAGTATTTTGAACACACCATTCGCGGCTTTCAGCAGTCGCATCAATGCAGCTCGTGGGTTAATGATTATGCGGTGTTTTCATTGATGCCGGTTACCGGTAAGCTTACTGTTAACGAAAATGAACGTGCCACATCATTTAAACACGAAAATGAAATAGCCGAACCGAGCTATTATAAGGTTAAGCTGGATAACGCCATCACCACAGAAATGAGCCCGACAGAGCGCGGCGCACATTTACGCTTTACATTTCCAAAAGGTAGGGGCTCGTACATTGTACTTGATGGTTACACCAAAATGAGTATGGTGAAGATCATCCCGGAAGAACGGAAGATCATCGGCTATATAAATAATTGCCGCTGGGCTCCGCAAAACTTCAAGAATTACTTCGTGATTGTTTTTGATAAACCTTTTAAGGATTACGGTACCTGGGAAAATAAAAAGGATCAACTGTCTGCAAAAAACTTAACAGCAGAGGGCGATGGGATAGGCGCTTATCTTCAATTTAAGGATGGGGAAATAGTATCGGCAAAAGTAGCATCATCATACATAAGCCCTGAACAGGCTGAGCTGACTTTGCAAACGGAATTAGGTGGCTATAAAACCTTTGACGATACCCATAAAGCGGCAGATAAGGTATGGAATGAACTGCTGGGCAGGATGAGGGTTGAAGGCGGCACGGAAGATCAAAAAGCTACGTTTTACTCGTGCCTCTACCATGCTAATTTGTTTTCGCACCAGTTTTTCGAATACAATAAAGAGGGGAAGCCATATTACTACAGCCCGTATGATGGCAAGATACATGATGGTTATATGTATACCGATAATGGTTTTTGGGATACCTTCAGGGCGCAATTTCCTTTAAATACCATCATCCATCCAAAAATGGAAGGGCAATATTGCCAGGCTTTACTTGATGCGCAACAACAATGTGGTTGGCTGCCTGCATGGTCGTTCCCGGCGGAAACAGGCGGAATGTTGGGTAATCATTCTATCTCGTTGTTAACGGATGCATGGGTAAAGGGTATTCGAACCTTCGACCCAAAAAAGGCATTGGAAGCTTATTACCACGAGGCGACTAATAAAGGCCCATGGGGAAGTGCCAACGGCAGGCCTGGCTGGAAGGAATATTTTGCTAATGGTTATGTTCCGTATACTCCGAAAACACTCGGAGCCAGTGCATGGACGCTTGAATTTGCCTATGATGATTTTTGCGGTTACCAACTTGCAAAGACAACCGGCAATCAATTTTATGAGAACGTGTTTGGCCGGCAAATGTATAATTACAAAAACCTGTTCGACCCCAAAACGCGCTTTATGCGTGCGAAGGACGAGAAGGGAAATTGGATAGAACCTTTCGACCCGATGGATTGGGGTGGCCCCTATACCGAAGGTAATGCCTGGCATTGGACGTGGTCGGTTTTCCACGATGTGCAAGGCTTGATTAACCTAATGGGCGGCGATAAAAACTTTACCTCAAAAATTGATTCCGTATTTAGCGAACCCGGCACCATAAAAGTTGGTGGCTATGGTACAGTTATTCATGAGATGACGGAAATGGCGAGGTTTAACATGGGGCAATATGCGCAGGGTAATGAGCCGATTCACCACTTGCTGTATATGTACAATTATGCGGGTCAGCCGTGGAAGGCGCAGCAGCATTTGCGCGAAGTGATGGATAAAATGTATAATGCTTCTGAAAACGGCTATCCCGGTGATGAGGACGAGGGACAAATGTCGTCGTGGTACGTCCTGAGCGCCGCAGGGATCTACAGCGTTTGCCCTGGTACTGATCAGTATGTTATCGGTAGTCCGTTGTTTAAGAAAATCACCATCACGCTGGAGAACGGGAAGAAATTTACGGTTGAGGCTAATAACAACAGTAGTCAAAATGTCTACATCCAATCTGCAACCTTAAACGGCAAGGCTTACACACATAATTGGATCAGCCATGCAGACATAATGAACGGTGGCGTGCTCCATTTTGAAATGGGCAATAAACCGGCATTAAACCGCGGACTTGCCGAAGACGACAAACCATTCTCGCTATCAAAAAATAACTAATTTATTATCACATAAAACAAAAATTAGTTTCCTGGTGGGGGTAGGTAAATAAACAACCTTAACCTATCGGTTTTTTAAAAAGTTTTCAATTAATTTACGATTCCAATTTTAAACTATTTAACAAACCTCCGTAATGGACGCTAAACCCAATTTTACCGAACGCAAATACGTAGTAATCCTGTTATTTGTAACATTGCTTTTTTTGCTTTGGGGGATAGCCATGTCGCTTGGAGATACATTAAATAAACATTTTCAGAATGTGCTGCACATCTCCAAAGCCAGGTCGGCCTATGTGCAATTGTCGTTATTTGGCGCATATGCGGTAATGGGGATTCCTGCGGGTTTGTTTATGAAACGGTTTGGTTATAAAAACGGTGTATTACTGGGGCTTAGTTTATATGCTGCCGGGGCATTTTTGTTTGTGCCGGCATCCAATGCTGAATCATTCGGTTTCTTTAGGTTTGCACTATTTGTGTTAGCCTGCGGTCTGGCAACGCTGGAAACCGTAGCGCACCCATTCGTGGCTTCGCTGGGCGATCAGCGAACCAGTGATCAGCGCATTAACTTCTCGCAATTTTTTAACGGATTGGGTGGTATAATAGGTCCGTTGGTTGGCGGCTATTTTGTGTTGGCTGAAGGAAATATACACTCAAACGATTTGGTGGCCGTTAAAAACTTATATTTAATTATCGGTACTGGAATAGCCGTTATCGCTGTTTTATTCTCGCTTGTAAGAGTTCCGGTATTAGCCGATCCACATGTTATCGTCAATGATTCTTACGCCGTTGCGGGAGTTGAAAAGGTTGAGAAAAAATTATTCCAGCATAAGCATTTCGTATTCGCGGCTGTAGCCCAGCTTTTTAATGTGGCAGCGCAGGGCGGGACCTGGGCTTATTTTATTAACTATGGGCATGATATCATGGGGCTTTCATCGTCTAAAGCCAGCTACTTTTTCAGCCTGAGCATGTTAATGATGGTATTAGGACGATTAGTTGGAACCTTACTGATGCGCTATGCAATTGCGCCAAATAAGCTATTGTGGATCTTTGCTGTATGCAACATCATCATGTGTTTGATTGTTGCGCAAAACTTCGGCATTGTTTCATTCGTTGCATTGATAATGATCAATTTCTTCTTTAGCATTATGTTCCCTACTATTTTCAGTTTGGGGTTAAAGGATCTGGGCAAGCACACCGAACAGGCCTCGTCGTTCATTGTGATGGGCGTAGTAGGGGGCGGGCTGTTCCCGTTTCTGATGGGCTGGGTTGCTGACCACAATGTAGCCACTGCTTATTATTTGCCTATTGTTTGCTATGCGGTAATATTTTCGTTTGGCTACCTGTACCCGCGGCTAAATAAAAATATGGCTTAAACCGTTATATTTGATTTAGTAAATCGATTTATTTTGTAAGTAAAACGGTAAAATGGTATTGCTGTTAAGCTGAATTAATAAGTATATTACCTTATATTTGATGAATAACATAGCCAGTGAAAAAAAAATTATCTATAGTTGATATCGCCCAAAGCCTAAACGTATCGAAAACGACGGTTTCATTTATACTTAACGGGCGCGCCCAGGAAAAACGGATAAGTCCTGAATTGGTTGAGCGGGTTCAGAAATTTGTAGAGGAAGTTGGATACAAGCCAAACTCGCTGGCGAAGAGCTTGCGGACCGGTAAATCAAACATCATTGGCTTAATGGTCGAAGATATTTCCAACCCGTTTTTTGCAAGCATAGCACGCCTGATAGAAGACAGGGCCTATAAAAATGGCTACAAAATAATTTATTGCAGCACTGACAACGATACCCGCAAAACCCAAGATTTAATCGGTATGTTCCGCGACAGGCACGTGGATGGCTATATCATTGCGCCGCCAGAGGGAATAGAAGACGATGTTACCTCACTGATAAAAGACGGTATGCCGGTAGTTATGTTCGACAGGCACCTGCCTAAGGTTGATACAGACTACGTGGAGATCGATAATCTTTTCAGTACCTATAATGCTACCCTGCATCTTATAGAGCAGGGTTATAAAAATATAGCCTTTATTACCTTCGCATCTAAACAAACGCAGATGTTGTCACGGCTACAGGGCTATAAGGATGCATTAATTGCTAAGGGCTTAAAGCCTGTGATAAAAGAGATTGTTTTTAACCAGGATGAGGAACTTATAATAGATCCCATCAAAGCGTTTATAGAAGAGCATAAGGAATTGGATGCCGTGTTTTTTGGTACCAATCATGTGGGAACCTGCGGGTTAAAAGTGATAAACAGCTTAGGCATTAAAGTGCCATCGGATTTAGCCGTAATATCGTTTGATGACTACGATGTGTTTAAGCTATATGCGACACCGGTAACCGCAATTGCCCAGCCGATAGTAGAAATAGCAGATAACGTTATCACCGTTTTACTAAGCAGGCTCAACAATTCATCAACTCATCAAAAGCCACAGGCCATTGTTTTAAAAACAGAACTTAGGATCAGGAACTCGTCAAAAAAAGCTGAATAGGATTTTATTGTTTCAAAAGTTCACCAGGTAGCTTGTCAATCGGTTGGATTTTTATTTGTTTATAGTAAATCTCGGCACCTTCCGATTGAATCTGTATTTTCCCCTTTGTAAGCGGTAGTTCCTGCCCGTTATCCAGTTGCTTGTTGCGGTATAATATCATCATCACCTTTCCATTAATTACGTGTACGCTGGTATCGCCATGGCAATACAGATCGACAGTGTTCCACTGTCCCGACGGATTTTCCGCATCACCACCCTTTATGCAGTGCCTTCCTTCCTTGTTTCCTTCTTTAAAGATGGTAAGCAGCCCCTGCGGGCTGTACACGTAATCAGTTTCCGATTTTTTAATCACTGGGATTTCAGCAAATCCGCCAGCAACACCCCAGTAATCGCCGCAATTGCCCTCCTCTACCTGGAACTCCTGCGAACGCATCCATGCGCCATAATCAGCACCGTATTTTCCAACGGAATGGTAAAGCAATCCGCTATCTTTCTTTTTGCCTTTTTTTTGTCCCCATGAAAGCGTTCCCCATTTAAATTGCAGTTGCAGGTGGTAATTTTTGTATTCCTTTTGGGTGGATATTGCTCCCCAATTCTCGCCCGAAATGCGGATTATGCTTTCGCCGTTGTCTTTTACAATTGTGAAAACATGTTTTGGGTCGTTGTTTAAACCAATGGGCTCACCTGTTATTGACTTACCGTTATCATCGAGGTTGGGCCCTATGTAGGTATCCCATCCTGTCAGGTCCTTTCCATTAAAGAGTTGTTGCCAATGATCCTTCTTTACGGTAATGGTAAAACCAAATATAACTGCGCAGAATAACAGCAATGATAAAAACTTAACAGGTCTCATTATAGCGGGGTTTAGTTTTCTAATGTTATAGCAGATCTAATTCAAAATTGCCGGTTAATTCCAATTAAGATCTTTTAACAGCCTCAGCTATTTTTTTAATTGCTATAGATAGCTGATTTTCCACAGTTTTTGCAGATATATTTAATAACGAGGCTACTTCCTTATACTTCAGGCCATCTATCTTTATCAAATTAAAGATCATTTTGCACCTTACAGGCAGGTTGTTTATCAACGCGTTTAAATTCTCTGCCCGCTCTTTGGTTATCAGCAGGCTTTCCGGATCAATGCTAATGAAATTGCACTCATCATAGACGCTCTCAATATCAACATGGTTATGTTTAGCCTGATCCCTGAGATAATTAAGGGAAAGGTTTTTTACAGACACATATAAATAGGTATTAAGATTTTCTATGCCGGTAAAATCGTTACGTTTTTTCCAAAGATTGATCAAAACATCATGAACTATTTCTTCGGCTGATTCCCTGCAATGTACAAGTGAGAACGCAAACCTGTAGAGCTTAACAAAATATTGGCGATAAACGTCCTTAAAAACAAGTTCGTCTTTAAGAACAGACCGCTCAAATTTTTCATTAAGTATTACTTGCATAGTAGTTTGCAGTATTGTAATTGGCGAAATAAAGGTAGCGTTATTTTAACGATATATTAATCATCAGCTTAAAAAGCTTTTTGTAAAATATTTGTTTGTTTGGTTTGGGGGTATTTTACTTTTTCTGTGTCTTTACGCATATGGCATCAGAAGAAAGGATATGGCTTTTAATTTCGAGAGCGCTGGCAGGCGAAATTTCTCCTGCTGAACTCAGGGAAATGGAATCAATTTTTATTAACGAGCCAGAACGCCGCGCTGATTACGAGAACCTAAAAAAAATCAGGCTGGAAGTTCCTGAATCTTCAACACACGAGCGCCGGGCGATGGAACGCGGGCTTGATAAATTCGACCGTATTTTTGCCGAAAACGAGTTTACTGAACGTTCATTGTTCAATCATAAGCTCGAGCCATTACCAAACCGCAGTTATAAAGGCTGGATGATAGCCGCCTCTATCATATCACTTTTTGTAATCGGGCTTTTTGCGGTTCGCTTTTCCCTTTCAAATAAAGTGGAACCGCCGCAATTAATTGTTGCTGATTATGGTAAGCGCATTCAATCCACGCTCCCTGATGGCTCGGTGGTATGGCTTAATTCGGGTTCCTCTATTAAATACGCAGGCTATTCACAAAGTGGCAAGCGCGAAGTAACACTTAACGGGGAAGCTTATTTTGATGTTAAACATGATGCTGAACATCCGTTTATTGTACATGCCGGTAAACTAAATGTGGTTGTTTTAGGTACAGCCTTTAATGTGAAGGCTTACAATTCTGATGCTTTTATTGAAACCACACTGATAAGAGGTAAGGTTGAAATTTTAAATGACGCTAAACCGGGCGCAGGTATAGTAATGTACCCGAATGAAAAGGTAAGGGTAAATACTGAAGTAAACATCGTCAAGAAAATTACGATAGTAAATAAACAACCAGTTGCTGATTCTGTTGGAACAGCAAACAATGGAGCTGTTAAACCTGCAATTCCAAACAACGAAATTGATGAAACTGCCTGGGTAAGTAATTACCTGACTTTTAAAAAAGAAGGATTTACAGAGCTGGCCGGTCAGTTGGAACGCTGGTATAATGTGAAGATCATTTTTGATAACGATAAATACGGTGAAAAACAGTTTACCGGGAGATTTAAGGATCAGGATATAAACGAGGTAATGCGTGCCTTACAGTATACGCAGCCATTTCACTATAAAATAATAGATAACCAAATACATATATGGTAATTAACCAGTTACCAATAAACTTAACGGGAAGAAAGGGAAACTATATGACATAAAGGCTACATCACCAATTTGATAGCCAAAAAATAAGGAAGTGCGGGAACACTTCCTCCATTGCGGCTATACTCCAATTAACCTAATATCTGGCTGGATCTCAGGCTTTTTTAGATTTTATTAACCTCAACAAATCAAAAGTATGAAAAAAACTTTTAGTTCTTTCATCAAGCGTCCTATTGTCAAAAAAATTATACTCTGCGTGAAATTAACATGTGTTTTAATCCTGGTGACGCTCTTGCATGTTTCTGCAACGGTGCATTCACAGGAAAAACTAAATCTTAATGTAAAAAATGTTAACCTCGAGAAGTTTTTTGACCTCCTGGAAAGAAAAAGTAATTATTCCTTCCTGTACAATAACCAGGCTATACCAAGCCAAACCATAAACGTAGACGCTAAGGAACTTACTGTTCCTCAAATTTTAGATAACGCTTTGTTAAACACAGGCTTATCTTACAAGGTGTTATCAGAAAAACTTATAGTAATAACGCTTAAATCGGCTCCTGAAATAGCTGATATTAAGGTAACCGGTACGGTAACCGACGAAAAGGGCGAAACTTTGCCCGGCGCCACTATCGGCATAAAAAACGGTAAAAATTTGGCCGTTACCGATGCAAATGGTGCTTTTGCCGTAACCGTACCGGAAAATACTGTACTGTTGGTAAGCTATATTGGTTATATAACGCAGGAAGTGCCTGTTGGCAGCAACACTGTAATAAAGGTGGTGCTTAAAGAAGCAGCCGGCAGCCTGAATGAGGTGATTGTTGTAGGCTACGGCACACAAAAGAAAAAGGACCTTACCGGTGCTGTTTCAGTAATCAGCAGCAAGGATATCAATGCCATGCCTGTTGGCGGCGTAGACCAAATCCTGCAGGGTAAGGCGGCCGGTGTTTCGGTAACTCAAAACACGGGTGCGCCGGGAGATGCTATTTCGGTACATATCCGCGGGTTAGGAACCATCAATGGTGTGAATCCACTCTACATTGTCGATGGTGTACCAACCACCGATGGTATAAACGAAGTTGCGCCTGACGATATTGAAAGCATCAATATTCTGAAGGACGCTTCATCGGCTGCTATTTATGGTGCCCGTGCTGCGGGAGGTGTAGTAATTATAACCACCAAGCATGGTGCTTCGGGTAAATCAAAGCTTAGCCTTAGCATGTATGCAGGTGTTCAAACTGCCGATAACCTGATAAAAATGGCAAATACTGCCCAATACGTAAGCGCTTATAATACGGCCGCTACAAATGATAAAAGGCCGTTAATATCCGATAGTTTAGCAAGCACCCTGTCTGACGTGAACTGGTTAAAGGCTGTGCTTAAACCGGCACCTATAACTAATGCTAACTTATCGGTAAGCGGGGGAAACGAAAGTTCAAATTACATTGTTTCGGCTAATGTATTCAACCAGACGGGCTTAATTGAAAATTCGTCATTCGGCCGCTATAATTTACGTACAGCTGTAAACAGCAGCATCACCAAGTATTTAAAGATAGGAACAAACGTTAACCTGGCTTATTCAAAAACCAGGATGGTTGGCACCTCGGGCGATGGTTACTCAGGTGCAGCTGCCAGCGTGGTGCGTTACGCTTTGTTCCGCACTTCGGGTACGCCGGTTTATGGCCCCAATGGCCAGTTTGTCGATCTTCCAAAACAAGACCCGGTTCTTGGGAACTTTTTAGGTGACGGTATTAACCCGGTACAACAGGCAAACGCTACCAATGACAACAATTATGCCTATACAGTTTTAGGTAATGCATTTGTTGAACTGACACCAATAAAAGGATTAAAAATAAGATCGGACATCGGCCTCGATCTTGTGCAAACTGATTACAAACAGTTTTTTGCAACCTATGGTGCTGATCGCTCCTTTAATTCACCAAGTTCGTTGGCGCAATCGCACAACAACGATTTAAATTATAACTGGACAAATACCGCCACCTATGATTTAACCATTCAAAAACATGAGTTTACCTTTTTAGCAGGTACCGAAATTATTAAGCAGGATCAGCAGGGGCTTTCAGGCTCGCGCACCGGTTATATAAACCAGTCAGCGGCTTTTCAGTACCTCGATAACGGGGGCTTAACCGGCGAACAAAATGGCGGTGGTGAATCTCATTACTCCTATTCTTCCGTTTTTGGCCGCGTTAATTACCAGTACAATAACAAATACCTGGCAAGTTTTAATTATCGTTGGGATGCATCTTCAAAGCTTGATCCTAACGCGCAGTCGCAGTCGGTTTATTCAGGTTCACTGGGCTGGCGTATAGACCAGGAGGATTTTATGAAGAACTTCAGGCCAATCTCGACACTTAAATTACGGGTGGATGTTGGCCAGGTAGGTAATGCACAAGGATTAAGTGCTTATCCTTACGTATCTACCTTAAGCGGTAATAGTTATTATCCGTTTGGCGGCACTACTCACCAGGGATACACGATCAACTCGATAGGTAATCCAAATATCCGCTGGGAGGTTAGTACACAGGAAGATGTGGGTTTAGACATTGGCTTCTTGAATAATTCGCTGATGGTTACGGCCGACTACTATATAAAAAACACAAACAATGTATTGCTGCCATTGCAACTGCCAACCAGCGCAGGCGGCGCAGCACCCCCGGTTGTTAATGCCGGTAAGGTACGCGACCAGGGTTTTGAACTGGAAGTAAGCTACAAGCACACCATCAATAATGATTGGAGCTTTGGCATTAGCGGTAACTTCGCTACGTTGACAGATAAGGTTATTTCGCTTGATGGCGCACCGCCAATAGCAGGTGGCCGTATCGACAATAATTACTTTGCAACGCTTACCGAGGTAGGCCATCCGATAGGCTCATTTTATTTGCTGCAGCAGGAGGGGATCTTCCAGAATGCACAGCAGGTATTTACACATGCCTACCAGGGGCCGAACATCAGGCCGGGCGATGTTATGTACAAGGATGTTAACGGCGATGGTGTAATCAACGATGCTGATAAAAGCATAGTTGGCAGCCCTATCCCTAAATTCACCTACGGGTTTACCGGCAACGTGTCGTACAAAAACTTCGACCTGAGCTTATTCTTCCAGGGTGTATCCGGTAATAAGATCTACAACCAGATAAATACCGATATCGAGGGTTTCTACAGGCCATTTAACATTACCGAAAGAGTTGCCACCCAAAGCTGGAGCGGCCCGGGCACAAGTAATACCATACCATTACTATCATGGTCTGACGCCACGAACAACAAGCAGCCGTCTACCCGTTTCCTGGAAAGCGGGTCTTATTTAAGGCTCAAGAATGTTCAACTGGGTTACAAATTGGGTAAAAACGTTTTGAAGAGCCTCGGCTTATCATCGGTACGGATTTTTGCAAGTGCGCAAAACCTGCTCACATTCACCAAGTACACCGGACTCGATCCGGAGCAATACAGCAACAGCAATAACTTAGGCGATGGCGTAAGAGCTGTAGGTATTGACTGGGGAACATACCCGGCTGCACGTGTGATAACAGGTGGTATTAACGCTAATTTCTAACTTTAATTTACAGAAAGATGAAAGCAAAAAATATATCGATATATTTATTAGTTATCCTGTTTTTTTCGAATACGGGATGCAAAAAGATCCTGAATCAGCCCATATTGGGGCAATACCAAACGGGTAATTTCTTCACAAATGACGCCAATGCTGTACTTGCTGTAAACGCAGCTTATAGCTCACTTACTTTTACGGATGCATCATCAAATGCCATCTGGGTGTTGGGCGATGTGGCATCGGACGATGCTATAAAAGGCGGCAGTGCAGGTGATCAGGCTGATTTTCAGTTGATCAGCGAATTCAACATAAATCCGTCGAACTCAGCTGTTGAAGCAGTATGGAAACGATATTACCAGGGCGTTTTTACCTGTAACGTCGTTATCGACGGATTATCGGCAGCAGGTAGCTCGGGAGTATCTGCAACTGTTAAGGCCCAGGCTTTGGCCCAGGCTCAATTTCTGCGGGCTTACTACTATTTCAACTTAACCGTAGCCTATGGGAATATCCCCCTGCATTTAAAGGTTGAAACACCGCAGGAGGCACAAAAGCCGGTATCAACCCAGGCGCAAATTTATGCGCAAATTGAGCAGGATTGTACCTCCGCAGCATCAGCATTACCAACGAACTGGACAGGCGGTGATTTAGGCCGTGCAACTAAAGGCGCTGCTTTAGCTTTGCTTGCGAAAACTTATCTGTTTGAACAAAAATGGGCCTTGGCGGCGTCAACCGCTAAGGCAGTAGACGCATTGGGCGTTTATAGCTTATTGCCCGTTTTTGCCGACAATTTCAGAGCCGCTACCAAAAATAATGCTGAAGGGGTATTCTCAATCCAGCATCAAACCGGGTTGGTACCATTCCAGGGAAACAATTTAAATGTTTGGTTTGCACCACGTTCAATAAACGGCTATGGGTTTTATTATCCAACACAAAGTTTGGTTAACAACTTCGAGAAATCGCCGGGTGGGGTAGATGATCCAAGACTTGATTATTCTGTTGCCAGGGCAGGGCATCCTTATTTTGATGTTGCCTTTGACCCAAGCTGGACAACAACCGGCTATTTAAGCAAAAAGCATACACAGCCATTGTCAGAAATTCCGGTTACTATTAAGGGTGATGGAAACCTGAACTACCAGGCCATTCGCTTTGCCGAGGTTTTATTGATTGAAGCTGAAGCGTTAAATGAATCGGGCAGCAGCGCAGATGCATTAGCGCCATTAAACAGGGTGCGTAAACGTGCAAGAGAAAGTTATTTGCATGATTCCAGTTTACCGGGTTACGGTACAGTGCCACCGGGTTTATTGCCGGATATCACCACTACCGATCAAAGCCAACTGCGTGATATTATCCGCAAGGAAAGGCGTTCTGAGCTGGCATTGGAGTTTCATCGTTTCTTTGATATCATCCGGTATGGGTCAGCTTATGCTAATTCAGCCTTATCAAATCAGCCGTTGTTTAATTATGACAAGAATAAGTTCTTCCCTATCCCTGAAAGCGAAAGAGAGACCAATTTGAAGTTAGGTTTATAGTAGTTAATTTTTTAAATCGTAAAAAATGAAACAACCAAAAAAAATAATAACAGTGATCATTGCGGTGATTGCTGTTATGTTCATCATACAATCCTGCAAAAAAAATAATAACAAACCAAACTACAACTCCGACAAATCAAAGCTTGGCCTGCAAATAGATTCTGCACAAACATTATACAGTGCAGCAGTAGAGGGCAAGGCAGCAGGGGATTATTCCATAGGATCGAAGGCGGTTTTTAAAACTTCTATTGACCTGGCCGTAGGTGTTAAATCAGGAAGTTTTACACAGCAGGAAGTAAACAATGCTGCGGCAAATTTAAAGCGTGCTGAAACAGCATTTAACACGAATATTATACAGGAAGTATCGCCTGATAATTTGGTGGCTTACTGGAAATTTGACGGCGACACCAAGGATGCTTCGGGTAACGGGCATGACGGTACGCTAAAAACCGGATGGGTAGGAAACTCTGCAGCCACGGCTACTGATGGCGGCACCATGCCAACGTTAACAACCGACAGGAACGGTGTTGCAAATATGGCTTATGCTTTTAGTAACGGTGCTTATATCGAAGTCCCTTACGCAGCCAGCTTGCGTCCGTCAAGCTTTACCATAACCGCCTGGGTTAAGGTAGCAGCCGCTAACGCCGGAAATTATATATTTTCATTAGACAGGTGGAACGGGTATAAATTTCAGCTGCAATCCAATAATTTCCCTTTTGTAACTATAAACACCGACGCCGGCGATCATGATATCGACGATAACCCGGGCGCTGTTGCAATTGGGACATGGGCGCAGGTTGCTGTTTCATACACCAGCGGTACTGCAACGTTCTACATCAACGGTGTGCTTACTAAGACAGTTAGCTCTCCGGGAACACCAATCCCACTGCCAACAATTGTAAACCTGGCCATCGGTAACGAAATGCCTAAGGGCGGCTATAATTTTACAGACTCATCCAGCCCGCAATATTTTTACGGTGCAAGCTATTTTATGGGTTCGATTGATGATATGAGGTTATACAACAAAGTGTTAACCGACGCGGAGGTGCATTCCATATTTATACAGGAAAGTCCGAATTAACAGCACATTTAGTATATGAAAAGTTACACCATTTTAATCTCAATAGTAGCCGCCTTAGGGGGGCTACTATTTGGTTTTGATACCGCGGTAATTGCCGGCGCTATCCAATATTTAAAGCCATTCTTCCAGCTAAACGATGCACAAATTGGTTTAGTTGTTGCTGCGGCATCACTTGGTTGTATCCCCGGCGCCTTGTTTGCCGGAAGACTAGCTGATCGTTTTGGCCGTAAGAAACTAATGATCGTAACCTCGTTGCTGTATATTATTGCAGCCCTGGGCAGCGGTATTGCAGGCAGCTTTGTACAACTGGTAGTTTACCGCCTTATTGGCGGGGTTGCTATCGGTATGGCATCAACGCTGGCTCCAATCTATATTTCTGAAGTTGCCCCGCCAACATTCAGGGGCAGGCTGGGAATGCTGCAGCAGCTGGCTATTGTTACCGGGATTTTACTGTCGTTTATTTCAAATTATCTGATTGTAAACGCACACTATTCGTTTTTAAGTAATGATACCTTTTGGCGCTATATGCTGGCTGCAGCTGTGATACCGTCGGTTATCTTTTTTATCCTGTTATTACTGGTGCCCGAAAGCCCGAGATGGCTGGTGCTGAAAAACAGGATTGACGAGGCGAAAAAGGTGTTCGGTAATATTTACTCAAATGCTGAAAGCACTGCGCAGGTGAAAATTGTAACCGATGATATAGCCTCAGAAAGCACTCCTGCTTTAAAAGACGTGTTTACACCAAGGTTCAGAAAAGTAGTTATTATCGGATTAGTTTTTGCTTCGATTGCGCAGTTAACCGGGATAAATATTGTATTTTATTATGCACCTCTGATATTTGAAAAAACTCACGTAGGCGGCAGTGTTTTATACCAAACTATGCTTACCGGGGTGGTAAACCTCATTTTTACCGTGATTGCCTTTTGGTTGATTGACAGGTTAGGACGTAAGAAGCTGCTGATTTTTGGTTCGTGGGTGATGGGTTTGTGCATGTTTACCCTGGCGGCTTTGTTCTACCTGAATATGCTGCAAAACTACTTTGTGCTGATTACTATTTTCGTGTACATCGGTGGTTTTGCCTGTACATGGGGAGTAGTGCTTTGGGTTTATGTGGCCGAGATCTTCCCCAACAAGATCCGTGGTACAGCAACCTCAATTGCCGTTTTTGGTAATTGGGTAGCAAACTCCATCGTATCACTTACGTTCCCCATTATGTTGGCAAGCTGCGGCGCTGCAGTAACCTTTGGTGTTTATGGCGTGATCAATATCAGTATGGTGTTGTTTGTGAGCCGTTATGTGTTTGAAACAAAAGGCGTTCCATTAGAAAAAATTGAAGCACTATACACTCAGGTTTAGTTATTTATGTCTATGAAAAATTTTTTAAAGGCAGGAAGTGTTTTAAGCTTCATGTTATTGAGCCACAATTGCTTTTCGCAGCAAATTGAAAACAAATTGCCCTCATGGGCTTTCGGAGGTTTTGTACGGGTTGAGAAGGTTAATCCCATTATTTCGCCCGATACGTCATCGAGATTTATTGATCCCGTGAGTAAAAAATCTGTTCAGTGGGAAGCTAACGATACATTTAACCCGGGTGCGGCAATAAAAAACGGTAAGGTGGTTGTGCTGTACCGTGCCGAGGACCTTTATGGCATTGGCATTGGATTCCGCACGTCGCGCTTGGGTTATGCTGAAAGCAGCGATGGCATCACTTTTAAAAGAAAACCTTCGCCGGTTCTTTATCCGTCGAATGATATCGCCAAAAAATATGAATGGCCCGGCGGATGTGAAGATCCCCGTGTTGCGGTAACAGCTAATGGCACTTTCGTTGTTTTTTATACCGAATGGAACCGCGATGTGCCGCGCCTTGGTGCCGCTACCAGCAGTGATTTGATTCACTGGAAAAAGAACGGGCCGATGTTCCGCAAAGCTTATAACGGCAAGTTTTTTAATATCGCAAGCAAATCGGCATCCATATTAACTAAAGTTGTTAACGGTAAACAGGTGATCGTCAAGATCAACGGAAAATATTGGCTGTATTGGGGCGAACACCACGTTTATGGCGCAACCTCAACCGACTTGGTGAATTGGGCACCTGTCATAAATAAAGATGGCGAATTAAAAGAACTGATCTCACCAAGGGATGGTTATTTTGACAGTGACCTAACTGAATGCGGGCCGCCGGCAATTATGACCAATAAAGGGATCATCCTGTTCTACAATGGCAAAAATAAACCGGCAGCGGGCCGCGATCCGAGGTTTACAGCCAATTCGTATTGTGCGGGGCAGATGTTATTTGATCGCAAAGATCCGTCGAAGGCGATAACAAGGCTTGATCTGCCTTTTCTGCGCCCAATGGAGCCCTTTGAAAAAAGCGGGCAGTACGTTAACGGAACTGTTTTTATAGAAGGAATGGTTTACTTTAAAAAGAAGTGGTTTTTATACTATGGCTGCGCCGATTCGAGGGTTGCTGTAGCGGTTTACGATCCGCAACGCCCGGCGCCGCCGGATCCGGTGGGAGCTAAGGTGAATTGATCTCAATACCAGGTCTAATAATATCTTATTAAAAAACGCCCGCCAAAATATTTAACATTTTGACGGGCGTTTCTCGCAGATACATACGTCATAAGGGTAGAACTTCATCATGCAAAAATCATAAGTTTATTTAAGCGGAAACATTTGGCGACTTTTGAGGTTAACAATTCGTCCGTTAACTATATTGCGGCACCATTGAATTTGATTTTAATTTACAAACAGGAAGTGAAGGATAATAAGGGAAGTAACAGGTTAAATATATTATTTAAGGTATTAATATTTCTGTCATTCATAATAATTAGCAACTATAGCTTTAGCCAGGTAGGTACCCCCGTTGATTCGGTTAAAAGCGACACCGCCAAAATTACTGCACTAAAGCGTAAGCAGGCTGCAGACCTTAAAAAGCAATTTGACGTTGGCAACCTTTTTAGTGTTATTTTCCATCCCAAAAAAGATCCCGATGCCCCGGTTAAAAAATCCTCGGGTATTACCATTGTACCTAACATTGCGTCAAATCCCACTATCGGTTCGCAGTTGGGAATCAAGGCAGTGGCGGGCAGAAAATTAGGGGATGATCCCAATACCTTGTTATCTGTAGCGGCCACTTCGGCATCAATTACCACCAAGAACATTATTTATTTTTACATCAATCATAATATTTATACCCCCGGCAATAAATGGAATTTCCAGGGTAACCTGGTTATTGCGAAGACCGTGAGCCCGGATGAGGGCTTAGGCATAGGCAACAACCCCGGCGGCAACGGAGTAGACGAAATACTGGCGAACCCGCAGCGAAAGGTTCGTGCATTGAATTCCTTATATTTTAATATTAGGGAAAAGGTGTATAAGGAGGTTCAAAAAAACCTATTTATTGGAGCAGGCGCATCATTTGATATCAGAACAAGGATCAAGGAAAGAGGAGATACATCAATCCACCAATTAACGCCATATAATATTTATAACGACAGGCATGGTTTCAATGGGGGCGACTATCGCGCCGATGGTTTGCTCTTCAACGTTCAATATACTACCCGCGATAACCAAAACCGTGCCTACAAAGGTATATACCTTGATGCTGGTTTTCGTATCAACTCAAGATGGTTGGCCAGCTCAAAAAACTCGGTACAGTTTACCACTGATTTCAGGAGATACTTCAGCCTGTCTGACGAGCACCCGGAACATGTTATCGCTTTTTGGAACTGGGGATCATACCTGATTAGCGGCAACGTGCCATACCTTGAATTACCCGGAACGTCTAAGGATGGCGGCGGGTTCCGGAGCGGACGTGGTTATACCTCCGGTTATTTTAAGGGAACAAAATATAACTATTCCGAAGTGGAATACCGCTTCCCGATATTGAACAACAAGTTTTTAAGCGGCGTAACCTTTGCCAACGTGCAAACCGCTAATGACGAATCTGGTACCAAGTTATTCCAGACGTGGCAGCCGGCTTACGGTGCAGGGTTACGTATCTTGTTTAATAAAGCAACCCGCACCAATTTGTGCCTTGACTACGCATGGGGTAAATACGATTCCAAAGGATTCTTCCTGAATTTGAATGAAGCTTTTTAAAATAATTAGCCTTCCAGCATATTGAACCATCATAAAGCCGCAATACTAATTGCGGCTTTATGATTTAAAACGAAAATCTGCTATTTAACTGCTCAAACATTGTCTCGCCTTTCGCACGTAAGCCGGCTGATTGCCCTATGGCAGCATCAAGCTCATCATTTTTAATAGCAGCCATCGCGCCCTCTATGAATTCAGCGACCGGGATGCCGCCGTGTGTTTGGGTTTTATCTTCGCGGCGATCTTGACCAAGCTCGGTATCAACTGATGGAGGCGCAATTTCAAATACCTTTATGCCGGTGTGCTCAAGCTGGTAACGCAGGGACAAGGTCAGAGAATGCATTGCGGCTTTTGTAGCACAATAAACAGCCATAAAGGCAATTGGAACAAAGGCCAGACCAGAGGTAATATTCATAATGGCGGCATTTTGTTTACTGCTTAAATTAGGGATGAACAATGAAGCTAAATGAACCGGCGCCATAAAATTGGTTTCAATTTCGGATTGCACCTTAGCTGTTTCAATAGGCTTTCTGAAATCGGTTATAAACTGTACGCCGGCATTATTGATCAGGATATTGGTATCCGGGTGATTTTCGCTGATCCATGCCGCCAGTTCTATCCGCTGCGCTGCATCTTCAACGTCCGACACTTTGGTGATGATCTCAGGCAGGCGATCCTTGATTTCTTTTAACCTGTCGGCACGGCGGCCGGTGATGATTACTTTGTTGCCCTCTTTTATAAACTCCTCGGCGAACGCCAGCCCGATGCCTGATGTGCCGCCTGTTATTAAAATGGTGTTTCCGGTAGTGTTCATTTTATTTTTAGTTTATACAAAGATGGCGAGCGAGCTGGATTGCCGGCTTACAAACATCAAACCAATGTTTGCAAAATTCAATCATAAAACAGATTACACGGGCCCGGAGTGTAATGAAACGTGGCTTGCCTATGGGCAACATGTTATTTTTTCATTATAAATAGCTGTTTTTTCATTACTTTAAATTTTTTCAAACTATACTTTTACCTAAGTTATAATCCTGAAATCTTACCTATAAAATGACTAAAACATTATCTTTTTTGCTCGTGCTGGTTTTTCTAATATTTATTAAAGGCTATGGACAGTCTGCCGAAAAATCAATGCCTAAAATCATTGAAAAGGATGGCCGCCACGCGCTTTTGGTAGATGGTAAGCCATACTTTATACTGGGCGGCCAGGCCCATAATTCGAGCGGATGGCCTGCGATGCTGCCACAACTGTGGCAAGCAATCGGGCTGATGCATGCCAACACGCTGGAAGTGCCCCTTTATTGGGAGCAAATAGAGCCGCAGCCGGGGGAATTCGATTTTTCAATGATAGATACCCTGCTTGCCCAATCGCGGGAGCACAAAATACACCTGGTATTACTTTGGTTTGCCACCTGGAAAAATGGCAGCAACCACTATATGCCCGTATGGATGAAACGCGACGCCGCAAAATACCCAAATGTTATAAGTAAGGATGGCCGTGCGATAGATTCGCCTTCGCCGCATAGCAAGGCTACGCTCGATGCGGATATCAAAGCTTTTACGACTGTTATGCGCTATTTAAAGAAGGCGGATCAGCAACATACGGTATTGATGGTGCAGGTGGAAAATGAACCCGGTTCGTGGGATACCATGAGGGACTATTCAGCTGTTGCTCAAAAATTATTTGAGGGGGAAGTACCGGCTGAATTGCTAAAGCCCGCAACGTTAAAAGCGCTTGGCGCGCCGGTGGTTTCCGGTGGTTCGTGGCAAAAGGTGTTTGGGGTTAGGGCTGATGAATATTTCCAGGCGTGGTCAATTGCCCGCTTTATTGGCCAGGTGGCGGCGGCAGGTAAAGCCGAATATGCCTTGCCTATGTATGTTAACGCCGCGCTGCGCGACCCGCTTACGAATCCGCTGGCAACAAATTACGAAAGCGGCGGCCCAACAGACAATGTGATCCCGATCTGGAAAATTGCTGCACCTGCACTCGATCTGCTGGCACCGGATATTTATCTTTCAGGCAGCGAACGGGTATTAAAGGTACTTGATTTATACAACCGCCCGGATAACCCCCTGTTCGTGCCCGAAGCCGGCTTAATGGCCGACAATGCAAAATACCTTTTTGAAGTGATGGCACGCGGCGGGATTGGTTTTTCTCCTTTCGGGATAGATGACAACGGACATGGTTCAACAATAACC
Organism: Bacteroidota bacterium; assembly: GCA_030775685.1. Lineage (GTDB taxonomy): Bacteria > Bacteroidota > Bacteroidia > Sphingobacteriales > Sphingobacteriaceae > Mucilaginibacter. Next base: position 97,512 of record JALYIP010000063.1, read on the forward strand.
GAACTGACTGAACGCCTTGCGCCTTTCGCACAGGAATACGAAGCTGCCGCGCCCATGATGCCGGAACTTGCAAAATGGGCTTTTGAAGGGAAAATTAAAGCAGTTGTTGAACGGGAGAATCATGCGGAGCAAACAATAGATCTTGGCGCATGGAGGGCAATTATATCATTTGGAACCGGTGGCAAGAGCGAATTGAAAACTGATGCCAGGCCGGATGGGAAAATGATGATCGTTCAGTTAGATCAAAATAAATTTATCCTGATAGGCTCACATTGTCATATAACTTTTCTGCCCACTGGAAACAGTGTCGGCAAAGCCTGGCAGTATTTGAAAGTTGAAGAGGGCGGATACGAAAATGGGGCATTCAAATCCCGTCGCATTCTTAACGGCGACGAAACGGATTTTGGAGGGCCGCGTTTTGGTAATGCGATAACTGTATTACAAACAACGCTGATAGTGCGGTGAAATTAACGTTGGCTCTGAATAAACTTAAATCAGGATTAATCAAAAATTCAACCAGTTGTAAAAGTGAAACATGTTGATTATTAATAAATTACAATAACTTCTCAAAAATCATTCAAATCAATATCGTTTGATTATCAGGTAGTTATAATGTTTTAAATTGCAAGGGGTTTATAATCAACATGTTTCATGGTGTTCCACCTGTTCCGTGTGGAAAAATGGAACGCTTTGCGAGGTTCAATTAATAAAACTTTCAAATAGGTAATGCCTTGCAACGTGAAAATTGACTAATTTGCTGGCTGTACAGCTGCCAAAAAATAATAATGAAAAAGATCTGCCTGCTATTATTATTCACGTTTATCAGTTTAAGTTCCTTTTCACAGGGAACCATTATCCGATATCTTTCGGGGACGGATAAAGATCACACCGTACAATGGGATTTCTATTGTACCGGTGGGCGCAAAAGCAGTGAGTGGACAAAAATTGCAGTTCCATCTAATTGGGAGTTACAGGGCTTTGGTACCTATAACTACGGACACGATAAGAATAAGGGTAACGAACAGGGGCAGTATAAGCACGAGTTTTTTGTAAGCGATTTAAACAGTAAAAAGGTGTTTATCGTTTTTGAGGGATCAATGACTGACACGAAGGTTATGATAAACGGCAAATCAGCGGGGCCGGTGCACCAGGGCAGTTTCTACCGTTTTAAATACGATATAACAGATCTGCTCAAACCAAATCAAAATAACCTGCTGGAGGTTACGGTTGATAAAACATCGGCAAATAGCTCGGTTAATGACGCTGAACGCCGGAACAGCGATTTTTGGGTATTCGGCGGCATTTACCGGCCCGTTTATTTGGAAATAGTTCCCCAAACCTTTATCGAAAGGGTAGCTGTTAATGCGAAGGCAGATGGCAGCTTCCAGATGGATGTGTTCCCGCAAAATTTAAAAGGTGATGAAACTATTGAGGCGCAGGTACAAAAGTTAAGTGGTGAAAATATCGGTACACCTTTTTCTGTTAGAGCTGATCCGAGCTTAGATCGCCAGGAGTTAAAAAGCAATTTTGCAAAACCTCTGCTATGGAGCGCAGAATTTCCTAACCTGTACCAGGTGGTTATCTCAATAAAAAACAAGCAGGGCATCATTCATAAGGTCAACCAGAAGTTTGGCTTCCGTACAGTTGAGTTGCGAAAGAACGATGGGTTTTATGTAAACGGTGCAAGGGTAATGTTAAAGGGATGTAACCGCCATAGTTTCTGGCCGGAGTCGGGGCGCACCTTAAGCCACAAGATTCAGTTGATGGATGTAAGGCTGATGAAGGAGATGAATATGAACGCGGTACGCATGTCGCACTATCCTCCGGATGCTGATTTTCTTGATGTTTGCGATTCGTTAGGCTTGTATGTATTAGACGAACTTACCGGTTGGCAGGCAAAATATGATACTGTTGTGGGGCGTAAGTTGGTTAAGGAACTGGTGGTACGTGACGTAAATCACCCGGCAATTGTATTTTGGGATAATGGCAACGAAGGTGGTTTTAACAGGGCATTGGATAATGATTATGGTTTATATGATCCGCAAAACCGTACGGTGATTCATCCATGGGAAAAGTTTAACGGAACCGACACCAAGCATTACCCGGATTATGAATACATCAAAAAGTCGGTAGCAACCGGGCAGGACGTGTTTTTCCCTACGGAATTTATGCACGGCTTGTATGACGGCGGAGCAGGGGCCGCACTTGATGATTTTTGGGCATTGATGATGAAGCATCCGCATGGGGCTGGCGGTTTTATCTGGGCCTTTTTGGATGAAGCAGTGATTCGTACAGATAAAAATGGAATTTATGATTCGGACGGTAACCATGCGCCCGACGGTATCGTTGGCCCGCACCGCGAAAAGGAAGGGAGTTTTTATGCGATAAAGGAGATCTGGTCGCCGGTTTATATTGATCCGAGACCTATAGATGGCAGCTTTGACGGGAAGATCGCTATTGAGAACAGGTATTCATTTGCCAATCTGAATCAATGTACATTTAAATGGAAGCTGGTGAAATTTCCATCGGCGCATAATAAAACAACCACTGCTAAGGTGGCGGCAAGCGGTTCTCCTGCATTGCTCAATCTTAAACCTGGAGAAAAGGGGACGTTAAACTTGGCATTGCCAAAAGCATGGTCGACAAACGATGCGCTTTATCTTACGGCTGTTGGTCCTGATCAAAAGGAGATCTTTACCTGGAGCTGGGCAATCAAATCCCCTGCGGATGTTGCTAAGAAAATTGTATCGTCGTCCCCAAAGGCAACAATAAAAGCTGAAGAAACTGGTAACACCCTAGTTGTAAAATGCGATGGCATAGCTTATTATTTTGATAAGGTGACCGGCTATATCCAAAAGGTGGTAAAGCCCGGCGCCACTATTTCATTATCCGACGGGCCGGTTTTGGCAGGCGTTAAAACAGAATTGAAGCAGTTTAATCATAACACTGCCGGAGACCAGTATATTGTTGAAGCCGATTATGTGGGCGCAGCATCATTACATGTAAGATGGACCTTTGCGCCGGGGCGTAACGTGCAGCTCGAATATCAATATACACAGTCGGGAGATGCCGATTTTATGGGGATCACCTTTAACTATCCCGAAGAAAAAATTACCGGCATGAAGTGGTTGGGCCGCGGTCCATATCGCGTTTGGAAAAACAGGCTAAAGGGCCAGCAGTTTGGTGTTTGGCATAAAGCCTATAACAACAGCATTACCGGCGAAACGTGGGGCTATCCTGAATTTAAGGGGTACCACGCAGAAGTTAACTGGGTGGTGATTGAGAATAAGGAATCGCCGTTTACTGTCTACACAACGGATAAAAACATCTATCTGCAAATGTTACACCCAGCCAGGGAAAAGGATGCGCTTGATAATAATAATGTTGAGCCGCCATTTCCGAAAGGCAGTATCGGATTTTTAAATGCGATAAGCCCGATTGGAACCAAGTTCCAGGCGGCCAATGTGATGGGACCGCAAAGCCAGGCGAATCATGCCGATGGCAAACCTATCAATGGCACACTACTGTTTGATTTTACACATTGAATATAAATTGCCTGTCATTGCGTAATATTGCGATACAATCATATGAAAAGATATAGATCGTATTCCGTTATATTATTCATTGCCTTGCAGGTATTTGCCATAACCACTTTTGGGCAAGGTGTACAGTTAGCCGCAGGTGTAAAAAAGATCTCATCCGGCATTGTTGATAAGTTTACGCCGTATGGTTTTTGTTCGGAAGCCCCGATGGCTGTTGCTTTGAACAAGTTGCCAGCAGGTAAGTTGCCGTTCGATATCAGTGATATCAAGATCAATATAACCGATAGAGGCGTTGTTGTTGAAGTGCCACTTGATGATCAGGAGCAACTGTATGGTTTTGGTTTACAGATAGGATCATTTAACCAGCGCGGATTAAAGAAGCGCCCGATAGTTAATGATAACCCGCTTAATGATTTGGGTTATACACATGGACCCACAACATTGTACGTTTCAAATAAAGGCTATGGCATTTTAATTAATACTGCCCGTTATACTATCTTTTATTGCGGCACTACCGATAAGCTAAATAAGATTCAGAAGCGGGACGACGCGGGTAAAACCGGTAGTTCGGTTGAGGAGCTTTACAAGAGCGATCACAAAGCTGCCGGTTATGTAACGGTAGATATTCCTGGCGCTAAGGGGATAGATGTTTTTGTGTTCGAGGGGCCTGATCTTAAAAGCGTAATGCAGCGCTACAACTTATTTTCGGGAGGCGGTGCTCTACCAGCTATCTGGGGGCTTGGCGTGAAATATAGGGTTAAGGCAGATTTTAATCAAAGCCAGGTGGGCAAAATGGCTGCTTATTTCAGGGATAATCATATCCCCTGTGATGTGCTTGGCTTGGAGCCGAGATGGCAAACCGCATCCTATTCCTGTTCATACGTGTGGAACAAAAGCTTTTTTCCATCGCCAAATGAATTTATCGACACGATGAAAAATAAGGGCTTCCATATAAACCTATGGGAGCATGCTTTTACATCGCCAAAATCGCCTTTGTATGAACTGCTGAAAAATAAGGCCGGCAATTATTTAGTGTGGAATGGCTTGGTACCTGATTTTGCTGACACAGCCGCCAGCAATATTTTTGCAGCCTATCACCGGGATACTTTTGTAAACGAGGGAATATCAGGCTTCAAAATGGATGAGTGCGACAATTCAAACATTTCCTTTGGCAGCGACAGCTGGAGCTTCCCTGAATTAAGCAGCTTTCCGTCTGGCATTGATGGGGAGCAGATGCACCAGCTATTTGGGCTGCTCTATCAGAAAACCATTTACAACATCTACAAAAAATCAAACAAGCGTACTTACCTTGATGTAAGGGCATCGAACGCCTTTGCCTCATCCTACCCGGCTGCGTTGTACAGCGATACATACGTTCATAGCGAGTACATCAGGATGATCGTAAACTCAGGCTTTGCAGGAATGATCTGGTCGCCGGAGGTTAGGGAGTCAACTTCCATCAAGGATTTTATACGCAGGAGCCAGACCGCAGTGCTATCCGCCCAAACACTGTATAACTCATGGTACCTTAAAAACCCGCCATGGCTACAGATCAATAGGGAAAAAAACAACAAGGATGAACTGATGCCGGATGCAAAAGAGGTGGAAGCAAATATCCGCAAGCTGCTTAATTTCAGGATGAGTTTGATTCCATACCTTTATAATGCTTTTGCCGAATATCATTTTAAGGGGGTTCCCGTATTCAGAGCGCTGGTAATGGACTATCCGCAAGATAAAAATACATTCAACCTGTCTGACGAATACATGATAGGGGATGGTATCCTTGCGGCACCTTTGACCGAGAGGGCGGATGAGCGAACGGTATATTTACCTGTCGGCGCCTGGTATGATTTTAATACCAACCAAAAATTTGCGGGCGGTAAAAGTTATATCATAAAGCCAAGTCTTACGCAATTGCCCATATTTATTAAAGCCGGAACTATTTTGCCGCTTGCCGAACCCGTTGAACATGTGGCACCGGATACAAAATTCCACGTCACTTGTTATGTATATGGCCCAACAAAAACAGAGGCCCAGTTATTTGAAGACGATGGACTGACTTTTAATTATGATAGCGGCATGTACAATACGGTAAACCTTTTATGGGATAATGGGCATGGCGAAGTTAAACGCAATGGGAAATATAAGAGTGTGCGGTATGTGATCAAAAAATGGGAGTTGATAAATTGAATTGTTTAATCAATCGCTATTTTGCTAAAACTATTGAATGATTTTTTAATTAACCACCGGCAACTCTACAAAAAACGTCGTACCCATACCGCTGGTACTTTCAAACCAGATCTTTCCTCCGTGTGCCTCAACTATCTGTTTTGAAATGGCCAGTCCCAGGCCAAATGCTTGTTCGCCTGCGGTTCCCGGTCTTTTAGCTTCTGTAAACATGTCAAATATTTTATCGTGCATTTCGGTAGGAATGCCTATCCCGTGATCCTTTACCGCAATTAAAACCCGTTGCGCGTTATGTTCCATTTTAACGTCAATAGTTGCGCTTGACGGACTAAACTTTATAGCGTTAGCAATAAGGTTGCTAACTACCCGCCATAGCTTTTCCCGACTTGCTGCCAATACAAACGATTGTGCCTGCAGGTTAACCTGTTGACCCTTAGCTGCTGCTTTACCTGATAATAACGAGACACAATACTTAAGCATTTCTCCTATATCAACCGGTTCTTTTTTAAGTTCCTCAGTTTTAAACTGCACCTGCAGCAGGTCGCTTACCAATTCAAGAGAGTTTTGGCCTGATGTTTTTATCAGTTCCAGCATCATCCGGTCGTTTTCTGAACGGTCAGGTTCATCCAGCATCATGGAGGCAATGGAATACATTCCACCTATTGGATTCCGGAGATCATGCGCTGCTATCTTCATCATTCGCGAATTATCCTCCTGGCTTTGTTCCAAAGCATCAAGAGCCCTTTTCATTTGAACGTTTTGGCTGGTGACGTTTTCGTTAAGCTGCTTTGTTCGTTTCAAGCTATGTCGTACTGCAATTATAACAGTCACCGCGAGTGAAAAAACAACTATTGCAAGTACCAGGAATGCTGTTTGGTATTTTGATCTGACTGTTAATGATTTTACCTGCTGATCTTTAAGCGCATAGTCAAGATAATCTATGCCTGAAACACCGTTAAGCTTTTCCTGTTCGTCATGCAGCGCAATCAGCTGCCGGCTATAAACGGAAGCCTTAACACTGTCTTTGTTAGCCGTGTAGAAATCAAATAACTTCCGGGCAATAAGCTGGCTATAGATCAGGTAATCGTTCCTGTTGGAAATGGCCAGTCCCCGCAGATAATAGGTTGCTGCCCGTTTCGGGTCGGTTGTAGCAAGTTGGTCGCCTATGTCAATAAGCATGTCCATGCTAACATAGAATAGATTTTTATTGATAGCTGAAGTTATACTACTATCAAGCAGGGCCAATCCCTTTTCCCGCTTTCTATTGGCTATCATGTTATCCGCTATCAACTGGTCAATGGCCACTAAGGTTCGTTCATCACGATATTTGTTGGCAATTGCTTTGGCTCTCGCGATGTAATAACTCATCGAATTGGGGCTAAAATGCGCTGGGTACGCCAGTAAATAGTTGTAAATAGCCAACGACATGATCGAATCCCGACCCAATTTCTCTCCCAGGGCGAGGGTAGCGTTAAACCGCTGGATGGCACGCTGGTCCTTGCCGAGCTCCTTATAAACCATCGCAATATTCATTAATGTCTGAACGCGATTAGCGGTGTCATGTAATTCGGTATAACCTGCGTAAGCTTCATTGTAATAACGTAAAGCCAGCTGTAAATTACCTTTTATATCAAACACCACCCCGAGGTTATTTAAGGCGTCGACATTGCCTTTGTCGTACCCAAGTCTGTCAGCTATTTTGCGCGCCTTTACGGTATAATAAAAAGTACTGTCTACATTTTTCTCATACAACAACATTGCCATTCGATTAAGCGCATCTACGTATCGAAAACTATCTGTAACAGTGTTAAGTGAAGTTCTTATGCGTTTTAATTCAGGTGATTGCGCATAGCAAGAAATTTTAAAAAAGCACAGGCAAAAAAGAATTGTTATGGCTTTTCTCATAAAACGGGGCAAACGGCAGGTGTATTTGCTGTGATAATTATAACGATATTTTATGAAAATTAAGTACTTCCGAAAGTTTATTAAGAAAAAAGAGGAAGACAAGGAATTAGAAAGCCTCAAATCCTTCGATTCAGGATTTTCATATTTAAGGCAGTTTCAATAAGATGGGGCCAGAACTGTTTATTCTGAATTTAAAACCTTATTGACAATTTTGCATAAATTTATGGCGACTTGCTATACTCCTAATTAACTATTTATGTTCCCGCATTTTAAAGAAAGCATCCGTTTAGGCAACCTTGAACTCAATTTTCTGCTTGATGGCAATGATACAGAAGGTACACTGGTACAGTTTGAGATGATAGTGCCGCCCAATGTTAAGGTTCCGGCGCCACATTTTCATGTCGGCGTTGATGAAACATTGTATATACTGGAAGGAACGCTTACGCAAACTATCGGCACCGAAATACGTGAGCTACAGGCCGGTGATCACTGTTTTATAAAAAGGGGAATTGTACATGGTTTTAATAATCTACACGGCACACCGGCAAGGGTCCTTTGTACACTTTCACCTGCCGACATAGGCCCGGCTTATTTTCATGAGATTGCCGCGGTCATCAACTCAGGAGGCCATCCGGACATGCAAAAGATCCTGGCTATAATGAAAAGCCATGGCCTTGAACCGGTGAGTCAGGTATAAATAGTAACAGCACTAAACGAAATCCTCAGGCAACGGGGTTATTTGATTTATACAATAAATGGATTGATTGACACAAACAAGTATCGCTCTTTACCCGCCATCTTTGTAGAAAAACATCAAGATGGAAAATAAAAATAAAATAGCCCTGGTAACCGGCGGCAGCCGCGGATTGGGGAAGGATATGGCCTTGCGCCTGGCCGAAAAAGGATTAGATGTTATTATCACTTACAACAGCAAAATGGAAGATGCCCAAAACGTAGTAGCACAAATTAAAGGGCAGGGACAGAAGGCTGCCGCACTTCAACTAAATACGGGTAAGCTTAAATCTTTTGTTGGATTTATCGACAGCTTGAATGAGGTTCTAGCTAATACATTTGATGCCAATCATATCGACTATCTAATCAACAACGCGGGTGTAGGCGGCTATTCGCCAATTGCTGATGTTACCGAAGAATTGTTTGATGAACTGCTGAATATCCATTTCAAAGGCGTTTATTTTCTTACCCAGCGTCTTCTGCCATTGATGAACGATGGGGGAGGGATAGTAAATATCTCAAGCGGCCTGACACGCGTCACGGTGCCGGCATCATCTGCATACGCTTCAATGAAAAGCGCGGTAGAGACATTTACAAAGTATCTTGCCAAAGAACTGGGTGGGCGAAGGATCAGGGCCAATATTGTAGCCCCGGGTGCAATTATGACCGACTTTGGCGGCGGACATCTCCGCTCAGATGAGCAGTTACAAAATTTTATAAGTAGCGTTACCGCACTGGGCAGGCCCGGGGTTGCCGAAGATGTTGGCGGGGTAGTCGCCTTTCTATGCACTGAAGACGCACGGTGGGTTAATGGCCAGCGCATTGAGGTTTCCGGCGGGATGGCATTGTAACTATAACAAGCTTAACCATAAGCAGGCGTTAAATATGCCTGCTTATAGTTTTATTCAGTTCCTGTTTTAAAAGTGTGGTAAATAGCCATTGCGTGGCCTCGCCCTAAGCCAAAATCCTCCTTTAACCAATTGAATACTTCCATTGCCTTTAGGGCAGGTTTAAGGGCTCCGTTAATAATAAATCCTTTTTCTTCTGCAAGCTTTTTAAAATCAGCCGGTGTTCTGCCTGTTTTCTTTTTGATGGTCTCAAAATACGCCGGTAAATTAATTACACTCATTGTTATTACTATTTATTTTGCACTACCCTGGTTTAACAGCATAAAGCTAGCTATTAAATTGGCGCAGATGATGATCTACATGTTTATAGGCCATGCGGCCGGCCTGTTCAGCCGTTAGCTGGCCGAAAAAAGGATGAACAAATCCCGAGCCTTCCCGCTGTTCATGTTCATGAATCAGGCTGATCCACTCTGCTTTGGCGGGCGCCACATCGCCATGTCCGGTCATTTTAAACGACGGAACAGTGGGTAGATTATGTTTCGCAGGTTCATCCTTCATCATATCCTTCAATGCAAATTTACCAACCAACCCCCCAAGAAAAGATTGCCTGTAGATAGTTTTGCCAAGCAGCATTTCCTCCCACATTATACAATGCCGTATCATTTGATAGGCAGTCATTTCCCCCCATTGCGCATGGCTGTTTTCATTAAGCGTGTTTATTCTTGCAAGCACCTCTTCTCTTGTTTTGGGATCAAATATAGTTTTCATAGTTCCTTTTAGTTAAGTTGTGCCAGCGAAAACCAATTACCAGAGTCGTCTTTAAATAAGGCTTCGGTTCCATAAAACTCTTTTGTAGGAGGTTTAATAAACTCCACACCCTTTGCCCGCAACTCTTCATAAGTTGCAAAAATATCGGTGCAGGTAAAAATGCCCACGCCAAAGGTTCCCTTTTTTACAAGATCGCGTAGCGCTTCAGCAGTATCTTTTGAATGCAACAGGCTTTCGTGTATTGGCGTCAGGTTGATCTCAAAACCGGGCTGCTCAGGAGCGCCAACGGTAAGCCAGCGGGCGTCTTTGTTCATCGGCGCATCAATAACTACCTTTAGTCCCAGTTTATTAACGTAAAAATCAAGGGCGCTGTCCTGGTCCAGGACATAGATGTTCATGTGTGTCATCCTTGTTATCATTTCATTGCGTTTTAATGGTTTACGCAAAGAAACAGGTAAAATAACAATCTTACTTGTCCGAAATTGCTATTTCTCTAGCCAGCCATATTGATAGGCGAAGCAATGTGGTATCACTGTCAATGGTGAATCGGTTATTTGTTTTTTGAGAACCTGCTGTTTTGACAAATAGTCGGATGGGTTAATTCCTATTATGCGTTTGAATGACCTGCTAAAGGAACTCAATTCTTCAAAACCTACCGCGTCACAAACAGCAGTAACCGGAATGCCGGATGCCAGCAATTTCATTGCATTTTCAATTCTTACAGAAATTAAGTATTGATGCGGCGTTTTACGATAGATTTCCTTGAACTTCCTGATGAAGTGAAACTTCGAATAACAGGCTTCGTCAGCAATGCAGAAAAGCTCAATATTTTCAGCATAATGCTGATCAATAAAAAGTTTCGCCTGGACTATTCGCCGGTAGAAATATAATTTCGGATAAGGATCACTCGACTGATTCAATGCTGTTGTTAAGTCTGTCGGTTTCTTCTGACGATCCATCTGTTTCCTGACTTTTGTAAAAATGCTTTAGCTGGTTTCAAACTCAAATTTAGTAACAATTTAAAGATAGTATTATTTTATTCGGCGCGAGTTTCATTTACCTAAGTAGTACGCGTTTTTTGATATTTCAGTTCGCTGGAGACTTTTTAGTATGATATAGAGCCCTTTCAAGCTTCGCGTCGAGGTGATCGATATCTTTATAGGTAATTAGTTCACCGTTTTGCATTTCGCAGGTGTAATACGTTACATAAACGGCCAATGGTTTTATCGAATGAAAATGTGCGGGCGGCGGGTTACCGGTCGGCTGGCCGGACAATAGGGAAGCTAATTTAGTGGCATCCTGTGCGGTAATAAAGCTATTTGCTGTTAGTAGCTTCCCTTCAACAGGTATTGTTAGCGTTTTTTTTCGTTGTCGTAAAATTACTACCCCTTTACTGGCAGCGAACTCATTAAACACGGAAGGTAAATCTCGGGAGATCTCGTTTTTTATTTTGAATCTATAAACAGTGTCCCTGGTGTAATAGCTCAAAATTTTAGACGGTATGTTGACAGTTATGAAATTAATGGCATTACCATTTATCCAGCGCATTCTTTCAAGATTAACAGCCATCAGCCTTATCTCGCTTTGCGGCGTTTCGTAGCAGTCGCCGGTATAAAGCCCGGTAACCAGGTGCATTTTATATTGCAGGGATTTGTAGGATACCGAAGTTGGCTGAGCGCTGATAATTGCGCTGTAAAAATCATTTTGCCGGAGTGCATTTGCCAGGGTAATTTCAGCCCGAAAATTAGTTGTTACCTTGTTATCTATTTTAGACGCGGGCCAATCCGGATTCAACCTGCCATAATGCAGGTTATTTACAAAAGCAATTACTGCATCTGTTAACATGATATCATAAAGCGCCGCTTGCCGGTTGTTTGGTTTGCCGGGATGCTCCATAAGTTTATGGAGCTTTGGGTATAATAGCTGATCAGGATGGTAATCGGAATGATTCAATCCGTATTGGATTACGCAATCCAGCAACAGCATGGCATCAAATGCGTGTGTTTTGGCTGTATCAGGCGCGATCCAGGCAAGTTGATAGCCAGATGCTTTATAAAATCGCTCTACAGAATTTGGATAATATAGTTCATTCCTGTGTGCTGCTAATTGCGCGCGGATACCGGTTGTATCTGTCGCCTTCAAATCGGAGGCTGCAAATAACAGCAATAGTAAAATGTACATTCTGATTAACTGTATGACTTTTTGCATGGTCCTCATAATTATGCTGTAAAGATCCTTCGCCGTCGACGCTTGCCTGATGACACAGGTCATTACAAAACGTGATATTCAGCATTATTTTAAAAATGAACAGCTTGATTTCTTATAAAATCAATGCCTGATATCGACAATTCCCCTTAGGATCTTCTTTGCTTTCAGAGCGGTATGATCAGGATGGAAAAATCAACAAAGGAATGGTAATATGTGCGGGAAGCGTGGCCGCCAGGTACCTCCCGATAATTTCTTCAAAATGAAACCTGTGGTTGACCAATACAAGGAGATCATTATTCATCCCGTTGATGATAACGTCAACAGCAGTTGGCAGGTCATCCTCTTTGATATTGTTGAAAAATAACTGTTCATATTTAACATTAGAAGTAACCTGCTCATTAAATAGTTGTATTGCATATTTTTGTTCGATGCCTGGTAAACCTTTTGCCGATAGGTGTGCAATCAGAAGGTCTGCCTGGTGTGGCTTTGCCAACTGGGTGAGGTATTGAACTATTTTAATCCTGCAGTACCGTAAATCGGTAATATAAACCAAGCGCTCAATTTGCTTTATTGGCCAGCCGGCCGGAACCAACAACAGCGGACAAAGCACCTTATTGAGTATAGTTTGAACATTTATACTATCTTCAGCTACAAGTTCAGATGGGTGGTTAGGCATGCCTTTAACCATCATCCACACCTGGTTGCTGTTTACGAAGCCGGCAATTTGATTTTCGTCCATAGCTGAAATGTCCAGATTTTCAATCCCCGGGGGCAGTATTTCTATAGCCAGCTCATCATCTTTACTTTCCGCAACTGGGCCGGCCGCCACCATATCTGCCAGTTTATTACTTATTTTAGAGGTATTGGCCAGTAAAATTCCCGCCTCTGTTGTTTTCGCTATGTTAACGGCAAAGGCAATCGCGTGCTTAGCTGCAGGTGAGTTGTCATTAAAAACAAGTATGGTTTTCATTTTATCTGTATTTAATTGGTTTCACTGGTTAAGGCACTCATCTTGCAAACTCACTCATCATTTTAGACAAACTTACCTAAGCATCTGCCTAAAAAAAATGATGCCCGGCGCTGTAAAAAGTAATCAGCATCACTTTTTCATTTGAATTTGATCACTTATTATCCGGTTTGCTTTGGCAATCTTTGTTTTTAGACGTTCTCTATCCCACAAGTAGCTCATATGCAAAATGCTGCGCTGTAATTGCAATTATTCAAAATGCGATAAATGGCATGAGTACTATTGATAACTAAAGACTTGTTGAGCTGATGAATGGAACTATAAATTTTAAGAGCACGGTTAGCAAGGGTATATTATTCACTATTACATTTCCAGGAATATGAGCAAGAAAGTACTGATCATTGAAGACAATGACGATATCCGCGAAAATATCATCGAGATATTAGAACTTGCCAACTACACGGTGCAGGGTGCCAAAAACGGGAAGGAAGGTGTGGAGCTGGCGACGAAAATTATACCTGATATTATCTTGTGTGATATCATGATGCCCGAACTCGATGGATATGGTGTGCTGTACCTGCTGAACAAGAACCCGGAAACCGGTACCATTCCGTTCATATTCTTAACAGCAAAGGCAGAGCGTGTAGATTTACGGAAAGGAATGGAAATGGGCGCAGACGATTACCTTACCAAGCCTTTTGACGATATGGAGCTGTTAAACGCCGTTGAAAGCAGGCTTAAGAAGAAGGAGATTGCGCTGGAGTTTTACAGCAAATCACTCGACAAATTAAATGCGCTTGTATCAAAAAACGACGGGCTTGGTGAGTTAAGGAGAATTGTGCAGGAACGCCGGACCAGGCAATTTAAAAAGAACCAGGTGATTTATTATGACGGGGATACCGGTAATGGCCTTTATCTCGTTATTAGTGGAAGAGTAAAAACTATTAAGCTATCGGAGGATGGCAGGGAATTGATGACAGGCATGTACACCGTTGATGATTACCTGGGCGTAAACGTGATCCTCGCCAATGAATCTTATTCGGATACTGCCACTGCTTTGGAAGACAGCGTATTGTGCCTGATTCCTAAGGATCAGATAGAGCAGCTTTTAAATCTTTATCCTGTAGTAGCCAAAGAGTTTATCAAACTTTTATCAAACAATATCCGCGAAAAGGAAGATCAATTATTACAATTAGCCTACCAATCTGTCAGAAAGAAAATGGCGCTTGCCCTGCTGCGCCTGCACAGGCAGCAAGACGACAAAGACTCCCAGATAAAGATCAGCAGGGAAGATCTTGCAGCTATGGCCGGGATGGCTACCGAAACGGTGAGCCGTACCTTATCGGATTTTAAGGAAGAGGGATTAATTGATAAAAAGGGAAGTGCGATAACCCTGTTGAATATCACGAACCTGAGCAAAATGAAAAATTAATCAATTACATTATGTTAGGAAAATTAAGCGAAAACCAGGTAGAAGAGTTGCTGAAGAGCCAATTAATTGGCCGGATAGGCTGCCATTCAAACGACACTACTTACATAGTGCCGGTGAATTACGTTTATGATGGAACCAGTATTTATGCCCATTCCTCCGAGGGTATGAAGATAGATATGATGCGGAGCAATCCGCAAGTTTGCTTTGAAGTAGATGATATTAAAAGCATTTTCAACTGGCAGAGCGTGATCCTTTGGGGAACATTTGAAGAAATAACAGTGCTGCGTGAAAAGGAAGAGATTATGCAAAAGCTGATTGACAGGGTGATACCATTTCTGAAAAATGATGATGACCACCCGTCACATGGAATTACGCCCAATGCAAGTGATGTGGGTAACGATGTGGAATTGATTCTTTATAAAATCATTATCAGTAAAAAAACCGGGCGCTTCGAAAAACATTAACCGGTGTAGTAAGCGTTACAACGCCATCCTTTGCCGAAACACTTATGGCCGCTGCGTTTAATAAGGATTTGAATCCTATTGCACGCTTCACTTCCGCTTTTAACTGCTGATCATTTTTCATTTTTGTTGAAATACAAGTAAAGGAACGGGAATATGCGCAGCTATTTTTTTTGTTTGGCTTCCGTAAAAAAGGCTGTCAATGAAATTGTGTGTACGATGTACCATGGCCAGCATATCAACGTCCCCATATTTACATAACCAATCAAGGCCGCGACCTACATTATCACTTTTAACAATGTGATAGTGGATGTAAGGATAGGCCGCCCCGTTACACAAATCCGCAACAAATTCCTTAATCCATTTGTTAAATTCAGGTGTTTGCGCCTTTTCGTTGGAAATATGAGTGAGTAATATTTCCGCATTAAGTAAACGGGCAAGTGTTACTAAACTGTGCAGATGTATCAAATCTTCTTCCGGATTGGTAAAATCGGTAGCGAACGCTATTTTTTTTATCTGTTTCACTGGTGCTGTCGGTGGAACCAACAGGAGGGGTCTCTCTATCGAATCAATCATCTGGCGGCTGTGGTTACCCAGCAGTAAAGTGGATAAGCCGCTGCTTCCGTGGGTTCCGATGACCACCAGGTCAATTTCCTGGCTGTCTACCAAGTGGTTTACAATATCGGTAACGCTGCCGGACCCATTCATATAACTTACGGTAGGACGATAGCCGTCTGCGCCGGTGGAGTTTTCCAGGCGCGATTTAATTCTATTAAGTTCAGCATTGCTGTCCTGAAACAGGACATCTGATTCCTCTATAGGCCAGGCAATCATTCCCGATTGGGGCATCTCTGCAGGAATAATCACTGCGTTGCAAAGAATTACATCCGTTTTTACCTGTTTTGCCAGGTTATAGCCGTATTCCGCAGCATGTAGTGCATTGGCTGAAAAGTCGGTCGGGAGAAGAAACTTTTTCATTGAAATTGATTTTTACCTGCTGTAAAGGTGAATATTCCGGAGCGGTTTAATAATGACAAAGGTCATCTTTTAACGTGACGTCCTAACATTTTGAGTGCTATTTAGCCGTTGGTTTTGCATGCCATTATGAATAACATCCACCTTGCTCCTCCGATAAAATGACAAGCATCATATTTCTTGCTGATGAAAGTCAATTATATACGCAGCAATAGGGTATAGTTTTGTATTAAATTCACTCTGATGATACTCACCGAAAAATATAATGTAGCGGCGCCCCGTTACACCAGCTACCCCACGATGCCCTATTGGGACACAGCCGCTTTTAATCTACCCGACTGGGAGGAGGCTGTAAGCCAAACATTTGAAATGACCAATCAAAGGGATGGGATCAGCCTTTATATCCACCTGCCTTTTTGCGAGAATCTTTGTACCTATTGCGGCTGCAATACCCGGATAACGAAAAATCACCGGGTTGAAGTTCCATACATACAAGCGGTGTTAAAAGAATGGAAGATGTACCGGGAATTAATGGATGAAACGCCGGTTATCCGCGAAATTCATTTAGGTGGCGGCACACCAACCTTTTTTAGTGCAGATAATCTGCAACTACTAATAAATGGCATCCTGAACGATACAGTTATTCACAAGGACGCCGAGTTTAGTTTTGAGGCGCACCCTGATAATACCACTGTTGACCACTTAGAGACGCTATATGATCTTGGTTTTAAAAGGCTGAGCCTGGGTATCCAGGATTTTGATCCAAAGGTGCAGTTCATTATTAACCGCCGGCAAAGTTTTGAACAGGTGCAAGTGATAACACAGCAAGCCCGCCGGATCGGTTATACTTCTGTTAATTACGACCTTATCTATGGCCTGCCGCTGCAAACATTGGATGGACTTATCAATACGATCAACCTGGTTTCGGAACTTATGCCCGAACGGATTGCGTTTTACAGTTACGCGCATGTTCCCTGGTTAAAACCCGGACAACGCCGTTTCACGGAACAGGATCTGCCGGACGCTGCTGCTAAATCACAACTCTATGAAACAGGCAGAAGCTTACTAAAAAGCTATGGCTACCTGGAAATAGGCATGGATCATTTTGCATTGCCTGATGATACACTTTTTTATGCGGAGCGATCAGGAACTTTGCACCGAAACTTTATGGGTTATACGGATCACTATACGAAATTATTGATTGGTCTTGGTGTTTCTTCCATCAGCGATGCGGAAACAGCGTTTTCTCAAAATGTTAAAATTGTAGAAGATTACCTGCGCCTGGTAGACGAGGGCGTTTTGCCTGTGTTAAAAGGCCATTTATTAACGGGCGAAGATATGATCATTCGCCTGCACATTTTGAATATCATGTGCAGGGGTATTACTACATGGGATGCGGCTATAGAAACTTTCGTTTCGGCAGCAATTGAGAGATTACAGCCTCTTGCCGTCGATGACCTGATCAAGCTTCATTCATCCGGGATTGAGGTAACTGAATCTGGCAGGCGGTTTCTTAGAAACATCTGCATGGCCCTCGATGACCGTTTGTGGAAGGCCGAGCCCGAAAGCCAAAAATTTAGCATGAGCCTATAAAAAAAGGATAAAACCTATCAGCATCAACAAGTGAGCAATTACGCTTGCAAAAACCAAGGTTAACAGTGTTCTGATTCCGGCTCCGCCCATGCCTGCAATCACGTTTGCAAAAAACAAGGTCAGGGTTGCTGCTACAATCAATACCGGTGCATTGTAATAGTATATTAATATTGCAGGCACCGGCAAAAATAATACGCCCTGTGCAATTAGCGAAACCACAAACCAAAGCGTTTTATTGTCCGCCTGGCTATCTGCCATATTTGTGAATTTATTCCATATAGAACTATGTTGTACTTGATTTGCAGTGTCAACATTCCAATTTTTAGAACTGCTTATTTTTATAGTTGCCATGTTTATATATTTTATTTATACAAAGATGGTTAGTAAACAAAAGCAGGAGAATGATCAAAATCGCACCCAAAAATGATAATTATCATTCCTTTAGTCTTTTTTAACAGGATGCAGTTGCCTGTAATAGCGTTTAACGGTGATCCTTAAAATATCATAAAGCAAAGCGATCAACATTAACACCACGGGGATCGGGAAGGCATCGAAACCCCGGCGACGGTATAGAAACGCTCCGGCCAAAGCGCCTGCCATAAAAAAGAAGATTATGGCTGCACGCAGCATGATCCTTGACTTTAGTGCAGACCTGTCATCCCGGTTCTTTTGCAATACCTGGGCCAGCTCTATCCCGAGATCGGTAAAGGTTCCTGTCAAATGCGTAGTTCTTACAACAGATCCCGACACAAGGGAGTTTTGAAGGCCCATCGCAAAGAGCAGGCTGCCGGCAAAAATTTCCTTCGCAACAAGGCTCCGGTCATACCGGTAGCCAAAAAAGCTCGCGGCCAGCAAAATACTTATTTCAATAAGAATAGGGATAACGTAGAGAACCGTTGGTTTCGCCCTATGCGCGAAACGATCAGGCTGGAGACAAAGGCGCCGGCAAGAAAAAGAAACATCCACAACGCCACTACTCTTGCGGTCTTCCAATCTTCCATGGCGATCCGCTCGGCGAATAAAGCTGCATGACCGGTTACATTTGTGGTTAGTACAGAAAATGCTAAAAAACCATGCCGAGCAGGGAAGCTAACTTAACATTGTGTATATATCTTCACTTAGTACCCTGTGTCTTAACATGCTGATCGGGTTAATTGCAAACGCTGGTACCTGAAGTTTGGTTTTGAGGACTAAGGTAGGGAATATTTAAGCCCATCCCTCTCAACATAAACCATAGGCCAAGGCAAACCATCAGGTAGGGCATTCCTTTATTGATATGCCTGCGAATTGCCGGACTAATAAAGCCACTGCTGACCATCGCCAATAACATCAGCGGAAATGTGCCAATGCCAAACCAAAACATATAAGCGGAAGCTGCTATTGGAGATGTGCTATTTATAGCGCCAACGAGGGCCAGGTAAACAAACCCGCAGGGCAGAAAGCCATTGAGCAAGCCGACAACCAGATGCCCCGCCTTATGCCGGAGTGCATAATTTAACAGGCGGTTAACAGGCAGCAATAGCTTACTGCCGGGAAACTGAATTTTAAAGATCCTTGAAAAACCGGCCAATATGATAAGTAAGCCACTCACTATGCTGACCCCCTGCTGCAGGCCGGATAGCCAGAGCTGTTTGCCAATAAGACCAATAAGCAAGCCCAAAAAAGAGTAGGTGATTATACGCCCGATATTATAAAGCAGCTTATCGAACACGATGAGCCACCAGCGGTTTTGAAAAGATGGTACTGCCAGTGCAAGCGGGCCGCACATGCCTACACAATGAACGCTTCCAAATAAACCAATAAAAAAAGCGATCTCATTATTGCTCATTTTATAAATATTTCTGTGTTATACAGGTATGCCTTATCGTTGCTTTTCCACTCAAACACCAGCTTCCACTTACCCCTCATCAATTGTGATACAGGAATTGTAATAACCTTACCTTCCAGCGGAAAGATTTTATCAGCGGCATCACTGGCGGGTCTCACCAGTTTCACCTTCCCATCAACTATCTGCGGAAAGTTAAATTTGATGGAATCTGTTTTAAAGTTAATCTCTGGTTGCGCATGGTCCTTCGCCACCTGTGCCTCGCGGTTGTAATCATGATCGAAATTTATCCCATCTTCATAATACCGGTGATCGTAATCATCCTTAGGAGACCTGAACATAAAATAGCTCATGCTGCCTATAAACAGCACAAATACAATTAAGATCAATACAGTTGCCTTTCCCCAGTTCATAATTCTAATTGTTTAACGGACCTACAAATGTGGTCGTAACGGTTTGTATAATTTTATTGCCTGATATTAGCTCAAGCCGCACATCGGTCTTTAATGCCTGGATTTTATTTGCGGGAATAAGTATAAAAAACACTGCTTTTACCTCGCCGCCCTTCCCTGCAATCCCCGGAGCCTGGATGTATTTTAATTTGATATTCGGATCTTCGGGTCTTAAGATAATTGAACGGCTTGTGTTGGCCTTGTTTGTAATATCTGCATTGTAAATATTGCTGATATAGCCGTTTGGTTGTTCCTGGTAAAGCATGCCTGCGCCCCGCATCACGGTTATATCCATGTCGGTACGACTGAAAATAAAGTAACTTAACACAACCATTAGCGCTGCTATCACGGCACTATAGCCTTTCATTCGATTATTGAATGATGGTTTTTGCTGTGTGTGGATCATTGTTTCGGAGTAGTAGCCAATCAGGTTGCGCGGTTTATGAATTTTGTCCATCACCTCATCGCAGGCGTCGATACAAGCGGTACAGTTGATACATTCCAATTGCGTCCCTTTGCGGATATCAATGCCGGTTGGGCAAACAGCAACGCACAAACCACAATCAACGCAGTCACCTTTTGTCGAAAACTCGGTGCGGTCCAATTTTCCGCGCGGTTCTCCCCGTACTTCGTTATAGGCAACAACCAACGTGTTTTCATCCATCAACACACCCTGCAACCTGCCGTAGGGGCATATCACTGTACAAACCAGCTCCCGTACCCGGCTGTATACCAGGTAGAAAACTATTGTGAATACCCAGATGCTAAAAAAGCCTACCCAATGCAGGTTGATGGGCTGCGTTATGATCTTAACCAGGTTTTCGCTTCCGATAATATAAGCCAAAAAGGTATTGGCAATTAAGAACGACAGTACCAGGAACAGAAAATGCTTTAATGTTTTTTTTCTTATTTTATCCTTATCCCAGGGGCCGGCATCCAGTTTTTTTCTTTTGTTGGCATCGCCCTCAATCCAGATTTCCACCTTCCGGAAAACCATTTCCATAAATATGGTTTGCGGACAGATCCAGCCGCAGAAGATGCGCCCAAAGGCAATGGTGAATAACACGATGCAGACCACAAATACCAGCGATGCCAACATGAACAGGAATATGTCCTGCGGCCAGAAAACCTGCCCAAGCAGTACAAATTGCCGGTCGATGACGTTGAGCATTAAAAATGGCTGTCCGTTGATCCGCAGGAACGGGCCTGTAAAAAACAGAACCAGGTAAGCATAGCTCAGCCAACTCCGCCATTTATAATACCGGCCCTTCCGGATCCATGGATACATCCATTTTCGCTTCCCATCGTCACTTGCCTCCAGTAATGAATCCATTGTTTTTTAGTTTGAAGCCAGTTTATCGTCCTTCTCGGTTTCCTTTACACCTTGTGGCGCTTTGGGATTTGGCGGATTGGAGTCGTGAATAGATTTTACATAGTTTACCACATCAGAGATTTGTTTAGGAGATAATATCTTTTCCCAGGTCGGCATTCCTTTTGTCAAAACCCCGTATTTAACGGTTTTAAACAGGTCGCTTATTTTATTGCCGTGTAGCCAGTAATCATCTGTTAAATTTGGCCCAACATTTCCTGCTCCATTCGGTCCATGGCACGCTACGCAATTTTGCACGAATATTGCTTTGCCTGCTGCAATTACAACGGGATCATGAACCAGCTTTACCGTATTTTCATCAACCTGGTTGGCAGCCTTGCTTAAATATATTTTTTTAGCAATTTCCGCCTGTGCCATTTCTGTTTTATATTCCTGGTCTTGAAGCGCCCCGGTATTGAAAACGTGATAATTAAGCAGGTAACCCACAGCAAAAATGATGGTGCCGTAAAATAGCCACATGAACCACGCGGGGATAGGGTTATCCAATTCCTGGATCCCGTCATAATCATGGGCAATCAGCATTTCCTTTTCTTCAGATAAAGGCCTTAGGGAAAGTATTTTATTCCAAACCTCCGCTTTGGCCTTTTTATCCTTTTTAGGTTTTACCGGGTTCATTTCTGCTTCGATCTGTTCATTTGTAAGGCCTTGTGACCTGAAAGCGATCCTCGTGAGCACTTTAAATGTCCTTAGCAGCACAAGCATTACCATAAGAAACAGCAACAACATGCTGATGATAACGCCGTAGCCTATATAGTTTTCCAGATCGCCGGAGAGCAAGCTGTGATCGTCAACTAATGTGATGATTGATAAATAGCTCATAGTGGTAATGATTGAGGTAATTCTTGGGTTCCATCTTCCAATGGAAGATCACTCATGTAAGTTATATGCTGTTTTTTGGTGATAAAAAGCATGATACTTACTACAACAAAGAACACTAGGAATATCCATAGGGAGAAGATCAGGTACATTTCCTTCCCTGAAACATCTTTTACAAATTGATCAAACATGATATAATTATTTGGAGGTTATTTTATTCGCTTTAATATCCATTCCCAGTCTTTGCAGGTAGGCCGTAATAGCAATTATTTCCTTCCTGCTGGAAACCCTGATGTGGTCTGTAGCGAGGTTAGCAGCAATGCCCCTTGCCTGTTTATCCAACTCGGCGTTAGCAATTTTTTCATAACCCACCGGATATGGTACACCTACTTTTCGCATCGCATTGATTTTAGCAATGGTTGTGGTAGTATCCAGGTCCTGTGTAATCAGCCAATCATAGTTCGGCATAATACTTCCGGGCGACATTAGACGAGGATCCATAAGGTGGTTATAGTGCCATGCATTGGGGTATTTACTACCAACGCGCGCCAGGTCTGGTCCTTTTCGTTCAGATCCCCAAAGAAACGGGTGATCGTATACAAACTCTCCGGCTTTACTGTATTCACCATATCGCTCAGTTTCCGACCTGAATGGCCTTACGGTTTGCGAGTGGCAGGCAAGACAACCTTCACGGATATACAAATCACGGCCTTGCAATTCTAATGGCGTGTAAGGCTTAACGCTTGCTATGGTTGGAATATTAGACGCAATCGTTAAGGTCGGCATGATCTCGATAAATGAACCGATCAGGATAACAATTAACGCAGCGATCATAAACTGGATGGGCCTGCGTTCCAGTCTGCGATGCCAGCTTTTTTCTTTAACCATTGTACTTACAGGTTCTAAAGGCATCGCCTGTGCAGGCTCATTCGCCAGCAGTTTACCCTGTAGCGCGGTACGGGTTAAATTGTAAGCCATAACAATTACGCCGGTAAGGTACATACCGCCACCCAGGGAGCGGGTAACCCACATTGGGATAATGCGCAATACGGTTTCTAAGAAATTATATTTAAGAATGCCTTCCGGGGTGAATTCCTTAAGCATCAGGCCTTGGGTGAAACCGGCCCAATATAATGGTATTACATAAAATAGTATTCCAAGCGTGCCGATCCAGAAGTGGAATGAAGCCAGTTTTTTAGAGTAAAGTTCTGTTTTGTAGATCCTTGGGATCAACCAATAAAGTATGGCGAAAGTTAAAAATCCGTTCCATCCCAAGGCGCCAACGTGAACGTGTGCAATGATCCAGTCTGAAAAGTGTGCAATGGCATTTACTTGTTTCAACGCCAGCATAGGGCCCTCAAAGGTTGCCATACCGTAAGCAGTTAAACCAACCACCATGAATTTAAGGATCACGTCATCGCGAACCTTATCCCAGGCTCCGCGCAAGGTCAACAATCCATTGATCATACCACCCCAGCTTGGTGCGATCAGCATAATAGAGAAGGCAACACCTAATGATTGAGCCCAGCCTGGTAAGGTGGTATATAATAAATGGTGTGGACCTGCCCAGATATAAATGAAGATGAGCGCCCAAAAATGCAGGATACTTAATTTATAAGAGTAGATGGGGCGGTTTGCCATTTTAGGCAAAAAGTAATACATCATGCCTAAGTAAGGCGTGGTAAGGAAAAACGCTACCGCATTGTGGCCATACCACCATTGTACCAACGCATCCTGTACGCCGGCGTAAACCATGTAGCTTTTCCAGAATGTTACCGGTATTTCAACAGAATTAACGATATGCAGTACCGCTATGGTAACGAAAGTGGCTATGTAAAACCAAATGGCCACATACAGGTGCCGTTCCCTGCGCTTAAATATGGTGCCGAACATATTCCAGCCAAAAACCACCCAAATGATAGTTATAGCGATATCTATCGGCCATTCGAGCTCCGCGTATTCATGTGATGTTGTGATGCCCAACGGTAGGGTGATCAAAGCACTTACAATAATTAACTGCCATCCCCAAAAATGGATAGCGCTTAGCGTATCGCTAAACATCCTTGCTTTAAGCAGGCGTTGCAGAGAATAATAAACGCCCATAAAGATGGCGTTACCTACAAATGCAAAAATTACTGCATTGGTATGCAAGGGCCTGATCCTGCCGAAGGTAGTGTACTGGTTGTGCATATTTGCACCCGGATAGTATAGCTGTATTGCTATCAGGAGGCCGATGGTCATGCCGGCAATGCCCCAAATTACGGTTGCTATACCGAAGTTCCGGACGATCTTGTTGTCATAGTAAAATTTTTCAGGCTGCATAAAGTGTTTCTTTTTGATGGGTGTAAAATTAGGCTGCCCCATTTTTCGGGGGAATGATGCCTATTAGTTAAAAAAATGACGATCATCATTTTTCCGGTGGAGTTTCCTCTTCATCAAGCAGCATGCGCATGGATGGTGTATATAAGTCGTCATTCTGCCCGTTTTTTTGCGCCCAGAAAAATGCACCTAAAAAAACAAGGGCAAGCAGCACGCTGCAGCCGATTAAAAAATAAAGAATGCTCATAAAAGGTTCCTCCGTTTTGCCGCAAAATGTGTAGCCAGGCTTGTAAATGAAATGATGGTAACGGTGCTTACCGGCATCAGTATGGCAGCAGTTAACGGCGATAGTTTACCGGTTATGGCATAGCTCAGCCCGATTAAATTATAAGTAAGAGATATTAAGAATGAAAAATGGATGATCTTAACAGTATCCTTCGAAAAACGGAGAAACACGGGCAGCAGGTGAAACGAGCTGCCGTCAAGGATAGCATCGCTTCCCGGCGAGAAGTTATTTACGTTATCTGTTACGGCAATACCGAGGTCACTTTGCTTTAATGCGCCCGAGTCATTCAGCCCATCGCCAATCATCATTATTTTATTTCCATTAGCTTGCAGGCTGTGGATAAAATCCAGTTTTTGCTGCGGCGACTGGTTAAAATGCATATTGGCTTCAAAACCAAAAAATGGCAATAATTCCGGCAGTTCGTGGTTCTGGTCGCCAGAAAGTAATTGCAGGTTGTAGCCTCCTTTAAGTTCGGCAATTTTCTCAAGGCCGTTACGATAAGATTGAACAAAGGAAAAGTAGCCGAGATATTTTTCGTCGATCATTATATGCACACAAGTTGTTTCCGGCTTTGTTGCCTGTGGACCCGGCACGAATTTTCGACTTCCTATCCGCAACCTGTGCGGATAGATATCAGCCGTAATACCTCTACCGGCAATTTCTGTATAACGCGTTACCTCTAAACGCTCCTCCCTGCCTAAAAAGTGGCAAATCATCCGGCTCAACGGATGGCTTGAATTCATACAAACACTATATACCAATTGCTTTTGTTCAGTGGTCAGGTCAGCTTTTAGTTCGATCCTGCTGTTATTTCCATTAGTAATGGTTCCAGTCTTATCGAGTACAATGGTATCGATAGCTGCAAGCTGTTCAACAACAGCTGTGTTTTTTAGGTAGAAACGATTTTTGTCGAAAACACCCAGCGCCGCGGACATGGTGAAAGGTGTACTTAATGCCAGAGCACAGGGGCAGGCTACAATTAATATTGCGGTGAATGCAGCCAGTCCTCTTTTAAAATCAGTGGGCGCCCAAAAAAGAAAGGCAGCAAAGGCGATGGTCAACAGCACAATTGTAAAATATTTACTAACCTTGTCATTAAAGGTTTGCATCCGGTTATCCTGTTTGCGGGTAAATGCTTCATTGTTCCAAAGCTGGGTAAGGTAACTTTGTGAAACGGGCTTTATCACCTCAAGCTCGATGGCTTCACCAGTTTGCCTGCCACCAGCATAAATGATTTCGCCTAAAGTTTTACCAACCGGGATTGCTTCGCCGGTAACAAAACTGAAATCCACCAGTGCTTCTCCTTTTAATAAAATGGCATCGGCCGGGATGATCTCGTTATGGCGGATCACTATGCGATGGCCGGTTTGGAGTTGGGACAAAGGAACAGGCCGTTCCGTACTGTCCTCTATAATTTGAACAGCAACAGGGAAAAAGGAGCGATAATCCCGCTCAAAGGAAATGTGGTGATAGGTTTTCTTTTGTACAAACTTTCCAATCAGCAAGAAAAACACCAGCCCGCAAAGTGTATCTGCAAATCCCGCACCGCTCCTGGTAATGATCTCAGCAACAGAACGAATAAACAATACCGCAATTCCCAACGCCAGGGGAAAATCAATATTTAAAACCTTATTGCGCAGGTTTTGCCAGGCTGAAATAAAATAACCGCTCCCGCTGTAAAATACAACCGGTAAAATAAAAAGGATGTTAAGCAGTCCAAAGAAATATTTAAACGAGCGTTCAGCGGCAGCCATACCGAAATATTCAGGAAAGCTGAGTAGCATCACATTGCCGAAACAAAACCCGGCAACCGCTATTTTACTAACCAGGTTGTCCTTTGTTGCAGCATTTTGTTCCTTGATAATATCCTGCAGACTGATCAGCGGTTCGTAACCGATGTCATCCAGCAACTCTACCACTTGTTGTAAACTAATCTGCCGGTGATCAAACCTGATGTTTAATTGTTTTTTTAGAAAATCAACCCGCCCGGAATGAATGGCAGGATTAATTTTATTCAATTGTTCCAGCAGCCATAGGCATGAACTGCAATGGATCTGCGGGATATAAAAGGTAACAATTGTTTTTTCCGCGTCGGTATAATCAATCAGCTCACTGATTATGGTGGGTTCGCTTAAATAATCAAACCGCTTATCAGTGTGCTCCTGAGATGCGCCGGGGTGATCATTATAGGTATAATAACTGCAAAGTTTATTTTCAGATAATACCTGGTAAACACCTTTACATCCATTACAGCAAAAGTTTTTTTCATCAATGTTGATATTTAAAGTTTCGCAGTCATCACCGCAGTGATAACAGGTGGTTTTTTCGAGGATCGTGCTTCCCGCCATGCTTATTTTTCTTAACGTCCAAAGCTGCCGGGTTTGAAGAAATTAAAGAATGACAATAAAACGTGCAAAATGTGACCTTCGTCAATTTTCAGGCAAAACAGGCTATGTAGCTTTGGCCATTCAAAACTGATAACATGAGCCACACATTCCATATTCCTGTACTAGGACTTGGTTATTCCATCGATACACCACTTAAAGTTTCCCGTTATGGTATTTCTTCCGTGCTCTCCATCGTTGATGACGAGTTGATTGAAAGAATGCGGGAATACCATTCAGAAAAAAATAATGAAGTATACAATGCCATTTCAAAGTCCGAGGTGGACAGCAGGGCCAGGCGAATCACCGCTTATCTCAACCTGCTGGCCCGGGCTGTAAACAGGCAATTTGAAAATTTAAAGGCCGAATTATTTGAAGCCGGCAGCGATCTGTGCCGGTATTTCGAACTACTTCCTGAAAAAGCATTGTTGAGACAAGGTTACGACCTGATGATGGAATATCCGGATAATGAGCGAAAGGCAATCTTCCAGAATATCCTGCGTCAGCACATGACCAAGGGCTCCATCGATGTCAATATCATGTCGAAGGTGGATAAAATGAATTTCACTGCTGAGGGAGAGTATACAGGCAGCGAAAATACAGATGCATTAGCTGCATTACGCGGATTTGCAGAAAGCGACCTGGAATCGGCAATTATTTTATCGGCGGGGATGAATCCAAGGCTGTATAGTTATATTGAATCATTTAACGATTTTTTCCCGGATAAAACGGGGAAACTACGCAAGCGGATAATTTTAAAGGTAAGCGATTTTCGTTCAGCCCTTATACAAGCCAAATTCCTGGCTAAAAAAGGCTTGTGGGTATCAGAATTCAGGGTAGAATCGGGCTTGAATTGCGGTGGCCATGCTTTCGCCACAGATGGCTTCTTATTGGGACCGATACTGGAAGAGTTTAAAGAAAAAAGACAGGAAATGGTGGATGAGCTTTATTCAATATACCAGGGTGCCTTGATAAACAAGAACATTGCCTGCGACCAGGTGCCGGAACAACGCCTGAGCGTTCAGGGTGGGATAGGAACCGCCGCGGAAAGCAATTTCCTGATGGAGCGTTACCACCTGGATGCCACCGGTTGGGGAAGCCCCTTCCTGCTTGTGCCGGAAGTGACAAATGTAGACGAGGAAACTTTAATGCAGCTGGCCGGGGCAAGGGAGGACGATTTTTACTTAAGCGGCGCATCGCCACTGGGGATCCTTTTCAATAATTTTAAGCCGGCATCGATGGAAAAACAACGAAACGAACGGATTGAAAACGATCGTCCGGGTAGTCCTTGCACCAAAAAGTACTTGTGCACCAATACAGAATTTACGGAAAAGCCCATCTGCACATCATCGAGAGAATACCAGAATTTAAAAATAAAGCAATTACAGGCTTTATCGCTGCCTGAAGATGAATACCGGGAACAGTTTGATACCATAACTGAGAAAATTTGCCTTTGCGAGGGCCTTTGTTCCTCAGCATATCTAAAATACAACATTAACAAGCCAAAGGAAAATACCGCAGTGTCAATATGCCCAGGCCCCAATATGGCCTATTTCTCCAGGATTTATTCGCTGGAGGAAATGGTAAGCCACATTTATGGCAGGCTCGACCTGCTGGAAAATATTAAACGACCACATGTTTTTATCAAGGAGCTGAACCTTTATATTGATTACCTGCAGGCTGATCTGGAGAAACACATCAAAGATCTGAATGATAAGAAAAGAAAACACCTGGATAAATTTAAGGCGCAGTTGCAGAATGGGATAGCGTATTACAAACAGCTTTTTAGTGAATGGCCGGAGTTGATTGCCTCTGAGAGCAAACTCGACAGCATCAACATTTAGACAATAGTAAACGGACTATAGCAGGAATAGGATATTTGCAGTCAAACCAGGATTTTCGTTAAACAGTATTTAGGCGTAAGTCTGAAGACTTTTTAACGAAAAGGTAGCCCATGAGGTACGCTTTACATACAGCTTTGTTTTGTATTTTAGTTTGCAGTATTTGACAAGAGAAAAAAAACAGGGTTAAGCGTTAACGCTTAGCCACAAAATAAGCAGGAATGTTACGATAGTATACAGTTTACAATAGAAAACGCCTCAAGTCGAAATACTTGAGGCGTTTCGATTTCACGTTCGCTACAGAATTAAAAGACCGTATCCGGCTTTTTTAGTGTCCCACCTTTTGTATAACTGTTCCAGCAGGATAATATTTAGCTGTTCCCATTTTAAACATTGACTTAACATCGCTGATCGCCAATTCACCTACATACCCATCCTTTTTTACGTCTTCGCCTACAACCGGGCGATACTTGTTTTCTGCAACACAAAATGTCACGGCCATACTGTGTTTACCTGGGCTATCCTTAATAGCAAACTTATACGATTGCAAAGCGCTAACAGCTGCTTCATCAAAACCCTTGCCCGCGCTTTGCGCCACATTAACGTTGCCTATCATCCCGTCGTTATCCAGCTTAAAGTTCAACACCACAACGCCCCCGATAAGCGCCTTTTTGGCTTTTTCGGGATATTTGACGCTGTCGAGCATATAGTTATAAAATTGGTTGGCATACGGCGCATCCAGGTAGGATACCGCATCAAAAATATAGGCTAAACGGCTATGTCTGTCATTGGGATGAAAAAATTGGATAGCCATCGACGCAGCAGACGGAAAGGTATAGCCGTATTTATCCTTCAGCATTTTTAAATCAGCGGGTGTGCATTTGTTTTGAAAATACCAGGCGCCCTCGCCGTTCTTGTCGTATATTACCACTTTAGCAGACGCTGTATTACCATTATCGCCGGGAAAACCAACGTTACTCTCGTCATATTCATAACCTTTGATGGTACGAGTCGCTGAATATTTGTAATTGGTTATAATCAATTCTCCTCCAAATTCAGGATCATTCCCGAGTGAATCGGTTTTAAATATGGAATAATCACCTGTAAAAAAATATACGCCTATTTTTAAATTTTTACCAGGGTCGTCATTAATCACACCTTTGTAGGCGTTAAAACCGTTTAGCGCCAGCGCGTCTAATTTGGCACCCCCACTTTTAACAACTCTGGCATTCGTTATGCGGCGGTCCTTATCCAGCGCGAAGCCTACTTCTACCAGGCCACCTTTTTCGCCTTTGGCTGAAGTGTAATGGATGTTATTGCGTAGAAAATGATCCATAAGGTAATAACCGTCAACATTTACAACGGGTAATATTGGCCGCCCATCCCTGGTGGTAAATTTTGTGCTATCCGCAACTACTTCAACCTTAATGTTGTGGTTTTTGAGTAATGACAAGCTATCGGCCCTGGTAATTGTTGCGGCTGTATAAGCAACTTTTTTGTTTTGCTGATCAACGGAGAGCTGATTGGCGATGGTGGTTACTCCGTTTTCTGTAATTTTTAAGAGTTTCCGTTTTGCGGTAAACCTGGCATTTAGCATAGCATATTTACCAGGTGATTTTACGCCGGCGGGGGCAAGATCAACCCAACTATACGTTTTACTGAACAAAAGAGTAGAGGTGCATAATAGCGCAGCGCAAATTGGAACAGCCACCAGGTACTTCAGCCTCGCCATTTTACCGGAACGTTGCTGATTTAACATGATAATTCTCTTTTTTAGCAAGTTATAATTGAAAAATGAATTTGCAATTGACGTCCCCCCTGCGCCATAAGCGCTGTCTAACAAAAACGAAGCGTATGTTAACGTATCGCTTTCGTATGCTGCCGTTTGCTCATCGGCAATATATTCATGTATGGTTTTTAAGCTGTTTTGTAAAAGGTAGACGAAGGGGTTAAACCAATTAACAATCTTCAGCAATTCAAGCAATATAATATCGATCGAATGTTTTTGCCTGATATGTACCAGCTCATGCCTGATGATGGTGTTGGCCCCATGTATATCGGTGCTTATGAAAAGATAGTTGAAAAATGAAAAGGCCATATCTGGTCCCTTCAAATAGACTATTCGGTATTTACCTTCATTAACGGTTTGCTTATTATTGAACATTTTGAACAACGTATAAAGTTTAATAAAAAGCATAAAAAATAAAACGGCTGCGCCAACAAGATAGGCATATAGTAAACCTTCCTGCCAGCTAAGATGCCGTTCGGTCAATGCCGGAGCTGCTGGCGAGGCCGGAGTGGGGGGCTGATAGCGGTACTGTTTAGCAACTTTTACCGCCGGGGAGATAACAGGAGGTATGGCTTCGGTAGCAGTAATTGCAGGGGTCGCAAACGTAACCGGGCTTAACGTGCGCTCTGGTTCAACAGGCTTAACCGACCTTAACGCGCTTACCTGGACAAGCGGCAGTATAAAAGCGACTACACAACTAAATATCAGGTAGCCCCGGCTTAGCTGGTAGTGCGTGTTTCGATTTAAAAATAAGCAGTAGGCCAAATAAAATACGCCAAGGTATAAATTAGCTTCTGCAAGATAATACAGCATGTTCATTTCTTTTTGCGTTTAAGATCTGCTATCAGTTGAGTTAATTCATCCAGTTCGCGTAAATCCAGTTTCTTTTCGTCTGCAATAAACGATACTAAACTTTTGTACGAGTTGCTGAAATAGCCGCTCATCATTTTGTCGAATGTGAATTTCTTATACTCCGATTCGCTTACCAATGGGAAATACATATGCACATTGCTGTATGCTTTGTGGCCGACAAAACCTTTGCCTTCCAAAACCCGCACAACGGTTGATACTGTATTATAAGCCGGCTTGGGTTCAGGCATCTGTTCAATGATATCTTTTACCATGGCCTCATTTAATTGCCATAATAATTGCATTACAGTTTCTTCCGCTTTGGTGAGTTCTTTGAAAGGCATATTAACTATTTTTGTAGTTACTCAAATGTAAAAAACTAATTTTATAGTTTACAAACTGCTTTATAGTTTTTTCGAAAAAATTAGAAGAATCAACGATAAGCTTGTTATTAAACAGCAATACAATGGTTTTAAATTAAGCAGGGCGCTTAAACTTGTTTGTACGTCTTAACTATAGTGGAACCTTGGGAGTAAATGACAAGGTGGTGGAGCGGGGGAAACCAATCGTTCCCGATCCGGTAGCCCCTGTCGTTTTGAAGAAATAAATAAAATGTGTCTGCTTGCGGATTTATTTAATAGCAATTCTTGAACCCGTTGACTAAGTACGCTCAAACCGGCCGGTCTTACTAATCAGCACTATCTTATATAAGATCAGGTCTAGCCTGGTGCCAACATCTTCTTCATTTTCTGCCAATCCGTGGGAAGTATGATTGATTGGTTTTTCAGCGAAGGGCATTATGCGGTGGGTCAGGGCCAAAATAGCCTGTTCCTTTTCAGCCATATCGGTGATTTCCTCAAACAGGCCCCAGGCTACCACGCTCTGCCAATTGAAAATGGTGTTGATCTCGTCGACCTGGAAACAAACACGAGGGTTCTTTCGCATCATTTCAACCTTTTTGCCGGGAGCACTGTGACTGATGATCTGTTTTCCATCATAAACATAGTTTACCGGCACAATATAGGGCAAGCCGTGGTCAGTACAAGCAATACGGCCTGTGACTTGCTTTTTGAGCAAGTTTTCTATCTGTTCTTCGTTTAATTTACCTAACATCTAGCTATCTCCCTTTTTTTGTTGTGCTTTTATTGCGTGCTTGTCACCGGTTCAGGGTTTAGGAAGGGCTCGGCCACTTCGATAAGGTTATCCAGGCATTTTTGATCCATGCCATCAAAACCATTGTTCATAACCGCTTTCTTCCTGGGATCTTTTTCCATCATGGCGCCCATTTTTAAAACGAGGCGGTCAATCAGGGACAATTTGGAAACAATGCACCTGCCGGGCAGGAAAAATACTTCGGTACTTTTCCTGATCAGGGGATCGAGGTTGTTGTGCACCAGTTGCTGTTGCTGGATCTTATCTTCGGCTGTTGTGCCGCAAACGATAAACAAGATAAGTTTTTTACCAGCCAGTAAGCCGAGGTTTTGCCTTAGCCATTTTCGTATAACCAGCTTGCCGACATACACCGAACTTCCCATAATGATGAGGTCATAACCTGCCAGTACATCCGTTGTTGCGTCTTCGACCTTCAGTGATGGCAAGTGTAACGATGAACTCAGCCACTGTGAATATTGCTCCGTGGCGCCATATTTACCCTGATAAATGATAATCCCCTTCATGATGCTTGATTTTCCTCTTACAAGTTTACGCAGCAGACAGGCTTGACAAAATGACGCCGATCACGTTATGTCCTGATGGGAATCATGTCGGGGGATATTCTAAGGAAAATAATACGATAATCAGGGTAATCAATTCCTCGTCACAATCAAAGTGGGACCTGCTTTCATCACTTAAAAACCAGGCGTCCTTTTTTGCCGATAGACGCGACTTTTTGATCCTTACCCAAAACTACTTTCATGGTTTTATAAATATTTTTGCCGGCATAGCGGCCGGTTACATTCCATGTTAATGTTTTGGTTTTATCGCTCCAATAATAATCTGTTGTTCGTGTGTCGCTTCTAGTGTAATTGTAGGATACCCCATCATCCTCTACCATTTTAAAGCTGCCGTTTTTTCCGGGATAGATATGGATTTCAAGCGGGGTATTGGAAGTTTGTTCCGAATATTGAATAACAGGGCCAACCGGAAGTATGGTACCAGCGCGCACGTATACCGGGATCTCATCGAGTGCCTTATCAACCGAAATAGTTTTAGGGCCTTTGATCACATCGCCGGTATAGTAATCATACCAGGTATCGCCGGGTAAATATACATTTCGCTTACCGCCGGCATTTAGTACGGGTGCAGCTAACATGCCTTTGCCTATCAGCCATTCGTCCGTCATGTTGGCAACGGTTGTATCTGCCGGAAACTCCATAACCAAAGGCCGCATAATGGGAGCGCCGGAGTTGTAGGCTTCGTGCCCCAGGCTATAGATATAAGGCAGTAACTGGTACCTCAGGTTCAATGCTTTACGCATGGCAGCTTCACCGTCGGTATCCCATAAATAAGGAAAACGGGGAGTTGTGCCTATGTTGGAGTGAGCGCGCATTATCGGTAAAAATACCCCCGCCTGGAACCAGCGCACTAACATTTCTTTGGTCGGCGTTCCCTGGAAACCACCGATGTCGCAAGAGCCGTAGTACATTCCTGCCAGGCTGAAATTAAGCAGGTCCATTGGCACATTAACCAAAGAGGGCCAGGTTGAAGGAATATCGCCGCTCCAGGTGCTATAGCCCAAACGCTGGTCGCCGGGGCTGAATGCCCTGTTAAGGGTAAAGTGGCGATAATTTGGCCGGGCGGATGCCAGTAAGTCGTATTGTGCTTTATTCCACCAGTAATAACAGGTGTAATATGATTCGCCCTCGTCGTCCCACCAGGCATCAACACCTGCTTTGATCAATGGGCGGTTTCTTTCTTCATACCATTTTCGCAGGGCAGGATTGCTGAAGTTTAAGTCGCGGTTATCAGTTTTCGGGCTGATCAGCCAACCGTTTTTTCTTGCTGTATCCAGCCTCGCCGCATTACCCAGCCTCGGCTTGCGGATGCCGATAAATTTAAAGCCCTCGCTTTTTAAATTAGCTATTTGTTTGGCAGGAGAGGGGAACACTTTGGGATTAAAGGTAAAGTCAGAAAATCCTTCTTTGCCTTCTTTTTTCACGGCATAGTCGGGTAGGGTGGTATACCATTCGAAGTCGAAAATAAACGCATCTACCGGCAATTTATGCGTACGGAACTTAGTGGCAACATCGGCTACATAAGTGCTGTCGTCCCAGCCCCATTTGCTTTGCAGGTAACCAAATGCCCACCTCGGCGGCAGCTTGGGCTTCCCGGTAAGCTTCACGTATCCGCGTGCAGCATCATACATGGTTTTTGCGGGCCATAGGTATAAATTTGCAGATCTTCCGGGGAATTTCCAGGTTAAGGTTGCTTTATCTGTAGCCCGGTTCCAGGTTGCAGGATTATCATCATTTGCCGAAACGCCAAACGAGCTATAGCCCCCGCTATTCCAAAAATACGGAATATCGGCAACGCCATTGCTGGCAGAAGAACCCGACTGATCTTTCTCAAGTTTTTTGGATGAGTTGTTCCCGGAGCCATAAAGCAGTCCTGTTGCTGTATGGGTGATCTGTATTGCCTTGCCCGTTGATGAAAAAGCACCATCACTTATAAGTACCCGGCCCCCTGCGTCGAATAATGACCATACCTTAGTGTCGGTATTGATCATCAATTTTCCATATGACGTTTTGATACCGTATGAGGGACGCGCGGAAATCACCGTAAACGGGGTGGTAGCGCTATTGCTCTTGTCAATAAAAATACTTTTAATGATGGATGGCGCTATTGAGTCGTTTAAGCTTAAGCAAAATGCCGCATCCTTGGCTACCGATAGTCCTACCAACTGGTCTCCGGCTTTAACAAGGATTCCGTGCGGTGTTTTGATTATTTGCGCATTGGCGATAAAAATTGTGACTGATTGCAGTATGGCAACCAGTAATAAAATTAGTTGAACTTTATTAGTTTTCATTTTGAAAAATCAATTGCGGCTTGCGGCCCATTAGGTTCAGCTAATGTACAAGTAATTTGCTAAATCGATTTATCAAAATAAACTTTTTTGCGTTAAATGCTGAGTCTTATGCCCGCATTACGCATTGAATTTAAAACGGACAATAAAATACAAACTTAAAAAGCCTTATTCGGCTTGCTGCTTCATTATTTTCCTGGCGCCGAGTAAGGCTAACAGCGTAACTGTTGAAGCCGCTGTAAGGTAATAGCCAACATAGGCAAGCCCGAAATTATGCGCTAATGTGGTTGCCAAATACGGCGTAAGCGATGCTCCTAAAATACCGGCCAGCGTAAATGCGAGCGAAGCACCGGTATAACGCACCGATGGCGGAAAAATACCGGCAAGCGCAGTTCCTATCGGTCCATAGGTAAGGCCCATCAGGAACATGCCCAGCGATAGGAATACAGCGGTTATAAACAAACTGCCTGTGGTAAATAAAGGAGCGAAGACAATCCCGAATACCATAATTAAGATGGTTGCTACAACAAGCATTTTGTTGCGCCCGTACTTATCGGCTAGTGTGGCCGAAAGCGGAGTGCCCAAACCGAAAAACAGCATCGATATCATCTGTATGATCAGGAAATTGCTTTTAGGATAATGCAGCGCTGAAGTACCCCAGCTTAGCGTAAATACCGTCATCAAATAAAACAGCAGGAAGGTGGTAATAGTAGCCAGTGTGCCTAATGTGATAGCTGCAGTATGTTTAACAAAAACATCAGCAACCGGTATTTTTGAGCGCTGGTTATTGTCTATTATCTTCATAAACTCAGGTGTTTCGGATATTTTTAACCGTACATAAAGGCCTACCCAAACCAGCAACGCGCTGGCAATAAATGGGATGCGCCAACCATAGCTAATAAAATCGCCCTCGCTCATGGTTTTGCTCAGAATAAAAAAAGTACTGCTGGAGATCAGGAAACCTATTGGAGCGCCTAACTGCGGGAACATGCCATACTAGGCTTTTTTGTCAGCAGGGGCATTTTCTGTAGCCAGTAACACTGCACCGCCCCATTCGCCGCCTAGTCCCAAACCTTGCCCGAAACGAAAAATGGCCAGTAATATCGGGGCTGCAATGCCTATGGAAGCATAGCCCGGTAAAAGCCCGATAGCAACTGTTGACGGTCCCATGGTTAATAACGCTGCAACCAGCGTGGCCTTACGCCCCTTACGATCGCCAAAATGCCCGAATAAAGCCGCGCCCAATGGCCGTGCAAAAAAGGCCAGTGCAAAAGTGGCCAACGACTCCAGCGTAGCCGAAGTTGGATCAGCCGCAGAGAAAAATAACTTGGGAAAAACCAACACCGCAGCAGTGGCATAGATATAAAAGTCAAAAAATTCGATGGTGGTTCCGATGAGGCTTGCAGTAAGGATCCGGCTTACAGAATTTGCGGGGACAGGTTGCTGGTTCATAGGCTCAAACATATTAAATTTGAGTGAATGTGCAAATTGATGTTATGGCGATTAATTTAAAAGTTGCTTGCCTTTCAAAAATGCCTCAAGACTTCTGACCTGTTGCTTTTAACTTTTTAAAAGGTGTACAATTGGACTAAACTCAAACCATTTAGTTAAGGGCTTGGAGATTTTGCCAAATATTGATTTAATTTGGTAGGGCATAAACCTATCAAATGAAACAAGCGTTAATTTGTATTTTAGTTGTAATAGTACTAACATCATGCGGTCAATCTGATAAACAAACTGCTAAAAAGGATACTATAAAAAAGGATGGCGCTTCAAGCAAAACTATAGTTAATCCGAAGGAAAATGACACTTTAGCAATTCCCGACGACACCATTCCTAAAATCACTATTCCTGAAGGCTCAATACAAGTAGCCGAAGAGCATGTAGATACATCAAGTAAAATGCGGATATTAAGTTGTGCAGATTATAATGAGCAGGATGGAGTTGGTCCTGGAGCCTCCAAATTGAATTGGAAGGGACTGTTTTATAAAAAATACGATAAAAATAGATTTTATATAAAATCTACAAAACTAAAATTTACACGAGTGCATTCAGAAATGGACGAGGAAGAGAATCAAAAAACAGGTTGGCGTATAAAATGTGATAATAACGACAATAATATAATTTTAATAACGGGGGCTAATGATATTGTAGACAGGCCTGTTAAAAAGGCTTTATTGTCAACAGACCTATACTACGCAGGTCAGAAAATGGAGTTCATTTATTATGGAGTTAAATATACTCTTTATACTACTGGGCGAAAAACAAATGGATTGATTTATAACTACAAACTATTTTTAATGGCAAATGTAAAAGGACATAATTTTAACCAATTATTAATATCGGTACC
Source organism: Bacteroidota bacterium (assembly GCA_030775685.1). Classification (GTDB taxonomy): domain Bacteria; phylum Bacteroidota; class Bacteroidia; order Sphingobacteriales; family Sphingobacteriaceae; genus Mucilaginibacter. The sequence goes on from JALYIP010000063.1 coordinate 135,452, forward strand.
ACCTGGTGATAGTATGGGGCCAAACGGCGATATGGCTGAAGATATTGACATAGAATTTGCTGGTGACCTTGATGGCGATCAAATTCCAGATTTTATAATTGAAAAATCGGGATACTCTTTTGGCGATTTAAATCTCTATCTATCTAAGGCTGCAGGTGATAAATCTATCTTAAAATTGGTGTCAGTTTTTGGGACTTCAGACTAGATATGTAAAAAATCACAGTTCAGAAGAATACAATGGTAATTATTACAGTTCCCTGTAAGTAAAAAACAACTTGTTAATTTTACGAAAAATGAGGGCTTGGTTGAAAAGTTAAATTATAACACAAAGCCTCAAGTCGGAAGATTTGAGGCTTTGTGTTATTTTAAGAGATGGCAATATTTGTAAGTCTTAATAATCTAAATTAATTGATCACTCACCATCATAAGCCCGCTGCAGGGTTTCGATGTCAACCTTCTTCATCGTCATAAAAGTTTGTGTAACCCGCGCAATCTGTTCAGGGGTGCCATTTTTGAGGGCATCGAACATAACGGTGGAGGCCACCTGCCATGATACGCCGTATTTATCTTTTAACCAACCGCATTGCCCGGCTTCGCCGCCAGCTAAAAGTGCTGACCAGTAGTAATCGATCTCTTCCTGGGTTTCACAGGGGATCAATAGCGACACCGCATCATTAAAATTGAAACCATGCGGATGCGCGCTATCCATAGCGGCCAGCCAGGTTTCATCGATGTAAAAATCAGCGAACATAAGTGTGCCTGCTTTATCAGATCCCAGATCCTCCTGGCGCGGGGCAGTGGTGCCACGTTTGCCGTCCTTGAATACTGAGCAGTAAAAGTCGATTGCTTCATCGGCTTTACCGGCCACTGGTTGGGTGAACATCAATGAAGGAATGATCACAGGCCTTTCCTCGCCGGTCGGGTTGGTCAGGATCAGTTGCCAGGATACGCCGTATTTGTCTTCAACCCAGCCGTAACGTTTACTGAAAGGGTAGCTATCCAATGGCATCATTATTTTGCCGTTTTCGATTAGCTTATTCCAAATTTCGTCGATATGTTGGGGCGCATCCGGATCACGCGAGGGATCAAAATTGATCATAAAGGAAATGGACGGATTGATGCCAAGCTTGTGTCCGGCACTGATGCCGAAGAACTGCTGGCCGGCAATGGTAAATTCTACTACTTCACATTCGCCACCGGGCATTGGGAAATGATTGGCATAATTGACAGTGGAATCAGGCATGAATGATGCGTAGAATTCAGCTGCTTGTTTTGCATCCTGGTCGAACCAGAGGTGTGGTTTGATGGGTAACATAGGTAAATAATTTTGGTGTTATATATGGTTTTAATATTTAAGCCGTTTAGCGATTTATTCCTCTTAAGCTCCAATAGTACCCGTCTCAACATTTCCCGCGCGAGCGTAATTGGCAACAATAACACCATTTGGTGTAACAAGACTCTCTGTTAATTTAAATGCTGCAGGCATCGTACCACTATCAAACAACTTCTTTCCTTCGCCAAGCGTCACCGGGTAGATTTTGAGCCAAAGTTCGTCTACTAAATCATGCTTCAGTAGTAGTTGAGTGAGCTCGCCGCTGCCCCAAACTTTGATGTCGGAACCTTCAGTGTTTTTGAGCTTTTCAATATCAGCCACGGTTGTGAGGAACACAGAGTTTTTCCAGTCCGACTCTTTCATGGTGTTGGACATAACATATTTAGTGACATCATTGATGCCCGGCCAATAGTCAGCATGCGCCGGCCAGTAGGAGGCAAAAATCTCAAATGTTTTTCTGCCCAGCAGAATATCCGTAGGTTCCATCTGTTTTTGCATCACTTTGCCGGTAACGTCGTCACTATAAGGTGCTGACCAGCCGCCATATTTGAAGCCACCTGATGTATCTTCCTCGGGTCCGCCGGGTGCCTGCATTACTCCATCTAATGTAATAAATGTTAAAACGATTATCTTTCTCATATTAGTTTAATTGAAGTTGTTGCTTGTTTTTAATTAATAGTTCGAAATATTTATCGAACCATCTTTTTAATAGCAATCACAACTATTTTTACTTTAAAAAGTCATTTAAGTAACCCAATATTATATTCGTCTGCATCATCAGGCTCACATGACTCTGCGAAGGAACAACGGCCAAATGTGATTTTGGCATCGGCGCCATATCAGCAGCTACTCCACCTCCGAGTAATTGATAGGTTTTCGCCAGCTCAACTTTATCCAGACCATCATTGTCGCCCGAGATGATCAATACCGGCGAAGTAATTTTTGCAATATTGCTGTCACCCATGTCGAATGTTGACCCCACAAAAGCAAGCATCTGTTCTATGAATTTATTCCATTTTGTTTTGTCGGGCGCTGTTGCATCGTAGGCCGTTTTCATCGGGCTATTCGCAAACATTTCGGGCTTCATGTTTTTAAACGCATTAGCTATTTGGGGCGCCCAACCCGTACTTTTATAAGTAGAAGAGATGATCACCAATTTTTTTACCCGTTTAGGATTTTGAATTATCAGCTGGTAGGCTATGGAACCGCCCATGCTATACCCTACCACATCGGCGCTATCAACCTTCAAGTAATTCATTACTCCATCCACATCACTTGCCATTGTAGCAAGGTCTAATTTCCTGTCAGAATACTCTGTATGCCCATGTCCCTGCATTTCAATGGCAATTATTTTTCTTGTTTTTGACAATTCAGGTATTAACTGACCCCAGTTCATCTGAATGTTCATAAAAGCACCATGCAGCAACACGAGCGGCTTACCCTCGCCATATACTTCGTAATAAACTTTAATGCCATTAACAGGCACGTAGCCACTGCCGGCAGGTTTAAGCTGTTGCCCGTTAGACTGAAATGCCGTTAAAAAAAGCAAAGCAATAATTAATACCGGCTTGAGGACATCAGATCCTTTAAATACTCTTTTCATAAAATGTTATTTAAATTAGTTTGACTTTATTGACAATACAAAGATCGATGGCATTTCAGGATTTTACGCCGTGTAAAAGTGACAAAAAGAGGGGTGGATAGCGACAAATAACAAAACTATAAAAAGTCGGAAGATTTGCCTTTTTAAGTAATCAATGACTAGCTTCTGCCTATCGCTTGCGTGTGCTTCGCGTATGACATAGCTGCTGAAAATAAAAAAGCCTCAAATCTTTCGATTCAAGGCTTCTTCTTTTCATGATCGTGTGTTTTTTGAATTTTTGTTATAAAAAATACCATCCTTGAATTTTTTGATTAATACATAACGAGTAAGCAGGGATTATTGCCGAAACCGCTTATTCTACACGTGGCAGTTTAACTTACTCGTCAGCTGTATGCATCGGCATACATCGGCCCGCAAGCCTGGTCCGCGCTTTGCGTAATCGCCTCCGGGTCAGTGAAGAAAAATGAATTTGGTGCAAAAATTAATTATCGGGCATACTAAACAGCTTTATAATTTCAATCTATAATTTTGCTTCAGTCTTTTTTATGATCTTCGGTATCCGTTTTTGCAGGTCTTCCATCAGTTCATTCAGCGCGCTTTCGCACATCGGCAAAATCTTTTCCGGCTTTAGTACCGGAATCCCCCCGATGGCGATCGTCGTTTTTTTGGAAGTCGAACTTTCATTTATACGGAATACCTTTTTATCGTCTTTATTAAGCAAAACAATGTTCGCGGTGGCCCTAACTTTCACCGTCCCGGTTCCGTTAATCGCAAATCCTTTTTGTAAGGAGAAATTGATCGATACGAACATGATGCCATCGTACTGCGGGAACATTTTAAGCAGGTTTTGCTCGTTCTTCTTTCCCCAGTTGTATTCTATCACTTTATACCCAATAGCAGGTGTGAACATGACATCTTTTACTATGGTCGGGCGGTCGTCCGGCGCATAGGTTTTATAGGCATCAGTCCCGGTGATCTCGGCTTCCGGAACTAATTGGAAGGGAAAGCTTTTCGCATAATCGTTGAAAAATCGGCCATGAAAGTCATCTACCATAGGGGTAAGGTTAAAATTAGGATCTTCGTCCAGTTTCAGCAGGTCGGCAGTCATGTTCAGGCCAAAGTCTGAAAGGTCAATGCGCTTATCGGCATAAAAAGTTACAACAGCCACGTTTTTGTTTTGGGCAAAGGTTTCAGTCCCAATAGTAATAAGAAGGAAGCATAGGAGCAGTTTGTACATGTTGTTTGTTTGTTTGTTTGTAGTTTGGATTAATTATGATCACTGCTGACTGCGTTGATTTGGTGTATTTCAAAGTGCCAGCCTTGTAAGTATTTGCCGGTGTGTTCGGGTTATCGTTCATCAATTTGTGTACACGTAAACGGTATTCGATGAGATCAAAGTGCCGCCGGTATTCACGAAGTCAGTTCCCTGTAAGTCCATGGTTCCATCTTTGTAAGTTTCCAGTTAGTGTAAATATCTCCTTCGGAAGCACGCAATTTGGCTGTTTTAGAGAGATGACTAGGAAATCTGGATTGCTTTTCATGCGGATATGGATAAGGTTGTTTTAGTAAATGCAAGGTATAATATTATTCCGGTAAATGAGCATCTTTATTTAAGCCAATCAAGCTAAAACCGTTACAATACTTTAACAGAAAAAAGAAAGGCAGTTACGATCAACGTAACTGCCTGCTTCTAAGGTAGCGGGAACAGGACTCGAACCTATGACCTTCGGGTTATGAGCCCGACGAGCTACCAACTGCTCCATCCCGCACTATTTTTATTATTACGATCTGCTTCATTATTGCAGAAAGGGACTTTTTTATTTTGTTGTGTTATCCTTCACAATTCATTTAAAGAGGAAAGCCTTTAGACTTAAGCTAAAGGCTCTTTCTTTCTGGGTAGCGGGAGCAGGACTCGAACCTACGACCTTCGGGTTATGAGCCCGACGAGCTACCAACTGCTCCATCCCGCACTCTATTTTTGTTTTTTGATTTCACCGATTAGTTTCGATTTCACCGATTAGTTATTTTCGGTGTAATTCTTTTTAAATCGGTGTAATCCCCTTTTTTAATTGGACTGCAAAGATATAATTCGTTTCTTTGCAGTCCAAATATTATTTTAATTATTTTTCTATGGCGCATAAGGCAGGTTTCGTGAGTATAATTGGTAAGCCCAACGCGGGTAAATCAACGCTTATGAACGCCCTTGTAGGTGAAAAAATGTCTATCATCACCCCCAAGGCACAAACAACAAGGCACCGCATTTTAGGGATCGTTAACGAGGAAGACTACCAGATTGTCTTCTCGGATACTCCGGGTGTTATTAAACCGCACTATGCGCTTCACGAAAGCATGATGCACCAGGTGGATGGCTCGATAGTAGATGCCGACCTGATCCTGCTGGTTACCGATATTTACGAAGAGTTCGACGAAACCGACGTACTGAAAAAACTGGAAGGCACGCAAGCGCCCGTTGCGGTGTTAATTAACAAGGTAGACCAAAGCGACGAAGAAACTGTAAAGGCCAAGGTTGAATTTTGGGAAGAGAAGTTGAAGCCAAAAGCGGTTTTCGCCATCTCGGCCTTAAAAGACTATAATGTATTGGCAGTTATGAATTTTGTGATAGAGCATTTGCCCGAGCACCCGGCTTATTACGAAAAGGATGCTTTGACTGATCGTAACGACCGCTTTTTTGCATCTGAAATGATCAGGGCGCAGATCCTGAAACAATACAAAAAGGAAATCCCATACAGCACTGAAGTAATTGTAACTGCATTTGTTGAGGGCGAAAAACTACACCGCATCAGCGCTGAGATTATAGTTGAACGCGATTCGCAGAAGAACATCATCATAGGCAAGGGCGGCGAGATGTTGAAAATTGTCGGCACCTATGCCCGCAGGGATATGGAAGACTTTTTCCAAAAGAAGATCTTTTTGGAGATGTTTGTAAAAGTGATCCCCGATTGGCGCAGCAAGAAAAATTACCTGAAGAAGTTTGGGTATGAATAGGGAAGAGCCAGGAATCAAGATGCAAGAATCAAGATTTTAAGACAAAAAAATATAATAATCGTATATTAGAATTAAGCAAATAGATTAAGATTGCCGTAATGAAGCTGTCTTGATTCTTGACTCTTGATTCTTGAATCTAATAATAAAATGAGCAATATAGTAGCCATAGTGGGCCGGCCCAACGTAGGCAAATCAACTTTATATAACCGTTTAACCGAAACCCGCAAGGCCATCGTCGACGATTTTAGCGGCGTAACCCGCGACAGGCATTACGGCGTATCTGAATGGATCGGTCGCCAGTTTACGGTGATTGATACAGGTGGCTATGTTGCAAACTCCGCTGATGTGTTTGAAGCCGCCATACGTGAACAGGTTATAATTGCCATCGAAGAAGCTACTGTTATATTATTTATGGTTGATGTTACCACTGGTATCACCGACCTTGATGACGAAATAGCTACCATATTACGCAAAGGTAAAAAACCTGTATTTGTAGTAGTGAACAAGCTGGATAATAACCAGCAATTAGCCGATTCCATGGTATTTTACAGCCTTGGCTTAGGCGAACTTTATAACATCTCATCTATGACGGGCTCCGGAACAGGTGAGTTACTTGACGAGGTAGTTAAGCATTTTGATGATGAGCCGATCGAAGAAAATACGCTGCCTAAATATGCTATTATCGGTCGCCCGAATGTTGGTAAATCATCTATCATTAATTCATTGATCGGTAAGGACCGTAACATTGTAACGCCAATTGCCGGTACCACCCGCGATTCCATTCATATCCATTACAACCAATATGGTCATGATTTCATGTTGATCGATACTGCCGGGATGCGTAAGAAGACCAAGGTTAAGGAGAATATCGAATTTTATTCGGTAATGCGTACCATTAAGGCATTGGAAGAAGCCGATGTGGTGATCCTGATGATTGACGCCGTTGAGGGAATTGAATCGCAGGATATTAATATCTTCCACCTGGCCGAAAAGAACAAAAAGGGTGTGGTGATCGTAGTGAATAAATGGGATTTGATCGAAAAAAACAACAAGACCATAAAGGTTTTTGAAGAGCAGATTCGCGATAAAATAGCGCCGTTTACCGACGTGCCGATTGTATTCACATCAGTAACCGAAAAGCAAAGGGTTTTAAAGGTGATCGAAACGGCCAATGACGTTTACCAGAACAAGATTAGGAAAATCCCTACCTCCAAGTTAAATGAAATCATGCTGCCGATCATCGAGGCGTACCCACCACCATCGATTAAAGGTAAGTATGTTAAGATAAAATATATTACCCAGATAGCCGGTACTTCGCCGATGTTTGCCTTCTTCTGTAACTTACCTCAGTACGTTAAAGAGCCTTACTATCGCTTTATAGAAAATAAGATCAGGGAGAACTTCAACTTCAACGGCGCGCCGGTGCAAGTGTGGTTCAGGCAGAAGTAGGGAAGATGATGTGCGAATGTGCGGATATGAAAATGTGCGGATGCAAATGCGTTTGACTTTTTCCATTCGCACATCCGCACATCAAAAAATCCACACATCTACTTCACCGCTTCCACAGCTTTCGCAAGTGTCATATCGTCACTGTTAATGGCTTCGTAATAGGCGTTGGCACCCCATTTAAAGCGGGCAGCCACGGCTTTGAGCATTGTTTTTATCGTAGGTTTGGATATCAGCAGCTCGTGTGAGTCCATCTCTTTTACAGTTTGAGAAGCATAAAGGATAAAATTATCTACCTCATTATCGCTGACAGTATATTGCTTCATAAAAGCAGTTGCGGAGTTGTATTTATTCAACTGCGGCTGCAGCTTATCAATTGTGTAAGCAGTAAACTGTTGCTGATCGGTTAGCTGCTGTAATAGTTCGGTATTCCCGGTGGTATCAGCAGGTACAAAAATATCAGGCATAATGCCGCCGCCGCTAAAAACTTTTCGTCCGTTGGCCGTATGGTAGGGTGAAGGCTTTTTGAAAATGCTATCGTCCAGGTTACTTTGGGCCGAGAAAAACTCGCCCTTGCGCATCCTTTCAGAAATTTCATGATGATAGCTGTCGATACCGCCCCTATATGATTTTTGGATAGATCTTCCTGACGGGGTATAGTATCTTGCTATGGTTAAATTAACGGCTGACCCGTCATCAAAGCTGAATTGTTGCTGTACCAGGCCTTTGCCGAATGACCGGCGGCCAACTATTACGGCACGGTCAAGGTCCTGCAATGCGCCGGCCAGGATCTCACTTGCTGAAGCGGAATATTCGTCAATTATAACGGCTAATTTACCATCCTGGAAATTGCCGGAGTCGGTTGCGAAATAATCGCGGCGTTCCTCGTGGATGCCCTGGGTATAAACTATGAGTTTCCCTTTTTTTAGAAATTCATCGGCAAGGGCGGTAGCTGTGGTTAAATAGCCGCCCCCGTTCTCCCGCAGATCGAGCACCAGCTTTTGCATGCCTGCAGTCTTTAATTTTTTCAAGGCCTCGCGAAAGTCGGTATCAGTAGTTAATGCAAATTTGCTGATCTTTATATAGCCTACGTCCGGAGCAGCCATGTACGATGCGTCGAGGCTGCTGGTATTAACGTAGCCACGTTTTAAGGTATACAACTTTTTGGCGGTTGAATTTGGCGTGGCAACAGCAAGCAACAATGCCGAATCCATGCTACCCCGCAGTGTTTTATTTACAAGCGGTATGGTAAGCTTTGTGCCCGAAAACTTCTTATTATTTACGTCGATGATCCTGTCGCCGGTAACCAGGCCCGCATTTGCTGCCGGTCCGCCGGCATAAACCTGGGTAATTACCAATGTGTCGCGAAGTAACTGATATTCTAAACCTATCCCGTTAAAACCACCAGCTAAGCCTTCATTCAATATTGTTGCCTTTTGTTCAGGGAGGTAAAGAGAATGGGGGTCGAGGTTTTGCAGCATGCTGTTGACTGTAGCGCCTTCCACGCTATCAACATTTACAGAATCTACATAATTTTGTTTGACAAGCGAAAGTACCTTGGAGATCTTGTCGTTATCCGTCATGGGGATGCCGAGGCTGCGGCTCATCAAACTATGGTTACTGATGACCACGCCGATAAAAATACCCAGCAAAACCAATACCATCGTCCTGAAAATTACACCTGCAGCCCTTTTCATATTTTTATATGGTGCAAATTTACAAAAATGTTGCTAAGTATAGTGAGTTAGTATACATTCTGTGAGCCATTATTTTGTAATAATTGTTTGGATAGAAGCGGTTTAAACATCTATTAAAGTCATTTTATTTAGATGAGGGCATGATAGCAGAATAACTCTCAATATTTTTCCTCAATTTTGCTAAAAAAACAGCCGATCTGCATGGAAAGAACCACCGAAAAGGACTCGCACTATAACAACCTGGAGCAAATGCCGCTGCCTGAAATCCTTAGAAACATAAATAAAGAGGATCAAAGTGTGCCATTGGCTGTTGAAAAGGCGATTCCGCAAATTGAGGCGCTAGTAAAGATTACTGCGGAAAAAATGCAGGCCGGTGGTCGTTTGTTTTACATCGGTGCAGGAACAAGCGGCAGGTTAGGCGTGGTTGATGCTTCGGAGTGCCCGCCAACATTTGGCGTGCCGTTTGATGAAGTGGTTGGTATAATAGCAGGAGGTGATTTTGCCATCCGCAAGGCTGTTGAATTTGCCGAGGATAACACCGAGCAAGCCTGGATAGACCTGGCGGAATTTAATATTAATGATAAGGACGTATTGGTAGGCATAGCGGCATCAGGTACAACCCCGTATGTTATCGGTGGCTTACAAAAGGCAAACGCAAATAATATTACTACCGGCTGTATTGTGTGTAATGGCGCCAGCCCGGTTGCAGCGGAGGCCAGGTATCCTGTGGAAGTGATAACAGGCCCTGAATTTTTAACGGGTTCAACCCGCATGAAGGCCGGCACCGCGCAGAAGCTGGTGTTAAACATGCTGAGCACCAGTGTTATGATCCGGCTTGGCCGGGTTAAGGGAAATAAAATGGTTGATATGCAGTTAAGCAACCATAAGCTGGTTGACCGCGGCACGCACATGGTGATGAGTGAAACCGGCCTGGATGAACAGACAGCTGTCGAACTGCTGAAAAAATATGGCAGCGTGAGAAAAGCTGTGGAGAATAGCGGAGTGTAATGTGCGGATGCGTGATATGCAGATGTGCGGATTGGGAAATGATGTGCGGATGCGTGAATATGCGGATGTGTGGATTGGGAAATTATGTGCGGATGCGTGAATATGCGGATGTGCGAATGAATGTATTACAGGAGATTGGTTAAAGAATAGGGACTGCTTTGTCGCCGGGTGTGAAGCTTAATTCGCACATCCGCACATTTGCACATTCGGAATTAAAATTATGCACGAGATAGAACCATATTATAAGTGGCGTGACGATTACGTGGCAGCGGAAGATGAGTATTCTCCCTTTTATGCTACGCAGTATAACGAATTTGAATTTGACAAGCAGGTGTACAATTACCTGCTGCACCCGCAGTGGGATTCGTTCGGTTCAAATACGCTATACATGAAGGTGCTGTTTGCCGATTACGAAAAGGGATACAGCATTATTGAGTTTATAGGAGAATGGAACGATGCCATCAACAACGATATCATGCTGATGAAGCGCGAGATCTTGGAGTTGATGATTGATAACGGCATCAATCATTTTATCCTGATAGGGGAGAACGTGCTGAACTTTCATTCGTCTGACGATTGCTATTACGAGGAGTGGTTCCAGGATGTGGAGGACGGCTGGATAGCAGGCATCAACTTCAGGGACCATGTGATAGACGAGTTTAAGCGCAATAACATAGATTATTACATTAACTTTGGCGGCGTGCTTGACGATTTGGCCTGGCGGACCTTAAAACCCATTCAGGTGTTCAAAAAGGTTGAGGAGCAACTGACAAAACGACTGAATTAAACGGTGGGCACGGGATTTGACTTACGCCATACGATTAAACTAACAAACGCGTTTTAAGTCCAATTAACCGGATGAAAAATCGTAAAATTCATAGTTTGATTTTCAGACCAATAATTATATTTGACCAATAATTTTTTTAAATAAAAAATGGAAAATAACAGATCAACTGACGTTTATAGTAACGTTATACAAATTAATGAAACCGATGCATCACGTAAGTTTTTAGCTAATGTATTCATGTGGATGTTTGTGGCATTGGGTGTATCTGCATTATGTGCTTATATATTCGCGAATGACACGTCTTTGATGCGCATGATGGTTAATGAAGAAACCCACCAGTTATCTGGCTTTGCTTACCTTGTAATGTTTGCACCTCTTGCTTTTGTGCTTTTAATGCGATTTGGCTTAAACCGAATTTCATACCCTGTGCTTGCCCTTTTATTTGTTGCTTATGCAGCAGTAACCGGTATTAGCCTAAGTTTTATATTACTTGCTTTTACTGCATCGTCAGTTTTGGGCGTGTTTTTAACTTCATCGGTAGTGTTCGGTGTAATGGCAATTGCCGGTTATACAACAAAGCAGGACTTAACAAAATTCGGTTCGATACTTATCATGTTTTTAATCGGTATCATAGTTGCATCATTGGTGAATATGTTTTTACATAGCTCTGGCCTTGATATGATCATCAGCTACATTGGTGTAGCTGTGTTTGTTGGCTTAACCGCTTATGACGTTCAAAAACTAAAGCAAATCGGTGCCGGTTTAACATATGGTGATGCCACCGCATCAAAAATGGCATTGATGGGCGGCTTAACCCTTTATCTTGATTTTATCAACCTGTTCCTTTTCTTATTACGTTTATTCGGAAGAAGGAGATAACAACAGCATTCGTTATAAAAAAGCTGCCTGTATACACAGACGGCTTTTTTTGTTTACGATCATTTTTTCTTGCCTCTTGATTCTTACTTTCCTGATTCTATTTCCCCTGTCATTTCTTATCCTATGACAACTAAAACCTATTGCAAAATGCTTGTTTATTCTGCACCTTTGTGGTGCTTATGGAGAAAGACGGAGGGATAGACCCTGCGATGTCTTAGCAACCTGTACTTACAAGGTGCTACATTCTACCCGGCAGCCAAACGGCCCCGGGAAAGATAAGCGAAAGTCAAATAACACCCGACTTTTCGAGATAAGCTTTTAGTTTTTTGATTGCACTGATTAGTAAATGATTACACCGATTATTTGGGAATGGCACTGATAAAATAAAATCGGTGAAATCAATTCAATAAAATCGGTGAAATCATAAATCAAATAATCGGTGAAATCGAAACCAAATAATCGGTGAAATCATTATAATGGATATTAGAAAAGAATTAGAAAAACGCATCCTGGTTATTGACGGGGCAATGGGTACCATGATCCAAAGGTATCAACTGACTGAGGCCGATTTCCGTGGTGAACGTTTTCGTGAGCATACTTCCGATTTGCAGGGTAATAACGACCTGTTGAATATTACCCGCCCTGATATCATTAAGGCTATTCACGCCGAATACCTGGATGCCGGTGCAGATATTATCGAAACAAATACCTTCAGCACACAACGTATTTCGCTGGCTGATTATAACCTGGAAGAACTTGCTTATGAGCTGAGCTATGAAGGTGCCCGTATTGCCCGTGAAGTTGCCGACGAATACAATATACAAAATCCGGCGAAGCCGCGTTTTGTGGCGGGTGCTGTTGGGCCTACAAACCGTACGGCTTCTTTATCGCCGGATGTGAACGATCCTGGTTATCGTGCTGTTACCTTCGATGATCTTGCCGGAGCTTATTACGACCAGGTGAGGGGATTAGTTGACGGTGGCTCTGATATGCTACTGGTGGAAACCATATTTGATACCTTGAATGCAAAAGCTGCTTTGTTTGCCATAAACCGTTATGCAAATGAATCGGGTAAGCATTTGCCGATCATGATCTCCGGTACCATTACCGATGCTTCAGGTCGTACGCTTTCAGGACAAACTGTTGAAGCATTTTGGGATTCGGTTAGTCATGCAAACCTGCTTTCTGTTGGTTTGAACTGTGCATTAGGAGCGAAGGAAATGCGTCCGCACATCCAGGAATTATCTGAGAAGGCTAATGTATTTATTTCAGCTTATCCCAATGCCGGTTTGCCGAATGAGTTTGGCCAATACGATGAAACCGCGCACGAAACTGCTCACCAGGTTGACGATTTTATAAAGAACGGGCTGGTTAATATAGTTGGCGGATGCTGTGGGACTACACCTGAACACATTAGATGTATTGCCGAAAAGGCTGCTAAATACCCACCGCGCCTGATCCCGAAAATTGAGCCCTTTATGAGGCTAAGCGGACTGGAAGCGGTTACCATTACCCCCGAAAGCATTTTCGTAAACGTGGGTGAGCGTACCAATATCACAGGTTCGCCTAAGTTTTCGAAGCTGATTTTGGCGGAGGATTACGAAGCTGCCTTAACGGTTGCCCGTCAGCAGGTAGAAGGCGGTGCGCAGGTTATCGACATCAACATGGATGAGGGGATGATCGATTCGGAAGCCGTAATGGTTAAGTTTTTAAACCTTGTTGCGTCCGAACCAGATATTGCCAAGCTGCCCATCATGATCGATTCATCGAAATGGACGGTTATTGAGGCTGGTTTGAAATGCATCCAGGGTAAGGGGATCGTAAACTCTATTTCTTTAAAGGAAGGCGAGGATAAGTTTAAGGAACAGGCCAGAAAGATATTAAGCTATGGCGCTGCTACGGTGGTAATGGCGTTTGACGAAACAGGACAGGCCGATTCGTTACAGCGTAGAATAGAGATCTGTAAACGCTCATACGATATATTGGTTGATGAGGTAGGTTTCCCACCACAGGACATCATCTTCGACCCTAATATTTTAACGGTAGCAACGGGGCTTGAAGAGCACAATAACTACGCAGTTGACTTTATTGAAGCCACCCGCTGGATCAAACAAAACCTGCCGTATGCCAAGGTGAGCGGCGGGGTTAGTAATATTTCGTTCTCATTCCGTGGCAATAACACCGTGCGCGAGGCGATGCACTCCGCATTTCTTTACCATGCCATAAAGGCCGGGATGGATATGGGTATAGTAAACGCCGGGATGCTGGAAGTTTACCAGGAGATCCCGAAGGATCTGCTGGAATTGGTGGAAGATGTTTTGCTTAATCGTCGCCCGGATGCCACTGAGCGCCTGGTTGAATTTGCAGATACAATAAAAAGCAAGGGCAAGGTAATTGAGAGGGACGAGGAATGGCGCAAGGGAACCGTGCAGGAGCGCTTATCGCACGCACTGGTAAAAGGCATCATTGAATACCTTGATGATGATGTGGAAGAAGCAAGGCAAGCCTACTCGAAGCCACTGGAAGTTATTGAGGGGCCATTGATGGACGGTATGAACATAGTAGGCGACCTGTTTGGCGCCGGTAAAATGTTTTTGCCACAGGTAGTAAAATCTGCCCGTGTAATGAAGAAGGCGGTTGCTTACCTGTTGCCATTCATCGAGCTGGAGAAACAACGCGTTATTGATGCCGGAGAGGATTCAAGCGGGAGCAGGGCCAACGCGGGCAAGATCCTGATGGCGACCGTTAAGGGCGATGTACATGATATCGGTAAAAATATAGTAGGCGTTGTATTGGCCTGTAATAACTTTGAGGTGATAGACCTTGGGGTGATGGTGCCTGCGCAACGTATTATCGAAGAAGCAAAAAAACAAAACGTAGATATAATAGGGCTAAGCGGGTTGATCACCCCATCGCTTGATGAGATGGTTCATTTCGCTAAGGAAATGGAGCGTGAAGGCTTTACCATACCGTTGATCATTGGCGGGGCGACGACATCCCGGATCCACGCCGCGGTGAAGGTAGCGCCTAACTATTCAGGGGCTGCTATCCACGTGCTTGATGCTTCGCGAAGTGTTACCGTGTGCAGCAGTTTGATGAGCAAGGATAACCGCGATGCCTATATCAACGGGATCAAGGATGAATACGCCAAGGCACGCGAGGCGCATTTAAACAAGCGTTCTGATAAGCGTTTTGTATCTATTGAGCAAGCCAGGAAGGAAAAATTTCAGATCAGTTTGGATGGTGATGTGGCACAGAAGCCAACATTTACCGGGACCAAAGTATTGGAAGATTATCCGCTGGAGGAATTATTACCTTATATCGATTGGACACCTTTTTTCCATACCTGGGAACTGCGCGGCAGCTATCCGAAGATCTTTGCCGATAAGTTTGTAGGAGATGAAGCGAAAAAGCTTTTTGATGATGCGCAGGTATTGTTAAAAAGAATAGTTGACGATAAATTGTTACATGCAAATGGCGTGATCGGTTTCTGGCCGGCAAACAGCGTAGGGGATGATATTGAGTTGTACACCGACGAAAGCCGCAAAACATTACTTACCCGCATTCATACCTTACGCCAGCAGGCCGAAAAGGTGAAGGGGGATCCATATTATGCACTGTCGGATTTTATCGCCACAAAAGAAAGCGGCGTGCCAGATTATTTCGGCGGATTTGCGGTAACCACGGGAATCGGTTGCGACGAATTGGTTGCCGAATTTGAAGCAGACCATGACGATTACAACAGCATTATGGCCAAAGCCCTGGCTGACCGTTTAGCAGAAGCCTTTGCCGAAAAAATGCATGAGCTGGTACGTAAGGAATATTGGGGCTATTCAAAAGGTGAACAACTGAGTACAGACGACCTGATCAAAGAAGAATACCAGGGTATCCGCCCGGCGCCAGGTTATCCCGCCTGTCCGGATCACACGGAAAAAACTACGCTTTTTGAAATATTGAAGGCGGAAGATAATGCCCAAATGCACCTTACCGAAAGCCTGGCGATGACGCCGGCAGCATCTGTAAGCGGATTTTATTTTGCGCATCCGCAGGCTAGGTATTTTGGTTTAGGTAAAATAAGTAAGGACCAGGTTGAAGATTACGCGGTGAGGAAAAATATGCCACTGGAAGATGTCGAACGCTGGCTGGGGCCAAACATAAATTATTAGCCCCCCGACCCCCTAAAGGGGGAGCAAAACCGAGAGATTAAAATAAATTAAATAATAAACTAAAAATATATTCCCCCTTTAGGGGGCCAGGGGGCATGAAGATAACCGAACATATTGCTAACGCACAGGGTAAAACCCTTTTCTCCTTTGAACTTTTACCGCCGGTTAAGGGGCAAAGCATCCAGGGGATTTATGATGCCATTGATCCGTTGATGGAGTTTAATCCGCCGTTTATTGATGTAACCTATCATCGGGAGGATTATATTTATAAGCAACATGAAAACGGTTTGCTTGAAAAGGTAGCTTACCGTAAGCGCCCCGGAACCGTGGCTATTTGTGCGGCTATTATGAACCGGTATAAAGTTGATGCCGTCCCGCACCTGATCTGTGGTGGCTTTACCAAAGAGGAAACAGAAAACGCGCTGATAGACCTCCAGTTTTTAGGAATCGATAATGTATTGGTTTTGCGTGGCGATGCCCGTCACGCCGACACTTCGTTTATTCCAACACCTGGTGGACATTCGTATGCTACTGATCTGTTACAACAGGTTGTCGACATGAACAACGGCAAGTACCTGTACGAGGATCATGAAGTGGTAAATGCTAATTTTTGTATCGGCGTTGCCGGATATCCTGAAAAACATTTTGAGGCCCCAAACCTTAAAACCGACTTTAAATACCTGAAGCAGAAGGTAGATATGGGCGCCGAGTTTATTGTTACGCAAATGTTTTTTGACAACAGCAAATACGTTGATTTTGTGAAGCAATGCCGCGAAAATGGGATCAATGTGCCGATCATTCCGGGCTTAAAGCCGATCACCTCATCCAAACAACTCATCAACCTGCCAAAGATCTTTCATATTGATATCCCGGAAGATTTGAGCGACGCGGTGCATAATTGTAAATCGGAAAGGGAAGTAAGAGAAGTAGGAATAGAATGGATGATCAATCAATGTAAGGAACTGGTAACTGTTGGAGCGCCTGTGCTGCATTTTTATACCATGAGTAATCCAGGGCCAACAAAGCGGATAGCCGAAGCAATTTTTTAGAAAGCTATTAATTTATTTTTAACAAAATCAAAAGTGCAATCGGTGCCAAAAAGGCTCAAAAATTTAGGGCTAATTACGATGCCGCCAGTTGGAGGTGTCGTACAATGGCCATATAAATTATTTTGTACGCAATAATCCCACAAGGAAATTTCATCACTTTTGTAATTATTAGTGAATATTGAAAATCCAAATGCTGTAGATTTTGACAAATAAAAAATTTGGTCCTGTTTTTTCAAAAAACCGGCACCGGTCAGCTCTTCGATTACCTTGTGAAGTTCAGTCAAACTTATATCAAGTTCGTTTTTAGCCCCAAAATAATCCTCGATGTAGATGTTATATTTCATTTGAAAATATATTTAATTAATCATTTGCAATTTTGTTATAACATTTTTCCAACGTACGGAGTCAATTGGAGTCTTACCCAATTCATCTTTCATATTTAATAAAAGAGCATTCATCCTTTGTAAGAAAATATTTGCGTTAATAGTTTTATCATATATAAACTGGCTGGAATCCCGCCGAACTTTCCAACCGTTTAAAGTTTCTCCTTGATGTAGTATTCCGCACCTGATGTTATTATAAAAATCAATCCCTCCAAGCTCTGATAGGAACTTTGATTGCGTTTTAAAAAATGACTCATAATAGGGTTCATGTTTACCCACTAATTTAGCAAGTCCCTCTTCATATAAGATTATACTTTCAATAAGCAGGCAGAGACATGCAACAATTGCGAAGCCATTTTTATGATTTTTAACGTATTCCGTTTCTTTATACTCAAATGGAATTATATATCGTTCTCTAAATCGTTCAATTAATAAATTCGCCAATTGAACAGAGTCTTTCGTTTTAATAAACGTTAATATATCATCCCGTGTGTAATTTTTGGAAAGATTCATAAATAGACGTATCTTATTTGAAGCTTTAAAGTTACAGCCAATTCTTATTTTATTAAAAACAAAAAGGCCCACTTTTCAGCAGGCCTTTTCCATGGTTTATCATCCATGAACTATGAACTTACAAATCTACCAAACCTTCGTTCTGTCCTCCGGCTTTTTGTACATCTTATCGCCCGGCTTAACACCAAATGCCTTATACCACGCATCAATATTGGTTAAAGGGGCATCGGTACGGTATTGTTCCGGCGAGTGCGGATCAGTTAAGATTCGTTGTGCCGCAGCTTCAGGGCGCTGTGAGCTTCTCCAAACCTGCGCCCATGACAAGAAGAAACGCTGATCAGGTGTAAATCCGTCTATTTTTATGTTTGATTTACCTTCTTTGGTTTTCTTAAACGCTGCGTAAGCAACGTTCAATCCACCTAAATCCGCAAGGTTTTCACCCAGGGTTAATTTACCATTCACGTGGATGGTATCTACAACAGTAAACTGGTTGTATTGGTTAACCACCTGGTCGGCACGGATCTTGAATTTATCGGCATCGTCCTTTGTCCACCAGTCGCGTAGCGTACCATCAGCGTCATATTGGCGGCCCTGGTCGTCAAAACCATGGGTCATTTCGTGGCCGATCACCGCCCCTATCCCGCCATAGTTAACGGCATCATCAGCACCAAAATCAAAGAATGGGAATTGCAAAATCCCGGCAGGGAAGACAATTTCGTTACTGGTTGGGCTGTAATAAGCGTTAACCGTTGGTGGACTCATACCCCAGCGGGTTTTGTCAACGGGTTTGCCCAACTGGCTTACATTATAGTTGTATCTCCATTGCGAAATACGACGCAAGTTGCCGGAATAATCGCCTCTTTCAATCTCCAAACCGGCGTAATCCTGCCATTTATCAGGGTAGCCTATTTTTACGGTGAATGCAGCCAGTTTTTTCAAAGCACGAGCCTTTGTTTCGGGGCTCATCCATGTTAAACCCTGGATGCGTTCGCCTAAAGTAACTTTAAGGTTATTCACCAGGTTTGCCATGTACTGCTTGGCAGCAGGCGTAAAGTATTTTTCTACATAGATCTGTCCCAGCAATTCACCAAGACTGCCGTCAACCAGGCCCGACATGCGCTCATCGCGCGGTGCCTGTACCTTTTGGCCACTCAAAGCTGCGCTGAAATCAAAGCTTGCCTTGACAAATGGTGAGCTAAGCGATGAAGCAGAACCTTTTAAAACGTTCCATTCCAGGTAAGTTTTCCAATCGGCGACAGGGGTTGCAGCTAACTGGGCATCCAAAGCTTTATAAAACTCAGGCGAAGAAACGATCACGGTATCCTGCCCGGCAATTTTCATCAACGGTAACAATTGCGCCCAGTTTAAATGCGGGGTAAGCTTACCAAAATCAGTTACAGACAGTTTGTTGTAGGTCTTATTCGGGTCGCGCATGGCTACGCGGCTTAGCTGTGCTTTTGCAATGGCCGTTTCGATGGTAAATATCGTTTCTGCATTTTTTGCAGCATCTGCGTCACTCGCACCCGTTAGTTTGTATAATGAAATGATGTATTGCTTGTAAGCGGCCTGTATTTTTTTGCTACGCGCATCATCTTTCAAATAATTATCGCGATCGGGCAGGCTGGTGCCGCCCTGACCAAAGCTTAATATGTTAACATTAGGATGTTTTGAATCCTGGCCGACGCCAAATCCAAAAAGCGGGCTGCCCACGCCATTTGTGCGTTGGTAAACCGCTTCTTTTATCACCCCATCCAAATCGGATACTTTGGCAACGCGCTCCAATTCTGGTTTTATCGGATCGTATCCTTGCTTTTCTATTGTAAGGCTATCCATCCCGCTGGCATACAGATCACCAACACGCTGCCTCAAACTGCCTTTTGGCTGACCGGGCGTTTTACTTACATCAGCCAATATGCCAAGTAATTTGTTGGTGTTTTCCTGGTGAAGAATGCCGAAGCTGCCCCAACGGGTTTCCTTTGCAGGGATAGCATTGTTTTTAACCCAATTGCCATCTGCATATTCAAAAAAATCGTCGCCGGGCTTTACGGAGAGGTCCATGTTTGCCGGATCGATATATTTTTTGAGATCTAACTTAACATCGGGAGTTTTCGACTTGTCGTTGCTTTTTACGCCAACCTGGGCGGAAGCGCCAACCGACAGGCAAAGCATACCCATCAGCATAAAATTGTTTATGTTTTGTTTCATATCAGTTACTGAAAACTAAAGTTAATAAAATAGGAAGCAAGCCTGCAAACAGGCATTAGGGGACGCTAACGGTTAAACCACTTTACTAAGAACGACGAGCGTGCTTTTTTAAGCATTTCCAGCAGAAAACGGTGTAGAGGCAGTGTTTTGATGGACATGGAGGGCCTTTTTAGATTAAACTTTTTAATTGTAAAAATATTGTGGCAGTTGAGGAGTTCATGGTTGATGGTTCATAGATCATAGTAAAAAGTGGCAGTGGGGAAGTTCATTATTGATAGTTCATGGTTCATGGTAAAAAAGGGTTAGAATGTGATGTGCGTAAATATTTGTCCGATGATGATCGCCAAAGGCCAATTCCGCTAACAAAAAACCATGAACCATGAACCATGAACCATGAACTATTATTAAATTTGCAGCCTTATGAATATTTCTAAAACATACCTGCCCCAAGAAGCCGAAGAAAAGTGGTACAGTTACTGGTTAAAGCACGATTTTTTTAAATCGGTGCCTGACGAACGCGAGCCTTACACCATTGTAATCCCTCCGCCAAACGTGACCGGGGTGCTGCACATGGGGCATATGTTGAACAATACCATACAGGATGTGCTGATCCGTCGTGCCCGTATGAAAGGTAAAAATGCCTGCTGGGTGCCCGGCACCGACCATGCCAGTATTGCTACTGAGGCAAAGGTTGTTGCCATGCTAAAGGAACGCGGCATCGGTAAAAAAGACCTTACCCGTCCCGAATTCTTAGCGTACGCCTGGGAATGGAAGGAAAAATACGGTGGCATTATCCTCGATCAGCTTAAGAAATTAGGTGCATCATGTGATTGGGACCGCACGCGGTTTACCATGGAGGATGACCTGTCAGAAGCGGTAATAGATACATTTATCCATTTTTATAAAAAAGGCCTGATCTACCGCGGTGTACGCATGGTTAACTGGGACCCGCAGGGGAAAACCGCAGTTAGTGATGAAGAAGTTATTCGTAAAGAGGTTAATCAAAAACTTTACTATATAAGATATCCCTTATTAGGAACTCAAACTGCTAAATCAGCAAATCATAAAGGGGAAGATCTCGATTATATCGTTGTTGCCACAACCCGGCCGGAAACAATTATGGCTGACGCGGCAATATGTGTTAATCCAAATGATCCGAGATACCTTAATTTACATGGTCGTCAAGTTCGAATTCCGTTAATTGATAAAGCAATTAACATTATTACCGATGAGTACGTAACCATGGATTTTGGTACCGGCTGTTTAAAGGTGACGCCTGCGCATGATCTGAATGACTACGAACTCGGCCAGAAACATAACCTACCGGTTATTGATATTTTAAACGATGACGGCACGCTGAATGAAAAGGCGCAGATCTTAGTAGGCGAGGACCGCTTTGCTGCCCGTAAGAAAATTGCCGTTTTGCTTGAGGCGGATGGTTATTTAGATAAAGTTGAAGATTACAAGTCACAAATAGGTTTCTCGGAACGTACCGATGCAGTTATCGAACCAAAACTTTCCATGCAATGGTTTTGCAAGATGGACGAAATGGCCAAACCTGCATTGGATTATGTGCTGAAAGGCGATATAAAGCTGATCCCCGAAAAATTCACCAATACCTATCGCCATTGGATGGAGAATGTAAAGGATTGGTGTATCAGTCGCCAATTATGGTGGGGCCAACAGATTCCGGCGTGGTATTTACCGAACGGACAGTTTGTGATCGCTAAAACAAGGGAAGAAGCATTTGAAGAAGCGAGAATCAAGAATCAAGAGTCAGGAATCAAGATAGAAGATTTGGTACAGGACGAGGACGTACTCGACACCTGGTTTTCGTCATGGTTATGGCCTATCTCGGTATTTGACGGTTTTAAAGATCCAAACAATGCCGATATCAATTATTATTACCCAACAAACGACCTGGTTACCGCTCCGGAGATTCTTTTCTTTTGGGTGGCCAGGATGATAATGGCAGGGCATGAGTTCAGGGGTGAGGCACCGTTTAAAAACGTTTACCTGACCGGTATTGTCAGGGATAAGCTTGGGCGTAAGATGTCAAAACAGCTGGGCAACTCTCCTGATCCTATCGACCTGATCAATCAATTTGGTGCTGATGGCGTTCGCGTAGGTATGTTGCTTTGCTCGCCTGCCGGTAACGACCTGATGTTTGATGAAAGCTATTGTGAGCAGGGGCGTAATTTCGCTAACAAGATCTGGAACGCATTTAAGCTGATAAAAGGCTGGGAGGTTGATGAGAGTCTAACAAACCCTAACGAAGTTGCTATAGAATGGTTCGACAGCAGGTTTAACCAGGCTTTAACAGAGATAGAAGGTAACTTTGAACAGTTCCGTCTTTCAGAAGCTTTGATGGCTACTTACAAGCTGGTTTGGGACGATTTCTGTGCATGGTACCTGGAGATGATCAAGCCGGTTTACCAGCACCCTATCGACAGGGAAACCTATGATAAAACCATTGCTTTTTTTGAAAATATCCTGAAGATCCTGCATCCGTTTATGCCATTTATTACCGAAGAGCTATGGCATGATGAGTTGTTTGGTGAGCGCTCTGAACTGGATTGCTGCATCGTTGCCCAATTACCAAAATATGGGCAAATAAATACACGGCTGCTGGATGATGTCGAAATTGTAAAGCAAATTATCACACAGGTTCGAAATATTCGTAACGCAAAACAAATCTCTCCGAAGGAAAAATTGGACCTTTCGGTTAAGGCAAATTCGGGAGTGGCTTACAACTTGTACGAATTAATTATAACTAAACTTGGTAACATCGGCACCTTCGGTTTTACTACCGATAAACTGGCACAGGCTGCCGGGTTTATGGTCTCAACAGATGAGTTTTACGTGCCGCTGGAAGAAAGTATCGACCCTGTTGCTGAGTGTGAAAAATTAAATAAGGAGAAGGATTATTTAACCGGATTCTTAAAGACTGTTAACTCTAAGTTAGGAAATGAACGCTTTATGGCCAACGCAAAACCCGAGATTATTGAGGTTGAGCTAAAGAAGAAGACCGATGCGGAAGCTAAACTAAAAATACTGGAGGAGAACCTCGCGGCTTTGGCTTGTTAATTGCATATATGCTTGCGATAAATTATTGGGAGCAGGGGGCTTAGGTTTTTTCGAAAGCCCTTGCTAATACTGATTTTTATAAGCAACTTTAACAGCTAAGTGCCAATTTTTAATGAGCAAGGACGCCGGTTTTTTTAATTTTTCATTAGCCAATATACTTTCTGATAGCCAGTCCATTCTTGATCAGGCCCGCATCCGCTTACTTTATTATGGCTTTTACATCATATTTGTAGCCGCCTTCGGTTTGTTTCTAAGCGTTTACCTGCAGCATTTAACATTACTTACTACTACTTCGGGCATAGTACTTATTTGTATAGCGGCTTTGTTCAAGTACCTTACATGGGCCCCCCGCTGGCGGCGGGTATCACATGCGCTGTTGCTTATGGCTACGATGGTTAACCTGAGCAATGTTTTTATAGTAATTCAAAAGGTCGATATCATCACCATACAGGTAATTTTGATGGTAATTTTGTTTGGCTATTATATGTTGGGCCAGCGTGTGGGACTTCTATATTCGCTTATCAATATTATCCCGGTACTGGTGTTTTATGTGCTAAACTACAACGAAAGTTACTTTATAGCCCTGAAGCCGGAACAGGTGGATCAAAGCACGATAATCATTAGCATGTTTGCTAATTTTATCATCATTATATATATCCACAGCCATTTCTATAGCGCCTTTATCAAGAATATAAAACAGCTAAAGGAAACCGGCCAGGAACAGGCCATCCTGAATAGCAAGCTGGAATACGCTATCGAAAAGGCTGAGAAATCATCACAAATAAAATCAGAGTTTTTGGCCACGATGTCGCATGAGATTCGAACGCCGCTGAACGCAATAGTAGGGATGAGTAATGTAATGATAATGGCTAATCCCCGTGATGACCAGCGCGAAAACCTCAACGTATTAAAATCATCCGCCAATAATTTACAATCGATAGTGAATGACGTGCTCGATTTTAATAAGATAGAGGCAGGGAAGGTGATGTTTGAAAATGTGAAGTTTAACCTGGTTGACCTGCTGCAGAATATGTGCGCGGCGCAACGTATAAAGGCAGAGGAAAAGGGGCTTAATTTTGCCCTGAAAATTGATCCGACCCTCAACAACCGGGTGCTTTTTGGTGATCCTACCCGCCTGAATCAAATACTATTCAACCTGGTTAGCAACGCCATAAAGTTTACGAGTACAGGCAGCATTTATGTAAAGGCCTTCTGTTACGAGGATCAAAATTCAAGAGTACGTGTAACCTTTACGGTAAAGGATACCGGTATCGGGATCGACAAAAACAATCTTGAAAGCATTTTTGAACCGTTTACCCAGGAATCAATTACCACCACACGCCAATATGGGGGCACGGGTATGGGCCTTGCCATTGTAAAACGCTTACTGGCATTGCAGGGGCTGCATATGCATGTGTCAAGTAAGGTAGGTGAAGGCTCTGAATTTTCATTTAACATGGAATTTGCCGTGTCATCATCAGATATTAACGAGATTGGGGAGAACCATCCGTCGTTAAAAAATACGGAGATGCTGAGTAATCTTAATATGTTGATTGCGGAAGATAACCCGGTGAATGTATTGCTGATGAGGAAGCTGCTTTCCAGGTGGAAAATCAAGCCAACTATAGCTGATAATGGCGAACATGCTATAGAAATTTATCAAAAAGGCAGTTTTGATATTATTTTAATGGACCTGCAGATGCCCGTTATGAACGGTTTTGATGCTGCAATTCAAATAAGAAAATTGCCTGATATGAAAAAGGCAAATGTTCCCATCATCGCCCTGACGGCTGCCGCCTTGCTTGACATTGAAGAGCAAATTTTTAACGCCGGGATGAATGATTATGTATCTAAGCCATTTAAGCCCGAAGAACTGATGGAAAAGATCCAAAACCTGGTTTTTGCAGGCGCTGGTCAGCGGGTATTGTAGGCAGGCAACTCCTCTATGAATTTATAGTCCTTTTTGTCAAAATCTATCCGGCAAAAATAATGCTGCAGGCCATTGGTAACAGCAAGCAGCTTTACCTTATGAACCATATTATACCTCGCAACCTGGTCGAATGTTTTTTGATCGATGGGTACAGACGGGGCCTTGCATTCAACTAACAGTATTTTCTCGCCTGCCGGGTTATAAACTACGATGTCCGTGCGCTTGGCCATCCCGTGAAGTTTGTGACCGCCCTCCAGCTTTATCAAGGTTTTAGGATATTTTTTTTGATTTATAAGGTATTGAGCAAAATGCTGACGTACCCATTCTTCGGGCGTAATAATGATCTCCCTTTTCCGGATCACATCAAACAATGTCAACTGGCCGTTATGGTCGTTTATTTTGAACGGGTAGGGTGGAAGATTAAGCGGCAACAGCAGTTCCATAGCGCGAAAATGGAAATTTATCAGGGGGAATCCTAATGTTTGTCAGTGAATAGTGAGTGGTTGATCAGGTGAATGGTTTAACGTGTATGGGAAGGAATTTTAACTATTCACTACTCTCCTCATCAACCACTCACCAAAAAACCTTATTTTGCCCCTTGAAATGACGGCGACAGATATCATAAAAGATCTTAAGAATAAAAAGTATAAGCCCTTGTATTTGCTGCATGGGGAGGAGCCTTATTTTATTGATTTAGTGGGGGAATTTGTGGAGCGTAAACTTTTATCGGAGGCTGAGAAGGGCTTTAACCAAACAGTTTTATACGGTAAGGATACCGATATAATGACCGTGCTAAACGCTTCAAAGCGTTACCCCATGATGGCCGACTACCAGGTGGTGCTGGTAAAGGAGGCGCAGGATATGAAATGGGGGAGCGATGATGCCGATAAGAAGAGCATGAACCCACTGCTTAGCTACCTGGAAAATCCGCTGCCGAGTACCATCCTTGTTTTTTGTTACAAGTATGGGAAGTTTGATAAGCGTAAAAAGACTTACAAGGCCATTGAAAAGAACGGGCTTATTTTTGAGTCGGCTGCTTTGTACGATAGTAAGATCCCGGCGTGGATAGAGGGTTTTATTGCGGATAAGGGCTATAAGATAAATCCGCAGGCTTCGCTTATGCTGGCCGAATACCTGGGTAATGACCTTTCCAAGATCAGCAACGAACTTGAAAAGTTGATGCTGAATGTGCAGGCAGGGCAGGAGATCACGCTGAAGCATATCCACGATAACATAGGCATCAGCAAGGAATATAATGTGTTTGAACTGCAGGCTGCGCTTGGCAGAAAGGACGCATTTAAGGCAAACCAGATCATCAATTATTTTGAATCAAATCCAAAATCAAACCCGATAGTGCTGGTTTTGGGGAATTTGAATAACTATTTCAGCAAGGTACTTACCTATCACTACGTAAAGGATAAGTCGCCGGGGAATTTGGCGAGGGAACTGGGGGTGAGTCCGTATTTTATAAAGGACTACGAACAAGCCGCACGCAGCTATAACTATGGCAAAACCATGCAGATCATCAGCTACCTGCGCGAGTACGACCTTAAAAGCAAAGGTGTGGATTCAATGACCGATCATGGTGGGTTGATGAAGGAGCTGGTGTTTAAGATTTTGCATTGAGATTTACCTTTTGAGACGTAGAGCGATGTCATTAAGTCAAGCTGTTAGCCCTCCATGTGCGCAGCAAAGGGAGGGCAGGTCCAGCGAAGCGTCGACCGGGTGGGTAAATCTGCGCGCGATGTTCACGCAATTGCATTGGCGCTAGTGCATTGACGTCAATGCATGGCGGTTTGACTCACCCCGCCGACGCTGCGCTGGGCGACCCTCTCTGCTCCGCAAAGAGGGTGAAAAAGAGAAATAAACTTAACTTAGTGGCATTGCACGTAGACGCGGTGCATCGCGTCTACCATTTATTTAATTAAATCAATCACATGGAAAACTTAGCAAGGCAGGTTAAAATATTAAAGATCTACGCTGTCGTACTCACCCTGGTGGTAATAGCATTTATAGCCTATACCATGAGTTTAAACAGTGGCCATTATAAGGAAATAACTGCCGAGCGCATTAACATTGTTGAGAAGACAGGAAGGCTGCGAATGGTGATCAGCAACAAGGAGCGGCAACATCCCGGCCGTATGGACAACAAGGACCTGCCCACCCGCGATCGCCCCGCAGGAATGATATTTTTCAACGACGACGGCGATGAGGACGGCGGCCTGGTTTATGATGGCAATAAGACCGGTGCCAGCATGACCTATTCCTTTGATCAGTATAAAAACGACCAGATCATGCAACTGCAATACGACCAGGAAAAGGATCAAGGAAAAATGGTAAGGAGCTATGGCCTGAACATGTGGGACAGGAAGGATGAATTTACCCTCACCAAACAGCTTGCTTATTATGATTCATTGCAAAAGCTGAATGACACAGTTGCTTTTAAGGCCGGGATTTCGAAGCTAAAAGCGGCAGGAAATACTCACCAGCGGCTGTTTGTAGGCAAAAACACAAAAGGCGAAGTAGGTTTGTTTTTAAATGATGCCAATGGCAAGCCCAGGCTCAATATCTACATAAATAAAGATAACCAGCCGGTTATAGAAACTTTGAACGAAAAGGGAGAGGTGGTAAAGTAAACTTCTGTTATGCAGATTATTCCATCAAGTTCTTTTTCCAAAGCCGCTCTGCGTATTGGCGAAAAGGTTCCGGGCCACTGATAAACGCAGGGTCGAAAGTGTATTTACCGCCCATGTAGTCGGTGGCTGAAATCTTTACTTTGCTAGTACCCCGCATGGCATATTTTTTATCGGCCTCGTGCATAATTACCTTCATTTCGCCTGGGCTAACATCACCATGGCAAACCGTTCGGTACATCAGCCATATCTCCGCCTTACCATCTTTGTTCAGATCTGTAATGGCAAAGGTATTGGGTACGTAACTGGCCTCAAGGTCAACCGGACAGTCACTAACAAAATCATGGGTTTGCCAGGTAAGCTTGAATTCACTGCCATTAACCTTATAGTGATAAGCATATAATGCAGCATTACGGAAATCTTCGTCCCCTTTTGATTTGGTTATACCTGTTTCGGTTGTAATAAGCAAGTGTTCGCCATCGCCGTCAGTAAACTTCATAGCCGTTACAATGTGCCCCGTATATTTTATCGATTTAGGTAAGGTGTTTTTATCAAGTTTAACAATGTTGATTTGAGCGGTTACATTGTAGCTAATATAAAGAAGTGCCAGTGCAATTGTTAGTTTCATCCGGTTTAAATGGTGGGAGATTTTCACCCAAATATAACCGAAAAACTTGCGAAGTCATGAAGACTTCGCAAATTTTAACAGGTTAGACTTTCTCTGTAAATTTATCGATATCCAACGTCACCCTGTCCTCAGGATGTTCGTCTCGTTGGAACAGTAATGTAACTTTCCCCGCTTTTCCTTCTATGGTAACGGTTACCGGCATGTTGTTACCATCGTGTTCGCCAATGGCGTGGATAACTGTCTTGCCTTCCTTAAAAGGCACCTTCCAGTCGCAGGTTTTTGAGTTGATCGTGGCTTTAATTTTAGGGTCGCCGTCAACCGATACATTCACTTCAGTTTGGCTGATCTCAATTACTACAGCTTCAGTGACTGTTTTGATCAACGCCCCGCCGGCGTCTATATGCCCTGTTTTTGATGAGGTAAGCACTGCGGTTTTGTCGCATTGTGCAAGGGCGGCAACACTTATGGAAGCCAGCAATACAAGGGTTAAGATGATCTTTTTCATTTGTTGTGATGATGATTATTGTTTAAGATGAGCGCCTCACCTAAATCCTCTCCAAAGGAGAGGACTTTAACTTCGCGCTTTTAAAATTTTTTAATTTTTTTAGCCCCTCTCCAAGGGTGAGGGGTTGGGGTGAGGCGAATAATGCTATTTGGACCGCAATGCTCAGGCCTTCTCTGTGAATTTATCGATGTAAACCCTAACCTTGTCGCCCGGCTCGCCTTCCATCTCGAAGAAAAGCGTAACCTTTCCGTCCTTGCCCTCAATGGTAATGGTTACCTGTTTTTCGTTACCATCGTCGTTGGTAACGGTTGCGTGAACAACAGATTTTCCAACCTTAAATGGTGTTGTCCAGTTACAGGTATTGTCCTTTACGTTGCCGCTGAAGATCTTGCGATCATTCACGGTGATGTCCAGCATGGTTTTGCTTAGTTCGATGGTAGCATTTTCGTCAACGGTGCGGGTAATAGCGCCTGCCTCGTCGAGATGTTCAGTTTTCGAGGAGGTGAGCACAACACTTTTATCGCATTGCGCAAACGTTGCCGCACTGAAGCCGATCAGTATTGATAATGTAAGAATGATTTTTTTCATGTTGTTGTGGTTGTAAGGGTTGTAAATGTTGTAAGGGCTGTAGTTGTTGTAAAGGTTTTAAATGTTATTGAAGTAGTTTCCCAAACTAATCTCTGATCTCCAGTCTCTAATCTCTAATGACCCTTCAGGATCTTCGCCACGCCATCGCACATCTTTTTGATGCGCAGGAACGAGGCGGTAGAGTTTTTTCTTTTATCGATCTCGACTTTTAGTTCTCCAGGCGATTCTTTGATGTAGAAATCGGTGCCGTCTTTAAGGGTGGTGGTTACGTTAAAGTTGTCGCTTGTTGATCTGAAAATGCCGTTTGGCCGCATGCTGTCGTTCATAAAGTCCTGCACCTTGCCGGTGGTGTTTTCATTGAAGGATGCCTTAAAGGTATAGGTGTCATCCGTGTCGGAAATGGCGATGGAGATGTCGTCGTTGTTGTGTTCAAGTTTTGCCCAGCCAACAAAAATGCTTAACGCAAGGAGGCAAAAGGCGGCGATAAAAAAGCTTGTTTTCATATTATTACGTTTAGGGTGAATGATCTGTATGGACATTTGCTTATCGTATAACACAAAGATATATGTTTAATACAGTAATATGCAATACATAGTTCTAAATAAAATTAGACAAATTTGTTAATGTATTGATAATGAGAGTAATAATTTATTGTGAGAGATGGTAATATGATTGGCGACCGTTTGTGTGGCATTATTAGTGGGCCTTAAATTTTCTAATCACACGCCTTTGTTATTCTGAGCGGGAGCGAAGGATCTTCAGCAAGCGATATTCACGGTGGAGAGGTCTACCGGCGATTTGTCCTGATGCATACCTGTCCCAGTGAGAAGATTCTTCGCTCTCGCTCAGAATGACAAACAAGCGATATTCACAGCAGAAAGGTATAATGGAGATATGTCAAGCGTATACCTGTCCCAGTGAGAAGATCCTTCTCTATGCTCAGGATAACAAAAAAGTTCATTAATCTACGCCATACTTTGTCATTCTGAACGACAGTGAAGAATCTTCAGCAAGCGATATTCACGATGGAAAGGTATGCTTGCGACCTGTCCCGCTTACATCTGTCCCAGTGAGAAGATTCTTCGCGATGCTCAGAATGACAAAGAATCCGGTATTAAAAAGATCTACGAATCCCCTTTATACTTCTCCCCAAACAATTTATTCTGCTTTAAATAAATGTAATCGTTTTTGAGATCCAGGATCATATTGAAGCGCTTGAGGGCGCCGTTGCCAAAGAAGTTGAGCGTGTTTTCTACCTTGATCTTGCTGCTTAACACAATGGTTGGGATGTTAGTCAGCGCGAAGCCATTGAGCTTCAGTACCGGGGCAATCACTGTGTTGGTTTCGTATTTGCCGCCGTCGGCATCGCGGATGGAGGCGGTTTTGATCACCTTTAAATTGGTGGGGAAGTTTTGTTTGGCGGCCCATTCGCCGTTTAAAATAACAGCTTCGGCCGAGCCGTTGTCCATAATGAAGCCGCCGGTATATTGTTTGCCTGCTATCTCGAAGGTGGCGTTAATGTAGGGATCGTAACGGGTGAAGCCTAATTTTGCTTTGGTGAAGCTTTTTAAACCCTTTGGCAGTTTCGAGTGGATGATCATCAGGCTTTTGTCGTAATCAAGCTCAATAATTTTATCATTGAATACCGTCCAGCCGATGCGGCCGTCCATACCGTCGGCGGTTAAGTTGGTGGCCGAAACAGGGGGATCATCCCAAATCATATTTCCTATTTGCAGCTTAAATACCTTTGTAAGCTCGTTGTAGTTTGGTTCGGCTTTGCCTGCCAGGGCATCAGGCTGGTTAGCCAGCAGCTTTTTTTTAAGGATGGCTTCCTTCGTGATATGAAAATCGAAGGAGCTGATATCAAAATGCATGTTCAGCGTATCGGTATTGTTGATCACAGCCTTTACATGGATGGCGTTGGCCGCCGTAAGCGTAAAGGGAATGGTATCGTGAGTAACCCGGTTTTTTTTCAGCGGATCTTCCGGCGGGAAGGAGCTGGCAATTTGTGTATAGCAGGAATCCTTGCCGTTCAGCAGGATCACGAAGTTAAACCTGGTGCCCGGTTTTACCTTTACCCTGATGGAATCAAGATCGGTATAAAAGGTAACCCATTTGGTTTTGCGGGTCCTGCCGGCGGTGTAAACATCCGGCCTGGCGCCCGGCGAAAGCGACCATGCGTTTTTATCCAGCACGCCGCAATCGTTAATGGCTACCTTTTTGGAAGTTGCTTTGATGATTGGAAGGTTTCTTTGGGCGAAGATGGATTTGGTGAGGATAAGGGTGACCAGGAGTGGGAGGTATTTCATGGATTTTGTTGTGTGTTATAGGCTTTGAAGATACGGAAGTAAAATTTACCTAATAGCATTTTATCGTTTAAGCAGGAAGTGGTATTTGTGTTGTTCTACTCTTGCAAGCATTTTTTCAACTTGGGTAAAATCAAAGCCTATTTCTGATAAGATTGCTACTAATAATAACGCTTTTAGTTTTTCAGTTGTGTAATGTAAAGGGGCTCCTTTTAAAGCTTTTTCTTTGAGACTCAAATCATAATGTGTGTAAAAATTGCGAGATAATACGGTCTTGTATATAAACTCCTTTGTTTGTTTATTAGTTCCCAATAATTTATCAATAGTGCTTGTTTTGAACTCTTTGATTAAGTCCTTTAACCTTTGTGTTAGCCCTGGTTCGTAAGCATATTCAAATTTGTTTATGTAATCAGCCTGATCGGTAGGAAGATTATTGATGATTGCAGACCAAACTAGACTGTGTTGCTGTTTAAGTAATTCCGTTTGCTGCCTGCATCTTCTGTGAAAAACCTCTAAAGCTTGTATGTTGCTTAAAAAATCGTTTTCCAAAAAACTAAAACTATTAGAAAGACCCTCGTAAACAATATCAACAACAGGCTGGAGAAGAGCCTTTTTTGAAAACCAGTTATTAATTATTGCTTGAAACTGATGCGCAATGTCCAGATAAGTAAATAAAAAATAGATGCTATGTTGATTAGTTGATTTTAGTTCCAATTCCCTTTGGTAGTATAATAACTGTATGTCTTTGGGATGTTCAATGTTGTTGTACGAATTGTTTAAAAGGTTCGATCTTAAGATTATTTTTTTAAAATAAGTGTTAGATTGAGTCGATATCGTGAGGAATTTTTTAAAATGCCAAGCGTATTCTAAAATATTGCTTATCGTTAAAAGTTGTTTGCTTTTTATTTTAAGTTTGGTCTTATGGGAATTAACAAACTCTTCTTCCTTTCGTCTATTACTTGAGCCGGCGAACGAAAAGAAGCCGTCTACATTGCTGTCAATTTCAAATTGGATATTTTCAGGAAGGTGATATTCAATTTTAAAATAATCCTCCTTGTTTTCATGCCCATAACGGAAACCCCAAATGTCAACCCACTTTGTCAATAATTCTAATTCTACTTCAATTTCATTAAAAAGTGGCTGATCTTGATCCTCGATATAAGTACCAATTATTATATAACCTGGTTGATATGAAATTGTTGGAATTCCAGGAATCGACATTTCTGTTCCATTGTTAGTGCAATCCAACAATGTTATTTCTTTTCCATCAGCAGTAAAACCGTGAATTACTTTTTCCTTTAACAGCACATTGTACTCATTTCCTCCATCTAAATGTCCTAATAGCTTTAGTTCGGCTTTATTTTGAGGATCAAAGGTGAAGGTTCCGGCAGTTTGATTTCGGTTATTGGGAAAATTCCAATAGCCACTTACTGAAATAGGAGTTATCATTGAAATTGATTGTTTTAATAATAAGGTTTGGAATACAATTAGTGTTTAAATCTAAATGTTTAAAATCCAATAAAACAATAATATTTAAACCTCATATAAAATCTTACTAGAATTAAGCAGCGAGAACGCGATAAAATAATCCCAGCGAAGATTATTTACTACTCGTTAAGGTATACCATTTAAATTGCAAAAGGGTTAAGTCAAGCCTAAATCAATTCCTGTACTTATCGCAGGGTGAGCTCTTACAATCATAATTATTCAAGAGCACTCCTAAACAGACTGGGCAGGGTTAATGAACTATTAGTTTTGCATTATAAAGTGCCTAATCCATAAGTATTCCTTATTTGAAGGTTCACCTTCTGACTGTGTTGAAAAATCATAATAGCTTAAGTTTTCAAATTTATATATCTTCCCTTTAATGTCTTTATAAATGCCTTTAATAAAAACATAAATCCTAGGTTTGTTTACCCTAAAATCGTTGTTTTTAATATTATTAGTTATACTATAACTTATCCCATTTGGACTTAATGATTTATGAGATGTTATTGGTTCGTTTTTTACTATTCGCAAATATTTATCATCGAAAGTAAAATTATACATACGAATAACATATAGGTGGGAAAATTGAACATTATATGCGGTTCCTTGAGTTGCACGCAATTCAGATGTAATTGCTATTGTATCATTTTTTTCCACCCCTTCAATTGAACTAAGAGCCAATTCAGGTTTTTCAAGTTTGTAACCGGAAGAATCACTAACAATTTTTTCTATTTTTCGCTGAACTGAATCATACTTTAGATAGTATTTTGCCATCGTTTCCGCATTGGCTTTTGAGGCAGAAGCAGATGACTGACTTAGACTTTTATTGAAATTCTTTTGGTTCTCTCGGTCTCTCTGGTCTAATTGGGATTTAAATTTTTTTGCTGCAGCTATCGTGTCATCCATCACATTTTGATTCTTTTCATAATTGACCCAAATAGCAGTAATGCCCAAAGTGGAAACAATTATAACTTTAACCCATATTTTTTTAAAATTTGCTAACGTATCACGAGCAACCTTTGATTTTTTTTCAAATGACTTTTTTGTAATGTTATCTACAAACGATAAAGCAATCAATGATGAAGCGCATATGACATTTATTGTATCAAGATAGAAGTTTGTCATAAACTAAGATAATATTGCTTGCAATAGGTTTAAGTAAGCAATATACATATTTATTTTACAAGTTTGACTCTCCTCCTACATCACCCCTCAAAATCCCTCAACCCCTCCCAATTTCAGTTGGGTTTCTTATTGATTTAAATTAACCCACAAAACCTACAAGTCAATCACTTGTAGAGTTTACTAAGCGTTCCGATGGAACGCAACGAAGTATATTTTTTTTTCTACCAACAAGATGTCCCGATGGAACATGTCCTGAATTCAATGGCATTTTCCTATGGCACAAAAACGGCTTTGCGTTCCCTAGGAACGCTTGATCGGTAGAAAAAATAAACGAAATTTTACGTTCCATAGGAACGCTTTGTGATTTCGACGCCAACTAACGCTATGCTCTGATTTTGTGGGTTAACTTCAACTTTTAATAGACCCTGCGAAAACAAATTATCAGCTATTTACATTTGTTTAATCCTTGATAAAAATCAAATATCCTGATAATGAGGATGTTTCATAGCGTTCCGGGTGTTCCGCTTGTAAAAATGGAACGCTTTGCCTGCGTGCGAGACCCTGCGAAAAAAAAAATGCCATTAACTTAGTTTTAAGAGAAATAAACAAAACAAATCAATAATCGCTAATCAATACAAATTTTGTTCATTTAACCCTCGGCCCAAGTTAATGACATTGGTAACGCAACCATCGTTTTAGCAAGTAAATGCAGTCATAAAAATGCCTGGTGGTTTATAAATACGGTGGTTTATGGTGCTTACCGGTTCTACGGGAAATTTATCATATGTAACAAGCATAAGAACCACCAAAACCACTACAAGTCCAACCAGACGGGCATCCCGTTTGTCGGCAATCAGGGCCATTACCGGATCCACCAGGGCAAGGAGCGCACTTGCTATTGACGCAGCAGTCGCTACCACAAATAGGGGATGGCCATTGCTGTCTGCAATGCAATTGGCACCTATACTACCTTTTCCCATCACATTTCTGAGCTCTGCTCTTGTAAGCAACCCCGTGGCGCCTAATTCAAGCGCTTTGAGCTTTAATTTTTTCATTATAATTTATTTAAATTGGGCCTCTATTATCGGGTTGCGGCTTTCCCTATCCTGTTTTACCGAAGGCAGGCAACTTATTGTTCGCGAGACAATTTCTTTGCTGTTTATATTTTATATGAAATATTTGGTTTATAGTTTAGGGGAGCCTGCGCCCGTTAATAAATACGGCGGGAGTTGCTTTGATAGGTGCCCGAGGAAAATAAACTTGAATGATCAGGATTTTCTTTAATACGGCATCAATATTATTAAGTATATAAAGTTGGCGTACGAGACAGGTTAAGACGAATGACAGGTTATTTTTCATAATAAGGTCTGATGGGATAGTGCTTAGGAATATTAATTGGTATTTCAAATCTAATTTATAGATGTCTATAATACAAGTATTAATGAAAAATAATTGGCATACTCCGGAGGCGTTCCCGGAATGATCGTGTTATCGCAGTCAATATTCCGCTTGTAGAAAGTTTACCTGATGCGGCTGTCGCGGAGGGTTATTCACCGATGATCTTACCGCGGCCTTGTTTTACGAAGCCGCCGATTTTCGAAGGGTTAATGGCTATAAAGTAACCCATAAACCGGAACTTTAAACGTTATACCTGATATATGCCTGTTTAATACTTTCTAATTTTTTTGCCGACACAGCAAACATGTTTTCTGCTATACCTTTTTGTTCATTTTGAATTACAGCTATATCTGAATATTCAAAATCTTTTTGTACCGAAATAAAAGGGTATAAAACCATTTTGCTACTCGTCATTTCTGCGAGTAAGTGGTCTGCCAGTACATCGTCATTAACAGGTTCATCTAATATTTGCTGAAAAAAAATTTTGTACAAAACAATAAACGGGGTGGCCAGGCAGCGGGAAACCCAAAACCGGTTAGCAGCAATCATTACTTCATTCTCGGTAATACTACTGCCGCCCGATAAGTAACTTACGCCGCTTGCGTGAGCTTCGATGATGTTTTTTAATAAATACGCTTTTGAATAATGGTCGGTAAACTCGTGGTTGTCCGCACAAATAATAATAACATCATCATCCGCATCAATAGCCATCCGGATAATTTTACGAATACTTTGCCATAAGCCAACCGCAGCAATTTCGTGTTTACAGGCCTCCACAATGGTGACATCAAATTCGGGTTTGTTTTCAAATTGCTGTTTTATGTGGGCCAGCCTTTCCGTTCGTTCAGGTAAATTAATAATATAGGTAGGTATGGTTAAAGTGTGATATATTTCAGCATCCGGTTCATCGGGCTGGGGGACATTGTTGTAGTACCCTGCAACTTTTTTTAAGTTTTGCAACCACGTTGCGCTTTTTAAAAATAACTCATCGGCCCGGCCCGGCAGGTTGTTCATAGGGGTGGCATCCGAATAACCAAAATCTTTTTGTACCGAAACAAAAGGGTAAATTATAAATTTATCTTGCGTAAGCGTCGATATTTTGAAATCGGCGGCATCATAGTCGCCAAAATCAGCTTGTAATATGGCCTCAAAAAATTTCTTAAACACAATTATAAATTGTGTGCCGTTAAAAATATACGACCAAAGCAAGTTGTCGTTCACCGGGGCCACACCGTCGAACCAATTAACGCCGCCTATCAGGATATCTGCATTTAATTCTTTTGCCTGGCTAATGCTTTTAAAAAGCAGCTCCTTTGAATAAAACGACGTAAACTGATGGTCGTCTTCACAAATGAGAATATATTCATCATCACTGCCAGCTGTTTCTTGTAAAATGTATTTTATAGTGAGCCATAAGCCAACGGCGCCTATTTGATGTTCGCGGGCTTCAATAATTTTCACATTAAACTCATTATGTGCGGCAAACTCGTTTATAATGTGTTGCCTGCGGTCGGCCCGGCTTTTTAAATTGATGATAAAAGTTGGGATTTGTATTGTACTCATTAGGCTATTTCCGCATTAGATAATTAGTTTTTTTAATAAGGTACCCCGTAGTTGAAGCTGAGTATAATTGACAGTAATAAGATCCTTGGCTTCCTCCCGTCATCCTGACAAGGTTTGAGGCAACTGATACTTTAAGCTATATAATAACGGTGAATACACGTTAGTAAATAACTTTTAATGGCTGTTTATTTACGGAATAGATATTGGATTGTTTTTGGAACAAGGACATAGGCTTTGAGATTTTTGGTTAGGCTAATTTATTAATATTTTTAATTTTTAGAGCTTTTCAACCATTCCGATCTTTGATAAAAATAGAATCGCTGATAATGAGGATGTTTCAAAGCGTTCCGGGTGTTCCACGTGTAAAAATGGAACGCTTTGCAATTGTGCGAAGATCAAAAAGTGGGTTTACATGTAAACGCACTTTTTTGCGTTAAAAATAACAGTAATAAATTGATTGTCAGTTGTTTATGTACGTTGTAAACCCTGAATTATGTAAACCATGTAAACCCACTTTTTTGTTAATGGAGTCAAAAAAGGTATTTAATGTTCCTCAATTAAAAATATTCCAATCCGGGGCGGCATTGCAGGAGAGCCTGTGAGGGCAAATCATCCCTACATTCCCTCTCAAATTCCCTCAACCCGCTGTCAATTTTCCTCAAATTAATTACATTTGGCAAAACGATTATCTATGCAGCATTGGTTGGTAAAATCAGAACCTTTTAAATACAGTTGGGAAAAATTCAATAAAGACGGCCGTACCTTTTGGGATGGCGTGCGTAACTACCAGGCCCGCAACAACCTGCGCGAAATGAAGGAGGGCGACCTGGTGCTGTTTTACCACAGCAACGAGGGGAAGGAGGTTGTCGGCATAGCCAAGGTTGTGAAGGAAGCCTACCAGGACCCCACCACCAGCGATCAGAATTGGGTAGTTGTCGACCTTGCACCCGTTGAGCCGCTGAAAACCCCGGTTACTTTGGAGGAGATCAAGGCTGATGCGCAGCTGAAGGATATCGGCCTGGTGCGCCAGGGACGCCTTTCAGTAATGGGCGTGAAGCGTGAAGAGTTTGACAGGATCCTTGAACTTAGCAGCCGGTAAGCTTATGAGCAACAGATCGCGCAATTACCCGAAAATATTTGTCCTCTTATCCATTTTTTTTGCTGCACCTTATGCCAAAGCACAGGAGCAGTTTAAGGGACTGGAGAATTTATTTACCGTCCCCAAAGGCTATGTGGTGGGCTATACAAAAACACCGCCCGTTATTGACGGCGATATTAACGACCCGGTTTGGCAGCAAGCCAAATGGAGCGACGATTTTGTAGACATTGAGGGCGATCTGAAACCCAAACCTCCGCTGCAAACCAATATCAAAATGCTTTGGGGCGACAGCAGCCTGTACATTGCCGCGCGCATAATGGAACCCAACATATGGGCCTACTTAAAGCATCGTGATGATATTGTTTTCATGGATAATGATGTGGAAATGTTCATCAACCCCAATAACAGCATGCACCAGTATTACGAAATTGAATGCAATGCGATCAACACGATATTCGACCTTTATTTAAATAAGCCCTACCGCAATCAGGGCAACCCCATGAGCGCATGGAATACTCCTGGGATGCAGTCGGCAGTAAAGGTGCAGGGCACGGTAAATGATCCGTCTGACAAGGACCAGGGCTGGACGATGGAGATGGTAATTCCGTTCAGGGCGCTGGGCCTGAGCAACAGGTTTCAGCAGCCAAAGGACGGAACAACCTGGCGTATCAACTTTTCGCGGGTGGAATGGGATACCAAAGTGGTTAACGGCAAATATGAAAAGCTGAAGGGCGAAAACGGCCGGAACCTGCCCGAGCACAACTGGAGCTGGAGCCCGCAGGGACTGATAGCCATGCACTGCCCCGAGCGCTGGGGATACCTGCAAT
Organism: Bacteroidota bacterium; assembly: GCA_030775685.1. Classification (GTDB taxonomy): domain Bacteria; phylum Bacteroidota; class Bacteroidia; order Sphingobacteriales; family Sphingobacteriaceae; genus Mucilaginibacter. The sequence continues at coordinate 174,704 of JALYIP010000063.1, forward strand.
TCACAAAGGGCGAGGCCGGTGATAAAACCTTTACACTGCCTTATGCCGAAAAGCAAAAAGAATATTTGTGGCTGGTTTACTACCGGCAAAAGGAATGGCAGAAAAAGAATAAAGTTTATGCTGCAACGCTGGATGAATTGGGCGTTGACAGCAAAGTCGCCATAGATACTGGTAAAAACACGCTGCAACTGGAGGCCACGCCGCACCAGTTTATGGCGCTGATAACCGACACAACCAATAATGTAACCTGGACGATAAACCAGGAGGGGCTGGTTACCATATTAAAAAAGGATCCGAATGAATAAGCGCGATTTTTTAAAGGCCGGCCTGGTTGCCGGTGCCGCGGCGGCCTTGCCATTGGGTAGCGTAGCTGCAAAACCTGCCGCTGCTAAAAAGCATGCCAAATACAAAAATTGGGTGTGGACCAACCCCAACCAAAAGGATACTGACGAGGAGATCAATACGCGTTTTGCCGGCTTTAAGGCAGGTGGCATAACCGGGATCTTTTTTGAGTCGGACAGTGAGCGGCATTTCCGGGCAGCAAAGGCGCATGGCATCGAGGCGCACCGCTGGATCTGGACCTTTAACCGCGCCGAGCTGGTAAGCGTTCACCCGGATTGGTACAGCAAAAGCCGCAATGGTGATTCGTGCGCTGATAAGCCGCCTTATGTAAACTATTACCGCTGGCTTTGCCCGTCGCGCCCCGAGGTGCAGCAATATTTGGAGCAAACGGTAAAGGATATACTGGATAAGGATTATGTGGACGGCATCCACCTGGATTATGTGCGTTATTGCGATGTGATATTGCCCGTAAACCTGTGGGTCAACTACAAGATCGAGCAGATAAAAGAGCTGCCCGAATATGATTTTTGCTATTGCGATGTTTGTCGCGCAAAATTTAAGGAACAGTATGGAACCGACCTGTCGGATATTCAATTCCCTGAGGCCAGCTTATCATGGCGACTGTTCCGTTATGGCAACATCATCCGGGTTGTGAACAGCATTTCGGCGATAGCCCATCAGCATAAAAAACAAATTACCGCCGCCGTTTTCCCAACACCTGAGATAGCCCGCCGCAACGTACGCCAGGACTGGACCAACTTTCACCTCGACGGTGTTTGCCCGATGATCTACCACGGTTTTTATAAGGAAAAGGTAGGCTGGATAGGGGATGCCGTTGCCGAGGGCGTACACTTTTTAGCTGGCGAATTTCCGCTGTATGCCGGGCTTTACATCTCTGATTTTAAAAATGATGATGAGATTAAGCAAGGCATCCAACTCGCGCTAAAGAACGGCGCGCATGGGGTTTCGTTATTTGGGAATGTTACGCCAGGGATTTTGGAGATTTTGAAGGGGGAAATGGTAGGGGTAAATACTTAGCGGATAAGACCGGGCCGGTAGCTCTGAAATTATATGTATTCTATCACTTAATGATCTTCCCGCTCATAGCCGCGGAGGCCTAATTACTTTTGGCTTGATCCAAAAGTAACCAAAAGATCAAGTCAGCAGAATGCCTCTTTGCGCACTGGCCTTTTCAGCACAAAGCCGAAAAAACTGCGGGGCTGGAATCTTTTTGCCGGATTACCCTGTCCCACGAAGACCTCGTATGCAAAAATTTCCTATGCCCCATCCCAACGCTCAGGCCGGCAGTTTTTTCACCTTTTTCCCGAGGCCGTCTGCTGACGGAAAAAGTTTTTGCAAACCACATCACTCTGCTAAATTAAAAAGAGATTGCCCAATAAAATGCTTGGAAGACTGAACCATTGTGCTTAACCGAAAACAAAAGCGGGTAATGGCCTGACAGAAAAGCGGGCCTAGGAGTCTGGCCTGCGGGGGGAAGTTTTTTCTGTCTTGATTTTTTGTTTCTTTTTTATCAAGAAAAAAGAAAAAGGCCTCCGCGGCTATGAGCGGGGTAAAGCTTAAGTGCGCCGAGTGAACACAAAGGGTTAAAAGTCAGTCCCAATAAATTATTAGCGAAAAAATTACTTCTCTTCTTCCCCAAAAAACAAAGCCTTTAACTCCGTAGCATCATCCGGCTTCATTTTACCACCGAGTATCAACCTTAACTGGCGGCGGCGCAGGGCACCTTCAAACAATACCATATCTTCAATAGTAACCGGGATCAACTCAGGTACCGATACACTTTGTCCGTTTTGATCAAGCGCGACAAAAGTATAATAAGCCTCATTGCTTTTAACCCTGGTACCCGACGGGATATTCTCGGCCCACACATCGAGCCTAACCTCAACCGACGTATTAAACGCTCTTGAAACCTTGGCTTCAATGGTCACCACATCGCCCAATTTTACAGAATGTTTAAAGGAAACATTGTCAACCGATGCAGTTACCACCACCCGGTTGCAATGCTTTTGCGCCGATATGGCGGCGGCAATATCCATCCAGTGCAGCAATCGCCCGCCCATTAAGTTGTTCAGTGTATTGGTGTCGTTGGGTAACACCAGCTCATTCATGATAGTATGTGACTCTTTAGGCGATTTTCCTTTCATGCTGTAAAGATAGTTATTGGAGTAGAGATTAGAGGCCAGAGACTGGGGATTAGGATTGAAAAATTAGCTATAACAGCGCAAAACCTAATCTCTGGTCTCTAATCTCTGGCCTCTATTGCCAAATTCCCCCAATTCAATTAGCTTAGCCAATCAAATACTCAAATCATTTTTATGAATCATAAATTTATGCGCGCAGGTTTAGTTTGCTCGTTTGCGCTGGGCTTTTTATTGCCTTTTGTCGGCATGGCGCAAAGCAAGCCTGGTTATGCCAGTTTGGAGGATGCTTTACAATCAGGCGGAAAGCTGTATGGTAACCCTGGTCCGCAAAGTGTTAACTGGATCGATGGCGGCAACAAATATTCTTTTATCAATAACGATGAGATCCGTTCGATGGATGCCAAGACGCAAAAGGACGAATTGGTATTCACCAACAAGGGCATGAAGTTCCCTGGTTCGGACAGCGCTTTTAATTACGAATCGTTCCAATGGTCGCATGATTCAAAGCATTTAGTTTTTAAAACCAATTTCCGGCCCATTTACCGTAGGTCGGGCGTATCGGATTATTTTATTTATGATTTGGCGGGCAAGCAGTTGAAGCAGGCGGCAAAGGATGCGCGGTCAGCTGAGTTATCTCCCGATGGCTCAAAGGTGGGTATAGAACGCGGTGGCAACATGTATGTTTACAATTTTGCGACAGCAAAAGAAACGCAGCTCACCAACGACCAAACCGACGAGCACGGCATTTTCAATGGTCATTACGATTGGGTTTATGAAGAAGAGTTTGGCCAGGCACAAGCATGGAACTGGTCGCCGGATAATAAGTACATGGCTTTCTGGCAGTTCGACGAGCGCAAGGTGCCCGATTTTCAAATGACGAATTTTGAGGGGATGCACCCGGATAATATCCATATTTCTATCCCGCAGGTGGGTGATGCAAACCCATCGGTTAAGATCGGTGTGGTTGATGTGGAATCGGGTAAAAAAGTTTGGCTCACGCCGGATGAAACGGGCGATTTTTATATCCCCCGTATCTACTGGACAAGTACCCCTGATGTTATCGCCCTGATGACGCTGAATCGCGCCCAAAACCACATGAAACTATACTTCTTCAACGTGAAGACCGGTGAGCACCATGTAGTGCTGGAGGAGCAGAACAAAACCTGGGTAGCCATATTTAACTTCTATACCAATGTGAATGACATGATATACTTCCCGGAGAAGTCGAAGGAGTTTTTCTGGGTGTCTGATCGGTCGGGCTATTACCATATTTACCGTTACGGGTACGATGGCAAGCTGATCAACCAGGTTACACAAGGTAATTGGGATATGATAAAGGTTACCGGGATTGATGCGGCGGCAAAAAAGATCTATTACCTTTCAGCAGAAACAGGTGGCCTTAACCAGGAGCTTTGGACGATTAATTTCGACGGAAACAATAAAGCAAAACTATCAACGGTGAGTGGTTATCATGATATCAACATGTCGCCCAATACCAAGTATTTTTTAGACAATTACAGCAATGTAACTACACCATGGCATGTGGCTTTAAGTGATGACAAAGGCAGGGTGCTTAAAATGCTTGAAGACAACCATGAAGTAAGTGAGTTTATAAAAACACATGCTTATTCGCCCGAGGAACATTTTCAGTTCACAAACAGCGAGGGTGTAAAGCTCGACGGCTATTATATAAAGCCATTTAATTACGACCCCAATAAAAAATATCCGCTGGTAATGACGGTTTACGGCGGTCCGGAATCGCATGATATATTTGACAATTTTACTACTAATACCTGGGCACAATGGCTTGCGCAAAATGGGTATGTGGTTGCCAATGTAAATAACAGGGGAATAGCCAATTATGGCAGCGCCTTTATGAAATCGGTTTATAAGCAATTGGGTAAGCTGGAAAGCAGCGATTTTGTTGAAACTGCCCAATACCTGGTTAAAAAGGGAATTGTTGATGCGGATAACATGGCAATAATGGGCACCAGCTACGGCGGGTTCAGCACAACTTATACCTTACTTACCCACCCGGGCGTGTTTAAGGTGGGGATAGCCAATTCGCCTGTTACCGACTGGCGGTTGTATGATGACGTTTATACCGAGCGCTACATGGCGCCATTGAACGAAAATGAAGAGGGTTATAAAAAAAGCTCCGATATGCCTTACGCCGCCAATCTGAAGGATCATTTACTGCTGATCCACTCCATGAGTGACGATAACGTACACCCTGCCAATACCATGCAGCTGTTAACCGCTTTAACCAATGCAGGCAAGGACGCGGAGTTGCGGATCTATCCCCCCGGAGCACACGGCGCGGCCTATAACTGGCCAAGCTACCAGCTGATTGAAAACGTAAGCTTCCAGTTTTTAGAGAAGAATTTAAAGGGGAAAAGTGATTTGCCGAATTTGAATAATAAATAGGGTTGTCGGATCTTAAACCTTGATTAAAGGATTGGTTTGATTGGGACAAATCCTTAAATCTTCTAATCCTTTAGTCAAGAGATAAAAAGAAAATTTAACTAACTTGCATTGTGCACCTTATCATAAATAAAATATTAAAATGAAAAATATCTTGTTCCTTGCGTTAATCCTGGTATCATTCAGCGTAAAAGCTCAGTCACAAAGTAAAACCAGTGAGCAGCTTCAAAAAGAATGCCTTGAGTTAGCCTATAAAAGCCCTGATTATAAAAAGGTTCACACCGATGTAACGAACTTGAAGGCCAATATTAAATTGGCTAAAGGTAATTCGCTATTTAAGGATACGGTGATACAACAGTACAATAATTTGCTTAGCGGCTACATGGGGCACAAGAACACCTTTGATGAGGTAGACCAAAGGGTAACCAACGATGGCGATAAGTTAATCCAGGCTGTTTTGTTAAGAGCGGCGGCAAAAATTGCAAGGGAAAAAGCTGCTGAATCAGACAAACAGTAATCTATACCTACATCAAATTTTTACTTATTAATAATCAGCGTTTTTATCAACAAATCCGAAATCGAACATCCGAAATCCGAAATTCACAACTAACTTTGGTATCTTCATTAAAGGAACAGAATAGACGATGCCCGATTTTTCACACTTACACGTTCATACCCAATTTTCACTGCTCGACGGTGCTGCCGATATCTCCAAACTCTACAAAAAAGCAGCAGCCGATGGCATGAAGGCCCTGGCCATTACCGACCATGGCAACATGTTTGGTGTGTTCAAATTTGTGGCAGAGGCCGGTAAGCATAACGTGAAGCCCATCGTCGGCTGTGAGTTTTATGTGGTGGATGATCGCCATAAAAAGCAATTCACTAAGGAAAAAAAGGACAAACGCTATCACCAGCTGATGCTGGCCAAAAATCCCGAAGGTTATAAAAACCTGGTTAAGCTGTGTTCGTTGGGCTACATGGAGGGCCTGTACAGCAAATGGCCGCGGATTGATAAAGAACTCATTTTAAAATACCATAAAGGACTTATAGCAACTACCTGCTGCCTGGGTGCATCTGTACCGCAGGCAATCTTACGCGGCACCGAAGAGGAGGCTGAGATAGAGTTCAAATGGTGGCTCGACCTGTTTGGTGAGGACTACTACATCGAGATGCAGCGCCACGATATTCCCGAACAGAATACGGTGAATGCGGTACTGATGAAGTTCGCCAAAAAGTATAACGTGAAGATGATCTGCTCCAACGATTCGCACTACGTGGATCAGCAGGATTCAAACGCGCATGATATTTTGCTTTGCGTAAACACCGGCGATATGCAGAGCACCCCCATCGCCACCGATGAAGAAGGTGGCAAGGGTTATCGCTTCGGTTTCCCTAACGACCAGTTTTACTTTAAAACGCAGGCCGAAATGGGCAAGCTGTTTAACGATGTGCCGGAATCGTTAGATAATACAAACGAGATTGTTGATAAGGTAGAGGTTCTCAAATTGAAGAGAGATATCCTGCTGCCCAACTATGTGATCCCGCCTGAATTTAAGATCCACGGCGACAGTGTTGCCGATGCCGATACCCTGAACCAGTGGGAATACCTGAAGGACCTTACCTTTAAAGGTGCTAAGGAAAGATATAGAGACATTGATGCCGAAACAGAGGAACGCATCAACTTCGAGTTGTTCACTATCCGTACGATGGGTTTTGCGGGCTATTTTCTCATTGTTGCCGACTTTATACGGGCCGGCAGGGATATGGGTGTGTTTATTGGCCCCGGTCGTGGTTCTGCTGCCGGTTCGGTGGTGGCCTATTGTACCGGGATCACCAATATCGACCCGATGAAATACAACCTCCTGTTCGAGAGGTTCCTGAACCCGGATCGTAAGTCGATGCCGGATATTGATACGGATTTTGATGATGCCGGTCGCCAGAAAGTTATCGACTATGTGGTTGATAAATACGGCAAGAACCAGGTAGCGCAGATCATCACTTACGGTTCCATGGCTGCCCGTACCAGCATCCAGGATGTCGGTCGTGTGCTGGATATGCCATTATCTGAAATGAACGCCATTAAAAAGCTGGTTCCTGATACATTGGGCATCACCCTGAAAGATGCAATTGAGCAGGTACCTGAGCTGAAAGAAATTCTAAAAGGGAATGATTTGCGTGCCCAGGTACTTCGCGAAGCTGAAAAGCTGGAAGGATCGGTACGTAATACTGGTGTGCATGCTGCGGGGATCATCATTGCCCCTTACGATTTAACGGACATTGTTCCGGTTGCAGTAGCAAAGGACTCTGACCTGCTGGTAACGCAGTATGACGGGCGTGTTATTGAAGATGCAGGTGTTATTAAGATGGACTTTTTGGGATTGAAAACCCTAACCATTTTGAAGGATGCCCTACGGATGATCAAGCAGAACCATGGCGTAGTTATCGATATTGATTACATCCCATTGGATGATAAGGAAACCTTTGAGCTTTACCAGCGCGGCGATACCAACGGTACGTTCCAGTTTGAAAGCGACGGTATGCAAATGTACCTGCGCGATTTGAAGCCTGATAAGTTCGAGGACCTGATCGCTATGAACGCGCTTTATCGCCCGGGTCCGATAGAGTATATTCCCAGCTTTATCAAACGTAAGCACGGGCAGGAACCCGTTGCTTTCGACCTTCCGGATATGGAAGAATACTTAGGCGAAACTTACGGAATTACCGTCTACCAGGAGCAGGTGATGCTCTTATCGCAACAACTGGCCGGCTTCAGTAAGGGCGATGCCGACGTCCTGCGTAAGGCGATGGGTAAAAAACAGATCGAGGTACTCAACAAGATGGAGTCCCAGTTTATGGACGGCGCCGCCGCGAAAGGCCATCCAAAAGATAAACTAACGAAAATATGGAATGACTGGAAGGCTTTTGCCCAGTACGCCTTTAACAAATCGCATTCTACCTGTTACGCGTTTGTAGCCTATCAAACGGCCTATTTAAAAGCGCATTACCCGTCCGAGTATATGGCCGCTGTTTTAAATAACCAGAACAACATGGAGAAGATCACCTTCTTTATGGAGGAGTGCCGCCGGATGGGCGTGCAGGTTTTAGGGCCGGATATTAACGAGTCGGACATGGCGTTTGCGGTAAACGGGAAGGGGCAGGTTCGTTTCGGGCTCACCGGTGTAAAAGGCGTAGGCGAGAAAGCAGTTGAAAGTATTATTGAAGAACGAAACGAGCGCGGGCCCTATAAATCGGTATATGACTTTGCGCAGCGCTCCAATACCCGTAGCCTTACCCGCAAATCCTACGAAAACCTGGTCTACGGCGGCGCGTTCGACGAGTTTGGATTGAACCGAGCGCAGTTTTTTGCCAAGACGGAAAACGGCGTTTTAACCGGCATCGAGCGGCTGATAAAATATGCCAATGATTACCAGAATACGCAAAGCAGTTCCCAGTCGTCACTGTTTGGCGGATCGGTAGCCTCGTACATCCCCGAACCAGCCATGCCACAAGCCGATGAATGGGCGTTGATCGAAAAATTAAAATATGAGAAGGAAGTTATAGGTATTTACCTTACTGGTCATCCGCTTGACAATTATAAGGTGGAACTGGATAGATTCTGCAATACCAGCATCAGTGAGTTAAAGAATATGCAAAAAGCCCGCTCGGGTGAGGGTGGCGAGGAAATTATGGCTGCCTTTGCACAGTTGCGGAAACGGGGTGAAATATGCATCGGCGGCTTAGTTTCCAACGTGCAACATAAAATGACTAAAAACGGCAAGCCCTTCGGTACCTTTGTTTTGGAGGATTATAAGGAGTCGTACGAATTCGCCCTTTTTGGCGATGACTATGTGAAGTTCCGAAACTTGCTGGTGGATGGCTATTTTCTACATTTAAAAGGTATTATCGAAGAAAAGTTCAGGCAAAAGGATAACTGGGATATGAA
>JALYIP010000064.1 GCA_030775685.1 Bacteroidota bacterium
TAATTAACCAGTTAAAACCGTTCCCGGTATTAAAATGCAAACGCAGGAAGTGGCCTAAGGGTTATCCGTTTTTAATGACCGGGTAAACCTTTAATGCTTCGCTTTATTGATGGCTTTTCATCCAAAAATCGCTTTTGCTAACAAAACGCTAATTGCTGGAAAATGAACCCTTAGCAGGTTAGTTACACATGTTAACATTGATGTTTGCTAATAATATGAGTTCAAAAAAAGCCCTGTCGTTTGTTTGGTTTTATCGCATAAGTGGGTTACTGGTTGTTTTGGGGTTTTGCGGTTGCAGTTCAAATTCTTCAAAGAACGGAAAGGCCTCAGATACCTTGTTCAAACTTTTATCGCCCGCGCAAACAAACATCACTTTTAGTAACGATTTAACAGAGGGGCTAAACACCAATGTGTTGATGTACGAATATTTTTACAACGGAGGCGGGGTAGCCGTTGGCGATGTAAATGGCGACGGACTCCAGGATATATATTTTACCGGGAACATGACCGACAACAAGCTGTATTTGAACCAGGGTAAAATGCAGTTTAAGGACATAACAGCCGAAGCCGGCGTGGCTGGGCGTCCCGGGCCCTGGAAAACGGGGGTAACCATGGTTGATATCAACGGCGATGGTAAACTGGACCTCTACGTTTGCTATTCAGGAAAATTAAGGCCCGAAAAGAGAGTAAACCAGTTGCTTATAAACCAGGGGAACGATAGCCAGGGCGTACCGCAATTTAAGGACATGGCGGCAGATTATGGGCTTGATTTCGCGTCGTCCAGTACACAGGCTTATTTTTTTGATTATGACAGAGATGGCGATCTTGATCTGCTCCTGGTTAATCACAATCCAAAACGGATCAGTAGCCTTGACGATATATCAGTTAAGGACCTGATGAATAAACCAGACAGTGAAACAGGCATCAGAATGTTCAGGAATGATAACGGACATTTTATCGATGTAACCGCAAAATCAGGAATAATAAATACTTCATTGTCATATGGTTTGAGCGCCGGGATTGCCGATGTTAACGGCGATGGCTGGCCGGATATCTATATCTCCAATGACTATAGTGTGCCCGACAGGCTTTACTTAAACAACGGCAATGGCACGTTTTCAGATAAACTTTCGCAACAGATAGGACACACGTCGCTATACTCGATGGGTGATGATATTGCCGATATCAATAATGACGGGCTGCCGGATATATTTACGCTCGATATGCTTCCGGAGGATAATAAAAGACAAAAATTATTGTTTGGCGGTGACAATTACGAAGCATTTGCCCTGAATTTACGCTCCGGCTTTTATTACCAATATATGCGTAATATGCTGCACATAAATAATGGCAATAATACCTTTAGTGAAATTGGCCAGGTTTCGGGCATCTCAAATACGGATTGGAGTTGGGCACCCTTATTTGCAGATTACGATAACGACGGCTGGAAGGACCTGTTTGTGACCAATGGTTTTACCCGCGATTACACCAATATGGATTTCCTGAAGTTTATGGGAGATAATCTTCGCGACCGAAGCGTGATGCGACAGGACCTGCTCAATATTGTTAGCAAGATGCCATCATCGGAGGTAGAAAGCTATTTTTTCAGGAACAATGGCAACCTGACCTTTACCAACACCAGCGCCGACTGGGGAATAGATCAACCCTCAAACAGCAACGGTGCGGCATACGCGGATCTGAACAACGACGGAAACCTTGACGTAGTGGTTAATAACATTAACAAGCCCGCCTTTGTCTATAAAAACCGGGGAACCACTCAAAACAAAAATCATTATTTGGAGATCGATCTAAAGGGGGCTGATAAGAATACCCAGGGAATAGGAGCTAAGGTGATCATTTATAGTGGCAGTAAAAAACAATACCTGGAGCAAATGCCTACCAGGGGTTACCAATCGAGCGTATCGCCGGTGTTGCATTTCGGTTTAGGGACCGATAAGGGGATCGATTCGCTGCGGGTGATTTGGCAGCGGGGCAAAACCCAATTGCTGCGAAATATACAAGGAGACAAGAAAATCAGCTTAAATGAAAAAGACGCCACTGGTGCTTATAAAAAGCCTGAAGCTTCAGCGTCCTTGTTCGCAGAGGTAAAATCGCCGGTAGCTTACAATAGTGTATCGGGCACGACCAACGATTTTAAACGTCAGCCGTTATTGGTGAATCCGCTATCGTTCTCCGGGCCATGTGTGATAAAGGGGGACGTGAACGGCGATGGACTGGAGGATGTATTTGTGGGTGGAGAAAACGGCAAGGCAGGAAGCCTATACATTCAGCAAAAGAATAAAAGCTTTATTTTAAAGCCGGAGGCTGCTTTTGAAGCCGATAAGAAAAGTACCGATGCTGCCGCGGTTTTCGTTGATGTAAACGGAGACGGCAAGCCCGATTTGTATGTATGTTCAGGTGGATATGGCGATTATATGCCCGGCGATCCGTTATTACAGGACCGGCTTTACATCAACGATGGCACGGGGAATTTTACCAAATCAAAGGATGCATTGCCGAGCATGTTGAGCAGTAAAGGCTGTGTAAAGGCGGCAGATATAAACGGAGACGGTTATCCAGACCTTTTTATAGGCGGCAGGGTAGTGCCGGGCCGTTATCCCGAAACACCTGAAAGTTACATCCTGATCAACAATGGCAAGGGACATTTTACCGATCAAACCGCCAAATATAACCCGGCGTTAAAAAACATAGGCATGGTAACCGATGCTGCCTGGGTGGATATGAACGGCGATAAAAAGCCCGACCTGGTTGTTGTTGGAGAATGGATGCCAATAACCGTTTTTGAAAACAGCAACGGAAGGCTTGTTGACGCTACCGCCAAATATTTTGACAAAAAATACGCCGGCTGGTGGAACTGCCTGCAGGTAAGCGACATTAACCACGACGGACGTCCTGATCTTGTTGTTGGTAACCTGGGCTTAAATTCACAGTGTAAGGCCTCGGATAAGGAGCCAGCAGAGATGTATTACAAGGATTTTGATGATAATGGTTCGGTCGATCCGATATTGTGTTTTTACATTCAGCATAAAAGCTATCCCAGCGTAACCCGTGATGAACTGCTGGACCAGATCAGCATGATGCGCTCCCGTTTTCCGGATTATAAAAGTTATGCAGATGCTACCATAAACGAGGTATTTACCCCCCAGGAAATGCAGGGAGCAAAGCACCTGTCCGCAAATATTTTGTCAACGGTTCTATTTGTTAGTGACAGCCATGGTAAACTGCGCCAGGCAGCCCTGCCGCTGCAAACGCAATATTCGCCGGTGTATACCATAACTACACTGGATTATGATGGCGATGGAAACGATGACCTTTTACTGTGTGGCAACATGAACCACGCACGTATCCACTTTGGAAAATACGATGCCAATTATGGCGTATTACTTAAAGGGGATGGCAAGGGTAAATTTACCTATGTAGATCAGCAACGATCGGGCTTTATGCTCACAGGGGATGTGAGGAGCGTACTGAATATCAACAACACCTTGCTTTTTGGTATTAATGGACAAGGGGTATCAGCCTATAGAAAGCGGTAAGCAAATGAGAAAGATCTATTTTATTCTCCTGGTAATCTCTTGTACATTAACATTATGAGCGCAGTAATGATTCATGACGTCACGAATCCGCCCTTGGCAGCACGGTTCTTTGCGTATACATGTTTATCCGGGTACGAGGTTGTGTAGGAAAATGAAAGCGGCACCCGCAACATAAATGGCGTGTTAAATCAATACCGGGTGATTGCTAAACCAAAGCAATTAATGTGGTGCAATTACCTTAATATTAAAGAATGAGCAAAAGGCTAATCTGCCTTAAAACTTTCAGAATAAATTAAAAAATCACCTGATAACTTTACGTCTGCAATCGCCAGGGTCATAAACGGGAATGATATGTTGTGCCGATAAAACAGATAAGAAGAGACAATATCGATAAAAATGCGTTTTAAGCCTGATTTCGGCATTTTCTGCTCAATTACCCCCGTTCAATTGCAGAGTTTGCCCCTAACACTTCTCTTGAAAATCTTCCAATTTAGCCTTTCAATAAACCAATTGAAGCCGACGGCGCTAAAACATCAAAGACATTGAAGCCTGAGTAATCGTAATTTTTACTTTTCTCATCAGTGAATTATATTTTTTCCGCTCATCGGTGAAATTTTTAACCAATTAATAAATTATATGAAATCAACATTACAAATTGTGAGTTCCCCTCACGGGAAAAAATTTCCCGGTCGTTTATTTCTGCTAACCGGTATGCTTATCGCCTGCTGGATAGCGTTCGTTCAGCCGTCATCGGCGTCTGTTAAGGCCAAAGCCTCGAAGCAAATATCAAATATGCAGGTAACCGGAAGGGTAACTGATGAGAAAGGTCTTGCGCTTCCCGGTGTGAGTGTGTCATTAAAGGGCACCAGCGTTGGAGGTGTTACTGATGTAACCGGTAATTTCTCCATCAATGTTCCTGACGCAGCATCCGGTGTGCTGGTATTCACCTATGTTGGTTACCTGACCCAGGAAGTAAGCTTAGCAGGGCGGACAACCGTAAATATTAGCCTTAAGGAGGATTCAAGGTCATTGAATGAGGTTGTTGTGGTTGGCTACGGAACGCAAAAGAAGGCTACCTTAACCGGCTCAATCTCTGTGATCAAGGGTGGCGACCTGGTTAAAAGCCCTGAAGTCGACCTTTCCAATTCATTTGCCGGGCGCGTATCGGGGGTTATTGCCAATAACACATCTGGCGAACCCGGTTATGATGGTTCAGGAATTTTAATAAGGGGGCTTGCAACTACAGGCAACAACAGTGTACTGGTGGTTGTGGATGGCGTACCCGGCCAGATAGGAGGGTTGGAACGCCTTGACCCAAATGATATTGAAAGCGTATCTGTTTTGAAGGATGGTACCGCTGCTATTTATGGCAGCAGGGCGGCTAACGGCGTTATTTTAATTACCACCAAACATGGTAAAACAGGTAAACCCACCATTAATTATAGTTATAACCAGGGGTTTGTTTCACCCACACGTTTACCTAAAATGGCTGACGCCGCTACTTATGCGCAGATAGTTAATGATATTGCTTATTATACTTCGCCTTCCAACGGGCTTAATTATGTATATAGCGCCGATCAAATACAAAAATTTAAAGACGGTTCAGACCCTGTAAACTATCCGAATACCGATTGGGAAAAGCTAACTTTAAAAAGTGTGACCCTTCAGAATCAGAATAGCCTGACACTTAGCGGCGGATCTGAGGATGTGAAATATTTCACATCGGTGGGTACGGTTTACCAAAATGGCATTTACGTAAATGGCGCAACTAATTATCATCAATATAATTTCAGATCGAACTTGGATGCCAATGTTACCAAAGGGTTAAAAATCGGTCTGTCCCTATCGGGCAGGGAAGAAGACAGGCAGTTCCCGCAAGCAAGCGCTTCTACTGTTTTTCGTGGGATCTACAGGTCATATCCAACGTCAGCAGGTTTTTACCCTAATGGCGATCCTACTACAGGAATTGACCAGGTAAACCCGGCGCTTGTTGGAACCGCTATTGGTGGGACTAATGTAAACCCCACGCTTACTTTTAATGGAATTTTAAAGGCCAGTTATGAAATACCGGGCGTTGAAGGCCTTTCACTTGACGGTTTTTACTCGGTGGATAAATCAGATAATTCTGACAAGTCGTTTTCTATTCCTTATACTGTTTATAGCTATAGCAGCGCAACTAAGCTTTACACACCAAGTATTGAAGGCGGTGGCCCAAATGGTTTGGCTTCGCTTTATCAATCGCAGGCTAATTCTTCATTAATAACATCAAATATAAAACTGAACTATGCCAGGAAGTTTGGCAAGCATGATGTGAACGCTTTTGTGGGCTATGAGCAAAGTAAAAGTGTCAACAGCTCCTTTTGGGCGCAAAAAAATGACTTCCCTACAACGCTTACACCTGAACTGTCTGAAGGCGGAACAGCTGCTTCGGATGCCACAAATGGTGGCGGCAGCAGTGTTTATTCCCGCCGAAGCGTTATTAGCCGGTTGGCGTATAATTATGATGAAAAGTATTTGCTTGAAGGACAATTTCGGGCAGATGGAACTTCCTTATTTGGTCCGGGCCATCAATGGGGGTATTTCCCTTCTATTGCGGCAGGTTACGTTATTTCAAAAGAATACTGGTTTAACAAGGTTTTTCCATTCATCAACAACTTAAAGATCAGGGCATCGTATGGTGTTTTAGGCGATGATTTGGCTGGGGCTGCCCAATATTTTGATAACTACAGTTTAAGTAACTATTTTGTAACAGATAATGGCGGCGGAGCTACCGTTCGGCCTGGTATTGATCTAACCACGCTGGCAAACCCTGCTATTACCTGGGAAACAGCCAAGAAAACAGACATAGGTATTAATGCTACTTTTTTAAATAACTTCACTATCGAGGCTATCTATTTTAAGCAGGTCCGGTCAAATATACTCGGTATTCAAAGTGGTTCTATCCCGGCAACATCCGGTATCGTAAATCCAAACGGCGGTAATATAGTACCTCAGGTAAATATAGATAAGGTAAATAGCAATGGCTTTGAGGGCACATTAGGCTATAACCATCCGGGTAAATTTAGCTGGGGCGTATCAGGAAATGTCACCTATGCAAAAAGTAAGGTCATTTATATAGATCAGGCCCCCGGTACATTATCTTATCAGTCGCAAATAGGCGCCCCTTTAAATACCTTCTTGTTATATAATGCGATCGGGATATTCAGGTCGCAGGATCAACTAAACAATACGCCACATGTACCCGGCGCGCAGATTGGTGACTTAATATACCAGGATTATAACAAAGACGGCCAGATAACAGCTGCTGACCAGGTGAGGACCAAATACGGAAACATACCACAAATTGTTTACGGCTTTACTTTTAATGCAGGCTATAAAAATTTCGATCTGTCGGTATTATTTTCGGGCCAGGCCAAAGTAAGCCAATATATATTGCCTGAATCAGGCACAATTGGTAACTATTATAGCACCTGGGCCAATAATGCCTGGAGCCCAACCAATCCTAACGGAAGCTATCCAAAAGTATCAGACAGGGCCTCTGATGCTATAAGCGGTGGCTCGTTTCCAAATACCTTCTGGTTGCAGAACGCTGCCTTTTTAAGGCTTAAAAATGCGCAATTAGGATATACGTTCCCATCATCCATAACTTCAAAGCTTCACATTGCAGGGCTTAGGGCATTTGTAGGCGGGTTTAACCTGTTTACACTTACCAAAATGAAAGACTACGATCCGGAAGGAACCAGTGGTTCGGGAGAGTTTTATCCCCAGGAAAAAATTATCAATGTAGGCGTAAATGTTAAACTATAAAATCGATATAATGAAACCGATAAAAAAATTATCCGGCTGCTTGGTCCTTATCGGGCTATTGTTTTCAGCTTGTAAAAAGGATTTTCTTAAAGTAACCCCAACCAACGTGTTAACGAATACATCAATTACAGGTGACACATCGCTATTTGAAGCCTATGTAACAAACAGGTATCTAAGCGAAAAGGTAGGCGGTAATGAAGGTGAAGGATCGCCCCCGGGTTTTGGGCGTGGCTTTGAATATGCCATGGCAAGTTCAGTTACCGATGAATCAATGTACAATACCGATAATGGTTCATGGTTAATTGAGCAGGGCCAGATGGCCGCCAATAATACAGGCTTTTTAGGTACTGTATGGGCCAGGAGTTACGCCGGTATACGTGCTTGTAATTATGCACTGAGCGTTATAAATTCGGTGAATATGAGCGCGGGTCATAAAACGCTCCTTATAGGCGAACTTGAATTTATACGCGCTTACCGGTACCAGGATCTTATCCGCAACTATGGCGGAGTAGTTTTGATAGGCGACCAGGTTACACAGTTAACAGACAACCTGCAAAACCCCGCGCTTTTTGCACGTGCAACTATAGCGGAGTCTATTGCCTATGCTACATCACAACTTGATGATGCGGCATCAAAATTACCTTTGAACAATAGCTCAACCTGGGCATTGGGCAGGGCTACAAAAGGTGCTGCCCTGGCACTTAAATCAAGGTTGTTGTTATATGCCGCCAGCCCTTTGTATAATGCAGGTACCTGGCAAGCTGCTGCCGCTGCCGCTAAGGTGGTAATGGACATGGGCAAATATACCTTATCTCAAAACGGATATGGAAATCTGTTTCTATCACCTAATGATAATGAGATCATTTTCGAGCGTTTATTTGTACCAAACGTTGCCCCGCATGTTCGCATGGAAATATCAAACGGCCCTAATGGCTATGATGGCTGGGCCGGGAATACACCGTTCCAAAACCTGGTAGATGACTATGAAATGGACAATGGTAAACCAATCACGGATGCGGCATCCGGCTATGATCCGCAAAATCCTTATGTGCACCGCGATCCGCGTTTTTATGCGACTATACTTTATAATGGTGCGCCATACAGAGGCAGTACAGTACAGGTATTTCTTCCGGGTGGAAAGGACAGTAAACAGGGGCCATCGAACTGGAACGCCAGCCAGACAGGATATTACCTGAAAAAATTCATGAATGATGCCTATCCTATTGATAACCCATGGAGTGTGGCAGGTGGCCAGCCATGGATCTACATGAGATATGCCGAAATACTGCTTAACTATGCAGAAGCGCAAAACGAAGCCTCTGGTCCGGACGGTACTGTTTACGCAGCCGTTAATAGTATCAGGGCAAGGGCGTCTGTAAATATGCCGGCCTTACCAGGCGGGCTATCCAAGGATGATATGCGGACAGCCATCCAAAATGAAAGGCGAATTGAACTTGCTTTTGAAGAGCACCGTTTTTACGATGTGCGCCGGTGGAAAATTGCTATGCAAACAGAAAATGTACCGGCTTATGGTATTAACGTAACCGTTAACCCGGCAAACCCATCAGGGTATACTTATACAAAAAAAGTATCGCTGGCTAACCGTTCCTTTCTGCCGCAACATTACTGGCTGCCTATACCTTTAACCGAGATCCAGGCATCAGGCGGACAACTCAAACAAAACACAGGGTATAATTAATCAACCCTTAATTTATTACATAGTCATAAGATAGCCCAACGGGCTATCTTATGACTATGTTTTGCCAATTTAACATCTGATACTAAAGAATTATGAGAAGGATTAGCTTTTTGATTTTATGTAGCGGGCTTATAATATCGGGTTGTAAAAAGGAAGCGGTTAAAAAAAACATTACGTCTGTAGATACCACCGCTACTACTACTATTGTCGGAACTTTGCCGCCTGTACCCGCCGATTCGCTCCGCGGGGTAAATTGGGCGTGCGATGGTGATAACTTTAGCGATGGTATTTTGGTACTAAGCGGTTTAACCTCATCGGATAGCTACGCTACAGTAACTTCCAAAGCAAATGCTATACTATCGGGGATAAAGGCCAATACTGGGGCAAACACTATCCGTATCCCGGTTAATTACCCTACAGCGACGACAAATTGGTGGAACTCCTATGCAGGTGTTATTGACGCGGCCACTGCAAAGGGGATGAATGTTATAATTGGGTGTTGGGAAAGTGCGTCGTCAAAAGACGGCCAGGTAGATAATGGCGACCAATTTTGGGCAATGTGGCAGGTTGTTGTAAATAAATACAGCCAGAACCCACACGTGTTTTTTGAGATATTTAACGAACCGCATGGTTATACGCTTTCAGACTGGACAGCCGTTTGCGCCAATTGGTTCAGTAAATATCCTGCAGCATCACAAACCCATGTACTTATAGATGGCACTTCTTATGCGCAGGACATTACCGGCGTGGGGGCCGACAGCCGCTTTACAAACTGTTTATTATCAATTCACGACTATGCATTTTTTAGTGATGGCTCCCTTAAAACTGCTGCCCAATGGGAAAACAGGTTAAAAACTAACGTAGGCAGCTATGGCAGCCGGGCAGTACTCACCGAATTTGGCGATGTTATGAACAACGGCACTGACTATACAGGAGCAATAAATGGTAGTGCCGATATAGCCTCCATACTAGGGCTAACCAACGAAGTGAGGGCTTTAGGAATGGGCGCTGTTTACTGGCCAGGCATCCGTACCGGTGATAGCTATGCTATTCAATCGCTAGGTGGAACTGCCGCCAGCCCAACGGTAATAGTTACCAATGCGTCGGGTATTAGCCGTTTAAAGTATGCATGGGGAATTGGCGCAGGTGGTACGGATGTGTTTTATACAGGAGCTTATTACCGCTTACTTAATTTAAACAGCGGACAAGCGCTTGACGTTAACGGCGCATCAACAGTAAACGGGGCAGGAATAATCCAGTGGCCCCAAAACGGGGGAAATAACCAGCAATGGATAATTGCTGATGATGGCGGCGGCTACAGTAAGATCACTAACCGCAATAGCGGCGATGCGCTTGACGTTAACAGTGGATCTGCAGCCAGCGGTGCGGGTATAATTCAGTGGCCATGGAATGGTGGAAATAACCAGCAGTGGCAGCTAACTGCTGTATCACCCGGTATTTATAAAGTAATTAACCGAAACAGCGGGCTGGCGCTTGATGTAACCGGAGCATCAACAGTTAACGGAGCTGCTATTATACAATATCCATGGAGTAGTGGTGCAACCAATCAACAGTGGCAAATTGTGCAGCAATAAAATAAATTTCAGTTCAGTTACTGCCGGTTTAAACATCGCGGTAACTGAACTTATAAAATATGATGGTATCAACTTCTGTAATTAAAAAAATTATATCCGTATTAGTGCCATTGGCGCTGTACGGCGTTTTAGTAAAAGGCCAGGTACGCGTAGTTTCGGTAAATATCGAACTATCAAAAACCTATCAGCGCATAGATAATTTTGGTGCTTCGGATGCCTGGGCATGCCAGTTCATCGGCAAATGGCCGGGAGAAAAAAAAGAGAAGATAGCTGATCTGCTTTTTAGCAGGGATACACTTGCAGATGGTTCGCCGAAGGGGATTGCGTTGTCATTGTGGCGATTTAACATAGGAGCAGGCAGTTCAGGCCAGGCTGACCAGAGCGGGATTAAGGACGAGTGGCGCAGGGCCGAATCATTTTTAAGTACTGATGGCACGTATAACTGGCAAAGCCAGGCGGGGCAAATGTGGTTTTTGTCGGCAGCAAAAAAACGTGGTGTTGATCAATTTTTAGGTTTTGTAAACAGTCCGCCGGTGAACCTGACAATTAATGGCAAGGCTTATGCCGATTCGGGAAGATCGAATATAGCCCCTGATAAATATGGCGCCTTTGCGGATTATCTTTCTACGGTTGAAAAGGGGATAAAAAAGCTGAGCGGTATTACCCTGGCTTATATCAGCCCGGTTAATGAGCCTCAATGGAGTTGGAGTGACGGCGGCCAGGAGGGATGCCCATATACAAACAGTGAAATTGCCGGCCTGGTAAGAAGTATTGATGCAAGCTTTTCAAAAAAATCTGTTCCGTCGAAAGTAGTAACAACAGAAGCCGGTAGCCTCGCTTACCTGTTTTCGGCTGCTGATAAACCTGGTAAGGGAAATCAGATCAACGATTTTTTTAAACAAGGCTCAACCAACTACATCGGTGACCTGAAAAGTGTAAATAAAACCATCATAGGGCACAGCTACTTTACTACTTCGCCTATTTCATCAGCCATAAAAACGCGACAATTGCTCGGTCAAAATGTTAATGATATTAATGGGTTATCATTCTGGCAATCTGAATACTGTATACTTGGCGATAACGCAGGTGAAATTAACGGGAATAAGCGCGACCTTGGCATGGACGCGGCCTTATACCTGGCAAAGGTTATCCATACCGATCTAACAGCGGCAAATGCATCGGCCTGGCAATGGTGGACGGCCATTTCGCCATATGATTATAAGGATGGACTTATTTATGTAGATAAAAACAAAACCGACGGAAATTACTATGTCAGCAAAATGCTTTGGGCTATGGGAAATTACAGCAGGTTCATCAGGCCGGGAGCTATAAGAGTTGACGCAAATATTATGCAAGAGTCGCCGCTAAAAAGCTCGTTGCTTATTTCGGCCTTTAAAAACGGGAAGAATTTTACAGTGGTGGTTATTAACAACAACACCGAAAATGTAAATATCAGGTTGAATATGGGGAATAGTAAGCTTACAAACACAAAGATGTTTACCACATCTGCATCAGCAGATCTTCATGCGGAAGCGCAGGCCGATGCAAATAGTGCTGTTTCAGTTATGGGTAGATCAATTATAACAATAACGGGGCTTATTAAATAGGATATACAAGCTCATGAAAAATAAAAAAACCTATATCTTTTACTTGTTCATCATCTTAAACCGGCAAGCATTCAAATAACTATTCAGTAACACTTTATCATATATACGCACTATTTAACATGACTATTAAAAAAGCACTGCTACTATCTTTTATCCTGCTCTCAAATATCTGTCTCAATGCGCAAAAAGTAACACATTCCTTTGCTTTGAGCGATTCGTCCTTTATGCTGGATGGTAAACCGTTCCAGATGATTTCCGGCGAAATGCATTATCCCCGCGTACCCCGGGAAGCCTGGCGGGCGCGTATGAAGATGGCGAAGGCCATGGGACTTAATACGATAGGGACCTACGTATTTTGGAATTTGCATGAACCCCAGAAGGGCAAGTTTGATTTCAGCGGAAATAATGATGTTGCTGAATTTGTTAAAATAGCAAAAGAAGAAGGCTTATGGGTAATACTAAGGCCCAGCCCCTATGTTTGCGCTGAATGGGAATTTGGTGGCTATCCGTACTGGTTGCAAAATGAAAAGGGATTGGTAGTGCGTAGTAAGGAGGAAAAATATCTTAAGGAATACGAAACCTATATCAAAGAAGTAGGCCGGCAACTGGCGCCATTGCAGGTTAACCATGGCGGCAATATTTTAATGATACAAATTGAAAACGAATATGGGTCATACGGCAGCGATAAGGAATATTTGAAAATAAATCAGCGGTTGTTTAAGGAGGCTGGTTTTGACGGATTACTATATACCTGCGACCCGCCGGAAGCGATTGCAAACGGACATTTACCCGGTTTGCTGGCGGCTGTTAACGGTATTGATAATCCGGGACGGGTAAAGAAAATCATCCGTGAAAATCATGGAGGCAAAGGCCCCTTCTATGTTGCTGAATGGTATCCGGCTTGGTTTGATTGGTGGGGGACTGCACACCACACCGTACCTGCCGAAATTTACACATCCAGGTTGGATAGCGTGTTATCTGCAGGCATTTCAATTAACATGTACATGTTTCACGGCGGCACAACACGTGGTTTTATGAACGGCGCTAATTATGATGATAAACATCCCTTTGAACCCCAGATTAGCAGTTACGATTATGATGCACCGCTGGATGAAGCAGGAAATGCAACCCATAAGTTTATGTTGTTCCGGACGGTGATCGCTAAACATTTACCTGCCGGGGTGACCTTGCCATCAGTACCTGCCGCCAAACCAACTATCGCGATAAATAATATTAAGCTGAATGCATCGGCCGGGATCCTGGATATTTTACCAAAGCCAGTACTAAACAAAACACCTTTAACTTTTGAGGCGCTGAACCAGGATTATGGGTTTGTGTTATACCATACCAATGTAGCCGGCGGCAAAACGGGCGTACTTAAGCTTAACGAGCTGCGTGATTATGCGGTGATAATGGTAAATGGCAAGCGTGTTGGCGTACTTGATCGCAGGCATAAGCAGGACAGTATCAAACTTACCTTACCTGCAGGCAAGGTGAAGTTAGATCTCCTGGTTGAAAATTTGGGACGCATCAACTTCGGGCCATATCTTCTTAAAAACAAAAAGGGTATAACAGAGAGTGTGGTGTTTAATGGCAAGGTAATTTATAACTGGGCCATGTATCGTCTGCCATTTAACCGGGTTAACGGCATCGCGTTCAAACCCGCAAAACCTGTAAGCACCCCTGTAGTAAGGAAAGGTGCCTTTACGCTTGCAAAAGTTGCGGATACCTATTTGAATATGGAAGGCTGGGGAAAAGGGGGTGTTTGGGTAAATGGCCATAATTTGGGCAGGTACTGGTCAACAGGCCCGCAGCAAACGCTTTATTTACCGGCCGAGTGGTTAAAAAAGGGACGGAACGATATTGTTGTGCTTGAACTGCTGAAGAGCGACGTAAGCAGCTTAAATAGCAGTAAAACGCCTGTTTTAAATAAGTTGCAATAAGCTTGGACTGGGAATGCCATTTTGAAATAGCACCAAAATAATGACTGGGATACAACAAATGTATCCCGGTTAATTTTTAACTTTATTTCAGCCCATGAAACAATTATTGTTCACAGCTTTAGCAATTTTATTAACTGCCGGTGTAAATGCCCAGATCAATACACCGAGGGAGTTGCAATGCACTGAAGAAGCGTTCACCTTTAAAGCCAGTTTAAGCTCCGGCTGGCATTTCAGCAAGGTAATTATGGGGCATCCGGAGATGGTAACCAGCACCCCTGATTTTGTTCCCGTTAGCTCTTTGGAACTTAACGAAGCACTGCGGAAGAAGCAACTACCGGAAACGATTCAAAAGCAGTTGAGTGAAATGCGCTTTAGGTATATGCTTAACCAAAGCACACAAAATAAGGTGCTGTTTCCGTACCCGGGTAATGTTAATGAACAGCAAAATTATCTATATCCTTATACCCTTAATTTCCAGCCGTCTTTCGACTACAAAGGTATAAAGCCCGCCGTTCCGGTTAATTGAAATAATCTAATTTGGTAATGCCGCAAACAAGCCTTCAAATCATAGCTATTAACGGCCACTTACTCCCTCATAATTACTAAATAACGTGAGTTCGACATAAGGCGGGTAGTAATAATTGATTATCAGCTACTGGTTTTATACGGCTAATCGCAATCAATTATTCGCTGGCGAAAAATGAATATATTGATAATGAGGATGTTTCATGGTGTTCCGGGTGTTCCATGTGTAAAAATGGAACGCTTTTCCGGCGTGTCATGTCTTGAAAAACTGTTCCGTTAAAAAGGAATCCACAAAAATACTTTTTTACCCAACGTTTCGCAAACCATATCCGAAGAGTTATTGTAGCGCTCAAAATATTTAATTTTAACACCATCTCGCGACGGCTCCATAGTGCCTATGAAGGCTACCCTGCAGAAGGCAATTCGTGATTCGACGGGAGCGGTAAACTCTGAGAAAAAGGATATTCAAAAAGACACCTCAAAGACGGGTAAAAAAGTGTTGAAAAAGAAAAAACGGTCAAAGTTCAGCGTCTTTTTTTAACATCTCGTCCAAACTCAAATAATGATCTCATACCATTTTTTAAGTTTATTCATCAGATCTTCCAGTTTAACGGGCTTGCTGATATAGTCATTCATGCCGGCTGCAAAGCATGTTTCTTTGTCATCTGTCATTACGTTGGCAGTAAGGGCAATAATAACAGGTTGTTTTATAACAGTTTGGCGAATAATTTTTGTGGCTTCCAGTCCGTCTATATCGGGCATTTGCATATCCATTAGTATTATTCCATAATCCCTTTGATTTGCCGCTTCAATAGCTTCTTGTCCATTTTTAACCATGTCCGGCTGATATCCCAATTTATTCAAAATATGCATGATTACACGCTGATTCATCGGGTTATCTTCTGCTATCAGTATGGTGAACGGATAATTCCCACCGAAATCAGCGGATAGCTTATTCCTAATAACCTTTTCTTCATTAACGGAGATTTGCCGGTGCAGCGCATTAAGAATCTGTTTGCTTAGGATATGTTGCTTAATTGGTTTTGACATTATGGAAACGAAGAGTTGGCGCTCTTTGTTTTTAAAGTCCACCTCAACGGAACTCAAAAGAATAATGGGAATAGACGGGTATTCTTCCTTAATGAGATCTGCGAGCATTATTCCATCCATGCCCGGCATTTGCATATCTGTAATTACAAGGTCTATTTCAATGTTTTTTGATAAAATTGTTAAAGCCTCCTGGCCTGAGTTTGCCGGAATTGACTGTAACTTCCAGTGTTCAAACTGGCGGTTCAATATGGCAAGATTGGTTAAATTATCATCGACTATCAGTATCCTGGTGCCTTCTACGTCTGCCATATTATAGTATACATAGGGTTCCAATACCTTGGTTCCGGGCATGGTCATAACCGTAAATGAAAAGGTGGACCCTTTATCGGGTTTGCTTTTTACGCTGATTCCCCCACCCATTAGGGTGATCAGTTTTTCAGAGATTGCCAGGCCCAGCCCGGTACCCCCGTATTTCCTTGTGGTAGATGAATCTACTTGTGAAAATGCTTTAAACAGGCGGTTTAATTTATCTTCAGGGATCCCAATACCTGTATCCAGCACATCGAACCGTAATTCAACCCTTCCGTCAGCGCCCATTTTTTGCAGGTATACGAATATGCAAATTTCTCCCCTTTCAGTAAATTTCATGGAATTGCCTACGAGGTTGATTAAAATCTGCCGGAGGCGTAAATGGTCTCCAACAATCTGCAAGGGCACATTTTCCTTAATTTGGTAAAATAATTCTAACCCTATTTGTGCCGCCCTGGTGCTGAAGATGTCAATCACATCCTCTAAACACTGGCGAAGATCAAAATCCTCGCTTTCAAGTTCAATGTTGCCCGATTCAATTTTTGAGAAATCTAAAACATCATTGATAACGTTGATCAGCGTTTCGCCGCAAGTAGCAATCGTTCCGGTAAACATCCGTTGTTCATCTGTTAACTCAGTTTCATTCAACAAGGCTGTCATACCGATCACACCGTTCATAGGGGTGCGAATCTCATGGCTCATGGTGGCCAGGAATATACTCTTAGCCTGGTTGGCCTGATCCGCTTCCTGGCGGGCTTTTTCAAGGTCCTGGTTTGATTTTCTGAGTTGTTGGTTTGATTTTTCAAGGGCATCCCGTTCATGCTCAATAGAAAGTTTTACCTGCTCCTGAAGCTCAGTCATTTGCGTGGTTTGACGAATCTGAATTTCGTTATATTTTTTTAACTGGTAGGCCCACAATCCGCAGATAAAAAATATCACTGCGGCCAGTAGAATATGAATAATAAAAGTCTGGATGGTAAAATAATCGAGTTGTGTGAAATAAACGTTGGAAAAGCCAATGTTTTGCAGGTACCCTAAGGAGGCATGATGGACAACCACAACCACCAGCAATGGGATCTGGAGTTTCCATTTTTGGTAGGTAATGAGTATGGCGCTGCCGATAAAGGCGAAAAAATGCATTTCAAACAACCCGTGCATCTGGTAAATAAACTGGGACATGAAAACGCCTAGCACCACGCTTAAGACATATTGATATAGGGAGGAATCAGGGAGTGCTATCTTTGCAGAATAGTAGGCCAGCAGTGAAAGTCCGCCTATGCCAAATGCAATCAGCCACGTATCATAAAAAAAGGCTAGTGCCAGCCCAACTAAAAAGTGGCCGATCAGAAAGTAGTTCATCAACCCATCCGATCTTTCTTTTATTTCATATTGAAAGGCGGTGGTTTGATTGCCGGACGCAACAGGCGTAATACTCATAATATTAAGGTTAGGGTTATTATCTGTTGCACTCGGGCAAGCGACATCCATATGCCCTTAGTGCCAGTTGGTTAAATAATATTTTTTCATGATTATGAAGCAGCCCCTCAAGTGCTATTTTTGCATAGCTGGTTTTTTCATCTGTACAATAACGGCTACTATTATAATTTCCTCTATAATATAATTTGTGGTCCCGGTCAAGCAGGACAGCCTGTGGCGTGGAATAAACCCCGCAGGATGCAGCAAGAGAAGCATCGAATAAAACAGGCAGATTCAAATCAAATTTATCCCGGATTTGCGTGGCTGAATAGAAATCATTGTTCATCACCACGATCACAAATTTTACCCGGTTGCCGTACCTTCTTACCAACGATTTGAAATTTGTAATATTAAACCGGGAACATGGACAATCCGGATTAAAGAAATGAAGAAACAGCGGTTTTGAGTGGTCAGATTCCAGCGAATCGTTTAATTTGATAAGTTTTCCCTGGCTTACTGGTTTGTAATTTTCAGGAACAGGGGTTGGCAAATGGTATACCCATTCGTTATACCAAAACAGGGTCCCCACAGCGAAAAGAAGAAGCAACAGCCAAATTGTTAGGAGCAATTTTTTCATTTTACCTGTACTTAAATTTTCTTACGTATTTCGCTGGGAAAAGGTTCGGACAAAAAAACTAAAAAAATAGAGGCTGCTACAGCGGAGGAAGCAAATCAATTTTGAGAACTTTTAGTTGCGGGTGTCAAAAGAATGAAAAATAGGCAGCGGCTTTATATTCAGCTACTTCAGGTAGCACTTGGCGGAAAGTATCCAAACCATTTTTTGAGAGATCTGAAAAACGGTTGGGGAATATTTATGGTTAAAGCCATGACTTATTGTAACTCTTAAAAAATAGCACCACTAGGTCCTTATTTTGTCAAACTTCATGGTTGGTCACAAATAAATGATGACAATCTTGAACAAACAGGTGCTTTGATGTGCAGCCGGGGTGCTGTTTGACGCTTTTTTAAACGACTCTTCTTGTAGAGTTCCTTTTTATCAGGTTGGATTTTAAAATTATGGTTTCATTCGGCTCATACCACCGTTTATTAAATATTTTAAATAGAATACCTGCCGCTTCCACGCCTATTTCAAATGCGGGCTGGTTAATGGTAGTAAGCGATGGATTAAGCAACTCGGCGTGAGCAAGATTTGAGTAGCTGATGAGTTTTAAATCACGGGGTATATTTAATTCCAGTTCCTTACAGGCATAGTAACAGGGCATGGCAAGATCCTCAATGGATGATAATATACCATCGGGTTTTTGTTCAGCTATAAGATTTTTAATGAGCGCGTAGTTTTCATCACTGTTTGCACCACTTTCCATAATCAAATTCTTATCGTCCGGAAAATCATTGTATTTTAAGGCATCAAGATAACCCTGCAGTCGCTTTGTGCCGGTTGATAAAGTATTGAGTGCTAATAAGTAAGCTATTTTTTTGCAGCCGTTTTCAACAAGGTGCTGCACCGCATTATAAGCGCTTTCATAATCGTCGGTTGCAATTTTCACACCTTCAATGTCATCATGCACCCTGTCAAAAAAGACTACCGGTAGTTGGTCGCTTACCTTTTTTATATGTTCTTTATCAACAGTCTCACAGGCAAGGGATATCAATATGCCATCAACGCGGCCGCTTAAAAGGCGCATCAGAAAGGATGTTTCAATTTCGCTGCTTTCGTGCGTTTGGTAAATCAGCACATGATAATCCCGCTCACGTGCCACGTCTTCAATACCGTTAATGGCAAGTGAAAAAAAGTTATTGGCTATTTCAGGTACTATTACAGCAATTGTTTTACTTTTTTGCCCGCGCAGGTTGCTGGCGAATGGATTGGGTTCGTAGTTAAGTTTTTTGGCCATTTCGAGTACCCTGGCCTTGGTTTCGCTGCTGATCTCGTGACTATCGCGGAGAGCTCTTGAAACAGTTGCCGCTGATAAATTCAGCTCACAGGCAAGCTTTTTTATGTTGATTTCTCCCATTTTTTTAGGACGGTTTAATTGGATTATTAGTGTGTAATATACTATTATTCCGTAAACGTTTACGTAAATAAATACGCCCGATTTGATAAAAGCAAATTTTAATTTTTTCACTTTTAAACACTTAATAACTTAAGTATCATACGAGAGCGAGTTTCGAATGATAGTTGTTTAACCTAAAAATGCTTTTATAAACCTTTTACCCGTAGTTAGTCATTAATATAAACGTTGATTAATTGTTGGTATAACATTTATTAATGATGTTTTATGGAAATTAAATTAACCTGTAATAGCCACCAATTAAATTAACCAATATGATGACAATTAGACACAAATTATTTATTACAAGATATCTGGTTGGTATCTTGCTCATGTTATTGCTCTTTTGCTTTAGCACCGCCTGGGCGCAAACCGGCGTTGTTAAAGGAACCGTAAAGGACATAAAAGGGAACCCGTTGCCGGGCGTAACAATACAGGTAAAGGGTACTAACAATTCTACTTCAACATCAGTTGACGGAAATTTTTCCATCAGTGCTAACAAGGGAAGTGTGCTGTTGGTTCGTTTTATCGGCTATCAACCATTTGATGCGACGGTAGGTGATGCGGGTCACATTGACATAACGCTTAACGAAAGTCAAACAACACTTAACGATGTAGTAGTTGTAGGTTACGGCACCACTTCTAAGAAGGAACTAACAAGCGCCATTACAACGGTTAAAGCAGAGAACTTTAACGCGGGTGTTGTAGCCACACCAGCCGACCTGCTTGAAGGTAAGGTTGCGGGCCTTAACATTACCAATGACGGCAACCCCAATGGCCAGGCAACTGTTACGCTCAGGGGGCCATCAACATTACGCGCAGGTGCCGCGTCATCCCCGTTTTATGTTATTGACGGGGTTCCTGATGCTGATATTAACCTTATTGCGCCGTCGGATATTCTTTCAATGGATGTTTTAAAAGATGCTTCGGCATCAGCTATCTATGGCAGCAGGGCCACCAACGGCGTTATTATTGTTACCACAAAGAAGGCTAAGGCAGGCCAGTTAAGAATGACCTATGATGCCTATGCGGGTATTGAAAAGATAGCCAAACAGTTCCAGGTGGCCAGCGCAGCGCAACTAAAAACTTTTTTGGCGGCTAACGGGCAGAGCTTAACCCCTGCCAATAACAATGGCACTACCGATTGGGAAAAAGAAATTGAACGTAACCAGGGCTTTTCTCAAAATCATAATTTATCATTTGGAGGCGGTACGGACAAGAGTGTATTTGGTGGAAGCATCAATTATCTGGAAAACCAGGGTATTGTTAAAACCAGCGGATTGAGCAGGTTTATTGGGCGGCTTAACTTATCGCAAAAGGCGTTAAATAATAAATTGAAGCTTGATTTTTCCTTAAGCAATTCAATAACCAGCCAGGATCTTTTTGTAAACGACATTCCTTTGTATAGTGCAAATGGTGCTAACCCTAATGTATTCAGGTCTGCAATACAAGCGCTTCCTACGCGCGCCGTTTATAATGCCGATGGTTCTTTTTATAACGATCCAACCTTAGTATTGGGCTATAATCCTTTAGGCTTGCTTGAAACCAACACCTACAAACAAAAGGTTAATCTTTTACTGGCCAACGCCAAGGCCGAATTGCAATTGCCATTTGGATTACTATATAACTTAAATTTTGCCTACCAGGACAGGAATACAACCGGCAACACCTATCTTAATTCACAATCTGAACTGGCCCAAAACCTTGGAGGTGTAGCTACCCGTTCGCAAGACGAGGACACTAAAAAGTTGTTTGAAAACTATCTGAGCTATGCGCATAACTGGAATAACAAACACGATTTTAAAATCTTGTTCGGTTATTCGTTCGATCAGACAGAAACCGGTAACGGATTTCAATCAAGTAATGAAAATTTTATTTCTGATGCAACCAGTTATCATAACCTTGCCTTAGGTACAGCGCCGGCAGGTTATGTTCCTAACTATGGCGGTTATTTGGACGAAACGCTTCGCTTAATTTCATTCTATTCGCGTTTAAACTATAGCTATGAAGGCAAATACATATTCCAGGCCTCTATTCGCCGCGATGGTTCAAATGCATTTGGAACGAACAACCGATGGGGCTATTTCCCGGCAGTATCAGGCGCCTGGAGAATTATTGATGAGTCATTCATGAAATCGCAAAACCTGTTTGATGATCTTAAACTTCGCATAGGTTATGGCAAAACGGGTAATTCCCTTGGGTTTGATGCATATACACCATTAACCCAATATGGCACTACCGGCTCATTTTATTACAATGGTAACTGGATAGGCGCAATTGGGCCAACCCAAAACCCCAATCCAAACCTGAAATGGGAAACTACAGCAACGCTCAACTTAGGGATTGATTTTACCTTGCTGAAGGGCAGGTTAGGTGGTACGGTTGACGTGTACAATAAAAAAACAACCAATATGATCTATTCTATACCTGTTTCAACGGTTACCTATTTAGTAAATAGTTTAACTGCAAATGTTGGCAGTATGAGTAACAAAGGGGTTGAAATAAGCTTGAACGGCACCCCGGTGAAGGGAAGTGATTTCACATGGGAGAGCTACGGAAATATTTCCTTTAACAAGAACAAAATAACATCGCTTGGTAACAATCTTTCTCAAATTTTTGCCGGGGATCCTGAAGGACCGGGCCAAAGCGGGATCAAAGTTTCAATCATCAAGGCAGGTTATCCGCTTGGCGAGTTTTACACCCTTAAATACTTAGGGATGACTAACGGGGTATCTACCTATTTAGGTGCCAATGGCCAGCCTACAACCAACCCTGCCAGTACCGACCAAACCTATGCAGGTAACGCACAGCCAACCTACACATTTGGCTGGGGAAATACTGTTACGTATAAAAAATTTAGCTTTAACTTCTTCTTCCGCGGCCAGGGGGGGAATAAAATAATGGATGCTTCACTGGCAGACTTTAATACGCCGTATTCGGCCACAACGCATAATGTGCCGTTAATAACTTTAAGTGAGCCCGTTACTGATGTAAATGCAAACAAGTACTCTACCCGATACCTTGAAAGCGGCGCATTTATCAGGTTAAGTAATGCAACACTATCTTACAGAATAAAGGTACCCGGCAATTATATACATGGCTTACGCATTTATGCTACCGGAACAAACTTGTTTATTATTACCAAATACAAAGGTGTTGACCCTGAATTGAATTTGACCCTTAATAACCAGGCAAGCGGGCAGTTTATTGGAGTTGATGCCAATAACTATTATCCAAAAACACGGACATTCCTGGCCGGCCTACAAGTAGATTTATAATTAACCCTCAAAATCAATAAGATGAAACGTTTTAAACTATATATAATTTTGAGCTTTATAGCTCTAAGTACGGGCGCAGTTTACCTGTCGGGCTGTACAAAGCTTGATGTAAAGCCTGTTTCCACACTTACACCGGCTAATTTCCCAACCACTCCGGCGCAATTTGTGGCCGCTACCGGCCCTATTTATACGGCGTTTGCAAGTGGCGGCTCAGGCAGGCAATGGTGGTTGGTTGAAAATTTAAGTACCGATATGGAGGTTTTAGTTGCACGTGGCGGAAACTGGTTTGATGGCGGGAATTATTCTACCCTAAACCTTCATACCTATACTGCTGACAATGGCAATCTTGAGTCGCTCTGGTATTGGGGGTTCTCAACCATTAGCAGCTGCAACCAGGTTTTATCGCTATTTAATTCAGTGCCAGCCAGTACCGGTAAAAGCCAAACAGTTGCCGAGATAAAAACTATGCGTGCGCTTTGTTATTATTTTATGATGGATAATTTTGGAAACGTTCCAATTTCAACAACGTTTGGCGATACTACCAATTTGGGTACACAATCAAGGGCTAAGGTTTTTGCATTTATTGAAAGTGAGTTGCTGGCCCAGATCCCAAATCTTAGCAGTACAGTTGGGGTTTCAACTTACGGCAGACCTACTAAGTACCTGGCTTATGCTATTTTGGCTAAAATGTATCTTAATGCTGCTTCCTATACAGGTACAGCCAGGTACCAGGATTGTGTTACCATGTGTGATAATATTATACAAGGTGGCCAGTATGATTTAGATGCTGATTATTTGGGCGAGTTTAAGCCAAGCAACGGGCCACAAATAAAAGATTTTATTTTTGCTATTCCTTTTGATGCTGTACATGCTGCATATATGTATTATGCCCGCTGGACCTTACACCCGGCTTTGAAGAAAAAATACAGCATGCCTTACGCACCTGACGGGCCGGTTTATACCTATCCGTCATATTATGCTTATTTCAATGATCCGAATGATATCCGTAAGGGGCAATACCTAACCGGAAAGCAATATTACAATGATGGAACCCCTATTAACATAACAACTACAAATATCGGGCTTGATGCCAGTTACAGCGGCCCAAATCCAAACGCTACCGTGGTACACCAGTTGGAATTTACACCAAATATTGTGTGGAAAAACAATGCAACATTTGATATTGGGAATGATGAGCTGGCCAATGAGGAAGGCTACCGGAATAACAAATTCTACCCGGATAGCCTTGCACCTACCCGTGCCCAGGGTAATGATGTGCCGCTCTTCAGGTATGCAGATGTGTTGTTAGAAAAAGGCGAAGCAATATTAAGAGGAGCGAGTGTTACCAATGGCCAAACAGCATTGTCATTAGTAAACCAGGTTCGTGCCCGGGCAAAAGCCACCGCCTTTGCATCGGTAACTTTAACAACCTTGCTGGAAGAACGTGCAAGAGAACTTGCCGATGAGGGCTGGCGCAGGAATGATTTGATAAGATACGGGATGTATGAAAATGCATGGGGTATAAAAACAGATGCCGATCCCAATAAACGGATCTTCCCTATCCCAACTCCCGAGTTGCAGTTAAACAGTAAACTGGTACAAAACCCCGGTTATTAAATAAAAATGGTGTTTGATTGATTGTTTGAGATAATGCAGAATGTGGGCTCCGGCCCATATTCTGTATTATCTTTACTGATATTTAATAACTTAGTATCCGACCAGATAGATACACCTGTTTTACGCCTCCTGTTTATGAAGAAAAATAACCTGCACTATTGCTTAAAATTCATTATCGCGTTTTTGTTTGCTGTTGTTTTAAATAGTAGCACCGCATCTGCGCAGGTTAATATCCCTGCATCTTATGCCCTTATAAAAAGGGTAATTCCGCAGCGGGCTTCCGCTTTTGTGGTTGAACAACTTCCTGCTAAGGATAAAGACGCTTTTGAAATAGAAAGCCATAATGGCAAGATCATTCTCAAAGGAACGAACGGTGTTTCAGTTGCTTCAGCCTTATATGATTACCTAACTAACTATGCACATTGCCAGCTAACGTGGAATGGGGTTAATTTGAATTTACCTGTAAAATTACCCCTTGTTAAAACCCGTGTGCATAAAAACACGCCCTACCAATATCGCTATTACCTTAATTATTGCACCTTTAACTACAGCATGAGCTGGTGGGGCTGGGAAAGATGGCAAAAAGAGATTGACTGGATGGCCCTGCATGGCATCAATATGCCGCTGGCGTTAACCGGCCAGGAATATACCTGGTATGAGGTTTACAAAAACATGGGTTTTTCTGATACTGATCTGAATGAGTTCTTCTGCGGTCCTGCTTATTTCTCCTGGTTTTGGATGGGCAACCTTGATGGTTGGGGTGGCCCTTTGCCGCTGAGCTGGATGCAAAGTCACCGCGATTTGCAGCAAAAAATAGTGCAGCGCGAACGCGACCTGGGCATGAAGCCCATTTTGCAATCCTTCACAGGGCATGTGCCGCCGTCATTTCGGGAACATTTCCCGGCATCAAAGCTTAAAAAGGTTAACTGGACAAACGGCTTTGCCGATACCTATGTACTGGATACTGAAGACCCGCTTTTTGCCGAAATTGGCCGCAAGTTTATTGAAACACAAACCAGGCTTTATGGAACCGATCATTTATATTCTGCTGATACCTTTAATGAGAACGAACCGCCAACCAACGACACAACTTATCTTTCGGCGTTAAGTTCACGGGTGTACCAGGGTATGAGCAATGCCGACCCAAAAGCAACCTGGGTAATGCAGGGATGGTTGTTTTATAATGATAGAAAGTTTTGGAAGGCCCCCCAGATTAAAGCCTTGCTGGACGCTGTACCCAACGAGCATATGATAATTCTGGACCTGGCCGCCGAAATTGAACCGGTTTGGAAACGTACCGATGCTTTTTACGGCAAACCGTGGATCTGGAATATGCTGCACAACTTTGGCGGCAACATTGTACTTTTTGGCCGTATGAATGAAGTGGCCAATGGCCCGGCAGCAGCGCTGAACGATCCAAAATCAAAACAGCTGGAGGGGATAGGCCTTACCATGGAAGCCATTGAGCAAAACCCGGTGCTTTATGAGCTCATGACCGCTAATACCTGGCGGGATAAGCCCATCAACCTTGATGAATGGATAAAACAATACCAGTTAAACCGTTATGGCCATGTTAATAAATACACTGAACAAGCCTGGAAAGTACTGCGCAATACCGTTTACAGCGGTGGGCATATCATACGGGATGGTTCAGAGTCTATTATTACCGGTCGCCCTACGCTCGACTCTATCACCGTATGGACACGTACGACCTTTAATTACAAACCAAAGGATTTTTTGCCTGCCTGGGATGCAATGATGAAAGCTATACCCACCTGTAGTATTAGTGATGGCTTCCGTTATGACCTGGTAGATATAACCCGGCAGGCACTTGCCAATTACGCGTTGCCGCTGCAAAGCAAGTGGGCAAATGCGTACCGCCAAAAAAATATCGCGGAATTTAAAAGGTATAGCCGGGAATACCTGCAGCTTATTAGCGATATGGATGAGCTGTTAGCAACCCGTAAAGATTTTTTATTGGGACCCTGGCTGGCTGATGCCCGCAATCAGGGCACTACAAAGGCCGAAAGAGATCTGTATGAACGCAATGCCCGCGACCTGGTAACACTTTGGGGCGATGCCAATAGTCCGTTGCATGAATATTCGTGCCGGCAATGGAGTGGCTTACTCAATGATTTTTATAAAACCCGCTGGGAGAAGTTTTTCTCGTTGCTGGATGATGCACTACAACAGGGCAAGGAGGCTGATATAAAGAGCTTTGATAAAACGATCAGCCAATGGGAATGGCAGTGGGTAAACAGTCATAAAAATTATCCATTGCAAGCCAGTGGCAACAGCGTGAGCCAGGCCAATGCTATTTATAATAAATATCGTGAACAGATAGGTGCGGCTTATAAATAATGAATAGCTAAAAAAATGACAACCCCATCTGCTATACAACCAACTAAACGACTGGTATCTCTCGATGCGCTTCGCGGGTTTGATATGTTCTGGATCATGAGCGGCGAGCAGATCATCCATACGCTGGCAAAGGTTACCCAATTGCCGGTGCTTTTATGGTTTTCAGGCCAGCTGCACCATACGGTATGGAATGGCATCACCTTTTACGATATGATCTTTCCATTGTTCCTGTTCATCGCCGGTGTATCAATGCCTTACTCCATGAGTAACAAAATTGCTAAAGCGAATGTTCAGTCAGCCAACCAGCTTTCGGCAAAAACAAAGCGGGACATCTATCTTTCCATATTGCGGCGCACATTGATACTTATACTGTTGGGTATGGTTGTAAACGGTGCGCTTAAATTTAACGGGTATGAAAACACACGTTTTGCCAGCGTATTGGGGCGGATAGGTTTGGCTTGGTTTTTTGCGGGCCTCATCTACCTCAACTTTAACTTACGCGGCCAGATACTTTGGCTTGCGGGGATCCTGATTGGCTACTGGGCCGCCATGTTGTTTATCCCTGTGCCCGGATACGGAGCAGGTGTATTAACCATGCAGGGTTCGCTTGAATCGTATATTGACAGGCTGTTACTGCCCGGCAGGCTGCATGATAAAATACATGATCCCGAGGGCGTACTGTCAACAATCCCGGCAATAGGCAGTGCGTTGCTTGGCGTATTTACCGGGAGCTTTTTAAAATTAGAATCGCCTCGCTGGTCCATGCTCAAAAAGGGGCTGTTAATTTTTGGGGCAGGTATCGTGTTAATTGGATTGGGCTGGTTATGGAACCTCGAGTTTCCTATTAATAAACGCTTGTGGTCAAGCTCGTTTGTGTTATATGTGGGTGGCTGGAGCATGATCTTCTTGTCGGTGTTTTACCTGGTTATCGACGTTGCTGGATTTAAAAAATGGGCTATTCCTTTTTTATGGATAGGAACCAATTCTATATTGATCTACCTGTGTTCAGAGGGCCTTGTTGATTTCGGTCATACCGCTGGATATTTGTTCGGCGGGCTGGTTCACCTTACCCCGGTGGCATGGCAAGCCGTGTGGACGGCGGTAAGTGTAACCCTTGTACAACTCCTGTTTTTATACCTCCTGTATCGCAATAAAATATTTTTAAAGATTTAGTCAATTATATCACCTGTTTAAATGAAATACTTTTTCAAAATATTCTTCGCCGTTTTGTTACCCGGTTTTATCAGTATGGCGGTATCGGCACAAATAAAAATCTATAATATTAAACATTATGGGGCCATAGCCGATGTTAAAACTAACAATACAACAGCCATTCAAAAGGCTATTGACGAAGCATCAGCCAATGGTGGCGGCAGGGTTTTAGTCCCTGCCGGGAAGTTTGTAACCGGGGTTATCACCCTCAAATCAAACGTTGAACTGCATATAGACAAAAACGGGCTTTTGCTGGGGAGCGCCATTCGGGCTGATTATGGCGAAGGCAAGGCATCTCCACTTATTGTGTCAAATAATCAGCACCATATTGCCATAACCGGACAGGGAACTATTGACGGACAGGGACACTATCTGCTAAAAGATATTTACCGCCGGTTAAACGCGGGTACCTTAGCAGATACTGAATGGCGCAAGCCCAACCCCTGGCACCAGATGCGGCCAACGGAGGATAATCGCCCTAAGCTTATTGAATTTAAAGGCTGCGATGATATAAATATTAAAGACATAACCATTAAAAACGGGTTATGCTGGATCCAGAATTACAAAAATTGTTCAAACCTGGTGATTGACAGTATAAAGGTGGAAAGCGTTACCTACTGGAATAACGACGGAATTGATATTGTGGACTGCAAAAATGTAAAGCTAACCAACAGCTTTTTTAACGCGGCTGATGATGGCATCTGCCTTAAATCAGAAGATCCTAATGGGGCCTGCGAAAATATTTACGTTGCCAATTGCAGGGTGCGCTCAAGCGCGAGCGCAGTAAAATTCGGTACTGCCTCACATGGTGCATTTAAAAAGATCACGATCAGGAATATCAGCGTTTATGATACTTATCGCTCGGCCATAGCAATTGAAACGGTTGATGGTGCAACACTTGAAGATATAGACATCCGCGATATTACAGCCACCAATACGGGCAATGCCATAGTGATCAGGCTTGGTCGCCGCAACCAAAAGGCGCCTGCAGGGATTTTGCGCAGGGTGTACATCGGCGATATAAAAGTTGATGTGCCGGCCGGTAAACCCGACGCGGGTTACACGATGGAGGGCCCGCTTGTAACCATTCCGCATAACGTTTTCCCCTCATCTATCACCGGCATTCCCGGCAGCCGGGTGGGAGATGTAACCCTTGAAAATATCACCATCAATTATGCGGGAGGCGCAAAAAAAGAGACAGCCAATTTTGGTATAGATAGTCTTGAAAAAGTACCCGAAAGAATACCTAATTATCCCGAATTCTCCATGTTTGGCGAATTACCTGCATGGGGCTTTTACATCAGGCATGCTGATGGTATTAAGATTAAGAATATGGTGCTAACCTGTAAAGGAACTGATTATCGCCCGGCTTTTATTGCCGATGATGTAAAAGGACTCAACCTAACTGGATTAAGCATCCCGCAGGTAAAAAGGACGCCGGTAATATTGCTCAATAAGGTAAGCGGCCTGGTCTTAAAAAACATCAGGATCCCCGGTAACGCCGAAAAAAATATAAAGGTGCAATAACCTCCACAGGTTTACCATTGTTACGTAAACGATTACGTAAATAAAAGACGACGATCAATCATATATCGGCTTAAATTTTATCAACTTTAAATTATCCGGTTAAACCTTTTGTAAATGAACCACCGTTCAGGCTGCAACGACACAGTTTTCTTAATTTATTCTGGCAGTAGTAGATAAGGTTCCTGGAAAAGTAACAATGCTAACCAAAAAAGTATTTATCAAACAATTAAAAAAGTTATGACAAAACTACCTAAAGATGAAATGTCGCCTTTAAACAGTCTTGAAGACTGGGACGAGGATGTACTCAAAAGATATCCTGAAGCCGGGCAGCCAGCCAAGGAAAAGGACGAATTCAGGAACTATGACAGCCCGGAGATTGACGGTGTGCGTGAGTTTTACAGGCTTAATCATAAATACCAAACTTATGACAATGTTTTAGCCAAAAAGGCTAACTTTCTGAAGTTTGATAAGATGGAAATGCCGTGGTGGTCGGCAATGGAGTATCTTAACACACTGATAGATGATTCGGACCCCGATCTGCAGCTTGATCAGCTGCAACACCTGCTGCAAACGGCCGAGGCCATACGTGCTGACGGGCATCCGGACTGGTTTGTGCTTACTGGTTTTATACACGACCTGGGTAAGGTGCTTTGCTTGTTTGGCGAACCGCAATGGAATGTTGTGGGCGATTCATACCCGGTAGGGTGCAAGTTTTCGGACAAAATAGTTTATCCTGAATTTTTTGCGGATAACCCTGATATAAATGATGAACGCTACAATACCAAATATGGTGTTTACTCGCATCACTGCGGAATGGACAACGTGAATTTATCATGGGGGCATGATGAATATATGTATCATTTAACAAAGGATTACCTGCCTGAACCAGCCCTGTACATGATCCGCTATCATTCGTTTTACTCGCAGCATCGTGAGCATGCTTATGATCATTTACTGAATGCGCATGACCATGAAATGTTTAAATGGGTGGATAAATTTAATCCGTATGACCTGTATTCAAAAAGCCCGGTAACACCGGTGGTGTCCGAGTTAAAACCTTATTATGAGGATCTGATTGCCAAATACCTTCCGGCAACTGTTAAATTATAGATTTTATTCAATGTCGTTTATTTTGCTAAACGGCATTGAATACTATTTCCATATCAAAATCAGGATTAATCTTCACTGCGATTAGTAAGGATGTTAAATGCACGTGTATTTTTATTGATACTATTATCCACGGTATGCGCGCGGGCATTTGCACAGGCGCCGAACCTTGTTAAATATGTTAATCCCTTATCCGGAACGGCAAGCAGTACTACGCCATCAGCCCTAAAATTAGGCTCGGTGCAGGAAAATTTTGCCAATACAATACCATCAGTATGCACCCCGTTTGCCATGACGCAATGGACAGCACAGACGCAGGCATCAGAATCAAAATGTACGCCGCCATATTATTATAAAGATGATTTTTTTAGCGGATTTAGAGGCTCGCACTGGATAAGTGGCTCATGTATGCAGGATTATGGCAGCTTAACCATAATGCCGGTAACAGGCAGTTTGAAAACGGTAAATTATGCTGCAAAATTCGATCATAAGGATGAGCAATCAACACCCTATGTTTATCAGCTTAAACTTTTATCATACAAAATACATGCTGCTGTTACCGCCACGCCACGTTGCGGCATGATGGAATTTACTGCTGATGCAGCTGATAGCCTTTACCTTTTAATTACCCCAAATAGCGATTATGGGGAAGGCTATATTAAAATTGATGCTAAAAAGGGCGAGATCTATGGCTATAACCCTGTGCATCGTATTTACCAGGGCTGGGGGAAATCGGCAGGTTTTAACGGTTATTTTGTTATCAAAGTAAGCAGGTCGCTGGCCGCAAAAGGCACATTTGCCGGCGATAAAATTTTTATAAAAGACAGTATCAGTGCGCAAAAAAACATAGGCGCTTTTATAGGCTTTAAAATGCAGAAAGGCGAAAAACTGCATGTAAAGGTGGGAACTTCCTTTAGTAGCCTGCAAGGTGCACGCCGAAACCTTGATGCTGAGCTACCGGGATGGGATTTTGATAATACCGTGGCCAAATGCAGGCAGACGTGGCAGCAGGCTTTAAAGCAGATCACCGTAATTACCACTAACCAAACCGATAAGCGTGTTTTTTATACAGCATTTTATCATGCCATGCAGCACCCGCGCTTGTATAATGATGTTGATGGTGTTTACCCCCGGTTTGCAAGTAATTATAGGTTGGAAAAGATCATTAAGGGGAATTACTATGACGACTTTTCGTTATGGGATATTTATCGGGCGCAGGTGCCGCTTTTAGAAATACTCCGTCCCCGGCTGGTTAATGATCTTGTTCAATCGCTGATATTAAAGGGGGGGCAGGGTGGGTGGCTGCCCATTTTCCCGTGCTGGAACAACTACACATCCGAAATGATAGGCGATCATACAACATCCATCATTACATCAGCCTATTTAAAAGGCATTAGCACCGGCCATGTTCATGAGGCTTACCGCTTAATGCGGCAGAACGCATTTGATTTACCAGGAAAACAGCAGGATTATAAAGATGGTAAAGGCAGGCGGGCATTAACATCGTATATAAAATATGGTTATGTACCATTGGAAGACAGTGTGAAGGATGCCTTTCATAAAATGGAGCAGGTAAGCCGGACGATGGAATATGCTTATGATGATTATGCCTTGTCGCAATTATCAAAAAAATTAGGGTTTGATGCGGATTACAGATCATTGATAAAAAGGGCGGATAACTACAAAAATGTATTTGACCCGGCTTCGGGGTTTGTAAAGGGAAGAATGCAAAATGGCGATTGGACTAAGGTTTTCGATCCGGATGTGCGGCAAACTTATATCACCGAGGGAACGCCCAGGCAGTATACTTTTTATGTACCGCAAGATGTACCCGGCCTCGCCCGGTTAATGGGAGGCCGCATAGTACTCGAAGCCGCGCTTGACAGTATTTTTATTAAAAATGAGTATTGGCACGGTAATGAGCCGGGACACCAAATACCATTTATGTACAACTTTACCGGCAGTTGCTGGAAAACACAAAAACAGGTAAGAGCTATTTTGGCTAGTGAATACAGTGATGGCCCCGGGGGACTTGGGGGTAATGACGATGCAGGACAGATGTCGGCCTGGTATATGTTTGCTGCAATGGGGTTCTATCCGCTCAATCCGATATCCGGCGAATATTTGTTATGCTCCCCTATATTTAAACAGGTATCAATTAACCTGCCAGGGGGCAAAACCTTACAGATCCGGACGCATAAAAAATCAAAAACCGCCATATACATTAACGCGGTTAAATGGAATGGGCATGCATATGCCCGAAATTACATTAATTATGAAAATCTTATAAAAGGCGGCGAGCTTGATATATACTTACAGGATGCACCAAACAAAAACTGGGCTTCAAAAACTGAAGATCAACCTAAAGGGTTGTTGTCTAACTTCGATCAATAATATAAAGCATCGTACTATAAAACCGAAGTGCCTTCGTAAGGCGGCTTTGTAGCCAGTGAGGTTCGCCCCTTAATTCAGGTGCCTGTACTCGCTTGGCGATTTTCCCGTCTTTGATTTAAAGATCTTTGTAAAGTGCGAGGGGTGTTCAAACCCAAGCCCATACGCAATCTCACTAATAGAATTATTCGTGCCCCACAACAACGATTTGGCTTTGTCTACCAGTTCCAGGTGGATATGCTCCTGCGTAGTTTTACCGGTAAATTTGTTTAAAAGGTCGGACAAGTAATTAGGCGACAAGTTGAGCTGCGATGCAAAATATTTAACATTCGGCAGGCCTGTTTCAATCAGGGTGTCTTGTGAAAAATAATCTTTTAATATTTTTTCAAACTGTTGCACCACATCTGAGTTTACTTTTGCCCGGGTGTAAAATTGCCGGTCGTAAAAACGATTGCAATAATTTAACAGGAGTTCGATGTTGCTGACAATGAGGCCTTGAGAGTGCTTATCAATATTTTGCGAATACTCCTTTTCAATCTTTGTTATACAATCTTTAATGATCAGTTTCTCGTCCTCCGAAATATGCAGGGCCTCATTCGCCTCATAATTAAAAAAGGTATACTGGTGCATCTTCCTGCCCAGGTCGGTGCCATGGATCAGGTCGGGATGAATGAACAGCGCCCAGCCTTCATCAACCGTAACATCCGGACCCGGCGCCAGGACCTGTCCGGGTGCGGTAAATAACAGGGAGCCTTCACTGAAGTCATAATATCCTTTGCCATATTTTAACAGGCCCTCAAATTTTTTGCAGGAAATGGTATAAAAGCCAAAACGATAAAAAGCATTCTCTTTAGGCCGCTTTGCATAAAAATCGGCATGGTCTATCACGCTTATCAGCGGGTGTTTCGGTGGCGCGTATTTTACCAGTTTGTGCAGGTCGCTGATGGATTGAAGATCGATGTATTTATCCGGCATGTTTTTTAATTGTTATAAAGTTACCATAAAAACAATGGCCGTCCGAATTTGGGCGGCCATTGTTTTTTTAGGTCCCCATTTGAGCGGTCATCATTTTTTTAAAATCAACATCATCCATTTGCTTTTTGGCTTCTATTAATTGTGCGGCGTCGTGCCCTACGGGATAGCGTAATTTTTCAATGCCATCTGTTGCTGCTTCATAAATGGCATCAGCTACCTCACCAATATTTTCAGACATCGGCCAATGATCTAACATACCCATGAATTTAGTAAATGCGGGTTGATAATCAGCCAAACCATCAAGGCTGAAAAGCGTCATCGAACGCCCGGCAAACTCGGTTTTATAGCCCCCGGGTTCAACAATTTTTAAGTTTATGCCGAGTGGATTTAGTTCATACTGCATAGATTCTGTCAAACCTTCAACCGCAAATTTAGTTGCATGATAGAGTGAAGAGAACGGAAAGGTAACCCTCCCGCCAACCGAGGATACGTTGATGATAGTGCCGGATTTTTGTTGCCGCATACCTGGCAATACAGCTTTTGTAACTGCTATCAAGCCAAATAAATTCACGTCGAACTGTTGTTTAACCTGCTCTTCGGTTGCCGCTTCCAATGCACCCAGCGCACCATAACCCGCATTGTTCACCAATACATCAATTTTACCAAATTTTTCTATGCCGGCGGCTACCGCGCTTTGTATACTTAGCTTATCGGTTACGTCCAATTTGGTGATAAAAACATCGCCAAGTGTAGATAGTTCTGTTTCTTTTTCGGGCGAACGCATGGTTGCGATCACGTTCCAATTGTTGGTATGAAATAGTTTAACGGCTGCTTTTCCAAACCCGGATGAAGCACCTGTAATTAATACTGTCTTTTTCATTGCTTTATATTTTTAATTTCTAAAGCAAAGTTCTGGTTAAGAGTGCTGCCTGATTTATATGTTTCAACTGATTGCTTATACATTTCAGGGATAAAGGGCTATTGTGCTTGCAAACAAAAAAGGCCGCTTTACATCCGTAAAGCGGCTTTGTAGCCCGTATATCACAGCCACATATTTATTCGTCTAACTCTAAAAAACTATAGGTTATTAGGCCAAACTGAAATTTAGTTAGCCATAATTCACATTGTTAATATGTTAAAAAAATTAAATGACGGAACAATATGTGATACTTTATTTTTGAAAATGTTCTTTATATATAAACCTAATTGCATTCATGCCAGGGACTTATGCTTTAAAAGCTTTTGATCGCTTGCGGCGGAAAATTAATGGACCAAATTACCGGGTCGAAGTAAACTTGTAAATAAACATGGTAATGGATATGGTACTTGCGGCGGAAATACATCCGAATTAAATCCAATACCATGAAGAAGCGAAAGCGAATTCGTAAGCAATTAGAGAAAATTTATCTGAAGAACAGAAAACAATTTTCAAGAACGGAAAAGTTATTATTAGAGCTCCTCACTGTCAAAAGAAGTAGAAGGAAGAGAGTCATTCTGGCGATCTTCTGGTTGAAATTACTTACATGGCTGGTTAATTTTATATATAACAATTCCAGACCCGGTTCATTTCTAATTTATTATGCACCAAGAACTAATAATAGACTCTTATCTGTTTAAGCAACTGCAACAATCACCAGACAAGTTGTATGATATTTATGAGCAGCCTAAAATGAAATATGGCGACCCTCAGGTAAATAAAGATGGCACACTACGAATGCGCAAAATAACCAGCCCGGTATACCGATTAAAAATTGTTCAACAGAACATTGACACATGGTTTAAAGAATTTGAGCTACCTGGCTCCATGTACGGCGGCGTGCCCGGGAGGAATAATTTTGATAATGCAGTGCCACATAAAAACAATAATTTTTTCCTTAGTATCGATC
The DNA here is from genome assembly GCA_030775685.1 of Bacteroidota bacterium. Lineage (GTDB taxonomy): Bacteria > Bacteroidota > Bacteroidia > Sphingobacteriales > Sphingobacteriaceae > Mucilaginibacter. The sequence continues at coordinate 35,935 of JALYIP010000064.1, forward strand.
TGAGGAATTTCTTTGGTAACATAACCAATTCGGTCGTGCATCAGACACTCGTTAGCAATGGCTTTACGCGAGAAGAAGCCAGTTTTATAACAAGAATTACGACTTTCAAAGGATCGCTACCGCAGGGCGCACCAACATCCACCACCTTGGCTAATATGTCATTCGCGCCAGTAGCATTGCTTTTGGAAAATTTTTGTCAGGAAAGAAATATTACTTTTACTGTTTTTGTGGATGATCTTACTTTTTCTTCAAAAAAATGTTTTAAAAATGAAATTGGTGATATACTCCTATTGCTGAAAAATAATGGCTTTTATGTAAATCATAAAAAAATACATTATAAAAAACATTCTTTCGAGATCACCGGTCTTTATGTTAAAAGAGGTAAGCTTCATCTACATAGAGAAGTATTAAAAAACATTCACAAACCCGGAATAAAAGAATATATCCATGCGTTTAATAAAAACGCTGAAAAATATCAAATAAAAAAAGCCGCCCTACTTTCGTAAAGCGGCTTCGTAGCCCGTTGGGGACATTTGTATGTTTAATTCAACTTTACCCAATTTGATTGAATTTAAGCAACTATCTGATTGTTAATTATTAATTTAACTTTTCGGTTAATTGTGCTCAACTTCGAACAAGTTAAGTAAACAACAGATTTTATCCCGATAGAGCCGACAAAGAGGGCAAATCATTTATTCAAATGACTTTTTGGGTTATCCCGGCGCCAGTCACCTTTTCAATTTTAGGACATTTATTCAGTTTCCTTTTGGAAATTTTAAAATCTGCGCTTAGGGTTGTTTGGGATGAATTGAGAATAGATCGGTTTCATTGTGGCGTTAAAACAATTAAAAGATATGCAATAAGGCAACTCCCTGTATAAACTAATCGTATTTTTTTAAAACGGAAGATTTTCTTAAAAACATGTCAAAACATTAATAGTGAATATTTAAAAGCAATAATTAAATATTTGCATTAGTTTTAGAAAACCGGTTACATTTCGAAATTTAGACTTTACTAAGAATAAGAATCTAATAAAATTGGATTTTATGTTATATAACAAAAGAAATAATAAACATTGATGTCCAGTTAACTTTAGTTTGCTTATTTAAGATTCAGTCTTTGTCATAATAAAGTATCAAAAATGTTTCAGCGAGTACCATTATTGATTATTACCTGCATTTTGGGCGTGCTTTTCTCTTGTAAAAAAGAAAAGTCTGCTACGCCTACAGCCATACCTCCGGCGGCTGGTAATGGTATCTATGCAGATTCTGTTTTTTACGTTCAAAACGCTAATGATTACTTTATAAGCCCGATTATTTCAACTCAAGGGAGTTTTGCAAGTTTTCCTGATGGGCTTAATATTGATCAAAATACCGGAATAATAAATGTGAACAAAAGTGAAACCGGACTTAAATATAAAATTTCATTTACACCTGCCGGATCTGCAGATACCGTTGTCTCACATATTATTATTTCGGGGATAAACTACCAGGACAAAATTTATAATTTATCACTTGGTGATAGTATTGCTGCACCTATCTATAATGCCAATCTTAATATGGCATTGCCCGGGGCAAACAACAATGCTTTTGATGAATCGGCAGGTTGCAAAAATGTCGGTATTGTAGTAGGCTCCAGTTCCGGGGTTATTAATTTGGCACAAACCGTAAGGAACCAGGGTATCGATACAGGAGCCACGGCACAGGTTAAATTAGGATACAGAATAAGTGATAATAGCAATAAAGCCTTAAATGGGCTCCTGGTAAAAATTTATTTTTATCGTACGGCAGCCGAGATACCGCAATACCTCACAGACCTGTTAATTGAAAGAAAAGGAACGATCCTGACTTCAAATTCTATTTCACCTGGATTGGTTCAATTAAATAGGTTAACTATAAATAGTTTAGCAAGTAATTCTAAGACAGCAAAACCGGCACGGCCAAGACCGCCCTGTATTATCGTGGTAAGTCGTTAGAAAGTCAAAAATCCTTTAATTCAGGCTCGATTCCAATTTAGTATATTTAGCCATGATATATGGCAAAACCTTTGTTTGTTTGATTGCTGCAATGTGTTTGTTAATTCCAACCGGGCATTCTCAAACTTTAACAGATTACAAACATTTGTACAACTATGCCGAAAAACTTTCAAATGATGAAAATCATAATGACGGCACGGATGCACGCGCACTAAGGTCTTATCTTAAGGTCGTCAATATATTAGAGACAACTAAAAAAGATGATCCATTTTTATTCAAAGCATACATCGGCAGCGCAGCCTTTCTTCAAGTTTTAGGCGAGCAAAAAAAATCGATCAGTTATTTAAAAAATGCAATAGCGCTAAAGGCCAGGCTTCCGGAATTAAAAGACTCCATCCTGTTTAGGCCATTAGTATATTGTGGAAATGCTTACTATTCGATGGATGTGCCCGACACAGCAGAAAGTTTTTACAAAAGGGCTGAAATTATTGCAGAAAAGTTCCCAAATGTGAATGAGCAGGAAAGACTCTTTAATACATTAGGCGTAATTTCTTATTCTAAGGGCAATTATACAGAGAGTATAACTTATTACGAAAAAGCAATTTCTACGCTTACCCGCAATAAATCTTATGATAATTCATTACTTGTTGTTTACAAAAACAATCTTGCGTCGGCCCTTAAGAAATTAAAAAAGTACGACCAGGCATTAAAAATATACGAGAGCGTATTACCCTATAAAATTGAGACCAACAAACTACTGCACAATATTGGTTCTGTATATCTGGCCATGGGCAATAACGAGCTGGCCATCACTTACCTGCAAAAAGTGGGTTATGAGGATCAAAGAAAGTTAAACGACCTGGGCTTAGCATATTTGAAAGAAAAAAATTATAGCCAGGCAACTTATTACCTGCAAAAAGCTGTCGGACTAAATGCGCAAACAAATAAAAACCGCAAAAACAGTGATTATGGCATTACCTTAAAATACTTAGGAGACGTATGTTTCGCAAGAAATCAAATCCCCGGGGCATTAGCGTTTTACCAGCAGTCAATAAATAATCTATTGATAGATTTTAATTACAACGACAGCCACTCAAACCCAACTAATTTTAGCAACGCATTTAACGGCATTGAGTTGCTGGAAACGTTATCCGCTAAAGCTGTAGCGTTCAAAGGCCTATACGCCCAAACCAATAAGGTGGGTGATCTTGAGACTTCATTGCAAACCTATCTTTCATTTTATGAACTGGCTAACCATATTGCAAGATTTTATGAAACCGATGAATCAAGGTTATTAATAAGTGATAAAAAGTATTTTTCCCGGGAGCAGCCAATCAACATCTGCCTGCAACTATTTCGGATCACCGCGAACAAGAAATTTATAGAGATCGCCTTTTCCCTGGACGAGGAAAATAAAGCGAGCATACTTTCTCTATATCTTGAAGAGTACAAAATAAAAACAAAAGCGGCTGTCCCGTCGCAGCTTTTGCAAAATGAAATTCATCTTAAAGAAGACATTACCCGCGCTTCTTTAAAAGCTTCAGATGAAAAAGATAGCCTAAAGCTTATTTCATTCAAAGGACAGATAAATGAGCTTACCATAAAGCTTCTAAAGGTGCAGCAAAAAATAAGTCAAAAAACAGGTTTTGGCGTTGCAAACCTTCCCGATAAAAGAATTGTAATTGAGGAATTGCAGAAGATCATCCCTGCCGGCGATGCCATCCTTTCTTACCACATTGGCGACTCTAAACTGCTTTGCTTTATCGTAACGGATAAAAAATTTACTTTTTTTACTGAAGATATAAATAACTCTTTCCTCTTATCACTTAACAGTATAAATAAAACTGCCCAATCAAGAGAGGGGAATAACGCCAGGAAGATCAGAGAGCTTGGTCAGGCGTTATACCGAAAATTAATAAAGCCCGCGGAAAGCTATATTAATAATAAAAAAGGCCTCATGATCATTCCTGATAAAGAATTGAATTTCTTGCCCTTTGAATTATTAGTAGATGACAATGGCGAAAATCTGTTAAGTAAATTCACTATCACGTATAATTATTCGTGTAACATACTTAAAAATAGCCGGGAGAATTTTTCAACCACAGGGATGACCAAACTTGGCATGGCTCCTTTTGACGAAAAAATAATGACCACTAATGGTTCGGCAAATAATTGGGTCCAGTTACCCGCTTCCAGGCAAGAACTTCAATTGTTAAATGGAACATCATTATTCAATAGAAAAGCTACCAAAGGGGAATTTCTAAAAGTTGCGCATAATTTCAACATCATTCATTTAGCAACGCATGCTTATGCAAATGATTTGCATCCTGAACAATCCTATATTATGTTTTATCCAACGAACCCCGATTCATTAATCAATTATAAATTATATATGCCGGAAATTTATAATTTGAGGCTGGATAAAACCCGCTTAATAGTTTTAAGCGCTTGCGAAAGCGGGGTAGGCGAATTGGCTAAAGGTGAGGGATTAATGAGTTTGTCCAGGGCTTTTTCCTATTCCGGATGTGATAATATTGTTACTTCCATTTGGAAGGCTGATGATGAATCCACTGCCTACATTTCAGGCAGGTTGTATTTTTATCTTCAAAAAGGATTTACCGTTGCCGAAGCGCTGCGTAAATCAAAACTTGATTACCTGGACGATCCACAAATTTCTACTTCAAAAAAATTGGCGGGCTTTTGGGCCCACCTACGGCTGACCGGCGATTTTGAAAGACATCCAAACAATTATTCACGGATTTTCTATATCTCCATTTTGCTTTTGATATGCATTGCTTTCATTCTCATTAAAAAAGGCCGCCTTAATAACTTAAGACGGCCCTGAACTAATAATTGAGACAGACAATCCATTTAATTATGACCTGAGCCATCGTTTCCGTGGCCGCCATGATCCTCTTTCACTTCTGTATCGCCGCAGCCTTCAACATTAAATTTGATTTTTTTAAACAAATTAATGTTTGAAGTATTGCTGATGACTATAACTCCACCGGTTTTATCAGCCGAACTAAGATTAGAGGCAGTAATACCGGCTACAATTTTGTCAAGGTGCAGCTGTACAATAGTCGACAGATCGCCGGTGCTGTGCAACAAAACATTTGTTGCTTCTGCTTTAATGGTTAAATTTTCATTAATATCAAACTCAACAGGTATAACCGTTCCATCTGCCGCTGTAAAGCTACCCTTCAATTTTAGAGGGATAGCGCTGGTATCAGCTGATTGAACTAACTCCACCCGCACCTCGATTTGCTGATAGGTACCTGTATCGAGGGTAGCTGTAACTACAGCCGGATTCAAAGCAAAAAGATCTACATTCATTAAATGCTTTGTTCTTATTTCGGTACTGCTATTCGCAGTTTTAGCCTCCAGTTTAAATTCAGCGATGTTGGCAACACCTGACGTGAACTGGATAACGGGAGCTGTTGATGTCGAATTGACCGTCAATTTAGAAGCAGAAGCTGTTAAGATGGTTGACGAATTAACTGCTTTTACACCAAACGCCACTTGCGAAGCCTTAGTTGAAGGCAATGGGCCACTCCCTTTTTTACAGCTGTACACAGACAGCACCATCATTATAACTATTAATGATTTTAACCTGGTTGATTTTTTTAAACTTTCCATGACTTTTATGTTTTTTTATATTTAGTAAACGCAGAAGAAAGTAATGTAACCGGCAATTGCAATTAATTATAAAAAACCATTGGGATGTATTCAAAGACAGTTGATTTAACTATAAAATGATTGATCTTATGAGCAAAGTAATTTCAGAATCAACAAAAGATGTGTTTAGGTTGGGAATATTCTGCGATCTCTTTTACAGCCGGTTATATTGCTTTGGTAATCTACCTGACCTTCCTTTATATATTGCAATGATTGTTGCGTATTTTATAATTTTAAATGCCGGGTACAATAATGCAACCGGCATTTAAAAATTATTGCAACAATAAACATGGGGGAGGCCACTGCTCTTTTAAGTTGCGTTAAAACAACTCAAATTGATGCTAAATTCTATTTCCCCGTATTTTTAAATGTCAGTATTCTGAGTTTAAGCAAAGTCCAATAGCTTACCTTATCATGATATAAATTATCAGCATCAGCATGTATTTTTTCAAATATAGGGAGTGCCTTTACCGGTTTGTTGTCCTCAATATACGCGAGGGCTAAATAATAGGATGCATAATCCCTAAAATTATTATCTGATCCGGAAGGTTGCAGAACCTGGTTAAAACTCTGTATTGCGTTATCAAGCTGATGTAATGACAGGTACGATTGAGCAGCTAAAAAAGTTTCTTTACTTCCCGGATTTGGAGTGTTCTTAAATATATTGATTACCTCATTAAAATTACCACCATTAAAGGCGGCCTCTAAATTTGAATTTGTATTTTCTCCGCGGGTTATACTTATTTTATAGGGTTGATAGCCTTCCTGATACAGTTTTTTAGAGGTGGTAGTGCTATACATATAAATACCGATAGCAGATAGGACCAACAAAATACTGGCCGCATACTTCAGGGTGCTGCGTATAAACGGATAAATTTTGCTTTCAGCAGGCTTCCTGTCTTCCTTCAAATCCTGTATCATTTGCTGGCGTACAGACGCAACCTGGCTTTTTAATCCATAGCTGCGGATGGCCATTTTAGCCAGTTCAAGATTCTTTAATTCTTCCTGCAACAGACTATTTTCTGATAGCAATTTTTCAAATGCCGCTAACTCATTTTCAGTTAACTCTCCGTCCATATATTGTATGAGTTTTTCGGAGTATGATTCGCTATTGTTCATATGCTAATGCGTTTTTAAATCTTTTAGCTAATTCCGGATTTTCGGTTAGCATCTGCTCGAGGCTTTTTAAACATTTATATTTTTTATTTCTCAATACCTGCTCATTTTGAAAATCCATAAGCGGTAAAATTTCCTTCATGGAAAGGTCGTTGTAATAATAGGCGACTAAGATTCTTTTGCAAACGTCTCCCAGTTTTTCTATGATATTCATTACTAAACCCTTTGCCTCCCTCCCGATCAATAATTGACTGACGTCCTTATCTTCCTGATCTTTACCCACCTCGAATTTCTCCTCCCTTGACAAACTGCGGGCTCTTTTCTTTAACTCGTTTAACCATGCGTACCGGCCCAATGTGTATAAAAATGTCTTTATACTTGATTCACCCCGGAATTTATCACTCTTAACAATTTCAATAAAGCTCACCACTACTTCCTGAAAAATATCTTCAGCATCTTGCTCCGAGCCCTGGTTTAATCTGATATAATTATTTAAGCCGTGGTAATAATTTTTGTATAAAAATTTTATCACCAAATCGCTGACACGTTCCTTTTTAAGCGTTTCTATTAACTCCTTATCGGAGAATGCAACGACTTTATTCATATCATTCTTTTATTAGTAAACATCAATATTGATTTTGTAACTAAGCTAAGCGTTTTAAATATTCGATTAAGTAAAGTCTATAGATAATTAATTAAAATATATCTGATCCAAAGCCAACCATGTGGTGAAATTTTTAGGTTTAATCAAATAGCACCGGGTGCTATCTTATAAGAAAAAAAGGAAGCAGATGATTGCGCAGATGTTTGCTTTCTCTATTGCTGTATAGGTTTAACTTATTAGTAGTTTAGAACAAGCCATACCAATGAACAAAATCAGCCCGGCCAAAGTCATTATAAAATAATTAGTCGTTACCGGTTACATCAACAACAGCAGCGTTTACTAAAGGGAAATAGACAAATTTATTAACCTTAACAAAATTCTTAAAGCCATGAAAAAATTAATTACTGCCGCAATGTTGTTTGGCGCTTTCTCGATCGTAAGCTGCCAAAAAGAACTTAACCTGAAACCGACTGTTACCGGTGGCACTCCAATCATTACAGCGAGTGGAAGCAGCAGTACAGGTGGTGGTGGTAAAACAGGTGGCGGCACAACGACGCCAGTTACCAGTCCGGCGCCGCCAACAGATACTGTAAGATCGGCCTTGCCAATTGGCACCCTAATTACGGTTGGCACCTGGAAAGTAACCTCCTACATGGAAGGTATACAAAACGGCACAAGTAAATTTGCCGATTACACGTTCAATTTTGAAGCGACTGGAAAAATCTCCGCGCACCAGGGCGGCAATAGCTTTTTCGGGACCTGGCTGTATGTAAATGCCATTTTTTATTACGGTGTACCTATTTACGGTAGCAGCCCCGATGGATTTAACATACGCTTCGGTACTGTGCGCCCTTTGATTCTGCTTGGCAAAAACCTGTTTATCAGCAAAAAGACTACAACCAACTTTTATCTCAGCAGCGTAAACCCCGCTGAAAACACGCACATCACTTTTACAAAAATTTCCAATTAAAAATTTAATACTGACTAGCGCTAACGTGACTAAAAGCCTGCAAAATCTTGATTTGCAGGCTTTTTCTTTTCTTCTAAAATTGTTTTATCTGCCCCGGCAAATTATATTGGCAGAATTGGGAATTTACATAATACGGGAATATTTTATTATTCTGTCTTTAAACTTTTTACCGGGTTTGCCGTTGCGGCTTTTATGGCCTGGAAGCTTACCGTTATTAATGTGATGAGTATAGCGCCAATAGCCGTAATGATAAAGATCCACCAGGCAACATCGGCATGGTACTGATAGTTTTGCAGCCAGTTGTACATAAAATAATAAGCTAAAGGAGAGCCAATAGCTATTGAAATAAGAACCAATATTGCAAAGTCTTTCGACAGCAATTGCCACAGGGCGAACACTGATGCGCCAAGCACCTTGCGTACACCTATTTCTTTAATGCGCTGTTCGGCCACGAATGAGGCCATGCCAAACAGGCCAAGACAGGTGATAAATATAGCCAGGCCGGCGAAGACGGTAGCCAGCTTACCTACGCGTTCTTCATTACCGAATTCTTTGGCATATTCCTGATCAACGAAGTGGTATTCAAATGGCTGTTGAGGGTTTTCGGTTTTTAAAACAGAAGCGATGTTGTGAATAGCTTTGCCGGGGCTCATTTTCGGGCTGATCTTTAGCAGTAAACAGCCTCCTGGCCATCTCGCTAAAAAATAAACCATAGGTTGCACTTGTTCATAAGGCGACCGGTTAATGATGTCCTTAGTTACGCCTATGATCTTAAACTTTTGGCCATAAAAGGTTATGTAGTTTTCTGTCGGTTTTTTAATGGTCATAAAATCAGCTGCTGCCTGGTTGATGATCACCGCTGCTGAATCGGAAAGGAATGATCGTGAGAAATCGCGGCCTGTGCTAAACTCCCAGCCAATGGTTTTGCCATAATCATATGAAATATCTTCCTGGCCGAAACCGGCGTTCAGATTAGGGTCTTCTCCAGGCCATGCAATGCCGCCGGTAGTACCAAGAACTGCGTTAGGTGGAGCATCTGCTTCAGCCATTTCAGTTATCGTGCCATTGCTTACAAGAGCCTGTTTTATCACATCAAAATGTTGGTGGAGTTCAATAGTTCGGACGGGTATGGTAACCAATCTGTCCTGGTTGTAGCCTATGGGGCGATCTTTTGCGTAAAGGATCTGCCGGATAACTACAACGGTACCGATGATCAGGACAATAGAAACTGTAAACTGAAGTACCACCAGTACTTTACGCGGGGCCGACGCCAGCCGCCCCACCCGGAACGCCCCTTTCAATACCTTTACAGGTTTAAATGACGACAGGTAGAGTGCCGGATAACTGCCGGTAATGATAGCGGTGATGAAACTGAGGCCAATGCCGGCGAGCCAAAACGCAGGGCTGCTCCACGGAATAACTATATGTTTACCGGCGAGCTGATTAAAGGCTGAGAGACTTAATTCTACCAGCAGTAATGTGGCCAGAAATGCCAGCAGTACGCAAAGTAGCGATTCACCGTAAAACTGGTATATCAATTGGCTTCGGGATGAACCAATTGCCTTGCGGATACCTACTTCGCGCGCGCGTTTCTCAGACCGGGCTGTACTTAAGTTCATGAAGTTAATACAGGCTAGCAGGAGTACAAATACACCTACAATACCAAACAGCCACACATATTGTATTTTGCCACCGCTATTTTTTCCGTCCTTAAACTGGCTGTACAAATGCCATTTACTCATTGGCTGCAGGAACAGCGCCGGTTTTGCTGAAGCTGTAACCGGTTTTAAGTGCCTGAGAATTTCATCCCTGATCTTTAAAGATACTTTGTCAAGGTCGGCATTGTGAGCCAGTTGAACATATAAGTTAACCTTGCCTGGCCCCCATGGCTCCCTCATTCCGCTCAAGCCTGGCTCATAGTGGTTCCATGACGCAATAAAAGCAATGCCGGCAAGCGTGGTGTTTTCGGGCAGATCCGAATAAACACCGGCTATTTTTAGATTATCTAAACCGTTCCAATTTAATTTTAACTTCAATACTTTACCCATGGGGTCCTCATTGCCGAAAAATGCCTTCGCTGTGGCCGCGGATATTAATATCGACGATGGATCCTTTATGGCATCGCCTCTGCCCCTGAGCATATTTAGTGTAAACAGGGCTGGTCCGCCGGCTTCAATGAAAGAACCTTGCTCATTCATTTTTTTGTCGCCCGAAGCCAGTATATAATCTCTCGGCGCTGTGGACATTACTACAGACTTAAAATCGCTGCCATAATTTTTCCGCAACTCGGCCGCCAAAGGGTATGGTACAAAAAACGAGGTTTTCACTTCGCCATTATTATTATCGTTTTGTATTACCCGGGCAATGTTGGAATAATTACGATGATACCTGTCAAATGATACTTCATCCAAAACCCACAAACTGAGTAGCATTACCACCGCCATACCTACTGCAAGGCCACCTATGTTAATAAGCGACAATACTTTGTTTTTTATAAGGTTGCGCCAGGCAACTTTGAAATAATTTTTAAACATATAAATGCGGGTTAATTTTACAGGGGCCCAACCTGGCAGGCTTCCTGAACGCAATATTACCGGCTGTAATCGCGATGAGATGGCCAACTTATCATTTGGCAACTCTTTTTTCAGGCTGTTCTTGTATTCCACCGGAGTTTTGCCGGTCATCTCTTTGAAAACGCGGTTGAAGGTTCTTTGGGAATTAAACCCCGACTCATAGGCGATCCCCAGCAGTGTGAGCCGGTCGTGGGCCGGGTCCTGCATCTTCCTGACAGTTTCACGAACCCTGAACTCATTAATAAAGTCGCTGAAGTTCTTTTCCATCCCCACATTAATAATCCGCGATAAATCGTGCGGATGGATCTTCAGCTTTACTGCCAGGGAGGTCAATGTCAATTCGGCATCTTCGTAAAGACGGTTTGCGGCTACGGCTTCCTTTAGCCTACGGCTTTTTTCCTTCGCATCATATCTATCTGTTATGGGCGTGGTCAGTTGCGTGCTGCCATCCAATTTTAGCATCACTTGGGCGGCCAGGCCAATAAGCACAAAAGCAACGGCAAAACTCAAGGCATCATTAAACAGCCACAACACGCAGAGCAAGCCGAGCAGTTGTAAGGCCATATCCAACCGGCGGAAGGCAAAACGCGGCTTATCCATTAACACCGGCTGCAAGCGGTTATAAAAACGCTGTATCAACCGGTGCGACAGGTATAAATAAATGACAACCGAAATTAGCACCAGCCAGCCCGGCATCCAATACGCAACCAGTAAAGGGCAAAAATGCAGCACATCCTTTCGGCCAAATTGTAGGTTTGGGAGCGTCAGCCGCCGCACATGAAAATACAGCAGCGGCCCCAGCGCCGGTAAAAAAATCGGCGTAAGCTCACCGGTCTTCAACACAATTACAGTTAAAGCAGCACTTAAAAACTGGTTGGCTGCTTTGCCTTCCCTTTTTGCGAATGCTAAAAGCAGCGCAAGTGTAAACCCCGAAAACAGGGTTGCCATGGCTGCCACATGGTACAGGTTAGTATGGAATATATCAGGATTCAAGTAATTCAAATAGCCCAAAGGCTGTTCCAAATTTACAACATATTGATATATACAAAATTATGCGATGATAAATATGTTTTGCTGTAACGGAAGTGAACATTGGGCGTTCGGTTTTGGGTGGGTAGTCATTAGTTCCGCCGGTTTGTTGCATTGTTGCGCGTGAGCATACTAAACAAAAAGCCGCTTACGAAAGTAGAGCGGCTTCGTAGCCCGTAGGGGAAAGATATCGAACCGTTTTCTTGATGATTTAAAACGTTTAGCATTTTAATGCTTGTCCTATTCGGTAATGGGAGCAGGACAAATATCGATTCCAGGCCCCGTGAATTACATTCCTTTTACAATCGCTAACGATTTTTCAACATGGTCAGTAGCTGAAATGTGATCGGTTTCCGATGAAAATACGGCTACAATTTTACCGTCCTTACCAATGACATAAGTGGTTCGCGGGATGAACCCGTGGTTAACCTCAATACCACGCACGTCTTTCATTCCAAGCTTTGGTGGCGTCATGACAAGGCCATAGGTTTCTGCAATTTTGCCTCCGGCATCTGAGGCAACCGCGAACTTGCCTGCACAGTAATTCGGATCAGAAGAAAATGTATTCAGCCGCTTAATATCGTCTCCTGATATACCGATAATGGTAGCTCCTGCCGCTGTAAATTTATCTTTGAGTTCAGCAAAAGCATGTGCTTCTGCATCACAGCCGCCGGTATAGGCAGAAGGGTAGAAATAAACCACAACAGGTCCTTTAGCAAGGGATTTTTTCAACGAAAAATTAAATTCACTGCCCGCCAGGCTGGCTTGAGCAGTAAATACGGGCGCTGCATCTCCTTTTGATAACATCTTCGATTGGGCAAGGCCGGACAGGGTTGTTAGGAGCGAAAAGCTGAAAATTAAAAAAGACAGGCAATAATATTTTTTGATCATGGCTAATTGAGTTAGACTTGTAATGAGTGTTTATCAAAGTTACGATAGTCTACAGAATAAGGTTGTCTGTCATCAAAATTTTACTGTGGTTGCCCTCGGGCAATGAAACAAAAAGCCGCTCTACTTTCGTAAAGCGGCTTCGTAGCCCGTAGGGGAATCGAACTCGATTAAAACCCTATTGACTTACAATACTTTATATGGTTGTCGATGTACTACGCACCGAATTACTAACCACTTTTTGATGCAGATTATATACAAATCTTATGATATAAAGATACGAAATCTTCTAATCCGTTCCAATGGTAAGAAGGTGTTTTTTTGTAAAATAAAAACTGGCAGGTGAATATTTTCTATTGATGTTTCTATTTATCTATCATGATTTGATAAATTAAAATCAATATCGGTTTCGTGGATTAATGAATGTATTTAATATAGTTGTGTCAATTTTAATAAATCGTTTTGCGCCAGCTTTAGGGGTAAACTGTTGCTAATGCTTGTTACGATCATCCTTAATTTTAATATCCCTCATAGATATCGGGCAATAGGTATGAAGAAAAATTAATTTCCGGTTCATCCCCACTTCAGTTGCTCCCGGTAGTTTTGAATCATTAAATAATTAACTATTCAAAATTTAAAAACGATAGAGCTATGAAAATCTCATTTAAAGCAACCGCAATCATCGCCTGCATAGTATTTACAGGATTATGGTCTTGCGCCCAGGTGCCTCCCGCAGGCACTCCGCCACCTCCACAAGCCCCGGTTAACAGAGCCGCATTAATTCCTCCGCCACCATTAGGTCCGGGTCAACCACAGCCTGCACCCGCCGGACCACAAGCCAATAGAGGATTACAGCAATTGACGGCCATAAATGGAAAAGTTGCCGGGTATTTAACAAACGACCGCTACGAGTATGACGGCCTTACCCTGCAAAATGGCAGTACCTCGGTAACGGTCAGGTTTCCCGCGCATTTAGGAGCAGAATTAATGAAAGCAGCGCAAAAAGGTTCAACCCTAACAGTAAATGGCTTTTACGAAAGTTCCTCGTTAGGAACGAATGAATTTCACTTGGTGAATGCTAAGGCGGGTGGTACGGTTATTACTAATTTACCTGCCGTTTTAACGGCAACACCGCAGGCAGAAGAACAAAAAAGCTTCAGCGGAGCGATCACCGATTTGAGGCGCAGCCGCGACGGCGTATTGAACGGTGTAGTATTAGATAAAAACCAGGTCATAGAACTGCCTCCTCCGGCTGCTGAGCAATTACAGGGACTGCTAAAGTCCGGTGAACAAATATCCGGCACAGGAATAAAGATTACGCCTCAGGCAGGGGTTGTTATGGCCCAGAACCTTCAGCAAGTGCGCCCTCAAACGCTTACCGTTAACGGGCAAACTTACTTGGTACGATAAATTAATGCTAAATATGCAAGGCCTCCTTCAGGCCTTGTATTAACATAAATAGAAGCAATTCATGCAAATTAAAAACGAAAAACATCAGGCAGGTATCCTGGAACAGTTTACCTATAATAAACATAACGATATTAACGGGTTGATCATATCGGAAAACGGTGACCAACTAACGGTTAAATTCCCCCCGCATATTGCAGAACAAGTGATGAATATCGTAAACCCCGGCGACCTCGTTGAATTGCTCTACAATGAACATTCGAAACACAAGGACTCTCACCGACCTGAACGAGAATTGGAAATCATCACAAACAAGGGGACTGGCAAATCAGTAACTATGGCCGAATCCCCTGCTCCCAAACCCGTCGATTCGGTAGAGGTATTTGAATTTGAAATAGCTCATCCTGAACTCTGCAAAGGAAAGAAAGAGGAGTTTACCGGGATAAAACTTGATGATAAATTCATTCATCTCAAATCACATGACGCGGAACCCTTAAGAAAACACTTGCTTTTGGGAACAGCAATAAAGGTGAAAGCAAAGAGACGATTGGAAAACCTGGGATTCGTAAATGTGAGCGGATTAAAAGTTTATCATGCGACAGCTATTGAATTTTAAAATTGAGCCGTCCTTTAGCGGTATAGCCGGACTTCAACAATACCACCCGCTTAATGTGAAAAGCTAACAAAATCATGAAACGGGTGTTATTGTTATTTCCGTTAGATCAGAAGGTAAATATCAATGAATCATGAAGCCCGAACACCAGCACCATAAACCAGTTCCACCACACCGGCAGCGTGTAATGAATAAGGTGCTGATCGCAGCGGTCATTGTGCTTATCGGAGTTATTGCTTTTATATTATTCAGGCCGTTACCTACTTCTCCATTACCCGTACCGGGCGGCCCGCCGCCACCAGCAGGACCGCCAAAACTAAAGAGGATTTCAGGCATGGTACAAGGCTATAAATATAATACCCATTTAGACATCAATGCCATCCAGATAAATACCGGTCCCGCCGGATCAATAACCATAGAGTTCAGGCCCCATACTGCAAAAGCAGTCATGGGGGTTGCTGGTTTAAACGATCCTGTCGAAATTAATTACAGTTCCCAACCAAATGACGAATCCGTCGGCTATCAGCTACACCGTATCACCAATACGCGAAGTAAAGATAGTGTTGATATAGACGAGCTGCCGCCGCCGCCAAGGGTTCCGCCTGATCAGTCGCCGGAAAACTTTGTGATCAAAGACCCTGCGTTGATAACAGACCAATATGGCGGAATTGCCGCCATTAAAAGTAAACACCAATTATTTCATTTTAAACCGGGCCAGGTTGATGATATTTCCGCCCTCATTAAAACCAGTCGGGATTTGAAGTTACTGGCTGTCCTGCGTGACGGCCAATCCGGCTTTGTGAACGCCGAGCAGGATAAGGTTTATATCGTGATCAGCATAACCATTAATAACCAAACTTTTTTAATACGATGAAGATACTGCTGATAGAAGATGAGATTAAGTTAGCCGGGTTCATTTGTGCCGGGCTTAGCCAGGCAGGGCATATTTGCGACCATATGACTGATGGCACCAAAGGCCTGGAAGCAGCCATGGTGAATTCTTATGACCTGATTTTACTTGACCTGATGCTGCCTTCTTTAAACGGATTTGAAGTGTTAAAAAATCTGAAGAGTTTCAATAATCTGAGCCCAGTCATCATATTAAGCGCTTTGAACAATACCGAAAATGTAATCGCAGGATTGGACCTGGGTGCCATTGATTACCTGAAAAAGCCATTTGACCTGGATGAACTGCTGGCCAGGGTACGCGCTGTCCAGCGAAGGACAATGAACCAGGCTACTTCCGTTTTAAAAGTGAAGGACCTGACGGTAGATATGCTGAAAAGGGAGGTAACGAGAAATAACGAAAAGATTAGTCTCAGCAACCGCGAGTTTGCGTTGCTGGAATTTTTGATGAGCAATGCCAATCACGTGATGACCAAGGCGCATATACTGGAAAAAGTTTGGGAGATCAATTTCGATCCGGGGAGTAATATCATTGAAGTGCACCTGTACCAACTACGTAAAAAAATTGACAAAGGGCATGCTGATCCGCTGATCCATACGGTTATTGGCAGAGGGTATGTTCTTAAAGGCGAAGTCACACAAGGCTGAAATGATGGTTAACAGACGAACTGGTATCAAATTAAAGATCACGCTCGCTTTCAGCTTGGTATTTATTCTATTGAGTTTTTCGCTGAATATTTACAGCTACCAGCGTATCCGACAAATGATTATTTCCGATAATAATAAGTACCTGCTCAGCAGGGCTAATACTTTGCTGGATAAAACAGAGGTTAACCCGGTTATTATTCCACTTCCTGATAAAAATACTTCCATCAGGGTACTCGACCATTCCGGCAGTAAAAAACATACTGTATTTCAATCCCCCGGCGTGATAGGATCGATTAAAACCCCTGCCAAGGCTGGAGTGACAGACACACTGAATATGCGGGTTGCCTATGTGATCAGCGGCAGTGATGATAACCCTGCGGAATTGATGCTGGCAGTAAGCAATGAACCTTTAAGTCAAAGTTTAAGCTTTTTATTTCAACTGCTTTTTATCAGCAGTATCATCAGTGTTATTGTCGCAGGGCTTATATCTTATTTAATGGCTGGATTTCTTTTGTTACCTATACAGCGAATTATCGATGCAGCAAATAAGATCACCACGAATAAACTGCGCGATACCATTCCGGTTAAAAACACCAATGACGAATTGCAGGAACTGACCGAAACTATCAATAGTATGCTCATACGGATCGACGAATCCTTACAGCAGCAACAAAACTTTTTTGCGTCAGCATCTCACGAATTAAAAACGCCGCTGGCTATATTAAAAGCAGAACTGGAGGTGCAGTTAAAAAACCCTGGGTTAAGCCCTGAAATCATGCCGTTACTACACAGCCAGATGGATGAGATCAACCGGTTGCAGGAAGTGGTGCAGGAGTTTCTGATCATCAGCCAGTTGAAAAGCGTTGGATTAAGTATTCACCTGGAGCAGTTTGATCTTTCCTCGCTCATACTGAAATCATTTAACCGGTTGATGCCTTTGTTTCGGCAAAATGGGCTGACACCTGATATCAAATTTGACCAGGAATCAGCAGATTATTTCATCATTGCCGATGAGGATAAAATACGAATGGTGTTGGTCAATCTGCTGGAAAATGTATGTAAATATTCTATCGGGAACTCTATTGTAAGCTGTAAGGTAAAGCAGAGCAGTGACACAAATTATATCTCGGTAAACATCATAAATGATATTTCCGCAGAAAACATTCCCACCGAAAAACTTTTGGAGGCTTTTTATCGTGGCGACGGCCTTCAAAAAGGTGCGGGCCTTGGTCTCTGGCTATGCAACGAAATCATTAAGTCTCATGGTGGTGAGATGCATATACAAAGTTCTTCTTATCGCTTTGAGGTTAGTTTTACCCTGCCTTTAAAAGGCATTGCTAAAATGCTTTAAATTGCCCGGTTGGTATCCTCCTTTAAAATTTGGAGATAAGGTATATCCCAGCTACCATTAAAACTGCGCCCGCCATTCTCCCCAAACTCAATGGGTGCTGCTGCATACCGAACAAACCGAATTTGTCAATAACCAGCGACATCAGAATATTGGCTGTTATCGTCAGCCCGGCTAAGGTTCCCGCGCCGACTTTCTGTACGAACATCAGCCCTACGATCACCGCGCCTGCACCGACAAGGCCTCCGAGGGGTGCCCACCACGGCATTGCCGTTAAGCCTTCCGCTGTTGGCAACGGGCGTGGTATACATA
Source organism: Bacteroidota bacterium (assembly GCA_030775685.1). GTDB lineage: Bacteria > Bacteroidota > Bacteroidia > Sphingobacteriales > Sphingobacteriaceae > Mucilaginibacter. The sequence continues at coordinate 54,002 of JALYIP010000064.1, forward strand.
AAAATACGCAAGCCAAAAGTGCTACGACCGGCAAAAAAGATACGAGACTTGCCAGCCAGGGATTGGTCATTGATTTTTGCAATGCACCATTCATGGGCGGTCCCCATGCCTGCAATATACCGGCGATAATGATCACCGGGTAAAGCCAGAATTGATTATTTCCTTCCATAACGTTTATTTTATTTAAAATTATTTATTTCTCATTAAATCCATAAAGAAGCCAGGGCTACGATAAGCGCTGCCGTCATGACCACGCAGCCCAGTTTTAAAAAGGTCCAGGCACTTACCGTTAGATTTTCACGCCGCAGTGCGACAAGCCATAAGATGGTGGCCAATGACCCGGTTATGGAAAGGTTCGGGCCCAGGTCAACACCGATAAGTACCGCGCTTTTCACCATTTCCGGCATATGGCCGGACTGTAAGACGTTTCCTGCAATCAATCCGGCAGGCAGATTATTCATCAGGTTACAAACTAATGCAACAATACCTCCGGCTGCCCAGGCTGTGCCGGTTGACGACTGCTGCACACCGTAGTTCAGCAAATTCGTCAACTGCCCGATCAGACCGGTTTTATTGATCGCTTCAACGATGACAAATAACCCTGCAACCAATGGTAGCACTGCCCATGATACACCTTTGATAACAATTAGTGGGTTTTTTTTGGAACGGATGATTACAATAGCTGAAGTGAGTATCCCGGTAATAGCGGTAGGCAAACCCAATTGAATACCGAAAGCCGAAGATGCTAATAATACTACCGCCGTTGACGCGATGCCGATTAATGCGGTTTTGCCGCCCTGTGATAATACTGGAATTTCGATATCGCCTTTTATCTTGCTTTTAAAGCAGCTTCGCTGCGTAAAACGAAGTACGAAATAGGTTACCAGAATTGAACAAACAGATGGTATAATATACTGCCCGAGCCAATGTAACAAAGGCGGCATATGGCTGCCATAGATCACGAGGTTTGCAGGATTGGAAATTGGCAGCACAAAAGAAGCAGCATTAGCGATAAAAGCGCAAATCAATAAATAAGGCAACGGCTTTTTCACATCTGCCGCTTTTACAGCAGCCGCCACGGCAGGCGTTAAAACGACCGCCGTTGCATCATTAGATAAAAACACGGTAACGATAACCCCGACCAAATAGATCAGCAAAAACAACCTGCCCGATGAGCCTTTGGCCATCGCGGTAGCATGCGCCGCAAGCCAGTCAAAGAGTTTTTCTTCGCGGGCGGTTTCTGAAAGCAGCATCATTCCCGTTAAGAAAAAATAAACATCGAGGCCTTTTAATACCCCCGACAAGGCTTCTCCAGGCTTAATTAATTGGAAGATAAGCAGTAAAGCTGCGCCGACAACTGCGTAGACAGCTTCAGTAACCTTGAAAGGTCTTATGATAACGCCTGCAATAGCCAGCAGGGAGATGATCCAGATAAGGGTATGATTCATTTATTTTGGCTTTGATGATGGCTTTGCGTTTCTATTGGGACCAAGCTGGGTGCCGAAAATACCATTCTCCGGCCAGGCACCTATGGCGTTAGCATCGCTGCCATTCTTTATGCGTTTAGCCTGCCTGTATGATGTTGCAGCCAATTGTATGGTATGTTGTCCAGGCCGCCCCGTTTCATCAGTCGCTTCAACCGTAACGTTTATCTTTTCCTGAACAGCAGGGACTATTATAACTCCCGACCAGATTTTTTCTTCAGCAGTTTTGGACATCGTCGTCCATCCGCTATTTTCGAGCCTGCACCTTACCGTTTGAATCGTACCTGAACTGAAAACAACAGCGCGGATCTGGACCTGCCCGGAAACAACCTGATCCGATTTTCTTACCAGCCGATGATCTGCCGGTGAGGTGATCAGCACAAACGGAAACGCATCATCCAACGGTTTAAAGCGCCAGCTGACCACACCATTGTCAATGCTTATCAGGGAATAACCGACAGGTCCTTCCTCGATCTGCCCGGTTGAACGGGTAGCTGAAAAAATAGTATCGCCATCATTCGCCAGTTCGTTATAATGCGTATGCCCCATATCTACCAATGCCACCTCGTTTTCTGTGATAAGCCGGTTAAAAGCAATTTTTTCGCTTTCATTTTTAAGGTCATCCGGATAAGCATGTACGAAAATAACGGTTTCCTTATTTTCAGTTTTGGCGTTTGCCAACGCGTTGCTCAACCACGATAACTGATCATTGCCTAATCTGAAATCCGGCCCGCCTTTGCCCGGTCCGCTCATATCCAGGAAAAGGCATTGGATACCGTTAACATCAAGAGATTTCGGCAATGTTTTAGCTACCGGCAAAGAATAAAAACCTTCAAGGCTGCCTTGTTCCATATCATGATCGCCGGGGATAACATGAACTGGGATACTGAGCATTTTTAGCGCGGTAGCGACCAGTCGATATTGCTCCGGCAAACCATTGTCGGCATTGTCGCCGGGTAAAACCACGAAGTCGATATTCTTACTGCATTCCACTTCGATTTGAGCGATAATAGATAAAAGATCTATATAGTTCTGTTCTTTTGCTTTTGTAATATGTAAATCACCAATATGGGCAAATACGAGTGACTTTCCTGTTTGTCCCGTTTTATTTAAATTCATGATGCAAAATTATTTTTAGCGTGGCCTTTTTTTATGGTCGTATCACACGCTTCTTTAAGCGACTTGGAAAAAAGCAGCCACAGTAAAATGGAAAGCGTAGCAAAACTGCCCAAAATCAAAAAGGTGGAACTGTAACCTAGTCCCTGTGCGATCCAGCCGCCTATGGCAGGGCTTAACGATGCGCCTAGCCCCTGTACAGTCATTACCGCACCCTGGCCTATATTTACCCTACCAGTTCCGTTTAAGATATGGGCCACCAATCCCGGCACGGCTACACTTTGCAATCCGGCGCCTATACCATCTAATATTTGTACAGGGTATAAGCCGGTTTGATTGATCATGTGGGCAGCAATTAGGCCGCGTACGGGAAGTGCAATAAATGAAATGAGTATGACCAACCAGTAACCGCTTTTTTCGGCCATTCGCATGGCGATGAGAGAAACACCTATCATGACCACTTGCGCAATGATGATGGTCATCGCCACAAACATTGTCGAGTTCCCCTGATTTTTTGTAGCTGCTGCTAACCCGTATAAAGGCAGCATGGCCCCGTTGCCCAGGTGAAAACAGGCGAGTGCCGCTGCCAGTATGAGCAGGGGCCTGCATTGGAACAATACTTTAAACCCGCTTGCTTTATCATCCTCGCCGTTATCTTTCAAACCCCTTGCCGCCCGGTCATCTATTGCTTTGGCAGGGATCAATAAAACGGAGATAATAGAAAGTACGCCGAATAGCGCAGCTAAATAGAATACCGCGGGCATCCCAAATTTCATTCCCAGGTAGCCCGACAAGGCAGCACCGACAACGTTGCCTGCATGATTGTAAGCCTGATTATAACCATTTTGGCGGTTAAATCCTGCCTGTTTGACGATACCCAGCGTAATGCCGATTACCGCAGGGCCAATGGCTGAACCAGCAATAGCCGTTGCAACCTGTGATATACTCACTATCCAAAAATTCTGGGAGATCAAAATGACGGCTGAGGCTATTACCGTAAAAATTCCCGGGATTACCACATACAGCCGCTTTCGTTTTGTAGCGTCGATCAAGGCACCAGCAGGTGCGGTCATCAGCATACCAGCAACTCCGCCAATCGTCATGACCGAACCGATCAGCCCGCTTTTCCAGCCGTGCGCAAGTAAAAATATTCCGAGAAAAGGACCAATACCAGCCTGCATATCCGCCATGAAAAAATTCAGGGCCTGGAGCGGCCTAATAATCATCCGGTTTAAATTTGACTGATTCTGTTGTTTGCTCATATTGTTAGTTGCAACATTTCTTTTTTTGCTAATGTTTCATTTACAACGGTTTATAAACAAAATGATTAGCTAAACGGAAAGTTACAAGGCAAAGAAAGCCTACTCCAATGAATTGTATATGAGAAGGAAATTAATTTTTCTTCATATATAGTGGTATCAAAATAATATTATAGCAGCTTATAATTTTTTTAAAGGGTGCCAAGCTTAGAGATTTCATAAGCGTAACACTTCTCGTATTATGTAATACTCACTATTATTAATATGATTGATTCTTATGTTAATATTTATTTGGTATAGCATTCACACAATTTCCCATTTACAACGCTTAGGCACCAAAAGCGCAAGGCGGGTGAAAGGTCAAGGCCGAAGCACCGCTAAAAAACAAATTAAAATGCTTCGCTTGTATAGCCTTTACGTTTCACCCGCCGGTCGGTAACTTTGCCAGACGCGGTGAAATGGGATTATGATTTTGAGTGAGGGGAAAGGCAGGTGTGTGATGAGGAACGAATTTCACTCCTGCCAGCGGCAGCGAGGCTGACGGCGCAATGAAACCCGGCGCGATAACGCGAGGTGCAATGAAGCCGCCTGCCGTAGCTGCATGGTTCCAACGGGTGTGCGTGTCGTTCACTTTTCAGCAGCAAGGCCGGACGACTTACTCAATCGCCCGACATGCTATTTAGGGTGCTTAGCAGTTTCCATTTTCAACGGTTAACAAATTTCAGAAGCAAGGCAAGGCGAACAAATGCCCGCCTGCCAATACCGCTGAGGCTGTCAACACTTAATATCGCCTATATATTGCTTGTAAATTCTTTCTGCGACCTTATTAAATTTTGTTACCTGCTTCGATAGTATTCTAATTGAATCTCCATCAGGATCAAATGAACTGTTATACCGTGATTGTGAATAGGCGTTTTGCAACAATTGATATAATTGTGCCCCCTCGGTGGTAGTAAGCTCAAAAACATCTTTTAACTCATCTGTAAACAACAAGGTTAATCTTAGCAACCTTGATAAATTATGCATCTGTACACGGTAACCTATAACCGCTTGTATGATTGCTTTTAAAATGCTTTCAACAGATTGGTGCAAAAGGAATGCTGCAAGCCTGAAATTATTATCTGCCCTGTATAATTCAACACCTCTTAAAAATTCGTTGCCCTGTTTGCCCCACCTTTCCCAATTGAACGTTGCTCTTTCCAATAATATCTCGTTAGTTATTTCTTGGTGCGCGGGTAATATTAATTCGGGGGACTTATATAGAACAAATCCTTTTTCCATAACAGTTGACCAGAAGCGTCTACCAATATTAATAGCTTCTTTTGCGCTATTTGCCTTATTGACTATGGCATGTACATGAGCAAGGTACTGGCAATTATCCTCTATTTTATTACTGACTTCATGCTCCGGTGTTTTTTCATCATCGCCAATAAGAATAAGCAGATAAAATGTAAACGGCTTGAGATGTGTTCCTAAATGAATAATCATTTGAACCTGCGGACAACGTTTTACAATCAGATTTTTGATTTCCTCCAAAGCCAATTTTTCGGCTGCTGTCGGTTTAGGGCTTATTGTTCGTAGCGCAATTGGTTCGGTGGATATTTCGGTTAAGCTATTTTCAAGCTTGCTCCGCCTCAGCAGTGAACGACCGCCTTCACGCTGGCAGATTAGCCATGCTGCCGAATATAACTTAATTAAGTTTTCGTAGACATTAATAACCTCACCTGCATATAAAGACTCTACATCCGCATTATTGTAAAGTGCTACGTGAGACCACTCATGTAACTGGTCCCTATATTCCTGCGGTGTGATTTTTTTGAAGACTTTCTTAACTGCCTTATAGGGTTCAAGTTGTTCTTTCAGGGAAAGGTTTTTAGGATAGAATTCCCATAGTTCCTTTTCTTCTTCCAATTGTTCCTCGGTAACCTTATCTTGCTGGTAAGAGAATCTTTTGTAATTGATTAATAATAGATACATAGCTTCTAAAATCCTTAAATTGAGGTCATATATAAAAAGTAGTGTACCGGGGCCGTGACGTTTTTCGTCGTAATGCTCGTCGTTAACTACGTAATAACGCCATTCTTTTAATCGCCTGCCGTGGCCATTTACGGAATCCGCGCTAAAGAAGTCAACAACTGCAGACATTGGATTTTCAATTTCGTAATGGCGAAGGTTTTTAGGGTAATGTTCCCAGGGAGCATAAGGTGCGTTGTTCATAATACTCTTTTTACACCGGCCTCTATTAACCGGCAAAACAAAAGAATAGCAAAACATCACCGTACTGAACCACATTGATTTGTACTTTACAATAAAGCCGTTGTTTTGTACATTTACATTTTAACAATACATTTGACTTATGGCAGAACTAAATCTACATATCGGCAGAAAAATCAGCAAGATTCGTGAACTACGTGGCATGAAACAGGAAACTTTAGCTGCGGAATTAGGTATAAGCCAACAAGCTGTTTCTAAAATCGAACAAAGTGCGGATGTTGATGGGGAAGCTTTAGAAAAGATTTCTAAAATTTTGGGGGTCCCTGCTGATGCTATCAAGAATTTCAATGATGATGCTGTTTTGAATATAATCTCAAATACTTTTACCAGTCAAGATACTTCGACGTTAAATGCAATTAATTTTCAACCATCGTTCAATCCTATTGATAAGATCGTTGAATTATACAATGAAAAAATAGTTTTACTTGAACGTCTATTACAGGCTGAAAAAGAAAAAAACGAACTTTTAAAAGGTAAATAATTAAAGCAGAAAATTAATAAATTGCCTTCATCTAAAAGGACAAGTTCTTTTGTCCAATTGTGATAAGGTTTCCTCTAAAAATATACTGTAGTAACTTCTACCATTAGCGCACCGTCTATTATAAATTAGGATTGAAACTACTGCCGTTGCTATGTTTTTGGTCAAGGCTTACCCTAAATGCATAAAAACGAACGTCGTCTGTATCGGAATCGCACACTTCAATAAGTTTGAATATAGTTAATTGCTTAATTAGTAGACATTTATAAGGATGGCATTCCATTGGCAAGGTAAAATCATCTTGTTCACTGAAATATTAACCACGGATTACCATGATTAAAAATTATCTCAAGAGTGCTTACCGAAGCCTGAAAAAAAGTAAGGGCTTTACAGCGGTTAACGTTTTAGGCCTTTCGGTTGGTTTGGCCACCTGTCTGCTGATCTTATTGTATGTCGCAGATGAATTGAGTTATGATAAATATAATCTAAAAGCGAACAGGATTTTTCGAATTACCGAAAATGTAAAATTGAATGGCCGCGAAGCTTCCTATGCCGGTTCTGAGAAGCCATTGATGGATGCCCTGAAAAGTTTCCCCGAAATTGAAAAGATGACGAGGATCATTCCGAAAGAAACGCTATTTAAAACTCCTCAAAAATTTTATGTAAAAAAAGCCAATAATAATATCCAGGAAAAAAATGTCGTTTTTGCCGAATCAGGTTTGTTTGACGTTTTTACCTTGCCAATGATCGAAGGCTCCCCGGTTAACGCCTTAACGGAACCGCATTCTGCTGTCATCACGGAAGGTATGGCCCTGAAATACTTTAATAATGTTCATGCCGTAGGGCAAACGCTGACCATCAATGATACCAGCTTTTATAAAATTACGGGAGTTATCAAAGATATTCCATCGCAATCCCATTTCAATTTCGACTTTATCCTGTCTTATAGTTCCATTCCCGAATACAAAGAAGGCGGATGGGGATACGGCGGTGTACATCAGTATGTTTTACTAAGGCCAGGTTCGGACATTCGTGGTCTGGAAACAAAAATACGGTCTTTAGCACTTAAAAATTATCCCCCATCACTTTCTCAGGGGAGCAATTACTTAAAATATGAACTGACGCCGCTTCTTGACCTGCACCTGCATTCTCATAGCCAGGACGAACTTTCGCAAAAAGGCAATATACAATATGTTTATACATTTTCGTTAATCGCCGTTTTTATCCTGCTCATCGCGTGTGTCAACTTTATGAATTTGTCGACTGCCCGTTCATCCGGCAGGGCCAAAGAAGTTGGCGTTAGAAAAGTGCTCGGCTCTGCACGGAAGTACCTTATTGCGCAATTTCTGACAGAATCAATGATGGTTACCCTGATCGCCGCCATTATTGCTATCGCCGTTGCCTGGCTGGCCATGCCGTTATTTAACGAAGTTGCTGCAAAACAACTTTCCCTGGGTATACGCTCATTAAGCTGGCTGTTACCGTCTTTGGTATTAACTGTAATTGTTATCGGCCTCCTTGCAGGATCTTATCCGGCTTTCTTCCTGTCGGCATTCCAGCCTATCGATGTATTGAAAGGAAAGCTTGCAGCCGGATTTAAGGGTGGTTTCCTGCGTAGCTTCTTGGTGGTTTTCCAGTTTTCAATTTCCATCTTCCTGATCATCGGGACGATCGTCATCTACAACCAGCTGAACTATATCCATAATAAAGACCTTGGGTTTGATCGCAGTCATGTACTCGTGATTAAAAACGTTAACGTCTTAGGTAACCAGGCAAAAGCATTTTCCCGGGAGATTAAGCAGCTCAGGGGAGTTGAAAATGCGACCATGTCAACGTTCACACCAACTGGTGAAGACCGGAATATTTCCGGTTTATTCCCGCAGCTGCCAATTGATATCAAACAAGACGTCTTATCGGAACTTTGGCCGGTTGATGAAAATTACCTGGCCACAATGAAAATCAAGATGGTCGCCGGTAGAAACTTCTCCAGGGAAATGGCCACGGATACAGCAGGCCTGATTGTTAACGAGGCGTTTGTAAAGCAGTTTGGATTTAAAGATCCGATTGGAAAGTCGATCTATCGCAACAGCATCGGCTTGCAAACTTTCCACATTATTGGCGTAATGCACAATTTTAATTTCAGTTCGCTGAAAGACGAGATCAAGCCGCTGGCATTGATTTATGGAGCAGCCCCGGGTGCGATTAGTGTACGCGTAAATACTGCTGAACTGCCGGCCCTGATGCGTTCGATTAACGACAAATGGAAAGGATTTTCACCGAGCCAGGAATTTAGCTTCTCATTTATGGATCAGGATTTCGATGCAACCTACCGGTCCGAGCAAAGAATCGCCACTTTATTCATCTCATTCAGTTCCCTGGCAATCCTTATCGCCTGTATGGGTTTATTTGGTTTGGCAGCCTACGCGGCGGAGCAACGCAATAAAGAAATAGGCATTCGAAAAGTACTGGGTGCAAGTGTATCAGGTATTGTCAGCATGTTATCAATGGATTTTATAAAGTTAGTTTTCATTTCAATTCTAATTGCGTCCCCCGTGGCATGGTTCGCTATGAGCAGGTGGCTGCAAGATTTTGCGTACCGGATTAATCTCCAATGGTGGATGATCGCCCTGGCAGGGGCTACAGCCTGTATTATCGCATTCGTTACAATCAGCTTTCAATCAATGAAGGCCGCTTTAGCAAATCCGGTTAAGACCCTGAAAACAGAGTAATTTAATAAGATTAAGTGGAACCTGTTTTTGTCTAATTTCTGTAGATCGAATAACTGACGATAGATTATTAGTTTTCGTGAAGCCAGGAATCTGTAAAAATAAGTTTCCTCTGCGTTCTCATGGAACAAGCCTGGGTGCTATCTACAGTTTTGGCAGCTTAGGTTTCAGACTTTTTATTCTATTACCTTTTCCGTCCTTTTAGTATTTTAATCAATATTGTTTTGAGGCCACTGTAGCTTTGAGTTATTATACAATGCCGCTTTAGCCTGCAAGTCCACAAAGTGTGCAATGCCTTTTTCTTTGTAAATAGTTAGCGTTTCTAATGTGTTATATACCACTTTGAGCAATCTTCTTGCGACAGCGACAATAGCCTTTTGCGCTTTCATACGTTTACATAACTTATCAAATAAGGCATGCCAATAAGAATCTTTCATCCGAACAGCAGCCCATGCCGCGCCAACAATGGCAACCCTTAAATAACTGTTGCCTTTTTTAATAGCAGTGTTTTTTCGCTTACCAGCACTTTCATTGTTGCCTGGTGCAATACCGCACCAAGCGGTAAAATGGTCTGCTGTTGGAAATCGGCTCATATCTTTTCCAGCCTCACTGATAATTATTTCTGCTGATTTGACACCTATGCCGCTGATGCTATCAAGACATTCAAAGGCTTGTGCGTAATGCTCACTTATGATTTCTGTAATTGATTTATCTAAAAAATCTACTTGCTTTTGCACATGGTCATAATCCTCCAGTAACATTTGTAGTTGAGTATGATGGTACGTTTGAAGTGTGCCATCCAAAGCTTTGATCAACTGCTCTGTCTTTTTAATTACTTTGCCTCTGGCACAACTAAGCAACTGTTCCTGATCTGTGACACCTTTTGCTAATAGTCTTATCATATCCATTGCTGATAAGGTGTGAATTGAACTGATTACAGAGCGCAGTTTGATGTTATTACTTTCTAATATCTTCAGTAAACGATTCCTTATCCTGTTGAGTTGCCAAGTATAAAATAAACGATTCCGGCAATAATCTCTAATAATCCGTTGTGTATTGTCTGGCATAAAGCTTGGCCTTACTAACCCGTGCAATAACAACGTACAAAGCCACTTTGCATCTTTGCGATCAGTTTTCCGCTTAGGCATCTGCTTGATGTGAACCGGATTTGCCACAATGACTTCAATACCCGCTTCGGTTAGTATGGCGTATAAACTCATCCAATAAATACCCGTACTTTCCATCAGGCAATGCTGAATATCATTCTCCTGCAGCCAGTCTCTGATCTGTTTGAGTTCACAGGTGTAAGTTCCAAATTCCCTAAACTCTTGATTGCTGCCCTCTTTACCGGAAATAAAGCCAACGATCTTGTCTTTATGCATGTCCAAACCACAGGCTTTATCTAGTTGAGGCATAATGTTCACATCTTCAATTACTTGTTGTTTCATAAATATCCTCCGTTGATTATCTATGATATACATTTTTATGAGCCCGGGTGTTTTTCAAATCATAATACTTAGGTTGAAGTCCCCCAACAGCGAGTGTCAGGGGACTTTATCTTTTTCAGCCCGGAAGCTAAATTTAACGCCCTTTAGTATATCGCTTTGCAGTAACAGCTTTTTTTATTTTGCCAGGCTTCGTTGGGTTTATTTTACGATTAGCCAATTCACTAACCATTTTTTCAGTTTTATCAGGATCGGCAGTATAGACACTATCAGCTATTTGTGTGTCAGTAGGTACCAATTGGTTCAATAAGCGGTACTTAATATCAACTGCCTGTAAGCGTGTGTTCTCTGTCCACAAATAACCGTTTAAAATCAAGCTGATAACTATTACAAATAGCAGTATTACCCAGCCTTGGGTTTTGGTATCCAGTTGATGTCTCACTTTTATAGGCAGTTCTTTTTTTATGGCCTCCAAAATTGTCTTCAGTTCCGCTAAGTTGTTTTGAATCTGTTCCGCCGGGTACTCAATATTTAACTTGCTCACCGCTTCCATTAAGCCGTTGCTTTCTTTATTATACCGAAGCAAGAATACTTCAAAAATTTGCTTTAAAGCTTCAAAATGAGCCGTGTAATCAGCCGGTTTTAAATCCATTTTCTCAATAGCATCCAATTTTTTAATAATACTATCTACCAATTCATCCATACCGTCTATACGATCGTTAAGTTCATTTAATTCTTTCATCGTGACATACCCCTGTTTTGCTCCTGTTCATTCTTCTTTCTTCGTTTTCTTTCCGGCCCGTCATTTTCTTCGGCAATATTTCCAAGCAATTCCTCTAACAAATCAGCCCCGGCTGATAGCGTTTCTCTCAAATAGTGGATTTCCGATTCCGGCTTCTGTTGATTGCTCCGTTCCTGTTTGGCGTTTTCTACCACTTCCCTTAATTGATCGGCCAAACTCTTTTCCGGCTGTTGCTGCTCAATAGCCTGGTTTAATTTAGCGTGGCTTAAACTGCGGTCAATCTCCGACCCCTTAAATTTGTATTGGCCCTTGCTGAAACTAATACCCTGTATTTCGTTAGTGCCGCTTTTATACTTAAAGTGCATCCCGATACCCTGTGTTGCTAATGTCTTTTTTAGTTCGTCCATATTTTTTACTTTTTTGCTGGCCGACTTTATGGCATCGTACAATTCATATTTGACCTTGTCTTCCCCTTTTAGCTGCTGACGGTTAACCCGTTCTTTTCCCGGCGAAAGATAAAAACCGTGCTTCATGGTCATATCCTTACATACTACGACATTCCGTTGCTTCTGAAAATTATCCGGGATGGTTTTACCATCATTATCTACCCGGTTGTAAACAATATGGATATGGGGGTGGTCTCTGTCCCGGTGCTTTACAATTAAATACTGGGTTTCCTGTATCTTCATTTTTTGCAAATACTCCTTAGCCATATTCACCATCACTTCATCGTTTAATTTCGAAATGTCATTGATGCTCCAGCTTAAAGCAATATGGCCAACAGCTTTTCCTAAGTCCGGGTTGTACTTTCGTTGCAGGTTAAAATCATCGATGATTTGATTTACGTCTCGCATCCTTAAACCCGCGCCGTCCAGTATAACGGCGTCATGCTTTTGCACGACATAGCGGATACAGCCGCCAAAACTTCTACCCGTTATCACTTTCCCGATCATCCCTTTTCAACTTTTTAAAAGTTTCGTCAATCTGTTTTATAACCCGCTCGCATTGGCGTACGACCCTCAATAGGCCAACCTGGTGCGCCAGTTTGGTCAACTGGTTAAGATTGTTGGAAAGTTCGGCCAGCATCCAAAGGATGCGCCGCTCGTCGGCGGTTAGCCGGGGTATGATCTTAGCGCTTTTGGCGGAGGCCCTGATCCAGGTGCTTGCCCGCATACCTGCGGCTTTGGCCTTATCAACGATCTGAAAGCGTTCAGTCGCTGACATTCTAATGCGGATAATCAACTCCCGTTTAACCCTTTTCTTGGGCGCACCGCCTTTATTTTTTGACGGGTCGCCCGTTAGTTTATCTTTTGTTTTCACTGTCGCTTCCATCAGTTAACTCTTAATTCCTTCCTTCCATTTTCCCCTTTTGCAACCATCGGGCGCAAAAGGCAAGTTTGCCCGGTGCCGACAGGCATCCGGGAGGTTTTTGTAGCAACAAAAACACAAACTTGCTCCTTACAACTGGCTCCTTACAACTGGATAGAAATATCCCGATTTTGTTTAACGCGATACAATGTATCGCAAATGGTTTTAAGGTGTTCATTTTACATACCTGCTTTGCCAGTAACTAAGGTGACCCTGCTTGCGATGTGCTTATCAAAAGAAGGCTCATATATAATGTATTCGTGGCCGATCAGTTCCTTTAAGCACTTGTGATAAGTCGCCGGTGAACGGATACCGGATGTTGCCATCAGCGTGCTCCTTGTTATCCGGAAAGGAGTACTGTAATGCTGTTCCTGCCATAAGGAAAGCATAGCCGTATATAAGCTGATATGAAAAGGGCCAAGCCCTTTGTGGTTTTGAATTGCCTTCAGCAAGGCCAGTTCAGGAGGTGCCTTTTTCATTTAACACCTCCTTTTTCTAACAGCTTCATGATGTCCTGGTAGCGATAATACATAATGCCGCCTATTTTAGAATAGGTGAGTGTGCCGTTAATACGCAGGTTTTGTAAGGTGCCGGGCGATATACCCAACAGCTTTCTTACCTCGTTGCTTTTCAGCCATTCTTTGTTTTGTGGTTTTGCATTGCTGCTGAATGCGTCTTTCAGTTCCTGTACGAGTGCTGCCTTGAACTGTTTTAGGTCTTCTTTAGTTAAAATCTCTACTTGCATCTGTACTCCGTTTTTTGGTTAACGGGACGAATGTAAATTGCGAAATTGCTGATCTCATGACCATCGTAAACCGATGGTCATGTATAAGAGGCAAACAAGATATGTGTTATTGAGGCTAACTAAAAGATAAAGTGTTATTTATAGCATCATGGGGAGGCATGGTGAAAATAGCCAATCAGCGTAAGAGAAAGCCATTTTAGGGTTTATTGATTTTCTTGACTGCTTTTTTTGGGGTGTCAGCAACTATCTTAAACAGCTTATTTTCAGGCGGCACCAAAGTACCCTTAACGCCTATGTCATTTTGTTTATCGGAGAAATAATTCTTAGCGGTATCTATGGGAATGTCCTTGCCGTCGATGGAAAAATACTTACTAATCATCTTATAATAGGGTGTCTTATGATCACAGCGGAGTAGCTTTCGTTCTGATGGTAGTTGCAGATCGCGTAGCTGCTGAATCAAGTTAATTACTGTCGGCAGGTGGCCTTCTTCTATCCTGATCTTCTGTACCACATCATATTCCTTCATTTCGCTGATCTGCTTCTCCAATGCTGCTATTTGGTTTTGCAACCTGGCGATAGTTGCGTCTTTCTCTGTGTAGACCTCCAGCCTGGGGCGAACGGCCCACTGGTCGATAGAATTCAGGTAATCGGCAAATGCCCTTAATTGTGCCTTTTGAATATTTGTTCGCTCATGTTTATTTTTGGAGCCAGGATTGTCTTCTTTGATCAAGACGGCAATGCCGTCCTGGATAAGATCCCGTAAGTGCTTATAAAATTCAACCTCTTGCGAGCCTGCATTTACCTCTAAAAAGTACTTTAAGTGATATTTATAAAATGGTTCAAATTCATTTTCCTTACGTTCATATAAATTATTCAAAAAATGACGGTCATAATGGCCCCGCCACCAGAAAAAGGGCATGCCAATATCGAACGGATGTTCGCGTTTATTGAAGCGGGCAAGGGGTTTGAAGTATTCTTTCATAGGGATACATAATTGACCAATATGAACAAAGATGATAAAATTTAGAATATCCGTAAACCGATATCATGTGCCTAATACTATCTTGGCGGTATTTGCTTTCGATAATTTCTATACACCATAAAGCAAAAATATGTAGGGAAATTATTGATAATGTTCAGTTATCCCTTATTGACCAACGTCGATCATTTTAGTGTTGGGATAAGCACACCATGTCATCAAATCTTAGAAATCTTGTAGTCAAAACGTTGTATATTATCAAAGCCTGAACTTTCCAAAACTTTCCGCGCAGCAAAATTATTTCTGTCCGCAACAGCTTTCTTCATCTGTTATATCAAATCGATCCGGATCATCTCCTTTTAACGGACCTGTTTCGAACTCATCGATTGTGAAATTAACTGCCTTAAACATGCTTAGTTGCTCATTCTGAGCGAAGGCTCCTGACTGGGTTTGCAACAGCCGTCTTGATTGATTGAAAGCTTACGGTTATTAATGTTATCATCAATGCGCCAATTCCTGCCACCGCAAAAATCCACCAGGACAAATTTGTCCGATATTGGTAGTTCTGTAACCATTTGTGCATGAAATAATACGCAATGGGTGCAGCAATGAGAAATGAAACGATAATCATTGTTACAAAATCCTTTGTTAATAATTTCCATAAACTGAATACTGAAGCGCCCAATACTTTTCTTACACCAATTTCCTTTATTCTTTGTTCCGCCATAAAAGATGCCATACCGAAAATGCCCAGGCAGGAAATGAAAATGGCAAGCACAGCAAAGAATGCTGCAAGCTTTCCGACACGTTCCTGCAGATCGAACTTGCGGGAATATGTTGCGTCTGCGAATTGGTAATTGAAAGGTTGCCCGGGGTTATACTGTTTAAAAACAGTTTCTATTTTACTTAAAGCAACAGAAGCATTGACTCCGGGTTTAATCTTGATGTTTAAGAAATTGATCCGCCATGGCGCCATATAAAATATGGTTGGTTCCACCGCGTCAAAAGGTGATTGCATCACCATGTCTTTCACTACACCAATAATGTGAAATTCATATCCCATCCAGTGTAGTGTCGACCCTACCGGTTCTTTAAAGCCCATCATTTTTGATGCTGATTCGTTTACAACAAATGCCATCGCATCAGCTCCGCCGGGCCCTGTGCGGTAATCCCTGCCATCCATAAACTGCCACCCGATTGTTTTGCCATATTCCTGGGATATACCAACGGTTGCAAAACCTTGTGTACTGTTTTTATCCTTTCCCGGCCAGTCAAAGTTCGATTGTGAATTATTGGATTCTGTAACCGGCGTAGAAGATTCTGCCGCTGCTGCTACAACCCCTGTTTTTATAAGGTCGTTGCGGAAGGCGTCAAAATGCTGATAGATGTCAGTCGTAAGCATTTTTATGTTGATTAATCCATCGCTGTCATACCCAACCGGCCTGTTTCTGGCAAATTGCACCTGGTTATATACAACGATGGTTCCTATGATTAACACAACAGATGCAGAAAATTGAAGCACAACCAGCACTTTTCTTGGAAGTAGAGCCAGTCGCCCGGTTTTTACTATACCTTTCAAAACCTTTACCGGCTGAAAAGATGAAAGATAAAATGCAGGATAACTGCCTGCCATTAAACCAACAATAATCGTAAAGCCGATGCAGACTGACCAGAAATACAGATTTGTCCAAAGCGTGTCTATTTTTTCATTCGCAATCTGGTTAACGATAGGCAGCAAGATTAAAATAAGCATTAGTGAAAAAATAAATGCTATTAAAACTACCAGCAATGATTCGATGTAGAACTGATGAATGAGTTGTTTTTTCGATGAGCCAATGGCTTTCCGGATCCCTACTTCTTTCGCGCGCTTTTCACTGCGGGCAGTGCTCAGGTTCATAAAATTGATACATGCCAACAATAAAACTACAATTCCAATAATGGCAAACATTCGTACATACAGGATTTCACCGCCCGTGTTTATCCCGTTTTTAAATTCGGAATATAGGTGCCACTTACTCATGGGATGAAGAAATATCACGGGCTTAAACCTTTGATCGCCGTTATCTGCATACTTAAATTTTGCGTCCTTAATTCTTACAGAAGCAGTGTTTAGATCAACATAATCTGCCATTTGAACAAAAATCTCCCAGCCATTATTTCCCCAGTTCTGCATGTTATCTTTCAAATGCGGTTGTAATTCCCAGGGGACGATGAATGAAAGATCGTGCAGGGTGCTTGTCTTCGGAAGATCTTCGTATACGCCGGTCACCTTTAAGGTTGTATCATTATCAAAGTTGATAATTTTATTGACAGGATTTGTTTTGCCAAATAATGCAAGGGCTGTTGATCGGGAAATGATGATGGAACGGGGGTCTTTTAATCCATCACCAGATCCTTGTAAAATTTTTAGCGTAAACAACAAAGGCGCTTCGCTTTGCATATACCTGCCAGACTTTACAATCTTGCTTTCGCCTGCCGCCATGATGTGGTCGGCTGCATGGGTTGACATGACAACCTTTTTAAAATTGTTGCCGTAAGCTGTTCTGAGTTTTTCACCCAGAGGTATAGGAATATCAGCCTGAGATATGGTCTCGTTGTTCAGTACCGCGCTTTGCATTACCTGGGCAATGTTTTCGTAATTTCTGTGATATTTGTCAAAAGACAGTTCATTATATATCCACAGACCTATTAAAATGGAAACGGCCATACCTGCAGATAGCCCGGTAATATTGATGAATGATTGTAACTTATTTTTCATCAAATTTCTAAATGCAATTAGAAAATAATTTTTAAGCATAACGTTGCGGTTTAATTTCCCATGGGACCACTTCGGTGTGGTTTCCTGGTTCGAAATTATCGGTGCAAATCTGTAATGCTGTGTCAAATTATAAGATGGCAGTTCTTTTTTATATTCAGCCGGTGTTTTTCCGGTCCTCTCTTTGAATGCACGGTGAAATGTACTTGGAGAGTTGAAACCCGAATCGTAAGCAATGCCCATCAATGTTAAATGACTATAAGCCGGGTCCTGCATATTTCTGATCACTTCTGCAACCCGGCACTCATTAATGAAGTCATTAAAGCTTTTTTTGAGCACCGTATTGAATATACGGGATAATTCATGGGTTGTCAGACCAAGCTTTTCAGCCAATGAGCTCAAACTTAGGTCCGGGTCCTGGTAATATAGGTTGGTTTTTACTGCGTTTTTTAGCCAGGCGCCTTTTTGTTTCAGTTCTGCCGGCAGCTTCGGTTTTAAAACCGAAGCTGTTGCTGCGGGAACTATTTCCGGTCGCAAATACGCTGTGGCTGCTATCCAAACCAGCATCATCGCTGTAGCGAGATGAAAAATATAATAACCCTGTACGTCTAATTGACGATGATAGTAAAAATAATCAACAGCAGTATAAGGTATCCACAACAACCATACTAATCCAAAGCCGCCCAGTAATTTATGCAGCCATCGCAATGCAATCCGGTAACGGTCGCCCCCGTTAAATTTTTGCCGCTGGTAAAAACGTTCGATCAACCTGTGACAGTAATACAAGTATCCAATGATCGAAATAAGCGTCAGGAAAGGCAATGAAGGATTCTGTAGGATAAATTGTTCCGGCAATACCGGGATGAAATGCAACAGATCGTTCCTGCGAAATTCATATCCCGGACGGGTTAATCTTAGAACATAGAAATAAATAAGGGGACCAAGCGCTAAGGAAAGTTGCAGCGGCAGCCGGATATCAATACTCCAAATACGGGCCATCCACAAAATCATTACAGCCAGGGCAAAAGCAAGAAACCGGTTTGCAGGCCGACTGATCCTTTTTGAAAATCCTAACAAAAAAGCAAAAGTGAGGCCGATAAAGATCGTCCCCAGGAAGGCCAGGTCGTAGAGGTTGATATGGGACGTATGCGTATTCAATTGACGAGGTTAGCTCAATCATTGTTCCAAATATATAAAGCGCTAATTATTAGCATTTTAATAATCATTAAAGATAGCAGGTGTGCCATAACCGAACGAGCAACGTTCGGTTATGAGTCAATCTGATCCGTCCAGAAAAAGCTATACAGATTTGTGAGTAAATCCTGTAAATGCTATATAAGTTAATCTGCTAGCCCTAAGATGAACCATACAGGTCTTTTTTTAAAGATAAGGATTAATAGGATGTATATAATTAATGCGAAAAGCAAATGGAGCGTTTGGGCTTTTTTTACTAAAAGAAACAGGCCACCGAATTGTAATGGCCTATTTCTGACTTTTAACTTATACGTGCATTTTATTTCTACGCGACTGCTTTTTTGCAGGAGCATCCTCCTTTTGCTGCTCACTTTGCTTTTTGTGTTTGTTGGCTATTGTTCGGGTTGCAGCAATTCCTCGCGCTTGATCTTCTTCATTTGGTGGTCGAATAGATCAACCGTTTTAAATTGCGGGCTGGCGGCAATGAAATAATTCTTGTCTTCGCCATTGCGATCAACGGTGATCTGTTGGGCATTTTCGGTTCCTTTTGGCGTGGTCAGTTCCTTAATGCCTTTACCCTTAAACACGGCATTCAGGTCAAAGCCGCAATTTTCAGTGAAGCGTTTGATCTCTTTATTGCCGTTTTGAGTCTGGTTATTATTGTCCAGTTGGAGCCGAGGCATGGTAGCCTTCGCCTTTGTTATATAGCTGCTTGTAAACGGCACGACCCTCCATCAGGTTAAAGGCCTCTTTAGCGGTAACACTATAGACATTGCTTAGAAAAATAGTCAATAATAGATAACTATTTATTATATATAAGCTGCTCTGCAAGATATTTATAGGACTATTTTACTGGGTAATAGTCCCATGTAGCCGAATTGTTCAGAATCCATCTGGTTTATAACCAATCCTTATACGTTCCTGAGGTTCATTTTTTTTATTTACCAACTCATCAAGATACCTGAATACGATTTCCATATTTTTATCCTGATTATCCAGCTTGGTTTTTATTTTTTCTACTTCCAATCTTAAGTCAGTGTTATCCATTAACACTTGGCGAATACGTGTAAATATGCGTATGATCTGTATGTTTACATTAATAGCCCGACTGCTGTTTAACACACTCGATAACATGGCTACACCCTGTTCTGTGAAAACCATTGGCAAGTATTTAGTATGCTCCCCTTGCTTTAAGGTGCCAATTTGGCACCTTAAAATTTGATATTCGTTTTGCGAAAGCTCGAACATAAAATCATCGGGGAATCGGTCAAGATTTCTTCTAACTTGTCTTTTAAGCTGTTTGGTTTCTACTTCATACAATTTTGCCAAATCATAATCTAACATTACTTTCTGACCTCTTAAGTAATAGATTTGATTCATGATTATTTCATCAGGTATTATTTGATTTTCCATTATTTTCTTGTCTTTTCAAAAATGAGAAATCTCTAAGGTCACATTTTGTGACCTTAGAGATTATAAAACTAAATTTTAGCATATTTCTGTTTAAGAGCGGCCATATCCTGGCTAACCTTCAAATCCAATATTTTAGCGTAGTGCTGTGTAGTTTTAATATTGGTGTGACCGAGCATTTTGCTAACAGTTTCAATAGGGACATTATTAGATAAGGTGACGGTTGTTGCGAAAGTATGCCTTGCTAAGTGAAATGTTAAATGCTTAAATACATCAGATAGGTCTGCTATTTCTTTTAAATAGGCATTCATCTTTTGGTTACTCAAAACAGGCAATAGTAAGCCCATATTTTCGCATTGCGGATGATCTTTATAACGGTTCAATATTTCTAAGGCTACGGGCAAAAGCGGTATCCTTGAAGCTGTATCTGTTTTTTGCCTGCTTGTGAATATCCATTTATCACCATCCATGCCTATCCCAATCTCATTTCTCCTTAGTTTTTTAACATCGGCATAAGATAATCCGGTATAGCAACAAAACACAAAAACATCGCGCACCTGTGATAAACGGTCAAAAACAAATTTTTTTTTAGTGATAGCATCCAGTTCTTGTTGCGTCAAATAAGTGCGCTCCTTTGCCTTTGCAGTAGATTTAAAATTAATAAAGGGATTTTGCTTTAGCCAGCCATTGGCAATACAATGATTAACGATTTTTTTAAGGTGCTTAATATATTTGGCCGCAGATACACCGGTGATCTGACAATTTACTTTCAGGTAAAACTCAAAGTCATTAATAAAAGCATGATTTAATTGGCTGATCTCTATATCTGTTTTACCATATTTTTCTTGCAGGAAACCAGTAAGGTGTTTTTCAGACGTGTTATATCCTTTCAATGTATTGGGCTCAAAGCCGTTTCCGATTAATGCTTTAACTTTAGCATTATGCTCTTTGAATAATTCCATCAGGAAACGGCTTTTTTGGTTCTTTCCTGTGAATTGATTCTGCAAGCTTTCAGTTGTTACTTGCTGGTTCGTATCAATTAATACCTGTTGCGCATTCCGCAGTTTGGTTTGCAGACTGTCGAGATAGTTGTTAAGTGACTTGATTTCTTCTTTGGTTCCAATTGCACGTCCTGCGTGGTTGTTCCATTTGGCCGGATCACAATCGCGTCCTACGGATATATCCGCGCGTTTACCGCTAACTGTGATGCGCATGTAGATGGGCATTGCACCCCCTTTGTAGTTTTTTTGTTTTCTGATGTAGAAAAGCAGATGGAAATTACTCATAATTACAAGCTTAAAAGTTAAACAAAAGTAAGTTTGTTGCCTGCTTTTATCAAGATGTTCACTCGCTGAACACGTTGATAATCAATTTATTATAAGCAATTCGGTGCGTAGTTGTTTTCCATTTTGTTACGCACCGAATTACGCTCATTTTTGTTGCGATTTGGTGCATAATATGGTGTTTTGATGCAATAAAAAAAGGCTGCAAACTTTTGATTTGCAGCCTTTTAGCATCTTTTGGTATTGTTTTTCGTAGCCCGTAGGGGAATCGAACCCCTGTTTCTAGAATGAAAATCTAACGTCCTAACCCCTAGACGAACGGGCCTTTTTAAGGCTTTTTTCCAAAGCTTTGGGATATATTATCCCTCATTTTGGGATTGCAAAGATATACGTTTATCGATAAATTAAAAATATTTTTTTCAAAAAAATTTGGTCGGAAAGCCTGGGAGTCCGAAAAGTCCGAAAGAAGCTGCATTTTGAGTAGGAAACACCACTTTTCCGCAGTAATTTGCTGGCTTGTGTACTTTCCCATCTTTCGGACTTTACTGACTTTTCTGACTTTACCCAACTAAAAATCCAATTAACCACTTATCTTTATACTAAATTACAATCCACCAATATGAAAGCTACATGGAATAACCAGGTAATTGCTGAAAGCAATGATACCGTTGTGGTTGAAAATAATCATTATTTCCCTATCGAAAGTGTCAAGGCCGAATACCTAAAGCCGTCGCCAACACACACCACTTGCCCCTGGAAAGGCCTGGCTTCTTATTATAGCCTGGATGTGGACGGTATGCATAACCCGGATGCCGCCTGGTATTACCCCGAACCAAAACCTGCTGCCGCAAACATAACCGGCCACGTTGCGTTTTGGAAGGGAGTGAAAGTAACTGAATAACCCCATGAAGCAATACGATGCTATTATAATTGGCGCAGGCCAGGCCGGCGGACCGTTAGCAAAAAAACTGGCGGAGGCCGGCAAAAAAACAGCCATCATTGAAAAACGCTGGGTTGGCGGCACCTGCGTTAACGACGGCTGTACGCCTACAAAAACCATGGTTGCATCAGCTAAAATGGCATATCTGGCTGCTAATAGCGAGCCGCTGGGCGTTAAGATAAAAAACTTTTCGGTCGATCTGCCTAAGATTAAAAAGCGGAAGGACGATATTGTTCACAAATTTCGCGAGGGAAGCCAGAAGGGGCTTGAGAAAGCTCAAAACCTCGACCTGCTTTTTGGCGAAGCCTCCTTTACCAGCGATAAAGCCATCGCCGTAAAAATGAACAGCGGACGGGTAAAAGAATTAAAGGCAGATTTGATCTTTATAAATACCGGCGCCAAGCCATTTATCCCGGAAATTGATGGTATCAATGACATTGGTTATTTGGATTCTACGTCCATTATGGAATTGAACGAAATTCCTGAGCATTTGGTGGTAGTGGGCGGTAATTATATAGGGCTGGAGTTTGGGCAAATGTTCCGTCGCTTTGGCAGTAAGGTTACGGTAGTTGAAAGATCGGACAGGATAGTTTCGAGAGAGGATGAAGATGTTTCTGAGGAATTAACGAAAATTCTGGAAGCAGAAAATATCACTATCCATACCAACGCAACCACTACTAAATTTAAAAGGAAGACTGGTGGAAAAATCACCATCACCCTTACAAAAAAGGGTAAAGAAGAAAAGATCAAATGCTCGCATGTGCTGATGGCAGTTGGACGTACACCGCAATCAAGGGCTTTAAATCTTGATTCAACGGGTGTCAAGGTAGATGAAAAAGGTTTTATCACGGTGAACGATAAGTTGGAAACCAATGTAAAGGGCATTTATGCTTTGGGTGATGTTAAGCCAGGTCCGGCATTTACGCACATCAGCTATAACGACTATACCATTGTATACCGCAATTTAATACAGAAGCAAGAGCTTTCGATCAAAGATCGCCCGGTTCCCTATTGTATGTTTACCGATCCGCAATTAGGCCATGTCGGCATTAGCGAAACCGAAGCGAAGAAGCTGGGCATCAAATATAAAGTGGCTAAATTGCCTATGACCTATGTTGCGCGTGCCATTGAAACCGGCGATACCCGCGGATTTATGAAGGCCATTGTTGATCCGGATACTAAAAAAATTCTCGGTGCAACGGTTTTAGGGCCTGAAGGCGGCGAGATTATGACCGTGCTGCAAATGGCGATGATGGGTGATATCACTTACGACAGGATCCGTTATTGCGTTTTCGCTCACCCACTTTATTCTGAGTCATTAAATAACCTTTTCATGAGTCTGGAAGATTAAGCAGCGATGATAAAGGTTCAAAAGCTAAGCAAACATTTTGGCAAGGTAAAGGCTGTCGACGAAATCTCGTTTGAGGTTGCTGAGCACGAGAATCTTATTCTTTTGGGCACCAGTGGCTGCGGTAAAACAACCACGCTGAAAATGATTAACCGGCTGATAGAACCTGCTTCGGGCAACATCTTTAT
>JALYIP010000065.1 GCA_030775685.1 Bacteroidota bacterium
ATTGATTGAAAAGACTATTTGTGCTCTTATCGCTGCTTTGTGCTGCGGTAGTTTTAAAAGGGCAAACCCAACCTTATGGACAGATCGACGTTGCCGATTTAAAGCTTACTGCCTGCGATTTTGAAAAAGGAGCCAGTGCCATGGTTTTGTTTGATAAAACCGAGGTAACCGCCAAAGACTACGTAACCCTTGTAACAAGGCATAAAAGGATAAAAATTCTGAGCGAAAAGGGTCTGAGCAATGCCAATCTTACAATTTCGTATATCAGCAAAAGTGGGTTTGAAAAAATAAGCGATGTTGAAGCAGAAACGATGAACTTGCTTAATGACACGGCTAAAATAACCCCGGTTGATAAAACGCTCATCTATAACCAGGTAACCAATAAATTTTTAAAAACGATTACATTAAGCTTCCCGGGCGTTAAGGTGGGTTCTGTAATTGAGTATTCCTACCAAATTAAGATAGATTACGCCGGCCTTATTCCACCCTGGGATTTACAGGGCGACTTGCCGGTACGCTACAGCGAGCTTGACGCGAATATACCAGTCGGGTTTAGATATAAAATTTTTACAAGGATAAGAGAGCCCTATGTAAAATTGACACAGGAAGCGATCAGACATAAAAAGGACTCGATAGGCACCCACTACGTTTGGGCTGTAAAAAACGTCCCCTCCTTTAAAGATGAGCCTTTTGCTACATGCGCCGAAGATAATATTCAATGGCTTCGGTTCTACCCGTTTATCATACCCAATCGAATAATATTTATGCCGTTCTCATGGGGGTTTGTTGCCAACCGGAGGATGGACAGCGACTGGTTTAAAGATGAGTTATCCGTTGATTTAAAGGATGAATACAAGATGATGCCCGAAGTTGCCAGGTTAAACGGCGACGAGGAAAAAATAAGGTTCATCTTTAATAAAATAAAAACCACCGTTAAGTGGAATAGTGAAAATTCGCCGGGCGCGGGCGAAGGATTAAAAAAAGCCTGGGAAAAAAAGCAAGGAACCAGCGGCCAAATAAATTTAATACTTTATAATTTTCTGCGGATGGCGGGTATTGATTGCTTCCCTACGTATGTATGCACCCGTACGCACGGCAAGCTGGAACCTGGTTTACCGGGCATGGAAGGATTTAACACCATGGTGTTAACAGTAACTACCGCAGCAAAAAAAACATATGTGCTTGATGCCAGCAATAAATTTAACAGCTATAACGCCGTCCCTTTTAATGTGCTGAATTGTTACTCACTCATGCTCAATCCCGGTAAAAAGGAATATGCCTTTAATGTGATGAAGGACAGTGTGCCGCTCAGAAAAATAATTGCGGTGAATGCCCTTATAAAACCTGATGGAAAGCTGGAAGGCTCGGCCAATATTCTTACTACCGGTAACAATAAAACGTATAACCTGCAACAATACGAAGAGCTGGGCGAAGCTAAATACAAAGACGAACTCAGGAATAACGATAACAACCTAAAGATCCTTACATACAAGCGTGAAAATGTCCAGAACGACACCCTGCAGCTAAATGAAAGTGTAGATTTTAAATTGGACCTTACAAGCTCGGATGAAAACTATATTTATGTAAACCCAACACTGCTGACATCGCTAAACACTAATCCATTTTTAAGCGAGACCAGGCAATCGACAATAGATTTTGGGAATTTGAATGCCTGGTCAATCCGGAGTATTTATAAAACTCCTCCCGGGTACAAAATTGAATCGTTGCCGCACGGAGTGTCAATGATAATGCCTGACACAAGCATTGAGTTTAAACGCATGGTTGTAACTGACGGAAACACCATCTCGATACATTATTATATTGATTTTAAACGCGCTGAATTTGCAGCCGACCAATATCCCGAAATCCGGGATTTTTATAAAAAAATGTATGAAATGTTAAATGAACAAATTGTTTTAAAGAAAATATAAAATTCAAAAAAACAATCGTATTATTATATAAAATAACCAATCGTTATCGCAATGAATAAACTTTTACCCTTATTGGCGCTATGTGCCATATCCTTATCCGTTAACGCTCAAAGCCCTGTAGCCGCAGACGTTACAGTTACACAAGCTTACGGAAAAATTAACAGTGCCGACCTGGAACTTAAAGCCTGCGAGTTTGAAAAGGATGCTAATGCCGAAGTGCTTTTTGAAAAAGGAAACGTATACTTTGGGGCGGATCTTGGGACTATTACCGAAGAGTTTCATGAACGGGTTAAGATTTTTAATGACAATGGGAAAAGTGTAGCCGATGTGCATATTCGCTATTACAGCGGCGACCACCTGGAGTACGTGACCGGCATCCAGGCCGAAACGGTTAATTTGGTTGATGGAAAGCCCGAAGTAACGAAGCTCGACAAAAAGCTGGTTTACACTAAAATAATTGATAAATATTATAGCGAAATTTCCTTTACCCTTCCCAATGTAAAGGCAGGCAGTGTTATTGAGTACAAATACGATTTAAACTCAACGGCATTTTACGATTTCCCTGATTGGGACTTCCAGGAAAAAATTCCGGTGCGTTATAGTGAATTTGCTACAGCAATCCCGGATGTTTTTTATTTCAGGGCTAACACCCGCATTTGGTCGCCACTGATAAAGCACACTACATCAAGCGAAGGCCGGAGTTTTATGGATGACGGGCAGGCATACCAGTACAGCCTTGAAAATGAAACACGTGGAATGGCGAACATTCACTCGCTGCCTGATGAGCCTTACATGTCATCGTATCGCGACAATGTGCAGGGTATCCGGTTTCAGTTGGTTTCAATAAGGCCGGTAGGCGGCTTTGCAAAATCATATTCAGACACATGGGCGAAGGTAGGCGGGCACCTTATTGACAACGAGGATTTTGGCGGCCAGCTTAAAAGAAAAATAAACGGAGAGGAGACTATCATAGCTAAGGCCAAGGCGATGAAAACTGCCGACGAGAAGATAGCCTACATTTTTAATGAAGTAAGGAATGCCATGAAATGGAACGGGGAAGATAACTGGCATACGGATCAAGGCACATACAGAGCCTGGGAAAACAAAACCGGCAACTCAACCGAAATAAACCTGATACTATACCATTTGCTAAAACAATCCGGAGTCGAAGTTTACCCGATGGTAGTGAGCACCCGTGAGCATGGCAAGGTGCAGCCCTTTTATACGTCATTGGCGCAGTTTAACAGAGGTGTAGTTTATGCGCGTGTTGACACTGCAACCAGGTATGTGCTTGACGCCACCGGTAAATATAATCTGTACAACGAGACCCCCTCAGAATTGCTTAACTCATCAGGACTTTGGGTTGATAAAGCAAACAATAAATATGATATCATTATGCTTACAAAGCAAATTCCGGCCCGTGAATCGGTTTTTATAAACGCTGAGATTAAGCCTAACGGTAAGCTGGAGGGTAATGCGCAAGTTAGCAGCAGCAGCTATAATAAAATAGCTGCCGTTAAACGCTATAAAACAGATGGTGAGAAAAAATACATCGACTTTTTACGCAACGACGATAACAACCTGAAGATAAGCGGCATAAAAATGGACAATATGGATGCTGATGCTGAGCCGTTGATGCAAACGATCAATTTCAACCTTGACCTGGCCGGCTCGGACGATACTTATATTTACCTGAACCCTAACCTGTTTACCCCGCTTGGAAAAAACCCGTTCTTAAGTGAAAACCGCACTACAGATGTTGACTTTGAATATAGCCGCATCTACTCCATCAACGGGATCTACAAAATGCCGGCAGGATACAAAACAGATGTTTTGCCCAAGAATATAAGCATGGTAATGCCCGATAAAAGCTTCGGAATTAAACGGATGGTGGCCGAACAGGACGGATCAATAGTGGTGCGCTATACCATCAGCTATAACGTGGCCGAATACTCCAAGGAAAATTATGCTGATTTTTTTGCCTTTTTTAAGAAAATGCATGAGTTGCTGAGTGAACAGATAGTGTTAAAGAAAGGGTAATTTGACCAAAAAACCCCGAGCTTAATTGCCTGTAAATAACCTAATACTAAATGAACTAGTTGTACTGAAGAAGATGTGTGTTAAATATTTAAGAACGTTCCTTTTGATAAGCGTTATGCTGTTTACCTATGTTTGTGCCTATGCACAGGATGGGAAAATAAATCCCTCATTATACAGCGCTGCCGGTATTCCGGATTCGTTAAAGGAGGGCGCAAATTCTGTCGTACGATATTACAGAACAGATATGGTGGTTAAAGGACCTGGTAAAGTGATTATTACCAGGCATTCTATTGTTACTGTCTTGAACGAAAAGGGAGACGATGAGGCGCAAATGGTGTTGCCGTATAATAAAAAGTATAACAACTTTAGTGATATTGAGATGCGTATTTATAACGATAAGGGCGTCTCACTAAAGAAATACCATAAAGGCGATATGTACGATGGTGCTGCTAACGGCGGAGAATTGGTTTCGGACGAAAGGTTTCTTGGTGTACAACATACCATAGCAGCCTATCCTTGTACCGTTGAAAAGGAATATGAACAGGAGATAACCAGTTTAACAGACCTTGATAAATGGTATATCCAGGACGATGAACAAGCGGTACAAAATGCCAGTTTTCATATCCAAATAAACACCGATGCCGGATTGCGTTACCTAAATAAAAATACAAATATTAAGCCTGTCAAGACGACAACAGCAAATGTGAGCGACTATGTATGGACCGTTTCGAACCTGAAAGCCTTTAAAATGGAAGAAGGGGCTGTTTCATGGCGCGTTTTACCCGCCATTTATTTCGCCGACAACAACTTCCTGTTTTATGGTGTTCAAGGCGATTTTACCAGTTGGCAAAGTTTCGGAAGGTTTATTAAAACTTTAAATAAGGACGTATGCTCATTAACGCCGGAGCGCGAAGCGGAAATCCGTAAGATGACAGACACTATTAAAACCGATAAGGCAAAGGCCGAGTTTTTGTATAAATATATGCAAAGTAACATGAGGTATGTAAGTGTGCAGCTGGGAATCGGGGGCTTAAAGCCGTTTTCTGCCACATTTGTGGATGAAAAGAAGTATGGAGATTGTAAAGCGCTTTCCAATTACATGAGCGCCCTGCTTAAGGCGGTGAATATTCCATCGAACTATGCAATTGTAAACGCCGAGAATAATAAAGAACCCGCCGATATGGCGTTCCCGTTTGACTACTTTAATCATGTTATATTATGCATCCCTTTTAAAGGAGATACGACATGGCTTGAATGTACCAGTAATAAAACGCAGTTTGGAAAACCAAGCCCCTTCACCGAAAACCGGAGGGCTTTGTTAATTAGTGATGACGGTGGAAAATTGGTAAATACTCCGCGTAGCCGCATGGAAGACAACCAGTTTAACAGTGAAGCGCATATTGTTCTTGATGCCGACGGTGGGGCAAAAACCCAGGTAAAAATATTAGGCACCGGCGAATACCGGCTAGACTTTATTGGAATGAGCGCTAAAAAAGAGGATGCACAAAAGGAAGATTTATTGAAGGATCTGAACATAAAACAGCCATCAGCACTTGATTTGAAACCTGGGCGAGATGCTAACTATGTAAAGGAAGTTAACTTTGATATGGAGTATGACAGGTTTTGCGATGTAATGTCCGGGGATAAGCAATTCTATAAACCACTGGCCTTTCCTTTGTGGCGCGGTACTGTACCGATTGAGGAAAAAAGAAAAACCGATTATTATTTCGACTTTCCTTTGCAAAAATCATGCACCACAACTATTGACCTGCCAACAGGCTTTGAAGTGGAGACCCTGCCGGCAAATCAAAGCCTGAAATTTAGTTATGGCTCATACGACATCAGCTATACTTATGATGCAGCTAAGAACCAGGTGATCAGTAAAGCCAGCTTTAAACTAACCAATCATGTTATCCCTGCGGCCAAATACAACGAGATGCAGCAGTATATGGATGCAGTAGCCAAGGCGCAAAATAAAAAGCTGGTGATACGGCATAAGGCGTAAATTTGCCCTGATGATCTTCAGGCTGGATGAACGTTTGCTTTTTCCCGATCCCGCGCTGGCGGAGGACGACGGCTTGCTGGCTATTGGCGGCGACCTTTCGGAAGGACGCCTGTTATTAGCTTATCAAAATGGTATCTTCCCGTGGTACAGTGAGGACGAACCAATCTTATGGTTTTCGCCGCATGAAAGGTTTGTGCTTTACCCGGATGAGTTGAAAATTTCCAAATCGATGCAGCAGGTTTTAAAATCGGGGATATTTACAATTACTGTAAACGAATGCTTTGAACAGGTAATAGCCGCCTGCTCAAAAATGGAACGCCCCGGCCAGGATGGTACCTGGATAACTCCCGATATGCAGGCTGCATACATCAACCTTAATAAAAAAGGACATGCCCACTCAGTGGAGGTTTGGCAGGACAAAGAGTTAGTAGGCGGTTTATATGGCGTGCAGGTGGATAATGTCTTTTGTGGGGAGAGTATGTTCAGCCTGGTGAGTAATGCGTCAAAGGCGGCGTTAATTCATCTGTGCAAAAGCGGGCGCTACGATCTGATAGATTGCCAGGTTCACACTGAACATTTGGCATCAATGGGTGCAAGGATGATACCGAGGGATGAATATATAGCACAGATCAAATATTAGGCAATGTTTGATTTTGTTGATACCTTGCGCTTTTAAATTTTAACTAATCTCTAATCTCTAGCCGCTGGTCTCTAAATGGAACTCCAAAAGGAACGCATAATATTAGGTATCGACCCCGGAACGGTGGTGATGGGCTATGGCCTGGTAAAGGAGGTTGGGACAAAAATTGAACTGATAAGCCTTGGGGTGGTGAAGATGGAAAAGATTGATGACCCCATGTTGAAGCTGCAGCGCATCTTTGAAAAAACCGTTGCACTGATTGATAACTACAACCCCGACTGCCTTGCCATTGAGGCGCCATTTTATGGCAAAAACATCCAGGTGATGCTGAAGCTGGGCCGGGCACAGGGAATGGCGATCGCGGCCGCGTTATCCCGCAGCATGGTTATTACCGAATACGCTCCGCGAAAAATAAAGCAATCCATAACCGGCAATGGTAATGCAACCAAGGAACAGGTAGCTGCGATGCTCAAAACCCTGCTTAAGTTTAACGAAACGCCTGATTTTTTAGACGCCACCGATGGACTTGCCGTAGCAGTGTGTCATTCCTTTCAACGGATTCCGACAGGTAAGGGCACCTCGGGCAGCAAAAAGTCATACTCCGGCTGGGACACCTTTGCCAGGGATAATGCCACCCGCGTAGGCGGGCTGGGTAAGAAATGATATTTAAAAGTTACAGTTTACCGGAGGTTATGCAGTATGCAAAGCGTTGGTTGTGAAATACAGTATAATGATAACTATCCCTGCAACAATGCGGTAATATCCAAAAAGCTTAAAGCCCTTTTTCTCTAAAAATGTAATAAAGCTTTTGATTGCCAGCAAAGCCACTATGAAAGCAATTACGCTTCCAATAACAAGTAGTTTTATATCCTGGTGCATCTCATCCGAACCTATTGTACTGTTTTTATGAAAGTCCCACAGGTCCTTTAAAGTTGCTCCAAACATGGTAGGCACCGCCAGGAAGAACGAGAATTCAGCAGCAGCTTTACGACTTAATTTCTGGCTCATACCGCCTACAATAGATGCAGCTGAACGTGATACTCCGGGCACCATCGCTAAACATTGGAAGAAGCCAATCTTTAATGCTGTTAAGTAACTTATTTGCTCTTCATCATCAACAGTAGGTTTATTAAACCACTCGTCAACAAAAAGCAAGACAATACCGCCAACTACGAATGCTACAGCAACTACCAACGGATTTTCCAATAAAATATCTATTTTCTTTTTAAACAGTAACCCAAAAATAACAGCGGGTATTACACCTATCACCAGCTTGATATAAAAATTGAACGAACGGAAAAAACGTTTGAAGTAAAGAACTACCACGGCAAGTATTGCTCCTAATTGAATAACAATTTCAAACAGCTTTACAAATTCATCTTTGCTAATGCCCATTAACGAGCTTGTGATAACCAAATGCCCGGTGGACGACACTGGCAAAAATTCTGTTAATCCCTCAATAATGGCAAGGATAATAACCTGGATAATGTTCATAGGTTGGAAGAAAGTTAATTAAGTTGATTGGGTTGAAGTAAGTTGATTAAGTTAAAACGGGGGATAGAGAATATAATTCAATAAACCACTCACTTAATCAATTCAATCAACCTTTACAGACGGTTTTTTGAAAATGGCAAAAAATCCCAGCGCGAATCCGCCCAATACTACCAATGGTGCAATCACAATTTTGGTGTTGCTGTAGATGTCAGTAGTGCCGCTCATTAATATAAAGCCAAACGCTACCACTGCAATGCTGATGATAAGCAGGCGGTAATTGCCTTTGTCGAATATAAAGCTAACCGGTTTTGCTTCTGGTGCTTTGTAGGCAGGTTTAGCAGCGGCTGTAGTTTTAACCGGAGTAACCGGTTTAGTTATTTTCTGTGCCATATTTTTAATTAGTGAATGACTGAATTAGTGAGTTAGTGAGTAATGAGGCTGCCTTTTTGCTTTCGCCTCCTTGAAGCTACCTTTCAGCTTTCGCCTTTTAGCTTTTACCTCCCGCACTACCTGTATAAATTATATATTTTTAAACGTAAAAATTTATTAACCGCCAAAAAGGTGCTGAATCCCGAAATAAAGATCCCTATACCTATTATTGCTACGAATATCAGTCCGAATTCTGTATAATCCCTGAGGATTACAAGGTCGGGGATTTCTTTGTAAGCCAATGAAAGTGTGCCTATTAAAATCAGCGTGGCGATAAGGCCGCCCAAAAGTCCGTGCCAGATGCCATAAAGCATAAACGGCTTGCGGATAAAACCCTTTGTTGCCCCAACTAACTGCATTGATTTTATTAAGAAGCGTTGGGAGTAAATAGCCAGCCTGATGGTGTTATTAATGAGCGCAACAGACAGCACCACAAATATGCTGGCAAACACAAGGATGATCAGGCTTATGGTGGTAATATTTTCATTCATCTGATCGACCAATGATTTTTGGTATTTAACCTCCTTCACCAGCGGATTTTTAAGTAATTCTGCCTTAAGTTTTTCAATATCGGGATTGTTGGCGTATTCGGCCTTCAGGTAAACATCAAGCGATTGTGATAATGGGTTATAACCCAGGAATTTTACAAAGTCTTCACCCAGGTCCTTTTGCAGGTTCCGCGCAGCAAGTTCCTTGCTTACGTACTGGGTTTGCTTAACCATGATATTGCCTTCTATTTGCTTCTGTAGTTGTAAAACATCTGTTTCATGCGCGGCATCGTCAACAAAAATATTTAGTACAATATTTTCCTTAACATACCTTGACAGGTTATCTGCCTCAACCAGGATCAGCCCCAATAACCCTATCATTGACAGCACCATGGCAATCCCAAAAACGGTAGATATATATATCGTTTTTGTTTTTTTTGCCGACGCGCTTGCTTCAAATTCTTCCATGTTTACTTAGATATGAGATTTGAGACGTAAGATTTGAGATGCGTTTATTATCTCAATTCCAATACTCTTCACCTTCCTGATTTGCGAAAATAAGAAACCTAAGCCTAAAGGTAAAAGTTTATCTGTTATTATTATCGATATGGGTATTAAACAATAATAAGTTTAACAAAATTTAACGAAGGGAAAGGCACGAATTTTTCGAATTGAATCGAATTTCACGAATTGAGAAGCGCAAATTTTCACGAATTGAATCTAATTTCACGAATTAAAAAAGATCGCGAAGCAGAACTTGAGCCATAACAGCTTAATTCGTGAAATTCGAAAAAATTCGTGAGCATTAGTGTCTATTAATAATTAAGCAACTTCTCCATAGTCTCTTCCAATCTGGCCTTCGCTAAAAATTGTTCCTCCAGCGCCTTACTCATCGGGATGGCGGTATCCAGGCTGGCGCAGCGCATAATTGGGGCATCCAGGTATTTAAAGCAATGTTCCGCCAGGTGGGCCGCTATCTCGCCGCCGAAGCCATTGGTAAGCGTATCTTCCTGTAAAATAAGCACACGACCGGTTTTCTTAGCGCTTGCCTCGACTGCGTCCTTATCCCATGGTTGCAAACTGCGCAGGTCAATTATTTCAACAGACAATTCCGGGTGTTTGGTGGCGTATTCAATTGCCCAATGTACGCCAAGCCCATAAGTAACGATGCTGGCGGTTTTGCCTTCCTGTATTATCTTAGCCTTACCTATCTCAATATAATAATCGCCATCGGGCACTTCGCCGCTGGTGCTGCGGTACAAATATTTATGTTCAAAATACATTACCGGGTTAGGGTCGTCAATGGCGGCCATTAGCAACCCTTTGGCATCTGCCGGGAATGCCGGGTAAACCACCTTTAATCCCGGAGTTTTTGTAAACCAGGCCTCGTTTGTTTGCGAGTGGAACGGCCCTGCGCCCGTACCGGCACCGGCAGGCATCCTGATCACTACATCCACCGCCTGCTCCCAGCGATAATGCGTTTTTGCAAGGTTATTTATAATTTGATTAAAGCCAACGGTCACAAAGTCGGCAAACTGCATTTCCATAACAGCTTTATATCCATTAATGGCCAAGCCCATCGCAGCCCCTACAACGCCGGATTCACAAATGGGTGTATTGCGCACCCGTCCGTGCCCAAACTCCTCAACAAAGCCCTGGGTAATTTTAAACGCCCCGCCATATTCGGCTATATCCTGGCCCATTATCACCAGGTTATCATGCCTGCGCATACTCTGCCTTAAGCCGTCGCTTATCGCATCAATGTAACGTTTGTTAGTTGTTGAAGAAATGGATGGTTGCAAACTTGGAAAGTTGTACGGGGCGTACATGTCCTTCATTTCTATTTCAACATTTGGAATAATATCCGGTTCGCTGAAAACCTTTTCAATCTCGGCTTCAATTTGTGCAATAAATTCCGCCCTCATTTGCGGAACCCATTCAGGCCGCAGGATCTCTTCATCCAGCAGGTAGGTTTCAAAATTGCGAAGCGGATCCTTTTCTTTCCAGATGTCAAATAAATGCTGGGGAACATATTTGGTGCCGGAAGCTTCTTCATGCCCCCGCATCCTGAACGTCATACACTCCAGCAAAACGGGGCGTGGGTTTTCACGCATGCTTGCTGCAAGTTCACTCACCGTATGGTAAACCTCAAGCAGGTTGTTGCCATCAATGCGGCGGCCCTCCATTCCATAGCCTATGGCCTTATCAACCAGGTATCTGCAGTTGTATTGTTCACTTACCGGCGTCGAGAGCCCGTAGCCATTGTTCTCTATCAAAAATATCACGGGTAGTTTCCAGACGGCTGCAATGTTTAGGGCCTCATGAAAATCCCCTTCGCTGGTGGCGCCCTCGCCTGTAAATACCAGCGTTGCCTTTTTTCGTTTACTCAACACATCCGCCAGGGCAATGCCATCTGCCAGGGCCAATTGCGGGCCAAGGTGCGAGATCATCCCGATGATCTTATATTCCTGTGTGCCGAAGTGAAAGGAGCGGTCGCGGCCTTTAGTGAAGCCGGATGCCTTGCCCTGCCACTGAGCCATCAGCCTTGAAAGAGGGATATCCCTCGTGGTAAACACACCCAGGTTGCGGTGCATTGGCAAAATATATTCATCGTTATTCATGGCAAGGGCGCTGCCAACCGCGATAGCCTCCTGTCCAATTCCCGAAAACCATTTGCCAATGCGGCCCTGCCGTAAAAGGATCAGCATCTTCTCCTCAACAAGGCGCGGCCATAGTAACTTCTTGTAAAATTCAAGCAGTTGGTTACTATTTAGGTTTTTTCGATCGAAAATCATTTGGTAAAACTACTGAAGTTTTTAAAACTTTGTATGTTTGGTTGTTGGTTCGTTGGTTTACCGGTTCATTAGTTCATTGGTTGAAAGTTCAATTACTGATAGCCGGATTTTTATTGGTAGTTTGCGGTTTAATTCAGCATCAAGTGCTTAGGTACTATTATAGGATACAAATCGGAACTGTTCAACCGGATGTAAAATATTGCACCAATGAACTAATGAACAAACTGAACCTATGAACGACAAAATGAAAAAACACACTCCACTTTTATTGATCATACTCGCAGCTGCTATTGGAATAGCTGCCACCACACACGATTACTTCCTGTTGCCCGAAATGTTCTTTATGCGTAAGGGTGATAAAATGAATTTGCATTTACTGACCGGGGACACCTTTGTAAAGGATGCCGAGATTGGCTATCAACCAGCTAAAACTGCCCGTTTTATGCTATATAACGGCTCAAAGAAAATTGATTTAACTAAAGCGGCTAAGGACACTGCAACCCCGGTATTAACTTATGAAATGACGCTTCCCGGCCAATCGCTGATTGAAATGACGAGAGGATATGAGTTCAGCTTTACCTCGCGTGATGCCTATGCAGAGTTTTTAAATAACCAGGGCCTCGATAAAATGGCCGAAAAGGTAAAAAGTGGAAACCAGTTCAGGGTAAAGGAAAAATACACCCGCTATTTAAAAACACTGGTTTCCGTTGATAACCAGGATGGCAAGGCTTACGAAAAGGTGCTGAATGAGGATTTTGAAATAATTTTAAAGAAGAACCCGTACGATAAGCAATACGGTGACGACATGATTGCTGTACTGCAATTTAAGGGCAAGCCAGCGGCATCTACTGCTATGGAGCTTTATATAAAAACTATTACCGGTAATGTTTATACCCAAAACCTAACTACCAATAATGATGGCGAGGTAACATTTAATCTTAGTCGTGAGGGTGTTTACCTGCTTCGCGCAGTAAGGATCGAGCCAACAAAGGACAAGGATGCCGATTTTGAAAGTTGGTGGACCTCATTCACATTCCCCTTCAGCAGTTCAGAAGAATTGCCAAATACTTATAAGGAATTTGGGTTCGGAAATAAGCATTAGTTTTAGAGACTAGTTTAATTAGAGATCAGAGATTAGTTGGAGACTAGAGATCGGTTAATTGGAGTCCAGAGATTAGTTACGGAAGTTAGTCGCCAGAAATTATGTGCAAGCGGTTTTTTCCTAACCTCTGATCTCTAGTCGCTAATTAACTAAAGACTACTCCCCAAATCCATTCTTCTCCTGGTATTGCTGGCTGAATGATTTTTCAGCAACGGTTGGCATTTCCCTGTAGTGGCCCCATGTTTTTTTGAAGAACCGGCGGAGTAAAAAGTTTTTTGTTTTGCCGCTAAAAAAGTCTGTAAACTTCCGGTTTAGCATTCCTTTTTTCCAGAAAGCCCAGCCCCATTTTTCTTTGGTTGTTACCAGCATCTCGTTTACCGCATCACGGCGGTTGAGCAGCAGCATCTTGTGGATATCGATTTTTACAGGGCATACTTCGGTACATTTTCCGCATAGACTGGAGGCGTAGCTGAGGTGCTTAAACTCTTCCATGCCTGCCATGTGTGGCGTTATGATGGACCCGATAGGGCCGCTGTAAGTAGCTTCGTAGGTATGGCCGCCAATGTTTTTATATACCGGGCAGGCGTTTAAACAGGCCCCGCAGCGAATGCAATACAAGGCCTGGCGCTGGTCCTTTTGAGCAAGTAGGTTAGTGCGTCCGTTATCCAGCAAAACAACGTACATTTCATCCGGTCCGTCAGTTTCATCAGCCTGGCGCGGGCCGCTTAATATGGTGTTATATACCGTTAAATTCTGTCCCGTGCCATGTGTTGATAGCATGGGCCAAAACAGGTCTAGATCAGTTATCGAGGGAATAAGTTTCTCGATCCCAACAACTGCAATATGGATCTTCGGGAAAGAAGTGCTTAAACGCGCATTGCCCTCATTTTCGCTTATCGCGATGCTGCCGGTATCTGCAAGTAAAAAGTTGGCGCCCGTAATGCCAACGTCGGCCTGTACGTATTTTTCGCGCAGCAGTTCACGCGCCTTTTGGGTAAGTTGTTGGGGGGTATAATCAAGCGGAGTGCCGAACTTTTCGTGGAAGAGCTTTGCGATGTCTTCCTTAGAAAGGTGCATGGCAGGCGTAACAATATGGTAAGGCTTTTGCCCCAGCAATTGTACAATGTATTCTCCAAGATCAGTTTCCAGTGATTCGATGTGGTGTTCCTCCAAAAATTCATTCAACTGAATTTCCTCGGTAACCATCGATTTTGATTTTACAACGGTTTTGGCGCCGGCTTTTTTGATGATGTTCAGGATCTCGCGGTTGGCTTCTTCGGCATCATTTGCCCAAATTACCTTGCCGCCGCGTTTCTGAAAGTTGGCCTCAAACTCAGGGAGCAGCTTGTCCAGGTTTTCCATTACCTTCCACTTGATGGCGTGGGCCTTGCGTTTGGTGTTCTCAAGGTTGATGATTTTCGACAATCCCCGCTCAACCGCAGCATCATATTTACCAATGTTGTAATTGATAATGCGCCGGTGCCCCATGTCGAAAGCTTTTTCCTCTGAGGCTACTAAAAATTCATCCGCCGTGCTTCCCATATTTGCGAAGTTAGGGGATTTAGTTGATTAAGTGAATAGTTGATTGGGTTGATTAAGTTTTTTCTTAACAAGAATTTAACTGGCTTTCCCTATTCAGGATAATCTAAGGATTGAGATCATGTTTCTCCAACTGATGATCTTTAGACGCACAGTTCAAAAGTACCTCCACTACATATTTATAATTATCTACGTCTCCGCTTTCCCAAAAATTGGTGTAATTAAAGATCCTCGCCTTATCAAATGAGACAATTAGCTTCTTGTTTTCTGCCCATGATAATTTGATCATCCTATTGGTGTGATCGGAGTTAAAAACGGCATACTGAAAATCGTTTCTGCTTATTTTGGTGCCACGTTTAACTGTAAATATTTTTGAGGATGTCGATGTCGTGGCGTCAACATCAGCGTTAACCAAAACAGCATCTACCTTTTTATCGGGTGACGAAATTCGTTGAATTTCTGATAATACTGGTTCATTTGTAATTGAACCGTTGTTACAAGAGGCACTAACAAAAATCAACAAACCGATAATTGCGTAAAATGCAGTTTTGAGGGTCATTTATAAGATCGTAGGTTGTTTTAAGAGATAGTTTACAATTGGGGATAGGCATAACGCCCATCCCTAATATACTTGTTTTTAGGTTTATTTTTTATCAACCACAGGCCGTTTATCAGCATTCAACAAGTCCCAAGCGGTATAAAATACCAGTTGGGCACGTTTAGCCAACAGCGGGAAATTGATCTTACTTACCTCGTCGCCAACACCATGGTAATCGGCATGTACACCGTTGAAATAGAATATGATCGGTACGCCATGCTTAGCAAAATTGTAATGATCTGAACGGGTGTAAAAGCTGTTCGGATCATTAGGATCGTCATATTTATAATCCAGATCCATTTTGGTGTAGGTGCTATTGGCCTTTTCATTCACATTGTGCAGGTCGGTACTCAACATGCCCGAACCAATTACATACACGTAGTTGGCAGAGTCAGCCTTGCCGATGTATTCGGTACCAACGCGACCAACCATATCGATGTTCAAATCTGTAATTGTATTAGCCAAAGGAATTACCGGGTGATCGGTATAATATTCAGAACCCAGCAAGCCTTTTTCTTCACCAACGTTCCCTAAAAACAGGATGCTTCTGCGCGGACCATGGCCATCCTTTTTAGCTTTTGAAAATGCACGGGCAATTTCCATTATGCTGGTAGTTCCACTGCCGTCGTCATCGGCGCCATTGTTTACGCGGTCGCCTTTAGTACCTTCAGGCATTAGGCCGATGTGGTCATAGTGTGCTTAGATTACTACCACTTCATCCTTTAATTTTGGATCGCTGCCGGGCAGGTAACCTAAAACATCAACTGCTTTTACATCCTTAGTTATGGTTTTGTAGCTCAATTTAACATCAGCTTTTATGGTTTGAGCATTTGCTCCGGCTGCTTTTAGCGCGTCATAAGTTTTACCGCTTGATTTTACCAGTTGATCGGCTAATCCGGTGGTGATCCAGAATACTCCCGGAGTTTTATCTACTTCGGTGCTTGCATCCTTCTTAATGCCTAAACGCGCGGCAGTAATATAACCTTTGTTCTTTTTAAGCAGATCAGCCATTTCACCGCTGGCTGCTAAAATGATAGCGGGGCTTTTGCTTTGCAGATTTTTCAGGATCAATGCGCGGGCAGGAGTGGCGCGGAAACTTGTATTAGGCGTTTTACCTGCTTCGGGTTTGTCCTCGTTTATCCATAAAACAATTTTACCGGTAAGGTCGGTGCCGGCAATTTCAGTATCGGTTCCGTAGCCTACAAATACAATTTCGCTAACGTCCAAGGTTCTGTCGGTTGCCGGCTTATATGCAAAAAAGTCATCCCCATTAGTTGATGCCGTGCCATTTACTGAAAATGAAACATTCAGCGAATTTTCGCTTAGCGGGACATCAAAAAAGTATGAACCATTTACGATAGGCTGTAAGCCCAATGATTTAAACTCATCAGCAATATAATGAGCGGCTTTGTCGGCACCCGGTTTGCCGGTTTCGCGGCCTTCTAAGGCATCAGATGCGATAATGCTCAAATGTTTTTTTGCCAGGTCAGCGCTGATGATCGGCGCATATTTCATGGCAATTGGGTCCTGCTGTGCAAAGACCCCGGTCACCAAACCGGCAAGGGAAAGTGATAGTATAAATTTCTTCATGGTTTTAATTTAGTGGCTGAAATTAACCAAATTACTATAATAAAAAAAGCGACAGGATAACCTATCGCTTTTCTATAGCCAAGCCATTACAGCCCGATGATTTGAGGTTATTTTTTACCGTCAACAACCGGGCGTTTATCGGCGTTCAACAAATCCCATGCGGTATAATACACCAGTTGTGCACGTTTAGCCAGCAGCGGGAAGTTGATCTTACTCACCTCGTCGCCGGGTTTGTGATAGTCCGCATGTACACCGTTGAAATAGAATATGATCGGTACGCCATGTTTGGCGAAGTTATAATGATCAGAGCGGGTATAAAAGCTGTTCGGATCGTTCAGATCATCATACTTGTAATCCAGAATAAGGTTGGTGTAGGTTTTGTTGGCTTTCTCGTCCACGTTATGCAGATCGGTGCTTAACATTCCTGATCCGATTACATATACATAATTAGCAGAATCTGCCTTACCAATATATTCAGTACCTACACGACCGATCATATCGATATTTAGGTCGGTAATTGTATTTGCCAATGGAATCACCGGGTGATCAGTATAATATTGTGAGCCCAGCAGACCTTTTTCCTCGCCTACGTTGCCTAAAAACAGGATGCTCCTTTTAGGGCCGTGACCATCTTTTTTAGCTTTTGAAAATGCACGTGCAATCTCCATTATGGCGGTTGTTCCGCTGCCGTCATCGTCTGCACCGTTATTTACCATGTCCTTTGAGCCTTCGGGCATCAGGCCAATGTGGTCGTAATGTGCCGAAATTACCAGCACCTCATTTTTTAGCTTTGGATCGCTGCCGGGCAAATAACCTAACACGTCAACTGCTTTAACCGGGATTTCCTCGGTAGCATAAGAAGTTGAAATATCAGCCTTAACAAACTGCGATTGCGGCGTTCCTGACTGATCAATTGAGGCCTTTAAATCAGCAATGGTTTTACCGGTGCTTTTTAAAATCTGGTCGGCGGTCGATTGTGGGATTGTATATATTACAGCTGGCGTCGGGCCGTCTTGTTTCACCATCATCGGCAATGAACGTGGCGGGCCACCACCACCTGGACGAAGTGCTGCCGGGGTTGGTGATACAGCCAGCATTAATAAAGGGTTTTTACTTTGGATCAATTGCGTACGCTTCCTGCTGCGTTGTCCGCTCCAGTCAGATAGTTTATCTGTACCTGTAATTCTTGACTTGCCATCGTTCATTG
The DNA here is from genome assembly GCA_030775685.1 of Bacteroidota bacterium. GTDB lineage: Bacteria > Bacteroidota > Bacteroidia > Sphingobacteriales > Sphingobacteriaceae > Mucilaginibacter. The sequence continues at coordinate 17,859 of JALYIP010000065.1, forward strand.
GCTCGCCGTTGCTGATGTACATTACCACCTTACCGGTAAGGTCCATTCCTTTTAAGTCATCATAACTGTCAGTGCTTATTCCGTAGCCAATAAAAACAATGTCCTTTGCATCTATTGTTTTTGTACCCGCGCCACCTCTTGCGGTAAAGTCTGTGCCGCTGGTTAGTGCCGCTCCGTTTACGGAAAATGAATTTACTTTAAATGAATTTTGTACCACAGGCACATCCAAAAAATAGGAGCCTTTTACAATCGGCTGCAGACCCAATGATTTAAACTCATCGGCAATGTAATGTGCGGCTTTATCGGCACCGGGTTTGCCGGTTTCGCGACCCTCATAGGCATCGGAAGCAATGATACTTAAGTGTTGCTTAGCCAGGTCGGCACTGATAATTGAAGCGTACTTCATGGCCGTGGGGTTTTGTTGCGCGCAGGCGCTGGTAACCACACCCAATGCGGTTAGTGTCAGGAATAATTTATTCATTTTTGGTCAGTTAGTTTCTTTAGTTCATATCAAAGGCAGAAAGGCAACTAATCTCTGGTCTCTAGCCTCTGATCGCTACTTCTTTAACAAGCAATCTTATTCACCCTGTTTGCGTGCCGCCCGCCTTCAAACTCGGTGCTTAGGAATATCTCTACGATCTTTTTTGCCAATTCGATAGAAATATGACGTGCCGGGATGCAAACAATATTTGCGTTGTTATGACTACGGGCAGGTACAGCCAGCTCTTCATTCCAGCAGATAGCTGCGCGAATGCCCTGGTGTTTGTTTGCTGTTATAGCAACACCGTTAGCGCTACCACATACCAGGATCCCGAAATCAAAGTCGCCGCTTTCAACAGCCAGGGCCACGGGGTGGGCAAAGTCCGGGTAATCTGCCGAAGCATCGGAATAGGTTCCGAAATCTTTAACTTCTGAAACGTCCAAGCTTTCAATCAAAGCCTGTTTATAATCAAACCCGGCGTGATCAGCGCCAATAGCAATCTTTAGCCCTTTATTCATAACATCAAATTTAGTGATTATTGTAAGGGACGAAGGTAAAATTTTTGTGGGAAAGAAGGGAGGATGATGTGCGGATGCGTGGATGTGCAAATGTGCGGATTAAGAAATTACTGGGATGGTGGGAAATGCCTTATAAATAAAATGTGCGGATTTGCGAACCTAAAGGTCATTCGCACATCCGCACATCAAAAATTCGTACATTAAAATATTACGATGCTAATTCCTTGGCCTTGCGTCGTCTTTCAACAACACCTGCAACTACTATACTCAGCTCGTACAAAACAAATAATGGAATAGCCACCACAGTCATGGTAAGTGCATCAGGGGTTGGTGTTACCACAGCGGCAATTATCAATATAATTACAATAGCGTAGCGCCTGCTGCTGCGCATCAGTTTTGGCGTTAAAAAGCCAAGGCTCGCAACAATATACACCAAAATTGGCAATTGAAAAACCACTCCTGTCGCCAGGGTTAAAGTAGAGACAGATGAAAGATAAGAGTCAATGGAAAATAGATTTTGAATAGAATCACTTACTTTATACCCTGCTAAAAACCGCAACGATAAGGGCGTGATGATGTAATATCCAAACAATACACCTAATATGAATAAGAAAGAAGCATAGAAAACAAATCCGCTTGCGGCCTTCCGCTCCTTCTCATGTAGCGCAGGTTTAATGAATCTCCAAAGTTCCCAAAACAAGTAAGGGATACCTAAAACTAAGCCAATCATTAACGAGGAATTGATTTGCAGCGTAAACTGACCTGCCATTTCGGTATTGATCAAAGGAATACTGATACTTTGAACACAAAAATCTTTTGCAGCGAACAATGACGGCAAGATACTGTGGAGCAAATCTCCCATCCCGCACATCATACGGTAAGTCCAGAAATTGGTATTGGCGGGCGCCATAATTATACCATTAAAAATTTTGTCGTAATAGGCAAACGCTAAGCCTGAAAATACAACTATAGCTAACGCCGCGCGGATAAGGTGCCATCTTAAAGCCTCTAAATGCTCAAAGAACGACATTTCACCTTCTAACTTGTTTCCTTTATCCTGGATCGCCTGGATCAGCTTTTTACCTAAATTGGCCATTTTGAAATAAAAACCGGCTTAAGCGCCCGGAACATTAAATACGTTTAATTTTTATACCCCGGTTTTTTTATTCTGAATATTCAAAGGTCTCCATAAACTTGGTTGTGAAATTGCCCGCCCGGAAATTTGGGTCCTGCAATAATTTCAAATGGAATGGAATGGTTGTTTTTACACCTTCAATTACAAATTCGCTTAATGCGCGCTCCATTGTTGCCAGGGCTTCTTCGCGGGTCTGCGCCATGCAAATAACCTTTGCAATCATCGAGTCGTAGTTAGGCGGAATCACATAGCCACTGTAAACATGGGTATCGATGCGCACTCCATGACCACCGGGTGAATGGAAGTTGGTGATCTTACCCGGAGACGGGCGGAAGTTGTTAAACGGATCCTCGGCATTGATACGGCACTCAATAGCGTGTAATATCGGTTCGTAGTTTTTACCCGAGATAGGGATACCAGCGGCAACCTTGATCTGCTCCTTTATTAAATCGAAATTAATAACCTCCTCGGTAACGGGGTGTTCTACCTGGATTCGGGTATTCATTTCCATGAAATAAAAATTGCGGTCCTTGTCAACCAAAAACTCAACGGTGCCGGCGCCTTCGTATTTTACAGCCTTCGCGCCTTTGATGGCAGCTTCGCCCATTTTTTTACGCAGCTTTTCTGTCATAAACGGCGATGGCGATTCTTCAACCAATTTTTGGTGACGGCGCTGAATAGAGCAGTCGCGTTCTGAAAGGTGACAAACCTTGCCATACTGATCACCAACTACCTGGATCTCGATGTGGCGTGGGTCCTGTACATATTTTTCAAGGTACATGCCATCGTTTCCAAAGGCTGCGCCTGACTCTGCACGAGCGCTATCCCATGCATTTTCAAACTCTTCATCCTTCCAAACTATACGCATTCCCCTGCCACCCCCACCTGCGGTGGCCTTTAATATAACGGGATAACCTATTTTTTTAGAGATTGCGATCCCTTCCTGTACGCTGGTCAATAAACCTTCGGAACCCGGAATGCAGGGCACACCGGCTTTTTTCATGGTTTCCTTAGCCGAGGCCTTATCGCCCATGGCATTTATCTGTGCAGCAGTAGCTCCAATAAATTTGATGCCGTACTCGGCACATATGGAAGAGAACTTTGCGTTCTCTGATAAAAATCCGTAACCAGGATGAATAGCGTCTGCATTGGTAAGCTCGGCTGCCGATATAAGGTTCGGGATATTCAGGTACGAATCGCGACTTGGAGGGGGGCCTATACAAACAGCTTCATCAGCAAAACGAACGTGAAGGCTGTCCCTGTCGGCAGTTGAATATACAGCTACGGTTTTTATGCCCATTTCCTTACAGGTGCGAATAATTCGCAAGGCAATCTCTCCCCGGTTAGCTATTAGTATTTTTTTAAACATAGTTTGATTTTTGTGATTTCACCGATTGCTTGATGACTACACCGATTCAATTGTTAATCAGAAAATCGGTACAATCTTTTTAAGATCGGTGTAATCAATCATAATTACATAGGTTCAACCAAAAATAACGGCTGGTCATACTCAACCGGCGATGCGTTATCAACCAGTATCTTTACGATCCGACCGGATACTTCCGATTCAATTTCATTAAATAATTTCATTGCTTCAATAATACAAAGCACTGAGCCCGGTTTTATTTCATCGCCAACGTTCACAAATAATGGCTTTTCAGGGCTTGCAGAACGATAAAAAGTGCCAATCATCGGCGATTTTACAGTGATGTAGTGTGATGTATCGGCAACCGGTGCCGCTGCTGGAATAGCTGCCACTGGGGCTGCTGCAACTGGCGCAGGCGCATAGCTTACATCAGGAACTGTTGCATTCACAATTGTTGAAACCGCATTGGTTTTTATTGTGATCTTAAAGTTTTCCTGCTCTATTGAAACTTCGTTTACTCCTGATTTGGAAACAAAGCGTATAAGATCCTGAATTTGTTTAATATCCATGCCGGGGATTAATTGGTTTTGATAAAGTTATATGATAATGTGCAGATGTGCAAACTCCAAATGTGCGAATTTCGAATGTGCAGATCTACGGATTTTTTAATTAATTAAGATTATTAGTTTATGTAAGCAAATAAACAAAACATATTTGATAATGTTCTAAAATGGAGGTGTACAAATCACAGTTATCCGCACATCTGCACATCCACTCATTCGCACATCACTCAGTACGCCCATTTTAAATAGATCGATCCCCAGGTAAAGCCACCGCCAAAGGCTGCTAATATCAGGTTGTCGCCCTTTTTAAATTTGTCTTCCCACTCCCACAAACACAGCGGGATAGTTCCGTTGGTTGTATTGCCATACTTCTCAATGTTTATGATCACCTTGTCGGCAGTAACACCGGTACGGTTGGCGGTTGCATCGATTATGCGTTTGTTGGCCTGGTGCGGTACCAGCCATGCAATATCTTCTGATTGCAGGTGATTACGCTCCATTACTTCGGCTGCAACATCCGCCATTTTTGTAACGGCGAATTTAAATACTGCCTGGCCTTCCTGGTAAGCAAAATGTTCACGCGCATCAACGGTTTCGTGCGTAGCAGGTTTAACTGATCCGCCTGCCTTTTGGTGCAGGTAAGGTACACCGGAGCCGTCGCTTCTTAAAATGGAGTCGATGATGCCATTGCCTTCGTCATTCGGTTCCAGCAAAACTGCGCCGCAGCCATCGCCAAAAATAATACAGGTGGCACGGTCTTCGTAATTGGTGATCGACGACATTTTGTCTCCGCCAATAACCAATACTTTTTTATGTTTTCCGCTTTCTATAAACTGCGAGCCGGTAGCCAATCCGAATAAAAAGCCGGAACATGCTGCCTGCAGGTCGTAACCCCAGGCATTTTTTGCGCCAATTTTATCGGCTAATATATTTGCCGTAGCAGGGAATACGCGGTCGGGAGTAGTGGTGCAAAAGATAATCAGGTCAAGTTCATTGGCGCTGATGCCGCGTTTTTTTAAGAGGGCTTCAACAGCCGGAACGGCAAGGTCTGAAGTGCCTAAACCCTCTCCCTTTAAAATTCTTCGTTCCTTTATGCCAGTACGGGTGGTTATCCACTCGTCGTTGGTGTCTACCATTGTTTCCAGCTCCTGGTTAGTTAGTATATAATCAGGCACGTAACCGTGTACAGCTGTAATAGCAGCATGAATTTTACTCATTTTTTATTTTTTTATTGAAAAAATATCTTGATGTACAGATATTAACTTAAAAGTGCGGACTAAAAGTATAAAATTATTTTAACTCTATAGTTCGCACTCTTTCAAAACTGCTCATCAATAAGCCCATTTTAAATAGATCGATCCCCAGGTAAATCCGCCACCAAATGCAGCAATTATAAGGTTATCACCTTTTTTAAATTTATCTTCCCACTCCCACAAACACAAAGGTAAAGTTCCGTTCGTGGTATTACCGTAACGTTCAATATTTATAATTACTTTATCTGAACTAACGCCGGTACGGCTGGCTGTCGCGTCAATAATGCGTTTATTGGCCTGGTGTGGTACCAGCCATGCAATATCGTCGGCTGTTAAGTTATTACGCTCCATTACCTCGGCGGCAACTTCGGCCATATTGGTTACTGCAAATTTAAAAACGGATCGTCCTTCCTGGTATAGGTAGTGTTCGCGGGCGTCAATGGTTTCGTGTGAAGTAGGCCTTGCAGATCCTCCTGCTTTTTGATGCAGGAATGGAAGACCCGCACCATCACTCTTTAAAACAGAATCGATAATTCCGTTTCCTTCGTCGTTAGGTTCTAATAAAACAGCACCGCAGCCATCCCCGAAAATAATGCAGGTAGCGCGGTCCCTATAATCTATCATCGACGACATTTTGTCGCCGCCAACAACCAGAACCTTTTTGTGTTTGCCGCTTTCTATAAATTGAGAACCGGTTGCAAGCCCAAATAAAAAGCCTGAACAAGTGGCCTGCAGGTCGTACCCCCAGGCATTTTTAGCACCAATCTTGTCGGCCAATATATTTGCTGTAGCCGGGAATACACGATCAGGCGTGGATGTACAAAATATGATCAGATCGATCTCATCGGCTCCAATACCGCGTTTTTTTAACAAACCATTCACAGCGGGTACCGCCATGTCTGATGTGCCCAGGCCCTCGCCCTTCAATATCCTTCGCTCTTTGATGCCTGTACGCGTGGTTATCCACTCGTCGTTGGTGTCCACCATCGTTTCCAGCTCGTGGTTGGTAAGTACATAATCGGGTACGTAACCGTTCACGGCTGTAATAGCAGCATGAATTTTATTCATTATAATATCCTCTACTGGAAAGCCAGTTTAATTTTATCTGTAATGGCACTTTCAACCATGTTTTTTGAAAGCAGCACCATGTTTTTTATGGCCTCGGGGCTTGAAATACCGTGACCAACTACAACCGGGGCATTTACACCCAAAATAGGGCTGCCGCCGTATTGCTCATAGTTAAACCTGTCGAAAAATTCGTCCTTGATCTTCTTTTTAAGCGTAACCACGTAAAACGATTCGGCAAGCTTTAACATTATGTTGCCGGTAAAGCCATCGCAAACAAAAACGTCAGCATGGTCGCCAAACAGGTCGCGGCCTTCAACGTTACCGGTGAAATTAATAAGTGGAGATTCCTTCATAAGCGGGTAGGCTGCCAGGCAAAGTATATTGCCCTTTTCCTCTTCTTCGCCTATATTCATTAAGGCAACCCTCGGGTTGTCAATGTTATAAATGTACTGCGCAAACAAACTGCCCAGCACACCAAACTGAAGTAAATATTCGGGTTTGCAATCGGCATTGGCGCCTACATCAATTAAAATACCCAAACCGCCATTCAGTTTAGGTATAAAACTTGCAATCGCCGGGCGTAAAACGCCGGGAATTGCCTTTACGCTAAACATAGCGCCCACCAGCATAGCACCGCTATTGCCGGCAGATGAAAATGCATCAATTGCACCTTCCTTAAGCAGTTTAAAGCCCACAGCAATACTGGAGTCGGGCTTTTGAACAATTGCCTTCGTAGGATGCTCACCCATGCCGATCACTTCGGTTGTATGTACATACTCGAAATGATCCGGGTTAAAGTTATTTTCCTGGAGAATGCCTATAGCTGCGTCCTTGTCACCAATAAGCACAAGCTTTTGGTTGACAGACAGAACATCATAAGCCGCAATTGCCCCTAAAACGGTTGCTTTGGGAGCGTAATCACCGCCCATAATATCTAAGCCAATCTTCATTTCAGAAAATTAAACTTAAGCTACAGCTGCCTTCTCAATCAGTAATTTACCGTTGTAGTATACGTTACCGTCAACAGTGTAAGCTCTGTGTGGCAAATGTACGGCACCTGTAGTTTTGCAGGTAGTTAAAGTTGGCGCAACAGCATTATCATGCGTTCTGCGTTTATCTCTCCTTGATTTGGATATTTTGCGTTTTGGATGTGGCATAAAACCTGGTATTTATATTTTTATTTAATCTTTTTGAGCGCTTCCCACCTTGGGTCAATCTGCTCATCTTTTTCTGTATTTGCTGAAAGGTTATTAAGCTTTTCCAGCATTTCTTTATCACAATAGGGTGTATTACCCTCGTTATCACAAACTGTTATAAACGGCAAAGCAACGTTTATATATTCATACATTAACCCTGCTATATTGATCTCGTGATCATTTTTTGTCAGGGTGATGATCTCTTCATCCTCATCTATCTCCTCGTCGCTAAACTTGGCGATGGCTTGTTCGTGTATATCCACCTGCTGCGGATATTGCGCCAAACACCTGTCGCAATTTGTATCAATTGTACCGGTGATCTGAAAATTCAGGATCATCATGGTCTCCTGCTTCTCCAACTCAACCTGGCAGTTTAAGTTTGCTTTTTTAACCAGCGAATATTCGAACTCGTCGAAAAAGGCATCGTTAACAACATACTCAAACTGGTGCTTCCCCAGTTTCAGGCCGGTATAAGGAATCGAATAATTTCTTAGCGATTTCAATGAGCAACAATTAGCCCGCAAATGTAAGGATAAATATGATAATAGAAAAGTGTTTTTTTAAAACGATTTTAAGCTCCAAAAATCGTTAAAACCTATAGCTCTTTAAGCATGAAGGGCCCTCTTTAAAGGGCCCTTCTGTAAGAATAATAATTTATTTTAGTTTTTGGTAGCTAAATCCCACCATAAACGGGTTCCGCCATTGTCAGGACCGTTAAGTAAGCTTAATGCTTTTGTAACCTCATCCTTATTGTCCCTGTACTCATTTGCAGAGAATGGTAACCTGCGGATAAAGCCTGTAGTGCTGATGGTTCCCTGGCTGTTGTTAACAACAACAGGCATTAACACAGGGTAGTTAGTTCTTCTGAATTCAGCCCATGCTTCTTCGCCATCAGGCCATAAGCCTAACCATTTTTGGGTGATGATGCGCTCCAGCTTGTGCTGATAGGTATCTGCCTCATTCCATTTAACGGTTATTTTACTTAAGTATGGGGAGCCTGCAGGCACGTTGTTTACGTTGCTTGATAAATCAACATAGGGCGCTTCGGTACTTGTAGCATCAGTAAGATAAGTGCTTGATGATACACTGCTTTGCGTGAAAGACGTGTTTATACCCTGCTCGTAAAAGCTTTGGGCAGTACCGCCTGCATTCCAGCCACGTAATGCTGCTTCTGCTTTTAGGAAATAAATTTCTGAAGCAGCCATAAACCTGATAGGTGATGTGCTGGTCATATTAAAATTACTTGCATCCGCATACTGGCTTGTTGAGCTTATTGCCACGCCATTACGGATACCCCGGTACTCACCATTTTTGTTTACCAGGAAGTAAGCGGCAAGCCTTGGATCATTAAATCCTTTAAGGTAGCATTCCATCGGTGCGCCAAGGTTAATATCTGTATATTCATAATCAACAGACCAAAGCGGGTTTGTAAAAGTAACGCCGTTGGCTGCTTTTACATAAGCATTATCATCGTTGCTTGTAATTAAACCGCCTTTATCACTCATTGCTAACTCGCCCTGGGTTTTCGCAGTGGCAGGGTCAACCATTGAAATACGGATTGCCAGGCGCAGCTTTAATGAATTCGCAAATTTTATCCATTTGGTATAATCACCACCATAAATCAAATCATATGCAGCCATTGGTTTAGCTCCCGGATGTAATGCTACGTAATCTTCTAATGTTTTTGTAGCTAAATTAAGTTCAACAAAGAACTGGTTGTAAACAGCCTGCTGGCTGTCGTAAGGTGTCGAAAGACCACCCTTGCCAAATTGAATATACGGGATAGGTCCGTAAATATCAGTAAGGCGATGCATACCTTCAACCTTTAAAATGTAAGCTACAGCTAAAAAATCAGGAGCTGCTGCAGCTGCTTTTTTGTAAACTGATTGCCAGTTACTCATTATTGATGGGTAAGCTAAATCAAAAGCCGCAGTATTCCAGCCTGAAACCAAACCATAATTGGTGTTGTTTACGCCGCCGTTAAACGGATCGCCAGACATCATGAAGCCTGAGAAAATGTCAGCGTTGAGGTTTTGCTGTACCTGGAAATTGTAATTTGTTGAATTTACAACGCCCAACTGCATTGGGATCAGGAAAGATCCGTAGCCTTCGCCATCAATTTTCAACAATGAATCTGTAGCATTATACTTATTAGTATTATACTTTTCAAAATTTTTGGTGCACGAAGACTGAGTGATGGTAAAGCCTAGCCCAATAAGTGCTAATGCGATGCCTAATTTTTTATTTAAATATTTTGTTTTCATTTCAATATCATTTATGAATCTAACCATTAAAACTGGGCGCTAACTTTAAATCCTACGCTTCTGATGGTTGGAAGGTTGAATACATCCAGTCCCTGTAACCCGTTTGCTGTAGATAAGTTAGCATCCGGATCAAACGGCGCATTGTTTTTTATCATCCAAAGGTTTCTTCCGACTACTGAAATACCGATGTTTTTAATCGTATTATTAAACAGGCTGCCTGGCAAGGTATAACCGAATATTAGCTCACGTAAACGGATGTTTGTTGCGCTGTAAGTATACAAATCAGCTGTAGGATTTCTGCCGCCAATTGTTTGATAGTAAGTTTGAGCGTCCACTTTTTTACCGTTAACAACAACGCCCCCGGCATCTCTTGCTGCTCCTGAAGCAGCTGAAACACCGTATTGGTCAAGAATTGCCTGTGTACCGGAAACAACCTGTCCGCCGAATTTTCCGTCGATTAAGAAGCTCAGTCTAAAGTTTTTGTAACTAAATTCGTTTTGTAAACCAGCTATAAAGTTAGGATTTACGTTACCGATTTTAGTGTATTCTGACGATTTAATAGGAACTCCATTTGCGTCAACAATGTAATTTCCCTGGGCATCTTTTTCAGCAGCCAAAGCATACATGTCGCCATAGGCGCCACCTTTTTGTACCCTTAAGTTGTACACATCACCCGAAAGGTTTACGTAGTCAAGGCTGGTATATTTACCCGTTGCAGGATCAGTATACTCCAGTACATCAAGCACTTTGCTCCTGTTTAATGAGAAGTTAAAGCTTGGTTTCCAGGTAAAGTCGCCAAATTTAGCGTTATATGCTAAAGTTAAATCCAAACCTTTGTTTTCTAAGTCACCACCGTTAAAGTAGTAGGTGCTGAAACCAGTTGTAGGACTAACTGTAATAGGATAGATCTGGTTTTTAGTAAACGATTTGTAAGCGTTAAAGGTAAAGCTTAGCTTGTCGTTGAAGAAACGCAGGTCAGCTCCTAACTCATAAGAGCGGGTTTTTTCAGGTTTCAGGGTTAATAAAGCTTTTGCACCAATTGAATTTACAGCACCGTTTGATACCGCATAGCTTGGATTTGTAGCGTATTGAATTGCACCCGCACCGTTACCAACGTTAGAAAGGTTGCCACGGATTTTAGCGAAGCTGATGAAATCAGGAAGCTTGGCTGCCTGGCTTAATACAAAGTTCAAGCCAACCGACGGATAGAAAAAGTCTTGTTTGCTTGTAAATGCTAACGTTGAATCCCAGTCATTTCTACCGGTTACATCTAAAAATAAATAATCGTTATACCCTAATGTTGCAGTACCAAATACAGACTGGATCTGTTGCCTGTCGGCGTATTGCGTAGGATGCACTCTCGTGTAATCAATATTAGATATTGAGAAAACGTTAGCAATATTCAATAAGTTACCACTGGTATTTGAACCCTGGGTTTGTGAATTTTGAAAGCTACCCCCAACGTTTGCGGTAAGGCTAAATTTGCCAAATTTTTTGTTTAGGTTGGCAATTAAATCAGCATAAGTTTGGTTAATGCTACTTGGGTTGTAAGTGTAAGCACCTTTGGGGCCAACAAGCACAGTGCTTGACGTTGCATATTCTTGTGATTCAAAAACATCCTCAGTTCTGTCAACCTTTAAACGGCCGGCAATGTTTAACCAACTTGTTATGTCGTATTTTAAGCTAACTGTACCTAATATACGGTTCAACCTGTCTTGGTTGGTATTGCGGTTTACAATCCAGTATGGGTTTTGAGTAGCAATATCGCTGATAGCATATGGCCAGTTTTGAGTGTACAAAACACGATCAGGATCATATACTGCATAATTGTTTTTATACTGATTGAAATCAACTCCACGGGGGAATAAGTATAATGATACCAATGGGTTATAATAATACCCCTGGTTTGGCCTGTTATTAACTGTTTGAGACACGTAGTTGGCCGACACATCAAGTGTTAATTTGTCGTTAAAGAATTTACTGGTATTCCTTGCTGTAAAATTATACTTATCTAAAGTATTCTTTGGAATAATACCACTTGAATTAGTGCTTTCGAAAGAAAAATAGCTTTGATTTTTTTCAGTTCCGGTTTGTAAAGAAAGCGCGTTAATGAAAGTTTTGCCTGTGTTAAAGAATGATTTAGGATCGGCAGAGTTATTTGCGGAAACTTTTGAACCCCAGCTTTGCGGAGAAAAATCAACCGGCTTCCCGTTTTCTACTGTTGTTTCGCCATAAGTAGTTTGCAATTTTGGAATTTCAAACGGGCTTTCAAACGTGGTGTTTGATGAAAAGCTAACAAGCGCTTTCCCTGCTTTACCTTTTTTAGTGGTAATTAAGATAACACCGTTTGAACCCTGGCTACCATAAAGCGCTGCCGAAGAAGAGCCGGGTAGTACGCTGATGCTTTCAACATCATCAGGATTAAGGTTTTCAATACCGTCACCACGATCCATACCACCAAACACGCCGCCAATCTGGCCGCTTAAGTTTCGTGGCATTGGGATACCATCAATTACATATAAGGCGTTGTTGTCGCCGTTGATGGATTTGTTACCACGTAATACAACTTTAGTAGAACCACCAACACCTGACGAGCTTTTAGTGATCTGTGCACCGGCAATTTTACCCGATAAGCTATTTATAAGGCTGGCATCAGGAACATCAGTAACCTGGTTGCCTTTAATTGTTTGCACACCATACGACAGTGTTTTTGATTCCCTGGAAATACCAAGAGCTGTTACAACAACTTCTGTCAGCTGTTTTGAATCAGCTTTTAACGTCACGCTAATGTTGGCGTCATTACCTACAGTAACCTCCTGGCTAATGTAGCCAATGTACGTAAACACAAGTACATCGCCTGGATTAGCGTTTAATGTAAATGCACCGTTAACATCTGATTGCACGCCAGTGGTGGTGCCTTTGATAGATACCGATACACCAATCAGCAATTCGCCTGTTGCGGCATCCTTAATGGTTCCTTTTACCGGCATTTGAGTGTGAACAGCCCTGTCGTGCTCTTTGGCTTTTATTGGGCTGGAATAGCCGCTGGTATAACCTGCAGCTAATAGCGCAGCGGTTAACCAACAGAATTTTAAAGGTAAATTAATCTTCATAAATTTTGATTTTAGGTATAAAAAGTATTGGTTGAGAAAATATTCGATAAACTTAGAAAAAAACTAATCGAAAAGTGCAAGCCTTTTTAAATTATTTTAAAAAGTATATAAAGGATATAAATCCTATGGCTTTAGTAGTTTTTCGTATTTTTCTGTTACACAGGACCCTGAATTGCAATCTGTTAGGCAAATGATAGCAAAATATTGGCTGTAACAAATTAGCTACAATAAAAGACCCGTAAAAATTATGTTCTACTGGCCTTTTTATTATTAAATTTCGAGTGAGGTTAATCCCAATTGTTGATTGAAAGGGTGTTAAATTTCCCTAATCCCTGTCGCGGCTCAATTTGGTGATAGTAAGCGGGTTTTCGTGGAGCTCCAGTGTTTCGCGGCGGTGCTTTACGATATGCATGGCCGTAAACAAGGCCTCGCGGAACGAGATCTCGGATGCCTGGTTTTTTCCGGCGATATCATAGGCCGTACCATGGTCTGGCGAGGTGCGTACGAAGTTTAAACCGGCAGTAAAGTTTACACCGGATTCAAAAGCTATTTGTTTAAACGGAATGAGGCCCTGGTCGTGATACATAGCCAGCACGGCGTCAAACTGTAAATAGGTGCCATTTGCAAAAAAGCCATCGGCAGCATACGGGCCGAAAGCCAGGATATTATTGTTACGGGCCTCCTCGATCGCCGGAATAATTACGGCTTGCTCCTCATTGCCGATAAGCCCGTTATCACTTGCATGCGGATTAAGGCCGAGTACTGCAATTTTAGGCTTGCGGATCCAGAAGTCGTTACGTAAACTGGCATCCATAAGCTTAAGCTTGCTTACTATCTTATTAATGGTTATGCTTTCCGAAACTTTCGCAAGCGGAATATGCCCGGTAACAACGCCAACCCGCAGGGTATCGCTTACCAAAAACATCAGGGACTCGGCTGCGCCATCCCGATCCTGTAAGTATTCGGTGTGGCCCGGGAAATTAAACTGTTCGCTTTGAATAGTGTCCTTATTGATAGGTGCGGTAACCAGTGCATCAATTTGCCCGTTTATCAGGTCGGCAGTTGCGCGTTCTAACGACATAAAGGCATATTTGCCAACTTCGTTATTGGCTACGCCTGGTTCAACCTTTACATCCTCATCCCAGCAATTGATCATGTTTGGTTTCCGTCCTTCCTTTTTTCCTTCAGATGGCTGATTGATCACAAAAAAATTAAGATCTTCAACCGTTGTGGTACGACGGTAAAAGGAAGCCAGCTTGGTATGGCCGTAAACAACAGGAATGCAATAATCATAAATACGGCTATCGGCCAATGTTTTTATAATTATTTCCAAACCTATTCCGTTAACGTCGCCTATGCTGATTCCTATTTTAATTTTCTCGCTCATGTTATATATGATTACCCCGATTAACAGGTGATTACACCGATTTTTTGGGTGGATATTTTACCAGTTTTATTGGTTTGGCTTCCTGCTTTTTGCTTTAAACTTTCAGCTTTAACCATGCAAATAAAAAGATTTTAACTCATTAAAGAACAAATATGCCTTAATTTGCTCAATATTTGATTAATAATGACGTTGGTAAGAGCAAAAAAGCATTTAGGTCAGCATTTTCTTACTGATAAAAATATTGCTGCAAAAATAGTCGACAGTCTGCGCCCCGATCTTGGTTATCACCAGGTTCTTGAGGTCGGGCCAGGTATGGGCATCCTTTCAGATTTTTTATTGCAGAAGCCTGATCTGGAGGTTTCACTAATTGACATCGATACCGAATCGTACGAGTATCTTCAAAAAAAATACCCGGCTTTAGGTAAACGCCTTATTAACGCCGATTTCCTGGAGATGGATTTCGCAGCGTATTTTAACGGGCCGATGGGGATAATCGGTAACTTTCCTTATAATATCTCATCCCAGATTCTTTTTAAGGTGCTTGATAACCGGCAACAGGTTGTTGAAGTGGTAGGCATGTTTCAAAAGGAGGTTGCTGAACGTTGTAACTCGAAACCAGGCAGCAAGGAGTATGGGATACTGAGCGTGTTCCTTCAGGCCTATTATAAAGTGGAGTATTTATTCACCGTAAAGGCAGGAGTATTTAATCCGCCACCCAAGGTACTATCAGCAGTTATAAGGTTAACCCGTAACAAGACTGAGACGCTGGGTTGCGACGAAAAATTGTTCTGGCAGGTGGTAAAGGCTGGCTTTAACCAACGCCGAAAAACATTACGCAATGCAGTATCATCACTAATAAGTAAGGAAAAAATGACCGATGAGCCCATGCTTGATCTTCGTGCCGAGCGTTTAAGTGTTGATGATTTTGTGAAATTGACTAATATGATCACCGCGAACAGGTAAGTTAGTTCATAGTTGATGGTTGATGGTTCACAGTTCATGGCTATAACTAGTTTACAAGAGCTTAATCCGGCCATGAAATATCAACTATGAACCATGAACTAGTCTACAACTATAACAACCGGCTCAACCAGTTGCATTTTCTTTACTGATTCAGCCATGCGTTTGATGAACAGGTAATTTGCTGTACCGCCAATGACCGCACCTACAACCGGCACCAATCTTTCGGCGGTCCGTGTGCCTAATATCATGAGCAGCTTTTCGGCTACACCTTCCATCATGCTTTTGGTCAAAGTAACGCCGGCTTCAACTTTGAGTGAAGTTGCTATCATCGACATAAATTCCTCAAACCCTATTTGGTAATGGCCCCTTTTGTAATACATAATGGCCATGGTTACCCTAAATTGTTGGGTGATCAGGTTGATGAAATCTACAGGTACGCCAATCACCATTGTTAATACGCCGCCGGTGCCGGATACTACACCTGAGCCCGCCGCCAAGTAAGCACATTGCTCAATAAACTTATCGAGCCCTAATTTATCAACACCATTTTTTATATTGAGCTGGTTTATACGATCAAAGATCTGCCTAAAACCCTGATGCGAGAGCCTGCTGGCCTGCATTTTCATACTTGCTCCAAATTTCTTAAGTTTCATTTTTATTTTTTCCGGTTCTTAATCCGTGTAGTAAATAACAGACTATAAGCGTGCCAGTTTTATTTAACGCACAAAATGTCATCTTTTATTAATAAACCGTTGCATGAATGTTAATTAACCACGCCATTTTATAATTTTACGGTTTGATATAAACGTTAAGTCTTTGAAAAATAATATCCTTATTGTTGATGATATCCACCCCGTTTTTATGGAAATGGCCGAAGCCAAAGGGTATCATTGCGACTATCAACCCAAAATAACCGCTGCCGAAGCGCTGCAAATAATAAGCGATTATGCCGGGCTGGTTATCCGCTCTAAATTCTTATTGAACAGGCAATACCTGGATGCTGCTAAAAATCTGCGTTTTATTTGCCGGGCAGGTGCCGGTATGGATAACATAGATGAGCCATACGCCGCCGAAAAAAACATAACACTGATAAACGCCCCCGAAGGCAATATGGATGCCGTTGGCGAACACGCGGTGGGCTTGCTGCTGTCTTTAATGAATAATTTTAACAGGGCAGATGCGGAGATCCGCACCGGGAGCTGGTTGCGCGAAGCTAACCGTGGCTACGAACTAAAAGGCCGCACGGTAGGCATTGTCGGGTACGGGCACATGGGCAGCAGCTTTGCCAAAAAACTCTCGGGCTTTGGGGTTGACGTTATTGCTTACGATAAATATAAAACCGGTTTCAGCGACCGATATGCACGCGAAGTAAGCATGGAGGAAATTGTGAAGCACAGCGATGTGCTGAGCCTGCACGTACCGCTAACCCGCGAAACGCAATACCTGATCAGCGAAGAATTTCTGTTCCATTTCAGGAAACCTATATTCTTTATCAATACCTCCCGCGGTAAAACGGCACAGGTTAGGGCCGTGCTTAATGCAATAAAACAAGGCAAGATTTTAGGTGCCGGGCTGGATGTGCTGGAAGTGGAGAAATTTCCAGCACTGGCTGAGCAGGAATGGTTTGAGGAGCTTAAACAATCAGGCAAGGTGATCCTAACCCCGCACGTTGCCGGCTGGACATTTGAATCGTACCGGAAAATTAGTGAGGTGATGGGGAGGAAGCTGGAAGTTTTTAGTCTGGAGTCTTAAGTTTTAGTCCATAGTCAAAAGACCATAGTCCATGGCAGAAGAGCAATATTGTAAATAACAGCTGGTTATCACCATGGTCTATGGACAATCGACCATGGACTACTTCAACGCCACATTATCTATTAACCGCGTCTTCCCAACTTTGGCGGCTACCAGGGCCACTATACTTTTGGTATTTTCCGTTGCAGGGTGCAGGGTGTCGCCATCGGCAATGGCAAGGTAATCAAGCTCTACGCCGGGTTCGGAATTGATCATTTTCTCAGCCTCTTGTTTTAATTCGGGGATGTTGTGTTTATCAAAATTATCTTTGAGCCAGTTAAGTGTTTTTGACAGGATAAGCGCATGCTGCCGGTCTTGCGGCGTTAAGTGGATATTCCTCGAACTCATGGCCAGCCCGTCTGCTTCACGCAGGATAGGGCACATCACAAGCTTTACCGGCATATTTAATATATCAACCATTTTACTGATGATCAAAAATTGCTGGTAATCCTTTTGGCCGAAGTAAGCCTTGTCGGGATTAACAATATTAAACAGCTTATTTACTACTTGCGTAACCCCCTGGTAATGCCCCGGGCGGAATTCCCCTTCCAGCAAATGCTCGGTTTCGCCAATATTTAAATGCCATTGTTCATTATCATCATACATCTCATTTACTCCCGGGCTGAACAAAATATCGCAGCCGGCCTGCTCCAGCATTTTAGTATCGGCCTCAATTGTGCGGGGATATTTTTCCAGGTCTTTTGGGTCGTTAAACTGGGTGGGATTAACAAAAACGCTGCATACAACTATGTCGTTTTGCTGCTTCGCAAGCTCAATAAGTGAGATATGGCCCTGGTGCAGTGCGCCCATAGTAGCTACAAATCCGATGGTTTTGTTTGAGGCTTTTAATTGGTGCAGGCATTCCTGTAATGTTTTCTTAGAAGTAAATGTTTTCAATACAAATGAAATTACAAAATCGCGGCAAAGTTGTGCAATTGATTAATATTTACCAAAAGTTACTTGCATAATTGGTTGCCAGTTCATATAATAATGCTTATATTTGCAAACTCAATTTTTTGGACTTCTTTATATAAATTAAATACTGATATAGTGATGGGTAAATCTAAGCTTTTGTTTATAACTCACGAAATGTCTCCTTTCCTTGAACTCTCAAAAATTTCTGAAATCACACGCCAGCTTCCGCAGGCTATGCAGGAAAAGGGTTACGAAATTCGTATCCTTATGCCTCGTTTTGGAAATATCAATGAGCGTAGGAACAGGTTGCATGAGGTGATCCGTTTATCCGGAATGAACATTATCATTAATGATAATGACAATCCGTTGATTATTAAAGTTGCGTCTATCCCTGCTGCACGAATGCAGGTTTATTTTCTGGATAATGAAGAGTACTTTCAGCGTAAGCACGTTTTTAACGATAAGGACGGCAAGTTTTATGCTGACAACGATGAGCGCATGATCTTTTTCTGCAAGGGCGCTTTAGAGACTGTTAAAAAATTAGGCTGGGCTCCTGACGTTATCCATTGCCACGGCTGGATGAGTGCTTTAGTACCTGCTTACTTAAAGACAACCTACAAGGACGATCCAACATTCAAAAACTCGAAGGTTATTTATTCAATTTATAAAAACGAATTTAACGAGGCTATGGATGCCGATTTTGCTCAAAAGGCTGTTATGGGCGATATGAGCGAAAAGCACACCGAAGTATACAAACCGGGCACTAATTCGGCCTTATATGCAGGCGCTATTCAATACAGCGACGGAATAGTTTTAGCTGATGAGCAAATCGATGAAGATGTGTTAAATAATGTTAAAAACAGCCATAAATCGGTTTTAGAATTCGAATCCACCGCAGATTTCGAAAATTATTACAATTTTTACGACGAAATTGCCAATGAGGAATTGGCACAAGTTGTATAAGCTTTGAGATCATATATGAAATTTTTCCGCTTAGACTTATTAACGTTGTTGATAAGTCTTTTTATTTTGAATAGTTGTAAAAACCAGGACACCGTAGGGTTGGGTGTCGATTCTTCGTCGCAACTTACTGGTAAACTGATTGATACATCAACAATACTTGTTAAGACAGTTTTGGAGGATTCTGTTATAACCACACAGGCTACAAAAAACCCGCTGGCTTTCTTTACCGACCCGGTTTTTGGGGTGGCAGAATCAAGCCTGGCCGCCAGTTTAAGCCTTCCGGGGGCAGCATCATATTCCCTGCCATCCGGAACGATAAGCATCGATTCGGTAAGGTTAGTAATGCCCTTTGCCGATGGTTTTTACGGAGATTCAGTGGCATCTAACTATAAACTGAATGTTTATCAGCTAACGGAAAAATACGACGAAACCAAAAGTTATTACAATACAAAGAAGTGGCAATATAATTCGTCGAGTTTACTTGGCTCCTTAACTTTTAAGGCCCGTACGCATGATTCTATTAAAATCTATAACATTTTAACAGGTGCACCTGATACGCTAAGAAAGGTGCCCGCACAGCTAAGGATCCCAATAGATAAAAACTTTATTATTTCAAACTTTTTTAGCGCCAGTAACGCTACGCTTTCTTCCAATACGGTTTTTCAAACATTGGTTAAAGGGCTTTATATTACGCTTGATAAGAATCAAACTACCGGCCCCGGAGGCGCCTTTATGTTTACAAAAGGCGACACTATCTCTGTTTATTGCAAAATAAATAACGGCACAACCATTGATACCACACAAGTTAAACTGCCGATTACCGGGTTAGCAGCAAACATAACTCACACTTATTCAACAACAATAAATGCTGCGTTGAACAGTACCGCAAATACTTCCAGCACATTTTATTTGCAAGGGCTTGCCAGCTTGCGGGCCAAAATAAGCTTCCCGAACCTGTTGGCTAACCTGCGGAGTAACTTATTGAAAAAGGATAGCGATCTGGTGCTTAACCGTGCAGAACTGGTAATAACACCCACCGTTGGATCAACCGGTCAGTATCGCACAATACCCCGGATCACTATGTATCAGCTGGACATAGCCCATCAGCGAATAAACATCCAGGATGGTTCAACCGGCGATCCACGCTCAGGCGGCGCATCCGTTTTCGGTGGATTTTTTAGCACCGTGACTAAGAGCTATCACTTCATTCTGACCGCTTATATGCAGGACCTGTTGCTCAAAAAGACAGTTGATTATGGCACTTACATAGCCCCTATCGATACAACAAGCAATACGGCAGTGCAAATTACAGCTACGCCTGCCGTTGCGGCGCGTACATCTGCTGTGGGCACAGATAACTCATCGGCCTATAAAATAAAGCTGAACGTTATCTACACTAAAATCAAAAAAGGACAATAGTCTTTAACATAACACTCTTGAAAGCCCGAAAAATGTGTCAACTACATTCTTCGGGCTTTTTGTTTGAGTAATACAGCAAATCGTTATGCGGCGTTGAAAATCTTTTTTTTGATAGCCTTTACGCCATTAGTTCGCGAAGTCTGCTTACTTTTTAAAAAAATTTATTATCAGCCCCGCGCCAACATCCCTACCCTTTAATCGTTTATGTTGTTAGTTTTGCCCCTGTTAAACATTAACAATAGTAGCTATTTATGTGTGGAATTGTTGGATATATAGGTTTCAGAGATGCCTATCCCATTGTAATAAAAGGCCTTCACAGGCTGGAATACCGCGGTTATGACAGCGCCGGTGTTTCGTTATTTGATAAGGAACTGAAAGTTTATAAAAAAGCCGGAAAGGTTAGCGACCTGGAAGATTTTGTAAAGGGTGTTGATACCGGTGGCACCATTGGTATGGGCCATACCCGTTGGGCAACCCACGGCGCTCCAAGCGACAGGAACTCTCATCCACACGCTTCCGGCAACCGCAAGCTTACCATAATACACAACGGGATAATTGAAAATTACGGCATTATCAAGGAAACGCTCATTAACAAAGGCCACGTTTTCAAAAGCGATACTGATACTGAAGTTTTAATTCACCTGGTTGAGGATATTCAAAACGAGACAGGGCTTGATCTGCGTGAGGCGGTTAGGGTTGCCTTAAACAAAGTAATAGGCGCCTATGCTATTGTAATCATGAGCGCTGATGAACCCGATCTGCTGATAGCTGCCCGCAAGGGAAGCCCGATGGTAATTGGTGTTGGCAAAGGCGAATACTTTATTGCATCGGATGCTACGCCTATTGTGGAGTACACCAAAAACGTGATCTACCTGAATGATAATGAAGTAGCTTATATCAGCCGGGAAGACCTGCTGATAAAGAATATCGACAATACTGTACAAACCCCGTATATCCAGGAGCTGGACCTGAAGCTGGAGGCGCTTGAAAAAGGCGGCTTTGATCATTTTATGCTGAAGGAGATCTATGAGCAGCCACGCTCCATTCGCGATTGTATGCGCGGAAGGATCTATCCCCAAAAAGGCAAAGTTCAGTTAGGCGGAATAAAGGAATATACCGAAAAATTGAAAAACATCGACCGCATAATTATAGTGGCCTGTGGTACTTCATGGCATGCCGGTTTGGTTGGTGAGTATTTAATAGAGGAATATGCCCGTGTACCTGTTGAGGTGGAGTACGCCTCTGAATTCAGGTACCGCAACCCAATTATTACTGAAAAGGATCTGGTTATTGCTATTTCACAATCGGGCGAAACAGCTGATACGATGGCAGCCATTGAGCTTGCAAAGGAAAAGGGAGCTACCATCTTTGGTGTTTGTAATGTAGTTGGCGCTTCCATTCCACGCACTACCCATGCCGGGGTGTATACCCATGCAGGGCCCGAAATTGGTGTGGCATCAACCAAAGCCTTTACTGCACAGGTAACCGTTTTAACGCTGATGGCATTTTACATAGCCCAGCAACGTGGTAAGATCACCGAAAGTAGAATGATCCAGCTTTTAACCCAGCTGAATGAGATCCCAGAATTGGTTGAGCGGGCGTTAAAATCAAATGACCATGTTAAGGAAATAGCCGAGAAGTTTAAGGATTCGACCAATTGCCTGTTCTTGGGCCGTGGCAGCTCGTTCCCGGTGGCGCTGGAAGGCGCATTGAAGTTAAAGGAGATCTCATACATCCATGCCGAAGGTTACCCTGCAGCCGAAATGAAGCACGGTCCTATAGCCCTGATTGACGATGATATGCCGGTGGTATTTATTGCGACTAAGGATTCTTCATACGGAAAGGTGATCAGTAATATACAGGAGGTAAAGGCGCGCAAGGGCCATGTAATAGCCATAGTTACCGAGGGTGATACCGAAGTGAAGAGCATGGCTGATTTTGTAATTGAGATCCCTCAAACAGAAGAAGCGTTTGTTCCCTTACTGGCAACAATACCCTTACAGCTGCTGGCTTACCACATTGCCGTATTGCGTGGCTGTAATGTTGATCAACCAAGAAACCTGGCGAAATCGGTAACGGTAGAGTAGGAAGTCCATAGTCGATGGTCAATAGTCCATAGTCATTTTGCAAAAAAAAGCCGGTACTTCATAACTGAATACCGGCTTTTTCTATATACTATGGTCCATGGACTATTGACCATCGACTAAAAACTACATATGCGCAGCCATTGATCCCATTGCTGCATCCATATCTAGCTGCAAACCCTTGGCTATTGCCATTCCGAGGCCAATATCGGCGCGGAACCAGTGGCAAAGCTGCCTGTTTACTATCAGGTCCTTTTTAGGGCCGTCAATGCCGCTCATGGAGTTTACGATGTTTGTGACCAGGTCATGTTTAGCTTCGTCGCTCATCAGGCGGTACAGGTCACCAGGCTGCGTATAGTGATCATTTTCACCCTCTGCATTGCGGTCGTACCAATCGGCTACGCCTGTTCCTAAATCCCATGATGGTTCCTTGTAGGCCGGATCAGCAACAATATCATCAAAGCTGTTGGGGAAATAGTTGGGAGCCGAACCCTGGTTGCCGTCAACCCTCATCTGGCCATCACGCTCATAGTTATTTACAGCGAACGGACACCTGTTTACCGGGATCTGCTCGTAATTGCCACCTAAACGGTGACGGTGTGCATCAGGATACGATAACAAGCGACCCTGTAACATCTTATCCGGAGAATAGCCTATCCCATCAACAACATGTGCAGGCGCAAAGGCTGATTGCTCTACGTGTGCAAAATAGTTATCCGGGTTTTTGTTGAGCTCCAAAACACCCACATCTATCAACGGGAAATCGCCATGGGGCCAAACCTTGGTCAAGTCGAACGGATTCCATTTGTAGGTTTTGGCCTGTTCTTCAGTCATTACCTGGATCTTCAATTTCCATTTTGGGAAATTTCCGTTATCAATATGGGTTAACAGATCGTGTTGGGCAAAGTCGGGGTTTTTACCGCGCATTTCACCGGCTTCACTATCTGTAAAATTTTTGATTCCCTGCTCGGTTTTAAAATGGAACTTTACCCAATGCCTTTCATTGTTTGCATTGATCATACTAAAGGTATGGCTGCCGAAGCCGTCCATGTGGCGATAGCCGTAAGGAGTGCCACGATCGCTCATCAGGATAGTTACCTGGTGCAGGCTCTCCGGGTTTAACGACCAAAAATCCCACATCATGGTTGGGCTTTTGCAATTGGTATACGGATTGCGTTTTTGGGTGTGGATAAAATCACTGAACTTTTTAGGGTCCTTCACAAAAAATACCGGGGTATTATTGCCTACCAGGTCCCAGTTGCCCTCTTCGGTATAAAACTTCAAGGCAAATCCCCTTGGATCGCGTTCAGTATCGGCAGAACCCTTTTCGCCTCCTACGGTTGAAAAGCGCAGAAAAGTCTTTGTCTCCTTGCCAATGGTATCGAATAATTTAGCACGGGTGTATTTTGAAATATCGTGAGTAACGGTAAAAGTGCCGTAAGCACCCGATCCCTTAGCGTGTACTACACGTTCAGGAATACGCTCACGGTTAAAGTGCGCCATCTTTTCATGCAGGATAAAATCCTGTAATAATATAGGGCCGCGTGGCCCAACGGTCATGGAGTTTTCGTTCTCGGCATAAGGGATGCCCGATGCGGTGGTTAGCTTTTTTTTGTTGGTTTCCATATCAGCGTAGTTTTATAATATTCAAACTTCACGATAATAATTCAATAGAAAAAATCAATAATTACTATATTTGAATAGAGAAAAACTATATTTTAGTCCGAAAGTCAGTAAAGTCCGGAAGTCTGGAAGAAGCTGCAATTTTCTTGATCATTAGTTTAACGTCACTTCCCATATGACCATCACCCAATTAGAATATATCGTTGCTGTTGACACCTACCGTAGTTTTGTAGCGGCGGCAGATAAGTGTTTTGTTACCCAGCCAACCCTCAGTATGCAGGTGCAAAAGCTGGAAGATACCCTCGGTGTAAAGATCTTCGACCGCAGCAAGCAGCCGGTTACACCTACCGAGATCGGCATAGAGATCATCACACAGGCACGCATCCTGCTTTCGGAAAGTGAAAAGATAAAGGAGATCATTACCGACAGGCAAAAGGAGTTATCCGGTGAGCTAAAAGTGGGCATCATCCCAACCATTGCACCCTATATCCTGCCCAAGATCCTGCATGGCTTTATTGAAAAATATCCCCAAGTAAAACTCATAGTTTGGGAACAAACCACCGAGCAGATCATTGACCAGCTAAAGTTAGGGATGATCGACTGCGGTATCCTGTCAACCCCGCTGCATGAGAGCAACCTTACAGAGCTGCCCGTGTTTTACGAGAACTTTGTGGCTTATGTATCAAAAAACAGCAAGCTCTCTAAAAAGAAAACCATTGTGCCGGATGATATAGATATGGAGGAGATCTGGATCCTGAACGAGGGCCATTGTATGCGCGAACAGGTTTTAAATATTTGCCAGCGCCGCAAGGCCACCCAGGGCTTTAAACATTTTGAATACAACACCGGCAGTGTTGAAACGCTGAAACGCATGGTTGACCAAAACAACGGCGCCACCATTTTGCCCGAACTTGCCCTGTCCGACCTTACCGACAAGCAGCTGGATAAGGTGCGTTATTTTAAATCGCCGGAGCCGGCACGTGAGGTAAGCATCGTGATCCAGCGTAATTTTTTAAAGCGTCGGATGATTGAGGCCCTGAGGAACGAGATCCTGGAGTTTTTGCCGAAGCGAATGAAGAGCAAGAAGAAAAAGGAAGTGATGGAGATATGAGGGGGAGTCCGGGAGTCCGAAAGTCGGGAAAGTCCGGAAGACGGAAGAGAAAGAAGAGGCCCTACCCGACCGGTCGTAGCTTATGATAGTCGGATGATCTGGCTAATTCACCAACTTATCCAGTGTTGTCGCTAACTCGTCACCATGCAGGTTTTTACCTACTATTTTTCCATTGGGATCAATTAAGAAATTATTCGGAACGGCGTAAACGTAGTATTTTATAGAAACGTTGTTGTTCCACTTATTTAGTGAGGATAGTTGTGTCCAGAATAATTTATCATGATTTATAGCATCAAGCCACAGCGTCTTTTCATGGTCAAGTGAAATGCCTACAATAGTAAAATTCTTATTCTTAAACTTCTCCATCGCCTTAACCTGGTTAGGGTTATCAGCCCGGCATGGTATGCACCAGCTTGCCCAAAAATCAACCAAAACATATTTGCCCTTAAAATCACTCAACCTTACTTGTTTGCCGTTGGTGTCTGCCTGTGCAAACTCGGGGGCTTTTCCGCCAATAAAAAGGCTGTCGGTAAAATATTGAAGCTCCCGTCCCCATGAATTATTCTTTAAATCTTTAGGCATCAGTTCAAATTGCTTTTTTACAACAGCTTCCGGTGCCTGGTAAAATGACAACAGGTTGAAAAGCACGTAAGTGTTTATCAGCGAATTTGGATGCCCCTTTATCCAATTTAAATTAACCTTAACAATTTCATCCTCATAAAGAGCTTTTAACGAGTCATATTTCATCAGCTTACGTCTCATTAAAGCTGTATCATTACGATTGGAAGAGGTATAATAATCTATTTTGGCATTTGTAAACTCTTTAACTATTCTGTCGTTTTTAAAATCTTCGACATACAATTCATTTTCTGTTGCAGTTGCATTACCAGTAACTTTGATTTTTTTAAAAGTGGTATCCTGTATTGTAATTATTGCTTTGCCCGGGCCTAAAAAGACGCGTGAACTGCTTTTGTTGCATGATAAAATAAAGTCTTCCCCTCCATTTAATTTTATCACTGTTGAAAAGCTGCCATTTTGTACAGTAAAATTTGTTGTTTGATGCAGTTGGTGTGAAAAGCGGCGCGGAAGATTTTGCGTCAACGACATTACTGCACCATCTTTAAACCCGGGGGCTATCCCGCTAATTGTAACGCTTTTATTTTGAGCATTACATATACTTACAGTAAGGATTAATAAAAGCGCTGATAATAATTTCATTGACGGTTTTTAGGCTAAGCCAAATCTAATCTAATTAATGTTTAATTAGAACTTATAGGTGTTTTATGCTATGAACTTTAAAAACCCATCTGAAAAATAATCCAAAGAAAGATGATGCAAACAAAATTGATGATTGACCATTTAATAATATTACTTAAATTAGCATAAAAGTACGAAAATGTATACCACCATCCCCGCCACAGCCATTGATATTTACCGGAGCTTGCCCGAAGGTACCAGGTGCGAGGTATTGTATAATCAACTAATTATGACCCCCGCACCAAATACGGATCACCAATTTCTTTCAATTAAATTATCTGCCATCATATTCAATTTTCTGGAAGAATCGGGTACCGGGGTTGCATTAGCCGCTCCTACAGATGTTTACCTGGAAGAAAAACAGTCAGTGATCCAACCCGATGTACTTGTGGTGATGAATGAGAATAAGCACATTATTCAAAAAGATGGATTACATGGGGCACCTGACATCGTTTTTGAAATACTGTCAAGTAATCATATACATGATACCGTTAAAAAGAAAACTCTTTATGAAGAGGCGGGTGTAAAAGAATATTTTATTATCGACCCTGCTGATAAAATGGTAATTATGTTTGCAAGGAATGTTGAAGGCAGATACGATCTTATTTACCAATTAAAAGGCAAAATTGCTTCAGAGGTATTGGCGGCTAGCTTTGATCTATAATTAGTTTTTCGCAAAAACGTTCTATGTCATCCTGATCTTATAATTAAAATTTTTAAATGAAATACACCTGCCCTGCTTGTGGGGAAGTTCATAACGAATGGCCGGCGCTTACCTTTGATTCGCCGTATCCTTATAGTGTTTTAAGTAAAAAAGATAAGAAGCAATTAGCGCAACTGGATTCTGATTTTTGTAGTATTAAATATGAAAAACAAACCGACCGTTTTATTAGATGTTCATTGGTTCAGGAAGTAGCAGGTAGTTGCCAAAATCTGGATTATGGAATATGGGCTTCATTAAGCGAGAAGAGTTTTAACGATTATTCAGATAACTTCAATATAGAAGATCATGAAACCTCATATTTTGGGTATCTTTCTAACGTTCTTCCCGGATATGAAAGTACACTGAACATTCCAGCAAGGGTTTACACTCAAAAAGGGAATGTAAGACCTGAAATAGTTTTAGATCCTGATTTCAACCACCCGTTTGTTAAAGATTACTACAGAACAATAAGCCTTTCAGAAGCGGAAAGACGAATTCGGGAAGTGCTTGATAGTGGTGTTTCTTGATAATTCATTAATCGACCATCCTGCACCCAAATAATAAATTTCTATTTTTGCCCCATGGCCAAGGTTCAATTTTTTGTAAACAATCCGTACCAGGAAAATACATACATAGTCTACGACGAAACGGGCGAGTGCGCCATCATCGATCCGGGCATGGATACTGCATCCGAACAAAATGTGGTGGTGAATTTCATCCGCGAGAATAATTTAAAACCCGTTTTGCTGTTGAACACCCATTGCCATATCGACCATGTGCTGGGCAATAAGTCTATTTTCGATCAGTACGGATTAAAGCCGCGTTTCCATGAAGGTGAGTTGCCCGTGCTGGATGCCATCCCTGGCTATGCACCCGCAATGGGCATCAGGTATGAGCTATCGCCCTTGCCTGATGAATACCTGCCCGAAACAGGCACCGTTAAGTTTGGCAACACCACCCTGCATTTGATATTTGCACCCGGCCATTCGCCTGCACATTTATGTTTTTACGATAAGGAATCTAACATCCTGATAGGCGGCGATGTACTGTTCAGGGGCAGCATAGGCAGCAGCGACCTGCCCGGCGGCAATTTCACCCAGTTAATAGACAATATCGAACAAAAACTACTCTTACTGCCGGATGATTGCGTTGTGTATCCAGGGCATGGGCCGGATACTACCATAGGGTATGAAAAGGTGACCAATCCTTTTCTGAACTAAGCGGCTGTATCGCCTGTAACACTTGTATTGTCCTGTTACAAACGATACAGCGTTACAGGGCGACCTTTATACAGCAAGGGGATTAGATCAATATATTATATTAATGATTTAACTTGCTGTATTTCCTGTAACACCTGCTATACCCCATTACAACATTTACAAAAAATACAGTCATCGGCACAAAGCACACTCCATTGCAATGACACGTTGGTAAAATTGGTTGTATCGCTGTATCGCCTGTAACACTTGTATTGTCCTGTTACAAACGATACAGCGTTACAGAGTGGCCATTATTCGAAAAGGGAATTGGATCAATGTATTATATTAATGATTTAACTTACTGTATTTCCTGTAACACCTGTTATACCCCATTACAACATTTACAAAAAATACAGTCACCGGCACAAAGCACGCTCAATCGCGATAACGTGGTGGTGAGATTAGTTGTATCGCTGTATCGCCTGTATCACTTGTATTGTCCTGTTACAAACGATACAGCGTTACAGCCTGTCTTGCCAAAAAAAGATAAATTAAACTTATGTACCTATATATACATACTTAATATTATTAATTAACCATTTATATATTGTTATAACGAACCTTGTTGCTGTATTTTTTGTAACGCCTGTAAACCCCTGAAACAACATTTACAAGAAATACAACATAACGGACAATCCCGGTGTATCGCTGTATCGTTCACCGGGAACAATACAAACGATACAGGCGATACAAACTTTTCCCTCTTGAAGCCTGTTGTATAAATATTGGCAAAAAGCCATTACCTTTAAGGCGTGATGTATGTGCATTTCAATCACTAATTCACTAACTCACTAATTCGAAAATTGAACACATCCATCTACATAGCCAAACGGTATTTATTCTCACGTAAGAAGATGCATGCCATCAATATTATTTCGGGCATCTCTATGGTCGGGGTATTAATTGGCAGTGCGGCGCTCATTATTATTTTGTCGGTGTTTAATGGTTTTGAGGAGGTTATCCTATCGCTATACAGCAACTTTACGCCCGAACTAAAAATTGAACCACGGCTGGGCAAAACGTTCAATCCAAATACCGTTTATTTCAATTCGCTTAAGAAAGACCCAAAGGTGTTTTCGTTCGCCAGCGTATTGCAGGAGAAGGTGCTGATAAAATATGGAGGCAAACCCTTCATCGGCACAATAAAGGGCGTTAGCGACGACTTTATGAAGAAGGGCGACCTCGACAGCATCATTCAAACGGGATCGTTCACGTTGAAGCACGAGGGGCACGATTTTGCAGTAATAGGATCGCAGGTACAAGCTAGTTTGAGCATAAGCGTGCGTGACCAGCTTACACCGATAGAGATCTATTCGCCAAACCGTAATGCAGGCAACAGCGCCACTGCGCTCGACGAATTCAACGTGCGATCCATAAACCCATCAGGCGTGTTTGCGTTGGGGCAGGAGTTTGACGACCTGGTGATCACCTCGCTTGATTTTGCCCGCGATCTGCTCAATCAGCCGGTAAACGTGTCGTCGCTGGAGCTTAGGTTTAAAAAGGGGACCAACATCCAGGAAATGCAGGTAGCTATCCAAAATAAAATAGGTGGCGATTTTACGGTAAAAAACCGCAGTCAGCAAAATGCCGAATTGTATAAGACATTGAACTACGAACGCTGGTTTATTTTCATGATGCTGGTATTTGTACTTATTATTGCAATATTTAATATAATAGGCTCGTTAACCATGCTGGTTATGGATAAACGAAAGGATATTGCTATATTAACCAGCCTTGGCGCAAATAAGCAGCTTATACAGGGCATCTTCTTTTTTGAGGGGATGATGATCTCGATAATTGGCTGTGTTGCGGGTATTATTATAGGGTTGATATTTTGTATATTGCAGCAGCATTATGGCTTTGTAAAAATGGGCAGTGCCAATTCGCTGATTGATGCCTATCCTATTGCACTGCTGGCCAGGGATTTTGTGCTGGTGTTTTTAACAGTAAGTGTTATAGCGGTAATTGCATCGGGCATTAGTGCGCGTTTGAGCATCAAGGGGCTGAGTGATATTAAACAGGATTTGTAATTTTATTGGATGTATTTGAGGGCTGTAAAATATTTAATATTGGTTTGGATTGTTGTTGCCGCATGTTCATGCAACGGCGGTGGCGATAAGGAGCATCCTGTTGTTTTTAAGGGGGTGTACAGCTTTGGCCCCGAAGTAAAATCGTTTAAGGATTGCGACAGCGGCCGTGAGTTTTGGGTTACCGACAGCTCCAAACAATTGGAACTGCAGTACTCTCAGTTAAACTTTGAAAAACCTTATGAGCCCGTTTATGTTGAAGTAGAGGGGGTAAAGATCCACTCCAACAAAGAGGGACTGGGCTCGGAATACGATAGCACCCTGGTGGTGAAAAAGTTAATTAAAATAACAAAGGAGATCCCGCAGGATTTGTGCAAATAGTGATTAGAGACTGGTGATTAGAGATTAGGTGAACGCGGGATAATAATATAATAATTTACAAGGATAGTTGTTGGCTTTTAGCTTTCTGCTTTTACCTTTCAGGCTTAGATAACATGGAATCAAAACGTCAGCAAAAATTTGCGGGAGTAATACAGGAGGATCTTGCAGCTATATTTCAGCGCGAGGGAATCAATTACCTGCCGAATACACTTATTACTATAACTAAAGTACGTGTTACGCCCGATTTGGCCATCGCCCGGATCTTTTTAAGCTTTTTTAACAATACCAACACACAGTTGGCCCTGCAAACCATTAAGCTGCATGCTTCCGAGATCAGGTATAAGCTGGGGGCACGCATCAAGGACCAGGTGAGGATAATCCCCCAGTTGGAGTTTTTTGTGGATGATACCAGCGAATACGTTGAGCGGATGGACAAGATCTTCGATAAGATCAGTAAGGAAGACAGGCAACCGGAAACCGAATAACGCACCATGGATGCCGCTGCCCTGTTAGCTGCTTATTTTACCGTCCATCCCGGAAACGTTGGTAAGGTGGTGG
Organism: Bacteroidota bacterium; assembly: GCA_030775685.1. Taxonomy (GTDB): domain Bacteria; phylum Bacteroidota; class Bacteroidia; order Sphingobacteriales; family Sphingobacteriaceae; genus Mucilaginibacter. Next base: position 49,257 of record JALYIP010000065.1, read on the forward strand.
ATTATAATGCGGATGCAGATCGCCTTTATCATTTCGACCTTACTGCCTCAAATACCGAGCTTGATGCCGATACCTTTTCAGATACGGCAAGGTTCAGCACCTGGATCAACAAAAAACTTAGCGATAACAATTGCAGGTACGGCATAGGCGGTTACATGGAGCACCGCACCATTTACGCCCGCAGCGCGCATTTTGATACCGAAGACGAGCCCCGCCGCTTACATTTAGGGGTTGATATTTGGGCAAAAGCGGGCACCCCTGTTTATTCGCCTTTGGATGCTACCGTCCACAGCTTTCATGATAACGATAACTTTGGCGACTACGGCCCAACTATCATACTCCAACATCAGCTGGGTGACTTGACACTTTATAGCCTGTATGGGCATTTAAGTCGTGCAAGTTTGGATGGATTATACGTTGGGAAGTCACTCAGCGAAAATGAAAAAATAGCCACTTTTGGCGATATGGAAGTTAACGGCCATTGGCCTCCGCACCTGCATTTTCAATTGATGTTTGATATGCAGGGCAAGCAGGGCGATTTCCCGGGCGTATGCAGGTTCTCCGAAAAGGCAATCTATCAAAAAAATATTCCTGATCCGCAATTGATATTGAGGTTTGCGGACGCGGTGAATGGGTTGCACTCCTTTCAGCAATGACTATCAAAATATTGTGCTTAAAACAAATGCACCATCATGCAAATAATCGAACTCTCCACCCACATTAACGCCCCAATTGGCCGCTGCTTTGATTTGGCGCGGAGCATTGAGCTGCATGTGGAGTCAACCAAACAAACCGGCGAGCGGGCCATTGCCGGGTGCACCAGCGGGTTGATTGAATTGGGTGAAAGCGTAACCTGGCGGGCAAAGCATTTCGGCATCTGGCAAAACCTTACCTCGAAGATCACTGAATTTGAATACCCAAATTACTTCACAGATGAAATGGTGCAGGGTGCCTTTAAAAGCTTCCGGCACGAGCACTTGTTCTTTGCCGTAGGCGATCAAACGGTTATGAAGGATATTTTCATATTTGAATCGCCATTTGGCAAGCTTGGGGAATTAGCTAATTCTCTTTTCTTAGGCTGGTATATGCAGCGGCTATTAACAGCAAGGAACAAGACAATAAAGATGGCTGCAGAATCCGGGCTTTAGCACTATTGCTATTTAGTTGATTATCAATTATATTTGCCATTCCTACAAAGGAAAGTAGCGTTGATAGCTTTAAAATATCGCATCCCTGTAATTATTCCGTTTTTCAATAGTCTTATAGCTTTATCACGTTTATGAAAAGATCACTACTTGTACTTGTTTTTACACTCTCAGTTGTTACAAAACTATTTGCGCAGGAGCACATGCTTTGGATGCAGCAGGCTGCTATTTCGCCTGATGGAAACTGGATCGCCTTTGAATATAAGGGCACCATTTTTAAGGTTGCCTCAAGCGGCGGCCAGGCAACAGCATTAACCATTAACAGCGCCTACAATGGCTACCCGGTATGGAGCCATGATGGCAAGTCCATTGCCTTCGCCTCAGACAGGTATGGCAATTTCGACGTATACGTTATGCCTGCAAACGGCGGCAATGCAAACCGGCTTACCTATAATTCAAGCAAGGACATTCCTTACGATTTCTCGGCTGATAACCAAACCGTTTACTTCGGCAGCGCGCGGCATGACGTTGCCGCCTCTATCCGGTTCCCGGGCGATGGCTACTTTGTAAAACTGTATAAAGTTCCGGCTAAAGGCGGGCGAAGCCTGCTGGTAAATAATGCCGGCAGCGAGTTCGTCCATTTTAATAAAGCAGGCGATAAATTTATCTTCCAGGACAGGAAGGGCTATGAAAATAACTACCGTAAGCACCATACCTCGGCTGTAACACGCGATATCTGGATCTATGACACCAAAGCCAACAGCTATACCAAAGTATCGCCATTTGTCGGTGAGGACCGCGAACCGGTTTGGGGTGATGCGGGTAAATTTTACTACCTGAGCGAACGCAATGGCAATCAAAACCTTTTTGCTTCATCCGAATCGGATCCCAATACAGTAACACAGTTAACCACATTCACGCAGGACCCGGTACGGAACCTTTCGAGGGCAGATAACGGAACGTTTTCATTTACACAGGATGGTGATCTTTACACTTTTAAGGAAGGCCAGCAGCCGCAAAAGCTGACTATTACCGCCACCGCCGATTTTGACGGCGACCAGGTAAAAACTATCCCCGTTACCGGTGACGCTACAGAAATGGCAGTATCTCCGGATGCAAAGGAAGTTGCCTTTGTTTACCGCGGCGAGATCTTTGTTACCTCGGCAGATGGCAACGCTACCAAAAGGATCACCAACACGCCATACCAGGAGCGCATGGTGCAATTCAGCCCTGATGGCCGCAGCATTTTATATTCCGTTGAAAACAATGGTTCGTGGGATATCTACAAGGTATCGATTGTGAACAAAAGCGAGCCTTATTTTTATGCCTCAACCATCCTGAAAACTGAGCCGGTTATTGCTACGCCTAAGGATGAGTTCCAGGGGGTTTATTCGCCCGACGGGAAAAAGATCGCCTACCTTGAGGAAAGAAATACCATTAAGGTTTATGACATCGCGGCCAAAACTTCAATTACACTAATCGCCGAAGGCGTAAACTTTTCCTACCAGGATGGTGATCAGTATTTTGCCTGGTCGCCGGATAGCAAATATCTTTTGGCACAATCAAGCGAAGGCAGGTTTGGTAGCAACCAGGTGGTATTGTTAAAAGCTGATGGCAGCGGAAAGCGCATCAACCTAACACAAAGCGGCTTTAATAATGGTGAGCCGCAATGGGGACTGGGCGGTAAAATGATGTACTGGCAAAACGATAAGAAGGGCATGAAGAACTTTAGCTCGGGCAGCCAGATGGATGTTTACGGTATGTTCTTCGACCAGGCTACCTGGGATAAGTACCAGCTAAGCAAGGATGACCTCACCCTAAAAAATGAGCAGGAAAAACGCGATACCCTCGAACTAAAAAAAGCGGAAGCAAAAACTAAAAAAGGAAAGGATACTGTTAAAAAGAAGGCACCTGAATTTATCCCGACTTTAGAGAACCTTGAGAACCGTACGGAAAGGTTAACCATCAGTTCGGCAGATATTGCTGACGACAAGCTTTCGTTAGATGGTGAGAAATTGTTCTACCTGGCTAAATACGAAAAAGGCTACAACCTTTGGGTTACCATGCCGCGCACAAACGAGACAAAAGTCCTTGCCGACTTAAGTGCGCCAAACGGTTCGCTTACCTTAAGCAATGATGGTAAAACCTTATTTGTACTAGCAGGTGGCAATATCATGAAGGTTGGTGTTGATGATGGCAAGGTGACGCCTGTACATATCAGCACAAGTATGGAGTTAAACGCGACAGCAGAAAGAAGTTACATGTTCGACCATATTTACAAGCAGGTTGAAAAACGGTTCTTCGACCCTAAACTACAGGGTGTTGACTGGAAATTCTATCACGAGGATTATGCCAAGTTTTTACCCAATATCAACAATAATTATGATTTCGAGATCCTGCTCAGCGAGTTCCTCGGCGAATTGAATGGCTCCCATACCGGCGGCGGTTATATCCCCGAATTCCCGGATCGTGATGTTACAGCTACATTGGGACTTTTGTATGATGAAAAAGCAGAAGGAAACGGATTGAAAGTAACTGAAGTTATTGCCGGCGGCCCCTTCGACATTGAAAAAACCAAAATGAAAAAGGGCGATATCGTCGACAAAATTGATGGCAATAATATTACCGCTGCTGCAGATTGGTCGAAATTATTGAACCACAAGGCAGGTAATTATACATTGATCAGCTTTCATGACCCTAAAACAAACGAGCAATACCAGGAAACTGTAAAACCAATAACAGTAGGCATGGAAGGCAATATGCTGCTTTATAACCGGTGGATCAAACGAATGGAGTTCCTGACTGATAGTTTATCCGGTGGAGAGGTTGGCTACGTACACGTGCGCAGCATGGATGATCCGAGCTACCGCGTTACATTTGACAAGGTGCTGGGACGCAACGTTAATAAAAAGGCCTTGATTGTTGACACCCGCTTTAATGGTGGTGGCAACCTGCACGATGAATTGGTTACCTTTTTAAGCGGCAAGCAATACCTGGAGTTCCGCCCGCAAAATAATAAAGTATTAGGTGGAGAATCCCTCACCAAATGGACCAAGCCAACCTGCGTATTGATGAGCGAGGGTAATTATTCGGATGCATTTATATTCCCTTATGTTTACAAGGAACTGAACATTGGTAAGCTGATCGGTATGCCGGTTGCGGGCACAGGTACGGCCGTATGGTGGGAAACACAGATCGACAATTCAATTTATTTCGGTATCCCCATGTGGTCTACCTGGGGCACCAACGAAACCCATGCAACAGAAAATCACCAGCTGGAACCGGATATTAAAGTTAACAATGACTATAACCAGGTGCTAACCGGCACAGACCAGCAATTGCAGGTTGCTGTTAAGGAAATGTTGAAGACAATTAAGGGACAATAAAAGAAACTCAGCAGACTTACGAAGTTTAAAATACTTCGTAAGTCTTAAAAAAATCGGTGTAATCATCCTCGAATCGGTGCAATCAACGCACATAATCCTTCTGCACAATCAGAAAGCTCGCCCGCTCTGTTTTATGGAATGGCACATCCCAATTGCCCTGGTAGGTTATTTTGGCAGGTAGCAATTCACCGTCTACTTTAGTTAGCTCGATGTTCATCTGCACATCAAAGCTGAACAGCATGTTGTGGTACTTAAGGTCGACGTAGCGGCCCAGGATTTGAAAGGTGCGCATGTCAAAAATAGTGGTCAGCTCCTTTATTACCACATCATTATCGGCTATGCTGGGTCTACGGATCACCTTAAAACGGTATACGGGAATGGAATCAAGATACTTCCCCCGGGCAAACTGGTAGAAGTAATAATTCCGCATATCCTTGCCGAAGATCTCGGTTTTACTGCTGAGGAATGGCAGCCCGGTTACTTTATGACCCGGTGCAAAGATCAGCGTTTTTAGCTTGGACTTATAGCTTTCGTTCTTATCGCCACCGCCCTGCCGCATTGGCCCGGGCATAAAATTAGACTTATAAGCATTGGTAAAAATATAGTCGAACATCTCCACGGTGTAAAGCTGCGGCTTGCCATTGTTTTTATAAAGGGACCCACTGTCGACCTTGGCAAGGTATTCAATTTTAGGTTTACCACCGATGTAACTGTGCTTTATCTTGCGGTAGCTTTTGCTGTCTACTCGGTTCTTTTTATCGTAGGTGTAAATTCGGTTCTCAGCCACAAAGCCAAATTGTTTCATGTTTTGAAACGCGCGGTAAAAACCGGTATCGGCCAGTACGGCATCAACAAAATCCTGGGCATTTAATTTGTGGGAGGTGATGTTTATTGCAGAATCGATAACGATGGTGCGGATGGTATCCGGATTAAAACGCTTGATTTGCTGCGCGCGGGAGCTGAAAGCAAAAAGGAGAAAGCTGAAGACAAGGAATACTTTTTTCATTGACCAAACATTTGTCGCCCTGAGCGAGTGCGAAGGATCTTCTACACGGGATATGAACATAGGACAAGTAATACGGCGACCTATCAATCGATAAAGATTCTTCGCTCTCGCTCAGAATGACAAAGGGCTGTTTTATACTAAGGTCTATCGACCATTGTCCATGGACTAAAAACTAATTCCCCAGCTGCTTAACCGCCAGATAAGCCATCAAACCTGTGCTGATCTTAAACGCATCTTCTTCCACATCAAAAGTAGGTGTATGCACAGATGAGGTGATTCCCCGGCTTTCATTACGGGTACCTAAACGGTAAAAACAAGAATCGGCAACCTGTGAGTAATAAGCAAAATCCTCAGCAGCCATCCAGATATCAAGGTCGAGCACGTTTTCTTTACCCAAATAATCCTCAGCATGGCCACGTGTAGCTGCGGTTAGCTTCTCTTCGTTGATCAGGAAAGGATAGCCGCGCATGATATTGAAGTCGCAACTGCCGCCCATGCTTTCTGCAATGCCTTCGGCCATTTTTTTCATTTTGATATGGGCCTCATTACGCCATTTTTCATCCATGGTGCGGAAAGTGCCTTCCAAATAAACTTCGTTAGGGATCACATTGGTAGCGCCGTTTGCAATTACCTTACCAAATGAAAGCACTGATGGGCTCTTCGGATCGGCAAAACGGCTTACCACTTGTTGCAGGGCCGTCAATATATGAGCGGTAATAATTACCGGATCGACGTTTTGCTGCGGCTGTGCGCCGTGGCCACCTTTGCCATGTACAGTTACATAGATCTCATCGGTAGAGGCCATGTATTTACCTGCACGAAAACCAACCTTGCCTGCCTCGATCAAAGGCATTACATGCTGCCCTAAAACGGCCTGTGGTTTTGGATTTTCCAAAACGCCTTCTGCAATCATCAGGCTGGCGCCACCGGGCAGTTTTTCTTCCGCCGGTTGAAAGATCAGTTTTATGGTTCCGCCAAACTGGCTTTTCAGCTCGGTTAAGATTTTAGCAGTTCCAAGCAGTGACGATGTATGTGCATCATGTCCGCAGGCATGCATTACACCAACGTTTTGTGATTTATAGCTCACTTCGTTTGCTTCGGTAATTGGCAGCGCATCCATATCGGCACGCAGGGCAACCACACGGTCAGACGGCTTATCACCCTTTATTAAAGCAACCAGGCCATTATCAGCCATGCGCTCGTAGGTCAGTCCCAATTCATCCAACTTGCCGGCAACAAAGGCCGAAGTATTTACTTCATTAAATGAAAGCTCGGGATGCGAGTGCAAATGGCGGCGGTTAGCCACAACGTCGTTAAATATAGTTTGTGATAACTGCTGGATCTGCTCTTTAATCATTGGATGGATCTGTTTTTGGGGGATTTATTTTTTCGGGGATAATAAACAAGCTGGTAAACATCGGCCTTATTTCCTGTACTAATTTCTGTGCCTCAAGCCGGGTGCGAAAATCGCCGGCTCGCACTTTAAAATTGGGTTCGCTGTAGCTGATATAGGTCCGCAGCTCAGGGTATTCCTCGTTAAATTTTGCCTGGGCGTTGTAGGCAGCCTGCCTGCTGGAACCGAAGAAGATCTGTACGCGGTAACCGCTGGATGATCCGTCTTCTGCACCGCCACCTGCTGCAATGTTTTTACCCAACGATGGGCGTTTGGCTATCAATGTATCTATCAACGGATCCTTTACCACTTGCACTGTTCCTCGGGTTTGTGCCGAAGCAAGCGTGGGTAAAAATATCGCCATAAAAAAAATGCAGTATCCTATTTTGCTAAACTTAGCGTGGTAATAAGATAGTGCATTTTTCATAATGTTTTATTTTTCTTTCCGTCTTTGCGAGGAACGAAGCAATCTCTACACAGGACAATCAAGAACCTTAATGTTGTGGTGACCTAAAAGGCGGCTTCCGAGTCGCCACGTTCCATGTGCTCCATGATCTGCATAGTTTAGAGGTTGCTTCGTTCCTCGCAATGACGCGCTGGTTATTATTTTGTGTTACGCCTGCCCAACACCGTGGCAGTTTTTAAACTTTTTACCACTACCACATGGGCAAGGGTCATTCCTGCCTATTTTTTGCTCAACCCTAACCGGGGTAGCTTTTTGCGGCTCGCCCATGTCCATCATTGGTACACCGTTTGATTCGTTTACCAGTTCAGGTTTCGAGGTGCGCATTTTTTTAAGGTCGAGTTTTGGCTGAGGCTTTGCCTCGCGGATCTCTTCAGCTTCCTGCTGAACCGGGATACCGCCCCTGAAAAGGAAGCTAACCAAATCCTTATTCACACTGGCCAGCATTCCGCGGAACAGGTTAAACGCTTCGAACTTGTAAACCAATAACGGGTCCTTTTGTTCATAAACCGCGTTCTGAACAGATTGTTTCAGCTCGTCCATTTCGCGCAAATGTTCCTTCCATGCATCGTCTATCAGGTACAGGGTAACATTCTTCTCGAACGATTTAAATACTTCCTGTCCTTTATTGGCTATAGCCTTTTTAAGCGGAACAGACACCTGTATGCCGTTAATACCGTCGGTAAACGGAACCACTATGTTTTCAACATATTCGCCGCGGGTGTCAAACACATCCTTTAAAACCGGGTAGGCTTGCTGGGCAATGGCGTCCTGCTTGCGTTTGTAAAACTCATTGATCTCCTGGAAAGCAATATCAACCAGTGCATTGATGTTTTTTGAAGTAAAATCATCGTGCGAGATCTCCACATCAACAGAGAACAAACGGATCAACTCCAGCGTAAAGCCCTCGTAGTTGTTTGACTCCTTATACTCGGTAACCACATCCTCAACAACATCAAAAATGGTATTGTTGATATCCACTTCCAAACGTTCGCCAAACAATGCGTTTTTACGTTTCGAGTAGATAACAGTACGTTGAGAGTTCATTACGTCATCATACTCCAGCAAGCGCTTACGGATGCCGAAGTTATTTTCTTCCACCTTTTTCTGCGCACGCTCAATAGAGTTCGAGATCATGGAGTGCTGGATCACTTCGCCTTCCTCAATACCCATCCGCACCATCAGGTTGCTGATCCTTTCGGAACCGAACAAACGCATCAGGTTATCTTCCAAAGACACGAAAAACTGCGATGAGCCCGGATCACCCTGGCGACCTGCACGACCACGCAACTGGCGGTCAACGCGGCGCGACTCGTGGCGCTCAGTGCCCACAATGGCTAAACCACCGGCTTCCTTAACGCCTGGCCCTAATTTTATATCCGTACCACGGCCAGCCATGTTGGTAGCAATGGTAACGGTACCAGCTGTACCTGCTTCGGCCACAATATCGGCTTCTTTCTGGTGTAACTTAGCATTCAGTACGTTATGTTTAATGCCGCGCAGCTTAAGCATGCGGCTTAATAATTCCGATATTTCAACCGATGTTGTACCCACCAGTACCGGGCGACCGGCCTTTGTTAAGGCTGCAATTTCTTCGGCAACTGCATTATACTTTTCACGTACGGTGCGATAAACCAAATCCTCGCGGTCATCACGGCTAATGTTAGTGTTGGTTGGAATTTCAACCACATCCAGTTTATAAATCTCCCAAAACTCACCTGCTTCAGTTACGGCAGTACCCGTCATACCGCAAAGCTTGTGGTACATACGGAAGTAGTTTTGCAGGGTAATAGTTGCAAAGGTTTGGGTAGCATCTTCAACCTTAACGTTTTCCTTGGCTTCAATAGCCTGGTGTAAGCCATCAGAATAGCGGCGACCGTCCAGCACACGGCCGGTTTGCTCATCCACAATCTTTACCTTGCCTTCGTCCAGGATGTATTCAGTATCTTTTTCGAACAGCGTGTAAGCTTTTAACAGTTGGTTAACCGAATGGATACGTTCGGACTTGATTGAGAAATCGCGCATCAGCTCGTCCTTGCGGCCTACTTTTTCTTCAGCAGGCAACTCAGATTTTTCGATATCGGAGATTTCAGAACCAACATCCGGCATTACAAAGAAGTGCGGATCCTCGCCCGAAGCGGTGATCAACTCAATACCTTTTTCAGCAAGCTCAACCTGGTTGTTCTTTTCGTCGATAACGAAGAATAGTTCGGCGTCAACCTTGTGCATTTCCTTGCTTTGGTCCTGCATGTAAAAGTTTTCGGTTTTTTGTAGAAGATTCCTGTTGCCGCCTTCGCTCAAATATTTAATCAGCGCTTTGCTTTTCGGCAAACCACGGAAGGCACGCAATAAAGCCAAACCACCTTCTTCAGGACCGGTTTTTCCCTCGGCTATCATTTTCTTTGCTTCATTCAAAGCACCGTTAACGTAGTTCTTTTGAGCATTTACCAAACGCTCAATACGTGGCTTCAGCTCATAAAACTCATGCTCATCACCACGCGGAATCGGGCCTGAGATGATCAATGGTGTACGGGCATCGTCAATTAATACCGAGTCAACCTCATCCACCATGGCATAATGCAGCTTGCCCTGTACCAGTTCTTCTGGGCTGCGTGTCATATTGTCACGCAGGTAATCAAAACCAAACTCGTTATTGGTACCAAAAATTATATCTGATTGATATGCATTACGTCTTTCTTCTGAATTCGGCTCATGTTTATCAATACAATCAACTGATAAACCGTGGAATTCATATAGCGGACCCATCCATTCCGAGTCACGACGTGCCAGGTAGTCATTCACGGTTACAATGTGAACGCCTTGCCCGGCAAGTGCATTTAAGTAAGCTGGCAGGGTAGCCACCAATGTTTTACCCTCACCCGTAGCCATTTCCGAAATTTTACCCTGGTGCAATACTATACCGCCAATAAGCTGTACATCGTAATGAACCATGTTCCAGGTAACTTCGTTTCCGGCGGCAAGCCAGGTGTTATGGTGTATGGCTTTATCGCCCTTTATAATTACGTTTTGTTTACGTGCAGCAAGGTCACGATCGAATTGGGTTGCAGTAACCTCAATAGTTTTATTTTCGGTAAACCTTTTGGCAGTTTCCTTTACTACGGCAAATCCCTCAGGAAGAATACGCATCAGGATCACTTCCAGTTCCTTATTACGATCTTTCTCAAGCTTATCCAGTTGGGTATACAGCTCAACTTTTTCGTTCACATCCATGTCGGGCTCATTGTCGGTACGCTCCCTTATGGCAGCAATTTCCTCGTCGATGGCGGCAAGGCCTTCAGCAATGGTTTCCTTAAAGCCTATGGTTTTTGCCCTGAGCTCGTCATTAGTTAAATCGCCAAGCTTGGCAAATTCAGCCTTAACTTTTTCAACAATAGGCAATATGCTTTTTACGTCTCTAACTGATTTGCTTCCGAAAAGCTTACTTATAAAATTTAACATGCTATTTGTATATGTTGCAAAACAAACTCAACAATTGCGCCATGGCAATTTTTGAGCCATTATGACAGGCAAAGTTAAGGTTTTGATTTGGATTACACTGATTGGAAGAAGATTTCACCGATTTTTGAGAAGTGATTACACCGATCTATTTTGAAAATATTTACATCCAAATAAAAAATCCATTAATCTGTTTAGCAGATTGATGGATTAAAAGTTATTTAACTTGAAAGCGATCCAGGCGAAAGTTCACTAACCTTTCTCAATCGGTGAAATCTGCTTTCAATCGGTGTAATTACAATTACTTGTCCTGGGCGTTCATTATTCCACCCACTATTTTGCCATAGGCCAATACGGGTGCCGCAAAAATCGAGATCTTTTTCTTCCAGTTATCGTAACGGTCCCGGATAAAGTTATCCCAGTTGTGGGCATTCAGTTGTGCACGACCTAATGAGATACATGGTTCGGTGATGCGGGTTGTGTGCCACCAGCCCGAAGGAAACAAAATGGTTTCACCCTCTTCAACAGTAATCTCTATCGACTGTGCCTCTTTAAAAAGGGGAAATTTTTCATAATCCGGCTCATGAAAATTTACCTGCGAAAATTTTGGATTATCCGGGTAAGGATACATATTGGGGGTTTGATCGGGCGGATACATGATAAAGATCTTCGAGCCGTAGATCTGTGTTATCTGCGTGTGCATAAACAATGCATCATAATGCAGAAACGGGAAACTGCTGCCATTACCTCCTAAAAATATTTCGTACACGGTTGTTCCCTGCAAAAACTTCTTAGGCATTAATGGATGGTTGATCCTGTCGATATTACCATAAATAATCTCCGGTAAAAAATCAGCCATCAATTCCGGAAATACTTTTTCAACATTAAAATTATAGGGATATGGGGCCTTATTATCGGCGTTAGCAACCAGCATGTGGTCGATAAAGTCGTCCATCCTGTAAGTAACGCCATTGATAGTTTTGGTGATGTTCGGATAATTCTTTTTAAAGAACTCCGGTGTGTATTTGCCCATCGCCTTCCAATCCTTCGCAGCATCGGTAAGCACTACCGGGAGCGATTTATTAACGTATTCGTTTATAAAATCTTCGTGCGACAAGTTTGTGCGCTTGTCTATCGATTTGATATTCCTGTAGTTTGGCTTAGTTTGCACTTGCTCAGCAACCATATTCATCTAATTTACAATAAAATATTCAACCTGCGCTTCTATTTTAGCAGCGCACTGATAAACAGCCATTTTGCATTAAAATAAAAGAAGCTTCGGGTTTATACGGAAACCAGCTGGAGAGTGTTATGTTTTTTATTCCGCGTTTATGCCAGGAATCTTATTAAAGTTATTTGAGCGAATACAGGCCGTTCTTTTTGTGGTACGGCTTTTTCCATACAATGATACGCCAAACCAATTCAGCGCTCGAAAGGGCGACAATGGCAAAAACTGCGGCCCAAACCGCATGTTCCTGCGATGCAAATGCCCCGGCCAGCGCAACAAAATAAACGGTTGCCGGCAGCAATATCATCAAGCAAAGCCCGGGAACGCCGAGGCGGATCTTAAACGGTCTTGGCGTAGCCGGTTCTGTGATCCGGAGTTTTATTAAAGAGATATATTCAAGTGAAAGGCCAGCACCGTATACGGTAACATCGATAATCAATAGATCGCCAAAGGGCCAAAGGATCATCAGGCTTACAATAATAGTGCATACCAATATAGATATATAAGGTGTTTGAAAGCGCGAATGCTGCTTGTTTAATCCTTTAGGTAACAGGTCATCGTCAGACATTACGCTTGGCACCCTGGACACCGATAGCAGTACTGCTGCATAAATACCCAGACTGCTGGCCATGCCCGCAAAGGCGATCAGGCGGCCCAGCCATTTCCCGCTTATTAGTTCGGCAACTGCGGGGAAACCCTTATCCTGTAACACATCGTTGCTTATACCCGATTGCTGGGTAACAAAGATCACCAGGAAATAAAGCAATATCACCATAACAAAGGCTGTGAAAACCGACGTAAGGTATGAACGCACTGGCTTATCCACTTCTTCGGCGTAAGTTGTTACATTATCCCAGCCAAGGCAGTTCCACATCACCGTATATAATGCCATTGCCAGCGACGGAAAGGGAAGTCCCTTAACCGACGGAGAAGGAACATTGATGTTATTTGTATGATGCGCAAAAAAAAGCACGAACATGATGATAAAAGGCGTAATAACCACTGCACCTAAAAACAACGATGTTTTACCAACCGGAACTATCCCTAAAATATTTATTAACGCCGAAACCCAAACAACACATAAACATAAGGCAATGCGATAACCAGGTTCGGCAAGTACCGGGAAAAAGTAGGAGGCGTAAAGCACGAAAAGTCCGGGATAAATTGCTAGATCGACAAAGGTATAAAGCCAGGTCCACCAACCTTCAAAAAAACCCCATCGCGTACCAAGTGCATGCTTTACCCACTTATAATAGCCGCCGGTTATAGGCATCATGCTGTTCAGTTCCAGCACCGTAAAAATGGCAGGCACATCCCACAATAATGGTGTTATTAAAAGCAACAACAAGGCGCCATGCTGGCCCGCATAAGTCAGCAACGGCTCCAACCCGTATGGACCACCGGATACCGTGAAAAAGATAACCGCAATTAGCTGAATTGGTCTGATCTTTCTGGATGGTAAGGATGCCGGCATAGGCCATAAAAATATCGTTTCTACTTTTAAATGTTTAATTAATTTAAAGTTTTTCTTCAAAAAAAGTTAATCGCAATTTTTGAAAAGTGGCTCACGTAGCTAATTTTTTAAAACGCGTTAAATGAAGATTAATAATATGTTACGTTTCCTTCTGCCTGCTAAAGTGCCAAAAGCTAATTAGTATTTTTAGTTTTTTATAAAGCAAAAGCGATGAGGAGAAAGATATTATTTATCACTGGTTCCATCAATCAAACTACCCAGATGCACCAGATCTCAAGACACCTCTCTAACAACTACGATTGCTGGTTTAGCCAGCTATTTCCCGACTCTGCATTTTTAAAGGCGGTAATAAAATATACCCCGTTTGCTGACGGTACGGTACTTAAGGGGCAATTCAGGGCAAAATCTGAAAATTACCTGCAACAGCATGGCTTGCAGATTGACTATGGCGGTGATAAAAACAGGTACGACCTGGTAGTTTACTGCACCGATATGGTAATAGCCAATAAATTCAGACAAACCAAAACCATTTGGGTGCAGGAGGGGATGATTGACAAGCGCACGCTGTTAACCGGCATAATAAAAAAGCTTGGTTTGCCACCCTACTTTACAGGCGATACCTCATTGAATGGGTCTACGAATATTTGTGACATCTACTGCGCGGCATCCGAAGGTTACAAAAACTATTTTGGTCAAAATGGAACTGATGCCGGTAAACTGATTGTGACAGGCATCCCCAATTATGATAACCACCTGGAATTCATAAATAACGATTTCCCGTTCCGTGATTATGTTATGGTGGCAACGTCAGACATGCGCGAAACTTACAGGTTTGAAAACCGCCCGGCCTTTATAAAACACGCTGTAAAAATAGCTGCGGGACGACGGTTATTATTTAAACTGCATCCCAACGAAAAATATGACCGGGCCGAAGCAGAGATCCGCAAATATGCGCCTGCAGGAACGATGGTTTATCACAGCGGCAATACCAACCATATGATAGCGAATTGTTGCGAGTTGGTAACGCAATACTCTACAGTGGTATATACCGGCATTGCACTCGGCAAAAAAGTACATTCCTACTTTGACGTGGAAGACCTAAAACGACTGGCGCCCATTCAAAACGGTGGAACATCCGCAGAAAACATTGCGAAGGTATGCAGTAGTTATATGGAGTTTGTTGGGCCTAAGGAAGATTTCGCACCACAATTTGCTCTACAGCCGATGCCTGTTGAACAGCCAGAAGCACAATACGTTTGAGCACCCATTAAAGCAAATGCCAATGACTGAGAAAACAGTAATAGTGGTACAAGCCCGGATGTCGTCAAGCCGCCTGCCGGGTAAGGTGATGCTTCCCATTTTAGGCAAAAGCCTTTTATTCCGCATGATTGAGCGACTGAAGATGGTTCGTCATGACGTACAATTGGTAGTTGCTGCGCCCGCCGTTGCTGAAGACGATGTGATAGAAAAAGAGTCGCTAAGAATGGGGGTTGCTTGTTTTCGCGGAAGCCTGGATAACCTGCTCGATCGCCACTACCAGGCGGCAACGCTCTTTAATGCCGATCATGTGGTTAAGATCCCGTCGGACTGCCCATTAATCGACCCGACTATTATCGACGATGTGTTCGACTACTACTTCGCTGCTTCTGGTAAATATGATTTTGTAAGCAACCTGCACCCCGCCACTTTTCCGGATGGGAACGATGTAGAGATCATGAGCATCGGTTGCCTGGAAAAGGCATGGCGCGAAGCAAAACGTCCGCTGGAACTGGAACACACCACACCATATATATGGGAAAACCCGAATAAGTTCAGAATAGGAAATGTGCTTTGGGAAACGGGTGAAGACCTTTCCATGTCGCACCGTTTTACTATTGACTATGAAGCCGATTACCAGTTTATTAAGCGGGTTTATGAAGAATTGTATCCTGTTAATCCCAAGTTTTCCTGCCGGGATATTTTAAACCTGCTTGATGAAAAGCCGGAGATCTATAACATCAACGCACGCTATGCAGGCGTAAACTGGTATCGCAATCATTTAGATGAGTTAACCACTGTATCGCATGCGCAAACCAAACAGACCATTAGTTAAAAATACACCTATGCAAAGCGTAGCAACACCAACAAAAAACCTTGAGGCCATTGCTTTAAAAGTAAGGGAGCATATTATAAGAATGTCGACAGATGGCGGATGCTTTGTGGGCGCTTCACTCTCAGCTGCCGACCTGCTTGTTTACCTGTATGCGGAATTCCTTAACATCAACAAACACAACCTCGACGATCCAAACCGCGACTACCTGTTCCTGTCAAAGGGGCACGATGTACCGGCATTATATGGAACATTTGCGGAGTTGGGCTTATTGGACCCCGAACGCTTAAAAAACCACTTGTCGGTAAACGACAATATCTACTGGCACCCAAACACCAAAATTCCAGGCATTGAATTTCATTCAGGTTCGCTGGGGCATTTACCGTCAGTAGCCATCGGCGTTGCGCTTGACCTTAAAATAAAGGGCAGCGCCAACAAGGTCATCTGCATAATGGGCGATGGTGAATTAAATGAGGGCTCCTGCTGGGAAGCCGTCCTGGTTGCCAACGCCTACAAGCTCGACAACCTGATCTTCGTGGTAGACCGTAACCAGTTCCAGGCGAACATGGCGACGGAAGACTTGATTCCACTGGAACCTTTACACGATAAATTTACCGCATTTGGCGCCGCCGTTAAACGTATTAACGGGCACGATTTTGATGCATTGCACGATGCCTTTTCGGCTTATCCCTTTGAAACAGGCAAGCTAAACGTGGTAATTGCAGATACTGTTCGCGGCAAAGGATTGCCAAGTATTGAACGCCGTGCCGACAGGTGGTTCTGCAATTTTAATGCCGCCGAGATAGATGGCCTGCTGAAGGAACTCCACGGCGAACACCTAACCCAATTGACTTCAGAAACTTTAGTAGTGAGGTAACATGACTTACGAAGAATTATTAACAGAGATTGCCTTATCCGACGAACGCTTTATAGTGATGACGGCAGAAAACCGTGCGCTGGTGAGGAATATTCCCGGTAAACTAGGCAACCGCTTTATAGATACCGGGATAACTGAACAAACTATGATTGGCGCTGCTGCCGGCCTTGCCCTTCGTGGCCGCATCCCGGTGGTGCACGCGCTGGCCTCATTTTTATCCATGCGGGCATTTGAGTTTGTACGTACCGATGCGGGGATCCCTAACCTGCCCGTTAAGCTGAGTAGCTTTATCCCGGGTTTCCTGTCAGACGGGAATGGCCCAACTCACCAGGCGCTGGAAGATATTTCGCTGATGCGCGGCATCCCGAACATGACGATTTTTGCACCTGCAGATGAGGATGATTTGGTAAAAATGCTGCCGCAGATCTGGAATTATCCCGCCCCATCATACGTGCGTATCAACACCCGCAAAACAGTCCACACCCATACGCCATTTGAATTGGGAAAAGCTGAAATAATTTCAACCGGCGACGATGTAACCATTTTAACCTACGGCTTGCTGTTTGAGCAGGCGCTCATTGCCACTGAGATTCTTAAAAACGAAGGCTTGTCTGTAGGCCTGGTTAACATGCGCAGCCTTAAGCCGGTAGATGAGCGGGCAATATTGGAGGCTACCCGCAACAGCAGCCTTACAGTAACACTTGAGGACCATTTTTTAACCGGCGGCCTGTATAGCATAGTTGCCGAAGTGCTGCTTAAACACGGCCTAACCGCGAATGTATTACCCTTCGCCTTAAACGAAAAGTGGTTTAAGCCAACGCTGCTGCCGAATGTGCTGCAACACGAGGGCTTTACCGGCAAGCAAATAGCCGAAAAAATATTGGGATATAAAACCTTTTACAGGCAGCCCGAAATGGCTATACCTCAATTTTCTGAATAAATAAACGAGAACAACAATATGCCAAATTCAATAAAATTCAATACTGATTATCCGGAAATAACCGAATCAAACGTATTATATGAACGCGCTTTAAAGGTTCAAAAACCAGTTACCCAAACCCTGGCAAAAGGCCCCGGTCAGTTTACCAACGGCGTTGCGCCAAAATATTTGCAGCGCGGCGAAGGCTCACATGTGTGGGACGTTGACGGAAATGAATATATCGATTTTAACTCGGCCATTGGGCCTATCTCACTTGGGTATGCTTACCCAGCGGTTGACGAGGCGATAAAAAAGCAATTGGCAAGCGGCATTACGTTTTCACTAATGCACCCGCTTGAGGTTGAGCTTTGTGAGCTTATTCAACAGGTGATCCCTAATGCTGAGGCGGTAAAGATCTCTAAAACAGGGGCCGATGTTTGTTCGGCGGCTATTCGCGTGGCGCGGGCTTTTACCGGGCGCAATAAAATTTTTTGCTGTGGGTACCACGGCTGGCATGATTGGTACATCGGCATCACCAGCCGCAATGCGGGCATTCCGGAAGCTATCCAGAACATGACGTATACTTTTGAGTATAATGATATCGAGTCGATAAAAGCGGCGCTGGACGAAACCGTTGCTGCGCTGATACTGGAACCGTTTATTTTCCAGGCGCCCAAGCCCGGCTTTTTAAAGGAGCTTGCCGAAGTATGCAAAGCCAACGGAACCCTTTTAATATTTGACGAAATGTGGACGGGCTTCCGGATCGCACTTGGCGGGGCACAGGAATATTTTGACGTTAAGGCCGACCTGGCCGTTTACTCAAAAGCCTGCGCCAACGGCATGCCTATAGCCTTGTTAACGGGCAGGGCAGACGTAATGGAATTGTTTAATTCGGAAGTTTTCAGCTACACCACTTTTGGCGGCGAGGCACTATCGCTGGCGGCTTGCATTGCCACCATTAACGAGCTGCGCGATAAAAATGTACCGCAATATCTTGATGAAAAAGGCGCAGTAATAAAGGATGGTTATAACCTTATAGCGATTGAAACAGGTATGGATCTTTATACACGCTGCATCGGCTACAACTGCCGCTCCATGGTAACCTTTACGCCCGAAGCGGGTAACAGCCTGGAAGTAAAAACCCTTATGCAGCAGGAAATGATAAAACGCGGCGTACTATGGGCAGGCTTCCACAATATGTGCTACAGTCATACCGATAAGGATATAGCTTATACGCTTTTCGCATACCGGGATGTAATGCCTGTTTTGAAAGAGGCAATACTTAGCGGCAACATCAAACAATACCTCAAAGGAGAAGCGCTTGAAGCTGTTTTTCGCAAAATAGACAATTACAATATAAAACCGAAGTCAGTATAAATAAAATCTATAACGAGCTTAAATTAAGTAAATATTCTTTGATAAATGAGCAACAATCAATTGTTCTCGCTTAAAAATAAAACCGCAATTGTAACCGGCGCATTGGGCCTGTTGGGTAAAAAACACTGCGAGGCATTGGCAGATGCGGGAGCAAATGTTGTAGTGGCCGATCTTGATGAAGCAGGCGCTGAAAACTTTGCGGAAACCCTGGGCGAACAACATGGCGGTTTAAGGGTAGATGTAACCAGCGAGCGATCATTAAAAGTAGCCCGCGACCTGATAATCACCCGGTATGGTTCTATCGATGTATTGGTGAACAATGCCGCTATAAATGACATGTTCGAGAATCCTGGTATGGCGAAGGAACTTTCGGCATTTGAGAATTATCCGCTTGATGCCTTTAAGAAATCACTCGACGTAAATATTACCGGCGTTTTCCTCGCATCGCAGATTTTTGGATCGGTAATGGCCGAGCAAGGAAGCGGCAGCATCATTAACATTGCATCAACCTATGGCATTGTGGGCCCAGACCAATCTATTTACCGCAACGAATGCGGTGAGCAGACATTTTATAAATCACCGGTTTACCCGGTTACCAAGGGAGCGGTTGTAAACTTTACACGCTTTTTGGCTGCCTATTGGGGCAATAAAGGGGTACGGGTTAACACCCTTTCGCCGGGTGGCGTTGAGAACGCACAGAACGAATTTTTTATTCAAAATTATTCCGCTAAAACTTTATTAGGACGCATGGCAAATCCTTCCGACTACCAGGGCGCATTGGTTTTTTTAGCCAGTGCAGCATCCGCTTATATGACGGGCGCAAACCTTATAGTCGACGGTGGATGGACAGCCATTTAAAAATTTAAACTTAAAACATGATGAATATGTTAAACGAAAAACTTTCACGCATTAAACTGCTCCTTACAGATTGCGACGGTGTGTTAACTGACGGCGGCGTTTATTATGGCGAAGCCGGGGAAGAATTTAAAAAGTTCGACATCCGCGACGGCATGGGCGTTGAACGCCTGCGTAATTTTGCCGGGGTTACAACTGGGATTATTACTGGTGAATTGTCGCCCTCATTGATAAAACGTGCCGAAAAACTAAAGATCACAGAATTGCACCTTGGTGCTAAAGATAAACCTGCTATATTTAAGGAGATCATTAGCAGGCTTGGGTTGCTGCCTGAAGAGGTGGCCTATATTGGTGATGACACCAATGATTTGGAGATAATGAAGCTTGCGGGGCTTACCGCCTGCCCGGCCGATGCTATCTCGTTTGTAAAAGATGTTGCAAACGTAATATGCGAAGCAAAGGGAGGACAAGGCAGCTTTAGGGAATTTGCCGAGATGATCATCGCATCGCACCAAAAAACAAAAACAGTAGCGTCAACAAATCATACTATCAAGCTGAATACCGGCCATAAGATAGGACCGGGTGAGCCTTGTTATATCATTGCTGAAATCGGCATTAACCACAACGGCTCGCTTGAAATTGCCAAACAACTGATTGACGAAGCAGTTGCAGCAAAAGCAACTGCCGTTAAATTTCAGAAAAGAACCCCGGAAATTTGTGTACCGAAGGATCAATGGGATATCATGCGCGATACGCCATGGGGCAGAATTTCGTACATCGATTACAAGCGCAAAACAGAATTTGGCATCGCAGAATACGCAACCATCGACCAATATTGTAAAAAACAGGGCATCGACTGGTTTGTATCGACCTGGGATGTTGAAGCAGTAGATTTTATGGAACGATTTGATACGCCTTTATATAAACTGGCTTCTGCGTCGCTTACCGATTACCCCCTGATCAGGCGGATCCTGCTAACCGGCAAACCGCTGATGCTTTCGACCGGGATGTCGACCAATAAAGAAATTGACGATGCGGTGAACCTGGTGCGGGAGTTTGATGAAAACTATCCATTGCTTATTGCACATTCAACTTCTGCTTATCCATGCAAGCCCGAGGAGCTAAACCTTAAGATGATCCATACGCTTGCAGATAAATTTCCGGGTATGCCGATTGGTTATTCGGGCCACGAGACAGGCCTTGCTACCACGGTTGCCGCCGTATCATTGGGCGCAACTTTTGTTGAACGCCACTTTACGCTTGACCGGGCGATGTGGGGATCAGATCATGCCGCCTCAGTTGAACCGCAAGGCTTTCAACGCCTGGTACGCGATATCCGCGATGTAGAAACAGCCACCGGCGACGGAATTAAAAAAGTATACGAATCTGAATTGGGGCCGATGAAAAGGCTGCGCGTTAATATTAGTGAGGAATATAGGGATAAATCGTTAGTATAGTCCTTACAATTGCGAGCGATAGCATGGCAACCTCGTAGCTATACAGGGCGGATAGACCAAGCGTATACCCACATAGTTCGCGATTGCTTCGTTCCTCGCAATGACATGTTTTACAGGATATGACTTTAATACAAATCACCACCGCCATCCTCGTCTGCTGGATAATTTTCATCATGGCATGGGAGCGGATCTCGCCATACCGTAAGGGCCTGCCGTTTTTCAGGGAGGGGTTTTGGATTGATTTGGTTTGGTATACGCTTATTCAAAGCTTCATACTTAAAATAGTAATATTTGACTACATCATCGCCCCTGTTCAGCACCATATCAACTGGCAGGGTTTTGCGTTTTTTAAAGAGTGGCCGGTAGCGGCGCAGGTTTTGTTTTTCCTGGTGACACACGATCTGTATATCTACCTTTTCCATCGCCTGCAGCATGCCAGCAAAATATTGTGGCGTACGCACGAGGCGCATCATTCGGGCAAGGAGGTTGATTTTTTGGCGGGTTCCCGCTCACATGCTTTAGAGATTGTTATCAACCAAACTATTGAATTTGCACCCATAATAATACTCGGTGCCAATCCGGCGGTTATCCCGATCAAGGCAATGCTGGATGCCATGTTCGGTATGTTTATTCATGCCAATATCAACGTGAAACTGGGCAAGTTGAAATATATTTTCAATTCGCCCGAGCTGCATTTGTGGCACCATGCCAATTACCGCGAGGTGTTTCATGCCAACTTTTCCACCAAGTTTGCTGTGTGGGACTATCTCTTCGGTACGGTTTATGATCCCGGGCAAAAACCAGGAAACGCACGCGAAAATTGGGGGCTGTATTACGACTATCCAAAAGACTATTTTTTGCAGCATGCATTTTCAATTAAGCGTTTTGACGAAAGAAGCCTGATGCAGTACAAATGGTTCAGGTATTATTATGAACTGAGGCCAAATCTTATTAAAAAAGCAAGACGCCTGGCAGGAGTAGAAAAGAACGAGAATACCTCCCCGCCTAAACGGGTGCAGCAATTACTTATTGAGCCCGAAGTGGTAGAAAATGAATATCAAACCATCAACACTTAAAATTTAACTATTGGCCTGGATCTATCTGTTATTTGCCGCCGGCTGCGAATCAGCCTGGACGTTTTGCTTAAAGTTTATGAAGTTCAGCGACCTTAAAACGTTAAGGTTCATTAACTTTTACAGGTGGCAGGGTGGATTGCCGGTGCTGATTCCCTTTGCTGGGTATATTTTATTCGGGCTGGCAAATATCTACCTGTTTTCTTTGGCGATAAAACAGATCCCGACCGCCACTGCATTCGCAGTATGGACAGCCATCACACTCATTTTCATAAAAATTGCAGAACTGGTGTTTTTCAATCACCGCATCTCCTGGATCGAAGTGTTTTTTATGCTACTGATAATGGTCGGGATTCTCGGGTTAAAGATCTATGCTATCCAGGCGGAATAACTGATGGAGTCTTGAGTCTGAAGCCCTGAGTTTTAAGTCAGAAAAGAGTTTTCCTTGACTCGGGACTAGCGACTATTGACCTAAAACTAATGCCTTGCTCTTTTCTTCAATACACCGCCAGCGGCTTCCTTAATTGTGCTGGTAAACACAAACGCCTTTGGATCGATATCAGAAATGAGGTTACGCATGCGCCGAACTTCAAGGCGGGTTACCACGGTAAAAATAATATCAACCGGGTGGCTAACATCAAAGCTGTCTTTTAAAAAACCGCGCTCACCTTTATAAATGGTTATGCCGCGGCCAAGCGTCATTACCAGCTGTTTTTTAATTTCTTCACTTTGACCCGATATAATGGTTACGCCGGTGTATTCCTCCAAACCCTCTATTACAAAGCTGATGGTTTTTGAGGCGGTATAATAGGTTAAAATTGAATACAGAGAGCCCTCTAATCCCAGTTTTATGGCGGCGATAAGGAAGATAACGATGTTTATTCCGAGTATGATCTCACTAATGGTAAACGCAATCCGCTTGCCGGTGTACAAGGCAAGCACTTCAATGCCATCAAGTGCGCAGCCGCCCCTGATGGCCAGCCCCACGCCGATCCCCATAAATACCCCACCGAAAATTGCTACCAGCAATTTGTCGGATGTTATAGGCGGATACGGAAAGTATAACAGGCAAAGCCCTAAGCCTATTACGGCTGCAAACGTGCGGATAGCAAAAGTTTTATTAACCTGGAACGCCCCCATGATAATAAAGGGGATGTTAGCGGCAATGATAACATAGGCTATATTAAAATGGTAAAATTCGTGTATAACTAATGAGATTCCCGTAACGCCCCCATCAAAAAATCTGTTGGGTACTAAAAAGCTTCGTAGTGCAAATCCACTAAATAAAATACCAATTACAACATAAAAGGTATCGCGCAGCCAATTAGGTAATAGTAAGTTTTTCATTATAAATTCACCAGTGCTTTTATGCGCCCTAAGTTAGCATCCTTTTTAGCTTGGCGCAAATTAATGGCTGTTTTAGTAAAATATTGATGATGTTCTATGAAATCGATTTGCTGCAAGTCCCATTCCCTTTCACCTGCAACCTCTCCGAAATATGACCCCTCCAGGAATAGTTTATGAGAAACATCAAAAAAGTCGTCGCGACCAAGGTTATCGAGATCAGCATCGGCCAAAATCTCCTCCAAATGATTTTTGGGCGACTGCGGCAGGTGGGTAGCCATAATCATCCCGCAAATACGGTCTATTTGATCATTGTTATAACCAAAGTTTGGTAATGTATTTCGAGCGATCCGGCACGATTCCTCTTCGTGGCCTGCAGCCTTAACAAGGAAGCCGGCATCATGATAATGAGCCGCGGTTAATAATAATGTCAAATCATCGCCGGTAATGCCCTCGGCCTCGCTAAGGCGTTTTGCCGCCTCATAAACATCAATGGCATGGCTTGAATTATGATAAATCAGATGGCCGGGAAGCTCATCATTCAGTTTGTTAATAATAAAATCACCGGCATCGCCTATCCGCATAAAAAATATTTTGCGGCTAATATATTAATTGTTTTATTTCTGTCGCCTAACGGAATTTGTTTATTCCCGGTTTATTTGCTTACTTAAAGCAATTATTACGGTTTAGCCCCGCCTATGAAAAAAACCTTGCTGTTTATATTGGTCCTTGCCACTTGTTTATGCGGCCGGGCTCAAACTAACCATCTGTATTTCGATAAACTGGATATTAAAAAAGGGCTGCCCGAATCATATGTTCGCGCAATAGCCGAAGATTCGGAGGGATACATTTGGATAGCAACTCAAAACGGCCTGGTAAAATATGATGGTTATAATTACAAGGTATACTACCTTGGGTCAGACAAGATAAACCTGGCACCTGTAACCAATGTAATTACGGTTATGGCCGACACTATTAATAAAGCACTTTGGGCAACTGTTGCCGGCAATGGAATCTTCAGGTACAACAGGGCCACCGACACCTTTGATCAGTTTGCCTACCCCTCAACTAAATTTTCTCAATATTTTAATCTGAAAAAAATTGACAATGCAGGAAATTTATGGGGCGATATAAACGATAAAATTGAAAAGGCGGTAAAATTTGACGTAAAAACCCGTCAATACGAGGTTTTCAGCAAACAGGATAAAGGCTACAATTATATTAACGCAGAACGCGTCAATTTTTTTGTAAACAGATCCGACGGGAGCGTTTGGCTTGGCGGTACCAATGGATTATACCGTTACAACGGGAAGGGAAAACCATTAAGCAGCTATCTCACTTCTTCAGATACGTCAAAAACTCTCGGCGTAAATCCAATATATACCGCAGCATCGCAACCCGGTATTATCTGGATGAACACCTTTCACGGTATCAATCATAATTTAAAAATGAGCTGCTTTGACATTAAACAGGGCCGGATAATTAAACAATACAGCGCTTCGACGCAGCCTGGTGGCCTGGCCAGTGCGTCTGTAAACGATATTTATGAGGATAAAAAACATCGTTTGTGGTTTGCTACCGAAACAGGATTATCAAAACTGGATAGGCAAACCGGGTTATTTACCAATTATAAACCTGCCGATAGCCTAAGAATAAAAGCATTTGGCAGAATAGTTGAAAACCAGGACGGTAAATTCTGGATGTCGCCGCAGAATAACCTGCTTTATTTCGACCCTGAAACCGGGAAGTTTGAATATTACAAAACTGATAAAACCAATTCGGGAGCGCTGTCTTCAGCTGATGTATCCTTTAAATTGGTCGATCATACCAATGCGCTTTGGTTAGGTTTTGGCTATGCAGGGGCAAATCGTATAAACAAATTAAAAAGCGCTTTTGAAGTTATTAAGCAACTTCCGGGTATTCCCGGTAGTTATCCCGGAGGAACAGCTCACGCCATTTCCACACGCACAGGATATACACGTATAGTGACCAAAAACGGTATTTATGACTGGCAAAACGGCACCAATAGCTTTAAAAAAGTCTTTAGTGCAGATACCGGTCAGAAAATAATGGACGCGGTAGATGATAACCAGGTGGTTTATATTGCCACCAGCACCGGTTTTGTAACTTATAACACCTTGACCAGGAAAAAGGAGGTTTACCGGAACAATCCTAAAGACACAGCCTCGCTCACATACGACTATGTTTATACTATCTTTCGCGACCATACCGGTATAATTTGGCTTGGCTTGGCCAACAGCCAGGGGCTTTGCTCATTTAATCCGCAAACGAAAAAAATTACCCGATACCCTTATCATACCGATTACGCCAAATTATATAACGTTAACGATGGATCGCTTGACGACGGACAGGTAATTGTTATGTACGAAGACCGGCAAAATACTTTTTGGGTAGGTACCAATGCGGGCAGTCTCAATCGCTTTGACCGTAAAACGGGTAAATTTTTCTCGTACTATTCTCTAAAAAATACCCGGATGACTTGTGTTTCGGCCATATACGAAGACCGAAGCGGCAGGTTTTGGGTAGGCACCTACCTTACCGGGCTATTTGAGTTTGATCCTAAAGCCGGTACTTATATTCGGCAGATAAACGAACGCTCCGGGCTGCTATTTAATGGCATTACCGA
The DNA here is from genome assembly GCA_030775685.1 of Bacteroidota bacterium. GTDB lineage: Bacteria > Bacteroidota > Bacteroidia > Sphingobacteriales > Sphingobacteriaceae > Mucilaginibacter. Next base: position 75,446 of record JALYIP010000065.1, read on the forward strand.
TATCAAGGAAGATGATGCCGGGCGGATATGGATAGCGTCGGACAGGGGTCTCACCCGGCTTAACCCTAAAAGCATGGCGCTTAAGAATTATAAGCTGGCTGATATTTTACCGGACGCGGAGTCGGCTCAATTGGGCCGAACGAATATGGCCGACGGGCGGTTTGTATTATCCCTTAACAACGGCCTTGCACTGTTTAATCCTAAGGATCTGGACGGCGATCCTAATCCTCCTGTTGTACACCTGGAAAGTGTTGTTTACAATAATCCGGGCGCCAACAAAAAATCAGCAAAAGAAATTTTAGCATTTGGGCGAGCAAGCCTGTCGCTTGCTCATGACGAGAACAGCATAACATTTAATTATATAGCGCTGCATTACGAAAACCCTTCTCAAAACATCTACGCGTGTAAACTTGAAGGCTATGATAAACAATGGGTACAGGCAGGCACAAACCGCACCATCACCTATAACAACCTTTCTCCGGGTACCTATACCTTTAGGGTAAGGGCTGCCAATAGCTCAGGCGTATGGAACAACAAAGGCGACAGCTTTACAATTATCATAGATTCGCCGTGGTGGTTTAAATGGTGGGCATGGCTGTTGTATATTGTTTTATTTGCTACCGCGATATACCTTTTCATCAACTACCGGTCGCGCCATTTAATTATGGAAAATCAGTTATTAGAAGAAAAGGTAAGCATCAGGACTAAACAATTGAGTGAACAACAGGAGGAAATAATAACCCAGCGTGATCAGCTTGCAGAAACCATTACTGATTTAAAATCTACCCAAAACCAACTGATCCAGGCGGAAAAAATGGCATCGCTGGGAGAGCTTACTGCCGGCATAGCCCACGAGATCCAAAACCCGCTGAACTTTGTAAATAATTTCAGCGAGGTAAGCGTTGAGCTTACGCAGGAGCTTAAGGAAGAGTTAAAGGCCGGCAATACAGATGATGCCATTGCCATTGCGGATGACCTGGAAATTAATCTTGGAAAGATCCAGCACCACGGCAAACGGGCCGACTTTATAGTAAAGGGAATGCTGCAGCATAGCCGCACAAGCACCGGTGAGCGGCAGCCAACCAATATTAACGTATTGGCCGACGAGTTTTTAAAACTTTCCTACCACGGACTGAGAGCAAAAGACAAATTCTTTAACGCAGAAATGGTAACAAATTTTGATGAAAATTTACCGAAGACAAATGTGGTACAGCAGGATATTGGCCGCGTATTACTGAACCTGTTTAACAATGCATTTTATGCCGTAAATCAAAAAGCAAAAATTGCGGGGCCGGATTATAAACCAACAGTAACGGTTACCACCTTCGCTCCCCCTTCGGGGGGCTGGGGTGCTAAAGTAAGAGATAACGGCGTTGGCATTCCGGATGCGATAAAGGATAAAATAATGCAGCCTTTTTTCACCACCAAGCCAACAGGCGAGGGCACTGGTTTAGGCTTATCATTAAGCTATGATATTGTGGTAAAAGCACACGGCGGGAAAATTGATATCGATAGCAAAGAGGGGGAGTATACTGAATTTGTGGTTACATTACCGGTGAGTTAACAAACCGAATGGGCAAATAAAGTTTAAAGACATTAAAATAATTATCTTTAGGATGTAAATATTAATTTTAACGCATGACTGTATTTTGTTTCGTTGCAGCTTTTTTATTGATAAGGCGTTTATCAAAGCGTTACAGGCTTTCCACAATCTATCCTAAATGGAGTACGTTGTTCAATACCTCCACGTGGGTGGTGATAGTGCTTTATATTGCCATACAAATATACATGGAAGACGGCGTTGACGATATAATTGGCGCCGGGCTGTTATTGGGTCTGCTGCTTTACGTAGATAAGGAACCTGATTTTAAAGGGCAAAAAAATTATTTGCAAGCTAATTTTCCGCTGGTTGGCGTCACCTTTATAACCGGTGTGGTACAGCTGATTGCCCCGGTTTTTTTTGACAAGCATGGAAGCTGGTTTCAGTTTGCTACGGTGGCCGCCTTTGTGTGGATTTTTAGTAAATGGGCAAATTCAAATAAACAGGAAGAAGCGCTGCGCATTGCCGCGGAGCGCAAGGCCGAGCTTGAGGCGGTAGTAAGTGAACGTACTGCCGAATTGGTAAAACAGAAGGAAAACCTGCAGGAAATAGTTGAAGAGCTAAAGGCGACGCAGGACCAACTTATCCAATCAGAAAAAATGGCCTCATTGGGTGAACTTACCGCGGGGATCGCCCACGAGATTCAAAACCCGCTCAACTTCGTCAATAATTTCAGTGAGGTGAGCATGGAATTGATTGAGGAAATGACGGAGGAGTTAAATAATGGGGACAAGGACGAAGCCATTGCCATTGCCGCAGATATTAAACAAAACCTGGAAAAAATCCGCCATCACGGGCAACGTGCAGATGGCATAGTTAAAGGAATGCTGCAACACAGCCGCGCCAGCAGCACCACCAAAGAGCCCACTGATATTAACAAACTTGCTGACGAATACCTGCGCCTTTCATACCATGGGCTTAGGGCGAAGGACAAATCCTTTAACGCCAACCTGGAAACGCATTTGGCTGAAAATTTGCCTTTAGCCAACATGGTGCCGCAAGACATAGGTCGCGTATTACTGAACCTGTTTAATAATGCCTTTTACGCAGTTATGCAAAGGCAAAAAGCCGATGCCGCGTTTAAACCCGTTGTTGAGGTTACTACGTCGCTTAAAGGCAAATACATGGAGATTAGGGTAAAAGACAACGGCACGGGGATCGCCGACTCAATAAAGGATAAGATAATGCAGCCTTTTTTCACCACAAAACCCACCGGCGAAGGTACCGGTTTGGGTCTTTCCCTAAGCTATGATATAGTTGTAAAGGCGCATGGTGGTAAACTCGACATCCACAGCAAGGAAAACGAGTACACAGAATTTATCATTTCGCTGCCAATTTAATAGCTATTGCTTTATTAAATTAATTTCCATACTTTTTCCTTTCCTAATAACTGCCTGATTGAACCACCTGATCTGTAGCGGTTAAGAGCATTTTTTTATTTCGACATTTTTTGACCACGCGTTTATGAAAAAATTATTACTGCTTTGTTGTGTCTTATTTTCTTCTCTTATTTTTTCTTATGGGAAAACCGGGCAGGTTTTTCATTTAAGTATACAGGTTAATAGTATAGCGGGTGAGGGATCAGAGTTTATAATCTCATTGCCCAATTAATCGTAATAAAGATGAAACGCTACGTAAAAATATTGTTGTTATTACTGACGCCCCTTCGAACGCTGGCCCAGCAAAGCAAGCCCGACAGCCTGAAACAAGCTTTACAAATAGCAAAAACGGATTCGGCCCGCTTTATTGCATTGTCCGCACTTAGCGACTATTATTCGGAAGATAAAAGAGAATTATCATTTAACTATGCTGAGCAATGCCAGGCACTGGCAAGGAAAAATGGGAAGGCACTTGATGAAGCGCTCGCGCTGGATGGTAAAGGTTATGAATCGATGCACCTGAATAAATTTCCCGAATCTTTTAAATACCTGCAGCAGGGTCTTGCAATTGCATCTGACGCAAAAAACGAAGGCAAGACCTGGTTGGCTGACAAGAAAACTACCCCATATAACTACAGGATAAACCTGGTAGCGGATATCCGTCATTCCATAGGGCACCTGATGGGCGCAACAAAGAATATCGATCAGCAAATATCAGAATATCGCGCGGTAAAAAAACTGGCGACAGCAACGGGTTACAGCCGGTTACTTGGCCTGGTAAATATGAATCTGGGAGATGCTTATTATAGACTCAACCGGTTAGATTCCGCTTTAATATTTGAAAAAGAAGCTGCACAACTATTAAAGAAAACGGGTAACGAAGCGTACTTGGGCTGGTCATACCATATTATCGGCGAAATTTATTTGAAGAAAGGCGAAAAGGCCACTGCTCTGCAGTTTTTTTATAAAAGTATAAAACTCAGTATCGCAAGCAATGCGGGCCAGTCAACAAGCGCTGCTTATATTGATCTCGCACTTTATTACATTTCCGAGAAGCAGCCGGATTCCAGCTTGTTTTACTCAATAAAAACATTGCAGCTGAAAAATGAAATGGGAACTAAAGATTTGGCAGACGCCTATGAAGCTCTTTACAAAAGTTACCAGTTAAGTGCAAACACCGATAGCGCTTGCAAATACCAGGGGCTTGCGCTGATTGCCCGGGATAGCAGTTTCAAAACCAACATCAAAAATTTAGCCGACTTTGAGATGCTATCATTTAAAACGCAACTCCGTTTACAGCAGTTTGAAAAGGAAAAGGCAGCAGCAAAAACCAGGAACACGACGATTGTTTTACTATCGGGTATTGGCATCCTGTTGTTGCTGGCCATTATATTTTACCGGAATAACCGGCAAAAACAAAAAGCTAATACTGTCTTAGAGGCTACATTAACCAATCTTAAATCAACCCAAACACAACTGATTCAGGCTGAAAAAATGGCTTCGCTGGGCGAGCTAACAGCAGGGATTGCCCACGAGATTCAAAATCCATTGAATTTTGTAAATAATTTCTCGGAGGTAAACCAGGAGATGATTGATGAATTGGAAGAAGTATTGAAGGTTGGCGACATTGAAGATGCATTAGTTATTGCTGCCGACCTTAAGCAAAACGAGCAGAAGATAAACCATCATGGCAAACGCGCCGATAGCATAGTCAAGGGGATGCTGCAACACAGTCGTACAGGTAGCGGCGAAAAGCAACCAACCAATCTTAATGCAATTGCCGAAGAGTTTTTAAAACTTTCCTATCATGGCCTGCGGGCAAAAGACAAATCGTTCAACGCAGAAATAATAACTAATTTTGCCGGTGATCTGCCTAAGATAAATGTAGTACAACAAGACATTGGGCGGGTGCTGTTGAACCTATTCAATAATGCATTTTATGCGGTTAATCAAAAAAAGAAAACAAGCGGCGAAAATTATACACCAACGGTTACTATAACTACTTTCGCTCCCCCTTCAGGGGGCTGGGGGGCTATAGTGAAGGATAATGGCAATGGTATACCTGATGCAATTAAAGACAAGATAATGCAGCCGTTTTTTACCACCAAACCAACCGGCGAGGGAACAGGCTTGGGCTTGTCATTAAGTTATGATATTATTGTAAAGGGACATGGAGGCAAGATAGATGTTGACAGTGTTGAAGGAAATTACACTCAGTTCACAATTACAATTCCTGCATAAACTTTTAATAGCTATATTTAACAGCCATGAAAATACTCGTAGTCGACGACGAAGCAGATGTACAACCGCTTTTCCTACAGCGTTTCCGTAAGGAAATTAAGAATAATGAAATTGAATTTTCATTTGCTCTCTCGGGCGAAGAAGCGCTCAATGTGCTGCATAATGCTCATTCAGAAATTGTGCTGATCCTTTCGGATATCAATATGCCGGGCATGAGTGGCCTGGAGCTGCTTTCGCACATCCGTGAGGACTTTAACGCCCCGCCACCGCCGGTTGTGATGATGATAACCGCTTATGGCGACGAGGAAAACCACAGGCAAGCCATAGAAAAAGGTGCTAATGATTTCTTGACAAAACCCCTTGATTTTAATTTACTAAAGGAGAAACTTAAAACGTTTGCAGAATAATGGCCAAAATACTGGTAGTGGACGACGAAGCGGACTTGGAATTACTGGTAAAGCAAAAATTTCGCCGGAAGATCCGTGAAAATATATACGAGTTTGTTTTTGCCCAAAATGGCCAAGAGGCGCTCGAACGCGTAAAGGAACATCCTGACCTTGATGTTATTTTGAGCGATATTAATATGCCCATTATGGATGGCCTAACCCTGCTTAGCCGCCTTCCTGAAGCTAATCCGATGGTTAAGGCTGTAGTGGTATCTGCCTACGGCGATATGCAAAATATTCGCACCGCCATGAACCGAGGCGCATTCGACTTTGTGTGCAAGCCTGTTGACTTTGAAGACCTTGACCTTACCATGGAAAAAACCATAATACATGTAAGGCAGCTGCAGGAAACCATGAAGGCCATCAAGGAAAATAACATCCTTAAGATGTACGTGGATGAGAATGTGCTGAACTTCATGAACCATAAGGAGTTTGAAGGCAGCCTGATGAAGAATGAGCTGATTGACGGCACCGTTATGTTTATTGATGTGTGCGGTTTCACAGCCATCACCGAGCAGGTTCCGGCTAATACCGTTGTAACTTTGCTTAACGGGTTATTTGACAGCATCGTGAAGGAAATTTTGGCACAGGGCGGCCACGTGGATAAGTTTATGGGCGATGCAATAATGGCGGTTTTTAGGGGCGATTATCACCTTGATAAAGCCATTGATGTGGCATTGGTGGTGAGAGAGCATTTAAAAAACATGGAAGAGATAAAGCTGGGGGATATTTCCTATAAACCGGCAGTATCAATAGGCATTAATTCGGGCGAGATGGTGTCGGGTAATATCGGATCGGTATCATTAAAACGCCTGGACTATACGGTAATTGGCGATACAGTGAACTTATCGCAACGCCTGCAATCTGCAGCCAAAGCCGGACAAATTATAATTACCGAAGAAGTTTACCACAAGGCAAAGGAATCATTCAAATGCGAAAAGATAGGCGAAGTTGTGCTTAAAAACAAAGCCAAGCCCGTTACTATTTACGAGGTTATTGAATAATTGCCATTGCGGGATGATATATGCAACCCTGCAATTTTCCATCCCGCAATAGCAAATAAGTTGTTAGATTTTCTTAGGCAGCTTATTATAGGTGTAATATGACACGGCCAGCACTACCAAAATTATCACGGGCATCACTCTTATCGAAACCGGATCGCCGGAAGCTGTGTGGGCAATAAATGCAGATACAAATGCTATAGTAAACCCGGCGTAAGCCCATTCCTTTATCCTTGCGCTAAGTGGGGTTAAAATTAGTATAGCTCCAATCAATTTGGCAATAGCCAGTTCCACCCTGAAATACGACGGAAACCCAAGATGAGTAAATCCCTGCGCCATAGCCGGCTGTGTTAAGTAGGAATAAGCCGAAAACATCATCATTAAACTAATAATTGAAGTGGTAACCCAGTAGGTGATTTTTATAGTCTTCATTTTTCTTTTTTTGTTGAGGCAACAACAACTACCTTTACTATTAAAAAGATAGTACTATCCCAAAGGATAGCGCTATCCTTTGGGATAGTTTAGATATATGGAAACAAGTTTTATAGATGCAGTACACACTCCGGAAGCGTGCAGTGCCAGCGTAAATGCTGTAAAGGATGCCTTATATGTTTTAAACGGCAAGTGGAAGCTGCCGCTGATCGTTTCGCTTTCAAACGGAGCAAAACGTTTTAACGAGATCCAACGCACGCTTGATGGTATTACCCCAAAGATCCTCTCGAAGGAATTACGGGAGTTGGAGATGAATGAATTTGTAATACGCAAGGTATTCCCTACCACGCCGGTTACGGTAATGTATGAGCTTACGCCTTACAGCAGATCGTTAGACAATGTGGTTAATGAGCTAAGGATCTGGGGGCTTCAGCACCGCGAGCGCATTATAAAAAGCATGCGCAATTCGCCGGCGGGCTAAATCCATCAAAACAAAAAATCCCGCTTTTAAGGGCGGGACTTTAGAATTATCAATAGTTATATATTAAGATTTCGGATGCGGCGACAGATCAAAAGGCACCACTACCTTAAAGCTAATGTTGCGCCCCATGTTGAAAATACCTGGCTGAACGCCTGCCGGAACATTTGGGTTATCAAAGTACTTCAACCTGCTCATGTTCGACTGGTAGTTTACGTTGCCAAGGTTTGTTCCTTCTATAAACAACTTGGCGATAGTTTTTCCTCCGCCATCAACCAGGTCGGCACCGATGCCCCCGCTGAGCAGGTTATAGCCTGCCGTGTAGGTTTCAGTACCGTAAGCTGCAAAAAAGCGGTTCTGCGCACTGAAATGGTCAAATCCAAAAAAGGCGTATACATTCCTGAAGTTGCTGAACCCTTTGCTGAAATTAGCCTTCAACTCCGAATGCGTATGCAGCGGCGGGATGAATGGCAGGTATTTCAAACTATCGGGAACTTTACCTCCCGTACCAAGATTTTGTCCGTAGGTTAAGGCCAGCGAATTTTCAAAGTGCAGCCATTTAATCGGATGAATGTCCAAGCTGAACTCGCCGCCATTTATCCGGGCTTTGCTTTGCACATAGGTAAAGGTATTGTATCCTTGCGTTAGCACGGGTGAGCCGTCGGCATTTAGCTCCTGCTCCTGGAAAATGTAGTTTTGGATATTGTTGTTAAACAGTTCAACACTGAACGATACATTTGGCAGGGTAAGGAATGCGCCGATATCCTCCTGGGTACTAAACTCCGGCTTGAAATCAGGATTACCTACGTGGTAGATCTGTGATCCGGGATCGGGGCCGTTAGCAGAAAGCTCGGCAATACTTGGTGCGCGGAAGCCACGTGCAATATTAGCCTTTAACAAAAAGTGATCGGAGAAATTGTATGCACCACCGAAACTGCCGTTAAAGCCTGAAAAGGTTTTATTTAAAGCCGGAAATTGCGATACTACATTTGGTGCACTTTCCGGGTTAGAACCGGTGTAGAGCTGCTGATACTTCCCGGCAGTATCGATATATGCCGCCTGTCCGTGGAATGACCGCGTGTCGAACCTGGCACCGCCCGACAGATCAAGCTTGCCAAAGGTCTTTTTCATGATCAAAAAAGGACCGATATCAAACTGGTGATAAGCCGGAATAGGGAAATCGGTAGCATCACCGATGGTATTGTTTTGGTATTGCCCGTTTACGCCAAGGGTGGTTTCATAACCCTTTCCTAAATCAAAGTTGTATTTAAAGTCGTAGGTATAGGTGCTTAAATGCAAGTTTAGTCCTGCAACATCAGGATCTTCCGGGTGGGTAAATTCACGACGGTGACTAAACTGGTAACCAAGGTTCACAATTAAATTCCCACTGCCTAAGTTAAAATTACTGTTGTTATAAATCCGGTATAACTGTACATGCTGATGTAAAACAGGAATATTGTATGAATTCAGCTCAGATGGGGAAACAATGGGCCGGAACAAATCGTCTTCAGTTACCTGCTTGGTAAACTTGCGGGTAAGCGAGTCGCGGCTACCATCAGGAATTGCCTGCTGATCATCAAATAACGATGCATTAAAAAATGATGTTCCCCATGATTTATTCAACCCGATCATGAAGCGGGCATCCTTTTCCTTAAAATTGGTAGCGTATACTCTGCCATCATGCTGATTTTGGTAATCCTTTGCTTCCTTAGCCGACAATATGGTACCCCAAACCAAACCGTTTTGATTACCATACAATCGGAATGAACCATTCAGCAACCCGTTATTGGTGCCATACGTTCCCTGTACTGATCCTAAGACCTTGCCATCGGCAACAGGTGCTGGGGTAATTAGGTTCACAACACCACCAATGGCGTCTGATCCGTAAGATAAACTTGCAGGGCCTTTGATAACTTCCACACGGTCGATTGAGTTTTGATCAACCTCCACACCATGTTCGTCACCCCATTGCTGGCCTTCCTGGCGGATGCCATCTTGAAGCGTAACAACGCGGTTATAACCTAAACCGTGAATAAAAGGCTTTGAAACGTTAGGGCCGGTAGTTACCGCGCTTACACCCGGGATGTTAGCAATCATGTCGATAACGTTACCTGCTGCGGCACGCTGATCTATAAATGTTTTACCCACCGCTACCATCGGCACAGGGTCGCGTTTTATTTCGGTAGCCTTGCTTACTCCGGTAATAACCACCTCTCCTGCTTCAAGCGACGATGGGGTCATCTGGATATCAAGGGTTGTTGTTTTTGTAAAATCAACCTTTTGGTTAAAAGCAGCATAACCCAGGTAAGTAACCTGCACCAGGTAAACGCCTTTTGGCAGATTTTCCAGCTTGTAATGTCCGTTGGCATCGGTTATTGTTCCGCGCCTTAAATCGGGAATGTTTACGGTAGCTCCTATAATGGTTTGTCCGTTGGTTTTATCGGTTACTGTTCCTATCAGGTTTCCTACGGGGACGTCGGTGTTTTTTACCGCAGCAATAGCGGTAATTGCCGTGCATAATACCAATAGCGAGAGTAAGCTTAATATTCTTATCTTAAATTTCATTGTTGTTAGTCTGAATTATTAAAGAATTTGACCTGCGACCTTTGATCAATTACGGTTTAGACGTTCATCGGTCTAAAAAGTGACAATCAAATTCGATCTGTTGATCAATTGTGTTAACACAAAAAGCCTTTAGCTTTTAAACTGAATAATTGGCACAGGGCGGGGCACGGCCACCGGAGAGAATAAGCGCTAAGCTTGTGAAGTTATATACAGGTGATTTGTAAACATGATCGGTAACTGAAACGGGGCTAACAGCAATAGTGCTGTTAATAACCATGCTGTTGTGATGCATGGCATCGCATAACTGGCATTTTTCAGAAACGGTTTGATGGGGCTGCTGTTTGTTAGCGGAGTAAGACTGCGCTGTTTCCTTAATCAGCTTATGCTGGTGGGAATACACCATATATTGGCCTGCAATAAAGCAGATCAATAAAATCCACGCGTGGATAATATGGCTTTTATTAGTTTTCAAGTCAGTTAGCTAATACAGCAGTAAGCTGCAAAAGTAAATAATAAAAATATCAATAAAGGTAACAATCTTGTTTAAATGCAACTTAATTGCTTTGTTTGGTTTATTCGTTCGCTGGTTCATTAGTTCATTGGTTCAGAGTTTGCAAAAGCATGTTTAAGCAAATCTATTTATAGCCATCTAATACCAATGAACTACTGAACTAATGAACCAATGAACTATCTTTGTTCCCGTGAAACCAGCCGAGATTAATTTAAAATGGAGTGCCTTACAGCAACGCATTGCTGATGAGTTTGATAACGAGAAGCCGGATTTGAAGGTGATGTTGTTTTTGATTGGCGTGCAGGAACTTGGGCAAGGTCCGCGCAAATTCAGCAAGCGGCAAAAGGAGGAGCTGATGCATATTGCCAACTGTAAGCTATTCAGTAAAATGGGGTTTTATGAGCTTGAGGGGCTGGACCAGGACGGCTGGCCACATTGGAAGCGGGTGGGTGTGATCCCTAACTATACCCTGCTTGAACAGGAAATGGTTTTGAAATCGCTGATGATTGATTATTTTGAGGAATTGGGGATGGTGGATTGAGAGAAGTCCGAAAGTCGGGAAAGTCCGGAAGTCCGAAAGAAGCTGCAAATAGTTAGTGGATTATTGTGTGTTATGGACATAACCATTGGGGGCATTAAAATATAATAACCATAAATATGAAAAAACTTTTTACTGCTGTTCTTATTTCCCTGGCAATAACAACCGCTTTTGCCAAAGGGCCAAAAAACCAATATGTGCGGATAAAAACCAGCTACGGCAGCTGTATTATCCGCCTGTACAACGAAACACCGAAACACCGCGATAATTTTATCAAGCTGGCAAAGAAGGGCTTTTATAATGGCACCTTGTTTCACCGCGTTATCCAGAATTTTATGATCCAGGGCGGCGATCCTGATTCAAAAGATACCACCAAAGCAAAACCAGGAGCCGAACTCGGCAATGGCGATGTTGGGTACACTGTTCCGGCAGAGTTCAGGGACAGCCTGTTCCATAAACGTGGTGTATTGGCTGCTGCCCGGGATGACAACCCCGCTAAAGCATCAAGCGGCTGCCAGTTTTATATTGTCGAAGGCAAACGGTTTAGCGCCGGCAAACTGGATACGCTCGAGCAAACCCGTTTGAAGGGGCACAAAATTCCGGCATGGCAACGTGAATATTATGAGTCCGTTGGCGGTGCACCACATTTGGACCAGGGCTATACCGTTTATGGTGAGGTCGTGACCGGTATTGATATGGTTGACAGGATTGCCGCAGTAAAAAAAGACAAAAATGATCGCCCTGCTGCCGATGTCCCCATGACGGTAGAACTGCTGAGTAAGCGGGAGTGTAAACAGCTCGACAAAATACTTAGCCCACCGGCCCCCTAAAGGGGAGCAGATCCCGGGAGGTTTCAATAATAAATTATATCAACACTAAAAATAATTCCCCCTTTAGGGGGCTAGGGGGCTTATGAAGATCATCACCTATAACGTTAACGGAATCCGCTCGGCAATTAGCAAAAATTGGTTGGCCTGGCTACAAGCTACCGATGCCGACGTAGTTTGCCTGCAGGAAATTAAGGCTTCGCCCGATGTAATAACTGATCTGAAATTAGTTGAGGATCTTGGCTACGAACATTACTGGTATCCGGCCGAAAAAAAAGGCTACAGCGGCACGGCCATCCTTACCAAACAAACGCCAAAACATGTGGAATACGGTTGCGGAATAAGTGATTATGACCGCGAAGGCCGCAATATCAGGGTTGATTTTGATGAGGTGTCGGTAATGAGTGTTTATTTTCCATCCGGCTCAAGCGGTGACGACCGGCAGGCGTTTAAATACCGCTTTTTAGATGAGTTTGGCCGTTACCTTGAACTGCTGCAATCGCAATGCCCAAAGCTGGTAGTATCCGGCGATTATAATATCTGCCACCGTCCCATCGATATTCACAACCCGAAATCAAACGCAAACTCATCCGGATTTTTACCCGAGGAACGCGAATGGATGGAGAACTTTTTGGAGTCGGGTTATATAGATACGTTTCGGCATATGAACAAGGAGCCACACAATTACACATGGTGGAGCTTCAGGGCCAATTCACGGGCCAAAAACCTGGGCTGGCGTATTGACTATAATATGGCAACAAGTGCGCTGGAAGAACATATAAAAAGAGCTGCCATTTTACCGGAGGCAAAACATTCCGACCATTGCCCGGTATTGCTGGAGTTAATGTTTGGCCCCCCAGCCCCCTAAAGGGGGAGTTTTTGATTTTTCCGCAAAAAGAAAAACCTCTGTTTCTAAAGGCCTTCAAATCTATTTCTGTTCCCCTTTAGGGGCTAGGGGCTACAGGGGCTTTTAAGCCTTTACTCTTTCCACGTACGCGCCGGTAGCGGTATCAACCTTTACCTTATCGCCTATATTAATAAACAAGGGCACTTTAATTTCAGCACCGGTTTCAACTGTGGCATTTTTCATGGCGCCGGTTGATGTATCGCCCTTAACAGCAGGCTCGGTATAAGTGATCTCCAATTCAGCAGATCCGGGAATAGATCCCATAATCGGTTCTTCGCTTTCAAAGGCAACAATTACGTTCATCCCTTCTTTAAGGAATTTTACAGCCGGGCCGAACAGGTTTTTAGGCACATTATGCTGATCGTAGGTTGTGTTGTCCATTATTACCAATGAGTCGCCATCTTCATATAGATACTGGTAGTTATTGGTTTCAACACGGGCAATGGTTACATCCTCATCAGTACGGAAACGGTATTCAACCAGCTTGCCCGATTTTACGTTACGCATCCGGGCCTGGTAAAAAGCGCGCAGGTTACCCGGTGTGCGGTGCAAAAATTCTTCTACCTGCAACAGTTCGCCATTGAAACGAAGGATGTTGCCATTTTTTATTTCAGATGCTTTAGACATAACAATTTTATTGAGGCGCAAACTTAGGGAGTTATAGGGAAAGAAACAAGGGTTAGTGATTAGAGATCAGAGGATAGAGATTAGTTGTCCGTGGTGGAAAAGTCTTAAAGACGACCTCGATTTACTCGCAATTAACTCATCTTATAAAAAAGCAAGACCACTTTACAACAATCAGTACCCATTTTCAAATGGCATCATCATCAAATTTTCAAATTAAAATCCGCACATTTGCACATCCAAAATTCGCACATCTAATACGCACATTAACATGAGTGTTTCTTCATTAGCCCGGAACCTGCACGGCTCCGAAATTATAAAAATTGCAGGCGAGATAAACGAACTTAAACGCCAGGGACAAAACATTGCCAATTTAACCATTGGTGATTTTGACTCAAACATTTACCCTATCCCGGCGCAGCTGAAACAAGGTATTGTTGAGGCTTATGCCGATAACCAAACCAACTACCCGCCAGCCGACGGCATGCTGAACCTGCGCGAAAGTGTATCTGCATTTTTAAAAAGCAGGTTTGACCTGGACTATGCGCCAAACCAAATCCTGGTTTCGGGTGGTTCAAGGCCGTTGATCTATTCTATATTTTTAGCAGTTGTTGACCCGGGAGATAAAGTGGTCTTCCCTGCCCCGTCATGGAACAATAACCACTATTGCGATCTGTTAAAGGCCGAGGCTGTTATTATACCCACCCGTCCCGAACATAATTTTATGCCCACTGCTGCCGAGCTTGCCCCGCATTTAAAGGGTGCCGCCTTGTTGGCGCTTTGCTCGCCGCTTAATCCGACAGGTACCATGTTCACCAAAAAGGACCTGGAAGAGATCTGTGATTTGGTGATTGCCGAGAACAAAACCCGTAAAGCCGGCGAAAAGCCACTTTACTTATTATATGATCAGATCTATTCACAACTTACCTTCGGTAAACACGAGCATTTTAACCCGGTAACGCTTCGTCCCGAGTTAAAGGATGTTACCATTTTTGTTGACGGCGCCTCCAAATGTTTTGCTGCTACAGGCGTACGTGTTGGCTGGGGCTTCGGCCCAACCGAAGTTGTTAGCCACATGAAGGCCATTGTTGGCCACATGGGGGCATGGTCGCCAAAGGCTGAACAGGTTGCCATGGCTAAATTTTTAAAGCAGGATCACGATGTTAATACTTACCTGGCCGAATTAAAAGGCAATATTCAAAACAGCTTAAATACGCTGTACCAGGGTTTTCAACAAATGAAGGCCGAAGGATTTAATGTTGATGCCATTGAGCCAATGGGAGCCATCTACTTAACTATTAAAGTTGATTACGCAGGTAAAACCACTCCGGACGGCACTGTATTAAAAACATCTGCAGATATAAATTTCTATTTAATTAAAGAGGCGAAGGTAGCATTCGTACCGTTCGCAGCGTTTGGTACCGATGATGATACGCCCTGGTTCAGGGCATCGGTAGGTGCAAGTACCTTACAAGATATTGAGCAACTGATACCAAGGGTGAGAGCAGCGCTTACTAAGCTGGTTTAACACATACCCTTTTTCGCTATAAAAGGCTTCCGATTTTCGGGAGCCTTTTCTTTTATAATTCCTTCCGCAAAATTGCGTAATTACCGCATACAGATACCGTATTATCACTGTATAAACTCTGCCCCGGGCGCTATACTTTTGACATTATAAAACTAACCAAGGATTTGCAGGGGCTTAGAAATGGTTTTGGTTTTTTGATAAATTATGGAATAAGAGTAAGTTGATAAATTAGGGATAGTTAACTGAAGCGGCCGTTCACAGCAATTGTGACGGCTGTTTTTTTGTTACATAAAACCCTGGGGACCACGTAACAAACATCACAGTCAATAGTCTCATTATCACTTACCTTTACTATCAAACCCAACTCCATGAAAAAATTATACTTTATTATACTACTTGCCATAATCAGCGCAAGTGTAGCGAATGCCCAGCCTGCAACTCAACCGGATTCCATAGTTTACGTTTGCGGCCCGTGTAACGGCGATTGCGACAAACTGCAATTTGATAAGCCGGGTGTTTGCCCGCATTGCGGCATGACGCTAATTAAAATGAAGTTGGGCGATTTTAAAAAACAACTGGCCGCCGAAAAGCCTACCATTTGCTTTTACCTGCAGGACGGCGTTGAGGTGCTGGACTTCGCAGGGCCGATGGAAGTGTTTATCGCCGCCGGGTTTAATGTATTTACGGTATCCAAAAGCTATAAGCCACTCCGCGCACAAACCGTGCTTTTTGTAACGCCCGATTATACCATTAATGATGCGCCTCCCGCTGATATTCTTGCCGTTTTTGGCGGCGATACCGGCCCGGGAGTTATTACCGATTCTGTTATGACATGGATCAAAACGCAAAAATTCAAATCGTACTTCTCTGTTTGTACCGGGGCATTTATATTGGGCAAAGCCGGGTTCTTGGATAATCTTACAGCAACTACTTATCACTTGCAAATTGATAACCTTGCTAAAACATTCCCCAAAACTAAAGTTTTGGCTAACACCCGATTTGTTGATAACGGCAATGTGATTACTACAGCCGGAATTTCTGCCGGAATAGATGGCGCTTTGCATCTTGTTGAAAAACTGCGCGGCCGCGCGTATGCCGAAGGGGTTGCCAAAACTATTGAATATGATAAATGGGTACCGGAGAATGGGTTGGTGTTGGCGAAGTAGTTCATAGCCAGAAACGAAAGGTCCGGGTTTCTAAGAAACCAATGCGAGGCTAATATTGACATTAAAGTAATTTTGGGTTTTAATAAATTCCTTTAACTTTATGCAGTAAACCAAACCTCTAAATCTATGAAAATCCCATCTGAACCAATTGGAAGCATTCCACGGTCGCCCGAACTAGTTACGGCTATTACAAATCCTTCAGGTAACGCTGATCTGCAAAAGCTTTATGCCGATGCCATCACCGATACCTTAAAACACCTTGAGGAAACAGGTTCGCCGGTCATAACCGACGGCGAGCAAACCAAATCAAGTTTTGCCACTTACCCGTTGGAGGGTTTAACAAATCTGACCGCCGAAGGAATGCGGATAGATTTTGAGGACGGCCATTCCCGCCAGCTGCCGCTTTTAACTTCGGGGCCGTTCAGGTATGGTAATTATGCAGTTAAATATCTTACAGCGGCGCAAAAGCAAACTTCGTTACCGGTTAAACAGGCCGTTATATCAGCTTCCGCACTAAGCTTAATATATCCTGCTGGCGGAATTGAAGGCTATTCACAGGCTGAATTTATTGCCGACCTTATTAACGAATGTGAAAAGGATATAAGAACCTGCCTGGAACAGGGAGCATACAAAGTCCAAATGGATTTTACGGAAGGCCGGCTTTCGCTTAAACTTGATCCATCCGGCGGAGTTTTAAAACATTTCATCGACCTTAATAACCAGGTATTTGATCGTTTCACCAAAGAAGAGCAGCAAAAATTGGGCGTGCACGTTTGCCCGGGCGGCGATCATGACTCTACCCACAGCGCAGATATTGACTATGCCGGCCTGATCCCGGCCCTGTTCACCTTAAACGTTGGCAGCTTTTATCTACAGCTTGCCAGCGAGCCAGACAGGCCAAAGGTGCTGCAAATTATAAAGCAACACCTTAAACCTAGCCAGAAAGCATTTGTAGGAGTTATTGATGTGCTTAATCCTGTAATTGAAAGTAAAGAGGAGGTCAGAGACAGGGTACTGGAGGCGGCTGAATTTATCCCGCTGAACCAATTAGGCACAACTGACGATTGCGGGTTTTCTCCATTTTGTGACGACGTATCCACCACCCGCGAAACCGCCTTTGCGAAAATTAAAGCCCGTATTGAGGGAACAGCGCTTGCGGAAAAGGAGTTGTTTGCGTAAGCAGTTCATAGTTGATTGTTCATAGATCATGGTAGCCGAGGTCAGAGATGGCTTGGCTTTGTATTGTCTTTGAGGGAGCGAAAACCTGTCTTTGCAAATGGCAACCATTACAAATCCGAAATCGAAAACGGCAACGCCCTCACGATGTTAATCCGACTTCCGAAATCATCTACTATGCCGCATTTGAAATATATTTCACCAAACTCCTTTTCGCCACGGGCAGCAACGTTTGCTCCAGCGGAAAGGTGATATCGCTTTGCACATAATAGACTGCCGGGTTGGGCAGGTATTTGTTTCTGCGGATGAGATCGAGTTTTAGGGCCTCGGGGGTATTTATAATACTTTGCTCCCAGGTATCGATGAAACAGATATTGATACCCCGGTATTTGTCGTCCTTGTTTTCAAATAGGGTGATCTGGTATTCATAAATAAAATTGGTTCGCTCTCCGCCGTTCTTCAGTGAGAAATAGCCGTGATATGGCAACAACGGTACTATTCCGACAGGATCGATATTCAACCGGCTCTCAACAAAATCATAAATCTCCCTGCCGGTTTGGATAGCCGGATCCATTTTTTGCAGCGCAAATGTGATGATCTGTTCAATTTGCTGCATAGTACTGTCGTCGTCCACAATTTTCTGGTAGGTAAGCTTCACCGCGTCAATATCGGCTTTAGTTAACCTTTGCGGAAATGCCTGCTGCATCATGCTCTTATTTTGCTTAAAGTACAACAGGTTATTGAAATGAAACACCAGATCGGCAAGATTAGGGTACAATTTACTCTTGTCAAAATGCCGGTTTATTTCCTGCAGATAGTCGAGCAGGACGTACTTTTTATACTCAAAATCGATAGAACCCTCAATAAACCAGTTAATGCCTAATGACTTCATTTTTTCAATCTCCTTTCGATAGCTTAAATTAAACAAAAAACAGCAATTTTGCAATATGCCTTTAGGAACCCTTTATTTGATCCCCGTGCCCCTTGCCGACGAAGCCGCCGCAAAATCATTCACGCCCTATCTCGTCGATACCATAAACAGCATCAAGGAGTATATTGTAGAGAATGAGAAAACCGCGCGCCGCTTTTTAAAGGAGGCCGGTTTGAAAACGCCGCAAAGCGAATTGCTGATCCACGACTATGGCAAACATAACCGCGCCGATGGTACCGCCGAATTTTTCAAAGGATTGCAGGCTGGTACCGATGTAGGCATCATGAGCGAGGCCGGCTGTCCCGGCATTGCCGATCCAGGAGCCGAACTGGTTGAAAAGGCGCATCGCATGGGCATAAAGGTGGTGCCGCTGGTTGGGCCAAGCTCAATTTTGATGGCGCTGATGGCATCCGGCTTCAGTGGTCAAAGCTTTACCTTTCACGGCTATTTGCCAATTGATAAAGCGGCTCGCAGCAAAAAAATAAAGGAACTCGAAATGCTTTCGGAAAAAAACGATCAAACACAATTGTTTATCGAAACACCTTTCCGCAATAACCCAATGCTGGAAGAGATTTTGAAAACCGCGCATCCAAAAACGCGTTTATGTATAGCGTGCGATATAACCGCACCAACAGAATTTATTCAAACAAAAACCATCGCTGAATGGCAAAAGAAAGTACCTGAGCTGCACAAACGGCCAACCATTTTTTTAATTTTCCATAAACTATAGGTGTTAATTACGGAAACCCATACCAAAGTATTGATAGTCGGCGCAGGTCCATCGGGATTAATGATGGCAGCGCAATTACTGCGGCATGGGGTTCAGCCGGTAATAATAGATATTAAACAGGGGCCGACTGATGAGTCAAAGGCTTTGGCAGTGCAGGCACGTTCGCTCGAGATCTACCGACAAATGGGGGTTGTTGACAAAGTTATTGAGAACGGAAAGCAGGCAGGTGGTGTGGTTTTTAATGCGGATGGCGCTGAAGTGGCGAATCTAACATTTGGCGATGCCGGCGAGGGTCAAACACCATTTCCGTACATCCTTTTATACCAGCAAAGTAAAAACGAGCGCTTATTGCTTGATTACCTTACCGTAAATTGCTGTCCGGTTTACTGGGAAACCACGTTGACATCCTTAACACAAACCGCCTCACAAGTTGAAGTGCAGTTGCAGAATGGCGATCAGTTTACCAATCTTACCTGCGATTGGGTGGTTGGGGCTGATGGTGCACACAGCGTTGTCCGCAAGCAATCACAGATTCCATTTAACGGCGAAACCTACAGTCATAATTTTTACCTGGCGGATATCGAGGTCGATAACCCGGTATTGAATGATGGTAAAGTGCATCTCTATCTCGCAAAAAAAGGTTTCTCAGCTTTTTTTCCGATGCCAGAGCAAAACCGGTATCGGGCATTAGGCAATCTGCCCGAAGAACTGGAAAACAAAACAGCCCTGCAATTGGAAGATATTTTGCCGGCACTTGATAAAACGAGCGGTTTATCTGTAAATGTTGTGAAAAACTACTGGTTCACCACTTACAGGCTGCACCACCGCATGGCTGATAATTTCAGGGCGCAGCGTTGTCTTTTGGTGGGCGATGCCGCGCATATCCACTCGCCGGTTGGCGGGCAGGGCATGAACACGGGCTTACAGGATGCCTATAACCTGGCATGGAAACTGGCAGGCGTGGCTAATGGCTTGTTTAATGTAAAGATTCTTGAAAGCTATGCCGCCGAACGGATGCCGGTAGCTAAAAGATTGTTAAGTACAACCGATAGAATTTTCACCGTCATCATGTCGGGCAGCTGGTTCAGCGGACTGATCAAGCGCTTTGTGATGCCTGCCATTTTAAAAATCGCCTGGGGTAATAATAACATCAGGAAGGCTTTTTTTAAACAGGTATCGCAAACTGGGATCAGCTATCGCGATAGCGCAATAAATCTTCACGTGAGCCAATCAACCCAAATAAAAGCGGGCGACAGGCTACCTTACCTGAAGGTATTCGACGAAAAGAAACAACAGGAAACCGACTTGCACGAATGGTGCAGCAAGCCCGGTTTCACACTCATCATATTAGGCAAGGTTGCCGAAATGGATCTGTTCGCCATGGCAAAATGGATCACCCAAAAATATCCGAGGGGGCTCAATTTCTTTTATCTGCCAAAATCGGCCAAAAACCAACCCATTTTTGATGCCTTTGAGGTAAATGAAAAGGTAGGCAAGTCCATCATCGTAAGACCTGACATGTATATTGGCTTTTTAAACGACAAGATAGATATGGTGCTAATGGATAATTATTTTAAGAATGTTGTTGGAACCAACGATTTGAGCTGATATTTAATAGCATCTGCAAGTCCACTTCGTTACCCGTGGATGGTTTCGGTTTTGCCGTAGTTTTTTACAACTTCCGCTTCATAAGCCAAAAATTCCGTCCAGCGTTTTTCAACGTCTATGCCATCAGCATATTTTCTAGCCAGGCGGATGAACATAGCATAGTGAGTGGCCTCGCTGATCATCAGTTCATGATAGAATACTGAAAGCTGTTCATCATTTATATTTTCAGACAATACCTTGAAGCGTTCGCAGCTGCGCGCCTCAATCATTGCGGAAAAAAGTAACCGATCAATCAGTTGCACTGTACGCCCGCCACCGATGATGATGAATTTACGAAGTTCATTCACATAATTGTCCTTACGTTCACGACCAAGCACAAAGCCGCGCTGCAGAATAATATCATGTACCCGTTTAAAGTGATCCATTTCCTCCTGTACCAGCGTGGTCATCTCCTGCACCAGATCTGACAAATTGGGGTTCTGTACAATAAGCGTAATGGCGTTGCTGGCAGCTTTTTGTTCGCAAAAAGCATGATCGGTTAAAAGCTCCTCGATATTGCTTTCAACAACGTTCTTAACCCAAAGCGGGTCGGTAGGCAATTGCAGCTTAAGAATTGTTTTTTCGCTCACGGAGCAAAGATAGGAATTGGTTGATTGAGTTCAATTATGTTGATTGAGTTAATAGTTCAATTTTAAACTTAATCAACCACTCACTTAGTAAACCTAATCAACTTACATCATTACTTTCCGTAAAGATTCTTACTCTCTATAAAATTCAATACTGAATCCGGAACAAAGTATTGCACATTCTTTTTCTCGGACAATGATTTCCGGATAAATGTGGCTGACAGCTCCATTAATGGCGTCATGGTGATGGTAACAGATGGATGTGTTGCCAGGTCGGTGTTTTCATAGCCGGGGCGGGGATAAACGTAGATCTGGTAATCGCGGAGGATCAGCTTGTAGTTTTTCCATTTGGGCAATGATACCAGGTTGTCAGATCCCATTATCAATGCAAATTCGTGTTGAGGATATTTTTCTTTTAGATGGGCGAGGGTATCAATGGTGTAAGACGGTTGTGGGAGCTTCAATTCCACGTCACTTACTTCGATGTTTTTTGAATTATCTGTAGCCAGCTTGCACATTTCCAGGCGATCGTAGGTATTGATTAGATCGCCATATTTTTTGAGCGGATTTTGTGGGGAAACTACCAGCCACACCTTATCGAGTGCCGTGTAATTCGCCATATAATTAGCGATGATAAGGTGACCAACATGTACAGGATTAAAAGAACCGAATAGCAAGCCTATTTTCATTAGTTGGCAGTTTTTAGTTGGCAGTTGGCAGTGATAATATCATTTCGCACTAAACTTACCGGGGTTATCAATCATATATTGAATAAGTCTACCTATCTCTGCGGATAAGTTATTTAACCTGTCATAAATTTCCTTGGAAATATAATTACATGCTAAGGCAAATTCCAGCCAGCCTTGTGTTTCACTATTTTCCATATCAGCATCTGTTAATTTGCTTACAAAGTGATTGGGATATATTCGTTTACGATAAGCTTCAATTGTACAGATATTTGTTGAGCGCGATGATCGCCTAATTTGGTCAGTTAAAGAGTATGTCTCTTCTTTCGGAAATTGTTTTGATATGACGAAGATCTCCATAGAAAGCGAAAAGCTCTTTTGATACACTAACAAATCTTTATACGACCCCATAAAATATTGACTGCCACCTGCAAACCGATTACTGCCAACTAACTCTTCGAAATAAAAGTTTTCACCAATTCCTCCGCCTCGTTGCACGCAGTCTCAAGATCGTAATTTTTAAGGATAATATCAAATTGAGGGGCGTAATTCAATTCTTTTTCGGCTTTTATGAAGCGCTCTGCCAGTTTTTCCTTACTATCGGTACCCCGGCCGGTTAGCCGCTCCTTTAAAACTTCGAGTGAAGGCGGCTGAACAAATATAGCCAGTGCCTGCTCTTCATATTTGCGCTTAAGGTGCAGGCCGCCCTCCACGTCGATATCAAAGATTACCGTTTTGCCGTCCTTCCAGATGCGTTCAATTTCCGTGCGAAGCGTACCATAGAATGTGCCGCTGTAAACTTCCTCAAACTCCACGAATTGCTTTTTGGCAATCCTGTGCAAAAATTCTTCCTTGCTTATAAAATAGTAGTCCTTGCCGTTTACTTCGTCACCGCGCGACTTACGCGTAGTAGCTGATATGGAAAACTCAAGATCGGGGATTTTGCTAAGCAGGTGATGTACTATGGTAGTTTTACCTGCTCCCGATGGCGCTGAAAATATGATGAGTTTACCTTCTTTGGTCATTTATGTTGTAAAAGTTGTAAGCGTTGTAGATGTTGTAAAGGTTATAATTTGAAATAGTTTTCTACTACTACAACGTTTACAACCTCTTTAACAATTACAACACATTAAGTAACTGTTCTTTAATTTTTTCAAGCTCTTCCTTCATGCCTACTACCAGTTTCTGCATGTTGGCATCATTTGCCTTTGAGCCGAGGGTGTTTATTTCGCGGCCAATTTCCTGCGAAATGAAATTTAGCTTCTTGCCATTAGCGTCAGCATTTTTCAACGTCTCAATAAAATAATCGCAATGTGTTTTCAAACGGATCTTTTCTTCGGTAATATCCAGCTTGTCTATAAAATAGATTAATTCTTGTTCAAAACGGTTTTGATCGATATTCTCACGGCCAACAGCTTCAGTTAAAAATTGGTTAAGCCGTTCTCTGATCACCGGTACACGCTTAGGTTCTTCTATTTCAACCAGCTCCAGGTTTTTCATGATGATGCCGATCCGGTATTTTACATCCTGTTCCAGCACGTTACCTTCATCGCTCCTGAATTGCTGAAATGCAGCCAACGCCTGTTGATATGCTTTTTCGGCAACCTTCCATTCTTCTTCCGACGCTGTTTCTTCTTCGTATTTTACCACTTCGGGCAGACCCAGGGCAAGCTGTAACAAGTTGTTAGCCGGCTCCTTCAAATCAATACTGACAGCCTTCAATTGCTCATAATAATGTTTAAGGAGATCTTTATCAATTCCAGCGGCACTTACAGTGGTGCTTGCCTTTTCAACGTTGATTGACAGATTAACCTTTCCGCGTTCAATTTGCTTGCTGCAATCGTTCCGTAACTGGAATTCCTTCTCGGCAAAAGTTTTGGGCAGGCGAAGCGAAAGCTCCAGGAATTTACTGTTAAGGGATTTTATTTCAACAGTATATTTTGCCCCTTCGGAATCGATACTGGCAATACCATAGCCTGTCATGGATTTTATCATGCGCAAAGATAGTTATTTTAGTCATTAGAGGCTAGAGATCAGAGGTTAGTTTTCGGCGGCAAGGATATGAATTTCTATAACAAGCATCGGCATTTACCTAATCTCTAATTAACCAGTCTCTGATCTCTAACCCCATCTTTAACACTTTTTTACATTTACTATGACTTACAATCTTTAACTTTGCGTGGATGCGCTTTAAAATTTTTATAATATTGATGCTTTGTCTTGGGTGTCTGCTCCGGGCAAATGCGCAGGAAACATTTATGGTTCGCGGTGTAATATCCAGGAGCGTAAGTGTTGTAAGAATTGCACAGGTACAAATTACCAACCTTCGCAGCCGCGATATGGGCATGAGCGATCAGTTGGGATGGTTTTCTATAAATGCAGCAGTAGGCGATACACTGTTGTTCAGCAAGCTAAATTTTACCGACCAAAGAGTTGTGATCACGGCAAAGGGTGATATCCCCGTTTACATGCAGCCTGTTATCCTGCTGGACCAGGTAACCATAAAAGGCCAAACGAAAAAACAGGAACTAAACGAGGTAATGGGCGATTATCGCAAGCAAGGTATTTACTACAATGGTAAGCCGCCGGTCCTTTCGTTTTTATCATCGCCGCTTACAGGATTGTATGAGCTTTTTGGTAAGGGCCCCGGCCAGGCGCGCCGGTTTGCCGCCTACTCTAAAGAGGAATTGAAATATGCTGAAGTAAGGCGAAGATATAATTTGGCCATGGTTATGCGGGTAACCAACACTACAGACACGGCTCTCGCCAAAGAATTTATGGATTACTATACACCATCTTATGAGGACCTGAAAGAATGGAATGACTATGAGTTGGTCAAACAGGTCAAAAAATCATTCGATTATTATGATAAATCTGCAGATAAGAAGAAGTTGCAGGAGTTAAACCAGCCCACGTTTATTAAGCCCGACCAGGCACATCCGCAATTGAAGGAATAACTTCGATAAGTAATACCTGGAGGATTAGATCCCCAGCGCTTCACAAGCTTTTTCAGCAGCAAGCTTTTCTGCGTTCTTCTTACTGAACTCTTTCCCCTGGCCCATCACTTCGCCATCAATAATAGCTTGTACGGTAAACAGCTTGGTATTTTCGCCTTCCAGGTTGCCTACAAGGTAAAATACGATGTCCTTGCCATGACGCTGGCACCATTCAATAAGCTTGCTCTTAAAATTGGTTTCGGTTTGTTCAAGTGTGTGGATATCCACATGGGCCTTGATGATGTGGTTCACCAGGAAATTTCGGGTGAAATCGTACCCTTTGTCAAGATAAACAGCACCTATCAACGCTTCAAAGGCGTCACCTAATAATGATCCCTGCCGGGATGAGTTAAGCATACGGCTATCATACTCTATCAGCTTATCAAAACCCAGCTTGCGGGCCAGCTGATTAAGGTTATTACGACTAACGATTTTTGAGCGTAATTCGGTTAAGAAGCCTTCGTCTTCGTAAGGATAAAGTTTAAACAGAACTTCGGCAACAACGCTGCCCAGCACTGCATCTCCCAAAAACTCCAGGCGTTCATTGCTGTTCTTAACACCCTTTTTTATATTTTGCGCTACCGACTTGTGCCTGAAAGCCAGTTTATATAACGACAAATTGCCCGGTACGAAACCGAGCAAATTTTTTAAAACCTTTACGTATTTTCTGTTTGGAGATAGGTATAACTTATAAAAACGACTTATAGGCATCCAGTATAATTATTCTTCGTACTTTTTAAATATCACAGAAGCATTGTGTCCGCCAAAACCAAAACCGTTGCTTTGTGCTATGCGCACCACGCGTTTCTGTGGCTTGTTGAAGGTAAAATTAATATTTGGATCAAAAGCCGGATCGTCAGTAAAATGATTAATTGTTGGAGGAACAATGTCATTTTTTAAAGCTAAGATAGCAGCAATGGCCTCAACAGCGCCTGCAGCACCAAGCAGGTGCCCGGTCATTGATTTGGTTGAGCTGATATTTATCCTGTAAATCTCATCGCCATAAACATCCTGGATAGCTTTTACTTCCTGCGGATCGCCTATTGGTGTTGATGTGCCGTGCACGTTTACATAATCTATATCTGCCGGTGTAATGCCTGCATCTTCTAAAGCATGCCTCATAACAAGCGCAGCGCCTAATCCCTCAGGATGAGGAGCTGTCATGTGATAAGCATCGGCACTCATACCGCCACCAATCATTTCAGCATAAATTTTTGCGCCGCGTTTTTTAGCGTGCTCCAATTCTTCCAAAATAATGGTTCCTGCACCTTCACCGGCCACAAAACCATCCCTATCCAAATCAAACGGACGCGATGCCGTTGCCGGATCATCGTTACGGGTTGATAAGGCGTGCATGGCATTAAATCCACCGATACCGGCTTCATTAATAATGGCTTCGGATCCGCCGCTTATAAACATATTAGCTTTACCCAAACGGATATAGTTAAATGAATCGATAAGCGAATTATTGGATGATGCACAAGCCGATACAGTCGAGAAGTTCGGTCCGCGTAAACCATATTTTATAGAAATATGGCCTGGGGCAATGTCGGCAATCATTTTTGGGATAAAGAACGGATTAAACCGGGGAGTTCCATCGCCTTTGGCAAAGTTCACCACCTCGTCTAAAAACGTTTTTAAACCGCCGATACCCGATCCCCAGATAACACCAATGCGATTGGTATCCAGCAAATCAAAATTTAGCCCCGCGTCCTTTATAGCTTCCTCAGTCGAGAATAATGCATATTGAACAAACGGATCAAGCTTACGTGCGTCTTTACGGCCTAAAAAGCCGTCCGCATCAAAGCCTTTCACTTCGCAAGCAAACTTGGTTTTGAACTTTTCGGTATCAAAACTCTTAATCAAGGCAGCGCCACTCACACCATTAAGCAACGAGTCCCAATATTCAGGAACAGTATTACCAATTGGGGTGAGTGCTCCAAGCCCGGTTACAACAACTCTTTTAAACTCCATTTAATAGCGTTGGGGAGTTCTTACTTAACGTTTTTTTCAAGGTAAGCAACAGCCTGACCTACAGTACCGATAGTTTCGGCCTGATCGTCAGGAATAGCTACGTTAAATTCTTTTTCGAACTCCATGATTAATTCCACGGTGTCTAACGAGTCAGCACCAAGATCATTGGTGAAGCTAGCTTCGGGTGTAACTTCACTTTCGTCAACACCTAATTTTTCTACGATAATAGCTTTTACTCTTGAAGCGATATCAGACATAGTCTTATAGTTTAAATGATTAAATAAAAATTCTGTGCAAAGAAAAATAAATTCTGTTAAATATCAAATCTAAAAACTTTTGCATTATATGCAACAATATTTTATTGCATCTGTTTCGATTTTGTATTTTTACCGGTGCAAAAGTAATGATTTTGAACAGGAAATTTTTAAAGTTTGAGATCGATCTTGATTTTGTTCTCATTGCGGTTACAACTTCGTTAAAAGACTATCGCGTTTGTTATCTGATTAACAAGGCCTTAAGCTTCAATTTAATAAAAAATCCCGACCTCGAAGTTGACATTCATCATGGGGCTGAACCCGTATTATTCTCAATTTACCACTATAATTGGGAGGCCAGCGAGACAGATTTCTATTTTATTTCTAATAAAGGATCGGATGGATACCTGATTCCGGAGATGAGAAAGGCAGATTATTTTTTATTAATCAGGAATTATATCGACGAGAACGACCTTGATAACCTGATTTCTGCTTTAAACAAGATCCCCGAAATTGTTGCAGCAGTAAAGATTGATCCTAAAAAAATAAAATCACGCGAAAATCTCTTATTTTAGCGCCGAATTTTAAAAGTGTTACCGGTACACTCAACACAATCGGATAAGCCTGTTTAACCAGATAAGTATGAAATTATATTATAACCGAACTAAAATTGTTGCCACAATGGGGCCCGCTTCGGCAAAAAAAGAAGTTTTGTTAGCCATGATAAAGGCCGGCGTAAACATTTGCCGCTTAAATTTTTCACATGGAAAAGCCCAGGATCATAAAGCAGTGATTGATACCATTCGCGAAATAAACGCAGAATATAAAACCAATGTTGGCATATTAGCCGATTTACAGGGACCGAAAATCCGTATAGGATTGGTAAAGGATGGTGGCATCCACCTTATTAACGGCACCCGCATAAACATTACTACGCACGAGTTAATAGGTGATGATAACCAGATCTATATCACTTATGATACATTTCCGCAGGATGTACAGCCGGATGAAATAATTTTACTGGATGATGGTAAGATCCAAATGAAGGTTATTGAAACCAATAAGGTTGATACCGTAGTTTGCGAAATTGTACACGGCGGCATACTTACTTCGCGCAAAGGCGTCAACCTGCCAAATACCAAGGTATCAATCCCTAGCTTAACTGAAGAGGATCTGGAAAACCTCAAATACGCGCTGGATTGGGATGTTGATTGGGTAGGCCTTTCATTTGTACGCACCGGACAAGACATACTTGAATTAAAAAAGATTATTGCCAACAGTGGTAAAGCAGCCAAGGTAATTGCTAAGGTTGAAAAGCCTGAAGCTATCGATAATATAGATGAAATTATTGCCGCAACGGATGGCGTAATGGTTGCCCGTGGCGACCTTGGCGTTGAAATGCCATTGGAAGAAGTACCATTGCTGCAGAAAATGATCGCCCGCAAATGCCGCGAGGCTTCAAAGCCGGTAATTGTAGCTACACAGATGCTTGAATCAATGATCACTACCCCGCGCCCAACCCGCGCCGAGGTTAATGATGTTGCAAACTCAGTACTTGATGGTGCTGATGCTGTGATGCTTAGCGGCGAAACATCTGTTGGCGAATTCCCGGTGATAGTTATTGAAACAATGGCGAAAATCATCCGCAATGTTGAGGAACTGGGATATCCGTATAACTCAAACAAAGCTGATAACACCGATACCTCGTCGGCGAACTATCTGAGCGATGCGGTTTGCGGATCAGCCGTTTACCTGGCAGAGCACACCAACGCTGTAGGGATAGTATCTATGACGACATCGGGCTATACCGCTTTCCAAATCTCAAGCTATCGCCCTAAAGCAAGCACTTATATATTTACTTCAAACAAACACTTGCTTAACGCATTGAGCCTGTTGTGGGGAGTGCGTACGTTTTATTATGACAAAGAGGAAAGTACCGATAATACCATCGCTGATGTAAACAATATGTTGAAGGTAGCAAGCCTGGTACAGGAAGGTGATGTAGTAATAAATACAGCATCAGTGCCAATCTCAAAAAAGGCAAAGACCAATATGTTAAAGGTTACTGTTATAGAGTAATGGTTGATTAAGTTGATTAAGTGAGTGGTTGATTAAGTTTAATAAGATTTAACTACTCACTTAATCAACTCAATCAACCACTTAACCCTCCTTAATATACCTCCGCCTTACACGCTTTTTTCTTAAGCTTGTCTATATTGGCGAAGTAATAATCCCAGCAAATTCTTAAAGTTTTCATATTGTAACTTTTTTGATATATAGAATTAAGACTACAATAACGGAGCCAAAGTTTAATTAGTATTATCTTTTTGTAAAGTTGTGCGTCAAAAAAAGCGATGGGTTTAAGCCGATCGCTTTTTTTGTTGGAATAAACACCTGTTACTTAGCCTTTTCGTAACTTTTTGGGTCTATAGCAGCCGGGGACCAATCCTTAAAAAACTCCATCACTTTTGCTTTACTGTGGCCCTTACCTTCTTCCAGGTAACTGGAGTTTTCGGTATTCAAGCGATTCCCTTTGTCATCAAGCACCACAAACACCGGGAAACCGAAGCGTTGCGGGTACCCAAGTTCAGCTAATAACTTTTCATTTTTATTTTCCGGGCTCCAGTTTACGTGGACTATCTCATAATTGTCGCGTACATATTTGTTCAGGTCCGCATCGTGTGTAACCAGGTCGTTAAAGCGGATGCACCAGATGCACCAGTTACCACCAATTTGCAGCAACACATTTTTATGCTCTGCAGATGCTTTTTTAACAGCAGCAGCAATATCAGCTTTGGCATCTGCTTCGGGGTGGTAGAGCTTGGCAGTATCGGTTAGTTTAACCGCCGGGGTAGCAGGTGCAGTTTGCGCTTTTACGCCCAGGACCAATGCGATTAACGACGTTATAAGTATTATCTTTTTCATATTTTATTTATGTTGATGTAATGATTTACTAAAGTCCGCAATTTTGGTGAGTTGTGCAAACAATCGTAATATCCCAAATATTCCGCGATTCTTAATGTTGTTTCCTATATTGCTGTGCCAATTCTTAACACAATATGAGCGAACTTGCAAAAAAGCTTATTAAAGCAAACAAACAGAAATACTCTTCAGGTAACGATGCCACGTTTCTTGATTTAGGAAATTGTGGCCTTAAGGAAGAATTACCCGTTGAATTATTTGATTGTCATTGGTTGGAAGGATTGAATTTTGGTGAGGGATATATTGACTTTGAAAGCAGAAACGATGTACTGACAACTAATAGTGGTCAACCAAATCGCTTAGCTAACGGCGCAGTTGCC
Organism: Bacteroidota bacterium; assembly: GCA_030775685.1. Taxonomy (GTDB): domain Bacteria; phylum Bacteroidota; class Bacteroidia; order Sphingobacteriales; family Sphingobacteriaceae; genus Mucilaginibacter. The sequence goes on from JALYIP010000065.1 coordinate 105,972, forward strand.
TCGTTAGAGTCCTTAAACAAAATAAAAAAATTATTCCTTGTAAGCAATCAATTATCAAGCCTAATATCAATCAATGGTCTACACCATTTACATTCAATTGATATTAGTAACAATGAAATATGCGATTTAACACCAATTTCCGATTTAAGCGCGCTCTGTTCAATTGATGCCCGTGGTAATGATATTTATGACTTATCGCCGATGACTGATCTCGATTCTTTAAGGGAACTTTTTTTGGGAAGTAATCGAATATACGATTTGATGCCATTGGTAAAGTTGAACAGTTTGAGTTTTTTAGAGATTTCTAATAATAGAATCCATGATCTATCACCGCTATCGAATCTTATTAGCTTAACTTCAATAGACATTAGCGCAAATGCAATATTTGATATATCACCACTCGCTGGTCTTCCTGCGTTAACTTCACTTGATATTGAGGATACCAAAATAAGTAATTTGTCTCCCTTAGCCAGTCTTACCCAGTTAACGGCGCTTAATATCAGCGATAATGAAATATCTGATATATCACCCTTAACAAGTCTTACCCTGCTAAAGTCGCTTAACATCAGTAATAATGGCATATCTGATATATCATCCTTAACAAGTCTTACCCAATTAACGTCGCTTAATATCAGCGACAATGGGATATCTGATATATCACCGTTAGCAAGTCTTGCCCATTTAACATCGCTTGACATCAGCGATGAGGGGATATCGGATATATCAACGTTAAAGAGTCTTACCCGTTTAACGTCGCTTAATATCGGCGATAATAGGATATCTGATATATCAACGTTAAAGAGTTTTTCAATATTAGAAACACTTAAAATAAGCGTTAATCAAATCGCCGACCTGTCACCCTTAGAAAATCTTATATCGTTGACATCACTTGATATAAGGGGCAACCAAATATCTGACCTGTCTCCATTAAAAAATCTTGTAAGGTTGATATCACTAAACATTGAGGGAGACCAAATATTTAATTTGTCATCATTAGCAAAATTACCCGCACTTATATCACTCGGTATAAACGGTGACCAAATTTCGGATTTATCACCATTAGCAAGTATCAAAACGTTAACCTCACTTACGATAAGTGGTAGCCTAATATCCGATCTTTCCCCAATAGTTCATTTATCAAGACTGACTTCACTTAATATAGCTGGACGCACTATAATAGATCTTTCCCCAATTGCCATGTTAAGCGGGTTAACTTCACTTAATATAAACGGCAATCAGATACTTGATATCGCTTCATTTATAAACTTAACTGGATTAACATCTCTTAAAATTATTGGTGATCAAATATCTGATTTAACTCCACTAATAAAACTCACTTCTTTAAAATCACTTTCGATTTACTCAAGTAAAATTTCTGATTTTTCCGTTTTGGGAAATTTGACAACATTGATATCCCTTAACATTAGTACTTTAAAAATTAACTCTTACTCCAATTTGACGAAACGAAAAACTGAAAAGTCCATCGACGTTGGCGTTGTCAAACTATATGATTTTTCGTTCTTAGAAAACCTCAAAGAATTAACTTCACTTAACCTTGACCGTAATCAAATTCCTGATTTGTCTCCAATAAAAAATCTTATTTCATTGAAATCAATTAATCTAAATGGCATTAAAATACATGATTTGTCTCCAATAAAAAATCTTACGTTGTTGACATCTGTCGAGGCTGCCAACAATCAGATATCTGAAGTATCATCATTTGCAAACCTAAACTCATTAAACTCCATCTCGATTGGAAGCAACCACATATCCGATTTATCTCCACTGGTGAATTTAAAAAAGTTACGGTATATAGAAGCTCGTCATAATTTAATATCCGACTTATCCTCTTTGGCGAACTTAAATTCATTAGCCTCGATAGACGTCGCCTATAATCAAATTAAGTACTTTGACGATTCATTACTTAAGGAATGGGAACAACTATATAATTTAGATTTATCAGGTAATCATATCTTAAACGTTCCACCAGCGATTTCAGAATTAGATAATAGCATAGCGGCTTTAAAAGATTATTTCAAGGATCTCAAAATTGATTCAACCCCTGTTTATGAATCTAAACTTATACTCGTTGGAAATGGAAGAGTAGGCAAAACTTGTTTAATAAAAAGAATGTTGGATAATACCTTTAATCCTGCAGAAGTGTCTACTCATGCAATACAATTACGTCAATGGCTACTAGAAGAGCTAGCTGAGGATAGCAACCTTGATGAAATACGGCTTAACGTTTGGGATTTTGGCGGACAAGATATTTATCATGCTACCCACAGATTGTTTTTACAAACAGATGCAGTGTTTTTATTGGTCTGGGATGCCACTACAGAAGAAGACCCTAGACAAATCGAAGAACTACCCGGAGGTAAAATGGTAACTTATTCCAATCATCCTATTAGGTACTGGCTTAGCTATATAAAAACCTTGAGCAATAATAGCCCAGTACTAATAGTGCAAACAAAAATGGATAAAAGCGCAGAGAAAAGTATCGCTCTTACTGAAGAAGAAATTGCGGAATTTAACGTAATCGACTGTATTCGGGTTGAATCGAGTCGTAAAACAGCCAACGGCTTTGCGACTTTGAAAGAAAAGATAAACCAAGCAATTAGGAGTCGTATTGAAAGTGTTTGTACTGAGTTGCCCGCCAAATGGTACACTATTAGAAAAAACATTGGAACATTACAAGAAAGCGGTATAAAAAGCATTTCATTTGACCAGTTTAAGGACATGTGTAAAAAAAATGACTTAGACAAAAGTTCTACACAAACCCTTTTACAATACTTACATGATACAGGGGTGTTATTTTATAAGGAAGGACTGTTTGAAGGGCAAGTAATTATAGATCAAAAATGGGCAATCGATGCTGTGTACGCATTGTTTGATAGAAAGGGCCGTTTTACAAGGTTACACGGCAACGGTTTGTTTAGCGGAGAGGACCTTCAAGAAATGTGGAAAGAAAATTACGGAGAGGATGAACAACGACTTTTTCTAGACTTTATGCTTCGATGTGAAATATGTTTCGAAACAAAACGAAATTTCAATAAACAGTTTAATGAACGAGAATTTATAGCTCCTCAACTACTGCCAGAAGAAAAGCCAACGGAGAGTATTGCATCTGCTTTCCATGAAAGTGAAAGTGGTTATATAAAATATAGGCATCGTTTTTTACACGATGCCGTGATCCAGCGTTTTATAGTACGCACAGGCTTTATCGCCAATAGTAAAGAAATGTGGCAACTTGGTATTTTATTACGTCCTGTTGACGGAGTTGCGCTTATAGAAGCTAATCCGGGGCTAAATGAAATAACTGTAAGGGTGAAAAATGGCAATAAAGAGCTAACAGATAAAATAAATAATGAATTAAACGAAATTACACAGGGAGAAGCTGAGATTGAAATTTCCTATTCTTTTGACGGCGAAAACTTTGTTTCATTCGAAGCATTACTAACAAATCCAGCGGGTAACAACGAAATATTAACCACAAAGGATGAATGGGTGCCTTTTTTCCCTTATCAAGTTTTCCTTAATCCTGATAAAAATATCCGTTTTGATAAACCGAAGCAAATGGTTGGTGTTATTAACGAAAAACCAGTGGTGTTTTTTTCATATGCATGGAATGAGGCGAGTGAAGAATTGGTTAATAAACTTTATGATAGTCTTAAAAATGATAAATATCCGGTTGTCATGGATAAAAATGATTTAAAATATAAAAAATCAATTTCACAGTTTATGCAGACGATTGGCCATGGAGAATTTGTGGTTATTGCCATAAGTGATAAATACCTGAAATCCGACAATTGTATGTACGAACTTTACGAGTTATTTCGCAATTCGAGATTAGAAAAAGACGAATTATTAAAAAAAATCTATCCTATAAGGATAGAATCTATAAAACTAAACGAACCAAAGGTGTTAAGAGAATATCTAACATATTGGAAAGAAAGAGAAGAAGAATACCAAGTGTTAGTAAATGAGTTCCAATACGATCAGCAACAGCACCGTAAAATAGAGGCAATAAAAAATTCCATTCGAGATCTTCTGCCTTTTTTAAATGATATTAATGCGGCAACCAAAGAAACGCTGTCCAAAGATAATTTCGCAACTATAAAAACAGCTATTCAAAATAGAATTAACGGTAATACTAATTAATATCTTTCGTAATTCGATATTAATAATATCATTGCGTTTCTCATCTGAAACAATGTTTTCAACAACCGCAATTTCCGGTAATCTAACAAAATAGCCAATTCCACGCTATAGCCGGTTGGCTTGTGAACAGGGTGTGGAAAACTCTGAATTGAAATCCATTATAACGAATAATAGATTTACGTAAAACACCCTAAGGTTTTTAAACTGAAGTTTTAATTTTTCTACACCGGTACTGATATGGGAGACGACACTTACAAAAAAACATCTGAGAAAAACGAAAAGGGACTAAAGGTAAACAGGTATTTTACCAAAGAAGGCACGAGTGTTTACGACTTGTTTAAGTATGAAAAACGCTCATCAGTAATCCGCAACCCGTCAGGCGACGCCGTTTTTGAAATGAACGACGTGGAGGTGCCTGCTTCCTGGAGCCAGGTTGCTACCGATATCCTGGCACAAAAGTATTTCCGCAAGGCAGGCGTTCCGCAAGCTGACGGTTCAACAGGATCTGAAAAAAGCATCAAACAGGTTGCCCACCGCATGGCCGATTGTTGGAAGAGCTGGGGTATGCGTTACGGCTACTTCGCCTCAAAGGCTGACGCCGATATTTTTTATGATGAGATAGTATACACCATTACGGGCCAGCTGGCAGCGCCAAACTCACCACAATGGTTTAACACCGGGCTTTACAGCTCCTATAATATTACAGGTAAGCCGCAGGGGCATTATTATGTTGATCCCGTTACCGAAGAACTAAGCAAATCAACATCAGCCTATGAGCGCCCGCAACCGCATGCCTGTTTTATCCTTTCTGTTGATGACGATTTAGTGAACGAGGGCGGCATCATGGACCTGTGGGTTCGTGAGGCACGCATCTTTAAATATGGATCAGGTGTTGGAACCAATTTTTCTAAGATCCGTGGCGACAATGAGAAATTGGCGGGCGGTGGTTATTCATCGGGGCTTATGTCGTTCCTGAAGATAGGCGACAGGGCAGCCGGCGCCATCAAATCAGGTGGAACAACCCGCAGGGCAGCTAAAATGGTTTGCCTTGACCTGGATCACCCCGAAATAGAAAGCTTTGTAAACTGGAAGGTTGAAGAAGAGAAAAAAGTAGCCGCATTAATTGCTGCCGGCTATTCTTCAGATTACGAAGGCGAAGCTTATAAAACCGTAGCCGGGCAAAATTCAAACAACTCGGTGCGCATCCCTAACAGCTTTTTTAAGGCTTTAAAGGATGGCAAACAATGGGATTTAACCAGCCGCATGTCTGGCAAGGCCATAAAATCAATCCCGGCGCAAAAGCTTTGGGACGATATTGCCTTTGCAGCATGGGCCTGCGCCGACCCGGGTGTTCAGTTTGACAGCACCATAAACGAATGGCATACCTGCCCCGAAGGCGGAAGGATCAATGCATCCAATCCGTGTTCGGAATATATGTTCCTTGATAATACGGCCTGTAACCTGGCTTCCATCAACCTTGCACATTTCTTCGATGCAAAAACGCGGGTGTTTGATGTGAAAGGCTTTGAACATGCCTGCCGCATCTGGACCATCGTATTGGAAATTTCCGTATTGATGGCGCAGTTCCCATCAAAGGAAGTAGCGCAATTATCATATGACTATCGCACCCTGGGTTTGGGGTATGCAAACCTTGGTTCGGCATTGATGGTGAACGGCATCCCCTACGATAGTAAAAAGGCCCGCGCAATTGGCGGCGCAATTACCGCTATCATGACCGGCACAGCTTACGCGACCTCTGCGGAAATGGCGAGAGAGCTGGGAACCTTTAAACGTTACGACGATAACAAACAGCACATGCTGCGTGTAATGCGTAACCACAGGTATGCAGCCTATAATTCAACCGGCAACTATGAGGGCTTAGAAATTCTTCCACCGGGAATTGAGCAGGCCGATTGTCCTGATTATTTATTATCAGCCGCCTGCAACGCATGGGACAAGGCTGTCGAAATGGGTGAGCAACACGGCTATCGCAACGCGCAAACTACCGTTATTGCACCAACCGGCACAATAGGCCTGGTAATGGATTGCGATACAACCGGTATTGAGCCTGATTTCGCATTGGTGAAATTTAAAAAATTATCCGGCGGAGGCTACTTCAAGATCATCAACCAGGCTGTACCTGAGGCATTGAGCAATCTTGGTTATACCGAACACGAGGTTACTACCATAGTAAATTACGCAAAAGGCGCGGCAACCCTAAAAGGCGCTCCGCATATCAACACAGATACTTTAAAAGCAAAAGGGCTGACTGATAATGAACTGGAGAAATTAGACAAGGGCCTTGTTGCCGCCTTTGAGATCAGCTTTGCGTTTAATATCTGGTCGCTGGGTGAGGATTGTTTAAAACGCTTAGGCTTTAAGCCGGAGCAATACAATGCGGCAGATTTTAACGTGTTGCGTGGATTAGGCTTTAGCCGCAAGGAAATTGCCGAGGCAAACGAATACATCTGCGGCACCATGACTATTGAGGGTGCCCCATATTTAAAAACAGAACATTACCCGATATTTGATTGCGCCAATAAGTGCGGCGCAAAAGGCGAACGGTATATCCACTCACACGGGCACATTAAAATGATGGCGGCAGCACAGCCGTTCCTGTCGGGTGCTATTTCAAAAACCATCAACCTGCCAAATGAGGCTAATGTTGATGAGATAAAGGATTGTTATGAGCTTTCATGGACGCTTGGATTAAAAGCTAATGCCTTGTATCGTGATGGTTGTAAATTATCACAGCCGCTTTCAACAAAATCGGATACAAAGGAGGAAAAGGAAGAGGTCAGTCTTGAAAAACTGGACACTGTTGAAGAAGTACTGGGCCAGGCCGCTAATGTGAAACTGAGCGACTTAACCAGTGAACAGGTGATAGAGGCCGCAATGGCAATAATGGAAAAATCAAAGGATACCAACTTTATGCGCCAGCTTTCACGGGTGGTGCAAAAGAAGAGCCTGCCATTTAAACGCCGGGGCTATACCCAAAAAGCCAGCATAGACGGGCAAACAGTTTTTGTGCGGACCGGCGAATATGAAGATGGCACCCTGGGCGAGATCTTTGTTGATATGCACAAGGAGGGCGCAACCTTCCGCTCGCTTATGAACTGTTTTGCTATTGCCGTTTCGGTTGGCTTACAATATGGCGTACCGTTGGAGGAATATGTAGAGAAGTTCACGTTTACCCGCTTTGAACCTGCCGGAATGGTGGTTGGCCATGCAAACATTAAAAGTGCTACCAGCATTATCGATTACATCTTCAGGATGCTGGGATACGAATACCAGGACCGTACGGACCTTGTTCATGTTATAACGGAACAAAAAGGTATTACCGGCAACCCGCAAATGGATGACGGCGATTTTAATACCGATGAAAGCAATGTTTACCAACCCGTGAATACAGCGGCAGTTGATAGTGGCAGTATCAGTAAAAGGCAGTTTAATGTTGACTTAAGCATGGGGGTACAAAGTGATGCCCCGGCTTGCAGTACCTGCGGACATACAACCATCCGCTCAGGCACTTGTTACAAGTGCTTAAACTGCGGGAATTCAATGGGATGTTCTTAGTGAGTGGTGAATGGAGAGTAGTGAGTGGAGAAAAAATAAAGGTTAGCATGTAGTGGATAACGGATGGAAAGGCAATGACTAATTACTACTGACAAATGACCTTCTCAATCAGGCGTTTTGTGTTCAGTTTTATAGTTTACTTTTAGTTAGCCCCGGAGTAGTTTACCGGGGCTTTTTTTGACCGTTGATTTTGGGGTGATTTTGATGATGGCGCTGATGTTCTAGATTTTAATTAAACAAATGAAGCCTAATTTATAGCGATGGGTTTGAAACCCATCGCTATGGTGAAAGCCATCAGATAGCTGTCAATTACAAAAATTCCGATAAACTTCGCTATACTTGATTAATAAACCTGTTAAACCTTGATGACCGATAACCTGTATAACAACCTATATGCCGAGGGACTGATAAGCGATGAGTCGTTTGAAAAGATCAGCCAGAGGGAGGCGAAGCCTGTACTTTTTTCCCTGCATTGGGAAATTAAAACGCTGCTCTATATTGGCGTGTTAATGCTTACCGGTGGCTTGGGCTTACTGATCTATGAGAACATCGACACTATTGGGCACGAATTTGTTTTGATGCTGATAGCAGCTATTTGCCTGGGTTGTTTTTATTACTGTTTTAACAATAAACGTCCTTTTAGTAAGGATAGGGTACAATCGCCAAATTCGTATTTCGATTATATATTGTTGCTGGCTTGTACCAGCCTCCTGATCTTTGTGGGATACCTGCAATTTGAATATAAAGTATTTGGCACCCACTATGGTATGGCCACGTTTATACCCATGCTCGCGCTGTTTTTTGCAGCTTATTATTTTGACCACCTTGGCGTCCTCAGCATGGCTATTGCCAACCTAGCCGTTTGGATGGGTGTATCGGTAACGCCAAAACAACTTTTATTAAACAGCGATTTTAACAGCGAAACCATTATTTATACCTACCTGGTTTTAGGCATTATACTGATAGCTGCTGCCTATATTACACAATCAACGGCATTCAAAAAACACTTTAAGTTTAGTTACCAGCATTATGGAATTCATGTTGCGTATATCGCTATGTTAGCTGGATACTTTCATTATTATGATTCTGGTATAGCGGCAATATGGATGCTGGGCATTTTCGCATTATCATACTTTATGTATAAAGATGCCTTTAAAGAAAAGTCGTTTTACTTTTTGTTACTGGTAGTTCTATACAGTTACATTGCTGTAAGCAGCTTATTCATAAGGATGTGTATAGGCATCAGGGATGTGGCGGGGTTCTATCTTATTGCACTATATTTTATGGGAACCGGCGTCGTGCTAATATTGCAGCTCATCAACCTTAATAAAAAACTCAAAGCAGCATGATAGCATATAACAAAATATGGCTGGCGAACCTGCGCCTGCAGGATGAAGTTGAAATTGACGTGCAGCAGGGCAACATCACCCCGGACGAATTTATAGCTATCCAAACCAAATACCTGGTTGGTTTTTATACGCCTAATTTGTTTGTACGAATTGGTTTATTCCTGCTCACCTGTGTAATCGTTTTATTTGGTGATGGCATGTTAAGCCTGATGGCCGCAAGTGGGCATATAGTTGACGGGTTTGGCTGGTTGTTTTTCCTTGGCTTACTAAGTTATGCGGGGTTGGAGATTATAGTTAATAATAATAACCATTATCGCTCCGGAGTTGATGATGCTTCATTGTTTATTACCCAATGTTTATTTATCGCCGGATTTGCCATTATGCTTTCAAAAAACGATGGCGATAGTCATTATCTTTCCTTATCCGGCTTAATCTTTCTGCTTACGCTTTACTTCAGTATTCGTTTTACTGATATGCTTTCTGCGGCTATTGCCTGCATTTCATTTTTTGCCTGGGTATTTTTTTCGTGGACAAAAATTGTACCCGGCCTGTCAACCGTTCCGTTCGTGATGATGCTGGTTACCGGGGGTGTTTATTGGCTTGCGCAGATCTATGGTAATCGAAAGGAATTGATTAATTATAATACCAGCCTCACGATAGTTAAGCTGGTTAGCCTGCTTGCTTTTTATGCATCGGGCAATTACTATATCATTCAAACACTCAGCGCCGAAATGACTGGTAAAACAGGCCCCGTTCCGTTTGGGATGATTTTTTGGATCTGGACCATCCTATTGCCTTTTGCATACATCGCCTTTGGCATAAAAAAGAAAAATGCCATCCTGCTGCGGGTAGGCTTGTTATTGATTGCCGCCGCTGTTATAACATTCCGTACCTATTACCATGTACTGCCTGTGGATACCGCCCTTACCATTGCGGGTGCGTTAGTTTTAGGAATAGTTTATGGGGTGACAAGATATTTAAAAACGCCCAAACATGGCTTTACCCGTGCTGAACCGGGTACAATAAATTCATTAGACCATCTTAAAATTGAATCGCTGATAGTTGCCGAAACATTTTCACATACACCAACAGCCCCGGCAAACGACGGTGTTAAATTCGGTGGCGGCGATTTTGGCGGCGGTGGATCAAGCGGGGATTTTTGATGGATAGTCGCCAGGGTGAGGATGTAGCAAATGCCATAAAAGGTTTTAATCAAATTTAAATCTGCTACACGTCTCTTGTTTCACTTTGTATCAGGGTGTTCGGCACAAGGACAGAACGGAACAAGGTATTTATTAATCTGATGTAAGCTTACCAATTGTGTTGTTTCACTTTGTATCAGGGTGTTCGGTACAGGGAGAGAACGGAACAAACAATGCAGGTATTCTACTCTTAACTATCAATAAAAAAACTGATATATATATATATATAACCGGGAGAGTCAGATAGTAAGAATATAAAGATATATATACTCAATAAAAAGAAAAGCCTGTAGATAGTGTTGTTCCGTTCTTGTTTTGTTCGGAACAACGTGAAACACGGTGAAACAAAATCTTATTCCTGCAGATAGTTTTGTTCCGTTCGTTTTTTGTTCGGAACAGGGTGAAACACGGTGAAACAAAATCTCATTATTGCCACCGGATACAGCAACTAAACCAGCAACTTATCCGGTGTAATAGGTAAATCCCTTACCCGCTTTCCTGTGGCATTATAAACAGCATTGGCTATGGCTGCCGCTACGCCTATGGTGGCAATTTCGCCCATGCCCTTTGCACCTATTGGGTTTATGATCAGGTCGGGTTTGTTTACAAAATAGGCTTCAACTTGCGGGATATCCGCTTGAACAGGTACATGGTAATCGGCGAAGTTGTTGTTCACCAGTCGCCCGTAACGATGATCTATAATCGCCTCTTCCATCAGCGCCATACCTGTCCCCATAATAGTACCGCCTATCATCTGGCTGCGGGCGGTTTTTGCACTGATGATGGTACCTGCATCGGCAACAGAAATTGCCTTATCAATTTTCACCACTCCTGTCGCGGGATGCACCAGCACCTTCATGAAATGCACCGACCATGAATACATGGAATATTTTCCCTGTTCCTCGCCGCCCTTTGATGCGGTTGTTACCTCCAGCTTATCAAGGTTTTGCTGCTTCAGGATCTGGGTATAGTTTGTAGTATCGCTATTACCGGCAAGGGTTTTAAACTTTTCCTTAAGTGCAACACAGGCGTCATGTACCGCGGAACCCACGGTGGACATTACCTGCGAACCGCCCTGTGTTGGTGATGGCGGCAGCGACGAATCGCCCAGGTCAAACCTAATCTTATCCGCAGGAATTCCCATTGTTTCAGCCGCAACGGTTACCATGCTCGTGCCGGTGCCGGGCCCAATGTCAGTAACTGCTGTTTGTAATATCAAAGTACCGTCAGCCATCATCCGTGCCAGCACTGTTGCCGAGCTGCGGTGTGCACCAAACATACCGGCAGCCATTCCGTACCCTGCCAGCCAGCCGTTCTCGGTTATAGCTCCGGGTTTTTTATTGCGGTTAGTCCAACCTATCTTATCTGCACCTATCTTATAGGCATCGCTTAAAAACTTGCTCGAATAAGGTTTATTGTTTGATGGATCTGTTTCGGCATAATTGCGCATCCGCAGTTCTATCGGATCGATATTGAGTTGATAGGAAAGCTCATCCATGGCACATTCCAGTGCGAATGCGCCGGTAGCTTCGCCAGGACCGCGCATAGGGGTTGGCACATTGACATTGAGCGATACAATTTTGTAACGGGTGTTTACATTCGGGCAGGCATACATCAGCTGACTGATATTAACCACGCCCTCCGTAAAATCCTCGTAAACCGAAGTTTGCCCGGTAGCTTCATGGGTAATACCCGCCAGTTTGCCATCAACGGTTGCACCTATCCCAACTTTTTGCCAGGTATAAGGTCTGTAGCCAACTGAAGTGAACATATCGGCACGGCTTAAAATCAGTTTAACGGGTTTGCCCACTGCCTTTGCGGCAAGTACTGCGGCAATTTCATGGGGCCAGGTACGCAACGCAGCACCAAAAGCGCCGCCAACAAACGGTGCGTTCACCTGCACATTATCGGGCGGAAGTTTAAACGCCTGGGCAATGCTGCGCTGGGTTCCCTTTACGCCCTGCGTTTTATCCCAAACGGTAACTTTATCATCGGCATCCCAACGGGCAATAATGGCATGCAGTTCCATTGGGTTATGCACTTCCGTAGGGATAGTATATTCCTGTTCAATTTTTACGGGCGCTGTTTTCCAGGCATCCTCCTTGCCCTTTACATAATCCTTGCCCTTGCCGGGGGTGAAACCAGTAGCGGCGTTAGCCTTCAGATCGGTCTGATGCGGTTCCACATTATAGGTGGCGTTCACCAATGACGCTGCGAATAATGCCCGCTCAAAGCTATCGGCAACCACCAGTGCAATTGGCTGCCCGTTAAAATAAACCTGTTCGTTATTGAATATTTTCAGGGGGCGTTTTGGTGGGGGG
>JALYIP010000066.1 GCA_030775685.1 Bacteroidota bacterium
TTTGCAGATTGGTGCAAAGTCTTTTTACTTAATATTAAAAGCCTTTTGATTGAGCCTAAAAAAGGGAAAAAGGCTGCTTTTACTATAGTTAATGATATCTTTAATCCTTAGGTTAACGGCTATGGCAAAATGCTTGAATAGGCGGGGTAAATATACTGGTAATTTACAAATTAAAAATGATTGAGTGTGGTGGACCGGAAGCTGTATTTATCCGGAAAGTCCGCTGAAGATTGTTTGGTGAGGCCAGCGGGATGCTGAAAGGTGTTTGGGTTCAAGCGGGACGTATGAACCGGCAGGGACTTTAAATTGGCGGCATAAAATCTGCTGTTAAATAGTAATTGTACATGCTGTCTGTTAGCATGAATAAATTCTTGATCCAGTCAAGAGTGGTCGCATCAAATACTTCTCTATCAAAATCGCTTAAATAATTATAATCACAATTGGACAAACTCCCATCTGAATTATAATCAAATCGACAATAATCAGTGCTCGTGTCGTCAATATATTCCCCAAGATATTTATTGGTCAAATCATAATTCGGTAAATTTGTAACTGTGTCAATTTCTTCATAGGCTATTTCTAAACCATTGCTATCGTATAATTCTCTTGTTTTAACGTTGAAGGAAGCCGCATAATAATGAGTCTTATTTTCTATGATGTATGAACCATAAACTTCCCGTTCAATTATGGCAAATGCGCCATTAAATGTCAGCAACGTGTTTAAAGCATCGGTTTCTAATTCACCGGCGTCCTTATAATAATAAATAGTAGCAAGCTCGTTATCAATGTAGTTTTCAATTTTTTTAATTAAGTTGCTCCCTACCGGAGTAAATATTTTTTTGTAATATGGAAGATCATCAACTTGCTTGGAGGTGATAGCGGCTCCCAAATCGTCTTCGTACGATATATTCATTTTTAAATGTTTTTTTATTTCATCGCAGCTATTGAAGCGGAACGATTGAACCGGCGGGGTTTCAAATGCTTAAATTACTGGGGCTCAAGCAAAATGCTTGAATAGGCGGGGTAAATATACGTGCCAGCATTTACCTGATCGGCAAGCTGGATAGCCTTTTTAAGGTGTTTTAGTTCTTCCAATACTGAGGCATCCGGTGCAGACAAAGGCTTAGCCTTCACATAGGAATGGCATTTAAGCAATTCCAAAAAGCTTTCTGCTTCGTTATCCGCAATGTCGATTACGAGTTTCATTGTCTTTTTTTTATATCACAAATTACTACTAAAAAGGTAAAAACTAAATAAAATAATCAGCTTGAACCGGTGGGGTACCTGATTAGGTATAGATATGCCAATAATTTTAGTGTTTATAAACGTCTTATTCAAAAAAATATCATCTGCAAATATTTATTGCTTTTTTTAATAGATAATCTTCCCCTGATGTAAGCCTCTTTATGTTAGGGGCAATTTTTAAATCTGGAACGATCCCTATCTTCTGTGTTTCCGTTCCTGCAGGTGTATAAATCCCGATGCTTTCAAAATTAGTAATTAGTCCACCCGGCAACCTCAACGGAGCTAGGTTACCGTCCGCCCCAGCTGTCTCAGATCCTAATATTTTATGATGAGGCATTTGGCGACAAAGCATGGTCAAATACTCGGCATAACTTTGTGTGTATTCATTGACCAGCACAACCACCTTGTGGCTATAATACGAGGAGTTTTTTTCACCAACCGAATCACAGTCCATTTTAAAGATGCCGGGAAATAAAGGGTCAGTATGGGAATATTTCGAAAAAATCACTTTTTTCGAAAAAAAATTGTCACTTAAAAATTTACGCCAGTTAGCCGCCTTTGGGTATCTCCGCATGTCTATTATAAGAGCTTTAGTTGTCAATATTTGAGATTTAGAAGACTCAAGCGCCGAATCGTCGATTCTTGAAATGTTAATATATCCAATTTTATTTCGCAAAATTGTAAATGGTGTGTCAATTCCATTAGTCATATGCAAAGCATTGATTCTATTTTCAGCGGCAAGTAAACTCGTAACCTTTATTTTTAATCTTTTACCATTTCGTTTTACGATCAGGTCCATTACGCTATCATTGGTTCTGAACAGTTTTGTAGCATATTCCCTGCCCATTACACCATTGTTCGATGCAGACATGTAACGTTTTTTTTTAGCAATCGACCTTTGAACGGATTTACCATTAACCGATTGGATTTCATCACCTAATTTAAGATTACCTTGTCTTGATACTACCTCGGGTAACACCTTCTCGACATAAGCTTTATCTTTTATAAACACCATACGCGCGTTTAACCAATTATTCCCCCAAAAATAGTTATCCATGCTGAAAGCGTGGTCATTTCCTCCTACGGTAATATGACTATTTTTGAAGGATGATAATGTGGAAAGGAACGTTAAAAAATATTCGTGTTCATTCCTGGTGTTTAAAAAATCAACTATTAACTTCCCTAGGGCATAATCCCATTTCTTCCCTAATAAATATTTATAAGCATAAAAATAGTTTACATGATTCCAAAGCCTAAAAGCAGTTAAGAGTCGTAAACCAGCATCAGGATACGTTTTATTGCTATAAGAATTTTCGTGTGCCGGGACCAATGCTTCGTTATCATATTGCAAATAATAACTCGAAGTATCCCGTTTAAAAAACCTTAATTTATCAAGAGAAACGAAAAGGCTATCGCCCAGTTCTATCCGGTTTAGCCACGATAAGCGTGTGCCGTAATTCAATTTGTCGGCACTTTGCAGTCTCTTCTCATGAAGAAACTCATTAAGGGCAGTCACCCATTTTTCAAGGACAACATTTCTTTCAGCCGAGTTTTTTAAAGCAATTATTTTGGGAGCAATCTTAAACAATTCGTAATCCCAGTTTAAACTTCCGTTCCTGACAGCCGGGTGATAATACTTCAAAAACCCCCAAACCTTACCCAAAACAATTAAATTATTTACCAAAACGGGATCTGACAATTTTATGGTATTTATGCCAGATCCATCGTTGAACTCGTCGGTTACATCGGCTTCATATGTCGGTGCCGCCTTTTCGCCATAATTTTTGTTGCTGTCTGTAATAAGCTGAATATCGCGTACCCAAATTTTTGCGTTTCCACCGACGGTAACTTGCAGACTCAATAGATTCGCGCCCTGAAGTAAAGCTGCCTGGTAATTATTTACCTTCAACGTATACTCTTTCCATTCGTTGAAAACTACGTCTTTGTTATTTAAAATAAAAGACGTTGTTTGCAAGATATCGTTTTTGTTTTGAACGTTAACCTGAAAACTAATTCCATTACCTAAAGTCGAAATGTAAATTTTAAATTTTATATCCACTTTTTTTGCGACCGGAGCAGCGATAGCCGTTCGAATAAGAGCCCCACTGTTTTGCCGAATGGTTTGCAAAGCCGAAAATAGGATGGCCTCGCTTTTCGTTGAATCATTTTTTACCACAAAATCCTTAGACATGACTTCCCACTTAGCCGGATAGCCACCATTAACGATGGTTTTATCGACGCGCTCCTGCGCCAACAAAAAATCACATTTCAATATGAAAAAAAAGAGCGCAATAGTTATGGTCTTGAATGGTGAAAGGTAAAACATATAATTATTTCGTGTTTACGAACTTAAATCTATATAATTAATCACGCCGGTTTAAGCGGTACGCTTAAATCTCAACAATTTAGGCGTTACGCTTACAAGAGGCATTTCGTAATTTAGGAAAATAACTGCATACTTATTACCATGCAAAGCAACGCCTCAACCGACGAACTTTATTTCGTGTCCATAACTGTGTAGACCGACTCGAATAATTTGGTGAAGATTGTTTGGCGACATCAGCGGGACGCTTGAACCCGCGGGTAGTTTTTTTTAAGAGCCAACCACCAACTTATACCCTTTGCCGCGAATAACAACAATTTTGATATTCGGATCAGGTTCCAGTTTTTTTCTAAGTTTTGATATGAACATATCCAGGCTGCGACCCACAATCACGCCTTCATCTTCCCAGATCTCTTTTTGCAGCCGGCTTCTCTCTATAGCCTGGTTAGGCGACAGCGCGAAAATGAGCAGCAGCCGTGTTTCAGTTCCGGTCAGGTCTATTGGCGTCTCATTTATAATGAGCTTCCGGTTCTTCGAATCGAACAACCCCGAGCCCAAAGTGAGCACGTCAGTATCCTGACCTCCAGGCAAGGCTCTCCGCGGCTTAACAGATCGCAATAAAATAAAACCAACAAATGCTAAAAGTGGAAGGCTGCCCAGCAGATATCCATTTTTTGCTGTAATTATACCAGCCGGTTTGAATTTAATGTTGATCATATAACATGCCCGGGGTTGCTTTCTTCCTCTGCATGCTATAATATCATCTTTTTTATTTTTGGAGATAGCGTATCCATAGGCTACCCCAGCGTTGCCACAGTTCAGAACATTAACAACATAATCACTTGCCAGCGGGTCTTTGGCCAGCAAACGGCTGGTAGTATTCACCAGTGAGTCCGGTCGGAAAGTTAGATCCTTTTCAAAACTGATCTGGTATTCATTTTCTGCGATCTTATTTACCGGGAGCACTCTTGATGTACTATCGCCCGCCTGTAAGAGCAGTTCATGCCCTATCCTGCGGAGCAAAACTTCCCTTCGGGCGATATCAAAGTCGTCACTGCCGGTCATACTGAAAGCCACGCAGATTACTGAACTAAGCAAGAGTAGTATCAGTGCGAACAGGTACTTGCGTTTCCCGGCGAGGAGATTTCGACTAAGATGCATAGTGTCAAGTTTTTATTTACAAAGTTTACATTTTTATTTACAATCCAAATTCTCCGGGCCGAAAAATATCAAAGTAATTTTGCTGAATCAAATTAAAAGGATATGAAAAATAAAAAAATGAAAAGATTATTTGTATTTATTCCGGCTGTCCTCCTGGCATTATTTCTACTAAATTCTTTTGTGCTAAAGGAAAAGGAAGCAGGGGAGAAAACAACCAAAGGGTTTAATTCAGGGCATGTACCCATCATTTTCAGATCCACTGATGGCGGGCAAACATGGCAGGATATTAGCAAAGGGTTGCCTGAAAATTTGCAGAGAGAAGGTGTGTGGAGAGATGGCTTCTTTACAAATGACAGTGGGCTATATTTACGTGCCGGAAATGGGGTTTATCACAATGAACCAAATTCCACAACTCCTTTTTGGACAAAAGAGATTTTCCCTGGTAATCAGCGTAACATTGCCCCTGGTGAGAAGGGGATATTTGCATATGATTTCAGGGGCCAATTTTTAGAAAAAAGAAATGGAACGAATAATTGGTCGCCTATGTACACGAATTTTCAAGAGCAAGCCGTGCGCATTAACAGGACGATAGATTGGATGTACACGAATTATAAAGAGAAACAAGTAAGCAGCGTTTTTGAAACTACGGCAGGCACAATTTTCATCGGCTCCAACAACGCCATTTATAAATCCACTAACAGTGGAAAAACCTGGAGATATGTGCATGTTGGAGGCTGGGTAATGAAAATGGCAGAGTCAAACGGTGTACTGCTGGCCGCCAGCTCACGGGGAATATTAAGATCGACCGATGATGGTGAAAACTGGGATCGTGTGATTAGTGAAGGGGGTGTTGGCGTCGCTGTGGAACGTATAGATGGAGGATTTGCTGCTATAGTCTACAACACCATAACCCAAACAAACAGCATACACATTTCACTGGATAGCGGAAAAACCTTTAATGTCATAGGTGAAGAACTTCAACCTTCCTGGAATAGTTTATTAATGAAAAAAATAGGCTTAACTAAATCTTCATCGGATATTTCATCCATCAAACAAATGGGTAAATATTTAATATGTGGCCGCTCAGATGGTATATTCCGTTCATCTGACATGGGCAAAACATGGAAAAAACTGTCACTTCCTGCTATAGATAATTATGGCTTCAATTTATCTGTTTCAGGCAACGCGATTTATGTCATGCCCAATAAAGGATGTTAAAAAAATCCAAACTCCACAATAATTTTTAAGTTTTTTGAAGTTCATAAAAGTAAAATGATAAAATATTTTCCCGTCTACACCTTGTTCCTGGTGCTTATTTTTTGCACTTCCTGTGGAGGACAAAACAAAACAGACTTACCAAAAGATAGTGTTTAGTCCGCGGAAGATTTTTTGGTAACGTCGGCGGGATGCTGACGGGGGAATGGGGTTCAAGCAGGGGGGCTTGACTGGCAGAGGATAAATAAAATAAGTAATATCAGGCGCTTTGTATTTAGAAATATTGTAATTTGGTATTTTGGTGATCAAACCGACTACAAGCCGTGCCTTTTACTATTGTTATAAAACTACAAAATTAACTATACCAGTTGTTTTATATACAGGAGTAAGTATTACAATTCCTTCGTCATGAATAAATTTTTACTGCTGTTATTAATATTGTGTTCCCCGGCTGTTTATGGTCAGGCGGTAAAGAATGAAAGATTTGACCTTAACCAACTCCCATCGGCTGTTACACACCAATGGAAATTTCATGTCAGCGATGATCCAACCTGGGCTGACACAGCTTTTAACGATCATGATTGGCAGCATATTGATCCTACAAAAAACCAGCATTTTTTACCGCAGGTAACCAATGCGCAAATAGTTTGGTTCCGGCTTACTGTTTACGTATCGCCTGCCTTGCGGAATAAAGCTGTAGCCCTTATAGTAAACCAGAGCGGCGCGGCAGAAATTTATTTCAATGGTATGTTGATTCGCCGACTGGGTCATATAAGTGCCGACAATGCCAGGGAGGAAGCCGTCCGTTCATTAAGAGAGCCGCTAACCCTTCAACTCACCAATGCCTCAAAACAATATATTGCTATCCGGTATTCGGGTAATCGCTCAAACCTGGTAGTTGGCAACGGTACCCCGGTTATAATTGCTACATTTAAGCAGGTTGACGAAGCCTGGGATTCCTTTTTCTATAAAGTGGATTTCTACACTACCCGCTCATGGGTATCAGGCGGTTTTATGCTGCTCGCTATTTTGCAGCTTGCCATTTATCTTTTTAATAGTGAACGCAAGGTAAACCTGTACCTGGCTATTTATGCTTTAATGCAGCTTTTTACGCTATCGGACGGGCTCATGCTACCAATGTTTAGGGGCGCAGGATGGGGCACTTTTATGACTGTATTATTTAATATAGCAGCGCCCCTTGACTTTGTTTTTCTTATGGCAATGACCTATGCGTTTTTTGGGTATATCAGAACCACATACTTTAATTGCCTGGCAGTGCTCTCTGTTGCCGTGATAATTATTCAGTTTATAGGTGATAATGCTCAAAATGAAAATGTGTTGGCTGTTTTTAATATATTTTGTTATTTAGAAATTATCAGGATATCGATTAAAGCCATCAGGCAAAAAAAGACCGGCGCCATTCTGTTATTAACAGGATTCATTATCAGCATGCTATTTTTCATCGCATTCAATGCCGCAGATTTTATTGGGCAGCAATCGTATTTGGGTATGTGTTTTGAAGTAGCTTTGGCTTTTCTAACCCCGGCAATAATCCTTTCTATACTGTTAGCACGGGAATTTGCTCAAAATCTAACTTCGCTTCGCCAAAAACTGGCCGAAGTACAAACATTGTCGGCCCGCAATCTTCAGCAGGAAATAGAAAGACAGCAGATCCTCGCCAGGCAAAATGAAATGCTTGAGCTAAAAGTAACGGAACGTACAACCGAACTTAATAGCTCTCTTATCAACCTGAAAGCGGCGCAGGCACAACTAATTCAGTCGGAAAAGATGGCGTCTCTTGGTGAGCTAACCGCGGGCATCGCTCATGAGATACAAAACCCGCTCAACTTTGTCAATAATTTTTCCGATGTAAGCAGGGAACTAATTGATGAGCTCCAGATTGAGCTAAAAAACGGAGAAAAAGAAGAAGCAATCGCCATTTCTGAAGATCTAAAACAAAATATTGGAAAGATCCATCATCATGGCAAACGTGCCGAAGTTATCGTGAAAGGCATGCTTGAGCATAGCCGATCCTCAAGCGGGCAAAAAGAACCAACTAACCTGAACAATCTCGCTGATGAATTTTTCCGTTTAGCGTATCATGGTTTAAGGGCAAAGGATAAATCGTTCAATGCGGAATTGATTATGCATTTTGATGAAAACCTTCCGCCCATTAATCTCATACCCCAGGACATTGGGCGGGTATTGCTCAACCTGTTTAATAACGCTTTTTATTCAGTGCAACAGAAAACTAAAGCCATCGGCACTGAATTTAGGCCAATAGTGGAGGTAACCACTATTCAAAAGGGTGAGACTGTGGAAATAAAAGTTAAAGATAATGGCATTGGGATTCCGGATGCTATTCGAAATAAGATCATGCAGCCTTTCTTCACCACGAAACCTACTGGTGAAGGAACCGGACTGGGATTGTCATTAAGTTACGATATTATTGTTAAGGGCCATGGCGGTAAGTTGGATATTCAATCAAAAGAAGGTGAGTTTGCAGAATTCATAGTAAGCCTGCCAATAACGTGAGTATTACCAGTAAAACAAGCTTTAAAAATAGAGGAAAAGCAGATTATCAATACATTGATTAATTCCTGGGCAATCAATACGAAAAATGTTGTTGAGTTTGATGATTAATAGGGTAGTGATACAAAATAAGAAATGCTTTAAACCGCATACTATTTCCTTCAAAATCCCCACAGCTTTTTCCTGCTCTGTAAAATTCAAGGAAAGTACTTGTCTGATAAAATGACAACGGTAACCGAGATAACAAATAAACAAATGACTGTCGGTATCTTAGAAGATGATAAGGGACGTATTTGGTTTGGCGCTGTAGATGGCGTATATCGTTATGATGGAAGTACCATCACCGGTTTTAACGGCAAAGTGCTTAGTAATAACTTTTTTAGCCGATAGTTAAAGTAAAAATAAAAGTGTTCAAAAAAAATATGTCAATTTCTTTGAACACCTCTCATCGCAATTATGCTGAAGTCTATCATCCATTATGTGTCTGATATAGAATATCGTTTGCCCGCATTAAAGCGTTTTGGAAGGTATCTTTGATGTTTCCTTTGCCGATCTGAAATAACAAACGCGCTTTTTTTAACTCATCCATTACCTGTACACTATTTACTTCGGAAAGGATCAGTTTTGTTCCCTGTTTCTTTGTTGCGGTATGAAACTCGCGCAGTACACGGATACCCGTGGCATCAATAACCGGTACATTCCGCATTCGAATAATTAATATCTTTGCCGGGTTTTCGATGACTTTCATCGCGTCCTTAAATTTATAAGCCGCACCAAAAAACAAGGGCCCGTTGATCTCAAAAACATCAACGCTTTTTGGTATGTCGCCCGGGTTGATAAGTTCATCTGTCGCAACAACCGCCGGCAGTACGGAACTCGCCTGCATCATTTTTCGCATAAACAGGAAAGCGGCCAGGATCAACCCGATCTCTATTGCCACGGTCAAATCTACCAATACAGTCAGCCCGAAAGTGGTTACTAAAACGGCTGCATCGCTTTTGGAGCCTTTCAATACCGAAAAGAAATTCTCCATTTCGCTCATATTCCAGGCAACGACGATCAGTATCCCGGCGAGGGTTGCCATAGGGATCAGTGCAGCCCATTTGCCCACAAAGAGCATAATGGCCAGCAAGGTTAGCGCATGGATAATGCCCGCAACCGGCGTTCTGCCTCCATTTTTTATATTTGTAGCTGTCCTTGCGATAGCGCCTGTTGCAGGGATCCCGCCGAAGATAGATGAACAAATATTGGCAATCCCCTGGGCAATCAATTCTGTATTGGAGCGGTGATTGCCGCCAATCATCCCGTCAGCGACTACGGCGGATAACAAAGACTCAATGCTGCCCAATATCGCAATGGTAATTGCCGGCCGGATCAATTGCTGGATAATGGCAAAGCTCACACCAGGGATAACCGGTGTGGGTAATGATGAGGGAATGGCCCCAAAACGGCTGCCGATGGTTTCCACAGGCAAATGAAAAAAACTGACCGCAAAAGTTGTTACGATAATGGCGATTAAAGACCCCGGAACTTTGTGCGTTAGTTTTGGCCAGAGCAAAACAATCAATAAAGTAGATGCCCCAATTGCTGTCGCGTAAAGATTGACAGAAGATAAATGCTGGCCGTAAGCAAGCCATTTGCTGATAAAATCTGCTGGTACACTGCCCATTTTCAGGCCGAAGAAGTCTTTGACTTCTGAGGAAAAAATAATGATAGCAATCCCCGTAGTAAAACCAATGATCAGGGGATAGGGAATGTATTTTATGGCATTGCCTAATTTGGTTAAACCCATAATGATCAGCAGTATCCCAGCGATAAACGTGGCAACGATGAGGCCGTTAATGCCAAATTGCTGTACAATGCCATAAACAACCACGATAAAAGCGCCTGTTGGGCCACCGATCTGCACTCGGCTTCCGCCCAGGACAGAAATGATCAGCCCCGCTATAATTGCTGTGAAAATTCCTTTTTCGGGAGAGACACCGGATGCGATAGCAAACGCTATCGCCAGAGGAAGCGCAACCACACCCACAATGATCCCGGCGATCACATCTTTATAAAATTGGTCGCGTGTGTAGTTTTTTAAAGTGTCTATGAGCTTTGGTTTAAACATGGTGTTTGTTTATGTCTTTATTATAATTCCTATAACAGGGCAAGAAATCACCCACTATTCCTTTATCCACATTTTCAATACCCTGCTATAGGAATTACCCACCAATTGATAGCCTGGCGGAACCTGGTGTTCTGCGGCGTGAAAAGTAACCAGCCTCGTCTCCGACGGCTTCTCCTCCAACATTTGGTAAACCAACCGGCTATACTGGTCATATAGTTCAAAAGAAGTTCTGATTTTATAGTCTATTCGCCTGTCTGGTTCAATATTTTCATAGAAAGCGTTGTAGAAATAAAAATGGTCAAAACTGCTGAAATCCAGTTCCGTCAGGTTCCCATGAATAAAATTCACATTTGGCAGATCAATTTCTTCCCTGGCTATTTCGGCAAAAGTGTATAATTCCTCCCGCTGTTCTATTCCGAAAAACATAGTTTCCGGATGAAAAAATCCGGCGGTCAAACAAAATTTCCCTACCCCGCTGCCGATGTCCAGCACCCTGGTATTGGGGATGGCCAGGAAATTACCCGCTTTTTTCGCAATGTCCACCGGTGTCCAGTGCATGGCTGACAACTCCTGGATATGTTCGGGGTAGAGATCGTCAAACGCGGTATCATCAAGGAATAGCGCCGGGCTTAATAGTTCATTAATCATTCTTTTATTTTTTCTTTGAGTTTGAAAATTTCTGATGCGGGAACATAAAGACTGCACAGCTTCCATTTGGTTAGTTTTTGATCCACATTTTCATCAGACCGTTGCAGGCCGTATCTGCCAATTTATAGCCCGGCGGTATTTCCTGCTCGAAACTATGAAAGGTAACCAGCCGGGTACCGGCTGGCTTTTGATCCAGCGCGGTGCGGAGGTATTGATTATAATAAGCATAAAGACTTTCTGACAGTTCCAGCGTATCGTCAATCTTATTTTCGGGGTCTATGTTCTCATAAAAAGAATTGTAGAAATAGAAATGGTCAAACTCCTTAAAATTGACCTGGGTGATATTGGTATAAATAAAATTGACATTGGATAGCGCGGTGTAGCCTTTTGCTTTCTCCGCCTGGCAGATCAACTCGTGCCTTTGCTCGGCCCCGTAGAAATGCGTTTCGGGGAAATGATAACCTGCGGCCAGGCAAAACTTACCAATCCCGCTGCCGATGTCCAATACCCTTGCACCCGGTTCTGCTAAAAATTCTGCAGCTTTCCAGCCAATAGCCAATGGTGTCCAGTGTTTCAGGGATAGCAACTGGAAATGTTCCGGGTATAGCCAGTCAAACGCTGCATCATTGCTGAACAGGGAAGCGTTTAAATTGAGCCTCACCACTAAGTTCTCGTCGTGATCATCAGGGAGCGGCGGGAAATAGGAAAACGGGTAAACTTTCATCACCTGCAAATTTAACCCCTGCCCGAAAGCGATTTACCATAATAGATCAACACAGAAGCTGATATTTATCAGTTTTTAAAATTCGTATCTTTGCCGCCATGAGCTTGTCTGGAATTTTCCCTATTGACCGGTGGAATTTTACCACGCAGTCAACGCTTAATGTGCTGACCGAAGAAGAGTATGCGGAACTGACCGCGCACCAGAGCGAGCAGAAATATCACAAAGGAGATGTGATTTTCAGAGAGGGTTCAGTGCCGTCTGGTATTTTTCTGATCCAGAGCGGAAAGGTCAAAAAATACAAAGTTGACAATCTATCAAAAGAGCAGATCATTTACGTTGCAGGCCCGGGGGAACTCATCGGGTATCATGCTGTCCTGTCTGAGGAGCGGTATCCGGACTCGGCAGCCGCCATTGAGGATGGTTTGGTCAGCTTTATACCCCAGGATGATTTTATCCGCGTTTTGCACCGCTCATCCGCTTTTAATTCGCGGTTGCTGAAAACGCTAAGCCATGAATTTACTGTTTTGGTCAACAGTATCTCTGTGATCGCCCAACGTACAGCCCCCGAACGGCTTGCCATTGCGCTAATCGTGCTCCGGGAAAAATATAAAGAGGAAGGATCAGAGGGAAAAGATATTATTTTAAATGTTTCCCGGACGGACCTGGCTAATATGGCAGGTATCGCGCAGGAAAACGTGATCCGTTTATTAAAAGAGTTTAAAGCAGAAGGTATCCTGGAAACCAATGGCCGCAAAATATCGATCAGGGATATTAAACGGTTGGTCAAAAAATCAAATTACCATTAAGCGCGGATGTACAATTGATTTTCTTAACGGTGTTCACCTCCGCGCTATACGTCTGTAAAATTTTCTTTCTCTCTCTAAAATCAACTTCCTGGCCCATTAAGGCCGATAAAATTTCTAAGTCCTCAATAAAGTGTCCAGATATGTGTGTATCCTCATGTACTTAAGTATCGACACAAAGCCTGGTAGGAAAATATCGGCCTTTGTTGTTTTATTGCTAGCACAGGGTGTTCGCGGGAATCCGATATTGTATCCTCAATAATCTTTCTTAATCTTCTCTACGGCAAATATGCTGTCTGCCTGTTTTCGCGAGATCGTTCTGGTACTATCGCCTACAGCGAAATAATAAAATATAGAATCCTTGCCTTTTCCTTTCGCATATTCGGTCCTTATTTTCATTGATCTCTTAATACTATCAATAGGTTTCAAATTATACCAATCCATCTCATAATCTGCTGTATAGGAATCAATAGAAATATGTTTACTGGTATGTCCTACGATATCTTTTTTTCCTTTCCAGTTAACTGAGAAACTTCCTCTGTTTTCTATAGTCCAATCAGCGGGAATTTTAGGTATGCCCAGGCTTTGCCGTCTGTAGTTAAACGCTTTGCCAAATTTATCCAGGCAAACATTTCTGTTGAATTTCGTAATTTCCTGGTAAGCTGTAAATCCAAAGTAGGCGTAAAGCAAGCATAGCAACATAATATTCCTCCCAATATTTTCTTCTTTTTTCTTTATCCTGGTATAAAATATACCGGAAAGAATCAGGAACATGCAAACTAACTTACAGATTAACCAATAAAATGATTGTAATTTGATATAGATATCCAGATATAACCACAGGCATAGAAACAGGATAACGAAGCACGTACAAATTATGTTGTTTCTTTTCATTGTGGTGAGCCCCGGACTTTACGAAGTTACAGATTTTTCATATTAAGTTATGCTGTATATTGTCGATATTGATTGATTTTTGAATCTAATCATCAATCGAAAGATCTCCTATTAAATATTATCCACGCCGGCTCATACCTTAACCCCTCATTTGTTTTCCTTCAATCTATTCAATATTTTTAGCTTATAAATTCTTAAAAATGAACCTGATCAACCGGGGCATGCTTGTGCCGAAAATACTTGTTGTTTTATTATTGTCTTTCAGCCTCGTAGGTGCGCGGGCCCAAACTGATGATCTTCGCATCGACAGCGCGTTGGCTGCATTGCCCGACGTAAAGGTGATCTCTAAGGTTAAACATTTGCCCGATAGGCTGGATTATCAGCTGGCCGTGAAGCAGCCAGTTGACCATACCAACCCCTCCGCCGGTTATTTTTACCAGCAGATGCATCTTATTCACCGGGGATTCGATAAGCCAATGGTGATGGAAACTGAAGGCTACAAAGGCAGAAGCGGCGGCAACGAAATAGAAAAAATGCTGCACTGCAATAACCTGGATGTAGAGTTTCGCTATTTTAATAAGTCGAGACCTGATTCGCTGCAGTGGCAATACGCCACATTTGAACAGGCCACCGCCGACCTGCACCACATTAACCAGGTATTTCACCGGTTATACGCTAATAAATGGATCAGCACCGGGATAAGCCGCGGGGGCGAAACCACGCTTATTTACCGTTACTTTTACCCGGATGATGTTGCGTTATCGGTGCCGTACGTAGCACCGATGCCTAATGACATTGAGGACAAAAGGGTATACACATTCCAGGATACTGCGGGTGGTGCCGAAATGGTAAAAAAGATAAAGCATTTCCAGCAGTTTTTGCTGCAACACGAGGCCGAAGCCCTGGCGAAAGTACCGGAACACGAAAAAAACCTGCATTATACCGCAGTTGGCAGCATAGGCGCGGCCTTTGAATATGCTGTATTGGAATACCCGTTTGCCTTTTGGCAAACAACCATCTATACCGATAAGGATGTCCCCTCGGGCGATAACCTTGACGATTACCTGGCCCAGCTAAAAGGCACCTTCAACGGGCATATAGTCGGTGATTTTTCGGACGAGGATGCGGTGAATGACTTTCTGCCCCATGCTTATATGACCTATCAAATGGGTTACTATAAATACCGCCTGAAGCCTTTTAAAGCTTACCTGCATTATTTGAGCGGCGAAAACCCGTCAGCAGCCTTCTTACCGCCCGCTCTTCCCCGCAAGGCATACGACCCTGGTTTTGACCGGAAGGTAAATAAATGGGTGGCCGAACACGGCAATAATATCTTGTATATCTATGGCGGCCGCGATACCTGGACCGCCTGTAAAATGGTGTATAGCGACAAGGTGAACGCAAAGACATTTATAGCGCCCGGCGCCAACCATTACGTTGCAAGGGTAAGAATGATGTCGCCGCAAATGAAGCAGGATTTTGCAGCTTCGCTGGAAAGTATGACTGGTTTAAAGCCGGATGTTAGCGCGCTGAAATAAAGGGTAATTCAATCTCATTTGATCAACTTTTTGAGTGTCGGCAATAATTCATCACCATTTAAATTTTTTGCGATGATTATACCGTTTGGGTCTATGAGATAATTAGCCGGGATATCATAAACATAATATTTTACGGAAACATTATTAAGCCAAAGTCCCAGATCTGATAACTGGAACCAGTTCAGGCCATCTTGTTTGATAGCCTGAAGCCAGGCGGCTTTTTTACTATCGAGCGAGATTCCTAAAATTACAAAATTGCGATTGCCAAGCTGCTGCGAAGCTTTAACAATATTGGGATTTTCGGCCCGGCATGGCACACACCACGACGCCCAAAAATCAACTAGTACGTATTTACCTTTAAAATCAGATAATTTTACCAGTTTACCACTAGTATCTGCCTGTGCAAAATCCGGCGCCTTACCACCAACAAACAGGCTATCTATTTTATATTTTAGCTCTTGCGCCCAAATGTTATGGGTGATATTCGCAGGCATGGCCGAAAATATGCTTTTAACTTTCGCCTCTGTAACAGCTTGTTCTGGTTGGTTATATGCGTTATACAGTAAATGAGCGTTTAAATACGAGTTTGGATGCGTTTGGATCCAAGCCAAGGCTAACCGTTCGTATAGCTTGTCATCAAGTTCGTTAAGTTCATCTCTTTTTTTGCTTTTTGCCGCTAAGGTATCTGCATCTGGTTTTTTATTTTTTGCGTAGCTATAGTAATCCCTGCTAACCTTTATGTATTCTAAACGAACAGGGTCGGTAGCTAACTGGTTCGTAAACTGATTGTTTTCATCGGCCATTAAATTACCGGATATGGTTACCCTGGCCAACAGGGAATCTGAGAGCGTAACGTTAGCTATACCCGGCTGCAAATAAAGCCAGGTATGGTGTTTGCCAATAGTTAAAGAGTAACATTCCCCGTTATTTCTATCAAGCTTAAACTCAAAATGGCCGGAATTAACAAAAGCACTATCCGTAACTGGTTTCCTGGTAGAAAAGCGCCTCGGCATCACACGTTCGACCATAATTTTAGTGCCATCCTTTATTAAAGGCGCGCTACCGTTTATAATCAAATTGTTTTGCGAACTCGCTATCTGGGCGACCGACAATAATAATATCAGTGTTATTAATTTCTTCATTTAGTGGCATGGTTAAAAAAAACTTATAAGCCATTAAGGCATTTAGCTTTAATGGCTTATAACTTAAAGGCTAAATCTCGCCGCAACTTTTTCGACTGGGACAGAGGTCGCTTGAGGTATCTTTGCAAGTTTTGCTGACGGAGTTTTTGCAATCGTCATCAGTCGCGCAGTCACTATGGCAAGGGTTAACTACAGTTCCGCCTAAGACTTTTTTCAATTCAGCACGTGTTAATTTTTCAATTTTGTCCATTTTAAATATATTAAATAATTACTGACGCCGTAACCACGCCCCGGCAATTTTGCGGTATATATTGATTAAGTGCATACTTCTTCCTTTTGATTGAAATTCGTTAATGTTGTCCGGTCAAAAAAATAGCGGCAACAATATTGTAATAACTGTTTAGTATACGATATCAGGCTATGTTTTAATCAGAACGCTGCGCGCCCGGCACCAAAATTAGAGGGTGATACGGTTTAGTAATGGCGAGTATACGCATGTTATTTTAAAAAACAAAAAATATTGAACCGCGGGGTGGGGGATTTCCAAAAGTCAGCTCAAAGAAACTCCACTACCAACTGTTCCCATTCCTTTTCCAGCGAAAGGGTAGGGCGGGTTTGGCGTGCTTTGCTGTACCAATAATCCGCATTGTGGGTGTCACCTTCCTTACGATGCAGGTAGGCATGTACCCACGCAGATGCCCGGTCATCCAGGTGATCAACTTGTGCATGTGCCTGGTGCCAATCGCCCTTGCCATCGTACCAAAGGCTTTTTAGCTGCGCAGAAAGGGCACTATCGGGCTGTTCTAAATTTAATGATGCTTTAAATTCGGCTAAAGTTTTCATGGTGAATTGGTTTGCCGAAAATAGGCATTAAAAGGTATTTGTTTATGACGATTGTAATGCATACTCACTATTCTTTTTTACCACCTTACTTACATTTATCAACCCAGGCGTCCAAATCTCTTTTTTTCAAAATAGCTGTGTAACCTAATTGACCAGCTTTTGGGCAAACGTTATCCTCAAATGTTTTTTGCGAAGTCAGGTCGGTATATTCTACTGCGAAAACAGGTTTATTGAGCTTAATATAAGGTGCCAGATCATTTTGCCAGCCCTGTTGAAATGCATCCTCTGTTAGCGCCCAGTCGAATTTGGCGGCGTATTCGGTTGTCAGTTCGCTAACATTCTTTTGTCCTATGGATAAGCCATTATTATGTGCCAGCGTAATTAAATAATCAACATATTTTTTCGTATCAGTTATCGCGATAGCAAACCCGGTGTTATTTTGATAGGCATCAACATTGTCAGGTTCAACGCCATCAAATCCTTTTTTAATGATCATGTTAAACCTTGAATTAAGCCAGGGCTTCAGCTTGTCTATTTGCCGTATATCCAGCCATTTTTCATTTGGCCATTCAGGATAGGTTTTGCCTATCACTTCGCTGGGTAACAACGAAGCATCAGGCCGGTCATTTTCTAATGTGCCTACCGACAGATATGCTATTACCTTCTTGCCCTTGGTGTGCAATGCTGCTACTGTTTCGGCAGTTGTGGTGAAGGCATCAACATCTACAACAGATCCGCTGTATGTATTTGCCGAACTTATATCATCAAGTTCCCAGTCGAAGCTTACCCCGGCGGCGGGCTGCCACCATGTGGTCTTGTCATTAGTGAGCGGCGAACCATCAACAGCATTTGTAGTATCGGTACCGGTTGAATCCTTTTTACAGGCCATTAAGGTAAATAGGGCAAATAAGATAAAGGTGATGTGCGGTTTAAACATTAAAGAAGCGTTAATTGAAAGAGAAAAACGCCATTAGCGCGGGCGTAGTATGAGATTGCAACAAAAAAGTTACAATTTGTACGTGTTTTTGGCGAAGGAAATTATTAAAATATAAACATCTAGTTCCCCCGCAGGTTTAAACGGCCCCGCCTGAACCTCAGCAAATGTAAGCGTGCCGCTTACATAACCCCTTTGCAATGTCGGGAAATAGCCGCATATTTATTACCATGCAACGCAATGCCTCAACCGACGAACTATTCTTCGTGATGCTAACAGTGGTGGACTGAAAGATGGTTAGTAAAAGGGCTACGTGTCAGCGGGTTTGGAGAACTTCTCCTCTTTAAGTCTGCGCGGTATTCTAGCGATCGAGGAGGGAAAATGAACAGCCAATTTCCTATCTTAGAAAAATAAATTTGTAACCTATATCATTATTTAGTAACATGAAACCGGTGTTCTTCGCAAAAATGTTTGGCTCTTGCCTGTCATTGTTGGTTCTATTTTCAACAAACTTGTTGGCCCAAAAACCTGTTGTTAGTTCAGGTACTCAGTTACCTGTTCATAACTATCCGGTTAAAGACAGCCTTAACGTATTGCTTGGCAATGAGCAGCAGATCAAAATGTTTGCCATGCAACTGCAGAATGACCTGGCTTCCGATATTGCTAAATTCGATATACGTGATACCGCGGTTTTAAAATCTCATTACAGGGTATTAGGAGACCTGGCTTTTTACGATGGCGACCGCAAAAAGGCATTGGCTTATTATGACACTTTAAGAACGCTGGAGGTTAAACCTGCAGCAAAAGCCACCAGCGCCTTAGTGAAAAGATCGTTGATAGCGGCGGGCGACCCGGCGTCACCGGTCTACATAGCCAATTTCAGAACTATTTTTACCAATGCGGTAAATACCATACCGT
Source organism: Bacteroidota bacterium (assembly GCA_030775685.1). GTDB lineage: Bacteria > Bacteroidota > Bacteroidia > Sphingobacteriales > Sphingobacteriaceae > Mucilaginibacter. The sequence continues at coordinate 19,034 of JALYIP010000066.1, forward strand.
ATGTTACAGCCGCGTCCTCATTGCAGCGGATCAGGCAGCAATATGCTAACATGACCGCCGCCGAATACGTTAAAATTGCCGCGAGCGACCTGAACCCACCGATAGCTAACGGACCGCTTTCTGTAAAAAACATTGATTATGTGCTGTTCCTTTTTTATGAAATGCATGATTTTGATAAGGTGAGTGCTGTGGTTACCGCTGTGATGGACAGCGTAACGCATGTAAACGCGCGCAACCAGGTAAATATATGGCCCGCGCGTGATTTGGAACTGTTACCCGGAAAACCTATAAACCCGTGGTCATATCGGTATTTGATTTAGGTACCGACATTTCTCTTTTTAAAGACAGGTTATACATCAACCCGAATGAAAAAATTGACGGATTGGATAACGACCATAATGGCTATGTGGATGATCTTCATGGTGTGGCTTACGACGGTAAAGAAAATAAAGATACGCACCTGCTAATGCCCTTATCGGCAGAAAAACAAAAACTATATCCAAGTGCCGTGCGGCTGCTAAAGGGTAACGGCGAAGACGAAGCAGGTGTTGAAAGTGCTGACTACCATTATTATAAAAACGCCCTGGCAAAAGCAAATGTGGTGCAACGCGACTCTATTTATGCCCTGATCAATTTTGTGGGCGACTACATCCACGGGACGCATGTAGCGGGTATTGCCATGCGTGGCAACCCTTATGCGCGTTTGCTTATCGTTAGGTTTACCGAAGATGTTGGATTTACACCTGATGGGGGCTCACCTTCTGTTGAAACAGAACAGAAAGTGGCAAAAAACCTGAAGGACCTGGTAAAATATTGGAAAGCTGCAAACGTGCGGGTGGTGACCATGAGCTGGGGTTATTTTGTAAGCGATTATCAAAACGATATAGCCAAATACAACCCGAAAATGCCTGAGGACGATCAGAAGGCCCTGGCAGTAAAGTTATGGACCATGCGTAAAAATGCGCTTTATGATGCGTTTAGTTCGGCCCCTGATATCCTGTTCGTGGCATCTAACGGTAACAAAAACTCAAATTCCAATATTGACCTGAGATACCCAGCGGCACTCGACATCCCTAATATGATAGGGGTAGGGTCGGTAAACAGCGCCGGCCTCGAAACTGATTTTACTGCTACCGGGAATAAGGTTGCCATACATGCTAATGGGTACCTGGTTGAAAGCTTTGCCCCGGGAGGAACAAAGGTTCTATTGTCGGGCACATCAATGGCCACGCCATATATTGCAAATTTAGCAGCGAAGCTAATCGCTGTTAAGCCATCTCTCAAGCCGTCAGAAGTGATATCGCTTATCAAAAATGGAGCGGATGTTTCGGCAGATGGCCGGATTAAGCTTGTTAACCCAAAGCGATCTTTTGAATTACTATCAGCTGCAAAATGAAGGTGACGCGCTGTCCGTGGCATTTCAATAACGGACTAATATGATAGGCTACCTGTCAGCGGGTCACGAGAACTCCCCCTCTAAAGGCCAACGCAGCATTCTCGCACCAGGCGGGGTAATTAAAACCGGACAATCCATCGTTCGCTTTTAATACAATATGGACTTTGAATTATTGGTGAACTATCTGTATATTAAATTGTTATATATTTGGAACATTAGTTGATCTTTTGTATTAATTGAAAACCTATACGTTTAATATTAACCTTTATGACATTGCGTTTTTCGGAACGCTGTTTATCGCATTTACATTTGCGTTTCTTTTATGGTTTGCCAGGAGGTCGAATCAAACAGCAAACCGTTTTTTGGCGATTACTATTGCTATGGCAATAATATGGATAGGCCAAACTGTAGCGACAGATGTTAAACTCTTCCAATATAATTCGATTTGGGACCTGTTGCCGTGGCATTATTCACTGGCGATAGGCCCGCTGCTTTATTTTTACGTACAGCAGGTAATTAATACTGAATATAAGTTCAGGCGCCAGGATTCGCTGCATTTCGTGCCCTTGTTGCTGGAATTGAGCTTTTACTTTTTACAGACGCAGGAGGCCGTTAAAGTTGGAGTTATAAATAACAAATTATTTGCATTTCAGTTATCAATCGCCGGCCTGCGCCTTTTGGCATTTATTTCGGTCATTGTGTATCTATACCGGTGTGGCATTTTGATCCGAAGTTTCTACAAGAAAATAAAATTTAATGGCGGCGACCGGTACCGGCACGAACTTCAATGGCTTCAAAACCTGTTGTCGGGCTTTGGGCTGATATGGCTACTGTGGATCCCTTTTACGGTTGTCGACTATTGCTTTTATCAGCATAAATTAAGCGCTCAAGCCTATTATCCCATTTATTTTCTTTTGATGTTGATGTTGATCTATATGGCAGCTAAGGTGTTTTTAAAACCGGAAATTGGCGTACAACAAAATGCGCCCTTAGTCCCGGCACCTTTACCGACGACAGATCTTAAACAAAAAGGAATTTGGCTAAAAAGAATTGTCGAGGAGAACTGTTATTACCAGGACCCTGAATTAAGTTTAAGTACTCTTGCGGAAAAGTTGGGCATTACCGCACATGAACTATCGCGGATTCTCAACCAGGCGCTGAAAAAAAGTTTCAATGATTTCATCAATGCATACCGGGTTCGGGCAGCGGCCTGTAAAATGCAGGACCCTGCTTACGATCATATTACCCTTCTCGGAATTGGTTTTGAATCGGGGTTCAATTCAGAAAGCAGCTTTCATCGTATTTTTAAGCAAACAACCGGAAAAACACCCCTGGAATATAAAAATCACCTCGAAAAAGTACTCCCATCTTATAACCTGGGAGGCAGGAACCAACTTGCGCCGTTAATTTTGAGTCATGATCCGCTACCTAAGTGGTCTGATGACAAATTAAATCGCAACTATATGTTTGAAAATTATTTCAAAGCCGCCTGGCGGAATTTAAAAAAGAACAAAGTGTACAGCGCCTTAAACATTGCAGGTTTGGCGATAGGCATAGTCAGTGCTGCGCTGATTTTTTTGTGGGTTGAAGATGAAATGAATTTCAATCACAATTTCGTAAAGCGTGATTACCTGTATCATGTTATGCAAAATGAAAAAAGCGATGCAGGAATAAATACCAACGGCTCTACGCCGGGACCACTCGCTGCAGCCTTAAAGGCGGATATCCCCGGTATTGTTAATAGCGGGCGGCTCAGCTGGCCAATGGATGAACTTGTGGTGTTGGGTGAAAAAACCATTAAGGAAAACGGTATGTATGCCGATCCTTCTGTGCTTTCCATGTATGCGCTAACGTTTGTCTACGGGGATCGTACTACCGCGTTAAATAATCCTGATGATGTGGTGATCAGTGAAACAATGTCACAAAAGTTTTTTGGCAATGATAACCCGGTTGGAAAAACCATCAAAATGAATGCTAAAGGTGCGTACAGTGTTGACGGCCTTTATAAAGTAACCGGTGTATACAAAGATCTGCCGGCAAACTGTTATTATCATTTTCAATGGCTTTCTCCCTATACCACATGGGAAAATGCAAATACATGGTTAAAGCCCTGGAACAATAACCTTACCGAAACTATTGTTGAACTTTCGCCACGGGTAAATCCGGCATCAATCAATAAAAAGTTAAAAAACTATTTAGCTACTAAAGTCGCCAAATCAACCAATCAGTGCTTTTTGTTTAGCATGAACGACTGGCACCTGCGAGGCAATTTCGTGAATGGCCGGCAGGACGGAGGCAGTATCAGGTACGTCAGGCTTTTTTCAATTATCGCGGTCATCGTTCTGCTAATCGCCTGCATCAATTTTATGAACCTTTCTACTGCACGTTCAGAGCAACGCGGTAAGGAAGTTGGCGTACTCAAAGTGATGGGCGCGAACAAAATGAGCCTGGTGGGTAAGTTTATCAGCGAATCCCTGCTGATGTCATTTATCGCCATAATAATGGGGGTGGGGCTGCTTTATATCTTATTACCTTTTTACAATAACCTTGTACAAAAACAATTATCGATAGACTTATTTAACACCACGCATCTCATGAGCCTGCTGGGTATCGGTATTATTACAGGGATTGTTGCGGGTTTTTATCCTGCCTTTTACTTATCATCATTTAACCCGGTAACAGTTTTAAAAGGCCTCAGGATAAAAAACGCTGCAAGTGTTGTTTTTATCCGGAAGGGGCTGGTGATCATCCAATTTGCTTCATCAGTTATTTTAATCATCAGTACTATTGTAGTTTACAAACAGGTTCAACACATCAAGGACAGGGATTTGGGTTATAGTAAGAATAATCTCATCTACCTGGACATGCAGGGGAACATGAAGAAAAACTTCAGCGTCATAAAAAACAGTCTTATTGCAACCGGGTATATTGAAAACGCTGCAACTAGCTTACATGATGCTTTGCATGTGTATAGTTTTGGAGATGGCTTTAGCTGGCAGGGCAAAAATCCAAATGCTAAACTGGCGATCCATTCCAACGTTGTTAGTACCGAATACCTGAAAACTATGCATATGCAACTGATGGAAGGTCGGGATTTTTACCCTGATTTTGTTGACAGTACAAGTGTGATTGTAAACGAAAGTATGGCCAGGTTGATGGGTAAGGAAGGTAAGCTGGGAAGCCTGATTACCACAGGGCGTTATAAACTTACCATCGTTGGCATAATTAAGGATTTTATTTATAACGATATATACGGAAATGGTGCGCCTTTAGTCATCTTTAACGGCAATTATTCAGCTACCGTTATGGCTATCCGCTTTAAACCCAATGTGCCCTTATCGCAAGCCTTAGAAAGAACCCGTGATGTTATGACCAGGGAAAACCCCGGCTTTCCATTTGAGTACAGGTTTGCCGACAGAGATTTTAACGACCTGTTTTCTTCCGAAACGCTTATCGGCAACCTTGCGGGATTATTTGCTATGCTCGCCATTTTTATTTCGTGCCTTGGTTTGTTCGGATTGGCTGCCTATACGGCAGAACGCCGTACAAAGGAAATTGGGATCAGGAAGGTGCTCGGCGCATCAGTTACCACGCTAACCCGTTTGGTGGCCAGGGAGTTCCTGCAATTGGTGACAGTTTCATGTGTTATTGCATTCCCCATAGCATGGTGGCTGATGCACAATTGGCTGCAGAATTATACCTACCGCACAACAATACAATATTGGATGTTCGCCATCGCCGGATTTTCTGCATTGTTCATTGCGTTAATTACCGTAAGCTACCAGGCAATCAAGGCGGCAATAGCCAACCCGGTGAAAACGCTCCGCTCTGAATAGGCTTGTATTATCTATTTAAAGGAGAAGTTACGACACGCTTGCGGGAGCTGGGGTTTCGCAAGCAGAATGCTTGCCACATCTTAGGTCTAAGTTACGCTAAGCTAAACTTAGACCAGAAGCGTGTGTTTTTTCAGTAGTATTCATATTCATAACTCCACCTGTTAAGTAATCCGCCTAAAGATATCTGCTGCTTTTCAACAATGTTGCCCCGCATATCGTAAATGAATTTCTCATCTAAACTTACGGGAAGTGATATCATGCGGCTATGGGTTACCATTGCAAAATATCCGTGAAACAGATCATTCGGCGCGTTAGTAACCATATGTATGCCCGTAAGCTTTTTATTTTTGTACTGATATTGTACGTTTTTATACAGCGTGTCTTTTTTTATTACCATCGAACCCAGGGTGCCGTCTGGATTAAACTCATACGCTACGTTTGTTGTTTTTTGCGTCGGGCCGACGTAAGAAAAGCTTTCCGCTGATAATATATTATTGTCCGTGTAAGTATAGTTGTGAAACTCCAGCAGCTGTTTTCCGGTCGTCCGTGCATACGATTTCTCCACCTTAACTATAGCCCCTTTATCATTATAAGTATAGTCGATATCCATAACAACTTGAAATTTACCCGGCCCTGCTGGTTGAGAATTTTCGCGTTCTTTTGCAATTTTCCCCTGCTGGTAATAGTAATTGGTTACCCGCACAAGCTGACGGTTCATCCTGCAATCCTTTTCCTGGAGCAACCCATCCTTATCATACTTAAAATAATATTGGTTGCGAAATGTCGTGTCTTTGTTTGTCACTGTGTTTGCGTCAGTCTCGATGATCTTCCCCGACTTGTCGAAAACGGTATCGACGATTAGCCAGCTGTGGTTTTTTCCTTTAATGCCCTGGTCGTGCCACTCTTCCTTTACGCCCGGCCTGTCGTGGTAGGAGTATCTGAGAACATCCGTACGGTGGCCGCCTTCAAACAAAATATAATCCTGTATCCTGCCGTCCTGATCAAATGTCTTGATTGTACTTGTATCGGTGCGCTGGGTTTGTGTGCTAAAATATAGCATGGTTAACTTTTTGGCTGAAGGAGCGGTTTTTGCCCTGATACCTTTAATATTGTTGAATGGCGTAAGTGCCTTTATGGCCGGGATATCCAAGGTCTGTGCGGCGGCGGTTAAGAAAAGGCAAATGAATGATAATAAACTGATAATGATGCGGCGCATTGTTTGATGCTTTGGTCTGATAAGACAAATATCATTAATGCGCCGCACAATTTTTGCAAGAATGCTGCTGTATGGACTTTTTATTTTAGGTATAACGTTAAGTTGTTGAACCGGTGGGAGGGGAATATTGCTATGTAGCACGCGGGCTGCCTGTCGGCGGGGCACGAGAACTCCACCTCTTTGGGCCGGCGCGGCATTCTCGCGCCAAAGGGGAGCTGAATTCTCGCGCTAATGAAAAAAATCTATAACTTGCTTATTATTTGATATTTATAAAATCAATATTTATATTTGATTGAATCTTATCAACAATTACCCAATGCCACAGCAAACAGACATTCAACAGTTAGTGCGAACAATCGCCGAAAAGGAATTTCCGAATGAAGCCGGTGCTTATGACGCGATCGAGGAGGTCGCAGCCGGCCAGTTATTTAATGACGATCTGAACGCCCCCGATATAGTAGCGCAGGGAAGCGGGAAAAATCCGCTTGTTATAGGTGAAATCGGTACCATCATTTCCTCGCTGTCAGTTTTGATAGGCACAGTGAAGACCTACTATGAAATTGTAAAGTTAAAACGGGACCAGGAAAAAAACGACAGCTTGACAGATGACCTGGAAACACGATGGATGAAGGAATTAAAAAAAGCCGGGCTTACCGCCGAAGTCGCAGAGTCCTTATCCAAAAAGTACCACAAAGATCTGAAAAAAGTAATTAAGGAAAAATGAATGCTTTAATTGAACCGGCTGATGATGAACCGGAAATCGGTCTGGATCAGTGGTATAGCGAACAAGTCGATTTTCAGCGCGACCATGTGAAAAACCATGCGAAGTACTTGTTCGGCGGCTTAAAATTCTACAAGTGGTATAACATCGTAGTGCTTGTATTGATCATTTTACAGGTTTTGTTTATGTTCATGGATTACGCCCAGGATTACCAGCCGGGCAGTAGCGACCAGTTCTTTCAAGACAATGGCCCCCGGCTAACGCAATTATATTGTCTTCTTTTTGGATTATTGGTGAATTCATCCATTTCGTGGTTCGTTTATACGGAGTGCCTAAAAAAAATCAATTCATTTCGTAAGATGATAGCTGATGGTGCGATTTTTCCCTTCGGAGAAAATAAAATTATAAACATAAGGGAAGCGGTGAAGGATCTTTGCGGAAGGATGGGAATCAACTTTAAATTTGTCAGATTTTGGGGGATCCTGAATGCGGACAAATTCCCGAGTATAGAAGAAGACCCCGACACGGGTTGTGCAGATATATTGATTCCAACTAATTTTATCGTTTATTTTGAAACGAATAGAGATGAAGGCGTAGCTGTTCTCGCCCACGAACTGGGGCATGTGCTGCAAAAGGATACCGATATCTACGTGAAGACCGAAGCCTATTTCGAAGTTGTCCGCAAAATATTTTTGCCTTTGACCATACTTAATGGGCTGGGCCATCTCGCACTATTTTTTTGGGTGCACTCACTCGATGATCATCCTATTTTAGAGCTTTTTTTACTCAGTTTACTTGCTTTTGATGGCTTGGTGATCAATTACCTTTATACTGGCTTTGATAAGTTGAGAGAAACACACAGGAATTCCGAGAAATTAGCCGACGCCGCGGCAGTTATTTATGCCAATGGTTTTGACCTGATTAATGTTTTAAATGCGTTTGACAATATTGAAGCGACGCCGAGCGCTATTCATCCGAATAAGGAAGAAAGAATAAGCCACATCAATATGTTTTACCCTAATGAGGATGAAGAAGATCAGCCGCTCTGAAATTTATTGTCTTCAGACTATATGCCCCTGGCATTTGAATCTGCGGGGGGAATAAACAGCCCGCAGTAATTACAACGGGCTACCTGTCAGCGGGTCACGAGAACTCCACGTCTTTAAGCCGGTGCGGCATTCTCGCGCAAGGATGGGGGTAGACTGGATGATGGTTAATAAAGCGGGCTACCTGTCAGCGGGGCACGAGAACTCCACCTCTTTGGGCCGACGCGCCATTCTCGCGCCAAAGGAGGTAGTAAAGCGGGCTACCTTTCAGCGGGTCACGAGAACTCCACCTCTTTAGGCCGGCGCGGCATTCTCGCGCCAAGGTGGGGGGACGCTTTAACTGACTGGATTGCTAATATTAAATGAATTTTATAATATGAAAACCACTTATCTTTGAATATGGTATCAGATATAATTGACTCGTTATCAAACGAAGATGACGTGACAAAACCGCTTTTAAAGACTTTAGCTTTTGCCAGAAGGATTGGAAACGATGATTTAGCAAAATGGGTTTCAAATGAGTTAAATGGATATTCTGGCGGGGAACCACTTCCAAGTTATCGCTATTGTAAAACATCGGTTCTCGGGGTTATGGGGCATGGGGCTCATAATATTACTCCAGAAAGCTCTTTGCCATTAACTTGCTTTGATAAAGAATTTCAACAAATGCTTATGAAGAAGCCTTTTAATGAAAGCATTGCCGGTTTAGTTGCATTGACGAAAACAACAAATCAATATATAGGTAAAGAGTTTGCAGCAGATATGTGCAGATTCCTTACAGACCAAGCTCAGAAAAATGGATGCAGGTTCTCAGTTATAAGTTGCCGTCAATTAGTTCTCATATCTGAAATCATTGGCGTTATCACTATTATAAAAACTAAGCTCCTGGAGTTGTTGCTCGAAGTCGAAAAAGATTATCCCACTATAAACCCCCTCACAGCAGATGATGATACAAAGCAGCAAATTAATAGTACTGTTAATCAATATTTAGGGAACATTTATAATATAAGCTCATCCGGTGACGGTACTATATTAAATACCGGTAATGATAACCAAATGGAAATTAGTTAATAATTGTTTATTAACAGTTTTTTTTTATAAGTGAGATCGGTTTGGATGACTAACATATTTGATATATAATTGCATGACAGCTAAACCATCACAATCATGAATTTAATTGAACTAAAGAGAAATCGCTTTCTGTATCTCCAAAAAATATATGAAAAATCAGGTGGCGGGACGAATGCGGCCTTTAACATGACTGAGGTTGGCAATGAGCTGGGGTTTGAAGGTATGTTAACTCGTAATATTGTCAACTACTTGATTAATGAGAGTTTAATTGAACCTTATGCGCTAGGCGGCTTTATAAAGATCACACATTGGGGGATTAAAGAGGTTGAAGAAGCTATTGAGAATCCTACTGAATCAACTGAACATTTTGCGCCTATAAACACCTATAACATCAATATTCATTCATCTGGTGAGGGTAACATTATTAACACTGGGAATAACAACATTATTTCGTTATCGAACAAGGTAAATCAGGAGGAGGCGACGTATAAAATAAATCAAATTATAGCTACCCTCCAAACGAGCGAGGATATTCGGCAAGCTGAAAAAGATGAAGCGCTTAATACATTCCGGGAGTTACTTGTTGAAATCAATGCCGGAAAGCCGTCCACTTCTTTAATAGACAAAGTGCTAATATATGGGAGTTCTATAGCCACTATTGGTTCATTGGTTGTTGGATTAATTCAAATCCTAAATAAATAATATTCTTAATAATGAAGAAACTATTAATTGTGGTTGGCGCGGGTGCATCTTTAGACTTTGGCTTTCCTTCGGTCGACAAAGTAGATAAATTATTTATGGATTGGGCCAAAGAGGTAGCTCCATTACCTTCTTCATCAGGTGATAGTTTATACTCTTTTGTTAAAGATTTAATATTAAATTATGCCAGGAATAATCCTAAAAATCGGATCAACAGTATTGTAAATTTTGAGAGCCTGTTATACATAATCCAAAATCTCTTTGAAATCATAAGAGATAAAAGTCCTGATTACCATAGTAATGGCCTCAGTCCTTTTATATCTGTTAACGACCTGCCTCAAATCGTTGACAGATTTAAGCATGTTACTCGGGATATAGAAGCTTATGATTTTCATTTTTTGCAATCTCATTTAGTAGATAAACTTCTTGACTATTTCAGAGAAATATGCAAAACCCTACCAAATGATAAGAGAGTCGAATTAGACCTATTTAAGTCTTTTTTGGATCGTTTGAAAGATGAATTTTATTTGGGATTTGTTACTCTCAATTATGATAACGTTATACTAAATGCAATGCCTGGTTTGAAAACAGGATTTGACGACAAAGGAAAATTCGATAGAGACATTCTATATAATGGTGAATGGAACTTTTGCTATCATTTGCATGGTTCGGTGCATTTCGATATGAATGGTTCAGGACCCACTGATATGCATCGCATTTACTGGAACAATGATATAATTTCAAATTTCCACTCTAATTCGTCTGGGCGAAGTTCACACACCACCAAGGAAGGTTTATCGCATTTGACAACAAATATTATCGCAGGGCTTGATAAAAGCAATCAAATATTAAGAGACCCATTTAGAGCTTATTTAATGCAATTAGATAAGGTGATCTATGAATCAGACGCTATTTTATTTATGGGGTATGGGTTTAGTGATTTACATTTAAATCAATGTTTTTCATTCATTAGGGATGATGATAAAAAACGGAAAGTAGTAGTAATAGACTGGGCCAGTAAAAAGGAAGACGGTTTAAGGTGGCGGCATGATGATTGGAGCTATGGGCTATTTACTACAATCCCTTTTGAGGGTATAGATATGGGCGCAGGGAGGCCCAAAGAACCAAGGCCTGTTGACTACTATAAAAGGAGGAACGAATTGGAAAAATCATTAAACATAAACTATCCTTTGGCTGTTTGGTACAATGGTATGTTAGAAGCTTGTAAATACCCTGATAAAATCCTCTCTGAATTATTATAATTTTAATATTAACATGACAACTTTAAATGATAGCCAGGCTTCAAAATTAGATCTGATTTTAAATGCTTTTGGCAAAACCGATCATATAGAATCTGATAAAGTTCTTTTAATTGAGCCATCCGAGCGAAAAGCTAACGCGTTGATTGACATTCTTAAACAACGAGGGTTTATAAATAGAATAGGTGACACAGAGGAAAATCTTTTGCCAATAATAATAACATTAAACTCATCAGCAGACGTTTTTCTTGAAAGCGGCGGCTTTCAAGGTGAGTTAAAAAGAATAAATCTACAACATCAAGGTACTATAGGAACACAAATCAATATTCATTCTACTGGTTATGGTAATCTGATTAATACAGGTAATAATAACAATATTACCAACTATAATAAAGCTGATGAAAGAAGTTTAGATGATTTGAAAGAAAGTCTTTCGTCCTATAAAGTTGCGAATGAGGACATTGAAGAACTTTCCGCTGTTATTGTTAGTGAGGAACCAATTGATAATCGCTTTGGGCCAAAGGTTAAAGGCTGGCTTGCAAAGATGATTAATAAATCGATTGAAGGCACTTGGGAGATCGGTCTTGCTACCGCCGGTGGTATTTTAACTGAAATATTAAAGAAATACTATGGATTCTAGTCAAGGATTAATTACTTCCTCTAGATGAGTATCCGGGTAGGCAAAAGAGGTAGGCGACTCATGCTCCGCGTTTAGGTAGCCCTGGTGCTCTGCCAAGCTGTCAATCCTCCCTCCCCATATCTCTTATTCCAATTCGAACATTTGATCTGTATAATATTGGTTAGCCTATATTGCCGTTAATTTCTATCGGCTACCTAAAAGCGGGCGACACGGTTTTGCCGACGACAAATCGCTTGCGGCAGCCAAGGCATTTAGAAAAGTCTCCGGAAGTTAACCGGCATAATGAAAACCTGTGACTTTCGTTTATCTTTGCAGGCAATTTCAATATTCCCATACTGTGATCAATGTAAATAACATTTCCGTTTCATTTGGCGGAACCACCTTATTTAGTGACGTAACCTTCCCGATAAACGAGAACGACAAAATAGCCCTGATGGGTAAAAATGGTGCCGGTAAATCTACCATACTTAAAATTATTGCCGGCGAAGCCAAGCCTACCACCGGCAGCGTGACCGGCCCCAAAGAAGCCGTAATAGCCTACCTGCCCCAGCATTTGCTTACACAGGATAAGGTTACCGTTTTTGAAGAGACCATGAAAGCTTTTGCAGAGGTTAACCAAATGCAAAAGGAATTGGATGAGGTGAATGAGCAGCTTAACATTCGTACGGATTACGAGAGCGATGAGTACATGAAGCTGATAGAAAGGGTTTCGGAACTCAGCGAGAAGGTTTACACCGTAGAAGAAACCAATTACGATGCCGAGGCGGAAAAGGTGCTCAAAGGCCTGGGTTTTGAGCGAAAGGACTTTGGCCGGCAGACTTCTGAGTTTTCCGGCGGCTGGCGCATGCGCATAGAACTGGCCAAAATCTTATTAAAGAAACCTGATCTTATTTTATTGGATGAGCCCACCAATCACATGGATATTGAGAGTATCCAGTGGCTGGAAGACTTCCTGATCAATTCGGCAAAGGCCGTGATGGTGATCTCGCACGATCGTGCTTTTGTAGATAACATCACCAACCGGACTATTGAAGTGACCATGGGCCGGATCTATGATTATAAAGCCAAGTACAGCCATTACCTGCAGTTACGTGCCGACCGCCGTGTGCACCAATTGAAGGCTTACGAAGAGCAGCAGCGATTTATTGCCGATAACCAGGAATTTATAGACCGCTTTAGGGGCACTTACTCCAAAACTTTGCAGGTGCAATCGCGCGTGAAGATGCTTGAAAAGCTTACCGTTATAGAGATCGACGAAGTAGATACTTCCGCTTTACGGTTGAAATTTCCACCGTCACCACGTTCGGGCCAGTACCCGGTAATGGTGGAAGACCTGACCAAAACCTATGGCGATCATGTGGTTTTCAAAAACGCATCTATGGTGATAGAGCGGGGAGAAAAGGTGGCTTTTGTCGGCAAAAACGGGGAAGGTAAATCCACCATGATCAAAGCGATCATGAACGAGATAGATTTTGAAGGAAGCTTAAAGGTAGGGCATAATGCCAAAATCGGGTACTTTGCCCAGAACCAGGCCGCCTTGCTCGATGAAAACTTAACCGTATTTGACACCATTGATCAAATCCAGCTAAGTGATGGTACGCTAAAGATCAAAGATCTTTTAGGCGCGTTTATGTTCAGCGGAGATGACACCACCAAAAAAGTGAAGGTGCTTTCCGGGGGAGAAAAAACCCGTTTGGCCATGATCAAGCTGCTGTTAGAACCCGTGAATTTATTGATCCTGGATGAGCCTACCAACCATTTGGATATGAAAACCAAAGACATTATCAAAGATGCGCTTCGTGATTTTGATGGCACTTTGATCCTCGTTTCGCACGATCGTGATTTTTTAGATGGGCTGGCGCAAAAAGTATTTGAATTTGGTAATAAACGTGTACGTGAGCACTTTGAGGATATCAAAGGGTTTTTAGCCTATAAAAAAATGAATAGCTTAAAAGAGATTGAGCAAAGCTAAAAAGGTTATTTTATAAGTGAGTGTGGGGTGGTGTGAAACCTCAAGGAGATCTTTACCGTCATTGCGAGGAACGAAGCAAACTCTACACATGCTAATCAAGGAGCAATGGTATTGTGGTTACCAATCAAGCCGCTTTAAGGTCTCTAAAAGCATGAAGGTCCGTTTATTGTCCTTAGCAGAGTTTGCTTCGTTCCTCCTATGTTTACAAAAGAAAAAAAAGGTGTAGTTATAGCGTTAGTATGAGCTAATAAAGCATTCTTTATATAGATTATTTCATTGGTGAAAAAGAGTGAGAGCACATC
>JALYIP010000067.1 GCA_030775685.1 Bacteroidota bacterium
CCCCCCCCCCCCCCCCCCCCCCCCCCGGGGGGGGGGGGGCCTGTTTGCCATGCAGCTGAACTACAACAGTGGCACGCACCCGCAATACAACGGCAACATAGCCAGCCAGTACTGGGGTACGCCGGGCAGCCTGAGTAAAAACTACAGCTACCTGTATGATAAGCTGAACCGGCTGCTGAGTGGGGAATCAAACAACAATTATGCTGAACGGGGAATTACCTACGATGCCATGGGGAATATAAATACCCTTTCAAGAAAGTATAATGGTACTTTAATTGACAGCTTGCTTTATACCTACGGATCCGGTTCAAACCAGCTGGTAAATATTAACGACCGGTCGGCAGATGCAGGTGCTGTTGGTTACAAAACGGGTACCCATACTTATGTGTATGATGGCAACGGCAATATAAAAACAGATAACAGCAAAGGAGCCACAGGCATTACTATTGCTTACAACCTGCTCAACCTACCGCAAGCAATAACCGGCAGCAATACCATTACTTATACCTATGACGCTGCCGGCAATAAGTTACACAGATCCAGCGCGGCAACCAATCAAACCGATTATATCAGCGGGATTGAGTATGACGGAACGACGACGGCAACTGAAACCCTCAGCTTTATACAAACCGAAGAAGGAAAGGCCGTGCCTAACGGAACCGGGTATGACTATGAATATTACCTTGGCGATCACCTCGGCAACACCCGGGTAACTTTTAAAGGCTTAACAAGTGGCGGGGCAACATCAATGCAAACGGATGATTACCTGCCTTTCGGCATGGACATTGCAAGCACTGTTACCAGTCCTAAAAATGAATATCTTTACAATAAGAAAGAGTTGCAGGAGGAATTAGGGCAGTATGATTATGGTGCGAGGCTGTATGACCCTGTGGTGGGGAGGTGGACGAGTGTTGACCCGTTGGCGGAGAATTCAAGGAGGTTTAGTCCATATATTTATGGGGATGATAATTCGATTAGGAATATTGATCCGGATGGCATGGACGTAAATGATTGGGTAAAAAAAGGGCATAAATATTTTTGGGATGACAGAGTTGTTGATCAAAAAACCGCAACAACGTATCAGGGGGGTGATGCCAAATACGTGGGAGAGAAAGCAACAATTTACTCGGTTAAAGATGGGAATGTTCTCGATGAGACAAAGCTTAATAGTAATGGAACTGTTACTCGAAATAATGTCACAATTGGTGAAGGTTCCGAAACAACTTTCACTAATGTTGCTGGTTCTGAATTTCAACCAAGGCTAACAAGGGGAAATTTTATAGGATTAAGTTCAGGTTTTTCTTTATTGGGCGGCTACGGTATTAGCGTAGGAAGAATAACCGATGCCACTGCACAATCAAAGTGGTATTTTACACTTTCGGGAAATATAGGATTCGGTTTTACACCATATAATTTAGACTTAGGGCAAACAATCCCGGCTGACGGTAAAGGTCAATTCCATTGCTGATGATTTTTCAGGTCGATCAGGTTCCTACAATGTTGGGGTTGAAACACCAATTCTTAATTTTGGTTGGAGTAAGGGTGGAACAATAGATCCCGATTTATCGGGTGCAGACAAAATGAAAATTAGTAAGTTTGGTAAAACTAGAAATGGATATACTACGGAACAAGTGGGATTTTCACATGGAACAGGATGGGGCGGTTCTGTAATGTATAGCGCGGGTCAAACTTGGACATGGTAAAAACTATTAAGAACAATGGAATTCGAAATATCTAAAACGATGAAAATAATGCTAATGAGCTTAGTGTTATTAACGGTACTCATTTTTGCAAGCTTTAATATCTGGGAATATCTTTTCGGGACTAACCCTAACAAAGAACTTTTAACAGAAGCTTGCAATGAACATTTTTATGGTAGAGTTGACTCAACTTATTACGATAAAAAAAATCATAACACAAAGATCGCATTAATACACGGAGGATATTTATACCAAATTTATAACGTTTGGGAAGCTAAGATTGAAACGCAGGATTCTTTGTATAAGGAAAAAGGATCGCCACAAGTCATCGTGTTTAAAAAAAATGGGCATAGAATTGTTTTGGATTACCGAGAAATCATCAAGACTAGGTAGTGGGGTAATGTTTTCCAACTTGGCGCGAGGTACTGTTATACAAAGCAAGTGTTTTGAATAATATATTTTCAATAAATTTGCAATGCGAAAGAAAGCGTACTCGTGCCCGCTGACAGGTAGCCAACACGCTATGTTGTAAAATGCCAAAATGAAAGAAAAATACCGCTTGCCAAATACCCGGCAATGCGGTATTTTTATTTTTAATGAGCACCAAATATAAATTCAGGAACCAGGAGCGGCTTTACTTTGTAAGCTTTGCCGTTGTGGGGTGGATAGACCTTTTTATCCGAAATGAATACAAGGACATTTTGCTTGAAAGCTGGAAGCATTACCAGCAACATAAAGGACTGGAAATTTACGGCTGGTGCATCATGACCAGTCATGTCCACATGATCATCGGCACGCACGGCGACAAACTGGAAAACATTATGCGGGATATGAAAAAGCATACTTCAATAGCATTAAAGCAGGCAATCAAAGATCCCAACTTGGCGCGAGTATGCCGCGCCGGCCAAAAGCGTAAAGGCGTACTCGTGCCCCGCGTTTAGGTAGCCCACATGCTATGCTCCAAAATGCCAAATGAAAGAAAATACCGCTTGCTAAATAACCGGCAATGCGGTATTTTTATTGTTAATTAGTACTAAATATAAATTCAGGAACCAAGAGCGGCTTTACTTTGTAAGCTTTGTCGTTGCAGGCTGGATAGAGCTTTTTATCCGTAACGAATACAAAGACATCCTGCTTGAAAGCTGGAAACATTGCCGCCTTATCACTTACCATTAATAACAGCCACCGCCTTATCCAACAGATCATCCTTATGATTACGGAAACCGCTGATGGTTTGTACAACTTTTACATCGGGCACAATGCCAACCTGCTGTGTTTCCCTGCCATTGGGGTAGTACACGCCTAAGCCGGTAATTTGTGTCATAAAGCCTCCGGGTAATGGAAAGGCATAGCTAACGTTACCATCGGCCCCGGCCGTTGTTGATCCAACTACTATGGCCTTAGGCACCAGTTGGTAGGCCATCGTTAAAAACTCGCTGGTACTTTGTGTTTCCTCGTTTACCAAAATAGCAACCTTGCCTTTATAATGATCGGCATTGGCCTCCCCTATTACAAATGGTTTAACGTACCTGAATAAACCGGGATATCCCTTTACAGCGGTGGAGAATTTAGACATAGCGCCCTTATCAGCAAGCAATAAGCCCTGCAGCAGGCTGATCACGTCGCCGGCCCCGGTTCTTGGGTACTGCCTTGCATCCAGTACCAGCCCGTTTACCTTTTTCAGCTCCTGTTTAACCCGGTCCATCTGGCTGGCTTTAAAGGCGCCTGCATTTACATATAACACATTTCCCGGCAACACAAAGCAGGAAGAATCCTTTTGGTAGGGGAAGTCATACGGTGCGGCTGCATAATGTTTATACAGGCTGTTCTTTACTGCCAGGATCCTTGTTGACCCGTCGTTACCTGTTATGGTTATTTTGCTGGTCGAATCGCTGCTCCGGTTCAGCAGCCTGGCTACCTCCCGTAACACCACGGCTTTGTTAGACGCAGATACATACAGCCTCTTGTCCTCTACAATTTTTTCGACAGGCACACCGTCAATAGCCTGCACTATGTTCCCAACCCGTAAGCCTGCAGCCTCCGGCGACTTTAGATCTACCGAATTGATCACTGCCTTATCTTCAATAAATTTAACCATAAAGGGCATCACCCATTTCCCGTTAACCTCGTCCCGCTTTTTAAAATTCACCGTTGCATGGCTGTCCATTATAGTGCCGACCATTTTTTGGACCAGGCGGGCGTAGGCCAGTTCATCCTTTGCTGCAATGGCCTCAACAATAAAGGGGGTTAAAGAGTCTTCCCATTTTTGCCGGGCTAAATATTTATACGGGTACCAGTATTCAATGATGTTCCAATACCGAAAGACCGCCAGCAGCCGGTAATCAACTGTAGGATAAGTCATTGATGGATAGGCTTCCTCGTTAATAAAGGTAGGGATCACAATATCATCGTCCGCAAGAAACTTCACGTATTTCTGATCGTCAGGAGAATGATAGTTGCTGATAGACGCCAAAAGATCCGCCAGTTCAGCAGGAAGCTTACTTTTCCCGATCCATGTGTAATCAGGAACAAGCTTAGCATTGGCGACCAAACTATCGGGGATCGGTTGAGACTTCGGCACCGCGCCAAATTTGTTGATCCATTGTAAAAGCATTTTATTGCGGTCTGTCTTGCCCTTATTTGCGCTGTAGGATGGTAAGAACTTAATCAGCTCCTCGTCCCAGTTATAAGTACCCTTTATAACGGCCGGATGGTGATATTTAAGCAGCCCCCATACTTTGCATAACAATGCAAGATCATTTTTTTGAGCAACCGTTATAGCCGGTTCAGGCTTGTAAATATTAACCGGGACTTTTGCTAACGCGATTCCTGCATACTGCAATAAAATAAGTAAGAAGATCCATTTGATATTCTTCATAGGGAGATTGTATTAAAAGATTTGATTATTATTCAATTTTGGTTCCGCCAGTTCAATTGTGATAAGGTTTAGGTTGAAAGTCGGCGTCTTGTTATGCTTTATTAACCGGGTTTATATTCCAAAATGTCTGCTGGCTGGCAGTCTAACGCCTTACAGATCGATTCCAGCGTTTCAAACCGGATGGCCCTTGCCTTGCCTGTTTTTAATATAGATAAGTTGGCCAGTGTGATGCCCACTTTTTCCTGCAGCTCATTCAGCGACATCTTGCGCTTCGCCATCATCACGTCTAAGTTTACAATGATCGGCATATCAAACAGTTAATTGGTTTTCCTCCTGGTAGCTAACACCAACCCGGTAAATAAACGAGAAGATCAAAATAAACACCCCTGATTTGATGTACGAGAGGTCGGCCGGGAAGCTAAAATAATGCAGGCTTAGATGGTTTTCCAGCTGTGTTATTTTTGCCTGTATGTAAAAGGCGAAGCCAATATTTATCAAGCCGTAAGCTATATACACCACGCCGATAGCCGCTATTCTTTTGGCAACTTTTAGCGTGAAGGGCGATTCGGCATTAATGCCATTGACAGTGAACAGTAAAAGGCAGCAGCTAATCAGGCTAAACAGCGACTGGATGAAATCCCAATTTTCATAAGTATGCCTGAAGATCAGCCGGTCGATAAAGTCTGTTGATTTAAATGAGTAAACCCCACTGCTTAGCTCAAGGCTTCCATGGGTTAATAGTAATGTATCCGCTTTTTGCAGGTTCACTTCAGCACGCATCGTATTTGAGCCGATCGCCAGGCGGACTGAATTAAAAAGGGTGATGCTAAATCCTAATATCGAAATCCAGACAAGTACCCGGATAGCGCGAAGCCAAAATTTTAACCTTATATTCATTGATCTCTGGTAATTTTATTAGAGATCCAAAAATATATAATTTATCGATTAACAATAAATATTTATTGTTAATAATTGTTAAAATTAAATCGATCCTGTTTACTTTACGTCGTAAGGTGTGATCCTTTTTAAAATGTAGGACAATGTCAATGCGAAGATCACGTACCCGGCGAAGATGAAATAACCCGGCTGCAGCGACGTATCGTTTACCGTCGTGGTGGTCATGAAGCTGTTATGAATGTTAAGGTTGGACAGCTGGCTTTTTAAGATCCCGTTAAGGCCGATGTAGGTCATCAGGATGCCCACGATCATCACATCGGCCATATCCCATTTCCCCGACTCAAAGGCCAAGTAGCGTACCACCTTGTTTTCAGCGAATTCTTTGGAGCTTAATAAATGGATCCCCTTAGCCACCATTCTTACAACAGGTAAAATAATAATGAACAGCATGATCAAAATCCCCACCACTACAGCATCCGGTTTGGACTGCGCTATCAGGGTGGAAACTATGCTTAGGATACTTTTGCTCTGGAAAAATAATTCCTGGTTTTCAAACGCTACCTTTTGCCCCATCAACTCAAAGCTAAGTGTCTGAAGGCGCGCATCCACTTCTATAATAGTAGTGGTTATCCCAACCGCCAGCATAACAAGGGCAAACAGCAGCGACATGATAAAAAGCGTGCTTTGCAAATGAACCTGCTTGCGCATCAGCAGCCATAAGGCAAGCGCAACAACCACGCAGCCAAGCATGGCATAAGCATAATTGTAAGTAACCTGGCGGATAGCAGCTAACTGCAAAGAGACCTTTTTATTGAACTCGACAGGGTCAGATACGTGGTATTTGTTATACAGGTATTTGTCAACCTGCGAACTGGTCTCGAATGTATTGTCGTAGGTCTGTTTCGCAAGCTGGTCAATTTTACTGGTGGCGATGTTTTTAAGCCTTTTGGTGCTTGAGGGGCTGTTCACCTTGTCGATGATAGTTTTGGAAAATGAGGGTACCAATGCCTGGATGCTATCGGCATTCACCATGCTATTGAATGCGAACTTTTTCAGCTTTCCGCCCAATGACTTTTGAGGCTTATTGATCTCGGCAACGGTTTTGTTGATTAATCCATGAAGCGCCTGCTCTACCTGCTTTTGTAGCGCCCGCTTTTGGGCACGCGTCATATTAAAATCGGTAACCTGGTGGTTCACAACATCGGTGATCCGGTCGCGCCATTGGTCAACAGAAAACAAACCGAAGGTGATATTATTCTCCATGCTGTAATCTTCCTTGATCTGTTCCTGCTCGGCAGAGAGGGTGTGCAAACGATAGCCAAAATAAACTTCCCCGCAAAGCAGCACACTTAAGCCCAGAATAAGCAGGATATGGGGCAGCCCGAATTTTTTTGTTTCTCTATTGTGTTGTTGAGTTGTCAATGCTGTTACGAGTTAATGTGAATCATACGGTGTAATAAACTTCAGTATGGTGGATAAAACCAATCCGTACAACACGAAGCTGATGAATATGATATAGCCGGGCTGCAATGCTGTATTATTGGTGGTGATGATGGTCAGGGCGTCGCTCTTGATATTCAGGCCGGCTAACTGGCTTTCCAGTAATCCGTTAAGGCCAATATAGGTCATCAATATGGCGATAACGATCACATCGGCCATGCTCCACTTACCGGACTGAAACGCAAAGTATTTAATGACCCGATTCTCCGCCAGTTTTCTTTTGCTTAACAGGTGGATCCCGGTGGACGTTAACTTCATGATGGGAAAGAGGATACTAAACATCAGGATCAAAACACCGACCAATATGGAATCAACCGCCGGCTGTTTAACCAACACCTCAACTACATCAAGGATACTTTTGCTTTGGAAGAACAATACCTGGTTTTTAAAAACCACATGTTCGCCCAGCAGCACAAAATCAAGCGACTTGATCCGTGCATCAACCTCTATCATGGATGCCGTTAAGCCAACCGCCAGCAGGATGAATGCAAAAAGCAATGACATTATAAATAATGTTGCATGCATGTCCTTCCGTTTCCTGAATACCCACCATAAGCCCAAAACGATCAGGACGCAGCCCAGCATCCCAAAACAATAATTGTAAGTAGTGGTACGGATGCTGTCGAGCGATGATGTAAGCTTACTGTTGAATTCTTCGGGCGACGAGACGTGGTATTTTTGGTACATTTTATTCTTCAGCGAATCGTTTGCCGTGATGGCGCTATCCAAATAGCCGGTTTTTTGCGCCTGTGCAAACTTGTTCAGCGCCAGGGAACTCAGCTTGTTCTTACTTTGCGGATTATCTATTTTGGCAATAATGGTTTTCGCGAAGGCAGGCACCTGCGCTTTGATCTTATCTGTATTCACAAAGGTTTTCACCGCCAGCTTTTTCAGTTTGCCGCCGATGGATTTTGTTGGCTTGTTAACCAGGCCTTCTGCTTTGTTGATTAGCGCGAGAATGATCTGTTCAACTTCCTTCTGCAGGTCCCTTTTTTGCTTAGGGGTAAGGGTAAAATGCTTTACCTGGTGGTTTATTATCCCGGAGACCTTATCCCGCCATTGGTCAACCGAAAATAATCCGAGCGTGATGTTATTGATATCGGAATAGTCCCTTTTGATCTCCTCCTGCTGAATAGACAAGGTATGCAACCGGTAGCCAAAATAGCCCTCGCAGCATAAAAAGACACCCAGGCCAAGGATGAGCAATAATTTGGAAACGCTAAATCCCTTAGCGGTATCGGTTGTTTTTCTGGCAGTCAAATCTGGTTTTGTTAAAATCTGGACCGTGATATAACTCAACAGTTGCTGTATTGTTTGGCAGATGGTTTATGTTACGCTGAAATGAGTCATCATCTGCCATCCCATTTTCCAAAATCTCCCTTTCGCCTTTCCACCAAAAATCCTAATTTCGCCCTTGCAGAAAAGAGGAACAGAATTTGGATTATTTACAGGGATTAAACCCCGAACAAAGAGCAGCAGTTGAGCAAATAAAAGGTCCGGTAATGATAGTTGCCGGCGCAGGATCGGGCAAAACGCGGGTGATCACCTTCCGTGTGGCGCACCTCATCAATAAGGGCGTTGATGCCTTTAACATCCTGGTGCTTACTTTTACCAACAAGGCCGCCCGCGAAATGCGCGACAGGATCACCAAAATTGTGGGCCCCGATGCCAAAAACATCTGGATGGGCACCTTTCACTCTGTTTTTGCAAAACTGCTCAGGGTTGAGGCCGATAAAATTGGCTACCCCAGCAACTTCACTATTTATGATACCGACGACAGCAAAAGCGTACTAAGGGCAATCATTAAAGAAATGAACCTTGATGATAAGCTGTACGCCGTAAATATCGTGCTCAACCGCATTTCGGCAGCCAAAAACAACCTGGTATCGTGGATGGAATACCAAAAGAACGACCAGATCCAGGCGGACGACATTGCTACCAAGAGGCCGCTGTTAGGCATCATCTATCAAAACTACGCTACCCGTTGCTACCGCGCCGGCGCCATGGATTTTGATGATTTACTATACAAAACCAACGAATTATTGCGGGAACATCCTGAGGTTCTGAACAAATACCAGCACAAATTCAAGTACCTGATGGTGGATGAGTACCAGGATACCAACCACTCGCAGTACCTGATCGTAAAAAAGCTTGCTGCCGTAAACGAGAACATTTGCGTGGTGGGTGATGATGCGCAAAGTATCTATGCCTTCCGCGGCGCTAATATCCAGAACATCCTGAACTTTGAAAAGGATTATCCTGACCTGAAGGTATTTAAGCTGGAACAAAATTACCGCTCAACCCAAAACATTGTAAATACAGCCAATAGCATCATCGCCAATAATAAGGATCAGCTTAAAAAGCGCGTTTTCAGCGAAAAGGAAAACGGCGACAAAATAAAGGTGATGCGTGCATTCAGCGATAACGAGGAGGGCAAATTGGTAGCTGAGGCGATTATGCAGGAGCGCAGCACCAAGGGCCTTAACTGGCATGACTTTGCCATCCTGTACCGCACCAACGCACAATCCCGCTCGATGGAGGAAGCCTTACGTAAACTGGGCACGCCGTATAAAATTTATGGGGGACTCTCCTTTTACCAGCGTAAGGAAATCAAGGACTTGGTTGCCTATTTCAGGCTCACCTTTAACCCTAACGACGAGGAAGCTTTAAAACGGGTAATCAATTACCCGCGCCGTGGTATTGGAGATACAACAGTCGACCATATTATTGTTAGTGCCGATAAAAATAACATTTCACCATTCGAGGTAATCATCAGCGCATCTAAATATTTAGACGGACGCACGGCGGGCAAGGTAAGTACCTTTGCCATGCTGATCCAGAGCTTCCAGGTGATCGTAAAAAACCTGTCAGCCTACGAAGCAGCGCTACATATTGCACAGCACTCGGGTTTATTAAAGGACCTGTATGAAGATAAATCGGTAGAGGGTCTTAACCGCTACGAAAACATCCAGGAACTGCTGAACGGGATCAAGGAATTTTCGGAACGGGAAGATATCGAGGAAAAGGGACTTGATGTTTTTATGCAGGATATTGCCCTGCTTACCAATGACGATAACGACAAGAACAAAAACGCTGATACCGTTTCCCTGATGACCATCCACTCTTCAAAAGGGTTGGAATTTCCGCAGGTGTATGTAGTGGGACTGGAGGAAAATCTTTTCCCATCGCAAATGTCGCTCAATTCCCGCAGCGATTTGGAGGAGGAGCGCCGCCTGTTTTATGTGGCCACCACCCGCGCCGAAAATAAGCTGACGCTGAGTTACGCAACCTCAAGGTTTAAATTCGGAACACTCATCAACTGTGAGCCGAGCCGTTTTTTAGATGAAATAGACGCCCAGTACCTGGAATTGGATTACAGCGCCAAGCCTGCAAGCAGTAACAACCCCTTCTTTGACCAGGAAAAAACAGCCTGGAACAGCAATAAAGCTGCTGATACTTTTTCGAAGCCAAAGTCTGCAACTGCCCCGCCGGTAAAAACTACCTCGATATTGGCAAAGGCGCACGTTCCCACCCCGGGATTTGCCCCGTCAGACACATCGAAATTACAGGTTGGTATGGAAGTTGAACATGAAAGGTTCGGTTTTGGAAAGGTTTTAACCCTTGAAGGTAACAAACCCGATATAAAGGCCACCATATTTTTTAAGGAAATAGGCCAAAAGCAACTCCTGCTGAAGTTTGCCAAGCTCCGGATAGTTTAACATTTAAGCAATTTTTTACCGATAGCTGTGGAAATAATTCCACACATTTCCGCATAATATATTTATTAAGTCTGCGGCAAATCACTTTTGCCCATTAATTAAATATGGCATAAGATTTGACTATGTTATAACACTCCTAATAACCTCTTAAACTATTAGTAAACTGTTATGAACGACAATCTAAAAAAGAAGACCAACAAGTCAGTTGGTAAAAACATTCGTACTATCCGTCATCAACGTGGCTGGAGCCAGGAAGATGTGGCAAACAAGTTAGGCATTTCTATTCCTGCCTTTTCAAAAATTGAGACTGGAGTAACTGACATCAACTTATCCCGCCTTGAACAAATTGCAAACATTTACGAGGTTAACGTGGTTAATCTTTTGGTGCTGGATGCCGAGGATATTGAGCCACAGGTATCGCACTTAAATGTTGCCCAGAAAAAGATCCTGGATCGCGAAGCCGAAATAGCAAACCTGCAACGCAAGGTAATCCTGCTTTATGAAGAACTAAGGAACAGAATTCCCGCTATGGTTTAATTTCTATACACCCTTGGTGTTCAATAAATAACACACTATTGTATAAACCTGCGGGCGTTATACATGGTGTGGCTTTTTTTGTTTTTAAAAAGAATTATCCCTTCCCCCTTATAAAACACTGAAAAACGGCCCAGATTTGATGTTTTGGCCTGTTTTGGAGTAAAAATTGCAACATAGCAAATGAAACAAAATCATTTGCTATGCCAAATTACCTGATATCCATCCCTAAAGCCGAAGCAATACAGAACGGAACAATTCATGATCCATCGAGCAAGCTAAAGGTAAAAGTGGTTGATCTTTTAAAGTCGCGCTTCACCCCAAGCACCGGCGAAAAAAGATTTTTTGTAACAGCAGGCGACGAAACCCTTGCATTTGAAACCAAGGGGTATAAAAAGCACCGTGAATTGGTGATCCTGCAAATGATTGCCTGGTATTGTCTGTATCTGGGGCTTATTGAGGCGCAGATACATAGTAGCTGGCCGTTGGTTATGTAGCAGGTGAAGAGGTCGATAGACGATGGACCACTGTCCATAGCATTTGATGACCAGAGCACTTCTGTTTACTTTCCACTATCTTCCATGGACCATCGACTATCAACTAAAGACTCGTCTTCACCGGATCGTGAAGCATATCGCTCATTTCGATAATCTTATCATCAATTTCGCTCACGCACTTATTCATCATCTTAATACATTCGGCCTGGTCAACCAGCCCCTCCTTTTCGAGATTCATTAAGCCTTTAAGCGTAGCAATAGGTCCGCGGATCTGGTGCGACAGGTAGGACGAATATTCGGAAAGCTTTTTGTTTTTAATTTGCAGGTCCTTTGTACGTTCGTCAATTATTTCCTCCAGGTGATGGTTTATGCGGTCGAGGTTATCCTTCTGCCGCGAAACTTCCGCATTCAGATTAGTAAGCTGTTCGTTGGTTTTCGCCTTGCGTTTTACGTTACTGATTAGCAGGCCCACCAATATCAGCAAGAGGCCGGCAACCACAGCTACCGCCCAAAACTTCACCCGGTCATATTGTTGTCGCTGAATAATCAGTTGATTTTCCCTATCCCGGGCTTCCTGTTTATGCTTAACATCAAGCAGGCCTAGCTGGGCCGAAACACTTGTTTTAAATGACGAGCTGTCCTGGTGATAGATATCACGCAAATAAAACAACGCCCGCTCGTAATTCTTACGCTTAAACTCCAGCTCGTAATTAGTGTAATTAAAATCGTGCTTCAGTTTCTCGTCCTTAATAATGTTAGCATAGTTTAAACCCTCTGCAACTATTTGCTGGGCGTCGTCGAATTTATTTTGGTCGATATACAACGATGCCAGCGTCAAATCGATGCTGGCAACCGGTTCATTCAAATCTTTTTCTTTTGCCTGTTTGTTGGCTTGCAACAGCAATACACGGGCTTTATCAAGCTGGTTGAGACTATAGTAAATTACGCCTCGATTTTGCAGTGATTTAATAAGGTTTACCGAATCCTTTAGCACGGCAAACATGTCATTGCTTTTATCATAGTAAGTTAATGCCTGGTGATAAGCTTTTTTACGGAAATAAATATTTCCTATATTATTATATAGTTTAGCCATCAGTTCATTATCCTTCAACCGCTGTGCAATTTTCAGTGATTTTTGCAGAAAGTACAATGATTGATCATAATCATTATCCATGTACAGGTTGCCTATATTATTGTAAACTGCGGCTTCGCTTTGTAAATTCCCGGCTTTGGTAAATTGGGCAAGGGCGTTCAAATAATTATCAATGGCTACTTCGGGTTTATTTAAATAATAGTTACCTATCCCCATTACCCGGTATGCCTCACCTACTCCATTCCAATAGCCGGCCTTTTGAGCCATTGCCAGAGCCCTTTGCGCACCGGCAACGGTTTCGTCGGGGTTTGAGTTACGGATTTCATAGGCCTGCTTGTTTAGCTTGATAATTTCAGTCGTATCCACACCCGCAACACTATCCTCTGCCTTAGCGCCGAACGAAAATGCCATCAAAGCAACACATATATAAATGAAAATGGTTCTCATTGGGTCACTATTACGTTCAATTGCGTATAAAGTTATATATAAATGATAATAATATATTAATTGCAGGCAAACTGTACTAATTTAATTATAAATTTATTTTTTTATTCGAAAAATATTCCGTAAACTTGTGGCGATAAATTATTGGCGACCAATAAGTAAATTTTAAGACAGATTTTAATTGCACAAGTTATAGCCTTCAACTGTTCGTGTTGGGCAAGCTGCGTTAACGGTATCTTATTATTTAGCTTCGCTGAAGAAATAACAAATTGTGATAATGGCAATTCATTAACTGCGTAGTTATTCACATCATTTGCTTTATTCCCTTTCAAAAATTTATCGTGGTTTATTATGGTTAATGCCATAGCGTAGCTCAAAACTACAAGCAAACGCGTTTTTTATACCTTACTATCAGGTGTTACCCCTTGTACGTAAGTAAAAAATAAAGGTTACCCGGTATCTGATAAATTTTATTGAACAAGAATATTTGTAACAAAACATATTTATAAAGCAAAATGAAAAAATTAATATTTTCTACAATTATCGTTTTAAGCGCAACAGCATTAGTGTCTAAAGCTCAGACTATCAGCTTAAATTCAGACAATGGCTATACTTTTTCTGACAAGAAAAATGTTGGCACCGCGGATTTTAACGACAAGAAAAATGTTGGTACTGCTGATTTCGCTGATAAGAAAAACGTTGGCACTGCTGATTTCGCTGATAAGAAAAATGTAGGCACTGCTGATTTCGCGGACAAGAAAAATGTTGGTACTGCTGATTTCGCTGATAAGAAAAATGTAGGCACTGCTGATTTCGCTGATAAGAAAAATGTAGGCACTGCTGATTTTTCTGACAAGAAGAATGTAGGCACTGCTGATTTCGCAGACAAGAAAAATGTTGGTACTGCTGATTTCGCTGATAAGAAAAACGTTGGTACTGCTGATTTTTCTGACAAGAAGAATGTAGGTACTGCTGACCTTAACGAAGAAATTGCTTCTGCTGATTTAAACGACAAGAAAAACGTTGGTACTGCTGATTTAAACGACAAAAAGAACGTTGGTACTGCTGATCTAAACGATAAGAAAAACGTAGGTACTGCTGATTTAAACTAATAAACAGTTTAAATTTATAAATATAATAGAGCCGGGATGCGTCCCGGCTTTTTCTGTTTAATGGATATTTTGATGCAAACACCGCAAAACCATTCTGCGTAGTGCTCAGCAAATTATCATTCTGCTTCTCTCTCATTTCATCTCTCAAAACAAACCCTATATTTGCTTCAAATTATAATTATGCAGCTTATAAAAGACTATGTTGAACAGCATAAGGACCGGATGCTGGAAGAGTTATTCGCCCTGCTGCGCTTTCCATCCGTTAGCGCCGATCCGAAATATAAAACTGATGTTTTAAAAACTGCTGAGTTTGTAGCAGAGAAGCTCCGCGACAGCGGCGCCGATAATGTAGAAGTATGTCAAACTGCCGGCTACCCTATTATATATGGTGAAAAAATAATCGATTCGTCAAAGCCCACGGTTTTGGTATACGGGCACTATGATGTTCAGCCACCTGATCCGCTTGAGCTTTGGAAAACGCCGCCTTTTGAACCTACAGTTCGCGATGGTAAGATCTATGCCCGCGGCGCTTGCGACGACAAGGGTCAGTTTTATATGCATGTAAAGGCTTTTGAACTGATGATGCAGACCAACACCCTGCCTTGCAATATCAAATTCATGATAGAGGGTGAAGAAGAGGTTGGCTCATCAAACCTGGGAATATTTGTAAAACAGAATAAAAACAGGTTAAAGGCTGATGTGGTATTGATCTCCGATACTTCGATGCTGAGCATGGAAAACCCGTCGCTGGAAACCGGCTTACGTGGACTTTCATACCTGGAAGTTGAAGTAACCGGTCCGAACCGTGACCTGCACTCGGGGGTTTACGGCGGCGCTGTGGCAAACCCGGCTACCATATTGGCTAGGATGATTGCCTCCATGCACGATGAAAACAACCATATAACCATACCGGGTTTCTATGATAAGGTAGTTGAACTGACCAAAGCAGAGCGCAAAGCCCTAAACAGTGCGCCTTATGATGAGGATGAATATAAAAAGGATCTTGACGTTAGTGAGCTTTGGGGCGAAAAGGGCTTCAGCACCTTTGAACGTACCGGCACCCGCCCAACTCTTGAGGTAAATGGAATTTGGGGCGGTTACATTGGCGAAGGGGCCAAAACCGTGCTGCCATCAAAGGCATTTGCAAAAATCTCCATGCGTTTAGTGCCTAACCAGGTATCAGATGAGATAACACAATTATTTACCGCTCATTTTGAAAAGATCGCCCCAAAATCAGTAAAGATTAAAGTTACGCCACACCATGGTGGCGAACCCGTTGTTACGCCAACTGACAGCATAGCCTATAAAGCGGCGCAAAAAGCGATAAAGGAATCATTTGGAAAGGATCCGATCCCAACTCGTGGCGGTGGCAGCATCCCAATTGTGGCCCTGTTTGAAGCAGAGCTGGGTATTAAAACCGTTTTAATGGGCTTTGGGCTGGATAGCGACGCACTCCACTCCCCTAACGAAAAGTATGATATCTTTAATTACTATAAGGGTATTGAAACTATCCCGTTATTCCATAAATATTTTGCGGAGTTGAGTGGGGAGTAGTGATCAGGGATTAGAGACCAGAGATTAGTTAAGGAACTTTTTTAACTAATCTCTAGTCTCCGGTCTCTAATCTCTAACACAAACATTTGCATTTCAACACAAATACATTATATTTGCGTTAATACTTCGTACTAAAATTCAACTTTAGCCTGTTGTTCCTACTCTAATCCGGGAAAAATCTCTGCGCTAATTTTAAAGATCTTCATAAAAAATTAATTTAAACGGCTTAAAACTATGCCTCAAGAATTTGATTATAACTCAACCAGGAATAAGCTTATCCTGTCTGAGTATGGCCGCAACGTACAAAATATGGTAAAATATATTGTTGCGCTGCCAACCAAGGAAGAACGTAACCGCTATGCACAGGTAGTAATTGACCTGATGGGATTTCTAAACCCACACCTTCGCGACGTTGCCGACTTTAAGCACAAACTTTGGGATCACCTGCATATCATCTCTGATTTCCAGATAGATGTAGATTCCCCATATCCAAAGCCATCAGTGGAAGCGATCCACATGAAGCCTGAGCCTTTAAGATATCCGCACCAGCGAATAAAATACAAGCACTATGGCAAAACCATTGAGCTGATGATTGAAAAGGCAAAAAGCATTGAGGACCCTGATCGTAAGCGCCACATGACCCAGGCAGTTGCCAACTTCATGAAAATGGCCTACGTACAATGGAACAAGGATTCGGTTACAGATGAAAGCATTCTAAACGACCTTTACAACCTGTCTGGCGGGCAATTAAAGCTGGAGGAAAATATCAATCTTAACAAGGTTGAGTACCGTGCAAATACGCATAACACCAATAGTAACAATAACAATCGCGGTCGCACAAACAACAACCAAAATAATAACAATCGCGGTCGCACAAACAACAACCAAAATAATAACAATCCGCGTAATAACAATAATAACCAAAATCGTAACCGTACCAACGGGCCTAAAAAGTATTAATTTTGCTTCGCAGAAGGTCCATGGACCATAGTCGATAGTCGATGGTAAGAAAAATAAACCATGGACTATCGACTATGGACTATGGACTACTTCCATGAACCATCAACTATGAACTAATTATGACTAACGCGTTTGAAATTATTGGCGGAACTCCGCTAAAGGGCGAGATAATACCACAGGGTGCAAAAAATGAGGCGCTGCAAATTCTTTCGGCAGTGCTTTTAACAAGCGAAAAAATAACAATAAGTAATATCCCGGATATAAAGGATGTTAACAAGCTGATTGAGCTGCTGGGCGATATGGGGGTTACGGTTGAAAAACTGGCAGATGACACTTATAGCTTCGAAGCAAAAAATATCGACCTTGATTTCTTTTTGTCTGACGCCTTTAAGGAAAAGGGCGGCGGCCTTCGTGGATCTATTATGATAGTAGGTCCGCTACTGGCGCGCTTTGGCAAGGCATCCATCCCTAAACCGGGTGGTGATAAAATAGGTCGCAGGCGCCTGGATACCCACTTCCTGGGTTTTGAAAAGCTTGGCGCCAGGTTTGATTACGACCCGTCGAACGGATTTTTTAACGTAGATGCATCTAATTTAAAAGGTACTTATATCTTACTTGACGAAGCATCCGTAACCGGAACTGCCAATATTGTAATGGCAGCTGTGCTTGCAAAGGGAATCACTACCATCTACAATGCAGCCTGCGAGCCCTATTTACAGCAGCTCTGTAAAATGCTTAACCGCATGGGTGCAAAGATTAGCGGTATCGGCTCCAACCTGCTGACTATAGAAGGTGTTACCGAGCTTGGCGGAACTGAACACCGTATGTTACCTGACATGATCGAGATCGGCTCGTTCATCGGCCTTGCTGCCATGACAGAATCAGAGATAACCATTAAAAACGTTTGTTATAATGAATTAGGCATGATCCCGGACGTATTTAAACGGCTGGGCATCCAAATGGAGCTTAGGGGCGACGACATTTATATTCCTGCACAGAAGCACTACGAAATAGAAACTTTTATCGACGGATCGATTATGACCATCGCTGATGCGCCGTGGCCTGGTTTTACTCCCGATCTGTTGAGCATTTGCCTTGTTGTTGCCATCCAGGCAAAGGGTTCAGTGCTCATCCACCAGAAAATGTTTGAGAGCCGCCTGTTCTTTGTAGATAAGTTGCTGGATATGGGTGCACAGATCATTTTGTGCGATCCGCACCGTGCTACGGTTATCGGCCTGGACAAACAGGTACAATTACGCGGTATCTCCATGACCTCGCCGGATATCCGGGCAGGGGTGTCTTTGCTTATTGCTGCGCTGTCAGCCAAAGGCAAATCTACAATCTACAACATCGAGCAAATTGAACGCGGCTACCAGCATATCGACAAACGACTGATAGCTTTGGGCGCGAATATCAAGAGAATTTAATTGGAAGTCCGAAAGAACGAAAGTCAGTAAAGTCCGAAAGAATAGTTAAGCACAAAAAATCTTTCGGACTTCCGTACTTTACCGACTTTCGGACTTAATAATTATCTTTATCGCAAACCCAGTTATAAAACATGCCGTATCAAAACAAGAGATCAACGTATGCCCCCTTCATTCTGATCTTTGTTATCGTTAAAATCGGTTTAAATTTACTAGCCATCTCACACTTCGGCTTTCACCGCGATGAGTTGCTGCACCTTGTGCTGGCCGATCACCTGGATTGGGGTTACAAGGAGGTACCGCCATTTATTGCAGTTGTAGCAAAAGCCAGTTCAGTTATTTTTGGTGACTCTGTTTTTGCGGCACGGGTATTCCCTACCCTCTGCAGTGGATTGATCATTTGGTTTACCGGCTTAATTACTGTTGAGTTGGGGGGCAAAAAGTTTGCTGTTGCGCTGGCTTGCCTGGCAATGATATTTTCGCCGGCCTTTGCAGCCAGCGGTTACCTTTTTCAACCGGTAGTTTTCGACCAACTGTGGTGGGTAATGGCGGTTTGGATGCTCACCAAGTATTGCAATACCTCATCCATTAAATACCTGTACTTCCTTGGCCTGGTAGTTGGCTTCGGTCTGTTGACCAAGTACACCATGGCGTTTTTCACCTTTGCCCTCATCATAGGGCTGGTGTTTAGCAAAAACCGTAAGTTACTTTTGAATAAGCACATCATCGGCGCTGCATTACTGGCCCTGCTTATATTCCTGCCAAACCTTATATGGCAGTTCCAACATCATTTGCCAGTGATCACCCATATGAAAAATCTAAGGGAGCAACAACTGGATTTTATTAAGCCCTCGGATTTTATCAAGCAGCAATTATTGGTGAATGGCATAACGCTATTTGTTTGGTTAACAGGTTTTGTTTTCCTGCTCTTCTCGTTCAGGCTGCATAAATTTCAATTCCTGGCAATTGCATTTGTGTTGATATTTACATTTTTGCTGGTAATGAATGGCAAGGCCTACTACCTGTTTGGCGCATACCCAATGTTATTTGCCGCCGGTGGCTTTGGTTTTGAGCGATGGTTAAAAACAAGCGACTATGCGTTGCGCGGTTTTGTACTTACATTATTTACTATTCCAAATTTGATCTTCTTCCCGCTGGTGCTTCCTATATTACCCTTAAATAAAACCCTGGCGGTGTTTACTTATGATCGTAACCACATACCGTTTTTAGATTTTGCAACCACCTGGGAGGATCATAAGCAACATGCCACCACACAGGATTATGCCGACATGTTTGGCTGGGATGAAATGACTGCAAGCGTGGCTCAGGCATGGAATAGCCTTACACCGGAGCAACAAAAGCACACCCAGATCTATGCTGATAATTACGGCGAGGCAGGTGCGCTGCATCATTTCGGCAAACTGTATAACCTGCCCGACGTAATTTCGCTGAACAGCAGCTTCACCCTATGGGCTCCTGATAGCCTGAATGCGCAGTACATAATTTATGTTGACGACCAGGGGGGCGGTAACATCAAAACATTTGCATCTCACCTGGAAAGTTACCGTAAAGTTGGGGAGGTAAAAAATCCGCTTGCAGTTGAAAAAGGAACCGGGATCTTTCTTTTGGTTCACCCCGGCCCGGAATTAAATGACAGGTACAGCAAGGAACTTACGATAAAGAGGTTGGAGTAACAGTCTGATTATCGGCTACTAATTCAACTTCTTATTCACTATCTTATCTGAATAATCCTGTATAAAAGCCTCACAATTCATTATACCCTTATCCATTTCAGCAGTATGCGGTCCATCGGCTAAGTTTTTTTCCAAGCCCTTATCGTTGGCGGCGAATATCCCGGTGATTTTTTTCCCATCAAATAGGTAGATATACTTTCCCTCCATGTATTGATAGATATTACCAGTTGAATTGATAACTCTTGGAGGCTCTGTTGGCAGATTGGCCACAAGGCTCCTCCCCCACGATCTGAACGGCTTATTATACCCTATCAGGCTAACCAGCGATGGATATATATCCATTTGCTGGGCAAGATCAGTTCTCACACCTTTTAAATTATAAGCCTTGTTTGCGCTGTAAAACAATATGGGTACAGCAAAACGGTTAACCTGCTTGCTGTATTCCGGATAATATGTCTGATTGGTATGATCCGCCGTGATCACAAATATGGTATTATTATACCATGGCTGCGTTTTAGCATAATTAAAAAATTGGCGCAAGGCATTATCCGAGTATTGCACACACTTGTCAATCGCCAGGGGGCCGCCTTTAAAACGCGGTTTATATTTTTCCGGGATCTGGAACGGATCGTGTGAAGATAAGGTAAACAGCGTAGCCATAAATGGCTGTTTTTGCTTACCAAGGGTTTTCCCCATGAATTGGAAGAAGGGCTCATCCCAAATCCCCCAGATCCCGTCAAAATCCCTTTCGTTATTATATTCTGTTCTTCCATAGTAATTCTTCATCCCCAAAATACTGCCAAAGCCCTCGAAGCCCATCGAGCCATTAGCTGCACCATGAAAAAACGAGGTTTCATACCCCATACTATTGCAAATGGATATCAGTGATTGAATTTTCTGCTTTGCATATGGCGACGACGTAAACGCTGTTTGAAAAGACGGGATCCCGGCCAGTACAGACGACACTGCATGGATAGACTGCCGGCCATTTGCGTAGGCATTGGTAAAAATCATACTGCTGTCTGACAATGAATCCAAAAAGGGTGTATAAGATTTAAAGTTGGGAATATTAGTGTTCCTGTTCATGCTGCCCCAAAACTCCCGGGCCATACTCTCACAAATAATGATCACAATATTTGGCTTAACAGCCGGATTGCTGCTGTACTGCTTTATAGGTTTGAGGTTCGCATTGATGTAAGCCTCATCCGTCCAGTGCTCAATCTTAAAGCTATTGCTGCTTAGTGTTCTGAATATTGCAAATGGCGTGTTGAGGATAATATCGCCCTGGTTGGGGATGGTAACATGCTTATAGGCATCAACCATATTGATTAGCCGGGTGCTGTGTTTGAAGTCGCCTCTTATTCCGCCTACAACCAGCGTCATGATCAGCAATACCGAAACTACTGATGATATAAAATATGCCCTCAGCTTTTTCACGGGCGAGGGCTTAACCTTTACGCGGTAGTACAGCCAGGCCCAGACTATAGAACAAATTATATAAATGATAATTACATACCAATAGGCCCAGGTAAAGTGCTCGAATAGCGCTTTTTTATTACTCTCATCCGAAAGCAGGTCGAGTGTTGCCTTAGTAGAACGTACCTGGCTGAATCGGTAATAAATTATGTCGATAAAATTGGTGGCGTAGAAGAACAGGTTGGTAACAAGGTATAAAATACCAAGCCCTTTTTGATACCTGGCCTGCGTATTAATCCACAGTGGGAGAATACTCAGGATTATAAAAAGGCTATTGACATACAACAATGCAGTTGTATCGAATGCAAGCCCATAATAGCATAATTTTAATAAGGTGGAAAGGTCATCAACAGCGAAAAGATTAGTATTAAACGCAAAGAATAATACCCTGCTGATGAAGTAGAATAGGTACCCAAGTAATAATCTATATAAAAGCGCCTTGTATTCGGCCAGTCGAAAAGAAGCCTCCATTAAAATCTGTGTTTATTTATCCCGGCTTATCCGGGTAAAATGTGATAATGCCCCAACTATGAGGATCATTATTAACGCTATATAAATACAACGTTAATTTTAAAACACGAAAATAAGAAAAAACAGATTCATCAGGCTGATTAACACTTAGCTCTACCAAATTTTGAGAAATATGACATCAAAACAACTGTTAGTTGTAGAGCTTCTTACTGGCTAATAGTTAACGTGCACCTTTTAGTAGATTGAGAACTCATCATACCGCTTGACGATAAAGACATAATTCCATTATAGTTCAGCCATCTGCCCTTGTCCGTCGAAAAATCTGCCAATCCTTTATAGGTCATTTTCATGGATGTTTTAACAGGCTTTTCATCAACCGGGGAAATAAAATTTCCGGATACATATTCTTCTATATCGTACTTAATGGTTACAACATGTTCGTTTTCGTTATTGCCCGTTTTTACTATGGTAACACTATTCCTCCTATAAGAGCTGTCGCAGGTAAAATTCTGATCCATCGAAAGGAAGTGAACATCGACCGACCAAGTGTCACCGGTTTTTACAGGCCTGCCAGGAAGTTCAAAAAAAGTTGCTATCAAATTTTTTTGGTCGTTCTTCGTATAAAAGCTTTCAATCGTTCCATCTTCATGTATAGCGCCACGCAATACAATACCACCCGCCATTTTAGCAACCATTTGCTTTATTGCGGTACTCATGGCACCGGTATCAGTTATACTTTGTGCTCCTGGCATGTTGCCAGCCTTCATCTCTATATCAATTACATTTCTTGAGTTTTTCTTCAGATGAGTCACAAAATCAGATACACTTGTCGCCTGACTAAATTGCTTAAACATCTTTTGAATTTCGGCGGTATTCGTATCGCTTCCCAGAGCTTTAACCAAACCATCTAAGGCGAAGTCTTTGTGATTTGCGGTATCAATCTCTTCTATAATTGTTTTGTAGGTGATCACCTCCCCGGGCTTTAGCTTCCATTTCAATATAACCGGATCATTACTTTGAGAAAACGCCGGGCAAATCAAACAGATTAAACAAATTAGAAGGAGGTATTTAAATACTGACATTCATTTAGGATTTGGTTAAATATAGTCAATTCTCATCCAATTAAATGTTGTAATGTGCTTATTAAAATAAAGATAACAGACCCGCTAAGCGACAAATCAATTGCAATTCTCCTTTATAATATCAGCGGCGTGTTTGTTTCCAAGTGCCAGCGCCTTTTGAAAATCAGCACATGCTCCTGGTTTGTCATTTTCATCCAGTTTCATGGCACCGCGGCTTAAATAAGCGTCGCTGTTTTTGGGATTCAGCGAGATACACATATTGAAATCTTCTCCGGCTTCTTTATATTGTCGTAATAAGCTTTCATTAGTTGCGCGGTATAGCAAAGCAAGCTCAAACAAAGGCCTTAACTTTATAGCGTTATTAAAAGCATCGATAGCTCCGGGGCTATCATTCATGGCGCCTTTTGATATGCCGATATTGAAATAGATATCTGCATTCGAAGGATCCAGTTCCAATGCCTTATTAAAATCGAGGATCGCCGCCTCGAAATCGCCCATCCTGTTTTTGACGCCGCCGCGATTTAAATATGTTTTGGCATGGTGTTGATCTATAGCTATGGATTTGCTATAGTCTTCCATCGCTCCCTTATCATCCCCCATCAAAAATCTTGAATATCCCCGGTTGTCAAATGCCATAGAAGAATTGGGGTTGGCTGCTATAAATTTAGAGTAATCCTCAATAGATCCCTTAAGATCAAGCAGGTGATATTTTACGAGGCCACGGTATAAATAAACTTTGCTATAGCCGGGATTGGCCGTTGCACATGAATCATATTCACTAAGCGCGGCCTTATAATCGCCCGAAACTTCCTTGTTATACCCTTTTTGAAATAAATGGAACGAAACAGTAGTATCACCCTGGCAAAAAGCAGCAGAACAAACCGACAAAAAAATAACGGTGGCAAACAAAAGTTTAAACATGGGATAAATATAAGACGGCCGAAAATAATTTAAAACATCCTTGCCGCTTAACTACCCGACTTTAACATTTTTTAACCAGATATCGCGTTGATGATATCATACTGCGTAATAATCTCGATCTCTCCGTTATCCTCAACCAGTACGGCGATGTTATCCTTGTTGATCATCGCTGAAATTTTGTCTATTGAAGTAGTAAGATCAACAAACGGAAACGGTGCTGTGGTAATGTTTTTTATGGGCTGAGATTTGATGGACGGATTTTCTATCAGCGAATTTAAAATATCGCTCTCGGTTATCTTACCTATCACCATACCTTTTTGCGTAACCGGGATCTGCGAGATATTGAGCGATTTAATGGTATTGATAGCCTCCAGCACCGACTTTTCGCAATCAATGGTGACTATCTGCTGGTTTTCCTTTTTCTGGATGATATCGCGTGCGGTTAGTTTGCCATCCTTCAAGAATCCGCGATCGCGCAGCCAGTCGTCGTTATACATTTTGCCGAGGTAACGCGTGCCGTGGTCAGGGAAAATCACAACAACTATGTCGCCTTCCTTAAACTTATCCTTCATCTGCAGCACCCCTGCAATCGCCGAACCTGTTGAATTCCCTGCAAAAATGCCTTCTTTACGCGCAATTTCGCGGGTCATTAAAGCCGCGTCTTTATCGGTCACCTTTTCAAAATGGTCTATCAGGTTAAAGTCGACGTTTTGCGGTAAAAAATCCTCGCCGATACCTTCAGTTATATATGGGTAGATCTCGTTCTTATCCATCACCCCGGTTTCCTTGTATTTTTTGAACACCGAACCATAGGTATCAATCCCCAATATCTGTATTGCAGGATTCTTTTCCTTCAAATACCTGGCAATTCCCGATATAGTACCGCCGGTCCCTACCCCTGCTACAAGGTGAGTAATTTTACCTTCGGTCTGCTCCCAGATCTCCGGACCTGTAGATTCATAGTGCGCCTGCGAATTTGATAAGTTATCGTACTGGTTAGGCTTCCATGAATTAGGCACCTCACGCTCCAACCGCGACGAAACTGAATAATAAGAACGTGAATCCTCCGGATCAACGTTGGTTGGGCAAACAATTACCTCGGCGCCAAAAGCACGCAAGGCATCAAATTTCTCTTTCGACTGCTTATCGGTACTGGTAAAAATACATTTGTATCCTTTTATAACTGCTACAATAGCCAGCCCCATCCCGGTATTTCCGGACGTGCCTTCAATAATAGTTCCGCCCGGCTTAAGTTTGCCGCTTTTTTCCGCATCCTCAATCATTTTAAGCGCCATTCGGTCCTTGATAGAGTTACCGGGGTTTGTGGTTTCTATCTTAGCCAAAACGACGGCAGGAATATCTTTCGTTACCTTATTTAATCTCACCATTGGTGTATTGCCAACGGTTTCCAGTATATTATTGTACCACATAATTTAAAAGTCTACTAATTCAGTATAGAAACCGATTAGGACTCAAAATTAGCTTTATGTTGCGATATATTTTTCAGAAACATATTAAAAAACACTACTTTATTTAAAGATTTAGCTAGTCGCAAGTGTGGATTCACTCCGGTAGAAGATTACTTTGTATTTCAGATAGAGGTTCGGTCAGTTAACCTCTTTTCTATTATTTTACAATTAAGCAATTATTCATTTACTTATAATTAACATATATTTCATATATAAGCGTCAATATCTTTATAATATATTGACTATAAGTAACTTATTTTTACAATATACTCAATATATCGTTTCAATCCGGTGGTTATTCATAACACCTGGTTTATTTTTTCCTAACAGTTATACCGTTGCTTTGACATTAATTATTAGTCAACTTAACTATAACTATGGAAAAAATGTACAACCTGAATTCGCGGGCATTTATTAAATTAAAACATAAGGCTGCCCGGCTTATGCTGTTAATTATGCTTTTTGCTATAAATGCATCAGCGCAGCAATCTCAAAGAGTAATTAATGGAACGATTACGGATGACAAAAATTTACCCTTACCTGGTGTTACAATAGCTGCAAAAGGTTCCGGTAAAAGCGCATCAAGTGATGTAAACGGAAAATTCTCAATCCAGGTTAACGGAAATGACGATGTGATCCGTTTTACTTTTTTAGGATTTGTAACACAGGAAATACCTGCAGGCACCAGCAATCTGCTAAATGTTACTTTAATACCAGACACCAAACAGTTGAAAGACGTTGTTGTAATTGGTTACGGCACTTCAAGCCGTAAGGATGTTACAGGTGCCATCACTTCATTAAAATCCGAAGATTTTAACCTTGGTGTAATAACAACTCCGGCAGAACTGTTGCAGGGGAAGGTAGCGGGCTTAAACGTCACAAAAAGCGGCGACCCTAATAAACAACCTGCCACTATTTTAAGAGGGCCTTCAACCCTGCGCGAAGGCGGTGCACAAGAGCCTTTTTATGTTATTGACGGTGTACCTGGTGCTTCAATTGATCTGCTTGCACCGGATGACATTGAAAGTATTGATGTGTTAAAAGATGCTTCCTCAACAGCTATCTATGGTTCAAGGGCTGCAAACGGCGTAATTATAGTTACCACTAAAAGAGCAAAACCCGGGCAAACAAGGCTAAACTACAGCGCTTACGTGGCGATGGAAAAGGTATCGAAAAAAATCGATATGCTGACCGGCGATGAACTGCGCAAATATTTAAGCGACAACGGCGTAAAGCCTCTTACCAAGCCGACTGACGATGACGGGTCAAATACTAACTGGCAAAACCTGGTAGAACGGACAGGCTACTCACAAAACCATAATTTATCATATGGTGGGGCATCTAAAAGCGCAGAGTATGGTGCAAGCGTTAACTATTTAAAAAATAACGGGGTTTTAATAAACACCGGTTTAGAACGTACCATTTTCAGGGGATATATTAACCAGCGTTTTTTTAATGATAAACTGAAACTGGGCATTACTTTAACAAATAGTACCACCAATAGCAATGACATTCCGCAAGGAAGTAATATGCCATACGGCATGCCGCAGGGAAATGTAATATCTGGCATGTTATTCTATTTACCTACGGTAAGCCCTTTTAACCCTGATGGCAGCTACAAGGAAAACTATACCAGGACCGGAAGCGGGCCATTAAACCCGCTATCGCTGGCAAATAATAACTTTATTAAAACCAACGATGCTAAAACTTTAATTAATGGAATTGCACAGGTTGATATTTTACCAGGCTTAAGGTTTACACTTACCGGGTCAACCCAAAAAGACCAAAATAACATTAACGCCTACGAAAACAGTGCATCTGGCCTGGCAGTTGGTGCGAATGGAGTAGCTAACAGAAGTGCATATTTAAATACCAGCCAGGTATTTGAGTCGTATTTTAATTACGACAAGGATTTTGGCCAGCACAGCATTAAGCTATTAGCCGGATATTCTTATCAGCAGGATAGAACCAATGATGGTTTTGGTTTGCAGACTCAAAATTTTTCAAATGACAATTTAACCTATAATAATTTGTCTTTGTCAAATCCGTCTTCACTTGCACAAATAATTTTTAATCCTAATGTAATATCAACATTGAGGTTAATATCTTACTATGGCCGTGTTCAATACCAGTTCACCGACAAGTATTTGTTCCAGGCATCCTTAAGGGACGATGGTTCGTCGGCATTTGGTATAAATAAACGTTATGGTTTGTTTCCCGCAGTATCTGCCGGATGGCGGATCATAAACGAAAAATTTATGGAAAGCGTTCCTGTGGTTAGCGACTTAAAACTACGGGCCGGATACGGGGTATCAGGTAATAGTTTAGGGTTTAATGCATTCTCTGCATTATTAATTTACGGAACGCCTCCCGGGAATAGTAAGTTTTTATACAACGGCAATATAACCAACGCTTTAGGGCCGGTACGCAATGACAACCGGGATTTAAAGTGGGAAAGTACTGCTACAACCAATATTGGTTTAGACTTTGGTATATTAAAAAACCGTATTACGGGCTCCGTTGATTATTACATTAAAAAAACTTCCGATCTGATCTATGATCAATACCTGGTATCGACCACACAATTTTTTGTGCCCACAATTACGGCAAATGTTGGCAAAATAAAAAACAGCGGTATTGAAGTAGTATTAAATGCTGTACCGGTAAAAACTTCGGCGTTTACATGGAAAACTTCATTTAATATCTCGCACAACAAAAACGTTGTCGAAACCTTATCTAACACGTTATATGCAACGCCTTATATCCAAACAGCACAATTAGGTGGTAAAGGGCAATCAGGAAACTATAGCCAGATTGTTCAACCAGGAGATGCTTTGGGAACCTTTTATTTATGGCATTACGTAGGTAAAAATGCTGCCGGAGTAAGTACTTATCAAAATGCTGCCGGGCAGGTAATTGCCACCCAGCCTTTAACTACCGATCAAAGGGTAGCGGGGAATGCTCAGCCAGACTTTATATATGGGTGGACCAATAGCTTTTTCTACAAAAATTTCGATCTTAACTTTTTAATCAGAGGTGTTTGGGGAAACAAGATCCTGAATGCTACGTTAGCGTCACTTAATAACCCTGCCGATTCCAAAATACAAAACATCCCAAGATTCACTCTTGGTGAATCATTTAACGACATTAACGGCTATTTAATATCTGATCGCTTTTTAGAAAGCGGCTCATATTTGCGCCTTGATAACGCAACGCTCGGCTATACTATTAAACCAAAGATCCAGGCTATCAAAAGCATCCGCCTGTATTTATCAGCCAATAATATTTTTGTAATTACCAAATACAGAGGCATTGATCCGGAAGTTAATATCGGCGGATTAACCCCCGGAATTGATAACCAAAATTATTACCCGCGTACCCGTACGTTCATTTTTGGTTTAAACACATCATTTTAATAAAACTTTAACGTAACAGAGATGAAAAGAATAACAATATATTTAACGGTGGTTGCAGCGATAATCACCATAAACTCCTGTAAAAAATTAGATGTGCCTGTTGAGTCTCAATATGTAAAATCTAATTTCCCGGTAACCCAGGCCGATTATATTGCCTTATTAGGTACCATGTACTCCAACTTATCTTCAAATTATGCAGTGCCCTACTGGCGCATGCAGGAACTGTCAACTGATGAGGCTATCACCCCTGCAAGAGATGGCAACTATGATGATGGCGGCCAATACAGGCAGCTTCATTATCACACCTGGACTTTTGACCATCCAAACGTAATAGGGGTATGGCAATGGGGCTTCGGCGGTATTAATAACTGCAACCGCTTAATCAACCTGGTTAAAGCATCAGGATCAAGTGCAGCTTTAAAAACTTCAGGTATTGCCGAAATTACTGCGATGCGCGACTTGTATTACTTTTTCATGATGGATCTGTATGGTAATGTGCCCATTATCAATACTTTTCCGGTAAATGATCTGCCATCAACTCAATCAAGGGCCAATGTATTCAAGTTTATAGAGACGGATCTGCTAACTGTTATCCAACAGCTCCCGTCCAAATCAAGTGTTGCGGCAACCAACGTTTTGCAATACGGGCGCCCTACTAAAGAAATGGCATTTGCCCTACTTGAAAAAATGTACCTGAATGCAGAAGTATACACCGGAACACAACGTTATAATGATGCTGTAGCTATGGCTGACAGCGTTA
Organism: Bacteroidota bacterium; assembly: GCA_030775685.1. Taxonomy (GTDB): domain Bacteria; phylum Bacteroidota; class Bacteroidia; order Sphingobacteriales; family Sphingobacteriaceae; genus Mucilaginibacter. Next base: position 29,602 of record JALYIP010000067.1, read on the forward strand.
TAAAGAATCAGAATTACAGCCTGGATGCCAAATACAGAGATATATTTTTGCCAAACAACGGGCCGCAGATAAAAGAGACTGTATTTGCAATTCCTTATGATCAGCAAATCCCGGGTAACCAATTTACCAGGTTTGGGTTCTTTTATTATTTATCGTCATATTATGGGATGAATGTGGGTTTGAGCATTGCCATGAGTACAACGCATGAATTTTATAACAGGTTTAATTTACCGGGCGACACAAGGACAAATACCTGGCTGGTGGGGCCGCAATTTTTACCTGATGGCAATGGCGGCTATACTTCACAACCTGCTTATTACCCGGGTACAACTACACAAATAGTTATTACACCCGACCTTGTACTCGTACCGCCAAAACCAATGGACGTAGGTAATACAATTGCGAGCCAGTCTGAAGGGATCCGGTCAATGAAATATTATCCTGACCCAACCATTATCCAGGCAACGCGTTTAAATGGTAATGATGTGCCGGTATTCAGGTTAGCCGATGTTATGTTGATGAAAGCCGAAGCCATATTAAGAGGAGCTACCGCCACAACTGTAAATGGTCAGCTGCAGACACCATTATATTTGGTTAATCAAGTCCGGGTTCGTGCAGGGGCAGCACCGGCCGCTTCGGTTGATCTGCCGTCACTACTTGATGAGCGGGCGAGGGAACTTTCATGGGAAGCCTGGCGCAGGAACGACCTGATCCGTTTCGGACAGTTTGAAGTTGATTATCCCCTGGCCAATGATCCGCTTTCAATGAATAAAGATGTAAGGAGAAGGCTTTACCCAATTCCATCAACCGAAATTAAACTTAATCCTAAATTAACTCAAAATCCGGGCTATTAATTTATTTTATATGATCAGGTTATTTTTAAGCACTTTAGCCATAGTATCTCTGCCGTTCATGGCAGAGATACCTAACGTTGATGATCTGCCTATAAACCACGTCCAGGTAATTGGTTCACATAACAGCTATAAACAATCTATTGATCCGGTTCTGTTTAAATTTATACAGCAAAAAGACTCGGTTGGGTCAAAAAAAATAGATTATAGTCATATCACATTGTCACAGCAATTAGATCTTGGATTGCTGGATCTTGAAATTGACATTTATGCCGATACAAAAGGCGGTAAATATGCGCATCCAAAAGGCCTTACCTGGGCTCCCGGGCAGGCACCCTTTGATAAAGAAGGAGTAATGAATGAACCTGGGTTTAAAGTTTTTCATATCCAGGATATTGATTTCAGAAGTAACTGCTTAACCTTTAAACAATGTTTGCAGGAGCTGAGGCAGTGGTCTGATAACCATAAAGACCATGAAGTAATTTTCGTTACAATGAATGCGAAGGATGAGCGTATGAAAAAACCATACTATACGGTTCCTGAAAAATTCACCAGTGCAATTTTTGATCAGCTGGATCAAGCGCTTGTAGAAAACCTGGGAAGGGAAAATCTTATTACCCCGGATGATGTAAGAGGAAAATATAAAACCCTGCAAAGCGCAGTTTTACACGGCAACTGGCCAAAGGTAAAACAGGCAAAAGGTAAATTTATATTTGTACTGGATGAGGTTGGAAGAAAAAGAGCAGCTTATATAGCAGGCCACCCCTCATTAAAAAACCGGATTCTTTTTACAGATTCCGAACCAGGTACGCCAGAGTCTGCAATACACATTATGAATAATCCTAAAAAGGATCTTTATAAAATAAAGGCACTCGTAAAAAAGGGATATATAATCCGTACCCGGGCCGATAGTGATACCGAAGAGGCAAGGAATAATGACAAATCAACATTTGAGGCGGCGATAGCCTCTGATGCGCAGATCATCACTACCGATTACTATCAAAAAAGCACACATTTTAAATCAGACTATGTGGTTAGTTTTACTGATGGTACATACTTCCGTCCGAATCCATTATTTAAATAAACAGTAAAAATAAACAAAGCCTGTACTCTTGACTGAGTACAGGCTTTTTAATAACCAGGGTCGTATTTAATGTGGCAGTGAATTAAAAAATCAAATGCTTCACCGTTAATCCATTATTTATCAATTGCTTTAACGATTCGATCCCAATCTTCAAGTGTGTTTCCACATATTGCTCGGTTACACTGGAATCGCTTTCAGCGGTTTTGACACCTTCAGGAATCATTGGCTGGTCAGACACCAGGAGTAGCGCCCCGGTTGGGATTTTGTTGGCGAAGCCAGTGGTAAAAACTGTAGCTGTTTCCATGTCCACAGCCATCGCCCTTAGTTTTTTCAAATACTTTTTAAATTCTTTGTCATGCTCCCAAACCCGGCGGTTGGTGGTGTAACAGGTGCCGGTAAAGTAATCGCGTCCAAAGTCGCGTATGGTGGTTGATATGGCCTTCTGTAAGGCGAAGGCAGGCAATGCCGGCACTTCGGCAGGCATATAATCATTTGATGTACCCTCGCCGCGAATGGCGGCTATTGGCAGTACCAGGTCGCCTACGTTATTCTTCTTTTTCAATCCGCCGCATTTCCCTAAAAATATAACTGCTTTAGGCTTTATGGCTGTCAAGAGGTCCATTATAGTTGCAGCCACAGAACTGCCCATCCCAAAGTTGATAATAGTTATGCCGTTTGCTGTAACACTTTGCATTGGTTTATCTATTCCTAAAATTGGCGCATTGTCATTCCACTGCGAAAACAACTGAATGTATTTTGAAAAATTGGTAAGAATAATGTATTGTCCAAAATCAGCCAGCGGCCTGCCGGTATAACGCGGCAACCAGTTGGTAACAATACCCTCCTTAGTTTTTAAACCCGGGGTAACGGGTGTGTGGATCTCCTTTGCCTTTTTCGCTTCAGTTGCGGTTTGATCCTTTTTTACGTCTAATTGTTCGTTCATATTAGTATTAATAAATATTCGTTCCCCTTTAGGGGTTAGGGGCTCAGGGGCCAGGGGTTTATACAACAAACCCCGGCGTTAACCAGGGCTTGTGTTGTTTCGTTAAATATAAGTACTGGTTGTGTGCTCCTTGTTAAGCCACCTTCAATTTTTTAATGTCCGATTTTTCAAATTTCTCCAATGCATAGTCCAGCGTCACATTCAGGCGCTTGATGTCCTTCTTCGACGGAAACTCAAACATTGCATCGATCATGATCGCCTCGCAAATCGAACGTAGACCACGGGCGCCAAGCTTAAACTCAACTGCCTTGTCCACAATAAAATCAAGCACTTCGTTGTCAAACTCCAGCTTTACACCTTCGTACTCAAACAACTTTTTATACTGTTTAAGTAATGAATTTTTGGGCTCGGTTAAAATATTGTGCAATGCCTCGCGGTCAAGGGGGTTTAAGTAAGTAAGCACCGGCAAGCGGCCAATCAGCTCAGGGATCAACCCAAACGATTTTAAATCCTGTGGTGTGATATACTTGTATAAATTTTTCAGGTCAACTTCACCGTCGTTCCCTTTAAGCTTATACCCTACCGTTTGTGTACGCAAGCGGTTTGCAATTTTCTTGTCTATCCCGTCAAAAGCACCGCCGCATATAAACAATATGTTATTGGTATTAACGGTTATCATTTTCTGATCAGGATGCTTACGTCCTCCCTGCGGCGGTACGTTAACATTGGTACCTTCCAGTATCTTCAATAAAGCTTGCTGAACACCTTCACCCGATACATCCCGCGTAATAGAAGCATTGTCGCTCTTACGGGCTATCTTATCCACCTCATCAATGTAAACAATACCACGCTCGGCAGTTGCCACATCATAATCTGCGGATTGCAGCAAACGGGTCAATATACTTTCAACATCCTCCCCTACATAACCAGCCTCTGTTAATACGGTAGCATCGCAAATGCAAAAAGGAACGTTCAGGATCTTGGCAAGGGTTTTTGCAAGCAGGGTTTTACCGGTACCTGTTTCGCCTACCATAATGATGTTCGACTTTTCAATCTCCACATCATCCTTTTCAACCCGTTGATTTAAGCGTTTGTAATGGTTGTAAACTGCAACGGCTAAGATCTTTTTGGCGTCATCCTGGCCAATAACATATTGATCCAGGTGAGTTTTTATTTCGGCTGGTTTTAAAACTGACGGTGCCGAGGGCGATGTTTTCACCTTCCTAACCTTTAATTCTTCGGCCAGTATTTCGTTAGCCTGGTTAACGCATTTATCGCAGATATGTGCGTCTAATCCCGCTATCAGCATCAGGGAGTCTTGTTTACCTGCACCACAAAACGAACACCTGATCTCCTTGCTGTTTTTATTCATTGCGAAATATTTTATTAAACAAATTTACTAATTTGATATGATATTAACAAAGTAAGAAGCCCTTAGCGCACAACCTTAAGTTCTGGAACCTGGCTGCAAGCTAAGGACTTAATACAGAACCTAATTAGGACTTCTTTGTTTTATTACCTCTCAAAATTTCGTCAACCATACCAAATTCCTTGGCTTCTTCTGCTATCATCCAGTAGTCGCGGTCTGAAGCATCCCAAACCTTCTGGTAAGGTGCCCCGCTGTGATCAGCGATGATCTGGTACAATTCCTTCTTCAACTTGGTGATCTCGTGGTAAGTAATCTCGATATCAGATTGCTGACCCTGCGCACCGCCCGATGGCTGGTGGATCATTACCCTTGAGTGAGGTAATGCAGCTCTTTTACCTTCGGTACCGGCTACTAGTAGCACAGCTGCCATTGATGCTGCCATACCTGTACAAATAGTAGCCACGTCGTTCGAGATCAGCTGCATGGTATCATAAATACCTAAACCTGCATAAACCGAACCGCCTGGTGAGTTGATGTAGATCTGGATATCGCGTTTGTTATCTGCCGACTGCAGGAATAATAACTGCGCCTGGATAACATTGGCCATTCCTTCATATATAGCTTCGCCCATAAAAATGATGCGGTCCATCATCAAACGTGAAAACACGTCAAGTTGAGAAACATTTAGCTGGCGCTCTTCAATAATATATGGCGTCATGCCTGTAAAACCGGCACCTGTTGCAATTCCTGAGGGGCCTGCGTTTCTTTCAACGCCCGTTATAAATCTATCTACATGTAAACTGTTAATGCGATGGTGCTTAACTGCATATTTGCGAAATTCGTTCTTATCGATATTACTGCTCATGATTTTTTTGTTAAATGTGCGGGTTTTAATCGCGATAAATATAGTTGTTACTTAAATACTTTTTGTAACAGAAAGTTTTTTGAAAGTAAATTTATTTGGTGGAGGAAGTCCGGAAGTCAGAAAGTCCGAAAAGTCCGAAAGAAAAATAATACGCTGGCAATGTAGCTTTAGTTAGCAAACTATTTTTTCTATAGCGATGGGTTTGAAACCCATCGCTATAAAAGCAATATTGCAAGAATATAAAAGTCCGAAAACAGAAGCTATTCTCCCACTTTCGGACTCTTAAGTATTTCAAGTCATTCTTTCCGTCTTACGGGCTTTACTGACTTTCGGACTTTCCCGACTTACGCAGCAAACTGCTTCGTGAAATCGGTATAAAGAATTTCCTTTTGCTCTAACGTAACAACGCTTTTTATATAATCAAATACCCTTAAGGCTTTAACCTCTTCGAAGATCTTGTTGGCGTTTTCCTTGCTTTGTAAGTACTGAACGGTATATTGACCCAATTGCTCTTCGGCTATTCCTTGCGGACTGTACATTTTAAACTGTTGTTCTAAACGTAATTTCGCAAGCTGGAAAACGTCTTCGTATTTGATCTCGATCTCATTTGCCGTGATGATCTTGTTTTCTATCAGCGTCCATTTAAGGTTTTTCGCAAAATCAGCATATCCACCGGTTAGTTCTTCCTCAGAAAGTTTTTCGTTGGTAACCTTCAACCAGCGTTTTAAGAACTCGTCAGGTAACTCGAAATTAACCTTTCCTAAACTGTATTGATAGATATCATCCTGCAATTTTCGTTCAGAATCCTGCAGCATCATGGTTTCAATTTCCTCCGTGATCTTAGCGGTAAATTCTGCTTCGGTGGTTACCACACCTTCACCAAATAATTTGTCAAAGAACTCCTGGTTCAGATCGCTTTCTTCTAAACGGTTAACATTTTTAACTGTTAGGCGGAAAGTTGATTTCAGATCTGCTGCTGTTTCTTCGTCAATCTTTAATAAGCCTGCAACCTTAGCTGCATCGTTATCAAAAGCCTTCTGAATATCCAGCGTTACCTCATCTCCCTTTTTTAGTCCGATCAATGATTTTTTTATTTTCTCATCCTTGATCTGGTCCAAACGAACAGATGCGGTATTGGTAATTCCATCCTCAAAAACAGAACCATCAGGCGAAAGTTGAACTAAATCAGAGTAAAGCACATCATCGTCTGCCGATACGTCAGGATTTGTCATTTTGCCATAGCTCCTGCGGATATTTTTGATACGAGCAGCCAGCGTTTCGTCATCAACCTTAATATCATATTGCGTTATTTTATCCTTCGATGAAAAGTCGATACTGAAATCAGGAGCCAAACCAACTTGGTAGTTAAATTCAAAGTTATCGGCAAAATCCCAGTTGTATTCTTTCTCGTCACCCTCTTTTGGCAAAGGCTGACCTAACACCTGAATTTTCTCGTCTTCCAGGTATTTGTTCAAGGTATCAGAAAGCAAATTGTTGATCTCGTCAACCAAAATGCTTTTTCCATACATTCTTTTTATGTGTGATGCAGGCACCATTCCCGGGCGGAACCCTGGAATCTTTGCTTTTTTTGCCTGATCCTTAATGGCCTTCTCAACGCGTGGCTGATAGTCTTCGGGATTAATATTGATCTTTACAACTGCATTCAGGTTATCAATCTTTTCCTGTGAAATATTCATCTTTTAAAGGTATTTAAACTTAAATTTTATGTGCCGGCACCTGTAAAAAAACACAGAAACAATTGCGCCTGCTTTTGGAGGGGCAAAGGTAGGAAAAAAGTCCCGAAATTCGAAAAGTCAGTAAAGTCGGTAGTGTATCAGTTTTTAAATTAATCTTATAAGGGCGCTACCCAGAAAAAAATCTTTAGGAGAACTTTTTCAATGGTCGGCGGCTGGCTTATTTATTATTTGTCGGTGCTTTTTTCTTTGCTTACGCGAAAAAGCAAAATGGTATAAGCAGGCAGTATAAAAATAAGTGGAAAAGTAAGTTTGAAAGGAGTTAAATTATCACAAAACACATACTCAACGCCATTCACAAGCATAATGCTCAGTGCAAATGCGACAAAGGCTAAAAAATATTTCCTCGATTTGGTCATATATTTTAAGTTTTTTCCCTGAAGCTAATATAGCCTTTTATTATAATACCTCCAATTTACAAATCCAGCAATATCCGAAGTACCCGATATTTTCCAGTGGCTTTCCAGCTATCTGAAAACGAATTATTACGTCCACAATAGATTAAATACCCTAATTGATTACCTTATTATGAATAGCCTTTATAGTTCTGAGATAGGCATATACCGATTTCAGATCGCTCTCTGTCATTCCGCTATAGTCATACCATGGCATTACTGTCACCAGCTTTGCCGCAGCGGGGTTTAGCTTCTTAGAAGAATCGGTGAAAGACTTGAACCGCTCAACAAAGGCTTCTCTCGACCAGCTACCTATCCCGGTATTTTTATCAGGAGTGATGTTGGCCGAATAAACAGGCTTGCCATCTATTTTAAATTCATGTCCGCCGGCAAATTCCAGTCCTGCTATAGGTTTTCCCTGTTTGTCCTGCGTATGGCACTGCATACAGGCGGCAGAGCGCACAATATACTCGCCATATTTGATAGTATCCGCCGGCGATGGCAGTTTGCTCAAAGCTGCCTTTTGCGGCATGGTATGCACCAGTATATTTAAAGGAAAATCGAGGACTCCCCTTGCGTAATCAACTTTTATAGGTTTCAGGGTACGCAAATAAGCAATTACCGAATACACATCCTCCCTATCCATTTTAGAAAAATAAGGCCATGGCATCAGCGGAAATATTGCAGCGCCATCCCTGCGTTCGCCGGTTGTTATCGCGCGAAAAATCTCGCCGTCAGTCCAGTCTTTTAATTTATATGGCGTAATATTGGGCACCGGTACTTTGCCGGGAAACCCTTCACTGGCATCAAAAACATTCCCGCCGCCGCCCAGACTACTTGCTAATATGGCCCCAACAGGTTTCGACCAGTCGCGCTTCGAATGGCAATCCATGCACATATTCACATGGTTTGCCAGGTACTCGCCACGGGCAATTCTTTGAGGAGTTAACTCCACTTTAATATCTTCCGGAGCTCCTACGTTTGGCAGGGCTAAAGTGACGTAGGAAACTGCAATAACTACAACAAGAATAATTGTGATCACTGTGTATAACAGTATCTTCCTGAATTTTTTCATTTAACGGTTTGGTTGAACCGTAAACATAAAAAATAATTTTATAAAAATCAAACAATCAACACATTAGAACATTCTATCCCTCAGTGCTGTGTCCCCACAGCACACCGCTGAAAGATCGACGCCGCAAATCAATATCCCGCATCATTCACCTCAACCCTATACCCATCCGGATCTTTAAAATAAATTTGTTTTACGCCGTCAGCTCGTTCCACAAAGCTACCATCGTTATCTTCAGCACCACCAAACTTTATATTTTCTTTTTTTAATACCTGGATAAAATCAGCCAGCGATTGCACACTAAATGCGATATGATTATTTTGAGCAACAGTTAACTGATCTTTTTTACCCTCTATCAAATGCAACTGCATGTACCTGCCCATTTTTAGCCATTTAACCCGCTGTCCCGGCACCGGGATCTTAGTGGTATCCAGGTGAAAAAGCTTGCGGTAAAAGGCTGCGCTTTTGTCAACATCACTTACATACAAGGCAACGTGATTAAATGCGGCATAGGGCTTTTGGGCTAAACCAATTTTGGTTATCAATAGCAAGGCAAGTAACAGCAGCGTTTGTTTTTTCATTAGTCAGTATTTGGGATGGCAATATAATTAATTATGCCTGCCGAAATCACGCAAAAAAAGCCGCCCCTTCGGGGCAGCTTCCGGTTGTATTTAAAACATAATTAATTGCCTTTTTCTACCGACGCACCGTCCGATTTGTTGGTATTAACACTTGATGGGTTACCATAATATTTTAATGATGCACCATCACTACCGCTGAAATTAAGCGTATTCAAAACGTTCACTTCGCCGAATGATCCGTCGGACGCTTTAACCGAACTTGTTCCGCTGATAAAACCTTTGGCGTACACTTTGGCGCCATCACTTATCTGGATATCGTTTGATGAAGCCTGGCCGGTTAAGGTTAATTCAGAAGCATCACTTGCGTGTGTATTTACGTGCTTTGCTGTTAGGTCTATGGTGATCCTGCCACCATCAGAAAGGTGGAGGGTAATGTCCTGGGCATTTAATTTACCGTCAGCAACAATTTCAGCTGCGTCCGATGCCTTTAAGCCGTCAAGTACGTGTACAGGCACCTTAATAACTATTACACCGCTGCTGCAAAAATTCTTCCTGGTATAAATATGTAGCCTGCCGCCTTCAACAGACGTCCTGATAAATTTAATAATGTTATCATCCGCAGTAATATTTAAGGTTGATGAATTTGAACTGTCCTGTTTAATGATAACCTTAAATGAGTCCGAAACTTCAACTGCGGTGTAGCCATCAACCTTGCGGTTCTCGGTAATTTGATTTCCTGACCCCCTTATGCAATGCATCCGACATGCTGATAAAGTGCCCAGGCCGGTAATGGCAACTAATCCCAATATTGCAAAATGTAGCTTTTTCATGATTTTTATTTTTTGGACGATGTTTAAGTGAGTTACGTTACATCAAAATTAAAAAAAGCTGCCACATTCCGACAGCTTTTATATGTTGTGTTTTTGTTTTAAGATTAAAGATCAGCTATATCAAATGTTTTTGCTGCAACAACTACCGGTGTAAGCATTTTTGAAGAGTGGGTAGCAACTAAATCCTTATGATCTACATTTTCTTCGCAATCACATTTGTAAGCGTATTCATTTACGGAACCGCTTAAGTGGGCTTTTGCGTTGTCACTTACACTTACACTTGCACTAAAGGCATCGATGTTTAATTTGGCAGTAGCATTGTCGTGCAAATCAACATCAAATTCGATCTTTGAGATATTTCCGAATGATTTAACTTCGGCGTTATCAAAAGCTGAGATGGCACGTAAGTCGTTTGCAGTTACCCAAACTACTAATTTTTCGTTTTTGTATGAGGTGATCCTTAACACACCGTTTTTGCTTTGCACCAAAGCACTTTCATTGTAATATTTGTTGTAAACTTTTACCTGGTCAGCGGTGCCGTCAGATACATATAATTCAACATTACCGCGCACTTCAATTTTATTGATGGCGCTGATGTCTGTTACAATTGTATAGTTATTATCAGCATTTTTTACGGTTGCTGCCTTGGTTGAATTTGTTACTCCTAATGCTAAAACTAACACTGAGAAGATGGTTATGATTTGAGTTTTCATGATGGTTATGATTTTGATTGTCAAGTAATTATTTATAAATTCTAAATACACTAATAAGACGATCCGGGTAAAAATTCGTTACAGCAACATGGCCTGTATTAGGTGTGGAGGGGCTTTTACTCGGTTAACCGGGAAATTTTGTCGGTGAAAAGTCGGAGGAGCCCATAGACCATGGTCGATGGTCCATAGTAGTACTGATTTATTTTAGAAAATATCTGTTGATTGAACCACTATGTGCTTAACCATGGACCATCGACTATTGACTATGGACCAACTATGAACCATGAACTTTTTCCTATCTTGCCATCACAAAAACAAGCTATGGAATATGTTTTAGGCGTTGATATTGGTACCGGCAGCGTAAAGGCCGTTGCAGTAAACCTGCAATGCAGGTCGTTTGCCGATAACCAGGTTTATTATTCCTACAGTTCGCCAAAACCAGGCTATCACGAGCAGGATCCGGAATTGATCTGGCAGGCATTCCGCAATTGTTTAAAAGGGGCCATTGAAAAAATCGGCAACCCTCCCCTTGCAATCAGCCTGAGCAGCGCAATGCACAGCTTAATTCCGGTGGATAAAACCTGCACACCTTTAGCTCCCATGATCACCTGGGCCGATAGCCGCAGTTCCGGGGTAGCTAAACGATTACGGTACACAACCACGGGCATGGCTATCTACAATGCAACGGGCACGCCACTTCATGCCATGTCGCCGTTGTGCAAGATCATCTGGATAAAGGAAAATGATTCGGAATTATTTAACAGCACCTTTAAGTTCATCTCGATAAAGGAATACATCTGGCACAAGCTGTTTAATGAATTTGAGTTAGATCACTCCGGTGCGTCCTGCACGGGTTTGTTTGATATCGGGCAACTAACCTGGTACCATGATGCACTTCTACTGGCAGGTATTACGCCGGGATCACTTTCAAAAGTTGTTCCAACAGACCATGTTAAAAATTACACGGGAACTGAACTAGATTTTCTCAGCCCAAATACCCCGTTTATCATCGGCGCCAGTGATGGTTGTTTAGCCAATTTGGGCAGCATGGCTGATAGGCCGGGCATCGCCGCAATAACCATCGGCACAAGCGGCGCGGTGCGTGTAACAAGCAGCAAACCGCTGCCCAATGAGCAAGCAATGACATTCAGCTATATCCTGGATAAGCAAACTTTTATTTGCGGCGGACCAATCAATAACGGCGGGATAGCCCTGCAATGGTGGCTAAAAAACATCAGCACCAACCCTACCGATCTCGATTACGACCACCTGTTTCAACAAATAGCCACCATACCAGCAGGCAGCGACGGGTTGCTATTCCTCCCTTACCTGACGGGAGAACGCGCCCCCATCTGGAATAGCGAAGCCTGCGGGAACTTCTTCGGCATAAAGCTGCAGCATACGCAGGCTCATTTTTCCAGGGCGGTTTTAGAAGGAATCTGCTATGCCTTAAAAGATGTGCTTGATGCTGTACAGCAGAACTCTGAACCTATCACCCAAATAAATGTAAGCGGCGGCATCGTAAAGTCCGACCTATGGGTGCAAACGCTGGCAGATATCACCGGTAAAAAACTGGTGATTGTACAAAGCGATGACGCATCGGCTATCGGGGCGGCTTTTATGGCTTTGAAAAGTATTGCTGCAATACAGGAATACCCAATCAAAAATTCTGCCGAACTGAGAACGTTTAAGCCGGATGCCGCAAATACTGCTATCCATATTAAAAACTTTTCCATTTACAGGCAGCTGTATTCCGATTTGAAGGGGACGATGCACAGAATTTACGAATCAGGCAATTAGCACAATTGACACGCCCTCTTTAAAGCAAAAAAGCCGCCTGCTAAGCAGGCGGCTCCCATTATTATATATATTGATTTTACGAATAGCTATTAAAGGCGGGCCAGATCGTCGTTATTTGCGATGGTAAAGCTTACCGGTGCTTCTTTAAAGTGTAAGGCAGTAAAGTTGTTCCTTTTAACGTTCGATTCGATATCGCTGTTAACGGTTAACTGATCTGCTGAGCCATTAAGGTCTGCTTTAGCATTGTCCTTTACTACTACATTAGCATTAAAAGCATCTAAGTTTAACCTGGCTTCTGCATTGTCATGCAATTCAACATCAAACTCAATTTTTGATAGCTTACCGAATGATTTTACCACAGCGTGGTCATAAGCAGCGATTGATCTAAGATCGTTTGCGCTAACCCAAACCACCAGTTTTTCGGCTTTGTATGAGGTGATGCGTAATACGCCGTTTGAGCTTTGAACTAAGGCGCTTTCTGAATAATATTTATTGTAAACCTTAACCTGGTCGGCTGATGCATCAGATACGTAAAGCTCAACATTTCCGTGAACTTCTATTTTATTGATGGCTCTGATGTCGGTTAATACGGTGTAAGTATTATCATCGTTTTTTGCAGTGGCTGCATATGTTGTGTTTGCTATTCCTGACACTAAAACTAAGGCTGAGAATATGGTTAAAAATGCGGTTTTCATGATCTTTATATTTTGATTGTCAATTAATTATATTTTCTAAATTTTAAATACACCTATATGACGATCACGCTTAGGAAACGTTACAGCAATATGCCCTGTAATAGGTATAGAGGCGGTTTTAGTCGGTAAGTGCGGAAAAAATGTCGGTGAAAATTCCGGGGAAGATTGATGGTTTGCACCGAATAACCCGGTGTACACCTATTAGGCATTTGGAATGCAATAAGAGGCCAATGTAATTTTCGATACAACCGTACAGAATAAAGCACAACGGCGTCTCCTATCCTCCCTATAAAATGTAACGGAGCGGTTTTTGATGTTCTTATAGATCAGTTCATCAGATCAACTTATGGAAACTCAACCTGCCCGTTCCCGCTTCATACACTTAGGCGATGCCCGCCTGTTAAAATTCTTTATTAGTAACCTGGACAAGATCTATTGCGCCAAACAACACATGGTTGCGCGATTTCCCGAGATTGCAAACGAGTCGCATTTTGAGGATCTCAACCAGGCGATCCTTGAAACGGTGGATGATGTAAAAAAGCAGATCATCCGGATGGACGAAATCTACGCACGACTTGGCGCCGAAAATACCACAACCGGATGTAACGGCCTGGCCGGGATGATTGAGGAAGCATTCACTGCTATCGGTGAGCAAAAAGATGATAAAGCGTTAAGGGATATGGCCATCCTCTTTTATATGCAAAACATGGAAAGTATTGAGGTAGCGTCATTCCAGGTATTACAAATGATGGCAGTAAAAATGAAAAATCCGGAAATATTTCAGCTATTAAAGGAAAATCTTGACGAGGCGAAAGATGACCGGATGCTGTTGTTGCTGATTACGGCCAAGTATGTTACCAGTTAACCAAGCTTACCGGAACAAAAAAGTTACGTTGTTTGTCGCTGCAAATTGTCTTTTCTAAATAAACTTACCGACATTTATAACAGGCGGCTCAAATCATTCTCATTTCGTGAAGCTATATAACAGCTTTAATGATACTATTATTTGAAAAACCTGATTTTAAAAGACGAGTTTAAACCTTATAAACCTATGAAAAGACATCCATCCCGGTTGCTTGCTGCAATATTATTGGCAGCCACATTTGTTATGACATTCGATCCTGTTTTTGCCGCCTTTTTACAAAACCCAAGGCCAGGCAGCAGACCATCCCGGCCACAACAACCGCCGGCTAATAACCATAGGCCGCCGGGTAACCCGCAACGCCCGCCAGGTAACGTTCGGCCTCCGGCAACAAGGCCACCGGGCAATCCACAGCGGCCACCTGTTACCAGGCCACCTGTAGGTGTGCGCCCGCCTGCTAACAGGCCACCAACAGGAAACAGGCCGGGCAGACCAGGCAACGGACACAGACCGCCAACCGGGAATAGACCGGGTAGACCAGGCGGGCACAGGCCCCCTATTTACAGGCCGCAACGCCCTGTATTTATTCATCGCCGGCCGGTTTACAGTTATTATTACCATCCTTACCAACCTTATTATTGGGGACCGTCATGGCATCCGCTGGGCTTCTTTGCTGCCGCGCTTGCGACAACTGCTATAATTATTGCTGTAAATAACCAGGATTATCATTACGACAATGGCGTATATTATCAACCGGCAGATGGCGGTTACAAGGTTGTTCCGGCTCCTGTTGGTGCAACTATCAGTGCGCTGCCATCAGGCTACAGCACCATACAGGTTGATGGAACTGATTACTATTATTTTGGCGGTGATTATTATGTAAGAATAAATGACGGTTACCAGGTAATGGCCGCTCCTATTGGTGCCTTTGTAACAAATTTACCAGATGGCACCGAGGAAACTACTGTAGATGGTAATCAATACCTGTATTATAACGGAACCTATTACCAACCAGTAGCTGTAAATGGCCAAAATGGTTATGAAGTGGTAGATATGCAGGAACAACAATAGAAATACCAATATAAGATTTGTCGACTTTTAAAAAGTTGACAAATCTTATATCATAAAAAAAAGCCACCTGTTCAAACAGGTAGCTTTCCATAATATATGATGGACTTTTGCAAAAGTCGCGGTGATAATTACATGCCAATCACGTCGTTGCTGATTTCAGCAGAGAATGGCATTTTATTTTCGTTGTAATGAACAGCAGTAAAGTTGTTCCTCTTAACATTCGACTCAATATCCCTGTTAAGGTTTAATTGGTTTGCAGAACCATTCAGATCAGCTCTTGCATTATCCTTTACAGTTACATCAGCGTTAAAGGCATCCATGTTTAATCTTGCTTCAGCATTATCATGCAAGTCAACATTAAACTCAATTTTTGACATTTTACCGAATGATTTAACTTCAGCGTTGTCATAAGCAGAGATTGAACGCAAATCGTTAGCGCTTACCCAAACTACCAGTTTTTCAGCTTTGTATGAGGTGATGCGTAAAACGCCATTGTTGTTTTGCACCAAAGCGCTTTCAGAATAGTATTTGTTGTAAACTTTTACCTGGTCTGAAGACGCGTCAGAAACATACAGCTCAACATTTCCGTGAACTTCAATTTTGTTGATAGCGGTAGTGTTATTTAATACGGTGTAATTGTTGTCGTCGTTAATTGTGGCGGCAGAGGTTGTTTTTGTTAATCCTAATATTACAATCATCATTGTAATTGCGGAAAAAATTTTGGTTTTCATTTTTTTATTTATTATTATTGTGATTCCAATTGTTGTATTCTTCTATTTTTTAAATACAACCATAAGACGGCGGTTATTTTAAAACGTTACAGTAAAACTTTACTTAATAGACCAACGCCTTGTTTTCGTCTGCAAAGGTGCTATTTTTATCCACCAACATTTCTCATCTTAGTGTAATAATTACACTATTTCTATTAATCACTTTTTGAGCAAAAATAGAATATAAAACACTGAATTACAGTTAGTTAAATCAAAATACACATCCTTTTTTGTTGCTTTTCTCACCCTACTGAAAGGCAGTTACATGAAATTTCGAGTTTTTTGGCGGCGTAAAACTGCCTTGCGGGGTGAATTTTTTTCCTGAATTTGAACTTTGGAGGAAGTCAAACTTGCGAAGTTTTGAAACGGCGAAGCCCTCAACGAGGCCTTTTGAAGAAAAATTAAATAAATCGAGTTAAACTTCGCTAGTTTTAGGGATGAGTATGACATTAGGTTGACTAACCAATCACCAATTTCTCCCCCGCAAACTTAATTTTCCCTGCATCAAGCAATAAACGTATCGTGTCAATTCGTTCCTTCTCAGTTCCGCTTTTAGCTGCAGAAACGAGTGAACCCAAATCGTGAGACGAGGTACTCAGCAATTCAATAAGCTCATTGGTAATCTCGTCAAAGATGTCGGCAGCATTATTTTGCCGCTTTTCATCAAGGCAAACATCACATACGCCACATTTTTCGGCAGCAAGTTCATCAAAGTAAGTTAACAATTGCTGACTGCGGCATTTTTTGCGTTCGGCATAGGCGAATACGGCCTCCATTTTCCGGCGATAAGTAGCCTTGCGGTCGTCAATTGTTTTTTTGTTAATGTAAACCGCATCGTTGTGCTGGCGCGGCTTTAACCAGGTAACCTGCGGCATGTCGGTTTGCTGCTGATAGCTCAATATATTATATTCATCCAGTTGTTTAAGTCCTTCTATTACCTGCTGCACATTCATCTGGCTGCGACGGGCGATGTCAAACTCCCGGATGCGCACATAGTTATCAAACGCCCCGCCGTATGAACGTAAAATAGTTTTTATAAACGGATCCCAGCCGGGGTTCTGGATCTGGAAGTTATACAATTCCTCGTTCTGCACATCAAACTTAAACCGCGATGGCAGAAAAACACTTTCATTAAAGGAGAGATATTCATCAAGCTCCAAAAACTTCAATGCGTTTATGGTTTTGATGCTATCCAGCTTAAACCGGCTGCAGAAATCTCCCAGGTCCAGGTCCAGACTTACCCCCTCGCCCGCCTCATAAGCCAGGCTGTAGTAATTAGCCAGGTAATGATACACCTGTTTTATTTCGGGAATGGTTGGGAAACTCAGCTCAAATTTCTTTTCCTGCTTTAACCTGTCAGCATAGTTATATAATAATACCCCGTAAGCTTTGTGCTCGTCGCGCCCGGCGCGACCTGCTTCCTGGTAATAGGCTTCTAAACTTTCCGGCATATCCTTGTGAATCACAAACCTTACGTCCGGCTTATCAATCCCCATCCCGAACGCATTGGTAGCAACAATGATCCGCGTTTTATTTGTTTTCCAGCTCTCCTGTTTTTTTGAGCGTAATCCCGATTCAAGGCCCGCATGGTAAAAGTCAGCCTTAATGCCATTATCGGTATAAAACTTAGCAATCTCCGCAGTTTCCTTACGCGTGCGCACATATACAATCCCGCTGCCTTTTACACCCTTTGCAACATCCAACAACTTCCGGAATTTATCTTCTGTATTTTGAACTACATAGCTGATATTCTTTCGCTCAAAGCTTTTTTGAAAAACAACCGTGTTTTTAAACCGTAATTTTTGCTGAATATCCTCCCTGACATCGGCAGTAGCAGTTGCGGTAAGCGCCAGCACGGGCACATCCGGGTGCAGGTCGCGCAGGTCGGCAATGTGCAGGTAGGGCGGCCTAAAGTCATATCCCCATTGCGAAATACAATGCGCCTCATCAATGGCTATCAAATTCACCTTCATATAGGTGATCCGCTCGCGCACCAGTTCAGACAATAGGCGCTCCGGCGAGAGGTACAGGAATTTCACCTCGCCATAAATGCAATTGTCCAGCGCCATATCAATTTCACGCTTGCTCATGCCCGATACAATGGAAACCGCTTCGATACCCTTTGCCTTCAGGTTTTCAACCTGGTCCTTCATTAATGCTATCAGCGGCGACACTACAATACAGATTCCTTCCTTTGCCAATGCCGGCACCTGGAAACACACCGACTTTCCTCCTCCTGTAGGTAATAGCGCTAATGTATCATGACCCAATAAAACAGACTTAATGATCTCCTCCTGCATAGGCCGGAAGGTGTCATGGTTCCAATACTGTTTTAATATTTCCTGTAGCGTCATTGTTGATTTCGGAATTCGGATGTTCGAATTCGGATTTGGTAGTTGTTAATTATCTCAAGCCTGTAAAGATAAACCTGAAATCGAACTAAAAAATTCAGATGTGGTTTTAATTTTTTATAAGTAAATTTGTTTAAACGACATCATTATGCAAACAACAGTAATTAGAGAAAAATTGCATCAGTACATAGACAGCAGTGATGAAAAATTACTAAAGCTAATGCTGGCTTTGGCAAAAGAATATAACGAAGATGACGGCTTTGATTATGAATTCACTTCAGCTGAAATAAAATTATTAGATCAACGGAGAGAAGACCGGCTAAGCGGAAAAAGTAAAACCTACAGTTGGGACGAAGCTAAAGATATCATAACCGGCAAAAATAAAATATGAGCTTTGCTCTAATTATTCAAGATGCGGCCATTTTAGAAATAAAGGATGCATTTGATTGGTATGAAGAACAAAAAGACGGACTAGGACATGAATTCATCAAAGAAATAGAAGCGTGTTGTAACAGTCTGTCGAAATATCCTGAACGCTACTCGTATATTAATGACCTATATCGAAGAATTAAAACAAATAGATTTCCTTATATCATAATATATGAAATTTACAACGACACTATTATTATTTTAAGAGTCCGTCATCTTAAACAAAAGCCGATTGATTAAGATTAATCCCGTCCATCGCTAAAATCCCATAAATCGTGTAAATTCGCGGCGTATTATCCCCGCACACATGAAAGCAATTTACGCTACTCTTATATTCTTATCATTCTCGCTTGGTTTATCTGCCCAAAAATGGAACGTAGAGAACCCACCCAACGCGCCTCAAAAAAAGGTAACCATCACCACCGATGAGGGTACCTGGATGAACCTTGATGTTAGCCCCGACGGTAAAACAATAGCCTTCGATCTTTTGGGCGATATTTATACCATCCCCGTTACCGGTGGAAAGGCCACGCTGATTGCAGGCGGCAAAGCATGGGAAGTGCAACCCCGCTTTAGCCCCGACGGAAAATCCATCTCTTACACCAGCGATAAGGAAGGCGGCGACAACATCTGGATCATGAATGCAGATGGTAGCGGTAAACACTCCCTTACCAAAGAAAGCTTCCGATTATTAAACAATGCATCGTGGACGCCGGATGGTCAATACCTGGTTGCACGCAAGCATTTTACCGGTTTCCGTTCATTAGGCGCAGGTGAAATGTGGCTTTACCACAAAACCGGCGGTGACGGCATCCAGTTAACCAAACGCAAAAACGACCAGCAGGATGCAGGCGAGCCGATAGTATCGCCTGACAATAAATACATTTACTGGAGCGAGGACGTTACCCCCGGCCCCAGTTTTCAATATAATAAGGACCCTAACCAGGGAATTTACGCCATCCAAAGATTAAACCGTCAGAACGGAAATATTGAAACGGTTACAGGCGGCACCGGCGGCGCATGTCGCCCACAGATCTCACCTGACGGCAAATTGCTTGCCTTTGTTAAGCGGGTGAGGCTTAAGTCAGTATTGTTTATTCACAACCTAAGTACAGGCGAGGAATGGCCGGTTTATGATGGCCTGTCGCACGACCAGCAGGAAACATGGGCAATCTTCGGCGTATATCCAAACTTTAACTGGTTACCAAACAGCAACAATATTATTTTCTACGCAAAGGGAAAGATCTGGAATCTTGATATAACTTCGCTAAATGCAACTCAAATCCCGTTCGAGGTTACTTCAACACAGTCAATTACTGATGCGCTGCATTTTCAGCAAAAGGTTTTCCAGGATGAGTTTACCGTAAAAATGATCCGCCAGGTAACAACCTCGCCAGATGGAAAGGTTATCGCATTTAACGCTGCTGGTTATATCTATATAAAAGGATTACCTGATGGTAAACCGACGAGAATAACAGCAACCCCTGATTTTGAGTATGAGCCGGCCTTTAGTCCTGACGGCAGGTCGTTGGTTTATGTCGACTGGACTGACGAATTAAAGGGATCCATCAATAAAATAGACCTTACCACCTGCCTCGTAACCCGGCTCACGGCCGAAAAAGGATATTATTACTCGCCCAAATTTTCGAATAAGGGCGACAGGATAATTTTTAGAAAAGGCGAAGGGAATGGCACTTCTGGCTATTCATTTGGCAAAAACCCGGGCATTTATACCATCCCTGCAAATGGCGGCACCCCAAAAATGGTGATCGACAATGGCATCTACCCGCAATATTCTGCTGATGATTCGAAGATCTATTACCAAAGTAATGAGGGCGATAAAAAAGCCTATAAAGTGATGGATACCACGGGAGCTAACCAGCAAACTTTGTACACGTCAAAATACGCAACACAATTTAATCCAAGTCCCGACGGTAAATGGATGGCGTTTACAGAGCTATTTAATTGCTATATCACACCAATGATCTATACCGGCAGTCCGCAGGACTTGTCGGCGACAAATAAGGCACTGCCTTTAACTAAGCTCACCCGCGATGCCGGCACCTATATCCATTGGAGTAAGGATAGCCAGAAACTGATGTGGACACTGGGGCCTAAGTATTTTGTGAGGGACATCCGCAATGCATTCCCGTTTGTTGATGGCGCACCAGATAAGACCCCGCCAATTGATACCGCCGGAACAGACATCAACCTGAAATTAAAAACAGATGTGCCTACAGGCGTAATTGTATTTAAAAACGTAAGGATAATCACAATGAAGGGTGATGAAGTGATTGAGAAGGGCACGATGATCATCTCCCAAAATAAAATCACAGCAATAGGGAAATCAACCGAAATTGCTGTGCCCGACAGCGCTAAGGTTTATGACCTTTCGGGTTCAACAATTATGCCGGGTATTGTTGACGTGCATGGACACCTGGGGACAAGCCCTGATGGAATCTCGCCGCAGCAGGACTGGCATTATTACGCTAACCTTGCCTTTGGCGTAACTACAGCGCATGATCCATCGAGCAATACCGAAATGGTTTTCAGCCAGAATGAAATGTTGAAGGCAGGTAATATGGTTGGGCCTCGCGTTTACTCAACCGGTACCATCTTATACGGCGCCGATGGTGATTTCAAGGCGGTGATCAACAATTTTGATGACGCACTTTCAAATATCCGCAGGCTAAAGGCGGTTGGCGCATTTTCAGTAAAGAGCTATAACCAGCCCCGCCGCGAACAACGTCAACAGGTTATTGAAGCCGCCCGCCAGTTGCAGATGGAAGTTGTTCCTGAAGGCGGATCAACTTTCTTTACCAATATGAACATGATATTGGACGGGCACACAGGCATTGAGCACAACATCCCTGTTTGGCCAATTTATAAGGATGTAAAATCGTTATGGAACGCCAGCAAAACAGGCTATACCCCTACGCTGATTGTGGCGTACGGCACCCAGTTTGGCGAAACCTTTTGGTACGATCGCACAGAAGTTTGGAAAAACGAACATTTGTTAAGTTTTACCCCGCAGTCAATTGTTGATGCGCGATCGAGGCGCAGAAGCACTTCTGAGTATGGCGATTACGGACATATCGAGGTGTCAAAATATGTAAAGCAAATTGCGGATGGCGGTACGAAGGTGAATTTAGGCGCGCACGGGCAATTACAGGGACTTGGCGCGCATTGGGAGCTTTGGATGCTTGCACAGGGCGGCATGACACCGATGCAGGCCATCAGGTGTGCCACCATGAACGGCGCAAGCTATTTGGGAATGGATAAGGAGATAGGTTCGCTGGAATTAGGCAAGCTTGCCGATCTGATCGTATTAAATGCCAACCCTTTGGATGACATCCGCAACAGCGAAAAAATAAAATATGTAATGGTTAACGGTCGCTTGTATGACGCCGATTCCATGAACGAGATTGGCAACCGCGAAAAGGCCAGGCAACCGTTCTGGTGGCAGCTAAACCGTGGTGCCATTTCTGATCTGCCTGTTCGCAACACCGAAACCTACCAGTTTACAACGCAGGATGGTGATTAGTCCGAAAAGTCAGTAAAGTCCGAAAGATGAAAAGCACACTTCTGAAGCTTCTTGTCTTTCGGACTTTTCCGACTTCAGAATTTCCGACTACTTTATCAGCCAACTATAAAATCCTGGAAAATCGCCGTTCCACTGTTTTTCATTGTGGCTGGCGCCTTTTATAATTATTACTGGCGATTTTTTTTCATCCGGGATTTTACTGCGAATGATAGTTACCATCTTTTTCATATCAGCTACCATAGTTTCGTCTTCCGAATCGCCGCAAACAAAATAGAACCTTGATGTAGCCGGCAGTTTTTGCTGCTCAGCATATTTATAAATAGCAGGTGCTATCCAAAATGCCGGTGAGAAGATCCCGGCATTGCCAAATACATTTGGATATTTTAAAGCAGCGTACATAGAAATAAGTCCGCCCATCGAACTGCCTGCAATAGTCGTATTTATGGCATTAGGTTGGGTTCGATAGTGTGAGTCGATATACGGCTTGAGAGATTTCACTATAAAATCAACATAATCATCTCCCCTGCCCTTACCATATTTTGAATTATAAGGGTCGTATTCGGTTATGCGATAGTCGCCTCCATGGTCAATCCCTACCACAATGCACTCCTTTTTGTCACCAAGCTTATCAAGGATCTCATCAACACCCCACTCGCCATAGCCGGATGTGAAGCTATCGAACAAGTTTTGCCCGTCATGCATATATATTACCGGGAATTTTTTGCCGGAGGACTGATAATCAACAGGCAGATAGATCCAAACCCTCCGTTGTCTGCCCAATTGCGGCATATCAAACTTTTCGGTAATGATATGTACTTGTGCGCTGGCTGTGTGTTGCTTTGCCTGGGGTATAAAATAATCCTGCCAATTTTCAACATTCATCACAATGGTTGTGTCATTCAGAATATTTACGGCCCGGTTATCAATGGCGTTACCAGTCTTTGTACATTCAACAGTTTGCCAACCGCCGCGGGTAATTTTAAAGTGATAAATACCCCTTTGCAAATCCTTCAAAAGTTTGTACGAACCGGGGGCATCCGGCATTAATTCCCAGGCCTTATCGGCAGGGTTCCAACCGTTAAAATCACCGGCCATAAAAAGGTGTTCGCCAGCCTGTTTTGGAGGGTATAAACTGCCTGTTTTAAAGGTTACTTTTTGCTGCCCGAAAATCAAAAAACTTTGGGCAAAAAGCCAAAACGCGCAGAAAATTTTCTTTTTATTCATTTTTAATTGTTATGTCAACAGTTAATTTCCGGGAACGTTCCCGGAAAAGGGTTACCTTTAAGTAAAATTGTCAATTGTGTAATTTAAACACTCTGAAATTAAAAAAACTTCGTTTTTCACAAATTAATAGCTAAAAAACCATCATTTCTTCAAAATTTATTTACGATTTTTATATTTCTTTAAAGTTAACTATGACACAAAAAAGATTATTAAAATTATCTTTTATATAATATTTGCTTTTGTTAGTTCTAAATGTAAATTAGGCAAATGCTGTTACAGCAAAAATAGCAAACCAATTGTTCGAGGCACCAGGTGTCCCATTTTTTATTTTTAAATTAAGAATTATATGAGAAAAAACTACTCAAAAAAGTATGTTCTTCTGTGCGCTTTTCTTATGCTGTCGGCGATGGCATTTGCGCAAACGGGAGGCATAAAAGGTAAGGTAATTGACGAAACAAATCAGCCCCTGCCTGGATCATCCGTTAGTATTGACGGGACTACTACCGGGAACGTTACCGATTCAAATGGTAACTATACCATTTCGGGCTTAAAACCTGGCAATTACACTATCTCTGTAAAATTTGTAGGCTATCTTATAAGCAAGCAAACCGTTACTGTGGGTAGCACCGTAATTACTGTAAATTTTGGTTTGAAACTTGACAGTAAGAATCTTAACGAGGTAGTGGTGATTGGTTATGGTACTCAAAAAAGTAAGGATCTGACGGGTTCTATTGCAACAGTGTCGGCTAAAGACTTTCAACAGGGACAAAACACCAGTCCCTTGCAACTAATAGCTGGTAAAGTAGCAGGTGTATCTGTTACGTCAAATAGCGGCGCACCAGGAGCAGGAAGTACAGTACGTATCCGCCAGGGGTCATCATTACATTCAACAAATGATCCTTTGTATGTTATTGATGGGGTACCAATTGAAACCAGTGCTACAGGCATTTATGGGGTATCTGACCCGTTGAGCCTGATCAACCCAAATGATATCGAGACCTTTACTATACTAAAAGATGCCGCCTCAACTGCAATTTATGGTTCCAGGGCATCAAACGGTGTCATCATGATCACTACCAAGAAGGGTACAAAGGGCAAACCACAGATTAATTTCAGTACAAAGTTTTCTGTTGGAGAAAAGATCAAAAATGTTGATGTTTTATCTGCCGATCAGATCAGGGCTTATGTAAAGGCTTATGACGTGGCTCAAGGTACAAACAAAACCGCCCTACTGGGTAATGCCAACACAAATTGGCAGGATGAAATTTATCAAAAGGCTATTACCAGTGATAATAATTTATCATTAAGCGGCACAACCGGATTTTTACCATACCGTGTTTCTGTCGGGTATCTTGATCAGACAGGGATTTTGCGGACCGACCAATTAAAAAGGACAACCGCTAACATTTCATTAACTCCTCAATTTTTTAAGAATACGTTAAAAGTTAGCTTAAACGTGAATGGCTCTATGAGCAATACCCGTTTCGCCAACACAGGTGCCATTGGCGCTGCTATCCAGTTTGACCCTACACAACCGATTAAACAAGCAGGATCACCCTGGGATGGTTATAATGAATGGTACAATACTCCGGGTAATTCAGCAACCGGGCTAAACCCAAATGCACCGCGCAACCCGCTGGGCATGTTGTATGATGACCATAATACCAGCAAGGCTTATAGAAGTTTTGGCAATTTGCAATTGGATTACAGCATCCCTTTTATAACTGGCTTACATGCTAATTATAATTTTGGTTATGATGTTGCTAAGGGTAGTGGTCAAACTTATATCCCAACTAATTCCGCCCAGGTTACCAGCGGATTAGGTTCTTACAGCCCTTATGCCAATAATTACAAAAATATAGTAAGTGAATTCTATTTAAGCTATAACAAGGATCTTAAATCAATAAAAAGTAACGTTAACGTAGTAGCAGGTACCGGTTATTATAATGATCTGGCAACTAATTACTCCTACCGGAGTCTTGCTGCTAACAGGGACACCATAGCAGGTACAGCCAAACCCACTTATCCATACGATAAGCCGGAAACTACATTGATATCTTATTACGGAAGGTTGATATACACTTTTGATAGCAAATATATTTTACAGGGATCTATCCGTACTGATGGTTCATCAAGATTTTCAAAAGCTAATAGATGGGGTGTATTCCCTGGTGCCGCCTTTACATGGAGAGCAATTGATGAAGACTTTTTAAAGAATTCAAAGGTTTTGTCTGATCTGAAATTCCGTGCTAGTTTCGGTGTAACCGGTCAGCAATCAGGTATACCCGGTTATGCCTACATACCTTTCTATACGCTAGGCCAATCTTCAGGACAATATCAATTTGGGGATACATTCTATAACGCCTATACCCCCTCGGCTTACCTAACTACTTTAAAATGGGAAACAACTGCTTCAACAGACATCGGTTTTGACTATGGCTTTTTGAATAACCGGATTACCGGATCTGTTGATGCCTATTACAAGAGCACTAAGGACTTGCTGTCAGATGTTAAAATTCCAACAGGAGCAAACTTCTCAACAGTAATCTATACCAACGTTGGTGATATGGTTAACCGCGGTCTTGAATTTAATATTGCTGCAATACCTGTAAAAACCAATGAGTTTAAATGGAACGTAGCATTTAACGTAGCTTACCAAACCAGTAAGATCACAAATCTTTCCTTATCAAAAGGTGCTAGTGCAATAAGCCAGACTGGCGGAATAAGCGGAAGCCTGGGTGGAACTGCCCAGGTATACGCCACAGGACAAACCCCTTTGACTTTTTACCTGCAAAAGCAAGTTTATGATGCAAATGGCAAACCGCTTGAGGGAGTATATGTGAGCAGTAACGGCTCTACAGCTGATTTGAATTTTGAACACTCTGCGTTGCCAAAATTCATCTATGGCTTCAGCACTGATGTTACTTATAAAAAATGGACATTAAGCACTGTATTAAGGGCCAATACCGGCAATTACGTTTACAATAACGTATCGGCAAGCTTAGGTGTGGCAAACAATATAGTAACCCCGGTTGGTAACATAAACAATGCGAGCACCAGCTATTATCAAACCGGTTTTGCATCGCACGAGTACCTTTCGGATTTTTACCTGCAAAATGCATCGTTCCTAAAAATGGATAACTTAGGTTTAGGGTATAACGCCGGCAATATATTTAAGGACAATCATATTCACTTAACCATCAACGCAAACGTGCAGAATGTATTTACAATTACTAAATACAAAGGCATCGATCCTGAAATTAACGGAGGTATAGATAACAACTTTTATCCAAGGCCGCGTACCTATACACTGGGTATAAACCTTGGTTTACAATAAAACGAAATTTAAAATAAAAGAAAATGAAAAAGGACTTTTTTAAATTATTAACCCTAACGGCGCTTGTGGCAGGTGTTTTTTCATCCTGCACCAAAGAGTTGAACCGTTACCCAACCAATGGCAGCACAAGCCAAACGGTATTAAGCACTGCTGCCGGCTATAAGCAGGAGCTTGCAAAGGTTTACAGCGCATTTGCAGTAACAAGTAACTCAGACCCGGGTACAACTGATGTACCGGGTGGTGATGCAGGCGCATCTGACTTTTTACGCTTATTCTGGAACACACAGGAAATAACTACTGACGAGGGTAAATGCGCATGGCTGGATAACGCAGGCGTACAGGATCTTGACCAGGACACCTGGGTTGCTTCAAATGCGGTATTATTGGGTTTATATGACCGTTGCGAATACCAGATCTTATTGGCAAACGTGTTCATTTCGCAGTCTAGCGACGCCAATATCACCAGTCATGGAATCTCAGGTGCGGATGCTACGGAGATACGCTACTACCGTGCAGAAGCCCGTTTTTTAAGAGCTTACCAATATTGGGTATTAATGGATGCATTTGGAAATGTTACTTATATTGATGAGAACTCCCCTATCGGTGCATTTTTCCCGAAGCAAATTGGCCGGGCAGCTTTATTCTCCTACATCGAATCGGAGTTAAAAGCTATCGATCCGTTATTAAAAGCACCGCATAAAAATGAATATGCACGCGCCGACCAGGCTGCAGCCTGGGCTTTATTAGCCCGTGTGTACCTGAATGCACAGGTTTATACAGGTACCGCGCGTTGGGCAGATGCCATGACCTATTCAAAAAAGGTTATTGACGCAGGTTATCCATTGATGACTAAATATCAGAACCTGTTTTTAGCCGACAATAATTTAAACAACAGCGAATTAATATTCCCTATTGCTTACGACGCTAATTATACTAAAACTTATGGCGGTACAACCTTTTTGGTAAATAGCAGCATCAACAACTCATGGTCAGAAACTCCTGCTTACTATGGAGTGAAAGGCGGAGGCTGGTCTGGTAACCGCGCATCGCAAAAAGTTACTGCTTATTTCCCTGACACTACAGGTAAAACAGACGTGCGTGCTATTTTCCGCATAAGGGAAAAAACATTAGATACACTTGGTTCATTCAGCAGCGGCATTGGTGTGGTTAAGTTTAAAAACACAACATCGGCCGGTGTGGCTAAAAGTGATGCAAGCGGCACATTCGTCAGCACCGATTTCCCTTTATTCCGCTCAGCCGAAATGTACCTCACTTATGCAGAAGCTTCGGTGCGTTCAGGCAACAGCGGCGGCCTTGCATTGCAATATTATAACACCGTGCGCACACGTGCTTACAATAACACAACTGCTGGAAATGTTACGTCAATAGCTTTAACAGATATATTATCAGAACGCGGAAGAGAATTCTATTGGGAAGCTACCCGTCGTACCGACCTGATCCGTTTCGGATTATTTACAGGCGACTCTTATATATGGCCATTTAAAGGTGGTACGGTAAGCGGCGGCGCTATAGCAGATTACCGGTCGCTGTTCCCAATACCTCAGGCTGATGTAATAGCCAACCCGAATCTTAAACAAAACACCGGCTATAATTGATAACCTGGAAACATTATAAAATTGACCCTTATAAACAAGAGTGTTTGATTGAAAAAATTAACAAAAAATGAAAAAATTAACAAAAATATTGGCTTTAGGTTGTTTGGGGCTATTGGCGCTGGCATCCTGTAAAAAGAGCGATTCACTTGTAACTTCTACCGGCGGGAAAGCCGGTGCTTTAAGTACAAATGTAAGCGAGTTGGTGTTGGACAAAGCTAAAGTTAGCAGTCCGGACACTGTGATAACGTTTAATTTTAACCAGGCGTCCTATGGCTATAAAGCAGCCGTGACCAACACCCTTCAGATTGATTCGATGGGTGACAACTGGACCGCCGGTAAAGTAAAATCGGTGGTACTGGCACCAAACGTATTAAAAGTAGGCTACACAACTGCTGACTTTAATTCTATATTGTTAAAGCTGAATCTAAAAAGTGGTGTATCGTCTCAAATACAGATTCGCGTTGCGCAATCTATTTCCAGCAATGTTAAGCCTGTTTACTCAAATGTGGTAAATCTTACTGTAACACCGTTCAATTTAACATCATGGCTATATGTGCCCGGCTCTTATGAAGGATGGGCTAACTCAACGCCGCAAATGGACAGCCTGGTATCTGTTACCGGTAACGGCATTTACGTTGGGATTATTAACTTTACTGCTGGGAACAATGATTTTCTTGTATTACCGGTTAAAGGAAGCTGGACCCATAAATATGCCACTAATGATCCTAAAAATTCCACAAGCAGCACAGTAACATACGATGGGCCCAATAACTTTTATGCTCCCGCCACTGCTGGTCAGTACATCGTAACATTTAATCTAAATACAAATACTATTTCGTTCGCTCTTGCTGATTATTATAGCATAATTGGTAGTGCCCCTCCGGGTAACGCATGGAGCACTGACACCTTCATGAAATACGTTAATGACGGGGCCGGAAACTGGGTGGCAAATAATATCCCAATGGTTGTGGGAGAATATAAATTCAGGCAAGATGCCCAATGGTCAAATAGTTGGGGGCCGAGCGCTACTGCAGGTACAGTAGTTTCTTCAGGCGCTGTAGGCGATGGAAATATCCAACTTACAACAGCTGGTAACTATAACTTTACTCTGCATATGCCTGCTACATCTTATGGTAGTACCCCATTGGCTACTACTACTTTTACTGCCACAAAACAATAAGAAACTGTACGGAGAGTTTGATTGATTGAAGGCCCGCCTGGTGAAAACCGGCGGGTCTTTATTTTTTTACAAACACATCAATAATTTTTATTATTTTTTATTAAAAAGATATTTTTTATATATTAGTTAAATAAATCTAAATCTTAAAACTCATGAAAATCTCAACAAAACTCGCTCTCGTGGCCCTCTTTTTTATTTTTATTTTTAATGGATGTAAAAAGGATTCGCACAATTCTGTTCCCAAAGTGGCGGATAAAAGTTTATCGGTAACTGATACGGGAATGGTTATGACGCCTTTTGGCCCAAGGTTAAAGTCAGACGTTCACTTCGTTGAAGACGGCTACGCTTTAAGCAATATAGATGGCCACCTTAAAAAGGTACAAAAGCAAACAGGTAAGGTTATGCTGGACTTTGGCGCTCAGGCTCCGCTTAAATATCTTACTGTAAATAATGTACAAGGCCACATCGGGAAACAATTAGTTTCAATGTCTAATTCAAATAATGCAACTGTACCGGGGCTTGGTTCAGGATGGATCACCGATGCCTATTGGTCAAACAATACCGGGTTAGCATTAACCTATTTTAATACAAATTGGGTAGTGCCTTCAAACCCCACAACCTACCATAGCCAGTTGGTTTATTTATTTAATGGCTTACAGGACGGGTTTACGAGCACATCGCATATATTGCAACCTGTTTTGCAGTTTGGACCAAACGGGGCATGGGGAGGAAATTACTGGACTATAGATAATTGGTACGCATCCTGCCAAACATGTACCGCATACTACGGCACCGCAGTTACCGTAACCTCCGGTACCACCTTGCATGGCCTGATGCAACAAACAGCTGTTTCCGGAACTAATTACAGCTACAATTCTTCGTTTGTTGGTTATCCTACATCATCTTCATTGCAGATAAATAATGTTCCACAATTGTATTGGGCAGCTGAAACATTGGAAGCATACTCATTAACCCAGGCTTCGGATTATCCTCCTGATTTGAATGTGGCAATGTCATCTATCCAGATAAAAACAGGAACAACTACCCCTACGATAAGCTGGACTGCAGAGAACCGCGTAACAGATGTTGGCCAGCATACCATTGTTGCCAGCAATAGCAATCCATCAGGCGAGGTCGATCTTTATTTTCGCATGGCTACTAACCCGCTAATGAGCCAGGTTTTCTACAAAAATAATTGCACTACCGGACAGGGAAGCGGTGTGGCTTATGTAGTGCCTGCAGGTAAGTATAGTGCAACCACACAGGCCGCCGCAAATGCGTTGGCACAAACTGAAATTAATAACAATGGACAGGCCTACGCCAACGCAAACGGCACCTGTAATCAACCCTATACATTTGGCGTAATGACTACAAATGCAAATCCAACATGGTTCATGTTAATTGTTAACGGTCAAAATATTTCAGGGCCACGCGGTACAGCCCCGCAAAACCAGATAAACAATGTTTCAAGTACAATGAATACTTCATCTAACTCAACCGTGGTTATGCAGATCACCTCTGGTTATATGCCTGTTTCGGCTACGCTGAACGGCCCGTTCCCAACAAATCATGGAGTTATCAGCGGAAGCAATATCACGTTTACCGGTGTAAATTTATCTATTGGAAGCTCATGTGGCTTAACAATTAATTAAGCACATACAACCTAAATATTAAAAGTGAGAAGACTTGTATGGTTAAAATCATACAAGTCTTCTCATTTACCAGGTATCCGCATTCCCAAAAACAAGAAATGGTTCACAATTCATTTACTATGAACTATGAACCATTGTCTATATAAAAAACAGAATTACCTATTCTTTATATCAACGTATTCTCTATTTACAGCGCCTACGTAAATCTGGCGAGGGCGGCCAATAGGCTCCTTGTTTTCCTTCATTTCCTTCCATTGTGCAATCCAGCCCGGCAGGCGGCCCAGTGCAAACAATACGGTAAACATATCAGTAGGGAAACCAAGTGCGCGGTATATAATGCCCGAGTAAAAATCAACATTAGGATAAAGCTTACGCTCTACAAAATACGGATCCTTCAAGGCTACTTCTTCCAACTTTTTGGCTATCTCAAGTACTTCGTCATCAATACCCAGCTTCTCTAAAATATCATCACATGCCTTTTTAATGATCTTGGCGCGTGGATCAAAGTTTTTGTATACACGGTGGCCAAATCCCATTAAACGAAAAGGATCGTTTTTATCCTTCGCCTTGGCGATCCATTTATCGGTATCACCCCCATCCTCTTTGATCTTTTCAAGCATCTCAATTACTGCCTGGTTTGCGCCACCATGCAACGGGCCCCATAAGGCAGAAATACCGGCAGAAACGGAAGCATAAATATTGGACTCAGACGACCCTACGATACGCACCGTTGAGGTAGAACAATTTTGTTCATGATCGGCATGTAAAATCAGCAATGTGTTCATCGCACTTACAATTACCGGGTCTATCTGGATATCTTCCGTACGCTGACCAAAGGTCATGTGCAGAAAATTGGTAACATAATCGTATTTATTTTGCGGATAGATCAGCGGATGTCCCAATGATTTTTTATAGATCCATGAAACAACGGTAGCCATTTTCGCAAGCATTTTTATAATGCTTAAATGAAGCTCTTCTTCTGTTTGTACTGACTTTAACGATTCCGGATAAAATGCAGACAATGCACAAACCAGCGAGGACAGCTGACCCATAGGATGCGCCTTTGACGGGAACCCGTCAAAAAACTTCTTCATATCCTCGTGTACCAGGGTATGACGGCTTATTTCGTACTGAAAATTGCTTAACTCCTTTTCACTTGGCAGTTCGCCATGGATAAGTAAATAAGCAACTTCAATAAAGCTTGATTTTTCAGCAAGCTGCTCTATCGGGTAGCCTCGGTATTTTAAAATGCCTAATTCACCATCTAAAAATGTAATTGCGCTTTTGGTTGCGCCTGTGTTTTTATAGCCGGTATCAAAGGTAACATAACCGCTTTGGTCGCGTAATTTTGAAATATCAATTGCTTTTTCACCCTCGGTACCCTCAATAACGGGAAGATCATAAGTTTTATCGCCAATCTTTAATTGTGCTGTCTCCGACATAGGAAAATATTTATTTGCAACAAATGTAACGAAATCTACGTATTAATAGCCCTTAAGATAATTGACATTTTGTAAAATTTTCATGCAATATCTTTAACCGAACCTTGATGCCATTTACAACCACTATTTATAATTCATTAAAAAAACAGGCTAATATGCCACTTAAAAGCAGGTTATTACCATTTATACAAAACGATAATACTGTTTGCCAGTTATTGCTAACAGGCCTGCTGATTACCAGCCCCGCGCTTCACTACTTGTGTTTCTATAAATCGTTCGATCCTCTTTGGCTGCGTGCAATAAATAGTGCAATTTGTTTGGTGGCCCTGCCCCTTTCATTTTATACCATACGTTTTTTCAGCACAGCCAGCCGGTATCTGACTATCATATCTTTTCTAATAATCAACAACGGTATCCTGCTCAGCCTGAATGGGTTTGAACACGTATACCTATTCAGTTCGGTGGCAATTTTTGTAGTGCTTACGTTACTTTGTAAAAAGCGATGGGAGTTTATTGTACTTTGTGCGCTTAACCTGCTTATCACCTCAACCGCTTATATCACTTCAGCAGCACCGCAAATATCCGTTACGATACTGGCAACCATGCTAACGGCATTCACGTTTATTGCCTACGTGTCGTTCCTGGTAAGGATGGCATATAGCCACAGGTTTAAAAAGGCTTTAGGTAATGTAAGCGAGCTGAATAAAAGCTTACTGACCAGTGGAGAAAAATTGCGCCAGAGCGGAAAAAAACTCGACGCACTTATAAATTCATTAAATGATATAATTTTCGA
Organism: Bacteroidota bacterium; assembly: GCA_030775685.1. GTDB lineage: Bacteria > Bacteroidota > Bacteroidia > Sphingobacteriales > Sphingobacteriaceae > Mucilaginibacter. The sequence goes on from JALYIP010000067.1 coordinate 62,825, forward strand.
GTTCGACGAAAATAAAATTTGCCTTAATACCTGGTTCAGCCGGGTAGAGGGCAGGGTAATTGATCCAGAATTGTGCATAGGTAAAAGGCTGGTAGATGTTTTGGGGCCTGAAAAAGCCAAAAAGTTTGACGATGCAATTGACTATGTTATTGAACATCGCAAACCTGTTTCTATAACCTATCCCTCCGATTTTGGTACTGGTCGCTGGTTTGTTGCAAAACTGGTCCCTGTGTATGATCGCAACGGAAATTACACATCGCGCATTTCGGCATCGGTAAGTGATATATCCGAACAGAAAAAATATGCTGATGCATTAAAGGAGAACGAAACGCTGTTGCTTGAGGCACAGTCAATTGCCAAAATTGGCAACTGGTATTTCGATATAATAACACGGGAAACATTTCTATCAGAAAGCTTATTAAACATTTTAGAAATTGGCAGCATCCCGGAAAACGTTGAAAAATTTGAATATTATTTAGGCCTGGTACATCCTGACGACCGTGAGGAGGCACACAACTACCTTACCAATATTCATAAAATTGATAACAAAGAATTTGAACATAAGTTGATTACGCCATCAGGATCATTAAAGTATATAAAGATTTTGAAGGGCGAATTCCTGAAGGCGGGCGACGGTAGTGTAAAACGCATTATTGGGATTTTGCAGGATATCACCGAAGTTAAATTATCCGAAAAGAAGATAAAAAGAAGCCAGGCTGAACTGGTAGAAGCACAGCTTATTGCCAAAATAGGCAACTGGAAGTGGGACATAGTTCTAAACAAGCTAACCTGGAGCGATGAGATCAACAATATTTTTGAAGTTAAACCGGAAACCATTACCGAGGGCAGCATCATTAAGTTATTAGTAAAGTACGCCCATCCCAACGACAGACATATTCTGAAACAGCATTTAAAGGATATTTCGAATATTACCCATACTTCGTACGAATACAGAATAATTACGCCAAAGGGAAACATAAAGTACCTCAGCATTATTATTGGTAAGCTATTACGCCGCGACGATGGCGTAGTGCGCAAGGTTATCGGCACCATACAAGATATAACAGACAGGAAGCAAGCCGAAATAGATTACCTGCGCACCGAAAACAAGTATAAACTGGTACTGGAAACCATTAAAATGCCGGCAATATCGGTTGATAAAAAAGGGACCCTGATATTCTGCAATAAATTCATGGCACATATATTAGGCTATGATCAGAATGAAATACTAGGTTTAAACTGGTTAGAAAAATTTTTACCCGAGGATCAAAGACACGGTTTGGCAAGATGGTTCATCAACGGAAGCTTTGAGGCGCAATACATCAGTTCCGTAATATGCCGAAATGGCGAGGTACGCAATATTAACTGGCAAAATACTGTAAGCTATGACGAAAACGGGACGATAAGGGAAGTTACCAGTATTGGAGAGGACATTACGTTAAGGCAAAGAGCCACCCAGGCTTTAATCTCAGCAAAGGAAGAGGCTGAAAAATCGTCGCATTTTAAATCGGAATTTTTGTCCATCATGAGCCATGAGATCAGGACGCCGATGAACGCTGTAATTGGCACAACCAACCTGCTGCTGAGCGAAAATCCATTACCGGAACAGCTTGAATATTTAAATATCCTTAAATTCTCGGGCGAGAACCTGTTGGCGATTATTAACGATATCTTAGACTATAATAAAATTGAAGCGGGAAAACTGGCGCTAAATCCATTACCTTTCAGCGTTTTTAACCTGGCGCAAAAAATAAAACAATCTTTTTATGCAAGGGCAGCAGAAAAGGACCTCGAGATCGACCTGGTTATAGACTCAAGCATCCCGGAATATTTGATCGGCGACCAGGTGCGTCTCGGCCAGGTGCTGAATAACCTGTTAAGCAATGCAGTTAAGTTTACGCATGAAGGAAAGGTTAGCATTCAATTGGAAAAGCAAGTCATCGGTGGGGAGCAGGTTACCGTTAAATTTACTGTCACCGACACCGGGATAGGGATATCGGCACAAAACCTTGCCTCTATTTTCGATCCGTTTATGCAGGAATCGCAAACCCATGAAAATGATTACGGGGGCACCGGATTAGGCCTCGCAATCACCAAACGACTGATAGAACTTCACCAAAGCAATATTGAAGTGATAAGTGAATTGGGCAAGGGAACACAATTTTCGTTCTCAATTGCTTTTCATGTAGCTAAACACGAAGATAAAAGTAATGGTATGCTATCACCAGCGGCCAACACCAACATCGGGCGCAGCTTGCAGGGAATGCGGGTGCTGGTTGTTGATGATAACAAGATGAATTTGATGATAGCATCAAAATTTCTGAAGAAATGGCATGTGGAAGTTGACGAAGCTATAAGCGGCGAGTTGGCAATTGAAATGGCAGCTGCCACCCACTACGACCTTATCATAATGGACCTGCAAATGCCGGTAATGGACGGCTTTGAAACTACCAGGCTGATAAGAAAAACAAATGCTGATACACCAGTTATAGCCCTTACAGCAGATGCCATGCCCGAAACGCATAACAAAGCACTGGCGGCAGGCATGTGTAACTACTTAACCAAGCCATTTGTACCTGATACTTTATATGAGAAGGTTTCCGGGTATTATAATCCGGTTGAGAAGGTGGTTGACTAGTTTAAGTTAGAATAAGTTGATTGAGTTAGATTATGTTGATTAAGTTAAGGCACTTCACCATTTTCACAACTTAATCAACCACTCACTTAATCAACCCATTCAACCACCCACTAATTACTCCTTATCGCTTCAACAGGATCAAGCCGGGCCGCAAAATATGCCGGAATGATTCCTGATATTATACCGATAGCAATTGAAAAAGTTAACCCGGTGACAATGTTTGCCAGATCGAGCACCACCTGGATATCTATAGCAGCCTTCACTGCCAACGTACAACAATAAACCATGCCGAGTCCTATTATCCCCCCCATCAGGCAGAGGACCACTGACTCAATTAAAAACTGCAGCAAAATAAAATAGCTTTTTGCACCAAGCGATTTTTGGATACCGATGATATTAGTGCGCTCCTTAACTGATACAAACATTATATTGGCTATACCGAAGCCACCTACCAGGATAGAAAAACCGCCAATAATTAACCCGGCAATGTTTAACACGTGGAATACGATGTCCAGTTGATTTGATAAGATGGTTGTTTTATTTAACGCGAAGTTATCCTCGGCATCAGGTCTTAAGCGCCGAAGCGAGCGCATCAATCCCCGTACTTCACTTTCAACCTCAAGGTCACTTATTCCCTGTTTTCCGCGAACTACTATGTTAGGGCCGTAATTGCCACTTTGAACGTCAATAACATTCTTGGCAAAATTCAATGGCAATAAGATCTGCTTATCGCTTGAAATGCCTAAAATGTCCTGCCCTTCTTTTTTAAACACGCCAATAACCGTGAGATTACGGCCCATTATCTTCAATTGTTTACCAACAGCTCCGCCGTCAGGAAAAAGGTCGGCCGCAATACTGTGGCCGATCACCGTAACCGGGCTGCCGGCTCTTGATTCTAATTCGGTAAAATACCTACCGTCTTCAAAGTCAAAATTAAAGGTTTTATCATGATCCTGCGATGCTGCGCTTATTTGTGCACCATCAACAGTGTGACTCTGATATTTTATAATGCGGTTATCAATGTCAATCTCATAGGAAACAGCCATAGCGGTTTGGCTACGTCTTTGCAGTTCTTCAAATTCGCGCAATTTCGGATCAGGGCGCTGCAGGTATTTCCACCAGGGCGAATCCTCGTTATTTACCCATGGCCATTTCTGGATATAAATACTGTTACTACCGAGCTTATTAACGCTTTTTTGCAGGTTATTTTTCAAGGTGTCAACCGCCGATTTAACCGAAATAATGGTAAAAATCCCAATGGTTACCCCAAGTAATGACAAAAAGGTGCGCAGCTTATTTTGCCTTAAGGCATCGTAGGCAAATAAAAAGCTCTCCCTCAAAAGTTTTAAAAACAGCATAGTATTGTGATTACACAGATTTTAGCATTCACCCCGAAAGTCATCGGGACAGCGATTATTGATTAGTAGTCAACATTCGATACTTTTAGACCATCCAATTGTAATTAAGTTACAACATTGCAAACTATTATTAAAAATCCGTGTAATTTATAATCAACCAATGCAATAGTTATTTTATTCGACGTAATCGTTTTATACTCAATCGGTGCAATCATTTTTACAATCGGTAAAATCAAAAATAATTCCGTACATTTGCGCCCTTGAAAATTCATATCATTTAACATGAAATTATCTCAATTTAAGTTCAACCTGCCCGAATCACTGGTTGCCCACACCCCTGCCGGAATTCGCGACGAAGCACGATTAATGGTCTTACACCGCGATTCAGGCAAAATTGAGCACAAAATATTTAAAGATGTTTTGGATTATTTTGATGACAAGGATGTAATGATCCTTAATAACACCAAAGTATTCCCGGCCCGGATGTATGGTAATAAGGAAAAGACCGGTGCAACTATCGAAGTCTTCTTATTACGTGAACTAAATAAAGAACTGCGTTTATGGGATGTATTGGTTGACCCGGCACGCAAGATCCGCGTAGGCAATAAACTATATTTTGGTGATGACGACCTGCTAATTGCTGAAGTTGTTGACAATACCACTTCACGTGGCCGCACTATTCGCTTTTTGTTTGACGGCACCGATGAGGAGTTCCGTAAAAATGTGGAAATCCTTGGCGAAACACCGTTACCAAAATACATCAAGCGTAAGGCTACAAGTGAAGACAAAGAGCGTTACCAAACTATTTTCGCAAAGCACGAAGGTGCGGTTGCAGCGCCTACAGCAGGCTTACACTTTAGCCGCGAGCTAATGAAACGCCTTGAACTAAAAGGTGTTGAATTTGCAGAAGTTACGCTTCACGTTGGCTTAGGCACTTTCCGCCCTGTAGAGGTTGAGGATCTGACCAAGCACAAAATGGATTCGGAGCAATTTATTATCGAGGAAAAGCAGGCAAACATTGTAAACAAAGGAATTGAACGTAAAAGCAGGATTTGTGCGGTAGGCACCACCTCAATGCGTGCTATTGAATCAGCGGTATCTGCAAATAAAACCTTGAAATCAGCAAACGACTGGACCAGCAAATTCATTTTCCCGCCATACGATTTCAGCATTGCCAATTCAATGATCACCAACTTCCACACACCGGAATCAACCTTATTGATGATGGTTAGCGCTTTTGGCGGTTATGAATATGTAATGAACGCTTACGAAGTTGCTGTTAAGGAAAAATATCGTTTTTACAGCTATGGCGATGCCATGCTGATTATATAATTTCGGAATTCGGATTTTCGATTTCGGATTTGAAAGATTAGAAAGCCTCTTTAATAATTTAAAGGGGCTTTTTCATTTTTGCAAATTTCAGATTGATTTATAGCTTTGATCAATAATGGGTTTAGAAAATCTCACATCTCAAGTCTCACATCTCACGTCTAAAAACTACGCAATAATAGTGGCCGGTGGCTCAGGCACCAGGATGCAAGCTGCTGTACCTAAACAATTCCTGCTCCTTGGCGATAAGCCCGTTATAATGTATACCATTGAAGCGTTTTATGGATCGGCGCCAAAGCCAATCATTATTTTAGTGCTACCGGCTGAATACCATGATTACTGGCAGCAGCTTTGTGTTGAGTATAATTTCATCGTCCCACATTCATTGGTTACTGGCGGCGAGACTCGCTTCCATTCGGTAAAAAACGGACTGGATTTAATAAGCAACAATAAAGATGCGCTAATAGCAGTGCACGACGCGGTGAGGCCTTTGATAAGCGCTGATATTATTGAAGAATCGTATAAGTATGCTGCTGAACACGGCAATGCTGTGGTGGCTGTTAAAAGCCGCGATTCGGTGAGACTAATGGAGAATGAAAACTCAAAAAGCTTAATTCGAGATCATGTTTACCTCGTACAAACGCCACAAACATTTCAATCGGCACAAATAAAAAAAGCATACCTGCAGCCGTACAATACAAAATTTACTGACGACGCCAGTGTAGTTGAAGAAATAGGGTTAAAAATAAACCTGGTTGAGGGGAGTCACCAAAACATTAAGATCACATTCCCTGAAGATTTGGCAATTGCGGAGGTGATTTTGAAGAGTCGATAGTCAATGGACCATGGTCGATAGCAATACAAGTAAAGCTATGGACCATGGTCCATTGACTATCGACTAAAAAACTATGCCCTTCTGATTATCCCTAAAAGTAAGGCAATTACAGCTATTACTAAAAGAATATGGATAAGTCCTCCACCAACGGGATAAACAAAAAATCCAAAGATCCATCCTATTACCAGGATAACTGCGATTAAATAAAGTAAGCTTCTCATTTTGTAAAAGTTTTAGTTGATAATGTTACATTTTCACATTAACCAAAACCATTCCAAAAAGGGGCACCAACAAAAAAACCTTGCTTAGCAAGGTTTTTAGCTATTTACAAGCACTTTAGTACTCGTCTTCGTTAAAAAAGAAGTCATCTTTTGTAGGGTAATCAGGCCATATCTCTTCAATATTCTCATATGGCTCACCGTCATCCTCCAATGCCTGTAAGTTTTCAATAACCTCAACAGGCGCTCCGGAACGGATAGCGTAGTCAATCAATTCATCTTTTGTTGCAGGCCAGGGTGCATCTTCAAGGTGTGATGCCAATTCAAGTGTCCAATACATATTCTATAATTTATTTTTGTTCGGTAAATTTACTTTTTCGCAAAAGTATAATATTTTTTATTCGATTATCAATATTTTTTCTCATTTAATTTCAGTTCATGGTTAATGGTTCATAGTTCCTAGTAAAAATGGCATTAATATGGTGCAGTTCATAGCCTACTGTTCATGGATCATCGCAAAATTCACCCTACGCTACTAACTTCTTTCTTTTCACCCATGAACTATCAACCATGAACTATGAACTCCTTGGCATCCATTTATTTTCAGGCACCTTGTTTTCATGCGCTATTTTCCTTGCCAGCGTAAACAGGTAATCGCTCAGCCTGTTTAAATAAATCGTCACTTTTTCGTCAACCTTGCTTTCCTCAGCAAGATGAACCGTTATCCTTTCGGCCCTTCGGCATACACAGCGTGCAATATGGCAATAAGATATGGTATTGCTACCACCCGGCAAAATAAAATGCCTCAGCTCCGGCAGCGTTTCATTCATTTTATCCATTTCCTGCTCCAGCAATTCAATATCTTCGATATAAAGATCAGGGATCACCATTTTTGATTTTTCCGGATCGGCTGCCAGGGATGCACCAACAGTAAACAATCTGTCCTGTATTTCCTTCAGGATCTTTTTATCATGCGCCGAAATTTCCTGGTCGCTTATTAAGCCGATATAAGAATTAAGTTCGTCAACCGTGCCATAGCTTTCAATGCGGATATGATACTTTGCCACGCGCGTGCCACCAATTAATGATGTAAGGCCTTTATCTCCCGTTTTTGTATAGATCTTCATTTCTTTGAAATCGGATATCGGATGTTCGTCGCGATAATCATCGGGATCGAATTTATGACTTTGATTCGGGATGTTTTCATTTCGGGTTTAAATTTTACATAGTTTCATAAAAGGAAACACTACACCCTTTTAATCGTTATATAAATTTTATTCCCAACTTTGAGTATTAAAAACAACACCGTGAAAAAATCCCTCTATAGTATATCCCCATTTTTACTTGCTGTTACATTATTTGCCGGGTTAAACTGTGCCGGTACAACCAGTAAAAAAACGACCGACAGTCTCGCCACGACAAAAGTTCCGGTAACAAGTTTCTTAAGCGAGTCGCAATTCAACGCGCTATTCCCTCAACGCGATAAATTTTACACCTATACCGCGTTTATGAAGGCTATAAACCAATTAGGCCAGGTAAGCGTTAAGATAACCCGGCGCGGCGTTTCCATCTACCAGTTTATCCGCACTGATAAAAGTACTGGTAAATCAACTATTATTCGCCAGGATGAGGACTGGAACGAAGAGTGGGCCAAAAAGAAACCCGATAGCAGTTACATAATAAATTATGGCAACTTCTGCACCGAAAAGGACCTGCAAACCAAAAAGAAAGAATTAGCCGCTTTTTTTGCCAACATAGCTCATGAAACCCGTCATGGTGAAAATGGCAAATACGACGACGGCCTGATGTTCATTCATGAAAACAACACCTCGCTGCCTTACATTTCAGATAACGATGCATACCCCGCCGTGCCGGGTAAAAAATATTACGGCCGCGGACCGCTGCAATTAAGCTATAACGGCAATTATGGTTACGCATCTGATTGTATTTTTGGCGATAAAAAAATATTGCTAAACAATCCTGACCTGGTACAGACAGACCCGGTTGCAGCTTTCAAAACAGCTATCTATTTTTGGATGACGCCGCAAACGGCCAAACCGTCGGCGCATGATGTGATGATTGGTAAATGGCAACCCAACGCCGCTGATAAGGCGGCAAACCGTGTGCCCGGCTTTGGCATGACTATCAATATTATAAATGGCGAAGTAGAATGCAACAAAGGCGAAAACATCTTTAGCATGACCGACCGGATAGGATTCTACCAGCATTTTTTAAAGGAACTTGGGATTTCTGACGCAAATTGTGCCTGTTCATGCGGAAAAATGAAGCCTTTTTAATTAACTTAGTAGCACCTAAGCGCAAGGCTAAGGCTCTTTTATCCCAATTTTAAAGGGGGATAGTATTTAACTTCGGAATTGAATTTGTAAATCGTGTAACTTCTAACTACCTAAGCATGAAAAACACCTTATTTACCTTCATCCTGCTTGCCTATTGCTTTTTTGCATTTGGGCAATCTGAGCCTCAATTATTTAAAAAAAAGCAACTACAGACCCGGGATCTTGCTCCTCCCGAATTGAAGGGGCAGCTCATTCGTTTCAACTTTTCAAAACTGTTCACACATACCGACAACGCTGTGATTTATGGTTTTATCGATAATTACGAACGCATCCGCATTAAATTTATCACTGTTACAAAAAGCAAAGTATTAGCCGACACGTACTATGTGTATGGTAAATCGATGGTTAAAACTAATATAGATGAATTTCGGGGCGCCATCACCATCTCAAATATCAGGAAGCGCAAGGTAACCTCCACAGGAGTTGATGACATGTATAAAAACAAGGGTATAAAAGGGCAATTTGTTATACTTGGCGATTACTCATTTTCTGAAGATAAAAAACAAAGTCATTCGGGGAAATTTAAGGGTGTATTCATTTCAGAATTCTATGTTGATAAGCATGGCAACGCGAAGTACGATGATATTGATCTTAATGCAGACGGCTTTACCAACAACCAATTTGTTGGCGAATGGAGCTCGTATAACGGTAAATTAAAGAAACGGTGCAATTGGGGCGATTTCAGGATCCCAAATAGTGGCGACCTTGATATCGGCGCGGGTGATTTTTCGCCTAATGCAAAATACTTAAAAAACGGCTGGCAGGGCCTGGCTACGGAAATGGCTGCAAACAAGGATGCTAAAAAAACGGAGGAGATACAATGGTGGAAATAAGCATGTCTTTTGTTTATTAACATTCATTAAGTATTTTTGAGAAACACTAAGTTTTTAATGGACAACTCCCCTTTTGATACAATTGCGCTAACATCGGATATAATTGACTGGTATAATGATACCTACACAGCGCTGAAGGCAAAATTCGGTATTCAGCTAACTTACAATATCAATTTCCAGCTTGAGCAATTCGAAGTTTTCCGGGGTTATGTCAGCATAAACATCAGGGGATCATTTGTTATTAAACAGGACAATAATAACGACTGTTATATACTTTTTGTAGAAACCGTGTCGCGGGTGGCGGGCAGGCAAGGCATAGCTGAGATCCCTAAATACCAGGTTTGGGCGCTCGCCTATTTGAAAAACGATTTTGGCCGGGTATTAATTCGTCGTGAAACGCTGGCGGATAAGATCATTGAACTGGTTCACCCTGTTGAGCTTGACTTTGATGAGGACAAGCCCTTTAGCGATACCTTTTACGTTTTGGTAAACGATCGGGAAAAGGCAACCCGTGCCATTGATCGGAATTTCAGAAATGCGGTAATGGATGTACGGATGGATAATTTCATGATAGAAGTGGTTGAGCATTCACTTATTATAGGCGACTACGATCCCGTCTCTCCCGAAAAAACAATTCACATGGCTGAATTTATTACCAGGATTTGCTCACACTGCTGGTAAACATGATAAACGGCGTTTAAAATCTTATACCGACGGAATACTATGCCTGTCAACCGTTTGGATATTGGTATTGGCGTAATCATTCTCCACAAGGCCATCACGCATGCGTACAATGCGGTGGGCGTGCAAGGCAATGTCTTCTTCGTGTGTTACCAAAATAATGGTATTTCCCTTTGCGTGAATATCCTCCACTAGCCCCATTATTTCGATCGAGGTTTTGGTATCCAGGTTACCTGTAGGCTCATCGGCCAAAATAATTGAGGGGTTATTGATAAGGGCACGGGCAACGGCTACACGCTGGCGCTGACCTCCGGATAATTCATTCGGTTTATGATCCATACGGTTGCCTAAACCCACATTTTCCAGGCTTACCTTAGCACGGGCCTTCCTGGTTTCCTTGTTAATCCCTGCGTATACCAATGGCAACGCCACGTTGTCAAGCGCCGTGTTGCGGGGCAGCAGGTTAAATGTCTGGAATACGAAGCCAATCTCGGTATTTCTTACTTCGGCCAGTTCATTGTCCGTCATATGGCTTACGTTGATGCCATTTAAAATATATTCTCCCTTTGATGGTGTGTCCAGGCAGCCCAAAATATTCATCAGTGTTGATTTTCCTGACCCGGATGGCCCCATCAATGCTACGAACTCCCCTTTATTTATAGTTAACGTAACAGACTTTAAGGCATGAATTATTTCTGTGCCGATAACATATTTACGTCCTATATCCTTAAGGGTGATAAGTGGTGTCATATTTTTTCTGATTTGACTGCAATGAGGTAGCTTTTGTTACAGTTTTTTAGTTAGAAAGTCAGAAAAGTCCGAAAGTCGGAAAAGTCCGAAAGTTGTTGGTAGTTAAAGTCTCGAGTAGTAGCACCGGCGCAAGGTAATTAAACCACGTTTCTTCCAGTCTTTCGGACATTACTGACTTTCGGACTTCCAGACTTACTTCTCTATCACCTTTGCTACTAAAAAGTAGTCATCGTCATGCTTTGGGGCGTTTTGTAAAGCTTCCTGGTGGGTTATTTCCTGCCTTACCACATCTTCGCGTAAAACATTTACTTCGTTCGTCATGTAAACAAGCGGTTCAACGCCGGTTGTATTTATTTCATTCAGTTTAGTCATAAAATCAAGGATCTTGCTCATATCCTTTATCATCTCCTGGGTTTCGTCGCCGTTCAGCTCAAGGCGTGCAAGATGGGCTATCTTATCTACTGTTTCCTGGTCAATGGTCATGCTGTCGCCAATTTTTGTTTAATAATATCGTAAACCTGGTCGCGCAAGGCATCGGCATCATCTACCGTTAAATGCGCAGTTTCAATTGGTTTGTGCACAAATATATCACAAATCCCCGGCCTGCTGCCATATTCGCTGCCGGTATCCCATAAAACCTTCCAGGTATCAAGCGAAGTTATCGGGATTATAGGAACTTTCAGCTCAATTGCAAGGCGGAACGCGCCGTTTTTAAATGGATGCAAAGTAGGCGGATAGTCCTCCGGAATGGTGGCTTCCGGGAAGATCACTACGCTTACCCCGTTTTTAATCCTTTCGGCAGCGGTTTTAAAAGCCCGGAACGACGACATTTTACTTTCGCGGTTCACGGTAATATCTATCGTTCTGAAAAAGAAGCCGAGTACAAGGTTACTCAGCAGTTCCTCCTTGCCAATAAAGCAATGGTTATTTTTAGCTGCCAGGTTTATTGCGGAAACGTCGAGGTTGGAAGTATGGTTCCCCACTATTATATAGGTACGTTTCCAGTCAATAGGAACTTCGTAATCTACATTAAAAAAGATCCCGGAAATAAAGGTGCTGCAAAAAATAATGAACCGCCTAAAGCCATTAATATATTTATAACGTGTTTGCTTGCGCGAGAGGAAAATCAGAATTGGCCAAACCAATAAAAAAAAGAGGGCTACACTATACCTGTAAAAGTGGGTATGGATCCTTTTTAAAACGAGTTTCATGTGGGGCGAATTTAAAGAAAAAGTTGGATTGAGTTTAATAAGCTGAATAGGTTAGATTGAGTTCAATATTTTTAGAACTTATTCAACTTAATCCAACCTGATCAACTCAATCAACCAAAGCCTTACTTATAATTCCATATACCAGGTCCTTTAATTTCTCTTCGTCATCAACTGTAAGATTGGCTGTTTGTATTGGTTTATGAACGTGAAATTTGCAAATTCCCGGGCTGGTACCATACTTGGTTCCATCATCCCAAAGCCGGGTCCACGTGTTTGATGAGGAAACCGGGATAATTGGTATTTTATGATCAATAGCCAGCCGGAACGGGCCGTTCTTGAATTCATGTAAGGTCGGTGGGTAATCGTCGCTGATCTTCCCTTCGGGAAAAATGATCAGTGTAATGCCTTCTTTTAACTTTTCGGTTGCCTTTTTAAAAGCCCGGTATGACGACATTTTGCTATCGCGGTTTACAGGAATATCCACCGATCGAAAAAACAAACCGGTGACCAATCCGTCCTTCAGCTCTTCCTTCCCCATAAAGCTGCAATTGCTGTTCACCAAAACGCACATTGCCGAAATATCCAGGTTTGAAGTGTGGTTAGGGCAAACAATATAGGTCTTATTCCAGTCGATAGCTTCCTCATATTCAAAACGATAAAAGAAGCCAACAAGGCCTGAGCTGATGATCGCCCAATAGCGCCGAAGCCTGTTCATGTTGTGGTATCGGCCTGGTTTTAGGGAGAAATATTTAAAAAGCGGCCAGAAAAAAAAGTAGGATAAGGCTACGCTGAGCACATATAAATAAACATGCGCCTTCTTTAAGATCAATTTCATCACCATCAAAAATATAAAAATTACTTACTTTCGCGCCATGGAAACTGTTGTTAGTGGAATTCGTTCAACCGGGAACTTACATTTAGGAAATTACTACGGAGCTATACAAAACTTCGTGAAGATGCAGCATGAGTATAACTGCTATTTTTTTATTGCGGATCTGCATTCCTTAACCACACACCCTACCCCCGCCGACCTGCACGGTAATATTAAACAGGTGTTGATAGAATACCTTGCTGCGGGCATCGACCCTGAAAGGGCCACTATTTATATTCAATCAGACGTGCCCGAAACTGCTGAACTGTACCTTTATTTAAATATGAACGCCTATTTAGGTGAGCTGGAAAGGGCGACTTCGTTTAAGGATAAGGTGCGCGCAAGCCCCGATAACGTTAACGCAGGCTTATTAACCTACCCGGTTTTAATGGCTGCTGATATTTTAATTCACAAAGCCACCAAGGTACCCGTTGGCAAGGACCAGGAACAACACCTGGAAATGGCCCGTACCTTCGGCAATCGTTTTAACAGACTGTATAACAAGGAGTATTTCCCTGAGCCTTACGCTTTCAACTTTAGCGACAACCTGGTAAAGATCCCCGGGCTTGACGGTAAGGGTAAAATGGGCAAATCGGAAGGCGAAGGCAATGCTGTTTACCTTTCTGATTCACCTGAGGCTATTCGTAAGAAGGTAATGCGCGCCGTTACCGATGGCGGGCCAACAACCGAGAACCAGGAAAAACCTGTAGAGATCCAGAATCTCTTCGATATTATAAAAGTTGTTTCATCAGTTGATACTTACGAGCATTTCGACAACCTGTACAACACCTGCCAGATCCGTTATGGCGATCTTAAAAAACAGCTTGCTGAAGATATTATTATAGCCACCGCACCTATCCGCGAAAAAATAAATGACATCGCCGGCGATTCACAGTATTTACGCCAGGTTGCCAAGCACGGTGCTATCAAGGCCAGGGAAAGTGCGCAACGTACCATCAAAGAAGTTAGGGAACTCATAGGCTTTAAAAGCTTTTAATTTCGTTCACAGTTCATGGATCATGGTTCATGGCTGTAAAAAAAGCAATTCATAGTTGATAGTTAGTTGTCCATAATGTATCTTAGGCCGGGTTACGTTTGGAGAACATAGATGGATTTACCAGATCAACAGCTATGAACCATGAACTATCAATTTTGAACCATTAACTATCAAGCTAAACATGCACATTGCTATTGTAGGAAACATAGGCGCCGGTAAAACAACCCTTACCGAATTAATGGCGAAAAATTACGGTTGGGACCCGCTATATGAAGCCGTTGACAATAACCCGTATTTGGAAGATTTTTACAGCGACATGAAGCGCTGGAGCTTTAACCTGCAAATTTATTTCTTAAACGCACGTTACCGCCAGATCATCGACATCCAGAAAAATGGCCACAACCTGATCCAGGACCGTACCATTTACGAGGATGCTTATATTTTTGCAGAAAACCTGCACGATATGGGTTTGATGACTACCCGCGATTATGAAAACTACGCTGCTATATTCGCTAACATCACCGAATTTATAAAACCACCCGATTTACTCATCTATCTGAAGGCATCGGTGCCAACATTAGTTAATAATATCCAGCGTCGCGGCCGTGAATATGAAAGCGGTATCAGGCTTGATTACTTGTCAAAACTGAATGACAAGTACGACAAATGGATAAAAGGCTACAAACTGGGCAAGTTGTTGATCATCGATAAAGACAATATTGATTTTGCCAATAATACCGAAGACCTGGCGACGATTGTTCAGTTGGTGGAGAGGGAATTGAACGGGCTTTTTTAATTTCAGAATTACGATTTACGAATTACAATTGCTTATCATTTTAAATCGTAATTCGTAAATCTAAAATCGTAAATCCATGACCATCCTTGGCATCATTCCCGCCCGCTTCGCATCTTCCCGTTTCCCGGGCAAGCCATTAGCGGATATTGCCGGCAAAAGCATGATCCAAAGGGTTTACGAGCAGGCAAAAAAGTGTATTCATTTAACCGAAGTTATTGTTGCTACAGATGATACCCGCATTTATGATCATGTGCTGCACTTTGGCGGCGTTGCCATAATGACCTCGTCCGACCATCAAAGCGGTACCGACCGTTGCGCGGAGGTAGCATTACAGCACCCGCAATACAACGTAGTTATTAATATCCAGGGGGATGAACCCTATATCGACCCGGAGCAAATTAGCAAACTGGCAGCGTGCTTTAATAATCCCGATACCCAACTTGCCACTTTAGTAAAAAAAGTACTGACTGAACAGGAGTTATTCAATGTTAACTCGCCAAAAGTTGTTGTTAATAAACTATCCGAAGCTGTTTACTTTTCGCGTTCGCCGCTACCACACCTCCGGGGACAGGAACAACAAAACTGGCTGAGCCATTTCACCTATTTTAAACATATCGGTATTTACGGTTACCGTGCCGATATTTTGCAGGAGGTCACCAAACTACCTGTATCATCCCTCGAAAAAGCCGAAAGTCTGGAACAACTCCGCTGGATAGAGAACGGCTATCGCATAAAAGTTGCAGAAACTGAGTTGGAAACTCATGCTATTGATACGCCGGAAGATTTAGAGATATTAAGACATATTGAGTAAACTTGTTATGAAACCCCTTATTACAAAAGCATTTATTTTCACTTGCTTACTTGCTGCAACGCATGTGGCACAGGCACAGCAAGATTATATAATTACCAACGCTGGCGACTCCATTGCCTGTAAAATTACCACCCCCTTTATGGGAGCTGCTAAATACAAAAAAGATGGTATGGCCGAGTCAAAAAAAATATTACCTGAAGAAATTAGAGAATATTGTATAACAAGGAAAAAGGTGGCATATCGCGCTGTTGTTGTTGCAGCAAACCAGCGCTTTGGATTTTTACCGCTCATTGAAAAGGGAAAGATAAACCTTTATGAAATGATATACACATCCACAGGATTTAATGGGCAGGCAGGTTATTCTTCAAAAGTTTATTACGTTAGCAAAGGTTCCGATACGGTAAATGAATTAAAAACCAGCAGCCTTTTTTCCTCAAGATCAAGACAGGCCCGTAAAGATGATTTTAAAGAAATGATTAAAGACAATAAAACTGTTTATAATAAATACATGGCCGAAAATAGTTTCAGCTTTGAACGAATCAGAAATCTTATTCATTTATATAATACAGGAAAAGTACTTTATGAGGATTTGAAACCAGAACCTGAATCAGAAGGCTTTAATCCTAACGGAAACTGATGAATATACAGTGTTTGTTGGCTTGTTATATTCTACGGTATTCCTGCTTATAAATTTATTTTTCAAATCACTCTTTCATCACTTACAACCTTTTCAACAATTACAACTTCTCCAACCCAAACTCCAATAATTTTCTTACTTTTGTATCCCGTACACAAACAATTTGTTCCGGCCTTAAAACCGGGCCAAGCACACAAAAATCATGACTAAATATATCTTTGTTACGGGTGGCGTTACCTCGTCATTAGGGAAAGGCATTATATCAGCCTCCTTAGCTAAATTACTCCAATCGCGCGGTTATCGTGTAACCATCCAAAAATTCGACCCTTATATTAACATCGATCCGGGAACATTGAATCCCTATGAGCATGGCGAATGTTATGTTACCGAAGATGGCGCCGAAACCGATTTGGATCTTGGCCACTACGAGCGTTTTTTAAACACCCCCACATCAAAGGCAAATAACATTACTACCGGCCGTATTTACCAGAATGTGATCAACATGGAGCGTGAAGGTAAATTCCTGGGCAAAACTGTACAGGTAGTCCCCCATATCACCGACGAAATAAAAAGAAATTTCCGCATCCTTGGCGAAAGCGGTGACTATGATATTGTGATAACCGAATTAGGTGGCACAGTAGGTGATATTGAATCGTTACCATATATTGAAGCGGTAAGACAGTTCAGGTGGGAAGTAGGCTCCGGTAATTCACTAGTAATCCATTTAACGCTGATCCCTTTCCTGGCTGCTGCGGGCGAGTTAAAAACCAAGCCAACCCAGCACTCTGTTAAAATGTTATTGGAATACGGAATCCAGCCTGATATATTGGTTTGCCGTACCGAGCATCATTTAAATACCGACATCCGCAAAAAAATAGCATTGTTCTGTAATGTTAATATAAATGCAGTTATTGAATCAATTGATGCGCCATCTATTTATGATGTACCATTGCTGATGCTCAAGGAACAACTGGACAAAACAGTGCTTACCAAATTAAAGCTACCTCATAAGGTTGAGCCTGAACTGGTAAATTGGAAAAGCTTTTTGGGCCGCTTAAAAAATCCAACCTCCGAAGTACGAATTGGTTTAGTTGGTAAATATGTTGAATTGCCTGATGCTTATAAATCAATAGTTGAATCATTCATCCATGCCGGTGCAACAAATGAATCAAAGGTAAAAGTAGAATATATCCCATCTGAGATGTTAACGCCCGGCAATGCTGTTGAACGTTTGAAGGGGCTGCACGGTGTGCTTGTTGCTCCAGGTTTCGGTGAGCGTGGTTTTGAAGGTAAAATAGAGGCGATCCGCTACGTCCGTGAAAATAACATTCCGTTTTTTGGCATTTGTTTAGGCATGCAATGCGCCGTGGTTGAGTTTGGCCGCAATGTACTGGGGCTTAAGAATGCAAGCAGCACCGAAATGAACCCGGAAACACCGCACCCGGTTATTAATATGATGGAGGAACAAAAGAAGGTGGTTAACAAGGGTGGCACCATGCGCCTTGGCGCATATGGCTGTGAACTTAAAAAAGGAAGCAAAGCCGAAAAATTCTATGGTAAAACCCGCATAAGTGAACGCCACAGACATCGTTATGAATTCAATAACGATTACCTGAAGGACTATGAAAATGCAGGTTTATTACCCACCGGTTTTAACCCCGAAAATAATTTAGTTGAGATAGTTGAGCTTAAAAATCATCCGTTTTTTGTGGGGGCACAATTTCACCCGGAATTAAAATCAACAGTTGCAAATCCGCATCCACTTTTTATTAACTTTGTCGCCGCTTCAATGGCGTATGCCCGCAAGCAGTAGATATTTGTACGATACTTAGAAATGGATAAAAATACGTTTACAGGATTATTCCTGATCATGATCATCATGGGTGCCTCATTCTTTTTTATGAAGCCCAATGAAGCTGAAATAAAAAAAGAAAGAATAAAGGCGCATGCCGATTCTATCAAAAGAGGGCAAATCAAATCGCCCGCTATAACTACAGCAAAATACGTTGACACATCAAAGGCAAAGGCTGAAGCGAACAAGCCGGTCGACTCCGCCTTGTTAAAAATGCCATTTGGTGCAACTACAATTGGCACCCAAAAGTTTGTTACACTTGAAAATAAGGACATTATTGTAAAGCTGAGCACACAGGGTGGTAAAGTTTATTCGGTCGAGTTGAAGGATTACAAAACCTTCAACAAAAAGCCGCTGATTTTATTTGATGGCGATAAAAACCGCTTTGGTTTAACCTTCACCGCAGGCAGCAACAGCATCAACACCGATAAGCTTTACTTTACACCTACTTCGGGCGATCTGCAGGTTGCGGAAAAGGATTCGTCAAGTATTACCATGCGTTTAAATTATAGCCCGACCCAGTATGTAGATTATATCTACTCATTAAAAGGCACAGGTTATAAGGTGGGTTTAACAGTTAAAACAACGGGGCTGGAGCAGGTAATTGCCAACAGCAACGCACTTAACGTTAACTGGACCGCCAGCATGCGCAGGCAGGAAAAAGATCTGGACCAGGAGCGCAGGTATACAACCGTTTATTATTTAAATACAGATAATGATGTTGATTACCTGAGCGAAGGCAAGGATGATCAGAAGGAAATTGCAGACAAAAAGATGCAATGGGTTTCCTTTGAGGCTCACTTCTTCTCTGGCGTACTGATCGCAAAAGAGGGTTTCACCAAATCGAACTTAGCGGTGAATACTGATGTTACCGACACTACCAACATCAAACAAATGACTGCTGGTTTAGTGATACCTAAAAGCGCCGATGGCACCTACCCAATGGAGTTTTATTTCGGGCCTAACAAATACAACTTCTTAAAAACACAAGGCTATCATTTAGAAAAACAGGTTTACATGGGCTGGGGATTCCTGGCTTACATCAACCGTTTTTCGGTATTACCGGTGTTTAATTTCCTGAGTCAATTCACCAGCAACTATGGCCTGATTATATTAGCATTAACGCTGGCACTCAAATTATTCCTTTCGCCGCTTACGTACAAGTCATACCTTTCAATGGCCAAGATGCGCGTGCTGAAGCCGGAGATGGACGAGATTAAGGCGAAGGTTGGCGAGGATAACCCTACACTGCTACAGCAGGAATATCTCAAGCTCTATAAAAAGGCAGGGGTAAATCCTTTAGGTGGATGTTTGCCGCTGCTGATCCAGATGCCTATTGTGTTTGCATTCTTCCGCTTTTTCCCGAGTTTGTTTGAACTTCGCGGACAAGGCTTCCTTTGGATGCATGACTTATCGACGTATGATTCATTCATTAGCTTTGGAACAAATATTCCGTTCATTGGTAACCACTTAAGCTTAATGTGCGTGTTGATGACGATATCGACGCTCATATATACTTATTTTAATAACCAGATCTCGGGTGCAACCGGCCAGATGAAATACATCGGGTACATTACCCCTATCATCTTCCTTGGTGCGCTGAACAGCTATCCATCAGGCTTAAACTACTACTACTTTTTAGCCAACATGCTAACCTTTTTACAGCAATACATTATCCGTTTAATGGTTGACGACAAAAAGATCCACGCACAGATCCAGGAAAACAAAAAGAAACCAGAGGATCCTAAAAAGAAAACAGGTGGTTTCCAGGCACGCATGGAAGAAATGATGCGCCAGAAACAACAGCAACAATTACCTCCGGCTAAGAAGAAATAATTTGGTCCGATAGTCGGAAAAGTCAGTAAAGTCCGAAAGTAAAAAAGGAAAGCCCGATAGATTAAAAGTCTATCGGGCTTTCCTTTTTGCACACTAATTTATATGTTTACGAAAATGCTAACCATTGATGCTGCTTCGACATAAAGATTTGGCTATTGAAATTATTAATGATCCCGGATACAGTCCGCAATCCAGCGATAACTTGCGAGCGTACGAGATGGTACATTCACATGATAGTGATCAGTATTTTTCGTCTAAACATGGAATTATAGTTAGCAGAAATGAAAAGGAAATATGCAGTGCAATAATTTTGTGCGCTGGCGGAGCCACTGGGATTAACGAAAAAAGCGCAATTATTAAAAATGGCTTAATTTTTATTTGTTGTGGTAATAGCGTTTGCTCTCTTCGTTTAACAAACTTAACTTTTAATTGGCTTATTGAGATTGATGTAGCAACCTGTTTTGGCATCTATGAATTTGAAAACGATTTTGTAATTCATGGCGAGATGGAGATTTCAAGAATTACAGAAGAAGGCAAAATTGTATGGCAATTCAGCGGTCGGGACATTTTCGTTAATATTCATGGGGAACGAGAATTCGAAATAATAGGTGATCAAATCAAACTGGTAGATTTTTTGAATAATAATTACTTTTTGGATAAGAATGGTCAGGAAATATGAGGCTTAATGTTTTTTATAAAAACTAAATAAATTAGCAAAAAGTTTCTACATTTACATCCATGTATGCAATTGTAGATATCGAGACAACAGGGGGGCATGCCAGCGGAAACGGCATTACAGAGATAGCTATTTGCATACACAATGGTAAAAAGGTAATTGAGCGCTATTCAACCCTTGTTAATCCGCGTCGCGACATACCGATCTATATCAGCGCGTTAACCGGGATCACGAATGAGATGGTGGAAAATGCGCCGCCATTTGAAGATGTTGCTCACGACATATACCACCTGCTTAATAATAAGATCTTTGTAGCCCACAACGTAAACTTCGATCATTCATTCGTACGCCATCATTTGGCAGCGGCGGGTTACGAGTTACAATGCAATAAATTATGTACCGTACGGCTTGGACGTAAAATAATGCCGGGCCTTCCCTCCTACGGATTGGGGAAATTATGCCGGCATTTAGGTATTGAAAACGAGAGCCGCCACCGTGCAGCCGGTGATGCGGAGGCTACTGCTAAAATCTTCACACTGTTGTTACAACAGGATAAAGGAAACCACATTCCGCAGGCCTTAAAACAAAACTCGAAGGAACAGGTGCTGCCTGCCAATTTGCCTAAACAGGATGTGGACGCGTTACCGCAATCGCCAGGCGTATATTTCTTTCATGATCAAAAAGGAAAGGTTATTTATGTAGGCAAAGCTAAAAATTTAAAGAAACGCGTTTGCAGCCATTTCACCGGCAATAATCCCGGGCTACAACGGCAAGAGTTTTTACGCAATATCCATAATATAACTTTCCAGGTTTGTGGTACCGAGTTGGTTGCCTTTGTATTGGAGGCTGTGGAGATAAAACGCCTTTGGCCAAAATATAACCGGTCGCTCAAGCGCTTTGAACAGGCTTATAGTTTGTATGCGTTCGAAGACCAACGTGGCTATTTACGCTTAGCCGTTGATAAACACCGAAAAATGACCGGCGCCATATACAGCTGCAACACCTTATTTGAGGGCCGCAGTGTTTTATTGAAGCTGATAGACACATTTGACCTTTGCCCTAAATTGTGTTTTATCCAAAGTACTATTTCGGAATGTACCAGGGCAAAGATTGCTCACTGCGCTTGTGAGGGCCATGAGTCGGCTGATGATTATAACCAAAAAGTGCACCTGGCCATTAGTGAGTTGAACAAAGCGCTCCCAACCTTTGCCATCCGCGATGCCGGGCGAACTGATGACGAACACAGCTGCCTTTTAGTTGAAAAAGGGAAATTTTATGGCATGGGTTATATCTCACACTATTTTAATGCTGACACCCTTGATCAACTTAAAAACCACCTTACTCCATATCCTGGTAATGATTATATAAGGAATATGGTTGACAGTTATGCGGTAAAGTATCCGGACAGGAAGATGGTGTTTGCTGTGTAAAAACACGGTATTATTTCTTAGAAGATTTTATTTTATCAACAAAGTTAATTTTATTAAACAATAGCTTTTAATTGAGGTTTTATAACCACATCACCAATTAAAAACATTTGTTATGGATAGCATTAATCAACAACAACCCGAAGACAATTTTAAAAACTTGAATGGCCCTGAAGCCATCGCCAAAATCAAAGACCTGGTAAGCACAGCAAAAAGCTGCTTCTTTTGCACTAATATTAAAACCGGTCTCCCCTTATCTACCCGGCCTATGTCTGTACAGGAAATTGACGACGACGGTAACTTTTGGTTCCTGAGTGCAAACGACAGCCACAAAAACGACGAGCTGATTCACGATCCATTTGTACACCTGTTATTCCAGGGATCTGCACATTCCGATTTTTTAAATATCTATGGGATAGGTTCAGTAAGCGAGGACAAGGAAAAAATCAGGCAGCTTTGGGAACCCGTATTAAAAACATGGTTTACCGAAGGCGAGGAGGATCCGAGAATATCCGTAATAAAGGTTGAACCCGTTGACGGCTACTACTGGGATAACAAACATGGCAATGCAATCGCATTTGCTAAGATGTTGGTGGGTGCCGCAGTCGGCAAAACACTGGATGATTCTATTGAGGGGAAGCTTGCTGTGTAAGAATGAGCCTTGGAAACAAGAGTCAAGAATCAAGAAAAAAAATGACTAAATTGTCTATCCAGATTCTCTTGACTCTGGACTCTTGACTCTTGACTCTTGACTCTTGACTAAATCACGCCGGCCTTTTCTAATTCCGCCTGCATTTCCTTTTGAATTTTCTGTGCTTCTGCTCTTGCCGCTTCGGCAAAGTCTTCGCCGTTTGATGCATAAATAATGGAACGGGATGCATTTACAATCAGGCCGCAATCCTTGTTCATTCCATAATGGCAAACTTCGGCGAGATTGCCGCCCTGCGCTCCCACGCCTGGCACCAGTAAAAAATTATCCGGCGCATATTTGCGGATGTTGGTAAACTCGGTGCTTTTGGTGGCGCCAACCACATACATTATCCGGTCGGCATTGGCCCAGGTATTGGCCTTTTGTATTACGACTTCATATAAAAAGCCGTTCTCTGTTGTAAGGTATTGAAAGTCCTTGCTCCCGGCGGAGGATGTAAGTGCTAAAATGATCACCCATTTATCCTTATATTCTAAATATGGCGATACGGCGTCATGCCCCATGTAAGGCGACAGGGTTATCGCGTCGAAGCTCATACCTCCTGCCGATTCGTCAAAAAAAGCCTTGGCATACATTCCCGAGGTATTACCCATATCGCCACGCTTGGCATCAATTATGTTTAAGCAATCCTTGGGCAGGTATTTCCAGGTAGCTATTAGGCTTTGCAAACCTTTTACACCATGTTTTTCATAAAATGCAGCATTCGGCTTATAAGAAATGCATAGGTCCTTAGTTGCATCAATTATCCTTTTGTTGAATTCAAATATCGGGTCGGGAAGGTCTTTTAAAAATTCGGGGATCTTTTCTATATCGGTATCGAGGCCCACACATAAAAACGATTTCTTTTGTTTTATTTGGTCGATAAGAAACTGGCGGGAGATCATGGGCTGTGTTTTATTTTTTTGAATGCCCAAAAAAACTAAAATTTACTCGAAGTGTTAGCCCATTAATGGATATTTTTTAAAATAGTTTGATAATATGAATTAATTGAGTAAAATTGCAGTGTTTTCCGTTGAATTTTTCTTGCACTAAAGAAACAATTTAAAACTCCACGTTATTTTATTAAAATATTTTACTTGGGTTTAGATGTTGCATACTAAGTTGCATAACAAATTTATTTCATAAAAACATTTTATCGAGACACACTTAAAACCCCTTTAGGGTGATTATCTTAACGTTTAGTGAGAATGCTGCTACCCCTGATTTCCGTTGAAAAATAAGAACTTCTACAAAAAATATTCAAATTAAAAATCCTTTTGAACTATAATTCATAATATGTTTGATACAAACGAATTGAACGACAAACTCGTTTCAGAGTTGCGCGAAATTGCCAAAAATTTAGGTATTGCCGAGGCTGATGAACTTAGAAAAGCCGCACTGGTAACCCGTATTGTTGAACAGGAACAATTAATTGAGGCCGCCCGCGCCCAACAAGATACCGTTAACAGCAACTATGCTGCTGTTGAACCACCACCACCGGCAGCCGAGGCCGGCGAAAAAACTCGCAAAAGGATCCGCGTTATAAAAAGCAGCACTGCCCCGCGTATTGAAGTGCCGCTGGATGATACCAACCTTTTTGATATGCCTGATGACGAAACAGTTACAGACGAATCAGAAAATTCGGATACCCAACCAACCGGACCGCAACCAGGTTCGGAGCCTGAGCAACCCGCAGAAAATGAGGAAAAAAATGAAGAGGTAGTAACCGAAGGTGTGCGTCCTCAGAAATTTGAGCGTCGTGTTAACCAGGCTGCTCCTCAAAAAAACCAGGAACCTGCGATCAATCTTGATTTTGACAATGTTATTGTAAACGAAGGTGTACTTGAGATCATGCCGGATGGCTATGGCTTCCTGCGCTCATCCGATTATAACTATTTAACATCTCCTGATGATATTTACGTATCACAGTCGCAAATAAAGCTATTCGGCCTTAAAACCGGGGATACTGTTCGCGGCAGCATCAGGCCACCGAAGGAAGGCGAAAAATATTTCCCTTTGGTACGGGTTGAAGCCATTAACGGCCGTATCCCTGCTGAAGTTCGCGATCGTGTTCCTTTTGATCACTTAACGCCGTTGTTTCCGTCCGAAAAATTGAGCCTGTTTACAGATGCCGGTAACTACTCAACCCGCATAATGGACCTGTTCTCTCCTATTGGTAAAGGACAACGCGGTTTAATTGTGGCCCAGCCTAAAACAGGTAAAACCATGTTGCTAAAGGATGTTGCTAACGCGATAGCCAAAAATCACCCGGAAGTTTACCTGATCATATTACTGATTGATGAGCGCCCCGAAGAAGTAACTGATATGGCCCGCAGCGTACGCGCCGAAGTGGTGTCATCAACATTTGATGAGCCTGCTGAGCGTCACGTAAAAATTGCCAACATTGTACTTGAAAAGGCAAAACGTATGGTTGAATGTGGCCATGATGTTGTTATCCTGTTGGATTCTATCACCCGCCTTGCACGTGCCTACAATACTGTAGCTCCGGCATCAGGCAAGATCCTGTCTGGTGGTGTTGACGCCAATGCCTTACATAAACCCAAACGTTTCTTTGGTGCGGCACGTAACATTGAGGATGGCGGTTCATTAACCATTATTGCTACTGCATTAACTGAAACCGGATCGAAAATGGACGAGGTTATATTTGAAGAATTTAAGGGTACCGGTAACATGGAGCTACAGTTGGATCGTAAATTATCCAACAAACGTATTTTCCCTGCAATTGATATCACTGCTTCAAGTACCCGCCGCGACGATTTGCTGCTTGACCGTGAAACATTGCAGCGCATCTGGATCCTCCGTAACCACTTAGCTGACATGAATTCGCAAGAATCGATGGAGTTCCTGCAAGCGCAAATAAGGGGAACCAAAACCAACGAGGAATTTTTGATTTCGATGAACTCGTAATAAAATAATATTTGTGAAGTTTTATATTAGCATAAAAAGTTAATATTTAACTTCACACTTTATTTAATAATTCTTGATACCTTCATACCGGAATGAAGAATCGCGTAAAAAAACACTTGCCTAATGCTATTACCTGCGCAAACCTGTTTAGCGGCTGTATAGGAATAGTGTTGGCTTTCAAAGGTGAGCTTATTGCCGCCTCATATGCAATATTTTTATCAGCCATTTTTGATTTTTTTGATGGACTTGCATCACGTGTGCTTAAATCGTTTTCGGGCATAGGTAAAGATCTTGATTCCCTGGCCGATATGGTGAGTTTTGGTGTATTGCCCGCAGTAATAATGTACCAGTTATTGCTTGATGCACATCAAATAGACAACATCAGCCAATATTTAAACTTTATAGCATTCCTGATCCCGGTATTTTCGGCTTTAAGGCTGGCTAAGTTTAATGTAGATACGCGCCAGGCGGAGCATTTTATTGGCTTGCCAACGCCTGCAAATGCAATTCTTATCGCCTCCTTCCCGCTGATCCTTGATCACCATAACCGATATTTTACCGGACCCTTGCAAAACCCCTATTTTCTATCGGTACTAATTATTATTATGTGCACACTGTTAGTAGTAGAGGTGCCGATGATGTCATTAAAATTTAAAAACCGAGATTTTAACAAAAATATTTTCCGCTATTTGTTGTTACTATTTTCGGCAATACTCATACTATTTTTTAAATTTGCAGCAGTTCCGGTAGTTATTGTATTTTATATCATCCTATCGTTTATCCAGTTCAAATTTTCAAATGAAGATATCCTGGGACATCCGCAAAAAGAAGGCTGATAGCTCCGGTTAATTCGTATCTAAACAATTAAAATGAAAAAATTCCAGGCAGAAATTGATGTAATGCCCAAAAAAGAAATACTTGATCCTCAAGGTAAAGCTGTAACCGGAAGCATGAAGAATCTTGGTTTGTCCGAAATACACAATATCCGTATCGGTAAACATATTTCGCTGGAAGTTGACGCTGAAAACGAAGAAACAGCCAACGCCAAAGTTGATACCGCCTGCAAAAGCCTGTTAGCCAACCTGATAATGGAAAGCTATAGTTTCAGCGTTAAGGAACTTTAGTAATTAGCAGATAATCAGCGCTTAGTACCATACTAAGATATGCGAAAAGATTGCCATATGGCATTGCTATACAACCTCCCGGTATCTAATCTCTACCTACAGCCCCGCTTGTTTCTCGGCTCGGATAGTTTCCAGTCGCGGCAAGTTAGCTGAGATAACGGCATGCACCGCATTGAATTTCGAAATCAAAAGCTCCGGGTCGGGTGCGCCGGCTTTAGCCATTAACTCAACTTCCTGGATATTAGCCTGGCTGGCTGGCATTCCAAAAAATCCGAGGTTAGGTTTTAGCTTATGGGCAGCTGAAGCTGCAAGGGTCCAGTCTTTGTTTTCTATCGCACCGGTAATGGTTTGAAGCAAATCAGGGGTTTGCTGCAGGAACATTTCAATTGACTCTACAATAAATTCGTCACTGCCATCGGCAATTTCAAACAAGAAGGAGAGATCGAGGTCATGCTCAGGAAATATGTGTGACATATTGCGGTTTATATATTTCAAAATTATAACTTTTTTACGATCAAGTTATCTTTAAGTTCACTTTTGATCATTAAAATTGTTTTATTTATTACCGGGTGTGTTAAATCGGGTGCTATTTCGGCAAGCGGCTCCAACACGAACCTCCTTTTGTGCAACCCGGGATGTGGAACTGTCAGCTCCTGTTCATCAATAATGTCGTTCCCAAAAAATAAAATATCAATGTCGATAGTGCGTGAACCCCATTTCTCCTCCCGTACTCGCCCCAAAACAAGCTCAATACCCAGGATTCTGCGCAAAACCTCGTGTGCTGAAAAATCCGTTTCAATAACGATTACCTGGTTCAAGTAATCGGGCGCATCAGTTTTTCCCCATGATTGCGTTTCGTATACCGATGAGGTTTTTAAAACCGGCGCAATATCTGCTTCAATTAACTTAATGGCCTCATGCATATAGAAATGCCGATTGCCCAGGTTGCTGCCGAGTAATAAAAAAACAGTATTCATGTTGTAACAAATATTATAGATTTAGCTCTTAATATTATCCATATCGAATTGCTAAGTTTGCATAGATAAAAGATTTATAACAGTTAATGAAACAATTCTTCAAATTTGTACTCGCCAGCATGGTGGGATCTTTAGTTATAAGCGTGCTGATAATATTGTTTGTTTTTATTTTTATCGGCGGGCTCATAGCAACTGCAGGAAGCGATAAAACTGCTGATGTATCGCCAAACAGTGTTCTGCAATTAAAATTCAACTATCCCATTTCTGAGCGTACGCCCAATAATCCCTTATCCGCACTAAGTTTTCTGGGTGTTGATGGAGATAAAGTCGTTGGCCTTAACGATATTCTCGCTAATATTAAAAAGGCAAAAACCGACCCCAATATAAAAGGTATCTTCCTTGATGAAAGTTCAATGTCGGCTGGCCAGGCTACTGTCGAAGAGATCCGCAATGCACTTATCAACTTTAAAAAATCCGGAAAATTTGTAATAGCCTATTCCGAAGTTTATACACAAAGCTTTTACTACCTGGCATCCGTTGCCGATAAAGTATACGTCAATCCTAAAGGTATCTTTGAATTTAAAGGATTTAGCTCGCAGATCACCTTTTTAAAGGGAGCGCTCGACAAGCTGGGAATTGAAGCACAGATAATAAAGGTTGGCACCTATAAAAGCGCTGTCGAACCCTTCTTTTTAACAAAAATGAGCGATGCAAACCGTCTGCAGGTAAATTCATATCTCGGTTCACTGTACGATCATTTTTTAACCGGCATCAGCGAAAGCCGTAAGATCAGAAAAGACTCGTTGTTCAATATCGCCAATGACCTTAAGGTCCGCCTGCCGGAAGATGCGCTAAGATATAAGTTGGTTGACGGTTTAAAATATAAGGACGAGATTTTAGATGAATTGAAAAAACGCTGTGGAACCAGCCCTAAGAGTGATTTGAAAAGCGTTGAATTAAGTGATTATACCTCGGGTGAATCCACTTCTGACGATAAAAATGAAACATCAGGGAATCAAATCGCCGTGGTATACGCCTCGGGCGATATTGTTGGCGGCGAAGGTGACGATCATTCCATCGGCTCCGAAAGAATTTCAAAGGCACTGCGCCAGGTAAGGGAAGACGATAAGGTAAAGGCTGTTGTGTTACGGATAAATTCACCGGGCGGTAGCTCATTAGCCAGCGATGTGATCTGGCGCGAGGTGGCGCTTACAAAAAAGGTGAAGCCGATCATCGTTTCAATGGGTGATCTTGCTGCGTCAGGCGGTTATTACATTGCCTGTGCTGCAGATTCAATTATTGCTGAACCCAATACCATAACAGGCTCCATCGGTATTTTCGCGGTGCTGCCAAACATGCAAAAATTCTTTAATGATAAATTAGGCGTAACCTTTGACGGTGTGAAAACCGGGAAGTTTGCTGATTTGGGCGAGACATCAAGACCTTTAACGCCGGAAGAAAAAGCTATCCTTCAAAACCAGGTTAACCAGGGCTATGATTGGTTCACCAAAGCAGTAGCTGATGGTCGTCATAAAACACAGGCGTATGTAAACAGCATTGGACAAGGCCGGGTTTGGACAGGCACACAGGCAGTACAGAATGGTTTGGTTGATCGTTTGGGTAATATTAATGATGCCGTAAAATCGGCAGCAAGAATGGCTCACCTTAAAAAATATAAATTGGCAGCCTATCCTGAGCAAAAGAGCTTCTTAAATAAATTCGGCTTAGGCATGAACGCCGAGATAAGGGCCCACTTTATGAAATCGGAACTGGGCGACAACTTTAAGTATTACGAGCAAATAAAAAGCGTAACCCAACTGATGCGCATACCGCAGGCCCGAATCCCTTATGATATAGAAATTAACTAGTTCCAGACTACTTAATAGTTTATCTTTAATAGTTGCTATCTTTAGGATAGTCGATTTACACTACTTTAGAGGGAATTTATGTAAGTAATTGATTATAAGATATTTATCCATTGGTTTACGCTAAATTATGTAAACCGTGTAAACCCACTTTTTTGTTAATTTGAGCCGATTTCAACCCATGACTATACGTCAGTTTATCATTGAGATAACGCTGGTTATAAATATATTTTGATTGGAAAGCAGCCTGATTTGGATGGCTTTCGTATTTTTACACCCTCGATCAATTATGGAAAACAAACCAATAGCCCGTAAGCTTCGCCTGTTATCGCAATTAATGGAGTTGCATGAGGAAAATCCATTTAAGATAAAATCAATAGCCAATGCCGCTTTTAAAGTAGATAAGCTGCCTTTCCCCGTTGCCGGTAAAAGCTTTGCAGAACTTGAAAAAGTTGATGGCATAGGTAAAAGCACCGCCGGAAAGATCATAGAGCTGCTGGAGAAAGGCACCATGACCGAACTTGACGACATGCTTGCCAAAACACCGGAAGGCATTGTTGAAATGATGGGAATCAAAGGGATCGGCCCAAAAAAGGTTGCCACCATCTGGAAGGAACTTGGCATCGAGAACATCGGAGAGCTATTTTATGCATGTAATGAGAACCGGCTGGTTGAAGCAAAAGGCTTCGGTTTAAAAACACAGGAAGACATCCGCAAAGTAATTGAATTTAACATGGCCAGCCATGGTAAGTTCCTGTATGCCAAAGTTGAACAGGAAGCTAAGGATCTTTTAGAACAGTTAAAAGGTGTTTTCCCGGATGCATTGATCGAGTTTGCAGGCGAATTTCGCAGGTACTGTGAGATCATCAATAAGCTTGTAATTGTACTCGGGAGCCGCGACCAGGAGATCGCATTTAATACTTTACAGCATTCCGAACTTTTACAGGAGATAAAGACAGAGGGAAATCATATAACCGGCCATATTGAACATGGCCTAAAAGTGGAGGTAATTTGTGTGGAGAAGCGCTATTTTTATTCGGCGCTTTTTGAATTTACAGGTGATGATGAGCATGTGCAGGCGGTGTTAAGCAGAACGGCCGACCTAATTGACCAGCCGACGAGTGAAGATTTGATCTACACAAAAGCAGGCCTCGAATACGTTTTACCGGAGCTTAGAGAGGGTGATACTTTCATTGAAAAAGCTGCAAAAAAAACGCTTCCACATTTAATAAGTCATGCTGACCTCAAAGGCACCTTACATAACCACAGCACCTGGAGCGACGGCATAAATACTGTTGAGGAAATGGCCCTGTATTGCCGCGACGAACTGAAGCTGGAATATTTAGGCATGTGCGATCACAGCAAAAGTGCCTTTTATGCAAAAGGACTAAGCATCGAACGTGTGCTGCAACAGCAGGAAGAAATAGATCACCTGAATAAAAAACTAAACGGCTTCCATATCTTTAAAGGCATCGAATCTGATATTTTGTATGATGGTGCCCTTGATTACCCAGACGAGATTCTGGCAAAGTTTGATTTTATTGTCGCCTCAGTACATTCCATACTTAAGATGGATGAAGAGAAGGCAACTTCACGCCTAATAAAAGCCATTGAAAATCCGTATACTACAATATTGGGGCATCCTACCGGAAGACTATTATTAAGCCGTAAAGGCTACCCCATCGACTATAAAAAAGTAATCGACGCCTGTGCAGCAAATAACGTGGTGATAGAAATAAATGCTAACCCGCTTCGCCTTGATTTGGATTGGCGCTGGCATCAGTATGCGTTGGAAAAGGGCGTTTGGCTCTCCATCAACCCGGACGCCCATAGGAAGGAAGGCTTTTTGGATATGTATTATGGCCTGCTGGTAGCACGAAAAGGCGGCTTATACAAGGAAAGATGCTTAAATGCATTATCATTGCAGGAAATTGAGAAGTTTTTTTCTCAAAAGACTTCAGTGACCAGAGGTTAGAGACTAGAGATTAGGTTATAAATCTAAAAGAATTGAGATAAAAAGTAGCCGGATTCGTACCGATGAACTAATGAACCAGTGAACAAATGAATTTAATAAACAAAGTACGATCCGTTCAGTCGGCACAAACAAGACCATCGATACTGGTTATCGGCGATCTGATGATCGACCATTATATTTGGGGAACTGCGTCACGCCTGTCGCCCGAGGCACCTGTGCCGATAGTTAATGTTAAAAGTGAATCCACCACACTTGGTGGAGCTGGTAACGTTGTACAAAATTTAGTTGCGCTTGGCGCTAACGTTACTGTTGCCGGTGTAATTGGAAATGACGCCACCGGGAATGACCTGATTAAAATACTGCAAAGCGAGGGCGTTAAAACCAATACAATAATTAACGATCCCTCAAGGCCCACTACTGTTAAAACCAGGGTTTTAGCCGGACGACACCAATTAGTAAGGGTCGACCGTGAGGTTACGGAACCAATATCAAAAGCATTGGAAGACGAGATGGCGGATAAGCTTTCTGCAATTATCGACCAGACCGATATCATCATATTTTCGGATTATAATAAAGGGCTGTTTGCTCCTGCCCTAACGCAGCGGCTTATAAAAATTGCAACTGATCATAAAAAAAAGGTAATTATCGATCCAAAAGGGCTGAATTACGAAAAATATGACGGCGCTTATTTAATAAAGCCAAACCGTAAGGAACTGGCGGAAGCCGCAAAAACAGAGTCGATAAAGAATATCGGCGAGCTGCAGGAAGCTGCGAAAACTATCTTCGCACAAACCAAAACTACCTATTTAATAGTCACGCTTTCAGAAGAAGGGATGGCGATTGTAACCGAGCGATCAAGTAAATTGTTACCGGTAAAAGCTACTGAGGTTTTTGATGTTACCGGTGCCGGCGATACTGTAATTGCCGCCATCGCCTATTTTATCGCGGCGGGTCTTACCGTGGAGGAGGCTTGTGAGTTAGCTAACCATGCTGCAGCCATAGTAATAAGGCATGTAGGTAGTGCCACTACAACAATTGATGAAATCATAAAGGACATGGAGATCTAGTTTATTGGTTCACTTGTTCATTAGTTCATTGGTATATTTGCAAACGAGATAAAAATAAATCCAAATTCGAAAATCCGTCCCAATAATTATCGGGATCCGAAATCCAAACAAATGGTAATTGAAGAACTAAACGACCATCAGCAGCTTATAAAAAAAGTAATTGAGCAACTCGGCAGCGACATTGAGAAAGGTTGCGAAATGATTGTGTCAGCTATACAAAACGGCAAAAAGGTACTAACAGCTGGTAATGGCGGCAGCGCTGCTGATGCCCAGCACATTGCGGCTGAATTAAGCGGTCGCTTTGTTAAAAACCGTAAAGCCTTGCCGGGCATCGCCTTGACTACTGATACTTCTGCATTAACCGCCATTGCAAATGATTATGGTTATGACCATGTATTTTCAAGACAGGTTGAGGCGTTGGCGCAACCCGGAGATTTATTTATCGGCATTTCTACCAGCGGCAACAGCCAGGGAATTTTGAATGCCTTTGAAACTGCCCGGAATTTGGGTTGCGTTACCTTAGGATTATCTGGCAGAACCGGCGGCAAAATGAATGGCCTTTGCGATTTGAATGTTATTGTACCATCGGAAGTTACCGCCCGCATCCAGGAAATGCACATTTTAATAGGCCATATACTTTGCAAGGCGGTTGACGATTTGTTTTAACCAGGATGAGAATCGATTTAGAAAAAACACTGTTAGATAAAATTCGGCCTTTAGCCGACCTAAAAGACCTGATTTCAACCTGGCAAAAGGAGGGCAAAAAGGTAGTTTTCACAAATGGCGTTTTTGATCTGCTTCACCTTGGCCATGTAACCTACCTTGCAAAAGCCGCCGAATTGGGTGATAAACTCATCATAGGTTTAAACTCCGACAGTTCAGTAAAACGAATTAAAGGCGAGGACAGGCCGATAAACGATCAAAGTAACCGGGCAGCTCTGCTTGCCGCTTTGTTTTTTGTAGATGCAGTGGTTCTGTTTGAAGAGGACACCCCCTTTAACCTCATCACCTCGCTAATGCCCAACATATTAGTAAAAGGTGCTGACTATACCATAGACAATATCGTAGGAGCTAAGGAAGTTATTGCAAACGGAGGCGAGGTTAAAACCATTACCTTTGTTGAAGGTTATTCATCAACCTCAATTATTAAAAAGATTAAAGAAAGAGAATTATAAAATGATAAGTGAGCTTTGTAACAAAGTATTTATAAAAACGATTTATGATTATCATTTATATAATGATATAAACTTCCGTTACGAAAACCCTTACGAAATCGGCTCGTTCGAAAATTTGCTTTACACCAAGTGTTGGATAGATACCGCGCAATGGCACATGGAAGATGAGATACGCAACCCGTCGATCGACCCGGTTATTGCCTTGAAGTGGAAGCGCCGCATTGACAGTTCAAACCAGGAACGTACTGACATGGTGGAGGATATAGATACCTACTTTCTGGATAAATACAAAGATGTTAAACCACTTGCATCAGCACGAATAAATACCGAAAGCCCGGCCTGGGCGGTTGATCGCCTTTCTATACTTGCGTTAAAAATCTATCACATGCATGAGGAAAGTGTAAGGCCGAATGTAAATGAAGCAGAACTTAACAAGCGTAAAACAAAACTGGCTGTCCTTTTGCAACAACAAGCCGACCTTTCCCTTGCTATCGATGAACTGCTAGAGGATATTCAAAAAGGCGAAAAGTATATGAAAGTGTACCGCCAGATGAAAATGTACAATGATCCCGACCTGAACCCTGTTTTGTATAACACTAAGAAATAAATGCCGGCACCAAAGCATATATTGGCAATAAGGTTGTCGGCAATGGGCGATGTAGCAATGACCGTGCCTGCATTAAAAGCTGTGCTAAAGCAAAACCCAGAACTCATTATAACTTTTATATCCAGACCTGAATTTGCCGGTTTCTTTAACGACATTCCACGGCTTAGCTATTTTTCGGTTGATCTTAATAACGAATTCAAAGGCTTAAAAGGCATAGTAAAATTATTCCGAACGCTAAATAAGAATACGCAATACGACGCACTTGCCGATCTTCACGATAATTTAAGAACAAAAATATTAAGGAAACTTTTCCGAATCTCAGGAATGCCCTATGCGTACATAGATAAAGGCCGGCCAGAAAAAAAGCTATTGACCCGCTTCCCCGGTAAGGTTTTAAAACCGCTTAAATTAACTACGGAGCGTTATGCAGATGTATTTATTAATTTAGGGTTTAAGGCTCATCTTGATCAAAAACTAATAAAGCATCCGCAGCAGCTTACAAATGAGACACTTGCAATAACTGGTGAAAAAATGAAGCCCTGGGTAGGCATTGCCCCTTTTGCAAAGCATAAGGGTAAAATTTACCCATTGGAACAAACTGAGGAGGTTATCAAATTACTGGATAACAGAAATGTAAACATATTCCTCTTTGGGGGATCTGTTTTGGAGCAGGAAATTTGCGAGCAATGGCAGGAAAAATATGATTCGGTTATTTCTTTGGTCCGTAAAACAACCATGGAACAGGAACTTGCAATAATAAGCCAGCTTAACGTGATGATGAGCATGGATTCTGCCGGGATGCACCTGGCATCACTTGAGGGCATCCCGGTAGTTTCGGTTTGGGGAGCCACCCATCATTATGCAGGTTTTTTAGGTTATGGTCAATCGGAAGGTGATATAGTTGCTGACGATATTGAATGCCGACCCTGCTCAATTTATGGAAATAAACCCTGCTTTCGTAAGGATTACGCCTGTTTATACAATATTCAACCGGAAACAATTGTTGCTGCGATCGGCAAGTATATAATCTGACCTGCCGGTAGATCATGCTATATTTTTTAAAACAATTTATATAAAAATTAGCTTCATTTAAATACCAATTAGTTGTACTTTGTAACGTTATTGTCGCTGGAACGTACAAGCTAAAAAGCTTTTAAATTTATCGTAGAAATGAAAAAATTACTGTTGGTAAGGCATGCTAAAGCTGAAAAGGATACTGCGGGGAGGGATTTTGACAGGCCGTTAAAATATATCGGCATGCAGGATGCTGGTTTTATGGCCGACAGGATAAAGGATAAGGGGCTAATTCCGGAGTTAATAATAACAAGCCCGGCGCAGCGCACATTAACTACCGCCGAAATATTTGCAGACCATTTGGGTTTACCTGAACCTGCAAAAAATAAAGCCATTTATGAAGCAAGTGAAAAAACACTTTTAAGGGTTATCAATGCATTCCCTAACGAAGTTGGTTTCGTTGCGCTTGTAGGCCATAACCCAGGGATAGCCTACATATTGCAATATTTAACTGGCGAGACTAGAGAAGTACATACCAGTACCACGGCATTAATTGATTTTGAAGTAGATGATTGGGCCCTGCTAACTGAGGACTCAGGGAAACTGGTTTACTATAGCTCACCGAATGAATAGGTTGGTGAGTGGAGAGTAGTGAGTGGTTAACAAATTAACTCCATTATTTTTTATGCTCCCATTCACAACTCACTACTCCCTACTCACGAAATACAATACGTTTTCCCCGGCAGCGACCTTATATACCCCTGCATTTCCATATTCAATAAATTCATCGCCAACTTACTGGTTGGCATGTTAGTTTTTATCGAAAGGTCGTCAATTGCCAATGGACCGTTATTTCCCTTTATAAAATTCAGGATCAGGCTTTCGTCCGACGATAGATCAAGCGGTAATACATACTGTTCAACAGGCTTTGCAACATCCGGCGTTTCCCAGCCCAGGCTAAAGGCGAGGTCAGCCACGCACGTAAGTAATTGTGCCTTATTATTACGGATCAGGAAGTTACATCCTTCAGAATATTCATCGCCTAATCGACCGGGGAAAGCGAAGACATCGCGGTTGTAAGAATTTGCTATTTCGGCAGTGATCAATGCACCGCCTTTTATACTGGCTTCAACAACGATCGTGGCATCTGCCATTCCGGCAACAATGCGGTTTCGCTGCGGAAAATTCTCCCTGTCAGGAATGGTTCCGGATGGATATTCTGATAACAAGCCACCATGTTCCAGCATTTTATCGGCAGTTGCCCGGTTCTGGCTCGGATACATCCTGTCGAGCCCATGCCCTACTACACCAACGGTGGGTACGTTATGTTTTAAACACTCCTTGTGTACAGCAACATCAATCCCAAGTGCAAGGCCGCTTACAACCAAAACATTATATTGCTGCAATTCTTCAATCATTTGCCGGCATAGTTGTTTGCCATAATCAGTTGCATTACGGGTACCCACAATGCTTACTATATGCTGGGTATTTAAATCGGCATTACCCTTAGCATATAACAAAACCGGCGAATCATTGCAATTTTTTAAGCGTTTGGGATATTTGCTGTCAGTGTAAAAAATTACCTCTACGCTGTTCTTCTCTATAAATTTCAGCTCTGCTTCTGCCTTTTTTAATGCTACATCAAAGTCCAGTTGGTTTACGGTCTTCTCTCCTATCCCGGGCACCTTCAACAATTTAACAGCCGAAGCACTGAAAACCTCTTCGGCGCCGCCAAAGTGAGCTACTAATGATTTAGCCAGCGTTGGGCCGATATTTTTTACGAAGGTTAAGGCAACACGGTGAAGTAAAGACATACGTACTATTAGTAGCCTGCTTATTTGCCGGCTGTTTTATCGCTCTAAAATATAAAAATCCTAACAATTTTAGCAAAAAATAAAAAACTACAAAAATAGTTTGCAAACTATAAAAATAGTTTTACCTTTATCGAACTATAAAAATAGTTTGCTATGAACATTAAGGAATTGACAAAAGCCGAAGAACAGGTAATGCAGATATTGTGGCAATTAAAAGAAGCCATGGTAAAGGACATTATTGAAGAGATGCCCGATCCGAAACCGGCGTATAACACCGTATCAACGGTGGTAAGGGTATTGGAGGGCAAGGGCTTTATCGATCATAAAGCCTACGGAAACTCACACGTTTACTTCCCTGCTATTAGCGATGCGGATTATAAAAAATTCACGTTCGATAAAATGATGAAGAATTATTTCAGTGACTCCTACAAAAGCCTGGTATCGTTCATTGTGGATGAAAAGGATTTGGGAGTAAAAGAACTGGATGAGTTGACCAAACTAATTGATAACCTTAAAAACAAGAAATCATGAACTGGCTGCATTATTTGTTGGAGGCTAATATTTACCTTGGGGTATTTTATCTGCTTTACTTTTTATTGTTAAATAATGAAACCCATTATAAATTAAACCGGGCCTATCTTCTATTTACGCCTGTGCTTTCCTATATTATTCCACTGGTACAGGTTGGTGCGCTAAAATCATTCGAGGACGATGGGAATACAGTAACAACTGTAATTATTAATCCGACCCAGAGGGTAAACGCCGCGGCTGCCTCTATACATTTTACTTTACAGGACGTGCTGTTATACGGTTACCTGGCCGGCGCTGGAATCACGCTGACCATATTTATTTTCAAAATCATCCAGTTGGTAAAGTTGACGCGGGCACAAAAAAGCTTATTTGATAACAAGTATAAACTGGTTAAGGTGGAGGATACAAACACCGCCTTTTCCTTTTTTAATTACGTATTTATCGGGACCAATGTAGATGGCGCTGATACTATGATAAGGCATGAGCTGGTGCATATTGAACAGAAACATTCTTTCGATATTGTTTTTTTAGAATTGTTAAAAATAGTCAACTGGTTTAATCCTTTTATGTACCTGTTGCAGCGCAGCTTAAAAACACTGCACGAGTACGTTGCCGACGAGCATACGGCAGCCTATGAAAACGATGTTCTCACTTATTCTTCGTTCCTGGTAAGCAACGCCTATGGACTTAGCGGCTCTTCTATATCAAATTCATTTTTCAATTATAATTTACTAAAAAAGAGGATTATTATGTTAAATCAAAAACGCTCGGATAATTTAGCAAGGCTAAAGTACCTGGCAGTAATTCCGTTATCTGCAGGATTACTTTGTGTGTCAACCCTTGGGTTCAGTAAAACTTATGGCTGGGTAGATCTTGCGCCGCAAACCGCCGCCAAATCAGGCTCACCCACCACCACCATTAAAGACACAAAAACAGGTGTGTCTACAAAAGAAGAAGCTTATAAGATTAATGGAAAAACCTATTACAAGGCTACCATTACTGATAAAACAGGTAAAACACACATCTATTATTCAAAAAACACTTCAGTCGCTGATCGTGCAATGTTGTGGCAGAAATACCAGTTCCATTTTTCGTCAGATACTGTTAAATCTATAACGCTCTCGCCGCCACCATCGCTTAAATTGAAGAGCATTCCGCCGCCGCCACCACCCGCACCGCCGAAATCAAAAAAGACAGCTCTAAAAGCTAAAAGTGATGAAATAACAATAGATGAGCCCGTAAAAACACCGGCAACTATCATCAAAAGTGACATAGGCGCAGCAAGAGCTAAAGCTGAAAGCGAGCAGCACAAAACGCCCCCCCCTCCTCCTCCAATGGGACCGTTTATGGCACCATCAAAGGTATTTGATGAAATGAACAGGTACGTTTCAAAGCATGTTAGATATCCGGCAGTTGCCAGGGAAAACAAATCAGTGGGAAGTGTTATTGTTAAGTTCGATATTGCTGAAAACCATAAGCTATCAAATGTTATTTTGATAAAAGGGATTGGCAGCGGTTGTGATGAAGAGGTTTTAAGGGTTATCAAAGGGTATAATGGTGATATCAATACTAAATCAGGAACTTATAAATTAGCGGTTACCTTTAATTTAGATGGAATTGAAGCACCAAAACCAGCAAGCGAAAGTTTAGCCAATGACCCATCATTTGCAGGCGAGATAGTTGTAATGGGCTATCCATCAAAATAAACTATTCTTCAATTAATATTGAGGAGCAATTGCTGAACGGCCTAAACCCGCTTTGGCAATTTGTTGCATATGGGGTTTTTGAAGGAAAAATATTACATTTGGGATAACAGGGCTACTAGCCTCAAAATCCTAAACCGTTATGCAACCCATCAAAAAGTCTGCAGCATTAAAATTAAATTACCTGCCGCACATAATGTTAGGCTTTGTTTTAAGTTTATGCCCACTTAATACCTTTTCTCAAACCTTTCCGTCTATTCCGTCGCCCCCGCCCCTCATGTCGGATCCGGACAATACAACAACGGCACCTGTTAATAAACACGTTCGACTTGGAGATAGCCTGCACAAGGAAATGATGAAGGGACAACATGAATTTTTCGAAAAAATAGAAATGTTCATGATCAAGAAAATCCATGATGTAATTGGGCAGGACAACAACTTTTTAGGAATAGTGACCATTCGTTTTACTATAGGAGCTGACCACCACATTAACAAAATAATACTGATAAAAGGGACCGGGACAAAATACGATCAGATAACAATTGATGCGCTAAAAGCACAAGCAGACGAATTCAAATACCTGGCGGCGCTCACGTACGACCTTACAGTGGAGTATACTCCCGACCTAACGCATAGCATCCACGGCATTAAGATGGGGGATTTTAGAAGCGTCCGCGAAAAGTAAAACTCCGGCTAAGCTTTTACATAGATCACTTGCTTGGTTTCAAAAAACTCTTCAGCGAAATAATCCTTTAAATGGTATTGGGTAACCTTTAGTCCTGATTCAGAAATTTCCTGTGCCAGGTCGCCTCCCTTTAGGTATAGGATGCCATTGGGCAGCGTATTTTTAGAATGTTTTTTGAATTTACCACGCACCCATGGATAAAAATCCTTTAGTTGAGTAACTGCACGCGATACTACAAAATCAAATTTTTCATCGATTTGTTCGGCGCGCTGATGCGTAGCTTTAACATTCTCTAAGCCCAGCGCCTTTGCAACTTCCTCTACCACTTTTATTTTTTTGCCGATGGAATCAACCAAATGAAACTGCGTTTCAGGAAATAAAATTGCCAGGGGAATGCCGGGAAAGCCGCCGCCGGTACCTACATCAAGTACCGTTTCGCCCGGTAAAAACGACAACACCTTTGCAATACCTAGGGAATGCAGCACATGGCGCTCACCAAGCAGATCAATATCCTTGCGTGAAATTACGTTGATCTGGTTGTTCCAGAACGTGTAAAGTTCAGGCAGCTGGTTAAATTGCTGTACCTGTTGTGCAGTAAGATCGGGAAAATATTTTAGCAGATAATTAGATATCATCCCTGTTGAAGCGGTTTATGATATTTCCAAGCAGGTACCTGGCCCTAAAAAGCTGGGCCTTAACCGTACCCAAAGGCAGGTCGAGTTGCTGGGCAATTTCTTCGTATGATAGCTCGTCAAAGTAACGCAGCGTAATCAGGTTACGGTAGCGCGGCGGCAAGCTTTCTATCAGTAATTTTAACTCCTGGGTTTGTTGTTTTTTGATGGATGT
Organism: Bacteroidota bacterium; assembly: GCA_030775685.1. Taxonomy (GTDB): domain Bacteria; phylum Bacteroidota; class Bacteroidia; order Sphingobacteriales; family Sphingobacteriaceae; genus Mucilaginibacter. The sequence goes on from JALYIP010000067.1 coordinate 103,937, forward strand.
CTCTTCCGGGTTAAGCACATCCGCTTTAATTTGCAGCTGTTTTTCTTCTCCATCCTCATCCGTCATGCCGTGGATCGACATCGTATTCAGCTTTTTTTTACGGATAAAATCGATACAATTATTGGTGGCTACTCGAAAAAGCCAGGTGCTGAATGCGTAATCAGGCTGATATTTTTCTAATTTCTCAAAGGCTTTGGCAAAGGTTTCAACGGTAAGATCCATTGCATCTTCCTTGTTGTTCACCATTTTTAGCACCATAAAATAAATGGAATCCTTATACCTGTGCATCAGATCGGCATAAGCTTTTTGATCGCCCTGGCGCGCTCTGACAACAAGGTGAAAATCGTTCTTTGCGTTCTCGGTAAAATTCGAATTTATTTCCATTGAGTGGTTTTTATAAAGGTCCCAATTAATCCAAAAGTATTTAGGTAAATATAGTAAATAGCATCAAAAACAGGCAAATACCATACAAGGCCTTTGCCATCTAATCGCTTAAATAACTTACTATATATGATCAATTGAAAAATCAACCTAAACATAAACAAACCTAAAGCTAACAAGGGTTCAAAGTTGAAAACTAAGCATAATGTTAGTAAAATGTAGAATAGAAAACCACTTACGGCATCAATGCTTAATGCCCGGCGATGCCTTTGTTTATATAATTTACCTACCCCAAAATGCCTCTTTTTTTGACGAAATAACGACGCTATTGTTGTTTTGGCATCGGTATAAGTAAACGAGTCTGCATTAATTTCAATGGCCGTATTGTCTGGAGTGGCATTTTGATTTACGAACAGATCATCGTCTCCCGACAGTACGTGCATGTGTGCCGCAAAGCCCTTCGAACCGAAAAATAATGTTTTTGTATAAGCTAAATTTCGCCCGATCCCCATATAAGCATCGCCCCTTAAGGCTGCAGACAAATAATTAATTGCCGTTTTTATAGTTTCAAAGCGGATGAATGGATTTAAGAAATTACCGGTCTTTTTATACGGCGAATATCCTAACACAATTTGGGCTGAACCTGTGAAATTTGAAGCCATATAGGTTATCCAGTTTTCAGAAGCCGGCACACAATCCGCGTCGGTAAATAACATGTGCTCGTTTTTTGCCGCCTTTATGCCCAGGGTTAAAGCGAATTTCTTACCGGTTTTAAACCGATCATGCTCTGTTATGGTAACAATTTTTAAACGGGGATATTTTTGACTTAACTCCTTTAATACATCTTCCGATGAATCATATGAGCAATCGTTTATTACTACAACCTCAAAGTCTGGATAGTTTTGTTCTAAAATTGAGGGCAGATTTTCGCGGAGGTTTTCGGATTCGTTACGCGCACTTATAATAACTGATATGGGCAAGGTTACTTCAGGCAGTTCCTCCAAAGGTTTATAGCCGCGCAGTTTGCTTTGATTTGTTAGCAGGAAATATAGCTGAATTAAAAAACAAAACTGGAATAAAATGACAAATGCTTCGCGTATATATGTTTCCAAAACCCTCTTTAAATAATCGTGCAAAGTTGTTAAAAATTGTTGGAAAGTTGTAAGGTTGAAATGCTGTAATGTTAAATAAATCAAAAGATTTGCTCCAAAGTTTACAACATTTCAACTTTGTAACATTCCAACCTTACAACATAATTATTATGCTAATTTTGCACTCGTAATAATGAAATTTAACTTAACAGCACAAGATCCGCTTTCAAAGGCCCGGGCGGGTGAGATCACTACTGATCACGGCACTATTCAAACACCTATATTTATGCCTGTTGGTACCGCAGGTACCGTAAAGGCAGTACATCAGCACGAGCTTAAAAACGATATTAAGGCGCAAATAATCCTTGGAAATACTTATCATTTATATCTAAGACCGGGTTTAAATACGATAGAAAGCGCTGGCGGACTCCATAAATTCAACGGCTGGGATGGCCCAATATTAACTGACAGTGGCGGCTACCAGGTATATTCCTTAACCGATGTTCGTAAAATAAAGGAAGAGGGCGTCACCTTCAGATCACATATCGACGGCTCAAAACACCTGTTTACTCCTGAAAATGTGATGGATACACAGCGTACAATAGGCGCCGATATCATAATGGCTTTTGATGAGTGCACCCCCTACCCCTGCGAATATCACTATGCACGCCGCTCTATAGAAATGACGCACCGCTGGCTAAAGCGCTGCTGCGACCGTTTCGACACCACCGAGCCTAAATATGGCTATAGCCAAACCCTGTTCCCTATAGTGCAAGGCTCGGTATATAAGGATTTGCGGGTAAAATCGGCCGAGGTTATCGCTTCGTTTGAGCGTGAAGGGAATGCAATTGGCGGGCTTTCTGTTGGCGAACCAGCCGAAGAGATGTATGCCATGACAGAAATTGTTTGCAATATATTACCGGAGCAAAAACCCCGTTATCTAATGGGCGTTGGAACTCCCGTTAACATATTGGAAAATATTGCCTTAGGAATTGATATGTTTGATTGTGTAATGCCAACGCGCAACGCCCGTAATGGCATGCTTTTTACAAAGGATGGCATAATCAACATTAAAAATGAGAAGTGGAAGAACGATTTTTCGCCAATTGAAGCCGATAGCGACCTGTTTGCTGATAAATCCTATACAAAAGCCTATCTGCGCCACTTGATACATTCGGGCGAGATGCTGGGTGCGCAGATTGCTACTTTGCATAACTTACACTTTTATTTGTGGTTAGTTCAGGAAGCACGAAATAAAATCATTGCCGGAGAGTTTTATAGCTGGAAAAACATAATGGTAAACCGTTTAGGACAAAGATTGTAAATGAGGGCTTTTTTAAGAAGATATTTAAAAACAATCGACCGGTATATCATTAAAAAATACCTGGGCACCTTTGCGTTTACGCTCGGCATCTTCGTGGTGATAACGGTTGTTTTTGACATCTCGGAGCATATCGACAACTTCTTAAAAAACCACTCGACATTACAGGAAATAGTATTTAAGTACTACGCCGGATTCATACCTTTCTACATGAATCTGTTATCGCCATTGATCAATTTCCTCGCGGTAATTTACTTCACGGCGAAGATGGCCAACCAAACCGAAATAGTACCCATACTTAGCGGTAAGGCAAGTTTTAACCGTTTCCTGCGACCATATTTTATCTGCGCTACGCTGATATTTATTGTATCGCTTTTCGCTAATCTTTATCTTATCCCCTTTACCAATAACCTTAAAATAACATTCGAAAACTCAAACCAGTTTAATGGGGATCAGGATGTAAAAAATGAGGTACATATTCAACTAGATAAGCACACATTTGTGTATGTACAGTCGTTTGATAACACCATTCATACCGGCTACCAGTTTATATTGGAGAAGTTTGACGGCGATCAGCTAAGGGAAAAGCTATATGCAAACACCATAGTTTACGATTCAGTGAAGCGTGTATGGACGCTGAGAGCTTATACAATTAAGTATGTAAACGGCTTAAAGGAAAAATATGTTGATAGTACAAGCCGCCAAAAGGATACTGTTTTGGACATGCGGCCTGTTGATTTTATACATTATGATAATGTCTATACAGCAATGTCGACCAGGGATCTCAACAGGAACATTGAAAAGGAAAAGATAAGGGGGACTGGCGCGTTAAAGGAAATGCTGTATGAAAAATACCGGCGTTTTGTGTACCCACTATCTTCATATGTACTCACTTTAATAGGTGTATCTATATCGTCCCGTAAGGTTAGAGGAGGGATAGGACTGCCCCTTGGAATAGGTATATTCCTCTGTTTTGCCTATATAGTTATCGACCGCTTTGCATTGGTGTTTGCTGTAAAAGGCAGCATGGTACCCCTAATAGCCGTATGTATGCCTAATGGGATATTTGCCCTGGTTGGATTATATTTGCTGTCAAAAGCACCCAAATAATGAGCGAGGAAACCGCACCATCGGCACTAAACAAAAACCTGGTAATTCTTCATTTCACTGTGTTTATTTGGGGCTTTACGGGCATTCTTGGCCAGCTCATTTCCATATCCGCAGTAAGCTTGGTCTGGTACCGTGTACTCATCGCATCGGTGTCGTTATTCCTGTATTTTAAGGTGAATAAAACAGCATTAAAACTAAGCAGAAACAGTTTCTTGCAATTGATATTTACTGGTGCTTTGGTAGGCGGACACTGGATCCTTTTCTTCGCGTCCATCAAACTTTCAACAGTTCCGGTGGCCCTGGTTTGCCTCTCATCAATCACATTGTTTACTGCAATTTTCGAACCGCTGATCAACAAAAAGAAGATCTCGAAACTCGAAATCATGGCGGGCCTATTGATAATAATTGGCATCGCCACTATTTTTAAATTTGAAAGCAGGTACACTAAGGGTATTGAGGCAGGCCTTTTAAGTGCCGTGTTTGCAAGCCTCTTTTCTATCATAAATTCACGCCAAGTAAAGAAATATGAAGCCCCTGTAATTGCATTTTATGAACTCTCAGGAGCCTTTGTATGGATCACTATTTATCTTTTATGCACCGGGGGATTCAACCAAAGCATGTACCTGAGAGGTGCCGATATTGGCTATCTCTTTATCCTCGGCACTATCTGTACTTCGCTTGCCTACGTTGCCGGGGTGTCTGTAATGCGCGAGCTTTCCGCATTCAGGGTAGCACTTATTACTAACCTGGAGCCGGTGTACGGCATCGTCATGTCACTTGTTTTTTTTAAGGATATGAACAAAATGACCATAGGTTTTTGGGTCGGGGCGGTAATAATTCTGTCTACCATCTTCCTCTTTCCGGTCGCAAAAAAACAAATTACTCGTCGAAAAATCCGTTCGTAAGGAGGCCTGTTATCACTTGCCAAGTGCCGATTTAACATCACATCTGTCATGCTTCACGCAGTTACCGGCATCCCTTTTCGTGATAACTCTTCCGTTCTCTGATGGGGTGGGGGATAAAACACAAGTACTTAAAACGCCATTTAAGGCCCACCAAGCGATTATCTTTTTTTACCCTCATCTCACCAGCCATTTTACATTTCGTTGCAACATGGGCAAAATTTCAAAAAAAGCTTAGTGTATTTAATCCAAAAACAAATCAGCAGATAAAAATTCAAAAACAACACGTAACTATAGTCTATTTCAGCGCAAAGAAGACATGTACCATAAAAATTTTTAAATAATAATTACCTTATAATCTAATAATTATATCTATTAACTAATTTAAAAATTTAAACTTTGTAAACTTTAAATTTTTATAAATACTAATAATTTTAGCTGAATTGAAATTAAGCTGGTAAATAAGTGTTCATATAATTATAAATCAATACATTAAATCACATTAAGTAAAGTTTACCTTTTACAACGAAGGATTTAACAGAAGGTTTAGCTAAGTGTAACGAACATACAAATTATAATTTTCAAGAATTTGGAATTTTCCCGGCATTGTATACGAAAATAAAAACCGGGCAGAAAATGAACGTAATTTTAAGGCAGGAAAATTGGCCAAAGGTCGCCTGTAAAATCAAATGAAATTAATTTTCAACGGGACGGAATGTTGACTTAATTGACTTTGGGAGTGGGCCAGGAAAAACCAGGGAGGCAATTATTGAGCGTTCAAATTTCCGGCATCCTTCCTGGCCGAAACAACAACACACAGATAGGTCAAAATTGATTTGTAAAATAAAATATCCGCGAGTGATTTTTTTACCCCGCTCCTTTCTCCATGAATTCGCCACGCAAAAATTTTGCGACATTTTTATTCCACATTAAAAAACCGGATATTGTATTAAATGTTAAACTAAATCAACATGACAATAAAAACTATCATTATCATCTTCATCGCTGTACTGCTCACCATCGTGCTGATGCAAAATACAGGCCGGGTTAATTTCGAATTTTTATGGGCCACATTTTGGATGTCGAAATTGGTGATGCTGTTTTTTGTGGCAGCCATTTCATTTGCATTGGGGTTCATGGTTGGGCGCCCGAAGCGGGTTAAAAAACTTGGCGGCGACTACACCGACACAAATTCAGACAAAAGCAATTCCAGTACACTAAGCGACGACGACAAAGAATACATCAACTAGCACTATGGATAAGAAAATTGGATTTATCGGGCTCGGCAACATGGGCATTCCGATGGCAAAAAATTTGATCAGCGCAGGCTATCACCTCCAGGTTTACAACCGTACCATTTCAAAAGCAGACGAGCTGGGCGCCGCCTCAATTACCAAATGCAAAACGCCCGCCGAAGCCGCCAACGGAGTGCAGATAATTATCACGATGTTATCGGAAGACGAGATAGTAAAAGAGGCTGTTTTGGGTGAGGACGGGATTCTTAAAACGCTTCCTAAAAATGCGCTCCATATTTCCATGAGCACCATTGCCCCTGACACCGCACAAGAGCTTTCGGAGGCACACAAAATCGCAGGCAGCAACTACCTCGCCTCACCTGTTTTCGGCAGGCCAGAAGCTGCCGCTGCGAAGAAGCTTTGGATCTGCGTTTCGGGCTCTCAGCAGTCGAAGGAAATTGCGATGCCTTTGCTGGAAAGTTTAGGCCAGGGCGTCTTTGATTTTGGCGAGACTGCCGGTGGAGCAAACGTTGTAAAAGTTGCTGGAAATTTCATGATCATGGCATCAATGGAGATGATGGCTGAGGCTTATACCCTCGCCGAAAAAAATGGATTGGACAGGCTAAAGGTCGCAGAGTTTTTTGGCTCAACTTTATTTAACGCTCCTATTTTTCAAAACTACGGGCGTATCATTGCCGGCAAGCAATACCAGCCGGTGGGCTTCAAATCAAAATTAGGCTGTAAGGACGCTCGTATTGCATTTAAATTATCACAGCAGAGCGAAACACCAATGCCGATAGTTTCCGTCGTACACAACCGCTTATTGAGCGCCGTCGCAAAAGGCTGGGGTGAGAATGATTGGTCGGAGGGCGTAGGTCGTGGCGTTAGTGAAGATGCAGGAGTTTGAAGAATTTCGGAAGTCGGATGTTCGATTTCGGATTTAACTGATTGCAGATTAATTAATTTATGAATACTTTGATTTGGATATCGGAATAAGTTCGGATTAGAATCGTCAACTTTTAAAAAGTTCGGATATCGGATGTTCGATTTCGGATTTTTGAATTAGCGTCACAGCTCTACTAATACGGTGTGAAATTTATTCTTGCAATACCGACACTTGTAGCTTGTCTGTTTTATTAGCAGGGCCCTTACCAGGAAGTAGACACCGTACACAGCCACCGGAATGGTAAATGCGAGAAAAGCCAACAACATGATACCAGCCGGTGGATCCGGAATATCATCATCCTTTAAATTTAAAACTAGTAGCCAGTAGGGCAAAACTACAATGGCGCAAACAGCCGACTTGAGTAAATACCTGCGCCGGCTTATGATCTTTATGTTCCTGCTTTTGCATTCCGGACATTTTTGCGTTGGAAGTTTAGGTTTGCCGGGATCAACCGGTGATTTTAAATTATAACGTTTAGGGTAGGACGCCTTTTCCATTTTTCTAAATCCAATTTTTTTAGGTAAATCCGAAATCAAACATCCGACCTCCGAAATCAATAAAAAACCTGGTTCTCTTCTTCCAGCCCGCTCAAGTCCGGTGTATTTTCAAAGATGCCGAAAACGGATGCACCACTCCCACTCATGCTGGCGTATAAGGCCCCGGCTTCGTAAAGAGCCGCCTTTACCCCTCTTATCTCCGGATGATTTTTAAAGATCGAGACTTCAAAATCATTCTTGATATATTTTCGCCATTCGCTAATGGGCTCATAAATTAAATCCATTAACGAGTCTTTAACTGGCGCGGGCTTTACGCCGCGATAAGCCTCGGCCGTAGAGATTTGAACGGGCGGCATGACCAGCACAACTTGGTATTTGGAAAGGTCAAGTTTTATAGGTTCAAATTCGTCACCTACCTCGAAAGCAAATACCGGCTCATTCTTGATGAAGAAGGCACAGTCGGCGCCAAGCTTTTTCGCATAGCCGATCATCTGTTCATCATCCATTCCCAACTCAAATTTTTGATTGACGAGGCGAATAAAAAAAGCAGCGTCGGATGAGCCGCCCCCAAGTCCGGCGCCTATCGGGATGTGTTTATGCAGATGGATCTTTACCGGTGGAATATCAAAATCCTTTTTCAACAAGTGATAGCCCTTAACGCAAAGGTTATCCTCTGCCCTGCCCGGAATCTCCAGTCCCGACGACTCGAAGCTCAATTCATCAGCCTCAACAATTTCCAGCGCATCTTTTATGTTCACCGGATAGAAAATAGTTTCCAGGTTATGGTAGCCATCATCGCGGCGATTAATTACATTGAGGCCTATATTTATTTTTGCGTTGGGGAAGATGATCATTGGTCAGTTGATTGGGTTGATTAAGTGAGTGGTTGATTAAGTTTGTCTTGCTAACATTAAGCCACTTTACTTGTAAAGCTACAAAGTTATTAGTTCTGGCTTGATTGGATTCATCAACAAAGCCCTATTTTTGAACATCCGTAGGTTTCACAAATTAGATTATCTTAATTTGCATTTATTTCTGTTGATTGAGCAGGTGAAGGTAATTTGTAAAACGGAATCAACCTAAGCCAACTCAGTCGACCCAATCAACTCAAAAAATGAAACAGTATCTCGACCTGATGAAGCATGTGATGGAAACCGGCGCGCAAAAGCACGACCGCACGGGAACCGGAACGATAAGTGTGTTTGGCTACCAGATGCGTTTTAACCTGCAGGATGGCTTCCCAATGGTAACTACTAAAAAGCTGCACCTGAAATCGATCATCCACGAGCTGATCTGGTTTTTGAGCGGCGATACCAATATCAAATATTTAAAGGATAACGGCGTTCGCATTTGGGACGAGTGGGCAGACGCTGATGGGAACCTCGGGCCCGTTTACGGCTACCAATGGCGCTCATGGCCAAAACCCGATGGCGGGCACATCGACCAGATCACACAGGTTGTAAATCAAATAAAAAACAATCCCGATTCACGCAGGATGATGGTATCTGCATGGAACGTTGCCGATGTTAACCAGATGGCGCTGCCACCTTGCCACAGCCTGTTTCAGTTTTATGTAGAGCCCCCTAACGCAGCCAAAGGTGAAACACGTGGGAAACTGTCCTGCCAACTTTACCAGCGAAGTGCAGATATATTTTTAGGAGTGCCTTTTAACATTGCCTCCTATGCTTTGCTCACCATGATGATGGCACAGGTATGCGACCTGGAATACGGCGACTTTGTACATACATTTGGCGACGCCCATATTTACAACAATCACCTGGAGCAGGCGCAGCTGCAACTAAGCCGCGATCCGCGCCCCTTGCCAACCATGAAAATCAATCCTGATGTTAAGGATATTTTTGCATTTAAGTTCGAAGACTTTGAATTATTGAATTACGATCCATGGCCGCATATAAAGGCGGTTGTGGCTGTATAATTTGCATGCCGGTATAATCATTAAGTCATTTGGTCATTATGTCATTGAAAAATGAGTAATCGAAAAGCATATAATTTATCGGAAGCTTTCGCCGATAACATTTGGTTTATTGTTTTGAAATGGGATTTCTTTGCAAAAGATACTGTTGGCAAACAAATTGCAAGATCGGCCGACTCAATAGGAGCTAATATTGCAGAAGGCTTTGGGAGGTTTCATTATAAGGAAAATAAAAACTTCTGCTACTTTAGCCGGGGATCAATTGATTGAAACAAAGGGCTGGTTAAAAAAAGCAAAGACCCGGGGCCTGATAGACGATGAAACCTACCAGTCGCTCTTACAGCAATTAGAAGCAATACATTTAAAACTTAACATCTATATAAATTCATTGGTAAAGGTAAAAATGACTAATCATCAAAATGACCCAATGACCCAATGGCCCAATGACCCAATGAAGAAAACCATAGTAGTAGCCATTTCCGAAAACCATGCCATTGGCAAGGACAATAAATTATTATGGCACTTACCGAAGGATCTTAAACATTTTAAGGAGATCACCACCGGTGGCACAGTAATAATGGGCCGCAAGACTTACGAATCGGTAGGTAAGCCATTGCCTAACCGAAGGAATATCATTATAACCCGACAGGATATTAAAATTGAGGGATGCGAAATTGTCAACTCTATTGAGGCGGCTCTTGATCTTTGCAAAACCGAGGAAGAAGTTTTCATTGTTGGCGGAGCCGAGATCTACAAACAGTCCATGCATCTTACCGATCGGATTTACCTAACCATTGTTCACAAAAATTTTGATGGCGACAGTTTTTTCCCTGAGATTAACCTAAACGAATGGAAGGAAGTTTATCGGGAAGATCATGAGCCGGATGAGAAGAATTTATTACCTTATTCCTTCATTACCTATGAGCGGTTTTAGGGGTTAGAGATTGGCGATCAAAAATTGGTTTTTCTTTATAAAAACGACTGAAAACGCAATTTATTGAATCGTGTTTTAAAAAATTTAAAACTTTACAATTAACATAACATATTTATTATCAAACACTAACAAGTCCAACATCTAATCTCCGGGTCGAAATCTCAATCTGTCTGGCAATGATTTAAATTAAAAATTTCATGCTTAGGAAATTTTATTAGATTTGCCGTCTTATTTAAAATGCTTATAAACTAATTAATTACATATTTTAATTCACAATGCAAGGTAAAGGGGTTGTTAAATTTTTCGCCATATTGCTGGCTGCTGTATGTATATACCAGCTTTCATTTACATGGGTTGCACACAAAGTAGAGAATGATGCGCAAGTATTTGCAAAAGGCGATACAACAAAAGAAAAGGCTTACCTGGATTCAATTTCAACGCAACCGGTATATCCGTTGTTAGGTCACAATTTTCAGTACGTTAAACAAAGAGAACTGGCCCTTGGTTTGGACCTTGAAGGCGGGATGAGCGTTACCATGCAGATCTCGTTGAGCGAATTGGTGAAAAAGTTATCAAATGATAACCAAGATCCAATATTTAACCAGGCCATGGCCGCTGCAACAGTTGATGGGGTACACAGTCAACAAGACTACATTACCTTATTTGTTAGCGAATATGAAAAGCTTAACCCTAACGGAAAGCTTGCTGCTATTTTTGCAACAAAGGACAACCAGGAATTCATCAAATTTAACGCTACTAACAGCGAAGTTGAAAGTTATCTGAAAGATCAGGCGAGCACCGCTGTTACCAAATCGTATACAATTTTATATAACCGTATCGACCAGCTAGGTGTTACCAACGCTAATATCCAACGTCAAAAAAATTCCGATAGGATTTTAATTGAATTACCGGCTGTAAAAGACGTGGAACGTGTTCGTAAACTTTTATCAGGTACTGCGAAGCTCGAGTTCTATCAAACTTATGATAACAGGCAGGTAAACCAGTTGCTTACCAACATCAATGGTATAATCGCAGCCAAAATAAAAGCAGAGAAAAAAGATACTACTGCGAAAACTCCTGTTAAGCCGGCTGCTACCACAACTGCTGCTGCCAAGACTGATACATCGAAAAGCAAGGGTGGTGCCTTATCGTTACTTAACAAGGTTCAAAAGACTGGAGCAAAAGACACATCGGCTTTAACAGGCAAAACTCAATTTGCGGAGCAATATCCATTCTTCGCAGTTTTGAAGCCGGCAATATACCAGGGACAAAACGGACAGGGCGAACTTGCTCAGGGTCCGATAGTTGGCCACGCTGAAGTAAAGGACACTGCGCAGGTTAACAAATACCTTCGCAGCGCCGAAGTTAAATCGGTTATTCCGCAAAGCATGAAGTTCCTTTGGTCGGTAAAACCAATTACAAAAACAAAAACGTTTGAGCTTTATGCTATTAAATTAAGCGGTGCAGAAAATGGCGCTGTACTTGCCGGCGACGTAATCAACGATGCACACAACGACGTTGACCAGAAGGGCAGCCAGGAAGTAGTTATGGTAATGAATTCCGACGGAGCTCAAAAATGGCGTTCCGTAACTGCAGAAGCCGCTGCCGATCCAAACAATAAACAATTCATAGCCATTGTACTTGATAACAATGTATACTCTGCCCCTGTCGTTCAAAACGAAATATCAGGCGGCGTATCATCCATTTCGGGAAACTTTACGCTTGAAGAAGCAAAAGATTTGGCCAACGTACTAAGGGCTGGTCGTTTACCTGCTCCTGCGCACATTGTTGCAAGCGCTGTAGTAGGTCCCTCATTAGGCCAGGAAGCGATACATGCCGGTTTATTGTCAAGCCTTGTGGGTTTGTTAGTAGTATTGGTATTTATGATCGCTTATTATAACCGCGCTGGTACTGTGGCGGTAATTGCTGTGATCATCAACATCTTCTTCCTGATGGGCGTGTTAACCAGCATTGGTGCGGTATTAACCATGCCAGGTGTTGCAGGTATCGTGCTCACATTAGGTATTTCGGTAGATGCGAACGTATTGATCTATGAGCGTGTTCGTGAAGAACTTGCTTTGGGCAAATCGCTAAGATTGGCCGTTACAGACGGTTTTAAACATGCATTGTCGTCAATCCTCGATTCAAATATCAGTACTTTTTTAACCGGTTTGATCCTTTTCATTTTCGGCACCGGCCCTATCCAGGGTTTCGCAGTTACTTTAATGATTGGTATCATTACTTCATTGTTCTGTTCTTTGTTGATCTCAAGGTTGATATTTGAATACATGCTTGGAAAAGGCATGGGTATTAAATTTTCAAATCCATGGAGCTCACATACCTTTAAAAACGCTAATTACGCCTTTGTTAAAAACCGTTTTAAATTCTACATATTCTCAATCGCTTTTATTATTGCCGGTTTTATTTCAATGGCTTACCAGGGCTTTAACTATGGCGTTGATTTCGTAGGTGGACATAGCTACCAGATTAAATTCAACAACCCGAACGTAACCACGGAAGACGTGCGTAAAATTGTTGACAAGGATTTGGGTGAGGGTAACGAAATAAAAACTTTCGGCACCGACAGGTTAAGCATAACCACAAAATACCTCATTAATGACAAAGCGCCTAACACTGACCAAAAAGTAAGAGAGGCTTTAATAAAGGCTCTGAATACTGATCCAAAAACCCATATCACTGCTGCTAACATTATGGGCGAGCAAAAAGTTGACCCAACCATAGCTAACGGATTGAAAAAATCAGCTATTTTAACGGTGATATTTGCCATCATTATTATATCGACATACATCCTTATCCGTTTCCGTAAATGGCAGTTTAGTTTAGGTGCAATGTTTGCAACCGCGCATGATGCCTTAATGGTACTATCGTTCTTCTCTATATTTAAGGATGTACTTCCGTTCTCGCTTGATATCGATCAGTCGTTTATTGCGGCGATATTAACGGTAATAGGCTACTCCATTAATGATACGGTGGTTGTATTTGACCGTATCCGCGAGTTCCTTAACCTGCACCATGCAAAAACTGATGATCCGAAAACGGTTATTAACGATGCGATCAATAATACGCTAAGCCGTACCATTATTACCGCTTTAACCGTAGTATTGATCTTGCTGGTATTGTTCATCTTTGGTGGTGATACTATCCGCGGTTTCTCGTTCGCATTACTGATCGGGGTATGTTTCGGTACTTACTCGTCGATCTGCGTGGCAACACCGGTAATCATCGACTTTGGAAAGAAAGATCTGAGATAAGTAAAAAAAACAATTTATCAAAAGGCTCCAAAGAACATTTGGAGCCTTTTTTGTTTCATATAAAAACTAAAATTAATTGGTTATGGATACTAAGGATAAAGCAAAGTTCCCTCAGGTGGTAATCGTCGGTGGCGGTTTTGGCGGCTTGCAGGTAGCAAGCCATCTGAAGGATGAGCCAGTAGAAGTATTACTGCTTGATAAGCACAATTACCACACCTTTCAGCCGCTATTATACCAGGTAGCTACTGGCAGTTTGGAGGCTGAATCAATTGCATTTTCGCTCCGTAAGAACTTTGCAGGTCAAAAAAACTTCCGCTTTAATATAGCTGAGGTTACAAAAGTGAATCCTGAAAAAAACACAATAGATACGTCAATTGGCGAAATTGCCTACGATTACCTGGTTATAGCAACAGGATCAAACACCAATTTCTTCGGCAATAAGGATATCGAAAAGTTTGCAATGCCGATGAAGTCCATCCCCGAGGCATTAAATCTGCGCTACCTGATATTGCAAAACCTGGAGGAAGCGACCCGCAAAGCTACCCGCGAGGAAAAGGCCCCGCTTTTAACATTTGTGCTGGTAGGTGCAGGGCCAACAGGTGTGGAGCTAGCCGGAGCATTGGCCGAGATCAGGAATCATATACTTTGTAAGGACTATCCCGAGTTAAAAAAAGAAGACATGAAAGTTTACCTGGTCGACTTTTTACCAAAGGTACTGGGCCCGTTTTCTGACGAGGCATCGAGAAAGGCTTATGAGTTTTTAACCAACATGGGCGTTGAAGTACTGCTGAATGTAAAAGTTGACAGCTATGACGGCAACGAAATAAAATTTGAGGGCGGCAAGACTATCCGTACCAAAAACGTGATCTGGTCGGCAGGTGTTATGGGTGAGGTTCCCGAAGGCTTGAATAAGGATATTATAGTTAGGGGCAACAGGATAAAGGTTGATGATAATTGCCGTGTTGAGGGCAGTCAAAACATCTTTGCAATAGGCGATGTGGCAGCAATGATAACCAGGAATACCCCCAAGGGACATCCGGGTGTGGCACAGGTAGCTATTCAAATGGGCAAGTATGTCGCACAAACCATATTAAAAACGCTTAACGGAGAACAAACGAAGCCATTTAAATATTTTGATAAGGGGTCGTTAGCCACAATTGGTCGCAATAAGGCGGTTGCCGATCTGGGTAAGGTAAAATTCCAGGGATTTTTTGCCTGGCTGGTTTGGATGTTCGTACATTTGATCTCCCTTTTAGGTTTCAGGAATAAGGTGATCGTTTTTATAAACTGGATAGGTAGCTACATCAGCTTTAACGGAGGTAGCAGGCTTATCATCAGGCAGTTTAGAAGTGAAACTTTACCCGATAAAACCGAACAAGTATCAAAACCGGATTAACATTGATGAACTCACCCATTAAGATAACCGAATGCCCGCGCGATGCAATGCAGGGGCTGCATGATTTTATAGCGACCGATCTAAAAGTGGCGTATATAAATTTGCTTTTAAAAGTTGGTTTTGATACGATAGACTTTGGCAGTTTTGTGTCGCCAAAAGCTATCCCTCAAATGCGGGATACGGCGGAGGTCTTGAGTAAGCTTGATTTAAGCAATAGCAAGTCAAAACTGTTAGCAATCATTGCTAATTATCGCGGCGCGGAAGATGCTGCCAGTCACCCGGAAATATCATATTTGGGTTACCCCTTTTCAATTTCGGAGACATTCCAACGGAGAAATACAAATTCAGGCATTTCGGATTCATTTGATACCGTAAAAAGGATGCATGAACTATGCGGCGCACGCAACAAACAATTGCTTGTTTACCTGTCCATGGGCTTTGGAAATCCGTACGGTGATGAATGGAACGAGGAAATAGTATTGCAATGGGCAGAAAAGCTGATTGACGAGGGCATTCAACATATCGCGTTGGCTGATACGATTGGCATTGCAAGTCCCGAACAAATCAGTAATTTATATCCTTTACTAAAAACTAACTTCCCGGAAACAGACGTTGGCATTCACCTCCACTCTACACCCAACACATGGCAGGAAAAAATTGAGGCGGCCTATAAAAGCGGTTGCAGAAGTTTTGACACCACAGTAAAGGGATACGGGGGCTGCCCAATGGCAAAAGACGAGCTTACGGGCAATATTGCAACTGAAAACCTAATTGGGTACCTGCGGTCTCAAAACGAGCCTATAGGGCTTGATATGGATAAATTTCGAGAAGCTATGGAATATTCAAATAAGATTTTTTAAATCCGAAATCGAACGTCCGAAATTCGAAATTATTTCCTCACCATCTTATAATGCTTCATCCCCGCCTCTTCAAATTCCGGTCCGGTTTTTCCAAAGCCGAATTTCTCATATAAACTCACAGCCTGGATCTGTGAATTCAAATAAACATTAGCGGCATCAACAGGCAAATCATCCAAAACAGCTTTAACCAGCACCTGCCCTACTCCAATTCCACGGAATTTCGGTAGCACAGCAAAGCGTTCCAGCTTGTAGCCATTATCCGTCTTACGCCAGCGACATGCTCCAGCGGGTTCAGCGCCAACTGTCGCCAAAAAATGTGTCGATACATCGTTAAATTCCAGTTCAAGTTCGGGAGGGCAGTGTTGCTCGCCTACGAATACTTCATAGCGGATTGCAAATACTTTTTTCAGGTCGGTAGGATCACTTACTTTGCGTGCTTTTATTACGGGCATTTTTATACGAGTTTCTTTGCTTAAAACTGGCTTGCTTACTTGAATTATTTTCATTAGCCGCATCAATAGAATGCGTACAGGTTAAATCATCTTCCTGTCCGGCTAATTTAGATAATTGCACATAAAATTTTTGTAAATGATCGAGTTCTTTTTCAGTGAGATCTTCAATATTCACCATCCGGTTACTGGTACCCTGGTGTGAGGCTATTAATTCATTCAGTTTAAGGTGAATCGCCTTCGAATCCTTATTTTGCGATTTCTGAATCAAAAACACCATCAAAAAGGTAACTATTGTAGTACCTGTATTTATAATCAACTGCCAGGTGTTTGAGTACTGGAAGATCGGCCCTGTTATGCCCCAGATCAATATGATAGCTGCGGCCCCTATAAAGGCGGCTGAACTACCCGTTGCTATAGTTGCCCAATTGGCAAAACGCTCAAATAAGTTCTTCTTTTTAGTCATGGTAAAACTATTTGATACAGAACAAAAAAAAGCGATAATGTTTTTTTAACATTATCGCTTTTTATGAAATTGTTCAGCGAATATTGCGTCGCTACAAATATTATAACTTACTATTTACATCGATGCAATTCAGATCGCCAAATGCTTCGGTCAGCCTTTTAACAAAGCTTTCTTCGCCTTTGCGCAACCAAACGCGCGGATCATAATATTTTTTGTTTGGAGAATCCTCGCCGTCCGGGTTACCGATCTGGGTTTGCAGGTATCCTTCCTTTGATTTATAATAATCCTTTATACCTTCCCAGTACGCCCATTGCATATCGGTATCAATATTCATCTTTATTGCACCATAAGATATTGCTTCCCTGATCTCTTCCTGGGTTGAGCCTGATCCGCCATGGAATACAAAGTTGATGGGTTTTTCGGCAGTAAGACCAAAATGTTTTTTAACATACTCCTGCGAGTTATGTAAAATTACGGGTTGTAGTTTAACATTACCTGGTTTGTAAACGCCATGGACGTTACCAAAGGCCGCTGCAACTGTAAAGCGCGGACTTACCTTTGAAAGCTCCTCGTATGAATAAGCTACATCTTCCGGTTGGGTATATAAACGTGAGCTGTCAACATCAGAGTTGTCAACACCGTCTTCCTCGCCGCCGGTAACACCAAGCTCAATTTCAAGTGTCATACCCATTTTTGCCATACGGGCAAGGTATTTGGCCGAGATCTCAATATTTTCGTGCAAAGGCTCTTCCGAAAGGTCAAGCATGTGCGACGAGAACAATGGCTTGCCTGTTTCAGCAAAAAACTTTTCACCGTGATCCAACAATCCGTCGATCCACGGTAAAAATTTCATCGCAGCATGATCCGTATGTAATATCACTGCAATACCGTAATGCTCGGCTAACAAGTGCACATGCTTTGCAGCAGATACACCGCCAAGGATACAAGCCTGCAGCTTAGAATTGTCTAATGATTTACCGGCATAGAACTGTGCACCACCGTTTGATAATTGAATAATCACCGGGGAGTTAACAGCCTTTGCCGTTTCCATAACCGCGTTAATGGTATTGGTACCTATTACGTTTACCGCAGGCAAAGCAAACTGGTGCTTTTTTGCTGCTTCAAATAGCTCCTGCACCTGGTCTCCGTGCAAAACGCCCTTATAATTTTTTAAATCCATTTAACTTTTAATTGGGGCTCGAAGTTAAAAAAAATAATGGTCATAGGTAATAATCACTTATTTAAACATCACTTTTTGCAAGTTTTTGAATAAACAATTGTTAATTATGTTTATGCTAAAAACAGGTATATAAATGAAGTGTAAATTTAGAGTTTTACAATAATCAAATGTAAAATTTGAGATATAAGGTTTGAGATAAGTGATTTGACTTCAGGAAACTATGTAAAAACACCAACAAAACCGTTTGTAAACTATGATATTTGACTGGAATTGTTACTTCATAACTCACCCCGATCTCATATCTCACATCTAATATCTCACATCTCGGAAAATATTTCGTTACTTTGCAGTCAATTGAAAGAGTTAGATATAGATATGGCTTGGTTTAAACGTGAGATCAAAGGGATAATTACGACCACTGAGGAAAAGAAGGAAGCCCCTGATGGGATCTGGAACAAATGCCCTGAATGTAAGAAACCCCTTCACTATTCCGAACAGGTTGAAAATCAATATGTTTGTCACTACTGCGGGTACCACCTGCGCATCGGTTCAAAAGAATATTTCTCCATACTTTTTGATAATAATGAGTTTACAGAATTGTTCCCTGATCTGATTTCAGGGGATCCGCTGCATTTTGAGGATACCAAAAAGTACACCGACAGGCTAAAGGAAACCATGAGCAAAACCGGTTTAAAGGATGCTATCCGCGCCGGAGCCGGCAAAATTGGCGGGCAAGACCTGGTTATTGCATGTATGGACTTCAACTTCATCGGCGGTTCAATGGGTTCAGTTGTAGGCGAGAAGATTGCCCGTTCAATTGATTATGCCATTGCTAACAAGGTTCCTTTCCTGATGATTTCCAAATCGGGCGGCGCGCGTATGATGGAGGCTGCATTTTCATTGATGCAAATGGCTAAAACATCCGCAAAGCTGGCTTTACTATCACAGGCTAAAATTCCTTACATTTCTTTGTTAACTGACCCCACTACGGGCGGAGTAACTGCATCATACGCCATGCTTGGCGATATCAATATTGCGGAACCGGGCTCATTAATAGGCTTTGCAGGACCACGTGTTATAAAGGAAACTATTAAAAAGGATCTTCCAAAAGGTTTCCAGACCGCTGAATTTGTGCAGGAACATGGATTTTTGGATTTCATCGTGGACCGCAGGGAGATGAAGGAAAGATTAAGCTCATTTTTAAAAATGATGGCTAATTAAAACAAGTATTAAATATTCAAAATAAAAAAGAGGTTGTCCAAACAGGCAGCCTCTTTTCATTTGTGCAGATCCAAGCTGAATATTAACATTTATCTGAAGATGCCTGCATTTTGGCCGGTATCGCCCTCGGCACCTTCGCTAAGTTTATCATAGTTCGGCCCCTCAACTTCAGCCTCTCCTTCACCCTTGTAAGTTTTTGATTTTGGGTCACCGCGATTTATTTCGGCGGCCTGTTCATTCCTTGAGTTTTTAAAGGATTTTGTGGGATTATCCAAATCGGTATCCTGCTGTTTTATTTTCGGATCTTTATTATTAGTTTCCATAGGTTTATTATTTATAGATGTATTAACGAAGGGTTACCAATATTGATAACCCTTCGTTAATACTGATCTCTTATCAGAAAATTTTCGTTATCTATAAACCGCCTTCGGTACCGGGCTCATGGCCAACCATTCTGCCGGTTGTACGGCCATGATTACTTGGCTTAAAATCGGTGGTGGCATTTCCTACTGCGGGAAATTCCTTTTGATCAGGCGGAGTGACGTCATTTCGCTCACTATATGAGGCATCGTTACCACTTTGCTGCTGCTCCTGTTCTGTTTGTTGAGAATAACCTGATCCTTCCTGTTCAGATTGCTTTTTTTCAGGAATTTCGTTCGGGCGACCCTGACCTGGACGTTCCTGGTTTTTTTCGGGATTTTGATTATTTGAATTCATGGTGATGTTTAATTTATAATTAAATAAACCAACAAATTCAGCCTTTTGTTTTTACAAATTATAAAAAAAACCACACTACAGGAAAATTAGCAGAAGTTTAGGCGCTAACCAAACAAAGCTCGCGAACCTTAGCTACGGTGTAATCAACCTCGTCCTTTGTGCTGTATTTAGAGAATGAAAAACGCACAGAAGGCCTTGAGGAACTTGCGCCAATTGCAGTTAATACATGTGAACCGATATCACTTCCCGAACTGCAGGCGCTGCCGCCTGATGCAGAAATGCCGGCAATATCCAAATTAAACAATAGCATATCCGCCATTTCCATTTCAGGGAATTGTACATTCAATACAGTGTATAAGCTTTTAGCCGGATCGGTTTCACCATTGAAATTTATACCAGGGATACTTTCTGTAAGCTGATCGATCATATAAGTTTTTAAACCCTGGATATGCTGCTGGTGCTGTTCCATTTCGCTGTAGGCTATTTCAAGCGCTTTGGCGAGACCAACTATACCGTAAATATTTTCAGTACCGCCGCGCATATTGCGTTCCTGCGCACCACCGTAAATCAACGGCTTTATTTTTATGCGATGGTTTACGTGCAAAAAGCCAACGCCTTTAGGTCCATGAAGCTTATGCCCTGCGCAAACCAAAAAATGTGCTTTTAGCTTGCTCAAATCATGCTGATAGTGCCCCATGGTTTGTACAGTATCGCAATGATAAATGGCATTATAGGCTTCACAAATGTCCCCTACGCGCTCCATATCCGACAGGGTACCTATCTCGTTATTCGCTTGCATCAGCGATACAAAGCTGCGTTCATTATCCTTTAGCAAAGTTTCTAAATGATCGTAATCAACACTTCCCTTACTATCTACATCAACGTAGCTTAATTTAATAACGCCCGCTCTTTCAAGCGCTTCCATGGTATGGATAACTGCATGGTGCTCCAAACGGCTGGTGATGGCGTGCTTGATATTATGATCAACAATGCCACACCTGATGGCCGTATTATCAGCCTCGGTGCCGCTTGAGGTAAAGAAAATCTCAGCAGGCGAGGTATGCAGCAGGTTAGCTATAGTTTTGCGTGCCCGCTCGATAAGTGTGCGTGCCTCACGGCCATGTGAATGAATGGATGACGGGTTACCGTAGGTATTTTCCATTACCTTTATCATTTCCTTAGTTACCTCAGGATCAAGGGGCGTTGTGGCAGCATTGTCTAAATAAACACGCATGTTTGTAATTGATGAATGGGTCAGTTAGTAAATTAGTGATATATATAAATCAATAATTCACCGCAAATTTTGTTACTACTATTATCTTCCGGTCTTTACCGACTTCCGGACTAACTTAACTTTAAAATCTCTTTTATGTCGGCAATAATTTTATTTGCCAGGTTGTTAGCAACCGTTTCCGAATTCCCCTCCGAATAGATCCGGATGATGGGCTCGGTATTTGACTTGCGCAAATGTACCCATTCTTTGTCAAATTCTATCTTCAGGCCATCGATGGTGCTATGGGGTTGCTTCTTATATTTCTCTTCAACCTTTAACAACAGGCCATCAATATCCATCTCAGGTGTTAATGTTATTTTGTTTTTAGAGATAAAATACCCCGGGTAAGTGCTTCTCAGGTTTGAAACCGATTTACCATATTTTGCAAGATGCGTTAAAAACAACGCGATACCCACTAAAGCATCCCGGCCGTAATGTAATTCGGGATAAATTACCCCACCATTGCCCTCGCCACCGATCACCGCATTTACTTCCTTCATTTTGTTTACAACGTTCACCTCTCCTACCGCGGCAGCGTGGTATTCGCCGCCAGCTTTTTCAGTAACGTCCCGCAACGCGCGGGTTGATGAAAGATTTGATACGGTGTTACCCTTAGTGTTCTGCAACACATAATCGGCAACCGCTACAAGCGTATACTCCTCGCCAAACATATTCCCATCCTCGCAAACAAAGCAAAGGCGGTCAACATCCGGATCGACAGCTATACCCAAATCAGCACGCTTGCTTACTACTTCCTTTGAAAGCGCAGTAAGGTTCTCCGGTAATGGCTCCGGGTTATGCGGAAAGTTGCCATCAGGTTCGCAATAGAGTTCATAAACAGTATTTACGCCCAACGCCTTTAACAAGGCGGGTACAAAAATGCCACCTGTTGAGTTTACACAATCAATAACTACCTCGAAATTAGCCTTGGCAATTGCATCAACATCAACCAATGGGAGGGCCAAGATTTTGTCGATATGCTTTTGCAAATAATTTTGGCTGCTATCAACCTTGCCAAGGTCATTTACATCGGCAAATTTAAAATCACTGGCTTCTGCAATTTCAAGTACTTCCTTACCATCAGCATCGCTAATAAATTCGCCTTCAGCGTTTAGTAATTTCAGCGCATTCCATTGTTTTGGGTTATGGCTGGCCGTTAAAATAATACCACCGGCAGCTTTTTCATCCGGAACGGCAACCTCAACGGTTGGTGTAGTAGATAAACCAAGATCTATTACGTCTATCCCCAGGCCCTGCAATGTGCCAATAACAAGGCTATTTACCATACTACCCGAAATCCGGGCATCACGGCCGATAACAATCTTTTTTAAGCCCGATTTTTTAACGGCCCAACTTCCGTATGCCGCTGTAAATTTTACAATATCCAGGGGGGTTAATCCCTCTCCCACCGAACCACCTATGGTGCCTCTTATTCCCGAAATTGATTTTATTAATGTCAAAGTGTAAATGTTTTTGTGCCCGCAAAAATAAAGATATTTAACTGAAGGCGTAATAAAAATTACATTGTTTTAACCCTGTGGTAAATAGTTATATTTACAGCTTTTATAATTAATCCAGGCAATGCCCGATTTCCTTTTACAACTCGACCGGCATCTATTCTACTTCATTAACCATGATCTTACCAATCCTTTTTTTGATTGGATAATGCCCTGGATGCGTAACGCTAAATTCTGGATCCCGCTTTACCTGTTTATTATAGGCTTTTGTATCTACAGATACAAAAAACAGGGCCTGATTATCATATTACTGCTAGCCTTATCCGCAGGATTTGCTGATTTCACCAGCGCAAGTATTGCAAAACAAATGATCAAAAGAGACAGGCCCTGCCGGGATATAATTGTTTCAAAAACTGATATAGCCCGCGTACCTTGCGGAACAGGTTACAGCTTCCCCTCAACACATGCAACTGATCATTTCGCAGTGGCTTTTTTCCTGATCATGTTGTTTCATAAAAAATGGCGCTGGATCTGGCTTTGGGCCATTCTTTGGGCAGGTACAATCTGTTTCGCACAGGTTTATGTAGGTGTACATTTTCCGGTAGACGTTTTCTGCGGTGCGCTTTACGGAATTCTTGTAGGATGGACGTTTTCGGTATTGTTTAGGAAGATCATGCCGAATTGGGTTGCTTAAAGAATTTCAGATTTACGAAGTTTTTAAAACTTCGTAAATCTCTATAAAGCCGAAATCAACCCCGTAACTTATCCAGCAAATCACTTAATTGCGCGGCTTCCTCTTCGGTTAAATTATCTTTAAGCAAGTCCTTAATTTTAAACTCCTGGTCCATTTTTGCCAGGATTTCGAGGCCCTGTTCACTGATCCTGATGTCAACAGCACGGCGGTCCTTTGTGTTGGTACAACGGGATACCATCCCTTTTTGCACCAGCCGGTCCACAATACGCGAGGCATCCGACATTTTATCAACCATCCGCTCCTTTAGTAAATTTACCGTGGCAGGTTTCGGGTACTGCCCCCTTAAGATCCGCAGGATGTTGAATTGTTGCAGCGTAATATTATTTTGTTCGAAAAGCCCGCGCGACAGGTTGTTTACCCAACCATAGGTATATGAGAGATTGATAATCGCCTTATGGTAATTATTCTCAAATTTACTGCTTTGTATTTCGTCGTCTATCCGCATAATATTATTGCCTTAATACAAATATCCTTAATTATTTCTTAACATCCTTAGCCTGATCGGGTTTTCCATAATCCCACGGACAATTAAGGCACTTATTTTTACAACAATATCCGCGTTTTAAGTGATATTCCTTTGTAAAAACAAAGTTGCCATCTTCATTAATATAGTAGTCGATTCCCTCTACAAGCATTTCAATTAAGGATTTTCACAAAGATATCATCGCCGAAATACTTTTTCAAATGCATTCCATTGCCGTGCAATGTCCATATCTGTGTTGGCTTTACGTGCGCAATGGCTTGTAAAATATCGTTCCAGTCTACATGGTCAGATATGTATAGGGTATCCTGGTTATTAACCTGTAAGTTTTTCCAGCCTGATGCAAATAACCGCTTCACACCCGTAGCCCTGATATAGCTGTCAAAGGTAAAAGGCGGTACTATATAAACAAATTCTTCCTGCGTCTTCATTAATTTACGGCTGTAAATCTGGTGCTTACCCAGTACCATTCCCATCTTTTCATAAATGGCATTTATTGGCATTATACGGTGATGCACCAGGATCTTCTTTTGCGGCGCATACTCATTTATCATGTGGATCAGCCGCTGGCTTTTCCCCAACCCGTAGGCACCAAGCAGGATATTACTTTTGATGTCGTTCAGCTTTTTTATTTCCTCAACTGGGTCGGGGTGTAAAATTGCAGGATCGGCAAAGGTGCTTTCAGTTATCAGTACGTCGGCATTCACCCATTCAATTGGTTCACAGGTGGCATCAGGTTGCAGCTTATAGTCGCCGGTATAAAGATACCTAACACCTTGATACTCCATTAAAACCTGTGCAGAGCCAAGCATGTGGCCTGCAGAAATAAAAGTTACCGTAACGCCCCCCACATTGAAAGGTGAATTATATCCGGCGATATTAAACTCCCTGCCGGCATTTTTTCCATATCGTAATTTCATAAAGGCATGGGTGGCCTCCGTACAAAAAATGGTATTATTCCCCGGCAAGGCATGATCAGCATGTGCATGCGAGATCACGGCCTGAGTTACAGGCAGAATCGGATCCAAATAAAAATCACCGTATTTGCAGTAAAGTCCGTTGGGGTTAAAGGAAACAAAATCTTCTATTATCATTGAGTCATTAGGTCATTGAGTCATTTTTGCGTTCGGAAATGATAGAGATGTGGCGTCGTTAACAATGACCTAATGTCTTCAATGACCTAATGACAAAAAATCATCATGCAATTTCAAAACCTGTGGTATTACCAACTGCACCTCGTCGTTTATAATTATATAGTCGGCTAATCCCGATTTCCTTTCTTCGGTAAACTGTTTGGCATTGCGGCCTTCAACTTCGGCCCTCGTAAGGTTATCGCGTTTCATTACCCGTTGAATGCGCGTTCCAAGCGGCGATTGGACCATAATGGAATAATCGCACATTTTATACGAATCACTTTCAAAAAGCAACGCTGCCTCTTTTAAAACATAAGGCGCATCATTGTTAACAGTCATTACCCACTCATCAAATGCCCTGAATGTTGCAGGATGCACCAATGCATTTAGTTTTATCAGTTCATCAGCATCATTAAAAACTACGTTGGCAATGTACTTCCTGTTTAAGCTTCCGTCTTCAAAATAGGATGATTTCCCAAAAGTCGCCTTGATCGCTTCGATAAGAATAGGATCATTTACCATCACTTTTTTGGCAGCATCATCGGCATAAAAAACGGGAATACCCAATAACTCAAATACCTTGCTGACGGTAGTCTTCCCGCTGCCTATATTCCCGGTTAAGCCTATTTTAAGCATTATTTTTTGATGATAAAATCAACATTCTGCGGTTCAATTTTTACGATCTTGCTATACGCCGGCGATTTAAAGATCACCACCGGCAACGATTTGTAACCATGTTTTCGCCAAAGGTCAAGATCTGCCGTCGCTTCAAAAAAGTCCTCATCGGTTTGTGCATAGCGGCTTAATGAGGTAGTAAAGGTTACCCGCACCTTTAACGGGAAAATTTTCACATCATCATAGTCATGATTATTGATCAATTTAACCGGAATCTCCAGCGTTTTCTCGGTGTATTCATCAACAGGAATATTCACCTGCACATTTTTGGGCACAACACTTACATTGCCCTCCCTGGTAGCCTGTAAATTCACTCTTGTGGTTATGGTTTCAGCAATGCTATCCAGCCTAAGCGTGTCTGTTTTCCAGCTGGTTATATTATCTATAACGGTGGCGGGGCCGTTTACAATCACGTAGGCAGGGTTAAGGGTGATATTACCGGATTGCGAAAACTGGTGCTTATAACCCAAAGAGCTTAATAGCTCTATGCGAACCCTTTTCACCTTCCTGTTCGAGAAATCAAAATAAAGCGTATCGGGATTAAAACTCACTAACTGCTGCCCTGGTTCCTTTTTTTCGTTGATCTGCGCCAGTTGCGAGCTGAGCACAATATAACTTTTGTATTCAAGTGATCTAAGATCAACCGAAATAGGGTTTACATCATTATGCATCTTTGAAAAAAGCATCTGCCAGCCACTACCGTTTATAATGGCATTAACCGTATCTGATTGTAATGAATGAAAGGCACGCCTTTGCGGCGTATTTTTGAAGTTAAGCACCTCTTTAACAGTATAACTGTAAGAATTTGACATTACCGTAAAGACCCACGCAACAATGGCAAGCGCCAGGCATGTAAAAAATGCCGATACCCGTCTTCGTTCTGTTGCAGATAACTTTATTATTGCCATATAAAAAAGGTAAAAGCTGAAAGGTTAAAGCTAAAAGCTGTAATTGCTTTTCCACTTCATACTTTCAGCTCTATTTTCTGTCTTGCTTTTTGCTTTCGCCTTTAAGCTTCCAGCTTATTTAGTAACCACCGGCGGCGTATTTAACGCCTTGGAAGCTTCTAATGATATAGCAGATTTATCAAACCTGATCTTGCCATTGTCTACTTCTACTAAAAAAGTGGTATCGTTTACATCAACTATTCTTCCGTGTATCCCGGCAGTGGTAACTACCTTGTCACCCTTTTTTAATTCATTTACGTATTTTTTCTGATCCTTTTGCTTTTTAACCTGCGGCCTTATCATAAAGAAATAAAACACTACTGCAATTAACGCAAAGGTTATAATTTGCTGAGTTGGAAGCCCGCCTGCAGCCTGTAATAAAATAGTTGCTATCATTTTTAATTTATAAATTTATTTTGCCAGTACCTCGCCAACTAAATGCACCCTTGTTTGAGCAGGATTGGTGTTGGCGGTAATTGTAATTTGCTTATCCTGCAAGCCAGATTTGCCTGCACTGTTAAATGTAACGTGTATCATGCCGCTCTCGCCCGGCTTAACTGGTGTTTTCGGCCACTCTGGTTTGGTGCAGCCGCATGTGGCAACAGCATCAGTAATAATCAACGGAGAGCTGCCCGTATTGGTAAATTTAAAATCGTAACTAACCTTGTCACCGGTTTTTATTTTACCGAAATCATGGGCATCATTTTCAAATTTCATCGCAGCCGTACTGGCGGCGTTGCCCGTGGTTTTAGTCGTGTCAGCAGCAGTCGTTCCGGTTTTGTTTGAATTGCAGGCTGATAATAATACACCTGCCGCCAATAAGGTTAAAAACAGTTTTTTCATTGTATTTAAGGGGTTATTCAATTAGTCCTCTGCCTATTTTCTTTACTTTATTTGTCGCTTTTAGATCGGCTAAAATTTTGTCCAATATACCGTTTATAAATGAATTACTCTTCGGCGTACTGAACTCCTTCGAGATCTCCAGGTATTCATTTATAGTTACCTTAACCGGGATCGAGTTAAAATTAACAAACTCGGCAATCGCCATTTTCATTAACAAGGTATCCATCATTGCAATACGGTCAGGCTCCCAATTTTGGGTTTTGCCGGTTATCAGGTTTTGATACTCCTCGTTATGACGGATGCTCTCCTCAAATAAATTAACGATAAACTCCCTGTCTTCTTCCCAGTTACCGGTTACTTCGGCCAAATGGTTCAGTTCAGGTTCGTCATTTGCAAAGTTCTTGAATGTTTTTGCAATTAAGGCTTGTAAAACATCCTTATCAACCGGCCAGTATAAAAACTTATCTTCAAACACCTGTTCGGCTAATGACGATTTCAGGATCACCTTTTTGAAAATAAATTTGATGATGTCCTTATCTGTCTGTATAGTGTCGCCCGTTTTCAACAGGTATTCCTTGTAATCCTCTGAATTTTTAAGAATAATGAACAACGATTTAACCAGTTCAGGTTCAAAATCCCAGGCAATTTTATATTTTTTTAGTCCTGCTAAATAATCCTTATTTTCATGCAACGACAGGATAAACCTGTTTGTTAATATTTTAAGATTGGGATTCAGGTCCTCTGCGGTAGGCAAATGCTTATTAGCTCTCTCCTCGGCATCGTTTTCTGCGTAGCTTGTTATTTCTGAGATTAATGACAGCATCCAGATATACATTTCGTATACCTTATCAATGGTTTGCAATAAATTTTTTTCATGCTGTTTGATGTCGCCGCTGTTTGATTGGTGATAAGCGTATAACGACTGGAGAACTTTTACCCTTAGGTGTCTGCGGTTTAACATTTTGTAAGAACGATTTTATCTCCGCAAAAATAGCGGATTTTGATTGTATTTAATAGGTTGATTTTACTTTTTTTATGTCGTCGATTCTTTTTTCGGCAATTTTGTTTGCTGCCTCAAGGGTAGAAATGCTTTCGGCCTTCGAAAGCTTTAAAACATTACGCGTTGCCTCGTAAATATTTTCAGTTAGTTGCAGACTCCTCTTTTTACTAAATCCCATCAGCTCAGAGTAGCAATTTATTAGGCCCCCTGCGTTTATTACATAGTCGGGCGCATATAAAATACCCTTATCAAGCAGCATTTGCCCGTGTATGGCTTCATCTTCCAACTGGTTATTAGCCGAGCCGGCAATTATGGCGCACTTTAATTTTTTTATTGTTTGCGTGTTGATCGTTGCACCTAAAGCGCATGGTGCATAAATATCAGCATCTATATCAAAAATTGTATTGTTTGATGCCGCCTCGGCACCGTACTTTTTAGCAACCTGGCCAAGCCTGTCCTCATTTATATCGCTGGCATAAACTTTGGCATTTTCGTCGCGCAATAATTTCAACAGGTTTTCCCCTACGTGTCCTATCCCCTGCACTATTACCGATCTGCCTGCAAGGTTATCATTACCGTAAAGTTCCTTTATACAAGCCTTGATCCCCATAAAAACACCAAGGGCCGCTATTGGGGCCGGATCGCCGCTGCCGCCAATTGATTCAGGCACACCGGTAACATATTGGGTTTCCATGCGGATATATTCCATATCACGCGGATTGGTGCCAACATCTTCAGCTGTTATAAATTCGCCGTTAAGGTTTTTTATGAATCGCCCGAACTTGCGTAACAAAGCCTCCGATTTATCCCTATGCGAATCGCCGATGATAACCGCTTTACCCCCGCCTAAATTGAGGCCCGTAATGGCAGCCTTGTAGGTCATCCCCTTTGATAAACGCAGTACATCATGCAAAGCATCAGCTTCGGTTTTGTAAGCCCACATGCGCGTTCCGCCTAAGGCGGGACCCAGTGTGGTGTCATGAATGGCGATGATTGCCTTTAAGCCGGTATCAGGATCACTGCAGAATACAACTTTTTTATGCCCGAAAGCCTCGAGCTGGCTAAAAATTGATTCGTTTGAGTTTGAATTCGGCATCAGAGGTGACAAAGTGAAATAATCTGTTCAGTGTGGACAAAAGTAGGTGTTTTTTTTATTGCGGCAAACATTAAGTTAGTTCGAAAGACCGAAAAGTCAGAAAAGTCCGAAAGAAAAAATAAATCTAAATCACCTAATCTTGAAAATGTTGTCATCTTTCGTACATTCTTATTCATGTGTTGAATAAGTAATTTCATTATCCTACTTTTGGTCTTTCGGACTTTTCGTCTTTCGGACTTTCGGACTCCAACACATGAAGGATCTCGCATACCTCAATAAGTTTTTCATCAAATATCGCTGGCGACTTATCCCAGGGGTACTATTCGTAATCATATCCAATATTTTCGGCATACTTCCGGCGCAGGTTATCAGGGTTGCATTTGACCTGGTAACCGAAAACATTGCGGTGTACCGCCTGTTTTCAGGTTTTAACAGGCAGGAAGTCATCTACCAGATCTTTGGTTATAGCTTGTTCCTGTTTGGTGTGCTGGTATTAATTTTGGCCTTAATCCGTGGTTTATTCCTGTTTTTTATGCGACAAACAATTATTTTAATGTCGCGCCATATAGAGTACGATCTTAAGAACGAAATCTATCACCATTACCAGAAGCTTTCCCTCGCATTTTATCGCCGGCACAATACCGGCGATTTGATGAACCGCGTTACCGAAGACGTAAGCCGTGTGCGCATGTACCTGGGGCCGGGAATTATGTACACCATAAATACAGTAGTGCTTTTCGTGATGGTTATTTATGTAATGCTTACGGTGAATGTTAGGCTGGCTATCTGGTCGGTATTACCGCTGCCTATTTTAGCTATCATCATTTACTACGTAAACAATACCATCAATTTTCGCAGCGAAAAAATTCAACAGCGCCTCTCAGCACTTTCCAGCTTTGTACAGGAAAACTTCTCCGGCATCAGGGTTATTAAATCATATGTTCGCGAGGAGCATGTAACCAGCAAATTTGCCGCCGAGAGCGAAAATTATAAAGCCCACTCCATGGAGCTGGTAAAAGTACAGGCCATGTTTTATCCGCTTATGTTGCTTTTAGTCGGTTTAAGCAACGTTATCACCATGTATGTTGGCGGCATTGAAGTAATGAAGGGAAATATCACTTCAGGTAATATTGCCGAATTTATTGTTTATCTGAACCAGCTTACCTTTCCGGTAATTGCCTTAGGCTGGGTAACTTCGCTTATCCAACGCGCCGCTGCGTCTCAAAAAAGGATCAACGAGTTTTTAGATCAGCAACCCGAAATCATCTCGCCTGATGTTGCCAAAATTGACATCAATGGCCGCATCGAGTTCAATAATGTTTCCTTCATCTATCCCGATACCGGAATCCAGGCATTGAGAAATGTATCATTTGTCGCGGAACCGGGCGAAATGGTAGCCATAATAGGGCGTACAGGATCGGGCAAATCAACCATCGCCAATTTAATTATGCGGATGTACGATACTACCGGCGGTGAGATCATGATTGACAAACAGGCAATTACACGGCTCAACCTGGAGGGCTACCGATCGCAAATCGGCTTCGTACCACAAGAGGTTTTCCTGTTTTCAGATACCATAGCCAATAACATAGCGTTCAGCGCAGATGTGCTTGAAATGGATAAGGTGAACCAGGCCGCTAAAGACGCTGCTGTTTATACCAACATTATGGAGCTTGAGCACGGTTTTGAAACCTTGATAGGCGAGCGCGGCATAACATTATCGGGAGGGCAAAAGCAACGTGTGTCCATCGCCAGGGCAATAGTCAAACAGCCGCAGATCCTTATTTTTGACGATTGCCTGTCGGCTGTTGATACCCGGACCGAAGAGGAAATATTAAATAACCTGGGCAGAAACATGCTGGGGAAAACAAGTATCATTATCGCCCATCGCATCTCCACAATAAAAAATGCCGATAAGATCCTGGTGATGGAAAATGGAGAAATTATTGAACAGGGAAATCATACCGACCTGATGCTTCATAAGGGCACTTACTTTGAGTTATACGAAAAACAATTGCTTGAAGAAGAGGAAAGCGCATAGAAATCGGCCGAAAAATAGAATAATCTTAACAAAAGCTCAATTATATTGGAATTAATACTTGTACTTTGAAAAATTATTTATATTTATGCCAACCAAAACTAGTTACGATAAATATATTATGGGAGATTTTGAAAACAGAGAGCGTGAAGAGGTTTATTCAAAGAAGGTAAGAGCAGGGAAGAGGACTTATTTTTTTGACGTAAAAGCGACCCGTTCGAACGATTACTACGTTACGATCACCGAAAGCAAAAAGCGTTTGGAAGACGGCGTTTTTATTAAACACAAGATCTTTTTGTACAAGGAAGATTTTGAAAAGTTTGCAGAAGGCTTAAAGGATACTATCGAGTACATTAAGGCAAACCAGGAAGTTGTTGAAAAACGCTACGAGTATAGCGAACACCAGGAAGTTGCAAAAACTGCTGATGAGGACTTCTCCTTCGAAATTTAAACAGAACAAACTAAACTAACTAAACTAAATTAAACCCCTGCCCTAACCAAGCAGGGGTTTTTTATTTTTAGTGATGATCTATTTGTTCATCATTGATGCCGCAGCTGCACCAAATATTATAGCGCCTATAATTATCAGTGCGTACAAACACAATATGATAATTGTAAGGATCCCCCAAAGTTTAAAAAACGATTTTAATTTACCTAAAGCGCCTGTTACATGATTATTATCGGAAAACATGATTCCCTTTTTTACCTGGCTGCCAAATTGATACAGGTAAAGCGAAAAGAAAAAATAAACAATACCGATAAGCAAATAGAAAACGGTTAAAAAGCCACTCATTCCAGCCATCATTCCTGCTGCTGTCGGGTCCGGCGAAAATTTGGTGGCCATAGATAATATCGACCCAATAAATAAGGCTGCTATTACTATAAATCCACAAAATATGAATCCTACTATACCTAAAAAGCTGGCCCATTTACCTGCCTCACGCAAGTAGGACTGCGCTTCTAAATTTAAAATTAAAGCAGGCTCTGCAGCTGGCTGTTCAAAAGTTTCCGATGTTTCCATTGTTTTAAAAGTGATTTATTGTTTTGGATTTAGTTTATCTAAAGTTAAAAACTCTTCCTAATGAAACAACAGGATATCCTAATTATTTGTGCAGCACGCTACCCAATACCACCAATGCGATGCTAAAATAGATGATTAACCCGGTAACATCTACCAGTGTAGCCACGAATGGCGCTGACGACGTTGCTGGGTCCAGGCCCAATCTTTTCATTGCAAGCGGGAGCATAGAGCCCGCAAGTGATCCCCATAAAACAATCCCTATCAATGACAAACCAACGGTAACAGCTATTAAAAATGAATGAGGCCCATAAATATTACTGAATGAGCTCCATGCTTCGATCCGGAAAAAGCCAATGGTACCCAATATTGCGCCCAACATCAAACCTGAAAGTATCTCCCGGCGCATTACCCGCCACCAGTCAACCACGGTAACTTCGCCCAATGCCATGGCCTGTATAATTAACGTAGACGCCTGTGATCCGCTATTGCCACCGCTTGACATGATCAACGGGATAAAGAATGTTAACTGCACCACCACGGCAATTTCATCGTTAAAATATTGCATTGCGGTGGAAGTAAGCATCTCACTTAAAAAAAGAATGATCAGCCAGCCTACACGTTTCTTCACCAGCTTAAACAAATTGATATCCAGGTAAGGTTCGTCCAACGCTTCGGTACCCCCTATTTTCTGGATATCTTCGGTATATTCTTCGTTGGCTATCCACAAAATATCATCGACTGTAACAATACCCAACAATATATTTTCGGCATCAATTACCGGCAGCGCAGTACGATTGTTCATCCTGAATACATTGATCGCGTCCTGCTGCGGATCATTTGCGCTCAGGGAGATTAGCCGTCCGTCCATCAGCTCACTCACTTTGGTTTCAGGCTTTACAAGCAGAATCTCACGGATCCGGATGTCATCCAACAAAACCCCGCCTTTATCTATTACATAGATAACATCTATAGTCTCTGAGTTTTTGCCGTACCTGCGAATATGTGATAACACCCGCTCTACATCCCATTCCTTTTTAACAGCGATATAATCGGGCGTCATTAAACGGCCAATGGAATCCTCCTCGTAACCTAAAAGAGAAAGTGCCTCTTTGCGGTCATCGGGCGATAAGTGCAGGATCAACTTTTGAACCGCATCGCCGTGCAATTCGCTGAATAGCGAAGTGCGATCATCGGGCGGCAGCTCATTAATAATACCGGAAACCCGTTCGCCGGAAAGTTTTTTGATGATGCGTTCCTGGGTTGGAAAATCCAGGATGCGGAATACATTTACGGCGCGGTTAAGCGATAAGGTTTCAATAAATAAAGGGCCATGTTCAGGAAGCTCACCTATCAGTTCTTCAACATCTGATATGTTCAGGCTGTTCAAATATTCTTTTAGCTGTTTAGTATTCTCACTTTCAAGTAATACATTGATTTGTTCAACCATTTCTTCCATAAATAAACCTCCTGTTACATATTTAAATCTGCTGTTTTGTGTATTGCCGCAAAAGTCGTTTATTTTTTCAAAACACGGGCAATTTTTTCTGTTATCTTTGCGGACTTTTTGAGGAGAGAGTCAAGAAGCAAGAATCAAGAGTCAAGACTTCTGTTTCTTGATTCCTGGCTCTTGATTCTTGATTCTAAAAATAAAAAAATGGGACTACAATGTGGTATAGTAGGTTTACCGAATGTGGGTAAATCAACTCTTTTTAATTGCTTATCAAATGCCAAGGCGCAGGCGGCAAATTTTCCGTTTTGTACCATCGAGCCAAATGTGGGTGTAATTACCGTTCCTGATGAGCGCTTAACCAAGCTTACAGAGATAGTAAACCCTAAAAATGTAGTGCCAAACGTTATCGAGATAGTTGATATCGCCGGGCTTGTTAAAGGCGCCAGCAAGGGCGAGGGTTTGGGGAACCAGTTTTTAGCAAACATCCGCTCAACCAATGCTATTATTCACGTATTGCGTTGTTTTGATAACGATAACGTGATTCACGTGGATGGATCTGTTGATCCAATCCGCGATAAGGAGATCATCGACACAGAGTTGCAGTTAAAAGACCTTGATTCAATAGAAAAGAAGATCCAGAAGGTTGAGAAGGCAGCAAAAACAGGTGGCGATAAGGAGGCGAAAAAGGCATTCGATGTGTTAACTGTTTATAAAAATCATTTGCTGGCTGGAAAATCTGCCCGTACAGCTCCTGTTGAATTGGAAGACCAGGAATACATTGCTGATATCTGGCTGTTAACAGCAAAACCGGTAATGTACGTTTGTAACGTTGATGAAGCATCGGTAAATACTGGTAACGCATACGTTGACAGAGTAAAAGCAGCTGTAAAAGAAGAAAACGCAGAGGTGCTGATCATTTCGGCACAAATAGAATCTGAAATATCAGAAATGGAAACCTATGAGGAGCGCCAGATGTTTTTAGACGATTTGGGATTAACCGAATCAGGTGTAAACAAGCTGATCAAAGCCGCTTACAAGCTGCTTAACCTGGCTACTTACTTTACAGCTGGTGTACAGGAGGTACGCGCCTGGACCATCACCAAAGGCTTTACAGCCCCACAGGCGGCGGGTGTGATCCACACTGATTTTGAAAAAGGCTTTATCCGCGCAGAGGTAATTAAATATGAGGACTTTGTAAAGTTTAACGGTTCCGAAGCTGTTATTAAGGATAATGGCAAATTAGGCATTGAAGGTAAAACCTACATTGTTCAGGACGGGGACATAATGCATTTCAGGTTTAACGTATAAGAAGAGCCAAGAATCGAGAGACAAGATTCAAGAAAATAAAGAAAAGACAATTATTAAAAAAGCGCCCCGGCTCTCATCCGGGACGCTTAACAAATCATCGAACGATGATAACCAACTTAAACCTACTTAAGTGCTTTTATAATAGTCGGATATTTTCCGAACACTATGCTATTTGATTGCACCATCAGCCTTTAACTTAGCCGCTGCTTCTATCATCATCACACCGCTTAATTGTGTGGTAAGATCGGTGCTCCCCGATGGAAGTATGCTCCAGTCAGGGCTTATCATATAGGATGGCCTGCCAACACCTTTAACATATAATGTCTGCGCGTTTTGTTTGAGGAAATTGGCATATTTTGTTTTATCAGCGGCATCAAGGTCCGGTAGTTCCGTTAACAACGTCAGGTATCTTACCGCTACGCCCTTAAAAAGTCCGCCATCCCCCTGCCCTTCGCTCTTAAGTATACCATTAACGGTAAGGTTTGGATCAGCAACAGTATTGTTCGCTGTACGGATTGCATCCTGCAAATAGGCGGGATCTTTCGTGATGTTATAAAGCTCAACTGCCGAGCCTATAAACAGCCCCTGGTTATAGGTAAATATCCAATTGTCTACCTGCCCGTCCTGGTTCCGATTGATTCCGTCAAGCACCACTCCTGATGTGGCATTAACCAAATTAGTTTTCATCCAGGTATAAAGGCTTTTGGCTAAAGCCAGGTCCTCTGCCTTATTTTGCAGTTTATAAAACCGCGCTGCAAGGATCGTCATGTTGCCCGTAGACGGAATATTTTTATAATATAGCTGGCTGCGTTGCCATGCTATGCCGCCGCCGGCTATGCTGTTTGAGCCGCCTTTAATTTCGGTATATAGAATTTGGGCAACGTTTAAATAGTCTGCATCATTGGTTATGGTATAATCGCGCAAACTCGCATTGGCCAGCCAACCCATATCGTCATAAAATTCGTTTGGATATGCGCCGCCATTCGCTGTTTTAATTCCGTTTAACAGCGTTTTCATCCGTTGTGAATAAACCCCGCTTTTTGTTCTTAAATAACCATCAGTTAACACGTCGAGCATATGTGCCTGCGGCCAATAGTTGAATGTGTTATTGCCTGTACTGTTTTGGATAAAGTAATTACCATCTGCAGATTTGAAGGTACCATAGGTATATGTTTGCAATGTGTCCGCAAGCGAAGCGTAATTGTAAACAAATGGTTTTACCGTAGTTGTATCGGTGTTTTTTGGGGGCGGTACCGGGTCGCTCTTTTTTGAACAAGACGACAACGCCAACCCAATAAACAACGTTGATATGGTTAGGGTGTAATAATTAATGCGTTTGAATTTCATAGCGTAGATTTAAAGATTAATGGGTTACAACCAATAAGCTGTAACCCATTTTAATTGTTTATTTTAAAGTAATTGTATTGTTATAGTTCGGGATACCCGGACTATAGTTTACATTAACATTGGCATTTTTATTATTGTAGGCCGGAACAATTTTGAAGCAAAAATTAAATTGTGAATTGTCTACCGGGTACATGTAAAAATAGGACGCAGGGCTGGCAGTAGAAGGATCCGGATTATCAGAATTTATACTTCCATACCATTCTACCGATTGATTTCCGTTTGAATCCATCACAGTAAATTTATACTTGTAACGGCTATCCAAACCATACGACTCCTGCGGAATAACAATCTTAACATTGTCAATTTCCCACTGGCTGTTTCCTACATAAGGCAGTTCAAAGTAAACTTTATTATCAGGCGCATTAAAGAAGCCAACAGAGACAATCTGCGTTATCGTTGCCGCCGCGTTACTTAGGTCGAGCGAAATTCTGTACACATTTTTGCTACCTGTTACGGTTGTGCTGCCACCTGCAACAACAGAAATGTTATTTTGGATTGAATAGCTGGTTGGAGTTCCGGTAGTACCATCAACTAAACTATAAGTGCCCGCCGTTAGCGAAGTGTACAATTCAAAAACACCGTCGCTGATCTTTTTAAATGGTAAGGCTTTTGACAAATCGGTACCTTGTTCAGTGGCGCTCCCGGTAAGATAAAGCGCTGCAGGCAGTACAGCAAAACCGGCCGGCCTGGTTAGTTGAATGGTGTGGCTTGTCGCACTAACTTTTGCATTAGTTTCCTTAGATACAATAACCGCCCATTTTATTGTTCCGGTACTTAACGAGGCAATGCCGGCCATTGATGCAATGGTATTTAAAACCTTTTGCGTTATTGTAGCCTGTGTCTGCACCCCTGATCCATCAGAAAGCACTTTATAAATTGGCTTGCTAAAATCGCCGTCTGCTTTATCAAAAGCCACCTCGTATAGTACAAGGTCCTGTGTTGGGCTGGCAGTCCATTTAAATTGTATGCTTGGCCCGGTTGCAGGTGCCAGCGTGAAGCTTGCCGCATTATCAGGTGCAGAAAGCGTGGTTACCGGGGCAACATCGGCATTAAAGGCCCGTGTATCCTTTTTACAGGAAGTAATTGCAATAATGGTTAACATAACCATAAAGCTTATTTTTATAAAAGTCTTCATTTTTTCTGTTTATGGTTTGTGAATTAATAGCCTGGGTTTTGGGTTAGATTTTTATCAAGACTAAGGTCATTTGCAGGTATCGCCCAGAAATAGTCCCTGGCGGGGTTAAACTGCCTTTTTTGAGCCCTGATGTAACCGTTGTCGGTAGTTAAATCTCCCGAAAACCTGGCACCGTGTGCATAGCCGTTCATTGTAACTTCAGCTATTTTCCATCTCCTGATATCGTCTACCCTGATGCCTTCTAAAGCTAGCTCTACTCTCCTTTCGCGTCTTATGATGGTAGTCATATCACCGCTGGCTGGGTAATTTAATGCACCCGGATCGGTAAAGCCGGCTCTTGTCCGCAAAGCACCTATAGTTTGGTTCCAAACAGCAGCATTCATTTGCCCCAGGCTGTTTTTTGCTTCCGCATAGTCAAGTAACACTTCAGCATACCTGATTAAATGCAGGTTTAAGCCGGATACATAACTTGCAAGTGCATTTGGATCAAAGTACTTACGCCAGTAGTAGCCTGTTGGCGATGAACTTTCCCGGTCTCCAACATACTCGTCAGGACCATTTGGATTGCTCGAATTATCTCCGGGATCGCTTCCTGGTTTTATGTAAATGGTTTTACTGGTACCATTAACGCCACCACCATTGTTCCACTTGTATCCATCATAAACAACAGTTGCCGTAAGCCTTGGATCACGGTTTACGTATGGATTATTGATGTCATAACCTGAACCCACATCAGTAATACCTTTTCCGTTCAGCATGATATAATCGTTAACCAATTCCTGTGTTGGTGAATTTGCAATTACGCGGCCACCTACTGATAGTGGTGCAAAGTCAAAGAAGTCAGACCATGTATAGGTGGTTGGAACATACTGCAACGACAGCATAGTTTCGTTATTGGTTTTATTAACCACCTTATCGCTAAACAAATCAGTATAGCTGGAATTTAAAGAGTAGTTGCCATTTACATTCTGGTCATTAATCAGTTTTTCGCAAACAGTCACAACGTCAGCCATCCTGTCACCCTGGTATAATAATACCCTAGCTTCCAAAGCCAGCGCTGCTCCCTTGGTGATCCTTCCGTTTTCACTTGCCGGAAGTGCATCCTTTGATGGCAGGTTTGGTATAGCCGCT
The DNA here is from genome assembly GCA_030775685.1 of Bacteroidota bacterium. Lineage (GTDB taxonomy): Bacteria > Bacteroidota > Bacteroidia > Sphingobacteriales > Sphingobacteriaceae > Mucilaginibacter. The sequence goes on from JALYIP010000067.1 coordinate 142,997, forward strand.
TCTAATTCAGCAATAATAAATTTAACAACGTCTGCCTTCGGTGTACGTGCTATTACTTTTGCCTCATCCGGGGTAATATTGTCTGTTACCAACGGTACATCACCCCACCATTTTGTCAAATTAAAATGCGCAAACGCACGTAAAAAACGTGTCTCTGCTATCATCCTGTTCAATACATCTTTAGACAGTGTGGTATTTTGACCAACAAAAGTTAAAAACTCGTTACACGATTTGATGTCAGAGTAATAATTTGACCAATCGCCCGCAAACTTTCCAGTGGCTGCAGTGGCATTTCCGCCGGATATAATTGCAACGTCACCTGCACGTGAATAAGCATTGTCAGACAGCACTTCGGCATTAAAATATAAACCGTCGTTATAAATTAAATGGTAGTTATTGTATAAAGCGCTGTAAACATTGGCATCTACCTTCCAAAAGGTAGCGTCCGAAAATCTATCGGTGGGAACAATATCCAGCTTTTTACATCCTGTTATTGCTGTAGTTATTATAACTGCAATGAAGAACTTTTTAAAAAGATTCATATTTCTATTTTTAAAATGTTTTATTAAAATGTTAAATCAATCCCAACCCCGTAAAATGCTGACAGCAGGTAACTGCGCGGGCTGTTTGAACTCGAGTTTATATTTACATCGCTGCCAAATTCTGACGTTTCCGGATCTGCAAATTTAAGCTTGGTAAGTGTAGCCAGGTTTTGCCCTATCAGAGAGATCCTAAGCTTTTCAATCCCCAATTTTTTGGTAATGTTTTTATTGAAAGTGTACCCAATGTTTACATTTTTCAACCTTGCATAAGCCGCATTGTATTTAAAAAGATCAGACCCGGTTTGCCAATTGTTAACGTTTGAAGGACCCGATGTTGCCAATCTTGGATATTTGGCCCCTGGATTTTCAGGAGTCCAGAAATCAGTTTGGTGGTCATAAAGAGTAGCTCCATAGCCTCCCTGGTAGGGTTCAACCAATTCTCCTCTTAAAAACTCATCTCTTTTACCCACTCCCTGTATAAATATGGAAGCATCAAAGCCAGCAACTGCAACCCTGTAGGTAAACCCAAACGTGTACCTCGGAAAAGGGTTACCTAATTCAGTTTTATCCTTTGCATCAATTACACCATCATGGTTTAAATCTTTAAACTTCACGTCGCCCGGGCTAACCGTAACGCCTGGCAGTTTGGCTGAAGCATCTATCTCCGCCTGGTTTTGGAATAGGCCATTGGTTTCATAACCATAGTATTCTGTTATTGGCGAGCCCACTTTTCTTATCAATCCATAAACATCCGGCTGTGTAATGAGCTCTGTCGTTTTTCCCGTTAATGTTAATAAAGTGTTCTTATTGTCGGCCACATTTATGCTGAAGCTTTGGCTGACATTTTTTCCTCTTAAATTATAGGTTAATGCAGCTTCCCATCCTGCATCCCTAACCTTAGCAACGTTGGCATCAGCTAAAGCAGCGCCAAAATCAGATGGAACATCCTCCGGCTTTTGTAAAATATTACGAGTCACTTTGTTGAAGTAATCAAATGAACCGGATAGCTTACCATTAAATAAACTAAAATCAAGGCCTAAATTAAATGTTGCTGCACTCTCCCAAGTTAAATCAGGGTTCGACTGGATGGTACCTGCACCGCCCACCAGTGTATTGTTAAAACCATAGGCAGCTGTATAATTGAAATAAGTAGTTTGATATTGATAATTAAGTACGTTTTGATTGCCCAATTCGCCGTATGATGCCCTTAATTTAAGGTTATTAAGGGTGTTGGTTATCGGCTTCATAAAGTCCTCTTCAGAAATCAACCATCCCGCAGTAACTGAAGGAAAGAAGCTGGCCCTATTACCAGGGGCAAATTTGGATGATGCATCGTTACGAAATACGAAATCAAGGAAATACTTACTTTCATAATTGTAATTAAAACGGCCAAATACCGAAAGTAGGCTGCTGGCATCAATACCAATACTATTGTTCGAGCCGGTAGGGCTTACCGTAGTACCTGTTGTAGGGGTTCCTAAAGTAGGATCGGTAAGGCTTTTCGACAGGCTAAATCCTCTTCCGCTATACATTTCACTTGAAACACCAGCAGTGGCGCTAATTGAATGCTTACCTATATTTTTATTATAAGCTAAATAAAGCTGGGTGTTAAACAGGTTGCTTTTGTAATTTCCATCATTAACTGTAAGGTCATTATTAGCGGATGTTCCGGCGGGCAAAAAGTCAACTACTTTATCTTGGTAAAAGCTGCCATTATTATCAAGGGTACCGCCAAAAACACCGGTTAACTTTAAGTCTTTAGTAATGGTTAAGGTACCATTCAGGTTACCGAAGATCTCATCATTATCACCTTGATTAAAACCTCCTTCTTTTAATAAGCCTAATGCGTTTTGTTGAGATGATACCGGATTAGTCAAATAATTCCCGTTTGCGTCCTGCCAGTTATAATTTGAAGGTACGCGATTGGCGTCTGCAATAGTAAAACCCTGATCGGCAGCAGTGAATTTATTCCGCGTTTTGGTATAATTAAGTATCACGTTAAATTTAAACCGGCCGACTATTGAAGTTTGATTTAAGCGTAAATTATATTTCTGATACCCATAATCACTACCAGAGCCACCGTTACCAACAAAGCTGCTCATCTGGTCCAGGTATCCGCCTGATATAAAATATGAATTGGTCTCGCCGCCTCCGCTAATGCTCAAATTATGCGACTGTAAAGGCGCATTGTACACCAAATGATTTACATCCCATGTACCTCTTCCCTGTGCCTGTATTGCCTGTATTTGTTCGGGCGAATAAGCAGGTGCAAGGCCGGAATTTACAAGGGCCATATTTTTGTCATAGGCATTCTCTGCTCCGTCTATTTTATGCACCAATATATCGGGTACTTGTGTACCATAACTACCGTTATAGGTTATCGCAGCTTTTTGGTTCAGCTTTCCGCTTTTGGTTGTGATTAATATTACACCATTGGCTGCACGTGAGCCATAAATGGCAGCCGAACCCGCATCCTTAAGTATGGTAGCGCTCGCGATATCATTAGGGTTAATTGTATTTAAACTACCTGTACCTTGAGTTACAATTCCATCAATTACTACCAAGGGATCGTTGTTACCTGTACTGCCTACCCCCCTAATATTAACAACCGGAGTAGCGCCCGGAGCAACCGAGCTCTGCTGGATAATTAAATTCGGAGATTCGCCCTGCAATGCCTGGAAAGCATTCAACACTGGTTTATCACCAATATCCTTGGAGCCTACAGTGCTTACCGCACCATTAATATCTCCTCTTTTTTGGGTTCCATACCCTACCACAACAACCTCATTAAGCTTTGTGTCTACATCCTTTAACCTGATATTAATGTTACCATTATCAGCAACAGGAACTTCCTGAGTGGTAAACCCGAGAAAAGTAAATACCAAAACGGCGCCATTGTCGGCAACAGAAATAGTGTACTTTCCTGTTAAGTCTGTAACGGCTGCATTCTGCGTACCTTTTTCCCGCACAGTTACACCCGGTAAGGGTATACCCGCTGTATCAACAACCACGCCTGTAATGGTCTTTTTAAGCACCGACGCTACAATTGGAGCAACCTTCCTGGTAATTAAAATTGTAGTATTTTCTATAGTATACGTCAACGGCTGATTTTTAAAACAGTCGTCAAGCGCATCCTTTAAATTGGTATTTTTTACATTCAGCGTTATGGGCTTCGATGCCTTTAAGTCGTCGGCGTTATATAAAAAGTCATAGCTTGTTTGTGCCTGGATCTTTTCAAAAACTTCCTTTATGGTCGCGCCTTTAACCTTGAGAGTGATTTTTTGCGCGTACGTTGCTGCCGACACCTGCAAAAAGGTTGCCGTTAGCAAAATAAGGGTTAATTTCATGACGAGCAGTAGTTTGTGAATGCAGCAAGGTTGCTTACTGCAATTGAAATCAGTAAAAATTTTATACATTTGAATGTTAGGTTAATTAATTGATTGTGTTAAGCTGCAATTATTCATTTATCTGACTTTGGCCTCGGCCTATAGCCAGGGGCGTTGGAGCGCTCCTGGTTTATTTTTAGCAGATAATTGTTTACTGAAGACGTATCGGTCACCTCATAACAATTATCCTCCTTCCTTCAATCGTAAAGTGCACTTTTCCTATTTTTCCCAGGTATTGTAGTAGTTCTGTTATACTTTTTGAGCGGTAAAATGTCCCTCCGAATTTTTGGTCGCTCACGTCACCCTTGTAGCTAACGCTTACATCATACCAGCGCGATATCTTTTTCATGATCCCGGTAATATCGTCATCATCAAAAATGAAATAACCATTTTTCCAGGCCATCGCATCTTCAATATTGGCTTCAGACACATCAATGTTGTCCGAATTATTCTTAATGATTGCCTTTTGCCCTGGCTGGAGCATCGAATGGGCGTTATTTTTGGTTACCTGCACCGCCCCTTCCAGCAGAGTAGTTGTAACTTCATTATCATCGCCGTAGGCAGCAATGTTAAAATGCGTCCCCAATACCCTTATCTGCACATTATTGGTACTCACATAAAAAGGCATATCCTTATTTTTGGCTACTTCAAAATAGGCTTCACCTGTAAGCGTAACGTGGCGCTCCTTACCTGTAAATGCCACCGGGTAACTTATTGAGGATGCTGCGTTAAGCCATACCTTTGTGCCGTCAGATAAAACCACCTGGTAGGTGCCTCCCCTCGGGGTCGAGAGCGTATTAATATCATCCTGGTTTGCAGCAACATCGGTTTTATTTGCCGCATTGTATAAAATTTGCCCGTTTTTTGTTTTTAACACATTGCCCGCTCCCGTTTGTGCAAGCAAACCATTCGCCGCGTTTTTAAGCACGATTGTTTTGCCACCTGCCAATGTTAAAATAGCTTTATTACTTCCCGGCACAATGGCTGCAGTCTCCTGGTCAGCAGCACGTTTTTTTGTCGTTTGGTTCGATATATTTTTATTGAAGATGGCCAATGCAGCAGTTCCGAACACCAGCAAGGCCGCAGCAATTTGAAACCAGCGGCGACTATAAAATTTGACAACAACAGGATAAGCTTCTTCACCAACCGGCGGTTGAGTAAACCTTGGATCCGATTTAATGCGGCTCAAAACGTCTGCCGATTGTTTGCCCTTAAATTCCGGGCCCTTGTTAAAGTTGATCAGCTCGGTATCAATAACATCAGCAATTTCATCCGGGTTGGTATTATTTAAATAATCCAACAGTTCGACACAATCAGCACGGCTTATTGTATCATTAAAATATTGATGCACAAGGCGTTGCAGCTTTGCTTTTTTCATTGTTAAGTATGGTTTATAATAATCCCCGGACGGGTGGTTCTGAGTATAGAACACCTGGAAAGCGCGGTAGGACTAGTGGGAAGTAAAAAAAAATTAAATAAGGTAAGCCAACACGATACAATAGATGATATCGGAATATCGCAGTTGAGATCTTAAGGTCTTTAAAGCCTCAACCATGTGGTTTTTAACTGTATTCGGGGAGATATTTAGCTGCTCTGCAATTTCTTTATGTGAAAGGCCTTCAACCCGGCTTAATTTAAACACAAGCTGCTGCTGGCGCGGAAGTTTCTCAATTATTTTTCCGGTAAAGTTCTCCAGGTCGCGGGCGAGCACTTCTTCTTCGGTGCTGTTTTGCTCTTCCATAAAATTTAGGAGATTTTCGACAAAATCGTTTGATTTGCATGCCTGCCTTAAAGAATTAAGCGCCAACCGCTTTGCAACAACATACAGGTAAAGCCACATGTTACCCTCAGGGTCAAGCTTTTCCCTACTGAGCCAAACATTAATAAATGTTTCCTGTACCACCTCTTCGCTCAGCGCCTTATCCTTCAAAAAACGAAATGCAAGCCTATAAACCTTTTCGCTGTACGATTCATATAGCAAAGTAAATACATCCTCATTGCCTTCAATAAGCTGTTTAATGCTATTACCATCAATAGGTTTGTTGCTCACTTTTTACAGATGTTTATAATTGGTGGCTAAATGTAAAAAGTATTAATTAGATATTAAATAATTCCCTTTAAAATATTGCTCAATTGTCCCGGACCAGGGTTCTTTAAACTTTTCGCACTTGTATATGTATTAGCGCAAACATCTATTCGCATACATAGTTTTAAACTGGTGACCATAAAAAAGGATTTATTTTTACCTTTAGGCCATTAACATTCCCTAATGGCTGCTATAAAATACTACTCACAAAAATTCCTTCTTTATTTTATCCTTTTTTCGTTAGCCCTTACCCAGGCGGCAGCGCAAAACAAATACGAACTTAATGACGGCTGGAAATGCCAGAAACTAGCTAACGTACGCGCAAATGTCACACAGGTTTCGAAACCCGAATTCTCAACAGATAGCTGGCTGAATGCTTCCGTTCCGGGCACGGTTTTAACTACGCTGCTAAATAACAAACTGGTTCCCGATCCTTTTTGGGGGATGAACAATGCCCACATTAAGGATATTTACGATACGGGAAGAGATTATTATACTTATTGGTTTGTAAGGGATTTTAACCAGGCTGCACCTATTGGCAGCAACCAGGTTTACCTAAACTTAAGAGGTGTTAATTATAGCTGTGAAGTTTTTTTAAATGGAAAAAAAGTAAACAAGCAAACGCACTATGGTATGTTTTTGCGGCAGTCGTATAACATTACGGCGTTGCTGAACAAAACTGGCAAAAACCGTTTAGCCGTCTTGGTATACCCTCCTGATCCGGTTGGAAACCCTAACGGTGGCCAGGGCGGTGATGGGCGCATAGCCAAAAACGTTGGTCTGCAGTATACCGCCGGCTGGGACTGGATCCAACCCATGCGCGACAGGAACACCGGGATTTGGGATAAAGTAACCATTGAAACAACCGGGGCTGTAAGAATTACCGATCCGCATGTAATTACACTGGTGCCAGGCATTAGGCAAGTGGAGGGCAAACAACAGCCCGCTATTATTAAGTCATCTGCTACGTTGAACAATCCTACCGCAAAGCCGGTAACCGGTGTGCTTCAATTTTTGATGGACGGACAGCGGATTACAAAAAGCATCACCGTTAAAGCAAATTCGTCACTTGATGTAAATCTTAACGACCTGATTTTAAAAGACCCTAAATTATGGTGGCCAAACGGTTATGGTGATCACCATTTGTATAAAACATCCCTTCAATTTTTAATTGCAAATAAACTGTCGGACAATGCGAACGTTAACGTTGGCGTACGCGAAATTCAAACAAGCTGGAATGAACAAACCAAGAGCCGGCAGGTTGAAGTAAACGGCCAAAAGATCTTTATAAAGGGGGGCAATTGGATCATCTCCGACGCCATGCTGCGTTTTTCGGATGCTCGTTATAACGCAGAAGTACGTTTTCACCACGATATGAATTTAAACCTCATCCGCGTTTGGGGCGGCGCTTTGGTTGAAAGACCTGAGTTTTACAATGCCTGCGACGAATATGGCCTGCTGGTTTTCCAGGATTTCTGGGTATCCGGCGATGCAAATGGCCGCTGGTTCGACCCGATGAAGGCAGACGATCAATGGACACGTCGCAAATATCCGGATGATCATAAATTATACTTAAAATCACTTGTTGATCAGATCAAACTTGTGCGAAACCATCCTTCACTGGCTATCTGGTGCGGAGGGAATGAGATCACTCCACCTGAAGATATCCTGCTGCCGGTTCGCGATTCTATTTTGCCAAAGCTTGATGGTACACGTTGGTTTGTGGAGTATTCCAATTCTGATAAAATGTCGCTCAATACGCTTGGCGGCAATGGCGATGGTCCGTACGGTGTTCAGCCGGATTCAGCATTTTGGTCGGTTCATACATTTCCTTTCAACTCCGAGATCGGCTCGGTGGGGATAAATGATTTTGAATCGTTAAAAAGATTTATCCCGACAGAAAATTTAATAGCGCCTGAATTTTCAACCGATAAAAAGAAAAACAAGGTAGATTCCGTTTGGGATTATCACAAATATATCGGCTATGATTCGTCAATTGAGCCTTATGGAAAGGCTACGGACGCAAAAGATTTCGCCGCTAAGGCGCAATTGGTAAATTATAACCAGTACCGCGCATTAATGGAAGGCTTTAGCAACCGTATGTGGGATTGGTATACAGGTGTCATCATTTGGAAAACGCAAAATCCATGGACAGCTATGCGCGGCCAGATGTATGATTATTATCTTGACCCGAACGCTTGTTTATATGGCCTGCACAGCGGTAGTGAACCCTTGCACGTAATGTATAACCCATTAAATGGAATGGCAACCATTGTAAACAACACCTTTACCACCAAACGCGACCTGATGCTTTCGATAAAAACTTATGACATGCAGGGTAAAGAAAAGATGCTGACCCAGGTTTTTGAGGAGATTCAACCGCAATCTGTTAAAGGCTTTGTGCCGGTGAAGGATGACGTTGATGCGCTTGCGAAAAAAGAAGGCGTGTTTCTTTCACTCAGGCTAACTGATCTAAAGCAAAATATAGTAAGTGATAACCTGTACTGGCTCCCTGATGAAAAAGGCGTTTACTCCGGTTTAAAAAAGATCGCTGCATCAAAGGTTGAAACCATTGCGAAGCAAATTGCTCCAGGGAAAATTGAAGTTACTTTAACAAATCCCGCGAACGCACCGGTAGCTTTTTTCAACCGGGTGTCGTTGGTTAATTCGCAAACCGGTAGTCGTTTGCTGCCCGTATTTTATAGCGATAATTATGTTTCTGTTTTGCCGGGCGAAAAAAAGACGATCACGCTTAGTTATGATGCCGGTAAAATTAAAAATGATGCGGCGGTTACCATTAGCGGATGGAATTTAAAGGAAAAAACGATCCCGGTAAACTAACAATGCGTCTAATTGACACAGATTTCATGACTTTTGCAGATTTATTGCATGTTTAATCAAACTCAAACATGCAATAAATCAGGCACTTCCGCAATCGATTTCATAAATCATAAGTATGTGAGTAACAATTAAGTATCTTTTTAATTTCAAAGCCTATTTTCTTCCTTTTTTATTTAAATTGAGCCCCTGTTAAACCAATATATTTACCAGCATATTTCATCATTAAAAAAACAGGCAATGCGTCTTAAATTTACTTTTCTTGTACTTATCCCCTTTTTATTCCTGGGCTTTGCTCCTATCAAGCCAAAGGTCCTGGTGTTTACCAAAACTGCGGGTTATCACCATGCTTCTATACCGCTTGGGGTGGCAGCGATCACTAAATTAGGCCAGGAAAACGGGTTCAGTGTGGATACGACATCCGACGATAAAAAATTCACCGAAAGCAATCTTAAAAAATACAGCGCCGTTGTTTTTTTAAGCACCACCGGCGATTTACTTACAGCTACCGAGCGTAACGATTTTGAAAGATATATCCAGGCCGGCGGCGGCTATGTAGGTATCCATGCTGCAGCTGATGCCAATTACGACTGGCATTGGTACGGTCGCTTAGTCGGCGGTTATTTCGTTAGTCACCCTGCACAACAGGAAGCGGTTTTGCATGTGGTTGATAAAACCCATATTTCAACCAAACACTTGCCAGATACCTGGACAAGAAAGGACGAGTGGTATAACTATAAAGATTTAATGAAGGACCTGCATGTGCTGATCACCATTGACGAAACTAGTTATAAGGGCGGCATCAATGGCTCATTCCACCCAATGGCGTGGTACCATAATTATGACGGCGGCAGGGCATGGTATACCGAGCTTGGCCACGTTGATGAATCATACAGCGACCCGCTTTTTTTAAAGCATATCCTTGGTGGGATCCAATGGGCCATCGGCGATCATATTAAATTGAACTATGCAAAAGTTACTACGGAACGCATACCTGAAGAAAACCGGTTTGTAAAAACACAGCTGATAACAGGCACCTTTTTTGAGCCTACCGAATTAACTGTATTGCCGAACCTTGATATCTTAATAACCCAGCGTCGCGGCGAGATCCTGCTTTATAAAAACGATACCAAAAAAGTTAAACAAGTAGGGTTTTTAGATGCCTACTGGAAGGCACACGTTAAAGGCGTAAATGCCGAAGAAGGCGTTTTAGGCATCCAGGCCGATCCGGACTTTAAGAACAACCATTACGTTTATATTTATTACAGTCCCACCGATACCAGTGTAAACCGTTTATCGCGTTTTACATTTGTAAACGATACCATCGACAATAAAACCGAAAAGATAGTATTGCAGCTTTATTCACAACGTGAGATCTGCTGCCATACAGGTGGTTCCATAGCCTTTGGACAGGATAATATGCTATTCCTGTCGACCGGAGATAATTCTACACCGTTTGACGAGGATGGAAACCCACCCTACAATACCCATGCCTTTGCCCCGCTTGATGACCGCCCGGGTTATGAGCATTACGACTCAAGACGCTCAGCGGGCAACACCAATGATCTGCGCGGAAAGATCCTGAGGATAAAAATGAAGCCGGATGGCACTTACGACATCCCGGAAGGGAACTTGTTTAAACCAAGTCAACCCAAAACAAGGCCCGAAATTTATGTTATGGGCGACAGGAACCCGTACCGCATTTCGGTAGATAAAAAGAACAGCAATTTATATTGGGGCGAAGTTGGCCCTGATGCCAATAACGACAGCCTGGCCACAAGAGGCCCCCGCGGCTACGATGAATTTAACCAGGCACGCAAAGCCGGATTTTTTGGCTGGCCACTTTTCATCGGCCCAAATATTCCTTACCACGAATATAACTACGCAACAGGCGTTCCCGGTGCTGCGTTTGATCCGGCAAAGCCGATTAACAATTCAAAAAACAATACCGGTTTAACAGAATTACCACCGGCCCAGCCTGCCATGATCTGGTACCCTTATGCTGCATCCCCGGAGTTCCCGGAAGTAGGTTCCGGAGGCCGTACTACGATGGCGGGGCCTATTTATTACACTGATTTGTATCCAAAGGCTACCCGTTTCCCGGATTACTATAACAGCAAGGTTATCTTTTACGATTGGATCCGTGGTTGGATAAAGGCAATTACCCTGCAACCAAACGGCGATTTTGATAAAATGGAACCGTTTATGCCATCCACCAAGTTTAATGCGCCTATTGACATGGAAGCGGGCCCCGATGGCAGGATCTATGTTCTGGAATATGGTAACGGCTGGTTTCAGAAGAACCCTGACGCAGGCCTGGCGAGAATAGACTACAACCGTGGTAACCGCGCACCTGAGATCGGCAAGGTTAATGCAAGCAAAACTTATGGAGCGTTACCACTTACCGTCGTATTTACAGTCGCAGCAAAAGATCCGGAGGGCGATAAAATGAGCTACACCTGGAACTTGGGTAATGGCGTTACCAAAAAAACCGTCCTCCCAAAACTAATCTATACTTATACTAAAAAAGGAAACTACAATGCAACAGTTGATGTTGCGGACGACCAGGCTGCTACCGCAAAAAGTAAACTGCTTAACATCACACCAGGCAGCATGGTATCTAATATGTCAAACATCGGTGCGAACAGCCCGGGTAAAGCATTAATGATGACGCTTGATTGTAAAACCTGCCATAAAGTAGCAGAAAAATCGATAGGCCCTGCATTTACCGACGTAGCTAAAAAATACCCGAATAACAAGGCATCGATGGCGCATTTAACTCAAAAGGTTATCAACGGTGGTACCGGAGTTTGGGGCGATGTGAGCATGCCTGCACACCCGGCGCTAAAACCGGCAGAAGCCAAGCAAATAATAGGCTGGATCCTATCGCTTAAGCAATAAGAGACTTTCATAATTCATTCGGCAGGATAATTCACTAATTATCCTGCTTTTTATTTTATCACTCAATACTGTTCTTAATTTTACAGCAGTTAAATTTTGTACTAATACTTAATGAAAAAACTATTACCTCTGTTCCTATTGTCGATCTTTTTCTGCTCAGCCAAAGCACAAAAGTTAACTGATATTTCCGGCGTTATCACCGGCACAACTTCGCAGCCTGTTTCCGGGGCGACGATAACACTGCTAAATACCAATTTCAATACAATCAGCAACGCTAAGGGTGAATTCAGCATCAATAGGATCCCCGAAGGAAATTATGTAATGCACATCAGCAACATTGCATATGCGGAACGCAACATGGCAATAACCGTTAATGGGAAAGGTCAGATCATTAACATCAAACTTAAGGATGCTAACAACCAGCTTGATGAAGTGGTGGTCACCGCACAAAAACGCGAAGAAGCTGTACAACAGGTGCCCATCAGTATTTCAACGCTTTCAGCCAAACAAGTGCAAAGTTACGGACTACAAAACCTGAAAGAAATTACCGGGATTGTACCCAACTTGTATTCCGCCGGGCCAGGCGATAACCGCAACGTTACCGGCTTAAGGGGTATCGCCACTACTTCTTACGATCCCGCTGTGGTTACATACATTGACGGGGTTAACCAGTTTAGCCTGGATACCTATATCCCACAGCTTTTTGATGTGGAGCGTATTGAGGTATTGCGCGGACCACAGGGCACTTTATATGGCAGGAACGCACTTGGCGGCGTAATTAATGTAATAACCAAACAACCATCAAACCAAACCAGTGGGTTTGCAGAGCTTGAATTTGGCAATTACGGCGAGCAGCGCTATAGCCTGGGCCTGCGTGCCTCATTGATTAAGAACAAATTATTTTTAGGCGTAGCTGGAGTTTATTCGGGCTTTAATGGTTTTTACACCAACACCTACAACAATACCAAGTTCGACAAACAGCATTTCTTTTTAGGCAATTATTACCTGAAGTTTTTGGCAAGCGATAAGCTTACGTTAAACTTAAACGTGAAGAATTATGCCAATAGAAACAATGGCCCGTTCCAGTTGGTCGGCAGTCCGCAGGAAGCTTTAACCAACCCGTTTAAGGTTGATCAGAACGCGACCACTAAAATGATAGATAATATTTTTAATGCGTCGCTATCGGCTAATTATTCCGGCACGGATTTTAACTTCACTTCAGTTAGCTCGTACCAGGAGAATTATCGGTATTACACCACACCTATCGACGGCGACTTCTCTCCTATTGATGCGGTATCGTTGATCAATAATTATGGCAGCGACTGGAACAATGTTAAGGTTGAAACGCAGGAATTCAGGTTCAGCTCGCCAGCATCATTGCAGTCGACGTTTAAATGGACAGCAGGCTTATATGGTTTTTACCGCTACAGCCCAACAAAGACCGGCACCCACTTCGGTGACGATGCCGCCGCCGTTGGATCGCCTATTAATGATTTTACCAGTATCAACACCAATATCGAGCGCAATTATGGCGCTGCGGCTTTTGGCCAGGTTGTATATACAATTGCTCCAAAGTGGGATGTTACTGCAGGCTTACGTTACGATATAGAACACAAGAAGGAAGAGGTAAAAGGCGAGTTTCAGCCCGATGGCGGAGATGCAATGGTAACCCAGGCTGATACATCATCGAAGGCTAATTTTAAGGCATTTACGCCAAAAATTGCGGTAGCTTATCATCTAACAGAAGGCAACAACCTGTTTGCCACTTATAGCCGGGGCTTCCGTGCTGGAGGCATCAGTCAGTTAGGTTCAGATCCATCACAACCTCCGCTTTATGCCTACAAACCGGAATATAGCGACAATTATGAGATTGGATCAAAAAATTCATTCCTAAATAAAAAACTGCGGGTAAATATTTCTGCATTTTACACGCTTGTTAATAATGCACAAGTGCCTACACTGGTATTGCCTGATGCCATCACAGTTACCAAAAATGCAGGCAAACTTAACAGCAAAGGTATCGAGGCAGAAGTTGCAACAACCCTTCTAAAGGGATTTGATGTGGCTTATAACTTCGGTTACACACATGCACGTTACACCGACCTACTGGTCGCCAGCAACGGCGATGCTTTAAACCTGAAGGGTAATCACCAGGTTTATACACCCGATGTAACTTCGATGTTGGCGTTGCAATATGCTTATGAGCTTGGCGGATCGCCGGATGTGCAGCTGGTTGCACGCGGTGAATGGAAATATTTGGGTAACCAATACTTCGACCTTGCCAACCAGATAGAACAAAAAGCCTACAACTTGTTTAATGCCCGCATTGGCGTAAGTACAAAACACTTCGATGTGTTTTTATGGGGAAAAAACCTGGCTGACAAAAAGTATATCGATTACGCCTATGATTTCGGTGCGTCGCACCTTGGTAATCCAAGGACTTACGGAATTAGTTTAAGGACTAATTTTTAGGCTATATAATTGCAACACTTTTGTTACCATTATTTAACTTCTAAGTAAAACTTTTTCTAGACCATGCGTGTTTATCAGTTAACACACATCAACCATGAAAAAATTTAACGAACATGATACCGTAATTTATACGGACGCGGCGGGAATACTGATAGATACTTTTGTTATTTATGACACCGACGCATTAACAGGGCTTACACACATAAATCACGAAAATTTAAAGGTGCCCGAGGAGGCATTAACATTGCATCCAAATACGATTGTTCAGAAGTATAACATGCCAATGAACGATGCCTTCAGCTTCGAGATCTTTAAAAAGTTAAAGAAGAAGTTTGATAGCAACGAAGGCGAGGCCATCCGCCGTGAGTTAAAGGTTGAACCGGTTTATAATGCGAAGTTGGCTAAGGCTTCATAAATTGTTTATGATCGACTTCTGAAAGTTATCCGATGAGGCCACATCAGAAATAATACCAAAGCCGGACATTGAAATCAGTGTCCGGCTTTATCGTGTTTTATGGTTTAACTTCCATCCGCATTCCTTCCGAATGCGCATTAAACTCAGGCGCATACATACATTGTACAGTACTTATTCCTGTTGAGAAATTTCCCGGCTGCGATACCCGCAACTGGTACTCAAACACGTAATTCCCCTTGTTTAAATTGCTGATGAAAAAATTGGTCGCCACGTCTTTAGTAACCTGGTAGTAATACAGCCCGTCCTGGTATTTATAATTCGACAATACATCAACCGGCTCGGTACCTGACGGGCGCATATCTTTCAACTGCACATATTCAAAACTACGTCCGGCCTTTAGGTAAACAACCACTTTAAGCAAGTCGCCGGTTTTGGGCTGATGTGTTGCATCAACGGCGGTCAGTATTTGCCCGGCATTTCCTTGTTTTACAATAAAGTATTTGCGCTCCAAATGGATTTCGGTTGATGATGGGGTGATCTTATCCAGGTTTTCCAAATATTGCCAGTGCAACGCACCATAGCTGATTGTTTTACCAGTGTTATTTATTTGCACTTTACCCAGTTCCGACTTAACCTGCTCATCAACCCAGGCAGTTTTAATGTAGCCGGTTCCCGCATCAGCCTTAACATCGGGTTTTAGTTCAGTCAGGTTTTTCCCGCCTAAACTGATCTCAGGAACAGCTTGATCCGCCAGCCAGTTATCCCCTTTCATTAATAAAGCATAACACGCGGCAGCTGTTGCTTTGGTAGTTTGCCAGTTGCTGGTTTGTTTACTCCGCAACAGCCAGATCTTCATTTCTTCTACAGCCTTGGGGTTATTACCTGCTTCGGTAAACAATTCAATCAATAAACTCTGTGTTTCAACCGGCGACTCATACCAATAATAACCACGTTGATTTTTGGCCCAATACATCCCCATATCCTCAGTTTGCTGGGCAGTTTCCATTAATGATTTCATGATGGCTTGCGCAACTTCAGGCTTTTGGTTACGCTGCATGGTCAGCGCTATCATGCCCTTTTCGTATACACCTTTATTTACCCACTGTTTTGCCGCAAGCTGCAGGTAGTTGCGCAATAGCGCTTTGACATCTGCGCTCATTTCCCGCGCTATAAAATAGCTTTGCGTGTAATAGGCATGAATTTCCAACGGTGTAATTACCCTTTTATCGAAAGTCTTATTCTTCTTCAGGGCCGCAGCATCAGCAAGTAGTGTCTTATCCAAATAAGCCATTGCCTTATCAGCTATGCCCTTTATAGTTTGATTTTTAGGATCCGCGATTCCTAAATGATATAACTGACCTATACCTGCCAATACGTTTTGGGTGATATACCTGTCAGCATAATTGCCCCCGAACCATGGGAAACCACCATCAGGCAATTGCTTCTTTTGCAATTTATCAAGGTTGGTTTGCATCTCGTAGCTCATTTTATTCAGGTCGAACAACAAGGCGATCCTTTTCTTTTGTTCCGATTCGCTTACCGCATCCTTTAACCAAGGAGTTTCCTCAATTAAAGTCGATTTCAGTTCCTCGTTCTTTTCAAGGTTCGAAAGCAGTTCTGTGCTGTTTACGCTTTTCCATTGATCAAAAACCTGCTTAATAACCGGCATCTTATTCACCAGGTTGGTTGCAAGGCTATTGGCATAATAACGGTTAAATACCTGTTCCGAACATTCATATGTAAAATCCATCATGTATGGCAATGCCTGTACGGCATACCAAGCTGGATTTTGGGTGTATTCCAGCGTTAATGTTTTGTTTTGAAGCGTGGTGCTGTTTTGATTGATCAGCCTGTCGAAATTAAACGATTGGGACTGACCAGCCCTCACCATCATCGGCATTGATTCGGTTACCAGCATGCGGTTTGGTAGTACCGGCAAAGTATTTTCCTCGCCATCACTATAATTGCCTGATTCTGCAGTTAAGCGGTAAGTTATAGCCGACAAGCCAGCCGGGATAAATAACTTAAACGACACGGGCCTATTGGCATTGCTATCAACCTCAAACTTTTGTTGCGCATCATCAGCATTGGCAAACAAGCTTACCGGCTGCATGTTTAGTGCATTAAATAATTGCAGTTGTACCTTACCCTTTAATTTTGATGCCGTTAGGTTTGCCAACCTTGCAGAGATAACTATCGTATCGCCCTCCCTTAAAAAGCGCGGTGTATTCGCAGTAATACTCAATTCCTTTTGGGTTACCACCTGGCTTTCAATATAGCCGGTTTTAAGATCCTTAGTATGTGCAAAGCCCTTAAACTGCCATTTTGTTAACGATTCGGGAATGGTAAAATCAATTACGATCTCTCCTTTTTCGTTGGTTTGCAATTGGGAATAAAAAAAGGCGGTTTCGTTAAAGTTTTTACGGGTAGTAATATTATCGCCGGCTAAAAAATCCTTGCCATTGATCCGTACTTCCTTAAGGTTTTTACTGCCCGGATCGGCTACTTTTAATTCTTGTAATACGGCTGCCTGATCCGAATAACCGTAAAATTGTTTATTCGCCGTATCTTCCTTTACTATCGCAGAAGAAAACGCAACTCTACCAATAGCGGCGCTTGAAGCACCTCTTATTTTCACGCCCGCAATTCGCCCGCTTAATGCCCTAACTACCTGGTTAGCATCCCCGCCATTTTCAGGCACAATTAATTGTTCATATGAGCGGGCAGTCGGGTTAAAATAATCGTTGTTATATTTTAACGGCTGTGTTTGCACCTGGTTGATAAAATTGTTATCCCAGTAAAAAAACCGGCCTTCGTACGCATACCTTGAATTCACCATATTACTCCAGTTATCGGCGCCGGATGTCAGTGCATCAAGTGATGCATCATACAGATCAGCGACCATTTCAGCGGCTTCCTTTTCTTTATTACTCCCGGTTATTTGCAGCTTCCACTGTTCCTTTTCTCCCGGCTGTAGTTTATTTCTGAACGTAAGGAATTTGATATTCAACTGGTCGTTGTAATTTTCGTTAGTAATTAAATACCTGTTAGTATACAACCTGTTTTGGCTCACCATTAAAAACTGCACGGTTATTTTTTCCAGCCCTGTATCAACAGGCACCTTTATTAATTGCTGTTTATCGCCCGTAATAGTCAACCATTTCATTGAAATAACTTTTGCATCAGATAACGTTTCTATCAGCACTTTGGCAGGTTGTGCTATGCCAATTAAAAACTCCGCAGGTTTTCCGGCCTTTACGCTGGTTTTTATGGGGGTGACCCAGTCTGTAAGCAATTGTGGCCTTGCAGGCTCGTTGATAACGTAAACATAATTTACCGATGATGTTGTATCACCATGCTCACCTTTTGCATTTACTATTATCTTATAATATCCGGTCGGCTGTTTCTTCAAAACACCGAGATCAAAATCAACTACCTTTTTACCATCCGAGTCTTTATTTATTTCGGTAATTGTATTTTGAGTTGCCCAATTTTCTTTACTATCTTCTTTACCGTAAGCATAATTCGGAAAATCCTTGCGGTACTGTTCTTCCGTTAGCATTTTTTGATCTGGTTGCTCCCATAGCTTTGTTTTGAACAAATAGCCGGGAGCTTTAAGCGAATACACTTTCAAATTGATCGATCCGCTTTGCATCACACCGTCCAGGTTTGTGATTTTTGCTGCTACATGTGTAGAATCGTTGTCTTTGATAGTAGCAGGCACATCGGCAATAACTTGCAAATTATTAACCGCAACTGCAGTTGATGTATTTGCCGACCGGGTTTCGCCGCTGCCATCGGTTACGTCGGCATTCACTGCGAAACGGTAATTTACATCGCCGGGCTTTAACGTTTCATCAGTAGCGGCCTTAAACTTAATGGTAAACTCGCCCCTATCATTCGTCTTGATGGTATCTGTAGCTATCTCGATATTGCGGTTCAACATGTTACCAAACCTCTTAACGGCGTAATAATTTATTATTTGGGGCTGCCTGGTAACATGGTAGGCCACCTTAGCCTGCGAAATTCCGTAACCCGAATAAGCAGTCACAGTTCCCTTAAGCGTTACACTGTCATTGGGCTTATAACTGTGTTGTACTGGGGTAAACGCCACGCTAAAGGTTGGGCGCTTATATTCCTCAACGTTTACATATTTACTCCCGTCTGACGCGTTAATGGAAAGCGACCCATTCAAAATATTTTGAGGAATAATAAAGGTACCACTAAAGGAGCCGAAGTCGTTTGAAGATACCGGGATCGATACAAGTTCTTTATTATTACCATCCCTTACGGTAACTATCCGTTTTTCATTAAATAGCAAAGTGCTTTTACCATTTTTGGTTTGAATATGCAGGCCCTTAAAATACACTGTTTGCCCGGGGCGATAGATCTGCCTGTCAGTAAACAGAATAGTATTTGTGTTGGAATTATTATTATCGTTATAGTACCCGCTATACCGCTGCGCTATGTAAAGCGTGTCATTTGCTGTGGTAAGCTTAACTGAATAACCGTTATCTTTTTTTAAAGTGGCAAAGCAAAGCCCGTTGGCGTCGGTAGTTTGATGTTCAGTTTCGGCG
This sequence comes from Bacteroidota bacterium, assembly GCA_030775685.1. Lineage (GTDB taxonomy): Bacteria > Bacteroidota > Bacteroidia > Sphingobacteriales > Sphingobacteriaceae > Mucilaginibacter. Next base: position 162,214 of record JALYIP010000067.1, read on the forward strand.
ATGGTAACGTTAACACCTTGCATAGGCGAACCTGTTTCCCTATCCATTACGCTTACTTCCAACTTGCTGTCAGCATTTCGGCGGGCGGTAAATGATAGCTGGCTAACTTTAAAGGTTGTTAATTGTGTTAACGATGGGTCATTTGAAGAGGGGTCGTTTATCACAAGCAGGTAGATTCCCTTTTGCAAGGGGTTTATCTTAAATTCAGTGGTATGGGGTGGGTAGTCTTGTGGATCAGGCAGCTGCAGATCTTCAACTTTTACAGGCGTTAATTTTTTAAGGTAGTTTAAAACCTTGGTTGAGGTTTGAATAACATCGTTATTAGTATTGCCGTCATCCGTTGGCAGGCGCGCCAGCTCATTGTACTGGGTTGCCCAAACTTTATATATGGTGAGGTGTACAGTTTTTATATTTCGATAAGCAAGCTGCGCCAATATCGGCTTACCGGGCATATTTACATCCTCGGTGGAAGCTGAAAGCGTCTTCCTTTTTATTTCGGCAATTAAACCTGCTGCATTTTTGCCTCCCAAACTTTTCGGGAAGGCGGCAGCCGCTTTTGAATAATAGATTAGTGCAGTCTTCAGACTATCTTTTTGCTGGACGTATTTTCCATGCAGAACCCACGCATCTGCACTGATTGGGCTTGAGGAAAATTTTGAGGCGATCCCATCAACTGCCTTCAAATAAAGCGAATCCTGGTTGGGTACATTGCCATGCGTGTATACAAATTCAAGCCGTAGCAGGTCCAGATCGGCCAGCGCATCTTCGTTTTGCTTTTCCAGGTGGAAAAGTGTGGCCTGCTGCAGCAGTTTTATGCCCTGGTAAAATGTCGATCCATAATCCTTTGTTTCCATTTGTAGGTTTGCAAAGGCACGGCTATCGCCAAACAACAATGGATTGCTAAGGGTGAATGGCTGTTTGGGGCGTGTAATTGCAGGCTCTTCTGATAAGAAATAGTCGAGCGCCCGTTGCGCCAGCAGATCATAAAGTGTTGGGCGCAGGTAACGGTTTGCCTTATCGCCGACCAAAACGCCGTCAAGCACACTTATAGGGGTGGTTTGCTCAAGCTTGTAATCCTTAAGCGACAGCTTAAACAGGCCGCTAATGTGGTCAATGAGTGTCTGCAAGTCCCAGGTTGTAAAATCGTCGCCCGGTTTTTCAACCGCAGTCCGCTGTGCAAATTGCCAGCGGTTTTGCTGGTAATATTGCTGGTACATCGAAGCCAGTAACGATTGTAAAATGGGCTTAACAGGATAATCCCGTGCATCAACATCTTTTCTTAGTCGATTGATTATTGCTACCTGCGCGTTCTCGTCCGTGGCATATTGCAAGGCTATCCGGTACAAAACAACCTGTACCTGCACTGGTGTATTTTTATTCCGCTGCGCCAGTTTATCGAGCTTATCCACCTCGACCAATGCTGATTTTGGCAAACCAGCCTTCATCAGCGAATCTATTCGGGCATTTATTTTTTTGTAACCCTGGGCAGCTGCGAAGCTACAATAAAGCACAAAGGCAAGTAATAGGGTTGTTTTTTTTAACGGGAAATGTTTTAAAGGCATAATGTTGTTATTGTTTAGGATAATGATGCAATGGAGCTTTTGTTTCCATAATCATTTTTAAATTTATTTTGCAGGGGTATTCCGAATTCAAACGAACTTTAAAGCGATAATGTATAAAATACAAAACCTGCCAATAAATTATCAGCAGGTTTTATAAAATATTTTGTGCTGGCTAATGTACAAATTTCGAACTATTTTCTTGTCAATTTGCGTTTAATCGCAGATTTAGACTTATAATTTTTCTGGAGCGATTTATTGCACGCAAGTTCTATAGGAGTACTGATTTCTAAACCTTTATAAATCACTTAACCTGCAAATACTCCTGCATTAGAAAATTGTAAAAAGAATTGAAACAGGGAATACATCGGGATGTTCTTTTAGCCAGGTATAATACAGCGTGATTGCTGTCGATATGGTCACATACTCCGATATGCGGTAATCCCCCCTCCCGTTTCCAAAGCGCAATCAGCAACGTTTTCACGCTTTCCTTCTTCTCCCTATCCAGTACTTCACCTTTGGATAAAAAAGGATTGAACCGGATCTGGTATTCTTCGGTATATATAAAATAATAACCATTAACCCGCTTGCACAAACTCTTATAACTGGCGGTGATAAGACAAAAACCGCTTGCCATCAGGCTTTTTTAACGAACTCAGACTTGAGCGCCATCGCGCCAAAACCTTCGATCTTACAATCAATATTGTGATCGCTGTCCACCAAACGGATGTTTTTCACCCTAGTTCCGGCTTTGATGGTTTGCGAGGTACCTTTTACCGGCAGATTTTTGATGGTCACCACGGTATCGCCATTCTGAAGAACGTTGCCGTTGCTGTCTTTTACCATAAAGACTTCATCGCCTGCCAGCACTTCGGCAAGCTTCCATTTATGCCCGCATTCGGGACAAACCAATAAGCTTTCCAGCTCATAAGTATAAGGGGATCCGCAGATCGGACAAGGCGCAAGCTCACTCATGGTAATTCAGTTTGTTAAAGGTGCAAAGATAACAATTGTTGGTGTTTCATCTCGTTCGCGCAACACTACTTCGTGCCCTATTTAATTAATTCCTTTGCACCAATTGGGTCAAGCCGCCGTCCGGCTGCTGGCCCACAGCTGGACGTACAAAAACTACCTCGGCTATTAAGAAGTCACCTTTGAGTTATTTGCAGAAGCCGGTAAGACAAGGCTTAAATTAACGCACACCGGCCTGGGCAACTTTGCGCCTGGATCCCCATTTTGCCTGGCACCGGTTCGAAGATGGCTAAAAACAGCCCATCGGCACCAACCTGAAAAACTACCTTTTGCATGTTATGACATCCAAATAACACTATTTTTCGCAGCTGTGCTTATCTTTGTGCGTTAAAGATTTCTGCACACCTTTCTCCCGCAAGCACCAGTAAATCACGGTAGTTTCTCTGAGAACCATTTCTGCTCCCGCGCATTCTAAGGCACCAGATCTTTAGCATTCACTTTTAAAAATTTTTATAAATGAGGCAACTTAAAATTAGTGAGTCAATCACCAATCGCGAGACCGCATCGTTGAATCAATATTTGTCAGATATCGCAAAGATTCCGATGGTCACACCGCAGGAAGAGGTGATCTTAACGCAAAAAATCCGTGAAGGCGACCAGGCCGCTTTAGAAAGGCTTACCACTGCGAACCTGAGATTCGTGGTTTCGGTGGCTAAACAATACCAAAGTTCAGGGCTAACGCTTGGTGATCTGATCAACGAAGGCAACGTTGGGCTGGTTAAAGCAGCGAAGCGGTTTGACGAAACCAAAGGTTTCAAATTTATATCCTATGCGGTATGGTGGATCCGGCAATCCATACTATCGGCCATCAGCGAGCAATCCCGGATGGTTCGGCTGCCAGCCAACAAAGTTGGAGATATCTCCAAAATTGCCAAAGCGGCATCGCAACTGGAACAGGAATATGAAAGACAGCCAACGCCGGAAGAATTGGCAGAAAGCCTGGAAATCACTGCTGAAAAGGTGAGCGATACGCTCGGCCATTCCGGCCGGCATATTTCCTATGATTCACCGTTTTCCAGTGAAGAAGATAATACTTTACTCGATGTGCTGCAAAGTCCCGAACCGGGGACGGACAAGGGTTTGATGACCGAATCTTTATCGATCGAGGTTGCGCAAAGCATGCGGGCTCTGGGCGAAAAAGAAAGAGACGTATTAACACTGTTTTTCGGCCTGGGTGACGGGCATGCGCATAGTTTGGAAGAGATCGGTGATAAATACGACCTAACCCGCGAACGGGTCAGGCAGATTAAAGATAAAGCACTGGCCAGGCTTCGCACCGGTTCCCGCACCTGGGTATTAAAAGGGTACTTAGACTAAATGACAGAACCAGCCCGATATCAAAAGCGGCCGAAATCGCGTTTGATATGCTGGTCGAGTATCTGCGGGCTCCAGTAACCTGGTGTAATGATCCGCCTGATGGTCATGACCGGGTCCGCGGCATCACGCGGTTGTTCCAGGGCAAAAGCGGCCTTAAATCCAAGCCGGTGCAGTTCCGGCAGGCCAGCCCGGTTCCACCCACCGAAGGGAAAGGCGAAATACTTGGCCGGTTTGCCGGTAATTCCTTCCAGTTCATGTTTCGAATCCGCAATTTGAATTTGCCATTGAGCCCCTTTCAACTTTCTAAAGTCGGTATGGTTGCGGGTATGGCAGCCGATCACATTCCCTTCGTCCGATAGCTGTTTGATCTGCCGGCTGTTCATAAACCATTTGTGCGTACCGATCTTGCCACTGATAATAAAAAAGACTGCTTTAAAGCGATATTTCATCAGCACCGGCCGCGCCGCTGTGAACTGGTCGGCGTTGGTATCGTCAAAAGTGAGCATGACGGGCTTGGACGGAAGCGGCTTACCTTTCGTTAAATAATCACAAAGCTCATCGGGCAGGATCGCGTGGTAACCGCTATCCGACAGCATTCTTATTTGCGCGCTGAGCGCTGAAGGAGGTATAATATACGCTTTATCGGTCCTGCTGTCTTTAGCTTTCCAGTTGCGTACCTGGTGGTAGCAGAGGATGGGCACTTGTGGGTGCTGTGCCGTTGAAACCAACCCCAACAATATAAAAAGCAACAGAAAAATCGAAGATTTGCTCATTAGCGCAAAGATGCCAAAACACGGACAGAAATTTTCAGTTATTTCAGGAAAACAGGCCATACCGGTGGCGCCTAACACCAGAATGGCTAAGGAATAGTTATTGAATAGCTTTTTGCGTTTGGAAAAATCAATATTCAGCTAAAAATAGGGCTGGTAGCCTTCACTGGATGTTGTGCCATTATCCCCCCCTGACAAGCGGATATTCTGCGCAACGATTTCCGGAATATTTCAGCACTCTATAATCGCTTTAATCACGCCGGTAGCCGGATCGAGCCATGATGCAAATTCGGCCGTCACATCGGCAAATTGTACACGATGTGTAATGTAATTACTTGGGTCTACCCAGCCTTTTTTTATCGAGCTGATAACGTGTTCAAAGTCAACACGGGTGGCGTTACGGCTACTCATCAGCGTCGCTTCGCGTTTGTGAAACTCCGGATGACTGATACTGAGCAGGCCTTTTTGCAAACCAACCAATACGTACCAGCCTCCGTGTGCTATATATTCAAAACCATTATTGATAGCCTGTTGGTTTCCCGTCGCATCTATAACTACCGTAGGGAAATCATTATTGGTAATGTTTTTCAGCGCCTCAATAACATCCCCGGTGGATGCGTTGATGGTATACTGTATTTTCAGCCTTTTCTCACAAAAATCAAGGCGTTGTGCATTGATATCCATAGCGATCACCTGCGCCCCAGCTATTCGGGCAAACTCCATTATACCGAGGCCTATCGGACCTGCGCCAATAACCAATACAAATTCACCAGGCTTTACATCCGCACGCCGGATGCTGTGCGCGCCTATCGCCAAGGGTTCCACCAATGCCAGTTCATCATAAGTTAGACCATCTCCATGTACAAGCGAGTATGCTGGCACATTCAGGTATTCGGTCATTCCGCCATCCACATGCACACCGCAAACATTAATTTGTGTACAGCAGTTTGGCTTTCCCGATCTGCAGGCTATACAAAAACCGCAATTAAAATAAGGGATGAACGTCACGGACTCTCCATTTTTAAAACCCTCTGCGCCACCGGCATCAACTAACTCTCCCGAAAGCTCATGACCCAGAATACGGGGATAGTTAAAATATGGCTGTGTCCCTTCAAATGCATGGAGGTCCGTTCCACAAATGCCTATTCTCTTTATCCTGATTTGGGCATAGCCCTCTTTTATTTCCGGTTTTTCCTGTTCCTTAGAAACCAATACGCCCGGTTGTTCACAAACTATTGCTTGCATTTTGTTTATTGTTAAAGCTGAAAAATCTGTTCCATGATCACCCATTTCTCGTTGTCTTTTGCCCACGGCAACGGTTGTTGAAATACCCACATTAACTGTTCCCATTCCTGTACCTTTGGGTTGAGCGCATCCATTTGTCCTTTTTTTACCGCGTCGTAATGGTCGCTCGTTTCCATGATCATAAACAAGCGATTGCCTGTGCGATAGATTTGCATATCCAGAATTTCCGCATCCAGTATACTTTTGCGAATTTCAGGCCAGCTATTTTCTGTTTTATGCCACCGTTCATATTCCGCTATCAGTTCAGGATCATCCTTTAAGTCAAGGGCCAGGCAGTATCTTTTCATAATTGTATCTGGTTTTTATAAAGAAGCAAGATCATATGCCTCGTCAATTAATCCACGTTCTTTCATTTCTCTCCAAAATTGCATTGGAATTTTCAAAGAAGCGACAGCAACATTTTGTGCCACTCTACCCGCATTGGTGGTACTCAAAGCAATGCTTTTAACGCCTGGCGCGTTTAGTCCAAATGCGGTACATGCATCCGCCGGTTTAATCTTATAATCCGTACACAGTTGACAAAACATATGCCGCCAATGATATAATCCGCTGTCTTTTGCAGTATCTGTCAACCGATAGTTATAATAATCCGCCCCTGTTAAAAACCCACCGTTAAAAACAGCAGAATTAATGATCGGGATCTCCTGTTTTTCAAGGTCCTGCATAAACTCCACCAGTTCGCGTGGATGGCTGTGAATTGTCATGCTGTTGGCTATCATTACCCAATCCAGCTTTACATCCTGCGTTATTTTTTTTATGACCCGCCAATCCTTCGAGCCTACACCAATACCCTTAACCTTACCATCTCTTTTCAATTCATTCAGTGCACGGTAAGCTTCCAGTATATCCTGGTAACGCCGTGTTTGATCCTGCTCATCCTTGGCTGCGGCGAGGTATTCATCAGGGTCATGTACGGATACCAGTTCCGCCCGGTAGTCGCCCAACAACTCATTCCCCTGTTCATAGCACTCCAGGATGCCATCATAACTTATCCGCTGCACCGCGTCATATTTCAGATTACGCCATACACCGGGTTCAAAAGTAGGTTCAGGCGTTTTAAGTTCGGTACGCAACCAACCGAGTTTATTGCTGATCAGTACGTCCGAAGGCTTCACATTCAGTTGCGTTAAAGACCATCCCAGCGATTCCAGCGCGAGTCCGGCACCATACTTACCGGCTGAGTCAAACACGGCTGGTTTAGAACACCTGACGCTCTCGGCAACAATTGCGCATTTTACCTCTTCGGAAAGAGCCACATATAAATTTCCTAAACCACTGGTCCCAAAAATCACCTTGGGCAAACTAATTTTTTGCATGTTCTGATAGATTATCTTCTAAAGAGTTGCTGAAACCGGTAAATCTTCAGGATTCACCTTTACGCGATAGCCTTTAAATCCAAAATATGCCACCACTGCAAAACAGAGCAATGGCACCAAATAGCCATACTGAATATTACCTGTCATATCACTAATGTAACCAAATATCCTTGGCAGTACAGCACCTCCGACGATGGACATAATGATGAGGCTACTTCCAAATTCTGTATCACCCTTTAATTCCTTTATACCCAGCGCAAAAATGGTCGGGAACATAATGGACATAAAAAAACATATACTGATAACTGAGTATATGGTGGCCATGCCGTGCCCCAAAATGGCGATGACGCAAAGAAAAATGTTGATACACGCATAGGTTGCCAGTAACCCTGTTGAACTGTAATACCTCATTAAAAACGTACCGATAAATCTGCCGATAAGGAAAGCCAGCCCGCATGCGCTTAGATAGTATGCCGCCGTTTCCTCTGACAGACCAGCTGCCTTTGTTGCATACAGGATAAATAAGCTAAATACGCAAACCTGTGCACCTACATAAAAAAACTGCGCGGCAACACCCCAGGCTAAATGACGGTGCTTTAGGGCATGGAAAATATTTTTACTGGCTACGTGGCCATCATGATGCTGTATTTTGGGCAAATGTGTAAATGCAAAAAGGATGGCTATTATTACCAGCACACTGCCGAGTATAAAATAAGGTATTTTTACAGAGGAGGCTTCGGCAGCGAGGGCTAACTTGCGGGCACCTTCTGTCATTCCACTTAATTGTGCCGAAGTATAACCTTTGGTGAGGATAATACGTGCACCAATTATCGGCGCCAGGGTTGCAGCCAGCCCGTTAAATGATTGCGCAAAGTTAAGCCTTTGTGTAGAGGTTGCGGGATCGCCCAACGAGGATGCATACGGATTGGCGGCTGTTTCTAAAATAGTTAATCCGCAGGCAATGATGAACAAAGCTACCAGGAAAAACAGGTACTGTTGTGTATTAGCCGCTGGTATAAACAGGTAAGACCCAAATGCAAAAATGAGCAAGCCTATTATTATACCTGTTTTATAGCCATATTTTTTCATGATGAAGCCCGCCGGTAAGGCCATTAAAAAATAGGCTATAAACACAGCAGAATCCACCAGTGTAGCCTGAACGGTTGTAAGCGTAAATGATTTTTTTAAGTGAGGTATCAATATGGGGTCAAGGTTATGTGCAAAACCCCATAAAAAAAACAAACTGGTGATTAATATAAATGGAAAAAGGCTTTTATTTTTTGTCATGGGCGGATAATGTTTTATATTTTTTTGCTGGATGAAAGGCTGGTCCTTAATGATTAGCTGTAATCTTGGCTACCCATCCCCCCGCAGTGTTCAAATGGATATTGATAACGGAACTTGCCGAAACCTCCTTTTTTGATCGGGTTAAGCTTTGCGGTGAGGATAACACGTCGGCCCAGAATGACATTGTATATTTACCCGATGGTAGAAAATCCATTTTCAATTGAATTGTCCTTTCAGCGTCGTTGGTCATTGCGCCAACGTACCAGTCCCTTCCGCTTCTTTTGGCAATAATGACATATTCGCCCGGGTATCCGCCAAGCACCTTAATATCATCCCAAACGGTAGGCATATTGATTAAAAAATCAGCTCCGGGCTGGCCTAAGATATGTTCCGGTGCATCGCAGTAAACCGTAAAAGGGCTTTCGTAGATCACAAATTTTGCCAGTTCGGCACAGCGGCTGTTCATTACTTCGGTAGGGGTGCCTTTTCTGAACTCCTTCCTTTTTACATTTAAAAAACCACCGGGCGTATAATCCATTGACCCAGCCAGCATACGGGTGAATGGTAACGTGGTATTGTGCCCGGCTGTTATCCTGTCTGAAAACTTAGCATATTCTTCGCCTAAAACCCCTTCCCGTGTAATCATGTTCGGATATGTACGCGAGATCCCATCCGGCTTAAAAGCGCCATGAAAATCAACCATTAAATGATATTCTGCAGCTGTTTTAATAATACGACGGTACCAGTTTACCATTTGCTGATCGTCCCGGTCCATAAAATCAATTTTAACCCCCGCAATACCCCACTGCTCATAAATTGGGAAGGCTTTTTCAAAATTATCATTGCGGTTTACATCCGAACTGTATAACCAAAGCCAACATTTAACTTTTTTGGCTCTGGCGTATGCCAAAATCTCCGGCATATCTAATTGCGATGCGGGTTTGGTGATATCAGCCTCCGGTTTGTTAAACGGGCCGTACCATTGCCAGTCAATGAGCATATAAGGCCAGTGTTGTGCCGATGCCAGGTCTATAAATTTTTTAATAGTTGGCATGTCCATCTTTACGTCGCCGCTCCACCAGTTATCCCAGGCGCTCATACCCGGCTTAACCCAACCGGCATCTTTTAACGCACAGGAAGGATTCAGATTCTGGATCAGTTCCGACTCAATCAATCTGCCGGGCGCGTCGGCAAGCATCACCACCCGCCATGGTGTAAGCAGATTATTTGTGAACCGGGCTTTAACCCCGCTCTCTCCTTCGCCCGGCAAAGGCGACAACTTGGTGACCAGACTGATTATGCCAGTTGCATTGGTATCTGTTTTTAACGCCCCTATATAGAACCCGGGGTAATTATCAATATTTGCTTCAGTAATAGCTGCGTAATGCCGCTGATCCAATTCGATCAGTAAGGGTAAGCCGGCAATCGTTTTTTCCGTGATGCGATTTAGGGTTCGCGGCCAAAACTCGGTTTCCTGCGAGGAGGTATAGCTGCCATAATCCGCTACCCAGGCTTTTGCATTTGCCGGTAAATTAAAACTGGTAAGTTCCCTGCTTATCTGCCGATCGCCAATTTTATCCGACCCGAATAATTGATAACGAAAAGCGACGCCATCATTATAAACCCTAAAATAGACATTCATCCGGCGCATCCGCCCGGATTTCTCGACCAGCGACAACGCCAATTCATTATAATGATCAGCTATCATCCGGTGCTTTGTTTTTACCACCGGGATCCAGGTTTGGTCAACGGAATGTTCCTCATGGTCAGTTACGCTCATATCAGTGCCGATAGCCGGTTCATCCTTAAACTCAAAACCAAGTGATGAAGGGTGAATGATTGTTAAACGGTTGCTGGAAACAGTGTATTGCAATCGGGCATGGTTATTTATCTCCACAACGGTTCTTTTATCCGGAGATGCCAGCTTAAAAGTTTGTCCGAAGGAAGGAACTGTCAATAAAACGACAGTAATTAAAACATAACAAAGTTTCAGATTCATCATTTGAATTAAATAGCCCCTTCAATTTTTAAAACGAATGCATCTTTACCCGGTGCTTGTTCCGGCAGTTTTACCTTCAGGCCGACTGCGGTTTGTTCAAAACTCAGTTTATCGTTTCCAAGAAGCCTTACGCTGCTTATGTTACCCAATTGATTACCTTTTGCTAACTTTTTTACAAGGGCTTCGTTCCCGGCAGGCCAACCCAGCATAGTAGCGTAAAGGGTTTTACCTTTTGTAGTGAACCGGATATCTTCAGCCCCGAATGGCTTGCCTTTACCTTCATTAAAGCCCTGCGCGTTGATAGGTGCCGCCGAATCTGTTGCCGGGCCTTCTCCAAATACTTTCCAGGGGCGGGTGCCGTAAATTGCCTCGCTATTAACCTGCATCCAGGCGCCTATACCTTCAACTATCGTACGTTCCTCGCTATCAATGGTGCCATCACCACGTACCGGGATGTTCAATAGCAGGTTGCCATTTTTACTTACTATATCAACCAGGGTATGCACGACTGTTCTGGCGCTTTTGTAGCCTTTACCATCAAATATACGGCGATTATAATGCCAGTCGCCAATACAGGTATCCGTTTGCCACGGTAAAGGTTCTATTTGGTTGCTTTGCCCGCGTTCAATATCCCATATCATACATTTGCGCTGTTGTTGATCCAATATCTTACCAAACAGTGCCGCTTGCAGCTTACCATGTTTTTTAATACTGGTATTGTACATATGTGCTGCTATTTTTAAACCGGCATCACTTACAGGCCAAAGGGGTAATGCAGTGTCGTCAAAATAAATCAGTTCGGGGCCGTACTTATCTATCAGCTCTATGGTGCGGTTCAAAAACTTATCACAATAAGCTTTATTGGGTACACTGGCACCATTGCCCCAGCCCCATTGAGCGCCTATGCTATCGTCATTAAGACTATCTTTACTTAATTCGTGATTTTGCGCATATAATTCCTGTGGATCATAGCCATTCCACCATTTGCCGGCACCATCCGCCTTGGTAAGCTTACCATCGTAGGGGATGCCTGCATAGGGGCCGGTTTTATCTGCGCGTTGGGCAACCTCATACCAGGTCCAGGGGTGCGATCCGTGTACTGTTACGCCAAAAGGCAGACCGTGTTGTTTGGCAGCTTTTGCCCAACCGCCAACCAGGTCTTTTTTGGGCCCCAGTTTGGTAGAGTTCCAGCTTTGATATTTGCTATCGTAGAGATCGAAGTTATCATGATGATTGGCCAGGGCCATAAAATATTTAGCACCGGCACGTTTATATAAGCCCAACAATTCATTGGGATCCCAGTTCTCGGCTTTCCATTCATTAATCACGTCCTTGAATCCGAATTTTGAAGGATGTCCATACTTTTGAACGTGGTAGTTATAGTGGTCGCTTCCTTCCTGGTACATACCGCGGGCATACCAGTCACCGTGTTCTGGTTGACACTGTGGTCCCCAGTGTGCCCACATACCAAACTTGGCATCGCGAAACCAATCGGGAACCTGGTATTGGGCCAGTGAATTCCAGGTTGGCTGAAATGGCCCGTCGGCAATACCTGGTTTTGAATCGGCATGCAATAATTTACTGCCATAAAGTTTCGACAGGTATAAGGAGGATAATCCTGTGGCCAAACCTTTTATTAGTGTTCTTCTTTTCATGAATCAGACGTTAGTGTTTTATAAATCCCCATGCCAAGCCCTTTTGCAGGTCAGCGCCCTGCGTCGCAGGTTAAAAAATTCCAGGGCATGATCTATAATTGGTTACCAGCAATTATTACAATTGCTATCGATAATTGATACACCAAATTTACCTGCAAATAATTGCCAAATAATTGGCTTAACATGACTTTTTTTTATACAAAACCGACTTTTTGCATACTATTGTTATCGCGGAAGCATGAAATACCTTAAGGGATCCAAAGGGAAAAATGTCTATGAATTATCTGTTTACGGAAATACAAATTAAAAGACAGCTTAATACAGCGTTTTATGATTAAAAGAGCATTAAAACACACCTTTACATTATTGAATGTAGACTATGTTTCCCTCGGTTCGAAATGGAATTACAAAAATGTGATAAGTCCCTATTTCAGGCTGTACTATATCGATGCGGGGGCAGGGGAAATCTCCGACATCTCAAAAAAGCTGACGCTTGAAACTGGCTTCCTGTATATTATACCAAGTTTTACTTTATGCAATCTCAGTTGCCAGGATCACCTGGGTCAGTTTTTCATCCAGTTTTTTGAGGAGTCGTCTGACGGTATCTCCCTATTTGCAAATAACCGGTCTATCTTTAAAGTTAAGGCTACGGCAACTGACATTATGAATTTTTCCCGGTTATTGGAAATAAATCCCGGAAGAGGTATCAATCGTTCCGACAATCCGAAGATATATGAAAAAAGCATCTTTTATAGGGAATACCAGGAACTTAATAATCGGCAGAACACGGCTGTATTTACAGAAACGCATGGTATTTTGCTGCAACTCGTTTCGCGTTTTTTGACACCGGAAATATTTCAGCATAAGGAAATTAGTCATATTCCTGTTAAAATCCTGGATGCTATCAGCTACATTCAATTGAACCTACACCAGGAACTATCGGTTACGGGTCTGGCGGAAAGAGCTAACCAGCATATCGATTATTTTTCGCGTCTGTTTCAACAATACACGGGTGAGCGGCCATTAAAATACATCAATGAAAAGAGGATTGAGCGCGCACAATACCTGATGGTAACCACCCGGATGACTTACCAGGAAATTGCTGCACAAACCGGCTTCGAGAATATCTTCTATTTTTCCAGGATCTTTAAAAAGGTTACCGGCATGTCTCCAGGTCGGTATAAAAAACAAATTGATTTGATTACTTTTTGAACACTAAAAAAATTAACAAAAGCCTTTGGGCAATCAATTCGTTGCAAGCTTTGCATCACTAACGGGGTATTTCAGCAGATAGTCAATAAGCTTTTTATACGGGGGCATATGAGCCATTTATGAGGAAGTGCCAGGTAGGCGTTCCGGCTAAAGGCCAATAACGGCGATTATAGCAGGAAAAACATTCTACAGGAGATCGGGGAACTGAATGAAAAAATTGAGCAGGCGAGGGATTTTTCGCTATCGGGTGAATTCAATTGTGCTGACTTCCAATCGGTTAAGCGGGATTGTAAAAACAGGATCACGGTGCTGGAAGCCAGGCTTCCTGACCTTGCTTTTGCGGTAAAAAATGTGGATGAGATGGTGACGAGATGTATTACGAACTAATAACAGCTTATAATCAGCTATAATAGTGGGGATATCGTGAAGCGGAGGGCAGTAATTAGTTCGCTCTACCCCGAAAATATGGTATTTGAAGGGTTTGACGTTCGAACTACGCGAAGGAACGAAGTGATGGATGCTACTCTGTTGATTAACAGTAAATTAGATCTAAGAAAAAACTGGACAAGTGATTGTCTTTTTCACTTGCCCAGCAGGGTGCTCCCGACGAGATTCGAACTCATATCGATGGTACCGGAAACCATAATTCTATCCATTGAACTACGGAAGCAATATCGGCAAAGATATACATTCGGCACATTATTCATCAACTCAATGTTTAAATAATGTATGGCTTATAACGTAGGTTATAAAGTTCGCGTGTACTTTGGTGAGAGATTCAGTTCCCAAACCCTCGAAATTTCTAAACAGCGTGGTTTGATAATTTACTCGCTCTTCAAACTCTTAACCGGGTTAGTTACCGCTACCTTTATGGTTTGATAACTTATCACGAAAATAGAAATCAACAGGATAACAAACACTGGCGATACCAGCAGCCACCAATTGATACTGATGTGATAGGCGTAAGTTGCAAGCCACTTGTTCATTACCAATAAAGTTATGGGGATAGCCAGAACAGCTGCCAGTGCTATCAGCTTCACAAAATCCTTTGCCAGCAATACCAACAGTTGATTTAAGGCTGCGCCCAAGACCTTGCGAATGCCAATCTCCTTTGTTCGTTGGGTGGCCATTAAATGCGCCAATCCGTACAACCCAAGGCATGCCAGGAAGATAGATAACATGGTAAAATAATTAAACAGCTTTATACTGGTAACATCCTTTTGATACAACACGTTAAATGAGCTATCCATAAAATCATAGGTAAACGGATAATCTGAAAAATAGGATTGCCAGACATTTTTTACCAATTGCAGATCTTTAGGATTGATCTTAACTAACACGGCCGACGGTCTGAAAGTTGTGTAAACCATAACTAACGGTGCAATCGGGTTGTGCATGGAGGCATAATGAAAGTCTTTTATTACCCCCACAACATGCCCTTTATGATCAAGTCCTTCTATCGACTGGCCAATAGGCTTTTTCCATCCCACCTGTTTTACAAAGGCTTCGTTTACTATAAATCCTTCTTTTTTGTCGGTGGCCATTTCTTCCGAGAAATTCCGGCCGGCATCCAGTTGTACCTTTAGTAAGGGTATAAATTTGTCATCTACCGAAAAGTAGTTCGACATCAACTCTCTTTTAACCCCGTTTGCAGTCACCATAGTGGTTGATTTTGCCTGACCGGCGTTAAGAATGGCAAGCCCGCTTTGTATTGATGTTCCTTTCACCTGGCTTATTTCGTTCAATGCATTATTGAAAACAAGCACGCGTCGTAAGGCTACAGAATCCGGCGGCAAGGAAACACTCAAAACCTGGTTCTGATCGTACCCTAAGGACCTGTGCTGAACAAAATTGATTTGCCCGTTCATAATAAATGCACCGGCTATCATTACCGTGGCAATTACAAATTGTATAATGGTGATAACCTTACGGAGGGTCAAGCCTTTAGCCGCGTGTTTAAAATTTCCTTTTAAAGCTGTGATTGGTTGAAATGCAGATAGCACAAAGGCCGGATAAAGCCCGGTTAATAAAGATGAAGCCAAAACCAACCCGCAAATAATCATAAAACTTGGAGACGAACTCCAGAACGAGATTTTGATTTGCAGCAGGCTGTTTAAAAATGGCAGGGAGATCAGCGTTAATGCAATGGCTATAACCAAAGCAATCAGCGTAACAAAAAACGACTCAAACAAAAATTGCCCTACCAGGCTGGATTGAATTGCGCCATTAACCTTGCGCACACCAACTTCTTTTGCCCTTTCGGCAGCGCGGGCGGTTGAAAGATTGATGTAATTCAATAGCGCGATCAATAGGATCACTATAGATAAAATGGAGAAAATGTAAACCAGTTGCTTATCACCTTTAACGGTGTCCCCTACTTTTCCGTCGCTAAAATGCACATCTGTCAAAGGTTCCACGTTAAAATCCAATGAATATTTTACCGCGCCCATTTTATTTAATTCAGGCTGGATATCCTGTTTTGAGATCTTCGCCAATTTCTTTCCAAAGGCAGCCAAATCAGGCGTTTGTTTAAAGAGAACGAACGTATATACCGAAATATCATCGGTCAGCCATTTGGTCGTTTTTGAATAATCGGCTAGGGTAATTGCACTTATCTTTAAATCTGAGTTTTCTGGCAGGTCTTCCAAAACTGCGGATACCTTACAAGGTATTTTATTACAGATAAGGCTTTTACCAATTGCGTTGCCATTACCAAAATATTTTGTCGCCAGTTTTTTGGTGATAACAATGCTATGCGGATCAGCTAACGCTTGTGCCGCCGTCCCTTCGGCAAATTTATAATCAAAGATTTTGAATACAGCTGCATCTGCTTTGTAAACATTCTCTTCACTGAATAATTGGTTATCAACTTTTATTACCCCCGCGTCAGGTTCAAAACGTACCGCCAGCTCTACTTCCGGATAGTTACGATTTAAAGCAGTAGCCAAAAGTGCCGGCGACAGGGCAACATTTACATTATCATTCTCCGGCGTGTGCATCAGGTTGGTAATGCGAACTATCCTATCCTTTTTTGTATGATAACCATCAAAACTCAATTGATAGTGCACATATAAGGAAATCAGCAGGCATGCCGCAATCCCTATTGATAAGCCCCCAATATTAATAAAGGAAAAACTTTTATGACGGATCAGGTTGCGCCAGGCGATCTTTAAATAGCTATTTATCATGATTACAGTTGTTGGATTAACAAATGTAATTGATCCCGGCCACCGTAAAACTTGGTTAACAGTTATTTAACAGCTTTTAACAAGAATTAACGTTAGTGATTAGAGACTGGAGTTTAGAGATTAGGGGGGGGAAATTAAAAAGCTTCACCCACATCAATAAACAAGCCGTTTGATCCCTGGCTGCCAAAGCCATAATCAATTGTGATGTTTGTGTTTGAGGTTTTATTAAGCTTTAACCTTACACCGGGACCATAACCGGGTTGGATGCGTTGTAACCCTGTACCCGGAGCAGCTGAAAATGATTCCCCGTTAATGAATAGAACGCCGCCCAATAATCCGTTTCGCGTAATCTTAAATCGGTATTCGCTCTCAAAGTATACCATCTGTGCCCCACGGAACCTCCCCTGAATATACCCCCTGCCGGTAGCGGAGTTGGTATCCCATTGTGTGCTTGGCAGGTCGAGGTAACCGGGTTTGCCGCTTAAAACAAACCAATTATAGCTCCATAAGGCAAGTACGTTATCGGTGCCGGCGGGTAGCCTGATGTATTTGCGAACGTCAATTATCAGCGAACGCCAGGGCTCACTACTGCCTAAAAATTCATAATTATCCCGGTATTGCAGGGAGGCATATGCGCCTTTTAACGGATTAATCCCGTTATCGCGCGAGTCAAGCTGCATATTAAAGGTAAGCCCTGACGCTACGGTATGTGATTCCTTTCCATAAAGCGAATAATCTGATACCGTTCCGTTCGAATTCCCTTTGTCGGATATGTTCCAATGCGTATCAAAAATAAAGCCTACGCCGGCATAAAGATCGCCCGTTATGTGCCTCAATACAGTTTGATAAAACATAAAGTAAGAATAATCCATCGGGTCCACATTCTTTATACTGGAGCTGCTCCCCAGTCCATACGTACTTTGCGGATATTTATAATACTGGTATGCCCCAACAAAGTTGTAGTTGTTGTCCTTACTCCAGATGTTGGTTTGAACAGGGAGGATAAACTGTTTATTTTGCGTGTACGATACGCTGGCGATTATAGTCGATATGCGCGAATTCGGTCCGGTTTTAAGGATAGCATTGCCCGATAATACTAAAGCAAATTTGGATAACAACGTATAACCGATTGCCGGAGCGATAGAAACCTCTGGTTTTGAAGTAATTGAATCGACCGCAACAGATGGTTTACGGTGACGAATTCGGGCTATGAAATCAGAAATGTCTTCCTTCCCGTTGTCTACCGCAATACTATCAGCAGCAATGGTATCCTTTAAAACAACAACACCTCCTTTGCCTTTGTGTTTAACAGGAATGGTTTTTAACGGAACAGGGTTATTTTGCGCAAAAAGCCCGGTTGAAAATAACAGGGCAATAATGAATGTTACTAAGGAGAGATTTAGCTTCATGCAGTCAGTTGATAAACCAGCCAAATTTTCGTAAAAGCAACATTATTTAGGTGCCGAAAACCGGTTTATAATATGGGCCGAATGTAGTAAATCTGTTACATAACGGGGAATAAATTTGATAGTTAGCAGTGGATAAATTGCAGTTTGCAGTCAATATTACTATCCTATGACCGCAAACTGCTACCAAAACTCCAATTGGTTTATTCGCTTCTCAGGCTCTTAACCGGGTTTGCCAGCGCTGCCTTTATAGATTGAAAGCTGATTGTGGCAAAAGCAATAACTATCGCGATAATTCCGGCTATTGCAAATACTGCCCAGGTTAAATTTATTCGGTAGGCAAATGTTTGCAGCCAGTTATGCATAGCTAACCATGCAAGTGGCGTAGCAATCACAACGGCAATTAATACAAGCTTTATAAAATCCTGTGCCAGCATACCTACAATTCTGCCCACGCTGGCGCCAAGCACTTTGCGCACGCCGATTTCGCGGGTACGTACCTGGGCGGTAAATGCCGCAAGCCCAAGTAATCCAAGGCACGAGATCATGATAGCTATACCTGCAAAATAATTAAAGAGTGTGCCCTCCCGGTGCTCTGACTGGTACAATCCGTTGAACACATCGTCAAGGAAAGCATAGCCAAATGGGTATTCGCCGTTATATTGTTTAAATTGAGCCTGCGCCGCTGCAATAGCTTTCTGCGCATCTTTAGTTGTAGTTTTTACATAGATAGTGCTCAAATACTTCGGCGCATACCAGAATACTGCCGGCGCGATTTTTTCCTTCATTGAGGCGTAGTGAAAATCCTTCACCACCCCTATTATCTTCCCATTGATCGTATTCATCCTGAAACGCTTGCCTACTGGATCTTTTAAACCCATTTCCTTAACCGCAGCTTCATTCAAAATATAACGGCCGGTGTCGCTTACCGCGCCGGTAAATGAAGCACCCGCAACAAGCTGCATATTGAAAAATGAGATCAGATCTTTATCAACCGAAATCGGGTGTATAATAAAGGTTGAGTTAGGCGCCTTGCCGTCCCAATCGTTATCACCGGACATACCCCCAAACCTTACTATGTTTTGATTGGAACGTGTTACAGCAAGCACACCCGGCTGTTTTAAAAGCTCTGCCTTAACCGCGTCATAGTGCTGTTTGGCATCGCGCATCCAAAATGAAAAAACGTTCGTTTTGTCGTATCCTAATTTCTTCGACCGGATGTAATTTAACTGGCCGGTAATTACTATAGTGCCTACGATCAATATTATTGAAAAAACAAATTGAGTTACAACCAATATCTTCCTGAACATAACATCGCCTATGCCGGCAGAGATCTTCCCTTTTAATGCTTTTAAAGGTTCAAACGAGGAAAGCAGCATTGCCGGGTAAATGCTCGAGGTAACTAAGGTGCCGGCTATGGCCAGCAGGATAACTGTCCATACATGGGAATCGGTAATATTAAATGCAAGTTCCTTTCCGGAAAGTTGATTGAATTCGGGTATCAATAACGCAATAAGCACCAGTGCAAAAATGGCCGCCATGGTGAAAAGAAGTGCGGTTTCAACTATAAACTGCAGGAAAAGCTGAATTTTTGCTGCACCCACAATTTTGCGCATGCTAATCTCTTTAGATCGCAGCATTGACCGTGCAGTTGAAAGATTCACATAATTTATACAAGCGATAACCAATATCAGCAAAGCAACTACTATAAAAATCCGCACTGTACTCATTCCCTTATCGGTCAGGTCGGCATTATACAAATGCATTTTCGATAACGGAAGCAATAAATAATCGGCATCAGTATCGTCAGGTTTATGATTCAGGTGGATCTGCCGGATTTTGACAGACAAATCTTTTAACGATGCACCCGGTTTAAGCAATAAATAAGTCTCATAGCTGAAAGATGAAAAATTGGTATTCATATCCACCTTGTTATTAACGAGTATGCTTTTGATGTTGTAGCTCATCGGCATTATCATGTCAAATTTAAAACTGGAGTTTTTTGGAAAATTATCGATCACGCCACTTACTGTAAAATTTTCCTTGCCATCAGCACTTATTACCTTGCCTATTGGATTTTCTGTTCCGAAGAATTTTTCAGCAGCTTTCCTGGTAATTACTACCGAATTATCACTCGTAAAAGGTCTTGATTTATCGCCCTGTACCAATGGAAAATCAAAAACTGAAAAAAATGAGGGATCAGCAAAGGTTGCCTGTTCGTCACCAAAAACCTTATCGTTATATTTATAGAGCGAGAAATTATAATTACCCGTTAATCGTACCTGGTCAAGCACGTCGGGCAATTGCTGTTTAACCAGCGGACCGAGAGGCGCAACGCCTACTGTCCAGATCTGCCTGCTGGCACCCGTTCCGCCAAAAAGCTCAAGGCGATAGATATTCGGCGTTTTTTTGTGAAAGCTATCAAAGCTAAGCTCATCCTGCACCCAAAGTAATATCAGGATGCCAATAGCTAAGCCGGCGGTTAAGCCAACAATGTTTATCAGCGTGTAGAATTTGTTCTTTAACAAATTACGCCAAGCGGTTTTAATGTAGTTTCTTAACATTTTGTTGGTTTATTAGTTCAATTGTTCATTAGTGGATCATATGCAGCAATCAAACACGTCTTAAATATTTCGCTGGCAATTAAAAGTTACAGACTTTCGTATCTAAAATAAAGTATCGAAATCCTCTGCCCCGGCAAAACCTATCGGAAATAAATTTTTTCCTAATCTCTAGCCTCTAATTAACTAACCACTACTCTGTTTTCAAACTCTTAACAGGGTTCATTAACGCGGCCTTAAAGCTGAGGTATGATACAGTTGAAAATGCAACAAACAGGACTACTATAAACGGAATAACAAACAGTGTCCAATTGATGTCGATGCGAAAGGCATAGGTTTGCAGCCATTGATGACTTGCATACCAGCCCAATGGCGCCGATACCAGGAAAGCAACAACAACCAGTTTCGCAAAGTCTTTATATAAAAGTTGCAGAATACCATTTACCGATGAGCCCAATACTTTGCGGATTCCGATTTCCTTGGTGCGTTGGACGATGGTGTATGACACCAGGCCGAATAAACCCAAACAAGCCACGAAGATCCCTATCCCGGTAAACGCCGCAAACACCTGCCCGAATTGCTTATCAGCATGGTATTGCTCATTAAAGTGCTGATCAAGGAAGAAGTAATCAAACTGATCACCGGGGAAAAATTCCTTCCAATTTGCCTTGAGTGCGGCAATGGTTCGGGGCAGATCTGTGGTGTTTATTTTCACCGACACATTGCCCCTTACATCCGGGATGCACCTGAAGATTAATGCATCATAAGCATCATGTAACGATTGCTGGTGATAATTATCAACTACGCCGATGATGGTGTAAACATCGCCCCAAAAATCAACCCGTTTGCCAATGGCCTGCTCTGGCTTGGCAAAGCCCATTTGTTGCGTAGCTTTTATATTAAGCACAACTGCATGCGGATCGGTGCTGAAATCTTTTGAGAATATCCTACCCAGGATCACTTTTGCACCAAAAGCCTTCAGGTAATCATAATCACCACCTATTATGCGGTACTGTTTACCTTCGCTTTCAGGCGTGCCCACCAGTTTAATACCACCTGCGTTCCACTGCACCGGTTCGCCTGGGATAGAGGTTGAAACCGTTACGCTTTTAACCGTAGCGTTTCTCAAGCTTTCATTTTTAAACGAGCTCATGCTGCGATAAAATGAATCGACGCGCGCTAATGGGGGTTTTATAACCAGTGTTTGGTTAATATTGATGCCCAGGCTTTGTTTTTCCATAAACGAAATCTGCCTGTAAACTGTAAGTGAGCCAATCAGCAAAAAAATAGAAGCTGCGAACTGGAACACCACCATAGCCTTACGCAATATAATCCCCCGGGGAGATGCAGACAGCTTGCCCTTTAATACCTCAACAGGCTTGAAATTTGACAAAACCATTGCCGGGTAAAAACCGGAGAAGAAGGAGCCTAACAAAAACAACCCGATCACCCCCAGCCAAAATGCGGGTTTAACCAACAAGGTTAAGCTTAAATACTGACCGGAGATCGATGAAAATACAGGGATAAAAACTATGATCAAAGCTATCGCCAGCAATATGGCCAATCCGTTCAGCAGCATTGCCTCTAGCATAAATTGGGTTATCAATTGGCCCTTTGCCGATCCAAGAGTCTTACGCACACCTACTTCCTTAGCTCTGCCGATACCGCGTGCGGTTGCGAGGTTGATATAATTTATCCATGCTATGATTATTACGAATATGGCAATACCCGCTAATAAATAAACAGATTTACCGTCGCCATTTGGTTCGGCCTCTATCATTAAATGCGAATATAAGTGGATGCTTTCCAACGGTTGCAGGTAGTATTTAGCACCATCGCCTGATCCTTTAAACGCCGCGTATTCTTTATTTACGTAAGGAACGAATTTTGCCTCCAAAGCTTTCGGATCGACACCCGGCCTTAACAGTACGTAGGTTAAGGCGCCATCGTTACGCCAGGCGTTATCGATATCGTTTTTAGGGCCTACAAACTTTAATAAGGTGGCGTATGATAAAAGTACATCAGTTTTAAAATGTGTGTTAACCGGGAAGTCTTTAATTACCCCGGTTATCTTTACCGGGTCGTTATAGCCGAATGAAAGTAATTTACCTATCGGATTGACCTTCCCGAAAAGCTTTTTGGCGTTGGTCTCAGTTATCACTACCGAGAATGGTTCAAGCAAGGCCGTTTTCGGATCGCCGCTTACCATCTGGTAGCTAAATATCTTGAAGAACGAGTTACCTGCAAAATAAACTTTATCAAGGGTAATCCGTTGATCCTGGTAAGTCGCCAAAACTGATCCCGCTCCCACTACTTTCACAAAATCCTCTATCTCCGGAAAATTGGCTTTAAATTTACTACCCACTGCAAAAGCGCCGGCAGCCCATTGCGTACTAAGTTTGCCATTATTATACCTATCCTGGCTTACGCGGAATACCCTGTCCTTTTTTACATGGAAGTTATCATAACTCAATTCAAATACCACATATTGAATAATGAGCAAACCGGCAGCCATACCAATAGCCAGCCCGACTATATTGATAAACGAAAACGCCTTGTTCTTTTTGAGATTTCTGAAAGCGATAAGTAAATAGTTTTTTATCATAAAACAGGATTTAGGTAAATCGCTCCGCTAAGATTATGCCGATTTTATAATTAATTGATTATTAACAATTTAAAACATATTTATTCAAAACGCACGTACGTTAATAGTATAGTAGTCGTTCGCTTGCGAACAGTTGAAATTTGCTTTGACCAGGGGTGTTAGTTCTGATTAAAAGTCATAGACACACAAATCTAAAAAACTCTGTAACCTTTTATTTTACAGGAAGTCTTTATGGCATAACAAGTATTCAAATACAACCCATATTATGAAATATTTAAACAAAACTAAAATTGCGCTTCTTGTACCGGCGCTTGTCCTGGTGGTATGCATGTTGACCATCCCAGTGGCTAAAACTCAAAGCGTCATGGTAAGCCCTAACCCGATAGTAAACCCTGTAATTAATGTAAACCCAAATCTTGTGGTGAATGTTAATCCGGCTATTAATATTAACCCTAACGTGGATGTGAACGTTGATACAGATGTAAACGTGAACATTTCTACCCCCGACCGCTCAGAAGGAAGTTGGTTTGCAACTATACATAATGATAAAATAAGGATCGAGTTCAGGAGCGCCATTCCCGACGAGGAACACGATTGGTCGAGCAGTTCTGACTTTTTATTGAGCGACTTCCCTAATCTGCCAAAAACCGATAAGGGGGAATTCAGCCTGAAGAGAGAAGCAGGAACAATGTTGTTCACCGGTAAGTTTGAAGGTGACGAAGGGTATGGCCATTATAAATTCACCGCGGATAACTCGTTTAACGACTTTATTAAAGCCCACAACATTGATGGTGATGATGGTAAGGATCTGTTCACTTATTTTATGGTCGATCTTAAAAAAAGCTATGTAGAAATGTTGCAGAGAAATGGTTACAGCGATGTTTCAAGGAACCGCTTGATTGCCATGTGTTCACTCAAAATCACTGAAGAATATATTCATTCCTTTAAGAACGTTGGTTATGACAGCATTCCTGCCAACCAACTTATCGCAATGAAATCAATGAGAATTACTCCCGAGTATATAAAAAGCTTCTCACAATATGGATATAACGATATCCCATTACATACGCTGGTAGCTTTGAAATCCCAAAGAGTTGATGGTGAGTTTATAAAGGGGTTCGATGCAATCGGTTACAAAAATATCCTCCCTAATGAATTGGTTACCTTTAAATCGTTAAATATTACACCCGCATTCATAAAGGGATTTACTGACCTGGGATATAAAGACATTCCTGCTCATAGCCTTATTCCCCTGAAATCATTAAATATTACACCCGAATATATTAATGGATTTAAAAAGCTTGGATTTGCTGACATCCCATTAAATGAATTACCTGCTTTAAAATCAACAGGTGTAACTCCCGAATACGTTGCTGAGATGCAACAAAAAGGCTTTAAGTCCGACAATCTAAGAAAATACATCCAGTTAAAAAACACGTTTGGCCAAAACAACTAAATCACTTATCGTCATGAAAAAAACATTAATTACCTGCTTATCAGCGATTGCTTTGCTAACAGCATTTTCCGGCAGCGTATTTTCGCAACAGAAGCAAAAAATAAAGGTCGCCAAACCACCGGTTAATAATGATGACGACAGCTGGACATTTGACGACAAACGCTCTCCCGGTACTTGGGATGCTGTAATCGATGCCGACCAGGTAAACATTCAGTTTTATGGGCTGCACTGGGGCTTGGGTCGCAATATCCCGGCATCGGAGTTAGGCCCACTTCCAACCGATAAAATTTCTGAATTTGTATTAAACCGGGAAGCCGGCAAAGCATCTTTTAAAGGTGTCTTCCAGGGCCGCTTTGGACATGGGACTTACCAATTTGAGGAAAATGCGCAATTTAAAGCCTACCTGGCCCAACGTGGTTTTAAAGGCCTTGATAATGAATTGATGATGAACGTATTTTTCACAGATATCAACAAAGGCTATTTTGATTACCTGAAGGAAAATGGTTATGCAACAATCACCAGCGAGCAGTTTAAAGACCTTGCCGAACAGGATTTGAGCCGCAAAAAATTAACTGAGTATTTCGACCTGTTTAAAACCGAAGGCTACAGGCACCAAACAATAGACAAAATAGTTGAGTTGCGCGAACATGGTGTGAGCGCCAAATTTGTAAATGGCTTTCGCCAAGCTGGCTTTAAAAATATTCCGCTTGACAAGGTGCTTGAATTACGCGATCATGGTGTAAGCCCCCAATTTATCAGTCAATTTACAGCATTGGGATATAAGGATATTTCATTAGATAAAGCGCTTGATTTGAGGGATCATGGTGTTAACCCGGCGTTCATCAGCAGCATTCAAAAAATGGGGTATGGTAAGCTAACCCTTGATAAGGCACAGGAATTAAGAGATCACGGCGTTAATCCTCAATTTATCGATAACTTAAAAAAGCTGGGATACACGAACTTGTCACTCGAAAAAGCGCAGGAGTTGCGTGATCACGGCGTAAACGCGGATTTTATTAGCGGTGTTCAAAAAATGGGATTTAAAGATTTAACATTGGACAAAGCCCAGGAACTGCGCGATCATGGTGTTAATTTAGCCTACATGCAAAAAGTAAAAAGCAAAAACCCCGATAGCGTTAAAACACTTGACGATTACATTAAATTAAGAGACAGCGGGTTTTAATTTTCTCCTTTAACTTATATAGCTAAAGCAAATTGGGTCAGCCTGGTTTGCTTTTTTTGTTTTTAGGATAAGGGGTATAATAAGCCGTCAAAAAGTTTATTTTTATCACAAATTAACCGGGCTATGTTTTTCTTCTTTTCGAAGGTGTTATTGATCTTTATTTTACCATTTACCTGGGTATTTGTCTTTTTGATAGCCGCAATTATTGTCAGAAGGCCACATTTAAAGCGCCGCTTTTTTATTATATCGGGTGTAATATTACTACTGTTTTCCAATCCATTTTTATTTAACCTGTTTGCAAGTCATTGGGATATTAAACCAGTCCCGCTAAAACAGTCAGGCAGCTATAGCTGTGCGATAATTCTTGGCGGGTTTAGCGGAGCAGGTGCAACGGGAGAGGGACGATTTAATGGCTCGGCTGATAGATTTATCCAGGGACTTAAATTGTTGAGTACCGGAAAAGTGACGCATCTATTAGTTTCCGGTGGCAACGGCAGTTTGGTACCTAACAGCTTTAGAGAAGGTACGTGGGTAAAAACGCAGCTTGAACTTTTGAAAGTACCGGATAGCTGTATAGTTGTTGAAAGCCAAAGCCGTAACACGTTAGAAAATGCAGCTTTTTCAAAAACCATTTTAGCTCAAAAACATCTTCAACCGCCATATTTATTGGTAACGTCTGCTTTTCATATGCGCCGGGCAATGGGTATTTTCAAAACACAAAAGATGGACATCATCCCCTATCCTTGCAATTACATTGCTAGTGCTCCGGACTTAAAAAGTCAGTTTATCCCTGACGCAGACCCATTAGTTGGATGGAATTTTTATATCAAAGAGTTGGTTGGCACCATTGTTAATTATTTTAAATAATTCATTACCCCTTATTACCTCTTATTTAAGTAATTTGCCCCGCTAAATTTATTGCTCATCCATAAATTACGAAATGACTTATTGCTTAGGAATTAAGGTAAAAGAAGGCCTGCTGGCCATTGCAGACACGCGTATAACCTCAGGAACTGATACTACCATAAAAAAGAAGATCACTATAGAACAAAAGGATAAATTTTCACTTTTCATTATGACGAGCGGTTTGCGGTCAGTAAGAGATAAGGCGCTGGTTTATTTTAATGAACTGATGGAAACCACCGAGTTCAATAAACTGTACAAGGCAGTTAACGCATTTGGAGAACAGGTTAAACGTGTTGCCAATGAAGACAAAGCGGCGCTTGAAAAAGCTGGTTTTAAATTTGATTTGAACACCATAATTGGCGGCCAGCTTTCTGGAGATGAAGAACACAAGCTGTTTTTATTATACCCGGAAGGCAATTGGGTTGAACTGGGCCAGGGGGCGCCTTATGTTATCATCGGTAATTCCGGTCATGGCAAGGCGATATTGAACCGGATTCTGGATGAAAATTCGAGTTTAAAGCTTTCGCTTAAAACCGGATTTCTTTCGTTTGATTCAACCAGGGTAAGTTCAAACAACGTCGACTTTCCGATAGATGTAGCGATCTACAAAAAGGATAGCTTTCATATCATCGAAAACAGGTACGAAAAAAAGGACCTGGAATATATCTCAGTTCAATGGGCCGAAGAGCTAAAAACTGCCCTCGAAAATATATCCGAAGGCTGGATGGATAAAGCTTTTGATAAGGTTGATTGATTTGGGGAAAAGTTGTAAGTGTTATAGAAGTTGAAAGCAATAATCTATAACAATTTCCGCTCTATAGCACTCAGAATCATTACAACACTTACAACTTCTACAACATTTACAACTAAAAGAAATGAAATTCAACGTACACACTGAAATGGAATATACGGCTGCTTCGGCGGGTACTTTGATATTGAATATCCATGCACTGCGAACCCCAAGACAGACGGTTATCAGCGAGGAGTTTGTGATCGACCCTTATATTAAAGTAGAGGAATTGGTATCAGTTGGCAATGACAATCGCGTTTTTCGGTTCGAAATAGCAGAAAATAGGAACATAAAGGTAACCTACAAGGCTACAATTGATAATTATTGCGAGGTTAAGGATTACAGCAACCTGGTTGAAATCCCGATTGCACAAATGGATAACTCCATTTTACCCTACCTATACCCCAGCCGTTATTGCCAAAGCGACAAACTTTACCGTTTAGCAAACAATCTGTTCGGTCATATTGATAATCCCTTCCAAAAAGTTTTGGCATTAACAGAATGGATCAACAAAAATGTGCAATACCTGAGCGGATCAACTAATGCGCAAACCTCGGCTTATGATACTGTTACCCAGCAACTGGGCGTTTGCCGCGATTTTGCACATCTGGGAATTGCCTTGTGCCGTGCGCTCACCATCCCGGCGCGCTATTTTACCGGCTATGCCTATGAACTGAAACCTGCTGATTTCCACGCCTGTTTTGAAGCGTACCTCGGCAATGAATGGATCTTGTTTGATGCAACAGGGCTTGTCCCGCTGAATGGGTTGATAAAAATAGCATCGGGCCGGGATGCAGCCGACACTGCCATCGCCAATATTTTTGGCAATGTTAGCTTTACGTCAATGCTGGTTAGCTGTGAACTGGCTGAAGATGGCTTTAGTCCCTATAACTACAACCCATCCAAACTGGAAGGATTATCTTATTTATAAGGGTCAAATCAATGATTGTAAGCCTGGAGTATTGAACAGCGACTCAGAACTATAGATTCAAATTTTTCGAGATAAATTTAGACGTCGCGGGTAGATTCGAACTACCGTATGGGGGTTTGCAGACTCCAGCCTATCCTCTCGGTCACGCGACTTTGATAAAAACTACTTAATCACTTATCAGAGGACCGGAGGGGCGGGATAACCTATCTTTCTCCGCAAGCGGAGCAGGAGTTAGCACCTTTTATCGAGTCTATAGTCTTGAGCATGTAATCGTAAGTCGTAATTAAAGTTGCCGCTTTAATTTTTTATGACTCCGGACTCATGACTTTAGACGTTACTCTAGATACAGGTTGCTAAGACTTCACAGGGCCTTTTCCCTCAGTCTTTCTGGATAAGCGAAAACAAAGAACGATTTGTTGACGCAAACATACAAATTAATTCTATAATTTCTATAGACATTATATAATATATTGATATTAAATTAAAAGTATCTGAAAATCAGGATATTATTTTTACAAGACCCGTCCTGTTACAGCAATTATGCCGGCTTAACAGGACTTCCTGTCCAATCGGTACCCGGAGACAAGCGCTCACCCTTCATTACCAATGATAAAGCCTCAATATTTGTATCGTCGCCCAATTCGCTGTCATACAAAATAATGGTACCTGAACCAATACTGCTTCTCGCCCCTATTTTTACCGATCCAACCTTCATTACCCGATCTTCAAACAAATGTGTCTGCGGGCCGCAATCAGCATTAAGCGCGGCATCATCACAAATCGTTACCATGTCGAACTCCGTAATATCCGTTGTGTTCATAAAAACCCTTTTCCCGGTTTTTACGCCCAGTAGCCGCATTACAATAGGTAACCAGGGTGTCCCCTGCAGATATTCCAGCAAAAAAGGAATGGATAATGCCTCATAAGTTGAGGTGATAGCTTCGCTACGCCAAACATTCCAGCTCCACATCGGCCTTTGCTTTGGTTTATATTTTCCGATAAATACCCATTTTAATAAAACGGTGATCAGGAATGCAGGAATTCCCATATAAAAGAGGTAATAAAAAGGAAAGTATAGTATGATCTTCCACAATGGTTCATCAACTACAAGATCGTGCCCGTAGGCAATAAATAAAATTGAGCCGCAAATAATTGCGCTTTCAGGAAGGATAATCCTTATAAATTCAACCAGCCCCCGTGCAATTTTCCTGCTGGTCTTAGGGTGAATGGTTAACTCAGGCGGAAAAGGATTGCTTTCCTGCCTGCGTGGCAACGGAATTGCAGGTGAGCCAAACCAATCCCGGGCGTCATTATCAGCCATTTGCTGTTTATCAGGCGGGGTAGATAATACCCCTATCAGCATATTTCCATCAAGATGATATCCCTGCGGAATCAACGCGCTGTTACCAACAAAGCTGTTGCCTTCAATAGTTGTTTTTTCGAGAATGAGCTGTTGACCACGGATATCAGCTTCACCAAGCGTTACTGCATCTGCAACAAAGGCACCATCTCCAATTTCGAGCAAGGGATGGGTTACACTGCTTGCAGTGGAGATCTCTGTATCCTTACCTATTTTGGCGCCCAACGCCCTGAAAAAACTTGCAACATACACCGTAGCATAAATAGGATGTAATACAATCAGGCTTAATGCCATTAACTGATCGACAAACCACTTACGCACATAAAACATACTATAGATAGGGTATTTGCCAGGTTTTACATCATGCTGTAATAAACGGGTGAGTATAATAGTTTCGGCAGCAAAAAGTATGATATACACCAAAGCCAGTAAAGGCGCACCTATCAAATAGGTAAAGTCGTAATCTCCGGCGGCGTTATCAAGTTTGTTTATGGTGATTATTGTTGGGAGTAGTGGCAACAGGATGATGAAGGGGAAGATCATGATGAAGAGCGTAAATATTAGCTTGTACTTACGCCTCGTAAATGCTGAAACAGCGAGGGGCTTAGGTAGATCTTCAATATTCTTTTTCTCCTTAAGCTGTGCCGGGCTGCCCTGCCATATTTCGCCCTGACCAATTATTTTACCGGGCTGAAGAAGGCTGAGGTCCTGTAGTTCGCTCCAGGCTTCCATTTTACTGCCGCCCGATATAATGGCGCTGCTACCAATATAAGCATGATCGCCAAGGGTTATGGTGCGCAGTTTTAGCATGCCATCTTCAACAAAAGCATTGTTTAAATTAGTTTGCGAGCTTATACTTACATCACTACCGATTGTGATCAAGTCTTCCGCGCCAAATGCAAAATCACTTATCTGCGCATCCGGAGCTATTTTTACACCCAACCAACGGAGGTATACCGGGTACAAGGGTGTACCATTTAAAAACTGCGCAGGCAGCAGCCGCTGCATAGTTTTAACAAACCACCACCTAAAGTAATAGGTGCCCCAAAGCGGGTAATCGCCAGCCTTCATTTTACCTATGACAATCCATTTGGTGCCAATGCAAACAGCTGTAAAGATGGGCGGGATCAATGAAAACAAAAGCAATGAGGTTATAATTGAATAAAGTACATTACTGGTTTCCTGGTCGACATAATAATACCCCAGGTAAGGGATAAAGATCTGGAAGGCAAACAAGCCATAAATTATCAGCAGCGCAATAGTTTGCGCCACCCAACAGGTGATATGCCTTATCAAAGGGATCTTATTAAATACCCGCTTAGGCTTTGCAGCTGTTTCCGCACGTGTGCTCCACTCCTGGATTAAATTATTGATGGGTCTATGGATATAAACATCCTTAAGGGACGCGTTAGGAAGACCCGCATCGCGCCTTAGCTGCGATACAAAACCAGCAGCCAATAAGGAATGGCCGCCCAAATCAGTAAAGAAATCCATTGAGGGATCAATATTCCGGTTTGGAAATATTTTATTCATTACAGCTAAGATCCTGTCCTGAATTGGCGCGTTTAGGTCCAATGTTCCCAATGATCCGGAATCAGCCGATAAAAGCGGCGGCACAGGTAATGCTTTACGGTTTATTTTTCCGCTTGGCATTCGGGGCATTTCGGCTAAAACCATTATAGTTGATGGGATCATATATGATGGTAAGCCTTTTGAAAGCTCCATCCTGAAGGCGCCCTCATCAATGCAGGCCAGCCCTTCCGTTACCACATAGCCCACCAGGTGTTCCTGGTCGCTAAAATCCTTTTTCACAGCTACAACAGCCGATCTTACGCCTGCAATTTCATTCAGCTTTGTCTCAATTTCACCCAGCTCTATGCGGTATCCGCGCAGTTTTATCTGGTCGTCAATACGTCCCTGCATATCAACGCTGCCATCCTTATTAATAATGGCTATATCACCCGTCCGATACACCATACTCCCGGGCAAATCGCTTAATGATGCAGGTTTTACAACAAATTTCTCCTTTGTGAGCTGGGGTAATTTAACATACCCATTCGCTACGCCGGGTCCGGTTATTACCAACTCTCCCGCTTCTCCAACCGGTACAAGATTTAAAGCTTCGTCAACAACCGCCAGGTTATAATTCGGCAGCGGCTGCCCTATCACAATATGATCGTTAGGGCCAAGTTGCGCCATGGTTGCAGTTACCGTTGTTTCAGTTGGACCATAGCTATTAAAAAACCGCATCCCTTCTTTTGACCATTTTGCCAGCACTTGCGGTGTACATGCTTCACCGCCCGCATTTACCAATCTGAGGCTTGGCAAACTATCTTCCATAACGGCCAGCAGGCTGGGTACAGCATGCAGGATAGTAATATTTTCCCTTCGTAATGTATCACTTAATTCATCAATGGCCTTTGAGGTTGTATTGTCTGCGACCCATAATGTGGCCCCTGCAAAATAACTGATCCAGGTCTCCTCGCACCACATATCAAAGGAAACAGAAAAGCCCTGGTACACTTTATCAGTCGGCTTAATTTGAAGAATACATTGCTCTGATCGTATTAAATGGCAGATCTGGCTATGACTAATGGGAATCCCTTTAGGCTTCCCGGTGCTGCCGGAAGTATAAAGTACATAAGCGCAGTCGGACCCGCTTAGGTCTGTTGGAGGAATAATAATTTCCGCTGAACCTACCGCACTAACTGTTTGCGGCCTTTCGGGTGGGCTTAATATTAAACAATTAACGTTGAGCTGTTGCATACTGTAACATATTGCTGCACCTACTTCCTGCATGATCACTTCAACCCGCTCAGCCGGAATCTCTCTGTCGACGGGCACATAAGCCGCTCCGGCTTTAACTATCCCTAATATAATTGCGTGCAGCGGCAGACCACGTTGCCACCAAACGCCAACTTTATCGCCGCGTTTTATTCCTTCTTTATAAAGTTGCAGGGCAATTTCATCACTCCAGCGGTTTAGCTCAGCATAGGTCAAAAATTCATCATGAAAAATAAGTGCAGTTTTATCTGCGAACTCATTCGCTGTTTTTCTGAATAGTGATGGTAGTGTTTCTTCTTTTATAAGGTCCGGGCGAACATCACCCAAAATAATACTCAAATCGTTCATATATAGTAAAATACCGGCGGCTTAATTGGCTACTCTAATTACATTCAATGATAGCCTTTGTTTGCTATAGTTAGATGTAGAATCATGAAATAGTTTAACCAATAAATTAAAGTAAACTTGATATAAGCAAACAACCCACCTCAACCCCAAAACCCTTTTCACAATCGTTAAGGCGAAGCTTGTTTTATGTTTCCCGCGTTCCGAGCGTTCCATTGGAACGGGTGGAACACTGTAAAACATTCTGACTATCAGAGTGTTTTATTTTTTGTGTAAATCTATTTCAGGACAAGACAGACACCATACTGATAATCAGATACTATGCTAATTATCAGTTAACCTCGTCCCACATCACGTTTAATTACCATTAATACACCCGCGAAGCGACCAGTTTCAAAATAGCAGGTAGTTCCCCACAAACTAATAGTCTGGGCGATTTTGTAAGCATCTTTAATTAAGTCGATATTTATTAAATCCCCGGCTTAAAAAAATGTTATTTTTATCCCGCTTAATTGCTGCATAAAATGAAGAAACTGCTGTTTATCTTTTTATTAACCATTTCTGCGGACTTTCTATTTGCGCAGGAAAAAACAATGTCCATCAATCATTTCGAGATCAGGCAGAATAACTACGCCAGCAATGAAGTTGTTGTGGTTGCTACGGATACTGCCGGGCATGTGCTGGAAAACATAACCGGCGTATTCAACTTTACCATGAACGGCTTCCAGGATACGCTGAAATTTGAAAACGGGGTCGCCTTTTACAAGCATAAAATCGATAAATCGACTTTTTTATATGCCAAGCACCAAAACGAAAGCGGAACGCATGGGATACTTTATTATATATATAATCATAACGATAAACTGACGCCACTGCATATTAGCTGGATTTTATTGCTGGCAATCCCATGCGGACTGTTCCTGCTGGCCTATATGTTCAAAAGGTTTATTATAGTGGCCATCATTATCTTCGTGATCTTTATGTTCTTTAATTACCACAACAACCTGAGCATTCCTACATTTTTCGAGAGTATAATTGACGGCTTGAAAAATATATTTTAGCCCGGTATTTATGTGATAAACATGTTTTTTAGATGGCACGAATTCAAATCAGAACATTGCTCCTGCTAACAAAACAAATCCCTTATCACTTTTGTAGTATCTTCATCAAACTAAAAGCAAATGACTAACCCACTTCAGCTTAGCCTTGTAAAAGAAGATGGCACAAAACGGTATATAATTATTGAGCCAATATTAGAAAAGTACGATAAGGGCTTAAGAAATACTGGTACTTATAAGATCTATAAAGATGGATTTGGCGAGGAATCAACATTGTTTACCGAACCGCTTGAAACTACCGATCCTAATACCGACCTGGCAGACAATTTGAATCCGGATTATTTAGGAAAAATAACATTCGACGGTCAAAGCCATTGGCACTACTCCGATGGCCTGCTAAGCCTGGATGAGCAAAAACAAGCTGCAACCTGCATCCTGAAATACTGATACAATTAGTGAGTTAGTGATTTATTGAATTAGCGATTGTTGCATATCTGCAAGTCATCTAACCCGACGATAAAATATTGGCCATTTCCTTTTTGTGGCTGCCTTCAGCATTTTGGTATTGCGCCTGGCAACAGCTTGTCCGTTCCTGGCGCCGGATTCACCGCTGCCTGCAACCGTGGTTACCACACCATCAGCGGTTATTTTACGGATCAGGTTATTATTTGAATCTGCAACGTATACATTCCCTGCTGCATCAACCGCAAGTCCGGAGGGCCCGTCAAATGAGGCCTTTGTACCTGTGCTATCCGCCGATCCTGCAATACCGCTCCCGGCAAGGGTGCTTACCAAACCACCAGGAGTAATTTTACGGATCAGGTTATTAACGCCGTCGGCTACGTACAAGTTGTTTGCAGCATCAACCGCAACGCTATTTGGAAAGGAAAATGTGGCTGTGGTATCCTGCCCGTTGTCGGCCCCGGCTACGCCACTTCCTGCGAAGGCGCTCACGGCTCCGGCTGCGTTTATTTTTAGTATATTGTTATTGATAAAATTTGCCACAAAAACATTTCCCGATCCATCAACCGCAACGCCCGTTGGATTGCTAAAGATATTCGCTGCGGTAGTCCCAACGCTGTTGCCGGCAAAGGTGCTCACTGTGCCGTCGGGCTTTACCTTGCGGATAAGGCCATTACCAGCATCCGCCACGTAAACGCTGCCAGATGCATCAAGGGCTACACCTTCAGGATGAAAAAATGCCGCTGTTGCACCCGGTCCGTCTGTATAACCAGTACTATCACTGCCCGCGAGGGTGGTTACAACACCAGCAGGTGTAATTAAACGAATACGATTATTACCAGCATCTCCCACGTAAACATTTCCGGATGCGTCCACCGCAATACCTGTGGGTTGATTAAAAGAAGCAAGTGCACCGATAGCATTTATCTGCCCCTGGTTTCCGCTCCCTGCCAATGTGCTCACCACGCCTGCCGGTGTTATTTTACGAATAAGGTTATTGCCATAGTCGGCCACGTAAATATTTCCGGCAGCATCAACCGCAACCCCTGTTGGGCTATAGAATGATGGCAGGGTATCAACCACTGTTGTGCTGTCGTTGCCAGTGCCACCACTATTATGATTTATGGCGATGGGCTGCTTTTTACAAGCGGTAATCCCGGCAATAAACAACAGCAGCAATACATTAAACAGCGGTTTGGGGTAAACAAATTTCATTACGATAAAAGTAGAGATAATTACGATTAGATGTAGTTGACACCAACGAAAAGAAAGTTGTTAATGAAACTCATGCCTGTCAGCCGTCCTTCGCTTTTCATCTAATCTCTAATCTCCCGTCTCTAATTAACCACCTTAAAACGGCATCCCTATTCCGAAGTTCAGCTGCATAAAGTTATAGGTGTCTCCGCTGTTAGTTGCTTTGTAGCGCGCCTTGAAATCGCCCGATTTAAACAATTCATTAAAGTGATTTATCAGCACCCATGAATCAGAGCCACTGAATTGAGGGTCCTTAAATTTAAGGGCCGCATCCAATCGAAATACGAAGAAAGCTAAGTCGAATCGAAAACCTGTACCAATGCCAATTGCTGTAGATTGCAAAATATTGTTAAGCCTGAATTCAACATTAGGGTCACCCTCCTGTTTGTGAAGCCGCCAAACGTTACCAGCATCAACAAAAAAAGCTCCCTTTAACTTCGCGCCGAAGAAATTATCAGCCAGCGTGTAACGGTATTCCGCATTAGCAATTATTTTTATTTCGCCAAACTGGTCAAGATATTTCAAACGGGTTCGTACGGTATCAGCCTTGGCATCGGTTCCATAAAAGGTGGCACGGTTAAACTGCCCGGGGCCCAGCGTACGCGGCAACCAGGCACGCATGTCATTAGCACCACCGGCATAAAACTCCTTTTCAAAGATCCAATGCTGATCGTCGCTATTGCCATATGGGATGCCTATGCCAGGGCTAATACGAAAGATAAACTGCCGTTCGCCACCAAGACTTTTATAGATCCGCAGGTCAATTTCCGCTTTGGCGTATTGCGCAAACGGGTATCCAAAAAATGTTCTGTTACCCGCAGTGTCACGTTTACTGTTAAATAGTTTACTGAGGACGCTTAATGTATTACCACCAACATCAAGGCTCCCTCTAAAATAGGTAAAGTTTCCATAACTGTTAAGGTGATTGGCGTTAAGCTGGTAAGTGTATTGGCTCCCGATAGTAAATATGGTGCGCCCAATCAAATAACTATACGCGAATAGATTTTTCTGCAGCAGATCAGCTTGAGCCTGCGGATCAATAGTTCCTTTCGAAAATTCAAAATTTATCGGGGTAAAGGTGTGGTATTTGCTGCTGGTTTCAAAAAAATCGTACGTTATAGAGTTGATGAAACTTTCGCGGGATACAAGCCCCTTCTGATAAAATAACTGGTAATTAGTTGACAGCGTTGTGTGTGGAACCGAGTACTTGCCGAAGATAGGAATTGTGAAAAACGGGACTATTAACCGTGGATAAATCAGGCTGGCACCAAGCCGGAGGTCCTGGTTCTGTATTGCCGCCGTGTTAATATTATTGTTGCTATTATCGAACAATACGCTCCAGTTAGCCTTTATCTGTAGGATGGCGGCGTTTTTAAACAAATTTCTATCGGTAAAGGTGTTGCCCAGGTTATAGCCGAATCGCCCACCATTGAACAAGAACTCACCTTCAATCCTATTACTGAATTGCTTAAGCGGGGTAATATCAATTTTGGTATTTAGCCTATTCGTACTATCCGGCAGTTTGGTATACGTGGGATTGGGAACGTTACGAAAGACATTTAGTTCCGAAAGTCGCGAAGTAGTTAAGGTTTGCTGATCAATATTATATATATCTTTTTTTTTCTGAAAAATGTAGTTAGTTACCGAGTGAGGCTTGAATTTATGCGAAAAATCTACATACCTGAACTGGGAATCAACCTGGATGGTGTCTGCCTTACCCGTACTGCGGCCGTTTGTTTTTGACACTGTTACCAGCGTATTGTTTATGGTGTAAACAGGATGGCTTGACCGGCCGGCCGGGTTGTCGATGGTCATTTTGATATCCACCACGCTGCTGCGAAAGGTTGAATCGTATACGAAATTAATGTACTGCCGGTAGAAATCGTAATAACCATTGCGCTTCATGATCAGGTAAAACTCATCCCTGTCAAACGCCAGGCTATCCATATCAAACCTGCCGCCAGGTTGCACGTGTGAAAAGCGCGGACGATTTACCCGATAAAGATTTTGTACGCTTTTATCGGGTATGCTATCCTCAATCTTTCTAATCTTGAATAATGGACCTTCAGTAGCAGAAAAAATCAGCTCCGCCTTTTTCTTTTTTATCTTGATCGTGTCGGCAACCTTTGCTTTCAGATATCCCTTGTTCTGTAAAAAACGCTCAATCTGGGTTCGCGAAAATTCAACCAGGTTACTATCCAATATGGCGGGCGGCTCACCGATATCCTTTTTCCCGTTTTTGCTGAACAGGTAGTAGAATTGCAGGTTGATAACATTGTTGGGCTGCTGCTCTTTATCGACATATAAAACCGCTGCATCAGCAAACTCCTTATCGACACCCTTTATAGTAATTTTACGCACAAGAGCCTCATTGTCCTTAAGCCGGCGCGTTAAACTGCAGCCCGACCCTATAAAGAGCAGCAAAATACTTAATATTGTAAGGCGGTAACCAACGGGTTTAATATATGCTTTCAAAATCTCAAATCAGTTTACTAAAGTCCCTACAACACAAAAAAGAGCGCAAGGAAAACAGCTTGTTTCTAGTTGAAGGACACAAATCAGTTGCTGAATTCATTAATTCCTCCTATCAAATTGATGCTATCTACCATACGGCTTCGTTCGACCCAAAAATGCTCAAATTATCGCAAAAAATAAACTTATATAATATTTCTGTTACAGATATTGAAAAAATAAGCAGTTTAAAAACTCCGCAGGAGGTTATCGCCCTTATTAAAATACCTGTCCATCCGAGGCTTAATAACGAAAAGCTTAAACAAAAGTTCTCATTAGTTTTAGATGGCATCCAGGATCCGGGAAATATGGGAACCATAATTCGTACTGCCGACTGGTTTGGCATTGATAACATCATTTGTTCAGACGATACTGTAGATGCTTATAACCCTAAAGTGGTGCAGGCCAGCATGGGTTCACTGTCAAGAATAAATATGCACTATGTTGATTTGACAACTGTTTTACCTCTAATCGGGTTACCTGTTTTTGGCGCGATGCTTAACGGAGAAAATATCTACAAAACTCATTTTGGGGCAGAGGGCCTTATAGTTATGGGCAACGAGGGCAACGGTTTACGGCCTGAAGTTGAACGCCTAATCAACAAAGCAGTAACCATTCCAAGATCCGGAAAAGCTGAATCACTGAACGTCGGCATAGCTACTGCTTTATTTTGTTCAGAAATAAGCAGAAATAAACTTGGCAGCCAATAAATAATTACTATTTTTGCAACCTTGAAAATTGGTCGGGTGGCCGAGTGGCTAGGCAGAGGTCTGCAAAACCTTTTACAGCGGTTCGAATCCGCTCCCGACCTCAAAGGATTTAAAAACATTAAAATAATACCATCATGGGCGTTACTCGTTTAAAAAGAAAAGATAGAAAAAACAAGACTACTTCACGTTTAGAAGTACAATTTTTAAAGCTGGCTACAAACCTTGAACCAGGAAGCCGCAGCGCTGAAAAGAAAGACAGCCAGATAGCAAAAAACAATGCTGCATTGTTAATTGCTGCAGGTAAATAATTTTACCCTGTTTAAAATTTGAAGTTTAAGACGTAAATCATTGCGTCGGTACAATTGATATTTAAGATCCTGTTGGCTTGTGCTGGCGGGATTTTTTTTGTAGGATTTTAAACTATGGTTTAATGATTAACGGATTGCGGGTTGTGGAGATTAGCAAGTGACTAGGAGGCTCCGCTGGAGCCGGGCATTGTTCTTTTTGCTTCTATAAACAGGTTGCTCCTCTGGAGCACTGCATATTCGATACTATACGATTAGGCAATAAAGAATTTTATATTGGTTAGTGAATACGTTGAATCATCCGCTAACAGCTCCAGAGGAGCGAACTGTTTATAGAAATGGCTCGTCAAATGTTGGCTCCAGCGGAGCCCCCTTGTTCCGCTTTTAATCTACTATTCTATAAAATTAAATAAATACCGCTCTTCATACGGAATTTCTGATTTGTGCAGCATTTGCAGATATTCCTGTTTGAATGTTTTTCTTTGATGGTGAGTTTCCTGGTTTAAGACATACTTAACAACTGCATCAATATGTGAATGTGAATAGGAAAACACCCCGTAACCTTCCTGCCAATTAAATTTACCTGTTATCCAACCTTTTTTATTAACGAAATTGTTGCTTTCAACCTTAATTTCCTTAACAAAATCTGAAATTAAAATTGTCGGCTTAAAACCAACAAACAGATGAATGTGATCAGGCATACAGTTAACAGCAAGCATTTTTGCCTTCCTGTTCTGAACAAGAGCAGTGATATATTTATGCAACTCTTCCTTATGATCTTTTGTAATTAAACACTGCCTGTTTTGAACGGCGAATGCGAATTGAAGATAAATTTGTGAAAAAGTATTTGCCATAATATTCTACTACAGTAACGATAATATCTGCCTATTTATCCTCCCAATCAATCCCGGCCCTTCATAGATAAACCCGGTATACAATTGAACTAAAACTGCACCTGCATTTAATTTTTCAATTGCATCATCCGCAGAGTGAATGCCGCCCACTCCTATTATCGGGAATGCACCGCTTGATTTTTTGTGCAGGTAGGCAATTACCTCCGTTGATCGTTTGGTTAATGGTACGCCGCTGAGGCCGCCCATCTCATTCTTCAATTCATCTTGTGATACCAGGCCGTCACGGCTAATGGTGGTATTGGTGGCTATGATACCTGCAATACCGGTTTGCTGGACAATCTCTACGATGTCATCCAGTTGTTCATTGGTAAGATCCGGGGCTATTTTAAGCAGGATAGGTCGACTAATACCGTTCTTTGAATTGCGTTTTTGCAGGGTATTTAACAGGTCCATTAAGGGTTCCTTTTCCTGTAAGGCACGCAAGCCCGGTGTATTTGGTGAACTAACATTCACTACAAAATAATCAACCACATCAAAAAGACGGTCGAAACATTTGATGTAGTCGCTTACGGCATCTTCATTTGGCGTAACCTTATTTTTACCGATGTTGCCGCCAATGATCAATCCTTTTTGCCCGGCCTTGGTTTTACGAAATGCAGCCAGCCTTTCGGCTACCACATCAACTCCGAGGTTGTTAAAACCCATACGATTAATTAACCCGCCATCCTTGGGTAAACGGAACATACGCGGCTTGGGATTACCGGGTTGAGGCAAGGGGGTAACGGT
Organism: Bacteroidota bacterium; assembly: GCA_030775685.1. Lineage (GTDB taxonomy): Bacteria > Bacteroidota > Bacteroidia > Sphingobacteriales > Sphingobacteriaceae > Mucilaginibacter. The sequence goes on from JALYIP010000067.1 coordinate 203,121, forward strand.
TCCAACTTCAACAAAACCAAAGCCAAGGTTTGCCATTTCGCCCATCATTTCGCCATTTTTATCAAAACCGGCTGCAAGGCCAACAGGGTTTCTAAATTTCAGGCCGAAAACTTCCCTTTCAAGCTTTGGGCTTTTGACATCCCATAGCGACCTGCTTAGAGCCGCCCCTCCCGGAAACCGGTTAAAGCGCTTAAGATTAGCAGTTACAAAATAATGTACATTTTCAGGATCGAACTTAAAAAGAAGTGGCTTTATCAAAAAATACATGGCGCGAAGTTAAGTTTTTTGGTTCATGGTTCATAGTTGATGGTTCATAGCCATACCCAACAATGTAAAAAATTGCCTAATTTTCATACTGACGCAAAATGAATTTCTATATTAGCGATAGTATACGATAGTCTTCCAGCTATGAACTATGAACCATCAACCCTTAACCATCCATGAACACCCGTCGTAATTTCATAAAGAACGCAGCTATTGGCTCGCTTGCCAGCCTGGCTTTACCGCAAATAGTTTCAGCAGCAGTTGCTGAAAGCGGTATGAAAAAGACAAGTATCGACAAAAACGATATTATACTTTTCCAGGGTGATTCTATTACCGATTGGGGCCGCGATCATGATAAAAATACGCCCAACGATACCAGCACTTTAGGCACAGGATATGTACTTATCGCTACCGCTCAACTGTTAATAAAATACCCTGCCAATAACCTGCAGGTGTATAACAAGGGCATCAGCGGCAATAAGGTTTACCAGTTGGCCGAACGCTGGGATACCGATGCGCTTGCTATTAAACCAAATGTATTGAGTATTCACATTGGTGTAAATGATTTTTGGCATACCCTCACCAGCGGTTATACCGGCACTATTGAAACTTATATTTCAGATTACCGTGCACTGCTCGATCGGACAAAAAAAGCGCTGCCAAATGTAAAACTGGTGATCTGTGAGCCTTTTGCGGTTAAAAATGTGAGGGCAGTCGATGATAAGTGGTATCCGACGTTTGACCTATTTCGCAAAGCGGCAAAAGATATTGCCAATGAGTACAACGCAGCTTTTGTACCCTACCAGGCAGCATTTGACAAAGCGCTTGAACTTGCCCCCGGCTCCTACTGGACGCTAGACGGCGTACACCCCAGCATTGCCGGCGAAGCGCTGATGGCAAGAACGTGGATGGAAGCTATCGCTTAGTGATCAGAGGCTAGAGATCAGAGATTAGTTTAATAAAGCAGAATGGATTAACTGTCAGGGAAAGGATGGCCTGTCAAATAGTTGCTTTTCAGCTAAACTTTTACGACTTTCAGACAAAAACCTAATCTCTAACCTCTAATCTCTAGCCTCTAATCCGTATCTTTGCGCGCAAATGATAGCTATAAATAACCTGACGTTTGAGATTGGTGCGCGCGCCTTATACGATGAAGCTAACTGGCATATAAAACCGGGAGAAAAAATTGGCCTTATTGGTGCCAATGGCACCGGTAAAACTACCTTGCTTAAAATTATTGTAGGCGACTACAAACCTACCTCAGGTACCATATCAATGGCTAAGGACCTCACTATGGGCTACCTTAACCAGGATCTGCTATCCTACTCATCTGATAAAAACATCTTGCATGTAGCCATGGAGGCCTTTGAACGCCAAAACCAGCTACATGACGAAATAGAAAATATCCTCCAAAAACTGGAAACAGACTATAGTGAAGACCTGCTGCACAAGCTGAGCGATAAACAGCACGAGTTTGAAGCACTGGATGGCTATAATATTGAATATAAGGCCCATGAAATTTTGGCCGGTTTAGGTTTTACTGAAGCTGATACACACCGTAAGCTAAGTACATTCTCTGGTGGATGGCGGATGCGTGTTATGCTGGCCAAGATCCTGTTACAAGCGCCTGATATCCTGTTACTGGATGAGCCCACCAACCACCTTGACTTACCATCAATTGTTTGGCTGGAAGACTATCTGAAGGCTTTTGATGGCGCAATAGTGATCGTATCCCACGACAGGTGGTTTTTAGATAAGGTAATTAACCGTACGGTTGAGTCGCGTAAAGGCAAGCTTACCGTTTATGCAGGAAACTATAGCTTCTACCTGGAAGAAAAGGCGTTGCGTGAGGAAATTCAGCGCGGCGAGTTTAAAAACCAACAATCAAAGATAAAACAGGAAGAAAAGCTGATAGAGCGTTTCCGTGCCAAGGCATCCAAGGCAAAAATGGCGCAGTCGCGGATAAAGATGCTGGATAAAATGGAGCGGGTTGATGATGTTGATGATGACAATCCATCGGTAAATTTCGCCTTTCGTTTTTCCAAACAATCAGGCCGCCACGTAGTAACACTGGATAATATCGTAAAAAAATACCCTGGTCTTGACATTTTAACTGGTGCAGAGGCAGTAATTGAGAAAGGCGACAAAATTGCTTTGATTGGTGCCAACGGTAAAGGTAAATCAACCCTGTTGCGCATAATTGCCGGCGCCGATCATGATTTTACAGGCAAAGCTGAAACAGGACACAACGTTTCACAAACATTCTTTGCGCAGCACCAGCTTGAGGCTTTACATCTGGAACATACCGCCTTGCAGGAATTACAGTCATTCGCACCAAAACATACTGAAACCGAACTACGTACCATTTTAGGGTCGTTCCTATTTACCGGTGATGATGTATTTAAAAAAATAAAGGTACTTTCCGGAGGCGAGAAATCACGTGTCGCGTTAGCCAAAGCGCTTACTGCCGATGCAAACTTCCTGGTACTGGATGAGCCTACCAATCACCTTGATATTGCGTCGGTGAATATATTGATCCAGGCATTACAACAGTTTGAGGGCACCTTTATAGTTGTATCGCACGACAGGTATTTCCTGGATAACATAGCCAACAAGATCTGGTTTATTGAAGATCAGCAAATAAAACAATATCCAGGCACGTACGCGGAATTTGACGTATGGTTTGCCAAACGCAAGCTGGAGCCAAAGACTGCCATTCCAGCACCTCAACCTAAAAAGGAAGAGAAAAAGGAAACTGCACCCGTTAAACAGCCATCTGAAAATAAACATCAGCAGCTAAAAAAACTCAACCAGGACCTGGGTAAAATGGAGGAACAGATTGCTGCGCTCGAAAAAACCGTAAAGCAACTGGAAGCGCAATTGGCGGATGATAAATTATACAACGACGTGGCTAAGATGAAGGAGATCAACATCAATTACGATAAAAAGAAAATGGAGTTGGGCCACATACAGCTACAATGGGAAGCATTAGCTGAACAGATCATGGAGCTGGAAGCGTAGTTATTTCGAAATTCGGATGTTCGATTTCGGATTTAGTTTTAATTTCGAATTTATAAAAACCTGTCATTGCGAGGAACGAAGCAATCGCATACTATACAGAGCAAACGGAAAGGTGTGTAAATGAGCTATCGGTAGCTGACGGCGGCAATTGTCACGCTGCGCCTGCAATGACATGATGTTATCTTGATAGAATTTATGAGTAAGAACTACGAATGGTTTAAAGGTATTATCACCTTCCTGATCCTGTCATCATCTATAAACACTTTTGCCCAACCCTACACCGACAGCGTTTACCACCATGAAATAAAAAGCGTCGAGTTTTATAACTCAGCCAAAAAGGCTTCATTTCCAATAATCCCGTTAAACGCCGCCGAAACCCTAACTTTAGGATTTGATAACCTGCAGGGCGGCACACTTAACTACCATTACACCATTGAGCATTGCGATGCAGAATGGAACTCATCGAATATTTCAACAGCCGAATACCTAAAAAACTATAACGACGACCGCATCCTTAACTACAGTTATTCAATAGCCACGGTTCAGAAATACACCCATTACGAGCTAAAGCTGCCCAATGAAAATATTGCCCCAAAAATACCGGGGAATTATATTCTGAAGGTTTATGAGGACAGCGATCCTACCAAGCTCGTTTTAACGCGCAGGTTTTACGTGGTTAGTCCCAAGATCTCCATAAATGCCGAAATAGTACCCTCGAGCGATAACAACACCCGGCAAACCAATCAGAAGGTAAACTTTACCCTTGATTATGGTAGTCTGAGAGTGCAAAATCCAAACAGGGATGTGCGAACGCTAGTAATGCAAAACAACCGCAGCGAAACGGGCATCATGAATTCGCAGCCCACCTACATCCGCGGAACGCAACTTATTTACAGCGACATTAACATCAATGACTTTCCGGCAGGGAATGAGTTCAGGCATTTTGATACACGCACCCTTAAATTGAATTCGCAAAACATTTTGCATATCTACCGCGATACCGCAAATACGGTAATGATGCTAACAGACCCCGACAGGAACAAAGCCAATTATACCCTTGAATACGATTTAAACGGAAGTTATTACATCATAAACCAGGATGGCACCGACCCACGCATTGATGCAGATTATTCACATATGATCTTCGGCTTAACAACTACCCGGCTGCCAAACTCCGGCTCAGTGTATGTTGTTGGCCGGTTTAATGATTATAAGCTTGACGAGCACAGCAAAATGACGTTTGACGCAAATAACAACCGGTATACAAATAGCCTATTTTTAAAGCAAGGCGTGTATGACTATACTTATGTTTGGGTTGACAAGTCTGGCAAACCAGATGATTTTGCTCTGGAAGGCAACTACTTTGAAACCGAGAACGATTACCATGTGCTAGTTTATTACAGGCCATCCGGCGCCCGCTGGGAAGAATTGGTTGGTTACAAACTCTTAAATTCCTCAAAGAAATAATTAACTACTCCCACTCAATAATTTTTAAGGAATTCGCAAAAACTTTTAGCTTAGTTATTTGATTATACTTAAAGAACTAAAAAGCGCTAACCTTTGAAAAAAATTTACACTTGGAACGATTTGGACGAATAGCCCTAAAAACCATACTTTGGATAATTGCAAGTATCATTTTCCTGGTACTCCTTATCGTAATATTAATACAGGTTCCCTCCGTTCAAAATTTTGTTAAGGATAAAGCGGTTACGTTTATCCAGGGCAAAATTCACACACCTGTAAAAATAGGCCACATTAGCCTGGGCCTGCCAAAGCTCATCGTCCTGGAAGACGTTTATTTCGAGGATCAGCACAAGGACACCCTTATTGCCGGTGAAAAATTAAAGCTGGACATCAGCCTTTTAAAGCTATTGAGCCATAAGGTGGAGATCAACGAAATTAACCTGCAAGGCATCACCACCAATATTAGCCGAGGTACCGACAGCCTTTTCAACTTCGATTACATTACAAAAGCATTTGCGGGGGAACAGAAGAAAGAGGTAAAGCCTACTGATACCGCGTCCACAATGAAGTTTTCTATCGATAAGATCATCCTGGACAAGATCAACGTATCCTACAAGGACAAAATAACCGGCAACGATGTAAAATTCATTTTGGGCCATTTTGACACCCGGATAAAGGACTTCGATATGGATAAAATGAAATTTACCATACCTAAGATCAACCTGTCTGACGTTGATGCCCGCATTATACAATCACCAATAACTTCGGATGGCACAAAGGTGGTCCCGGTTGATACCACTACTACTCCTATTAACATGACGCTTAACCTTGGTACCATCAATGTATCAAAAGTTAAGGTTGACTACCGCAGCAAGGAAATGAGCAGCAAGGTGAACCTCGGCAAGTTTTTGGTTGAGATGGATAAGATTGACCTGAAAAATCAAATCGTCGGCATAAAAAACATTACGCTTGATGATACGAAGGCAGGCATTACATTTGCCAAACCTGAATCTGTAAAGAAAGCGGTTGTAAAGGCAGTGAAGAAGCTTGATACGCTGGTAGCAACCCCAACCAGTGGTAAGGGCTGGCGGGCAAACCTGGCTAAGATTAGCTTCAGCAACGACAATATCCAATTTGATAATAATGCGCAAAAGCCATTGCCAAAAGGGCTCGACTTTGCACACATGGATATTAAAAATCTGAATGCCGATGTCGAAAATATTTCCTACAGCCCGGATACTATATCCGGTAAAGTCAACTCGTTCACATTTGCGGAGAAAAGTGGCCTTATCATCCAAAAATTCCATACCTCATTTTTATACGGACCAAAAAGCGCTTACCTGAACGACCTACTGGTTGAGACGCCGCAAACAGTGTTACAAAAACAATTACAGGTAAGTTATCCGTCGATCGCATCGATCACCAAAGATATTGGCCAACTATATGTTAATGCCAACCTGGATGGTAGCAAACTTGGCTTAAAGGATGTTTTATTATTGATGCCAACCATGGCCACCTTGGAACCATTCAAACATTCGCCGAATGCTGTTTTCAGGATAGACGGCCGAGTTATAGGTAAAGTGAATAATTTGAGCATCCCTAATTTTGAAGTAAAGGGACTGAGCAATACACACATCAAGGCATCGGCGAACATGCAGGGATTGCCGAACATGAATAAAGCTTATTTTGATGTTACCATTGCGGATTTAACCACTAGCCGCGCTGATATAGGTAAACTTGTTGCAGCGTCAATGATCCCGGCCTCGGTAAGCATTCCTGCCAACCTAAACCTAAAGGGTAATTTTAAAGGCAGTATGTACACTTTTAACACCGAAATGAACCTGCGTTCCACCTATGGTGCGGTTGATTTGGTGGCCGCCATGAAGAATGGCAATGATAAGGCAAGCGCAAGCTACTCGGCTAATATTAAAGCAAATAATTTAAACGTTGGTGCATTAACAAAACAACCACAAACTGTCGGCAGCATAACGCTTACTGCAACTATTAAAGGTGCAGGCCTGGACCCTAAGAAGGCGAACTTGCAATTCAGTGGTGACGTAGTAAAGGCCTATGTGAAGGGCTACACTTACCAAAACCTGGTAATGACCGGCACTGCACATAATGGCAACTATACCGCAAAAGCCAATATGAAGGACCCAAATATCAACTTTACATTAGATGGAAAGGCTGATATGAACAAGAAATACCCATCGGTCGCGGCTACTTTACAACTAGACAGTATCAATTTAAAAAACCTGAATTTCACCAAGGAGGAAATGCGGATTCATGGTAAAATTGTGGCAGATGTACCAACTGCCGACCCTGATTATTTAAACGCCAACATTAAGGTTACCGATTTTCTGCTGGCACAAAAAGGGCAGACGATAAAGTTGGACACCATCAGCCTGGTTTCAACAGCTAACGCCGACAGCAGCACGCTAAGGCTAAAGGCGCCGATGCTTAACGCGCACATGGCAGGTAAATATAAGCTCACCGAAGTTGCGCCAGCGATGCAGGATTTGATCAACAAATACTATAACACAACTGTAGCATCAAATAAAACGGTGGCAAAGTACTCGCCTCAGCAGTTTAAGTTTGACATCAGGGTTGTTAAAACACCTTTGACGGACAAACTTGTTCCCGATTTAAAAACGCTTGATCCTGTTCTGATCAACGGAAACTTTGACAGCCAGGCGGGCGTCCTTAATGTAAATGGTTCAATGCCAAAGGTTGTTTATGGCGCTAACGTTGTTAACAACATGAAGCTGGCCATCAATACCAATAACAACGCACTAAATTATAGCCTTACAGCTGATAATATAAAAGCCTCTTCAAGCATTAACCTGTTGTACACCAGTTTAACGGGGAGCGCGCAAAATAATAAGCTCAATATTAATTTACAGATCCGCGATGCTGCTAAAAAGGAGCGCTATCGATTAGCAGGGGTATTCAGTGTTTTACCTGATGAATACCATTTTAACTTTTTACAGGACGGCCTCATACTCAATTATACGCAATGGGCAGTTAACGCGAACAACGCGCTGCAGTTTGGCAACAAAGGTATAATGGCCCGCGATTTTGCATTAACCAATAATAACCAAGTTTTAAGTATAAATAGCGATACCCAGGAGTACAATGCACCTTTGACTGTCAGCTTTAAGAACTTCAAAATAGAAACCTTAACGACGGCTGCCCAGCAGGATTCATTACAGGTTGGCGGCGTTATTGATGGCGATGCTCATGTAAGCAACTTTCAAAAATCGCCGGTATTTACTGCTGCGTTGAATGTGAAAGATTTTAATTTCAAGGGCGATACCGTGGGTAACATAGCCTTAAAGGTAAATAACCAAACAGCTAATGCTTATGCTGCTGACGTTACAGTTACAGGCAAGGGAAACCAGGTTAATTTAAATGGCTTGTACTATACCGCGCCTGAAAGTAAATTTGATTTGAACCTGAATATTGTGAGCCTGAAAATGAAAAGCATTGAAGGCTTCAGCTTTGGCAGCATCAGGCGTGCCAGCGGCGATATTACCGGACAGTTAAAAATAACAGGAACTACAGACGCGCCAGTTGTCAGGGGCGATGTAAACTTTAATAAGGTTGGCTTTAATGTTTCCATGCTTAACTCCTACTTTACCATGCCAAACGAAAAGATCACATTCAACAACGACGGCATCCTGTTTGATGATTTTACACTGATCGATTCGCTGGGTAATAAGGCAGTTGTTACCGGAACACTCTATACAAAAACATTTACCGATTTTAAATTCGGTATCGATATTAATGCCACCAACTTTAGGGCGATTAATTCAACCCAGGAAGACAACAAGTTGTATTATGGAAAGCTGTTTATAGATACCCGGATCACCATCCGCGGTAATATGGCTAAACCTGTTGTTGACGCTAACCTTACCGTTAACGATAAGACGGACCTCACCATTGTATTGCCACAAGATGACCCCGGCATTGAGGATAGAAAGGGTGTTGTTGAAGTAATAAACCCTAATGCGCCCAAACTCGATTCTATATTTTTAGCCAAACAATTGGATTCGCTACGAAAATCAGATGTCACCGGGCTCGACGCTACAGCTAATATCAACATAAGTAAAAACGCAAAATTCACCATTGTGATAGATGAGCGAAATGGAGATGTTGTGCATTTACAAGGGGAAGCCCATTTAAATGGCGGCATAGACCCGAGCGGAAAAATAAACTTAACAGGTAAATATACCGTAGCAAGTGGCTCATATAACCTAGCTTATGCTACTGTTAAACGCAAATTTAATTTCAAACCAGGCAGCACAATTACCTGGACCGGCGATCCGACCAGTGCCAATGTTGACCTTACAGCTATATATGTAGCAAACGTCCCTCCTATCGACCTTGTGAGCGACCAGCTTGGAGGCGATCAGACCACCACAACCATGTACAAGCAAAAGCTTCCGTTTAACGTAAACCTCCGTTTGCGGAACGAACTTCTAAAACCTGATATTAGTTTTGATATCGTATTGCCAGATAGTAGTTACACCGTATCGCCTGATGTGGTATCAACTGTAAATCAGCGCCTGTCACAAATACGAACCGATCCTAACGAAATGAATAAGCAGGTGCTGGGCGTGTTAGTGCTGGGTCACTTTATTGGCGACAATCCGTTCCAGAGCCAGGGTGGTAATGCTGGCATAGGGGGCGCCATCCGCAATAGCGTAAGCAGTTTATTGTCCGATCAGCTGAACAAGCTGGCAGGCAACCTGATAGGTGGTGTGCAGCTAAGCTTTGACCTGACATCAGGGCAGGACTATTCGACGGGCACTGAACAAAACCGAACGGACCTTAACGTGGGGCTTTCCAAGCAATTCCTTAACGACCGCCTTACCGTAACCGTTGGTAATAACTTTAACCTGGAAGGACAAAATCAGCCGGGTCAAAAATCAACAGATATTGCAGGCAACGTTTCTGTTAACTATAAAATCACCAAGGATGGCAGATACATGGTAAGAGTGTACCGTAAGGATGAATTCATAGTGGTTGAAGGCGAAGTTATAGAAACCGGCATTGGTTTTACATTAACTTACGAATACAACCGTTTTAAGGAACTATTTGCCAAAAAATCGAAAAAGGATAAGCAACTGGAGAAAGAATATAACGAAAAGCAGAAAGCAATAAAGAACGAACAAAAGGCTGCTGATAAAAAAGCCGACTCTACGGCAGCGCCGGTTCAGCCAGTTCAAAACAATAAACCACAAAACTAAATATGGCCAAGCTTAGATATCTATTTGTAGTTTTTGCTCTTTTTTTAAGCGCTTGCAGCAATACTAAGTATTTAGCGCCGAACCAAAAGTTATATACGGGCGGTGAGGTAAAAATTGACGACAAGGATATTAAAAAAAGTGAGGCTAATGCCCTTCAAGAGAATCTAGAGGCTTTATTACGCCCTCAACCGAATAGCAGTATATTGGGTTTAAGATTTAAGCTTTGGGTTTATAATAAAACACGTACCAATAAAAGAACAGGCTTAAGGCATTATTTGAATACACATATTGGCGAACCACCAGTACTGGTTAGCAGTGTTGACTTGACAAAAAACAGCTCTATACTTCAGAACAGACTGCAAAATGTAAGCTACTTTTTGGCCCAGGTAAGTGGCGATACAGTTGGCAAGAATAAAACAGCGAAGGCAGTTTACACCGTTCACGCCGGGCCATCATACCATTATCGCAAGGTTGTATTCCCTGGCGAAAAAGACGATCTGGATACTGCGGTAACAGGCACGTCTGCCAATACCTTCTTAAAAGCAGGTGACAAGTACAATCTTGACGTTATCAAAAATGAAAGGATAAGAATAGATGCACGACTGAAGGAAGAAGGCTATTTTTATTTCGCTCCGGAGGATTTGATAATGAAGTATGATAGCACAGTTGCGGGGCATCAAATTGATATGTTTGTTAAAGTGAAGGACGCAACGCCTGACGAAGCACGCTGGATTTACAAAATCAGGAACATCTATGTTTACCCACGTTATACATTGCGCGATACCTCAACCAAGTTAGATTCTGCAGTAAAATACCGCTGGTATAATGTAATCGATCCCAAAAAAACAGTCAGGCCCTTCGTGTTTAAAAATGCGGTTTTGCTGCATCCCGGTGATACATACAATCGTACCAAACATAATAATTCATTAAACCGGATGATCAATCTGGGGCCATTCAGCTATGTAAAAAACAGGTTTGAAGATGTTACGCCGGACTCGCCTTACCTGGATATTTACTACCAGTTAACTCAATACAAGAGGAAAGCGTTATCACTTGATCTGTTAGGAAGGCAAACTTCTGCAAATTACAACGGAGCCCAGGTAAATCTAAATTTTAAAAACCGTAATACATTTAAAGGAGCAGAATTATTTACACTCACCCTGTTTGGAAGTACCGATCTGCAATTTGGCGGTACAGGTAATGGGTACAACGTTTACCAGGCAGGTATTCAGCCAAGTATCAGTTGGCCAAGATTTATCGGTCCGTTTAGCTTCAACACCGATAATGCATTTATCCCGCACACCATTTTAACGGCGGGCTATACATTGATTAACCGGACCAAGCTTTACACCTTAAATTCGTTCAATACATCGTTTGGCTACTCGTGGAAGCCAAATATTCATAAGCAGCACGATCTGAACCTTATGAATATTACTTACGTTGATGCGGCAAGTATTTCACAGATCTACAAGGACAGTATTGCGCATACGCGTAACCCTGCTTTAGCTCACGTAATAAATAACCAGTTCACGTTCGGCCCGTCATACGCGTATACTTACACCAACACAACCGAGGATTACCGCACTAATACTTTTTATTACAATGGGAAGGTAAGCACGTCGGCAAATATTTTTGGATTGGTAACCGGCGCGGACACGCTTGCAGGAAAAGTTAAAAAGCTATTTGGAACACCCTTCAATCAATATGTTAAATTAGAGAACGAGATCAGGTTTTATCATAAATTAACCCCGGGAATTAAATTGGCCACACGCTTTTTAGTAGGTGTTGGATTGCCTTATGGAAACTCAACAGTTTTACCGTATAGTCAGCAATTTTTCATAGGTGGCCCAAATAGCTTGCGCGGCTTCCAGGCGCGATCTCTGGGCCCCGGGGCGTACAATCTACCGCCGTCGTTAAACACCGGGAATGCCTTCCTGGCAGATGAATCGGGCGATATAAAGATCGAGGCTAATGCCGAATTTCGCCCTAAGTTGTTCAGTATTGTTGAGGGAGCGCTATTTGTTGATGCCGGTAATATTTGGCTATTGCGGCCTAACAGGCTTCAGCCCGGCGCTGCATTCGGTTCCAATTTCATCAATCAGATGGCCGTTGATGCAGGCTTTGGTTTACGTTTCAATTTAACGGTGCTGGTTTTGAGGACTGATTTCGGCTTCCCGCTTATCGAACCAAACTTACCTGCAAGTCAACGTAAAATTATCAACGGTGTAGATTTTACCGATGCAAAATGGCACGGCAGCAACATGATCTTTAATCTTGCCATTGGATATCCATTTTAATTAATTCATCAATCAGCAATTTTTATAGTAATACCGGATAAATAAAATACCGCCATCCGGCTACTATCTATATTTATTAGCTATAAATTTGCTCCCTAACTAAAAAGCAAATGCTTTTTAGTTATCTTTTAATTTAAGTTTATCGCAACAGCTAATAGGGTGTTTTACGTAAAAGCCTTGGGATTATTATTTTTTTATGCCAGACCTGTCATTAGTAAATGTATAAGCCGAGGAGAAATACCACAGTCTTAGTGATCGCAACCCTTTCGACAGTTATGGGATGCATCGCGATAGCTGCATGGCTTTTTGACATAACGGCTCTTAAAGGCCTCATCATCAGTTCGCTTTTTACAAAATTTTATTTTCCGCTCTGTCATATTGTTGTGGGTTCAGTACTATTATATACCCAAATTGGGATGAATAAGGTTAGGTCCCAGGATTTTAAAAAGAGTGAAGAAAAATACCAGTCGCTTATCGAACAGGCATCGGATGCGATCTATATACTTGATTTCCAGGGCAATTTCACCGATGTTAACGCCAGCATGTGTAAAATGACAGGCTACACCAAGGAGGAATTACTGCATTTAAGCATTGAGTCGATAATTGATCCTGAAGAATTAAAAGTTGATCCCCTGCCGAAAAAAATGGATAAAACCGATGGATCAGTGATCCGTGAAAGGCGATTTGTTAGCAAAACTAAAACGATCTTTACTGTCGAAGTTAATGTAAAACGATTTTCTGACGATAGTATAATGGTCATAGCACGGGATATCACAGGTCGTAAAAAAATGGAATCGGAACTAAGGGAAGCTGAGCTGAAATTCAGGACCGTCACCGAAAAATCGATGGTGGGTGTTTACATCGTTCAAAACGAAAAATTCTCCTATGTTAATCCCCGGTTTGCCGAAGTTTTTGGATACAGCCCGGAAGAAATGACGGGGACTTTTAAAGTTGATTCAATACTTCATCATGACTACAAAGCAATTGCGAATGATAATGTTAGAAAAAGAATAGGTGGTGAGGTGGAGAGTGTAAACTATGAGGCAATGGGCACTAAAAAGGATGGCACAGTTAATTGGGTTGAATTTCATGGAAGCCGGGCCTTTATTGATAGTGAACCCACCATTATTGGCTCAATGATCGATGTTACCGAACGGAAAAAAGCCGAAGAGGAGTTGCGCTCATCCGAACAGCAATACAAACTACTTTTTGACAGTAACCCCATGCCCATGTGGACGATAGCAAAGGACGACCAGACGATAATTGCGGTTAACGATGCCGGGGCGAAGCATTACGGCTATGAAAAGGAAGAACTTTTACATAAAAGCACGAAAATTTTCAGAGCTAAGGATGATTACGATGAACAAATGGAGGGATACCGCCATGAAGCTCAAAATACAGAGGGCTCGCGGATTGTGAAACATTTTAAAAAGAATGGCACAGCAATGTATGTTCAGATAATAGCATACGACATAACATTTGAGGGCCGGCCTGTTAGACTGTCTATGACGAATGACATCACGGAAAAATTAAACGCTGAACAGAATCTAAAAAATGCTTACGAAAGTATTCAAAACCATATTAACAGTATAAAGGAAATGGCCTGGAAGCAATCGCATCTTATCCGGAGCCCTTTAGCTAATTTACAGGCACTGATAGCCATGCTAAAGGAAGACCCAAAAGACGCCGAATTATTTACCCACATGCAAAATGAGTTAAAAAGGATGGATACAATTATTATCGAGATGGCAAAAGAAGCAGCAGATCATGACTAAAACTAAATCGGCCAGTGTGCCAAAAAGAATAACCGTCCCGCTACAAATAATCGATCTACACGAGGATGGCTTCCACCCTTTGGTTAAGATAAGGGTGTTCGGAAAAAAGTTCGTTGTTGTTTTGGATACCGGCGCCTCAAAAACTGCCTTTGATCAAACCATGCTGCTTCAGGCATCAGAGAGCGCTGTCCTTACCACGAGTGAAAGGCTTTCAACTGGCCTGGGAACCAACAGTATGGAATCATCAACAGCTGTAATTACTGATATGAGGATCGGCAAGCTTTTTATTGATGAATTTGAAGTGGCCGTGCTTGACCTTTCTACCATAAACATTGCTTACCGTCAACTCAGCCACCCCGAAGTTTTGGGTGTCTTAGGCGGAGATTTACTGATGAAGTATAAGGCAGTGATTGACTATGGAAAAGGTAAATTAGTCATGAAGAAAGATTAATCCCCGGAACAAACAGTTTCGTCGTTTTTCAAAATCACTCAGCCATTTTAAACTCCTGCCTGCATAACCGCATTACGCTTAAGCCATAGATAATAAAAAAAGAAAAAAGCAGCATATAAATGGCAGGATTATAATTGATTGGATTTAAGAAAGCAACGTCCCAGGTACGGGCTACCCCGCCAATTACACAAAGTATCAGGTTTATGAACGTTATTAATAACAAAGCCCTGCTTTTCATATAGCCTTGTACAATTGATTGTTTGCCGTCATCAATTTTTATTTGCGGAGAATTACGGTGAGCATAAACCAACGGAATTATTGCTGTTAACAGCAACCCAATTAACATGGTTATAACTGTTGCCTTTGTACGCGGAATATAAAAACCAGCAATAACGAACAACGAAATAGCCATCAGAGTGAGTTTGTTGAGATACAATTTAAAATTTTCAAACAGCCCTTTCTTTATTTTGTCTCTGTATGCTTGCTCATACGTTTTTACAATGCAATCAACCCCAAGATATCCTCCAAAATCGCGGTTGGCAACTTTATCAAAAACCAGATCGATAGTGCGTTGGTCACCACCCGCTCTTTCAACTTCAATGGCCGATATGATATGATCTGCCAGTTCATCATAAATTTCCTGGAATTTGATGCCGTACCAATCCATTCGTTTATCTATCCATTCTAACTCTCTCGTTGTTAAACTCATTACCGATAGGTTGTATGTTCAATAATTTTAAATTCAGCACGGCTCAGCTTAATAATTGCTAATGACAATGTAATTTCGGCAACAATAATAATTGTAAGAATAAGAGGCTCAAAACTGCCTAAAAAAGAAAAATCGGCCTTATGATATATCAGCAGCAGCATGTTACTGCAAATACAAAGTCGTAAAGGAAGCTGAGCTATCCAGATAAAAATATTATCCCTTACCGATTTCTTCGTGTCTTTAAATATATAACCCAATTTGTAATACCTGAGCGGAATAAGCAAAGCAGGCAAAAAGGCAAAAAGAACAAAGGTTCGTTCAAAAACAACCGGCTCCGCATTTATTTTATATATTATATAATAAAACACTGCCGAGATAATCACCGTAAACATTGCCAGCGGAAATCTCAGATAAGCGCTAAAAAGTTTCCAGAACTGAGTGCTCATATCTTTGGCAACAGATTTCCGGAAGGTTTCCTCAATCCGCCATAAATTTTTACTTCCGCCAAAATCCTCTCTTATTATTTCATTAACAGTATTGTTAAACGGAGAGGCTTCAGCTTTGTATTCAAGGGCAGCAAGCACATGATCATATATCTCCTCATAGGTTTCGCGGTACTTTAATCCTTTACGCAGGTAATCCTGCAATTGTTGTTTTTGTTGCTCGGTTGGTTTCATTTTACAGCTGGTTTTAGGTTCAACAGTAGCTGAAGCTGTTCAATAAAAACCTGCGCTTCATTTAATTTATCGGCAACCTCTTTCCCTCCCTGTTCTGTAAGGCGATAATACTTACGCACCCGGCTGTCTACAACCTTGGTAAAAGTTTCAAGCATACCATCAGCTTCCAGTTTATGCAAAGCGGGATACAATGCACCTTCGGTAAGCATAAACTCACCGGCGGTTACTTCTTTAACTTTTTGGGTTATTTCATATCCATACATTTGGCTGTTGTCTTCCAGTAGTTTTAAAATAATGGTTTGCAAAGTGCCCTTCAGCATTGGGTTTGAACTCATGCACCAAAGATATAATAATTTATATGCATAAGAAAATTATGTATATAAATTTTAAGGCATCACAAATTTACAATAAAAAAGCCCTGCGGGTTAGCAGGGCTTCATAAAGATTCACGAAGTTTTAAAAACTTCGTGAATCTAAAATTCTAAGATACTATGTATCTATCCTTGCGTATTTCGCATTTTTCTCGATAAATTCTCTGCGCGGGGCAACTTCATCACCCATAAGCATACTGAAGGTATGATCGCATTCTGCAGGATTTTCAATGCTTGCACGTTTCAAGGTACGGGTTGCCGGATTCATTGTGGTATCCCATAACTGCTCAGCATTCATCTCACCTAAACCTTTATAACGTTGGATATGTACGCTATCTTCCTTACCGGCGCCTTTTAAGCGTTGTACAGCCGCATCACGTTGTTCTTCAGTCCAGCAATATTCAAACTCCTTACCTTTTTTAACCTGGTATAATGGCGGCGATGCAACATACACATATCCATTTTCAATCAACTCCTTCATATAACGGAAGAAGAATGTCAGGATAAGGGTAGTGATGTGGGAACCGTCCACGTCAGCATCCGTCATGATCACAATTTTGTGATAACGAAGCTTGGTCATGTTCAACGCCTTATCATCTTCCGGTGTGCCACGACTAACGCCCAGGCCGGTAAACATATTCTTTATTTCCTCGTTCTCGTAGATTTTGTGCTCCATGGCCTTCTCCACGTTCAGGATCTTACCACGTAATGGTAAAATTGCCTGGTATTCGCGGTTACGCCCTTGTTTGGCGGTACCACCCGCCGAGTCACCTTCCACAAGGTATAATTCACACAATGCAGGATCACTATTAGCACAATCCGAAAGCTTGCCTGGTAGCCCCGAGCCTCCCATTACGCTTTTGCGTTGCACCATTTCGCGCGCCTTGCGGGCAGCAGCACGGGCTGTAGCGGCAAGTATTACCTTGCTTACTATCATCCTGGCTTCTTTAGGGTGCTCCTCCAGGTAATTTCCAAGGATTTCACCTACCGCCATATCTACAGCGCCCATAACCTCGTTGTTACCCAACTTGGATTTGGTTTGCCCTTCAAATTGCGGCTCCTGTACCTTAACCGAAATCACGGCGGTCATCCCTTCACGGAAGTCGTCACCTGTAATTTCAACCTTCATGTTTTTTAATAATCCTTCCTTATCAGCATAAGCCTTTAAGGTACGGGTTAAACCCCGACGAAAACCTGCAACGTGCGTACCACCTTCAATGGTGTTGATGTTATTAACATATGAGTGTACATTCTCAGTGTAAGTATCATTGTACTGCAGCGCCAGTTCAACCGGGATACCGTTCTTTATCCCATCAACATAAATTGGTTCCGGTATAATTGAGGTGCGGGTACCATCCAAAAATTTAACAAACTCGCTTAAGCCGCCTGTTGAGTAAAATTCCTCCATAGGGAAACTTCCATCCTCTTCAGGTTCACGCTCATCGGTTAAAGTTAACCTGATACCTTTATTTAAATACGCCAGTTCACGCAAACGGGCAGCCAGCGTATCAAACTTATACTCTGTAGTTAATGTAAATATCTCCGGATCGGGTTGAAAGGTTTGGGTGGTACCTGTGCGATCCGAAACACCAATTTCCTTTACAGGAAACAGCGGCTTGCCTTGTGCGTACTCCTGCGTAAACTTCTTGCCTTCCCGCTCAACAACAGTAATCATATGGGTTGACAGTGCGTTAACGCAACTTACCCCTACACCGTGCAACCCCCCGGATACCTTGTAAGTATCCTTATCGAACTTGCCACCTGCGTGCAAAACTGTCATTACAATCTGAAGTGCCGAAACCTTTTCCTTCGTTGTGATCCCTGTTGGAATACCACGGCCGTTATCTACTACCGTGATGGAATTTCCTTTGTGAATGGTAACGTTTATGGTGTCGCAGTAGCCGGCAAGCGCCTCATCTATCGAGTTGTCAACTACCTCATATACCAAATGGTGAAGGCCTTTAACGCCTGTGTCACCAATGTACATGGATGGGCGTTTACGTACCGCCTCTAAACCCTCTAAAACCTGTATATTATCTGCTGAATAATTTGATTTGTCTTCTTTTTCTTCGCTCATATATGGTTAAAACAATAACCTTCAAAAGTACGAAAATAACCCCAAATTACAGTCATTGTTGATAAATATGGCAGTATATAAACATGCCCGCTAAAAGATTAGGATACTTGTGCCGAAAGTTTATCTTTGTCAAAATTTACATAAATTAGAACGATCAAAATTTCGTGCGTAGATACGCAGCAAAACCAATTTTAAAAATGAAACAAACGGCTTCGATTTTTACAAAAATCACTTTAGGTGTGTTACTTGCAGGAAGCATCACAGCATGTAACCAAAACAAACCGGCTGATAAAACAGCTGCAACAACTGCAACCAGCGTTAAACCCGAAATAGTTTACATAAATCAGGATAGCGTATCGCTTAAATACGAATATGCTAAAGACATGCGTAAACGCATGGAAGACAAAGGCAAAACTGCGCAAAATGACGTGGGCGGTCGCAAACAAGCATTCCAAAGAGAAGTTGCCGATTATCAAAAAGTAGCTAATACTTTGAGCGCAGATCAACGTCAGACAAAAGAACAGGATTTACAACGTAAAGGTCAGGACCTGCAAACTTATGAGCAGAATGCAAGCGCACAGTTTCAAAACGAACAGGCCGGCGAAACGCAAAAATTATATGAAAAAATTTACAACTTCAGCAAACAATATGCTAAGGATAACGGCTACAAAATGATCCTGACATTCCAGACCGGTAACACACAGTTGTTATATGCCGATCCAAGTTTGGAAGTAACGGCAGATTTCCTTAAAAAATTAAATGATGCTTACACAAAGGATAAAAAATAAAGCAAAATAGGGCGGGGTTATGACCGTCGCTTTGATTAAATAAATAAAAACCCCGGCTTATGGCTGGGGTTTTTTATTTTGGGGGAAGATGAAAAGCCAGTTACATGAAAAATTTATGCGAATGACAATTGAATTGTCGAGCATAATGTTAAAAGCGGGCTGGGAGGTCCATTTGGAGCTGTGATTGTTAAAGACGGTGTGGTAATAGCCGGCAGCGCAAATAAAGTTGCACCAGAAAATGATCCCGCAGCACATGCAGAGATCTCAACTATCCGGCTGGCTTACGGAAAGTTGTGTCCCTATAATTTGTAGGGATGTGAAATTTACACCAGCTGTGAACCCTGCCCGATGTCCTTGGTGCTATTTACTTGGCACGCATTGATAAAATTTATTATGCTAATACAAAAACCGATGCAGCTGCTGACATCGGGTTTGACGATAATTTTATATATGAGGAGATTGAACTCAAAATGGACGAAAGTAAACTTGCTTTTGTTCAACTATTGCGGAAAGAGGCGTTACCTGCCTTCAAGTCGTGGCAAACAGGCGATTTTAACGACAATCATTATTGATCCCCGATTTTCGAATAACTTAAAAAGCGTTTTCCTCTCCTTTCAGCGAGTTCCGGATTGTCAGGAATACAATTTTAAGATCAAGCAGGAACGACCAATTTTCGAGGTACCAGATATCAGCTTCGACTCGTTGCTCCATATCTTCCACAGTTTTTGTTTCACCTCTTAGTCCATTTGTCTGCGCCCAACCGGTAATACCTGGTTTTAAAAAGTGCCTTACCATAAACATATCTATCAACGCAGAGTACTCTTCAGTATGGTTTATCATATGCGGTCGCGGACCAACTACTGACATATTACCTATCAAAACATTAAAAAATTGCGGTAATTCATCCAGGCTGGTTTTTCTGAGGAATGCACCAGATTTGGTAATACGGCGGTCATTACGGGTGGCCTGCACCTTATCGGAGTCGTTATTGACCCTCATACTCCTTAATTTGTAACATTTAAACGGGTGGTTATCTCGCCCTGACCTGGTTTGTGTAAAAAATACCGGTCCTTTTGATTCCAGCTTTATAATAATTGCCAGGATGGGAAACAACCAGCTAAATACAAAAAGTATTACAAATAAGGAAAATGCTATGTCAAAAATTCTTTTCTTAGACCTGTTTAGCAGGTTTTCGAGCGGCTCGGTCCTAACTGAAATAATAGGGATGTGCCCGAAGCTTTGTATATAGGTGGGTTTTTTATGGTAATCATAATATTCGGGCACTGATTTAAAACGGATCAGGTTTTTATCAGCCTCAACCATCAGTCTTTCTACTTTTTCGGAATCTGATACAGGTAGGGTACAAAAAATCTCAGCACCCTTATTAAGTTTTACATACTCAATGCAATCATTTATACCGCCAAGATACATGTCCTTTTCCTTAATATTAGTCGGGGTATCGTCAAAAAAACCAAGTACCTTGTATCCGACATCCGGATTTTGCAAAAAGTAGTTATGCAGGTCGATGCCAATCCGACCGGCTCCTACAATTATTACGTCCCTTGTATCAATTAACGAAGCACGTTCACTTTTCCTAATTATCAAAAAGATGAGCTTCCAAAGTCCCAGCAAAAATCCAAAAAGTGCTAAAGAATAAAATAAATATTGACGTGTTATGAAATAAGCCTCCGTACCAATTAATATGAGAATTGTAAAACAAATAAAACTAACGAAAAGAAAATAAGTGCGGATTACACTTCGATAAGTTTTCACTGAATCCTTATTCAGAACCTGTTCATATAGCCCCGAAATGTTGGCCGACAAAAGCCATATCAGGTTAAAGACTAATACGATCGGCAGATACCTTCTATTATTCGCCCAAAATACATTTGACCTATCCTCGATAAAATATGTTGTTACCATACTTATATTAAGTATCAAATAATCAATTGTTAGGTTTAAAGCTTTAAAAAATGTAGTATGTCTGTTTATCATTCAAATTCTGCAGATTAAAAATAGATATAGATCTGTGAAGTACCTATGAAGATAATTGCTAAAATATTTTATGTCTTCCCATTTGATAATATAATACCTCCCGCAATTATTTAAAAAACCAAAACGGATTAGTTTTATTAAATGTTTCAATTGATTATATATAAAACAACTAAAGTACGGAATGGTAAAGGGCCTAAATTATTTAAGGTTACGACTTAAAATTTACTGATTCTATGGGCCCTCGTGAAATAAAAAATTAGCTTTTAATTTACAACCATTATTGCAAAAGCTATTGATGAAGGGAATAAAAAAACGATCTGGCAGATTTGTTTTCATACTATTAATCAATACATCTATTAATTATCTTTCTATTAATATTAAGCTCAAAAATATGATTTTTTATTAAAAAAAAAGAATCATTTCGCCATGTAATTACCATTTAAAAACAAATTTACTAGGGATAAATATAATATAATTTTCACTAGATGTATCCGGAAAGTTACGATGATTCATGCTTTAAAACAGTCAAACATCAGCACTTTTAATATCCATTTAATCACCCTCTTCGAAAAAATCATCCTTTAATCCGTCAATTTCCCGCCTGTCCCTCTTAGTTGGGCGTCCCGTTCCCCTATCGCGTTTTAGTAATGGTGCATGAAACATCGATTTAAATGCGGGAGTTTGCTCAACAGGAGTTATATCTTCATAAAAATCAACTGCTTTTTTCGCATCTACCCGATTTTCGAGCAAGCCGGCAACCTTAACTATCTTCTTATCAGGCCCTTTTGAAACCTGGTAAACTTCCCCTATCTTAACCTCATGCGACGGTTTAATATTTTGACTATCCAGCTTCACCCGGCCAGCTTTGCAGGCATCAGAAGCGAGCGTGCGTGTTTTAAACAACCTTATCGCCCACAAATATTTGTCTATTCTAAGTTTTTCCTTTACTGGCATTAGTGCTCAAAATTACAAACATTTATATAATGCAAGTTTAGGTTTATAATAATTTTATGTTTGTGAATTAGCTGTTAACACTTAGTAAAACAAATTCCCTAAAAATCCTTTAATTTGCTGAAAGTTAAATTTTACTGATGCAAGACCTAAAAAAACTTATTGAAGAGGCCTGGGAAGACAGGAACCTGCTGCATTACACTGAATACATCAATGCGATTGATACCGTGATTGAAAATTTAGACAAAGGCACTATGCGCGTTGCCGAATTGATTGGAACACGCTGGCATACGCATGAATGGATGAAAAAAGCTGTGATACTGTATTTTCCAACCCGCCAGATGGTAGAAATGTCAGTAGGTCCATTTGTTTTTCATGATAAAATGAAATTAAAAACGGATTATGCTGCAACAGGTGTACGCGTGGTTCCGCATGCAATAGCCCGCTATGGCGCTCATTTGGCAAAGGGTGTTATCATGATGCCGTCATATGTAAATATTGGCGCTTACGTAGACGAAGGCACCATGGTTGACACGTGGGCTACAGTTGGTTCATGTGCACAGATTGGCAAGCATGTACACTTAAGCGGAGGTGTAGGTATCGGCGGCGTTTTAGAGCCTGTGCAAGCCGCTCCGGTTATTATTGAAGACAATTGCTTTTTAGGTTCCAGAGCCATCGTTGTTGAAGGCGTCCATCTTGAAAGGGAAGTTGTGCTGGGTGCAAACGTTGTGTTAACCGCATCAACAAAAATCATAGACGTTACCCATGATGAACCTATTGAATACAAAGGACACGTTCCTGCGCGTTCAGTTGTCATTCCGGGTTCCTACACTAAAAAGTTCCCAGCCGGCGAGTACCAGGTGCCTTGTGCGCTGATCATTGGCAAGCGTAAGGAATCAACAGATAAAAAGACATCACTGAACGATGCGCTGCGTGAAAATAATGTTGCAGTGTAGTTAGATTTGAGACGTGAGATTTGAGATGCCAGATTAATCAATCAGTCTCATATCTCATATCTCATATCTCATATCTCAAACATGAAGATCCTGATAAGACTCCCTAACTGGCTTGGTGATGTGGTGATGAGCACGGCATTCGTTGCTGCCGTTAGGGAGTTTTACCCAGAGGCAGTCATAGATGTGATCATAAAAACGGAATTAAGCGGCATTGCATCTTTGATTTCCGGCTTAAATGCTATTCATCCGTTTTCAAAGCAAGAAAACAATGGCTTAGGCGGTGCTTTTCGATTTGGCCAAGGATTACGTAATGAAAAGTACGACCTGTTCTTTAACTTGCCAACGTCATTATCATCATTAGTAATGGCATGGGCCACCGGCGCCAAAAAACGAGTCGGTTTTGGTAAGGAGAGTGGTTTTTTCCTGTTAACCAATTGCTACCGGCAGCCTTTAAAGCAACACAGAACAGATGAATACATTTCACTGTTAGAGCAATTTACAGGCAAAGTGATCAATAACCGGCTGGTTAAATTAAGTTCAGGTAACTTATCGACCCAAAACAATAATCGATTGATTATTAATTTTAACTCGGAGGCCGAATCAAGGAGAATGCCGGTTGATAAGGCAAAATCGATTATTAACACCCTGACCCATACTTTCACCGGTACAACTTTTACATTCATCGGCTCCCCTAAGGAAGAGGCGTTTGTTAATGAGATAACAAAAGGAGCTGAAAATTGCGACAGGATTGAAAACCTTGCCGGTAAAACTAACCTAGCGGGACTTGCTGAATTAATGGCAAACTCGGCTGCGGTACTTACTACGGATTCCGGTCCCGCTCATCTCGCAAACAGTGTTGGAACTCCTACTGTTGTTTTATTCGGTGCAGGTAATGAACAAAATACTGCTCCGTACAATAAACAAAATCTAACTGTGCTGCGCTACGGAAAATTGAGCTGCGAACCCTGTGTGAAAAACACCTGTGAGCTTTACGGCATTCCGAAATGCCTGGAACTATTAGATGAATTGCAAATCATTAATGCATTGAGCGTATATTTGCACCATGCTTAAAGACGAAGTAGCAAAAGCTTTAAAGGTGATCCAGGACGGTGGAATCATCCTATATCCTACTGATACCATTTGGGGAATAGGCTGCGATGCAACCAATACCGAAGCGATAAATAAAATCTATAGGTTAAAACAGCGTGATGAGGCAAAAAGCATGATCATTTTGTTGGATACGGAGAACAAGCTGGAAAGTTATATCAGCGATGTAAATCCGCTGGCTTATGACCTCATAGAGTATGCCAAGAACCCGCTAACTTTGGTTATGCCAGGCGCAAAGAATATTTCACCTGCGCTTATCGCCAGTGACGGAAGCGTTGGCATACGGGTAGCTAAACACCCTTTTTGCCAGCAGTTGATCCAGCGCCTGCGAAAACCGCTGGTGTCAACTTCAGCAAACATAAGCGGCAAGCCATCGCCACAATATTTTTCGCAGATTGATGATGAAATAATTGGTGGAGTTGATTATGTAGTTGATATCGACCAGCATGAAATGGAGATTAAAACACCTTCAACCATAATGAGGCTTGCTCCTGACGGAAAGTTTGAGTTTATCAGGAGGTAGTTGATTGGGTTGATGAAGTTAGATTGAGTTGATTAGGTTCAAAAGGACGGGTACAATCAAACTACCTAACGAATCAGTTTCATCACAACTGTCAGCAAACATCGACGATTATCAATCATCGAAATCATTAAATCAAAAGAATCAGCGGTTCATGAAACAACACCTGCAACATCCTATCTTCTCTATTTTATCAAATATCGCCGGCGGGCAAAATGTGCAGGCTTACGCCATAGGCGGCTTTGTTCGCGATATTTTTTTAGAAAGGCCGTCGAAGGATATCGATATTGTGGTGATCGGCAATGGAATTAGTTTTGCTGAATGCGTTGCTGCAAAATTAAAAGTAAAGCTATCCGTATTTAAAAACTTCGGAACAGCATCACTAAAATATCACGACCTGGAAATTGAATTTGTTGGTGCCCGCAAAGAATCATACAGGCTTGATTCACGAAAGCCCATTGTTGAAAATGGAACACTTGATGATGACCAAAAACGCAGGGATTTCACGATCAACGCTTTGGCTATTTCCCTTCATCCGGACTCATTCGGTCAACTTTTAGATCCCTTTGACGGATTAGCCGACCTGGAACGAAAACTGATCCGTACCCCACTAAATCCAATTGAGACATTTTCTGACGATCCTTTGCGAATGATGAGAGCGATCCGCTTTGCTAGTCAGTTAGATTTCAAAATCGACGAATTAGCCGTTGCCGCCATAAAGAGTAATGTGGACAGGATCAACATCATTTCGCAGGAGCGGATAACGGATGAAATGAACAAGATCATTTTGTCGCCGCGACCTTCAATTGGTTTTAATTACCTTTTTGACACCGGGCTGCTGCATAAAATATTTCCGGTGATGACGGCGCTTTACGGTGTTGAATATATTGATGGAAAGGGGCATAAGGATAATTTCTACCATACGCTACAAGTGCTGGATAACATTTGTGAAACAACGGGCGATTTGTGGTTGCGCTGGGCGGCTATTTTACATGATATTGCCAAACCTGCAACCAAACGTTTTGAACCGGGTCACGGCTGGACCTTCCATGGGCATGAAGATCGCGGAGCACGCATGGTTCCTAAAATATTCACACAACTCAAGCTCCCGCTCAACGAAAAAATGAAGTTTGTACAAAAAATGGTGCAACTGCATTTAAGACCCATTGTTTTGGCACAATCTATTGTTACCGATTCGGCCGTTCGCCGTTTATTATTTGAAGCAGGGGAAGACATCGAGAGTTTAATGCTGTTGTGTAAAGCAGACATCACCACAAAAAACGAGTATAAGGTAAAAAAATACCGTAATAATTTTGAGCTTGTTCAACAAAAATTAAAGGACGTTGAAGAACGCGACAATATGCGAAATTGGCAGCCCCCCGTTACAGGAATAGACATTATGGAGCTTTTTGGTATAAAAGAGGGCCGTGAGGTTGGGATTATCAAAAATCAGATCAGGGAGGCCATACTAGAGGGGGAAATTCCAAACTCGCGCGAAGAGGCAATTAAATATACAATTGCCAAGGGCGCTGAAATTGGCTTAAAAGTTGTGGGTGAGGAATAACGGTACCGGATTTCTGTAAATCCGAAATTGAACATCCGAATTCCGAAATCATTACTATTTTTGTAAAAACTATACGATACTAAAAAATGGCTTTATACAGGTTCAGGATTACTTTTGAAGATTACGATGACGTGGTAAGAGAGATTGATGTAAAATCCAATCAAACGTTTGAAGATCTTCACAGAGCGATCCATCAGTCAACTGGTTACAATTCAGAATATCCTTCTTCTTTTTATATAAGTAATGATCAGTGGATAAAAGGCGAAGAAATCACCTATTTACCAAACCAGAAAAGAATTGATAGAGGCGTTGCCCTGATGGACAAGGTAAAGCTACTCAGCTATATCGATGATCCACATCAGAAATTCTACTATACATTTAATTTCGATCGCCCATTTGATTTCCATGTTGAATTGATGAAGATCATTCTTGACGAAGCACCCGGCATTACCTATCCGGCAGTTATCAAATCAACAGGCGAAGCGCCAAAACAATTTGGTAATGTACTTAATGTCCCTGTTGCCGCACCAGAAGTCGACGATTTCGACTTCCTTAATGAAATGGCTATTGGCGAGGATGATACCGACGACTTTTCGGAAGTAACGGAAACAGGCGAGGAAGATGATGTGATAGCTAAAGTTGACGATGAGGAGGAAGAAGATGAATTCGGAAGCGAATTCAGCGACGACGAAGGATTCGAAGACGACAGCAAAATGTCGCATGGAGATGATTATTGAGTTGGTTCATAGTTGATGGTTTATAGTTCATAGCCGTCGCATTTTTGCCATGAACTATTAAACTGCGCACTTCCTGCCATGAACTATAAACTATGAACCATAAACCCGCTCCAAAGACGCTCATCGTAATAGCAGGCCCTACTGCGTCAGGCAAAACGGCGGCAGCCATAGAAATAGCAAAGTATTACAATACCGTTGTAATTTCAGCTGATTCCAGGCAGTTTTACCGGGAAATGTCAATTGGTACGGCAAAACCTACCAGCAGGGAATTGAATGAAGTAAAGCATTATTTTATCGACTCTCTGTCTATTGCCGAAACCTATACAGCCGGAGATTATGAAAAACAGTGCCTTGATCTTCTGGAAGAGTTGTTTAAAACTCATCCCTTAGTTTTATTGGCCGGAGGATCGGGCTTATTTATTAAAGCACTGTGTGAGGGTTTTGATGAATTCCCGGAAATTGATCCTGATGTAAGAGAAAGGTTGAATAGCGAACTTACAAACTATGGATTAACTCATCTACAAGAGAAATTAAAAACTGTTGATCCGGATTATTCTTCAAGTGTTGATATCAGTAACCCGCAGCGCATTATAAGAGCGCTTGAAGTGTTTGAAGGCACAGGTAGGCCATACTCCTCCTATCGTAAATTAACTTCAAATAATCGCCCTTTCAATATTATAAAGTTAGGGCTTAACATGGAAAGGCCCGTTTTATACCAACGCATTAATCAGCGTGTTGATGATATGGTTAGGCAGGGTTTGGTTGATGAAGTAAAGTCGCTTTTACCTTACAGACAGTTAAATGCATTAAATACCGTTGGTTACAGCGAACTATTTGATTATTTTGATGGAAAAACAGACCTGAATACAGCCATTGAACTTATTAAACAAAATACCCGCCGCTTTGCAAAAAGACAGATGACCTGGTTTGGGAAAGATAAAGAAATACTATGGTTTAAAGCTGATAGCCAAACCCTTACTCATGATATGTTGGCCATGACAAATAGTGCATTATTTTAGTAAACAGGCTGCTTACAGGCTTAAGTTTCAACAGTTTTTTTCTCTTCACCCTTCGCCTCAGTAAACTGTGGTATAAGTTGCACTAATTTATATTGAACGCCGATTTAGTGTCATTAGCTGTTCGTATACTTATCTAAAAAGTCGTTATAAGCTAATTTTATGCCTTCTTCCAGTTCAATAGTATGCTTCCACCCTTTGCTGTGAAGTTTGGTAACATCCATCAATTTGCGGGGCGTTCCATCCGGCTTTGTGGTATCAAAATTTATTTCACCCGGATAGTTAATGATCTTTTTAACCAGTAAAGCCAAGTCCTTAATAGAAATATCTTCTCCGGTACCAATGTTAACTAATCCTTCTTCATCATAATTCTGCATCAAAAAG
Source organism: Bacteroidota bacterium (assembly GCA_030775685.1). Lineage (GTDB taxonomy): Bacteria > Bacteroidota > Bacteroidia > Sphingobacteriales > Sphingobacteriaceae > Mucilaginibacter. Next base: position 231,497 of record JALYIP010000067.1, read on the forward strand.
TAACATGCCTCGGCTAAATCATCCGCAAATAAAAATTCACGCTTAGGTGAACCAGTGCCCCAAATAGTTACCTCAGGTAAGTTTTGCTCTTTCGCTTCATGAAAACGACGGATCAACGCAGGCAACACATGTGAATTTTGAGGGTGGTAGTTATCGTTATAACCATAAAGGTTGGTAGGCATCACAGATATAAAGTTACACCCATATTGAGTACGATAAGCATCGCACATTTTTATGCCCGCTATTTTAGCTATCGCATAAGGTTCATTAGTAGGTTCAAGAATTCCGGTTAACAAATATTCTTCTTTTAGTGGCTGGGGAGCCAATTTTGGATATATACAACTTGAACCCAGGAACATCAATTTTCTTACGCCATTTAAGTATGACTGATGGATAACGTTATTTTGAATCTGCAGATTATCATACAGAAATTCAGCCCGATAAGTATTGTTAGCAACAATACCCCCAACTTTAGCTGCAGCTAAGAAAACATAATCAGGTTTTTCCTGCTCAAAAAAATCGGCCGCCTGCTGCTGGCTCCGCAAATCGAGCGTATCTGATGTTCTTGTAATAAAATTACTGAAGCCCTCTTTTTCAAGCTTGCGATGTATGGCTGAACCAACCATGCCCCGGTGACCGGCTATATATATTTTTGCCTCTTTTTCCATTCAAATTTCATTCAAACTATTCTTCAATAACATAATCTGAATTTTTATTATTTTTCTTTAATAAATAAATATCGATGATTATCCATTCTGCTGGAAAGCATATTTAACTTCCTAAATTATTTAGGCTAGTTTTGTCGAATTACCGACAAACACTTAGGTTCATTTGTAAATGGCAAAAATATTAATCAATAATAATTCAACTCAAATTTTTATTGTGCGATGCCTTGTATATACTTGCCATATCCACTTTTTATATATTTGGTAGCTAAGGCTTGTAGCGCAGCATAGTCAATAAAGCCCATTCTGTAAGCCACTTCTTCAATGCACCCTATTTTGGTATCCTGACGCTTTTCTATAACACGCACAAATTCAGACGCATCACTCAATGAATCAAAGGTTCCTGTATCAAGCCAAGCTGTTCCTCTATCCATTACCCCTACATGCAACTCTTCTTTTTCAAGATATACTTTATTTACATCGGTAATTTCAAACTCTCCTCTTGGCGATGCTGGAATATTTTTAGCTATTTCAACAACCTGGTTGTCATAAAAATAAAGCCCCGGAACTGCGTAGTTCGATTTTGGCTTTAATGGTTTTTCTTCAATAGAAAGCGCCTTGAAACTTTTATCAAACTCTACAACACCGTAACGTTCGGGATCAGCAACAGGGTAAGCAAATATAGCCGCACCATTTACATTATTAAAGCTTTGTATTAGCGTGCTGAAACCAGAACCGTAAAATATATTATCGCCAAGTACCAGTGCTACTTTATCATCTCCTATAAAATCGGCGCCTATTACAAAAGCCTGTGCCAATCCGTTAGGAATCTCCTGTACAGCAAATTCAAAACGGCAGCCAAGTTCGCTGCCATCGCCTAATAAACGTATAAAACCCGCCTGGTCCTCGGGCGTGGTAATTATCAATATTTCATTTATCCTTGCCAGCATAAGTACTGATAGTGGGTAATAGATCATTGGCTTATCGTAAATAGGCATCAACTGCTTACTGATAGCTTTGGTAATAGGATAAAGACGGGTTCCGGAACCGCCTGCCAGTATAATTCCTTTCATAGATGAGATAATTTATTGTATTGAGTTTAATTCTTTAAGACAAGCTACCAGGCTATCGCGCCAGTAAGGTATTTCCAAACCGAACGTTTTTTTTATTTTAGCTTTATCCATTACTGAAAAAGCAGGTCTTGTTGCCCGTGTTGGGTATTCACTTGTCCGTATAGGATAGGTTTTTACTTGTGTCCCTGATAAATCAAAGATACCTTTGGCAAAATCATACCATGAAGTTACACCTTCATTACTATAATGATAAATTCCATAATTTTCACTGCCCGAAGTGATAATATCAAGTATGGCACCGGCCAGATCTATGGCATAAGTAGGTGTACCAACCTGGTCAGCTATAATTTTCAGTTCATCTCTTTCTGCCCCAAGCTTTAACATGGTTTTTACAAAATTGTTGGCAAATTCAGAGTATAGCCAACTGGTACGTAATATGTAATGCCGTGGTAAAATAGCAGCCACATCCTGTTCACCTTCCAACTTTGTAAGTCCATAAATACTTATAGGCTCGGCAATATCATCCTCAACCAGCGGATACGGCTTATCACCTTTAAAAACAAAATCTGTAGATACTTGAATTAATACCGTCCCATTGGCTTCGCATTGGATAGCAAGATTCTCAGCACCGGTTTTATTGATCTTACGGGCAAGGTCCACATCATCTTCAGCTTTGTCAACTGCAGTATAAGCTGCACAATTGATGGCGTAAGCTGGTTTATATTGCTCAAAAACTTTATTCAATAAAGCGGTATCTAATATATTAGCTTCCGATTCGGGCGGGAAAACAACAGAAGTAATACCTTTTAATCCGGCCACCTTTTTTAAACATTGGCCTAACTGACCGGAAGCGCCGAATACAACTATATTGTCCATATTAGATGTGTGACTAAACTTCAACAAACATAAGGAATACCGACTGCTTTTTCTTAACTTGTTAAGTTTTAAAAGTATAATTCATTACTATTATACTACCATTTGCTTCCATTTAAGTTCCATTTTTGAGGATAAAAACAGGCAAAAAGCGCTATTTACTACCATTTAAAGTAGATTATCTACCATAAACTGGTATCAAATCAGAAACTGTTTATACATATGGCACGTTTAGTAGAAAATTAGAAAGTTAGCCAGTTTCATTTAGAGGTTCAATACAACATAATTTGCCCTCAAACTGGTTACTATCTAAAAAATGCGAAATTCTATTAAATGCACCAATCCGCATCCTCTTGGGTAATTTATTTAAATGGTTCATTGAGTTTAAGAAAATCCTGGTAAGCTAATGAAATGCCATCTTCGAGTTCAATTTTATGATTCCATCCTTTAGCATGAAGTTTTGAAACGTCCATAAGTTTCCTGGGGGTTCCATCAGGCTTTGAGGTGTCAAAATTTATTTCACCCCGGTATCCTATTATATTTTTTATTAATAGCGCGAGGTCTTTAATGGATATATCCTCACCTGTCCCAATATTAACTAATCCTTCTTCATCATAATTTTGCATCAAATAATAACAAGCCTCAGCTAAATCATCCGCAAATAGAAATTCCCGTTTAGGTGAACCGGTACCCAAATAGTTACTTCGGGTAAATTTTTCTCTTTTGCCTCATGAAACCTACGTATTAACGCAGGCAATACATGCGAATTCTGAGGATGATAATTATCATTATAACCATAAAGGTTAGTAGGCATTACCGAAATAAAATTACATCCATATTGCGCTCGGTATGCGTCACACATTTTTATCAAGGCAATTTTTGCGATAGCGTAAGGCTCATTAGTCGGCTCTAACAAGCCCGTTAATAAATAGTCTTCCCTTAATGGCTGAGGTGCCATTTTGGGATAAATACAACTTGATCCTAGAAACATCAATTTTTTAACCCCGTTGAGATGAGAATTATGGATCACATTATTCTGAATCTGGAGGTTATCGTACAAAAAATCAGCACGGTAAGTGTTGTTTGCCACAATACCGCCAACTTTTGCGGCAGCTAAAAATACATAAATGGATCACATACATAATCGGGATTCTCATCCAAAAAAAAATCGCCCACCTGTTGCTGATTTCGCAAATCAAGTGTGTCTGACGTCCTGGTAATAAAATTATCGAAACCTTCCTTTTGGAACTTACGTTGTATGGCCGAACCAACCATGCCACGATGTCCTGCTATGTAAATTTTTGCTTCTTTTTCCATAAAATACGATTCAAACTGGTTTTTGATAATATAGCCTGAATCTTTCAAAAGTCTTTCGCGTCGGAACAGATCAACATCTGCAGCAACCATTTAACTTATCAAACCTTAAAGATCATACTTAGGTTTCCAGCCTAACTTAGCTTTTGACTTTGTTGAATCACCAATTAATAAATCAACTTCCTAGGACTGAAATAAGCTCTATCAACAGCAACAACTTCGTTTTCAGAAGTTTGAGCTGAAAGTCAGGATTACTGCAACTACCTGTCCCATTTCATTGTACCTACGTCTTTAGATTCAGCTTCGCTTGATTTTTTACGAATTATGCTTTACTTTCTAAATCATTTTTACCAGTAAACCGTTTTTTTGTCAACTATGAGTCCCAATGGTTTGAACCTGGAAGCCTATTTCTCTTAATTTAGAGGCATCAAGGAGATTTCGTCCATCAAATATTTTAGCTGGTTTAAGCATTCCATCATATATACGCTTCCAATCATACTCTTTAAATTCATCCCATTCGGTTAATATTGCTACTGCATGAGCTCCCTTACAGGCCTCATAGGGATCTTCAAAAACTTTCACCCCCTTTTTGTTTTCTTCGGCGGTTCTTGTTCCAAGATAATCCAGGTCGGAATACACCTGATCTTCCAATACTTTGGGATCAAATACTACGATATGCGCTCGTTCATGCAATAAGTGATCAGCCACGTAGATTGCAGCGGATTCACGGGTATCATTAGTATCCTTCTTAAAAGCCCAACCCAAAAAGGTTATTCTTTTTCCATTAACAGTATTATATAAATTCCTGATCATCTGGTTTGCAAAACGGCTTTTTTGATGATCGTTCATAATTATTACTTGTTCCCAATAGTCAGCCACCTCCTGCAAGCCATAACTTCTGGCAATATAAACCAAGTTTAAAATATCTTTCTGAAAACATGACCCTCCGAAACCAACAGAAGCTTTTAAGAATTTAGGGCCTATTCTACTATCAGTACCAATGGCCCGAGCAACTTCGGAAATATCGGCTTCGGTTTTTTCACAAAGCTCTGTCAAAGAATTAATTGAAGAAACCCGTTGAGCCAAAAAAGCATTAGCTGTTAATTTCGACAATTCAGACGACCAAACGTTAGTGGTCAGAATACGCTCCCTTGGAATCCAATTCGAGTAAATATCAACTAACGACTGAACTGCTATTTTACCCTCTTCGGTATTATCACCACCAATTAGTACGCGATCAGGCGCATCCAAATCTTCCATTGCAGTTCCTTCGGCAAGAAACTCAGGGTTGGAAAGGATTTGAAACTGAACACCTTTTCCCGTATGTGTAAGAATATCTCGTATCGCACTAGCTGTCCTCACGGGTAAAGTTGATTTCTCTACGATTATTTTATTGTCCTTTGATACATTTGCGATCTGGCGCGCACAAAGTTCAATCCATTTTAAATCAGCTGCTTGTCCCTTACCCGCTCCATAAGTCTTGGTTGGCGTATTCACCGAAATAAACACCATTTGGGCTTCATCAATAGCTTTATCCACTTTAGTCGAGAAAAACAGATTACGTCCCCTGGCTTCTGCTACTACTTCACTTAAACCAGGTTCATAAATAGGGATATTGTTAACATCTTCATCATTCCATGCAGCAATTCTTGCTTCATTTAAATCAACTACTGTAACTTGTATATGAGGGCATTTTTTTGCGATGACCGCCATAGTTGGTCCTCCTACATAACCAGCTCCAATACAGCAAATTTTAGTTATTTTAGTCATATTTGATATTTCTATATTTGATTAAAAAATCTTGATAATTTAAAGCTATTCCCATTTCAAGGTCAATTGAATGTTTCCAACCCTTCTCATGAAGTTTTGTAACATCCATAAGTTTACGCGGAGTACCATCTGGTTTTGTAATATCAAATTCTATATTGCCCTGGTAACCCACTATCTTCTTTACCATTAAAGCTAACTTTTTAATTGAAACATCTTTTCCAGTACCAACATTTACCAAGCCTTCTTCATTATAATTTTGCATTAAATAATAGCAGGCTTCTGCAAGATCACCGGCAAAAACCCCCAACTTTTGCAGCAGCTAAAAATACATAAGCAGGAGTTTCTTGATAAAAAAACCGTCAGCTTGTTTTGATTTCGTAAATCAATTTCTGAAGATGTCCGCGTAATAAAATTAGTAAATCCTTCTTTTTCCAGCTTTCTTTGAAGGGCAGAACCAACCATACCCCGATGACCGCAATATAAATTTTGGAATTTATTTCCATAAGTATTTTTGTAAATAAATTGCTATACCTCCATAAAAAGTATACTAAACGATCAGTTGTAATATATTTGTAAACAGGATTTAAGTTAATTTAACATACAATTATTTATAGATGGCTATGTCTTAAAAAGGTTACCATTTAATAATGGATGAGATAAATCAATTTATTTGTTAAAATAGGTAAAATCTTTATGATTTATTTCTTTTATGGGTAGTGATTTGAAATATTCAAACGTGATCTTTAAGCCTTCACTCCTGGATACTTTTGGCTCCCAGCCCAATATGGATTTTGCTTTTGTGATATCTGGCCTTCGTTGCTTCGGGTCATCTGTTGGTAATGGCAGGCTTATCAGTTTTTGATCCGTACCGGTTAATTTGATGATTTCCTCGCCAAATTCACGTATTGTTATTTCATCTGGATTTCCTATATTCATCGGTTGAGTATAGCCACTGTGAAGTAAACGGTAAATGCCGTCCACCAAATCATCAACATAACAAAATGCCCGTGTTTGCGAACCATCGCCAAACATGGTTAGAGATTCACCTCTTAACGCTTGCCCGATAAAGGCGGGCAACACCCTTCCATCGTTCAACCTCATCCTTGGACCATATGTATTAAAAATCCTAACGATCCTCGTTTCCAATCCATGAAAAGTATGATATGCCATCGTGATTGCTTCCTGGAAACGTTTTGCTTCATCATACACACCTCTTGGGCCTACCGGGTTAACATTCCCCCAATATTCTTCTGGCTGCGGGTTTACATTTGGATCGCCATATACTTCCGATGTAGATGCAATTAGCATCCTTGCTTTTTTTGCACGCGCAAGTCCTAACAGGTTATGAGTCCCCAATGAGCCTACCTTTAATGTTTGGATGGGAATCTTCAGATAATCAATAGGGCTCGCCGGTGAGGCGAAGTGCAATATGTAATGCAACTCTCCGGGTACATATACAAATTTGGATACATCATGATTGTAAAACTCAAAATTTTCCAGTTTAAACAAATGTTCTATGTTTCGCAGGTCGCCTGTTATGAGATTATCCATACCGATCACATGGTAGTCTTCATTTATGAACCTATCGCACAAATGCGATCCGAGGAATCCGGCTGCTCCAGTTATTAATATTCTTTTTCTCGACATTACATCTTATTATATTATGTTACAAATCAAAACGCATAGAAATCATAGGTCAATACGGTCTGTATTAAAGAGTGAACTTCTTATTGTGCAATACTTTGTATGTATTTACCATAACCGCTTTTGATATATTTATTGGCCAAGCCCGAAGTGCTTCATAATTGATAAAGCCAATTCGTTAAGCCACTTCTTCGATACAGCCTATTTTAGTATCCTGACGCTTTTCTATAACACGCACAAATTCAGACGAATCACTCAAGGAATCAAAGGCGATGTATCAAGCCCCACTGTTCCTTTGTCCATTACCCCCATATGCAACTCTCTTTTTCAAGATATACGTTATTTACATCAGCGAATTCAAACTCTCCTCTTGGAGATGCGGGAATATTTTTAGCTATTTCAACAACTTGGTTGTCATAAAAATAAAGCCCCGGAACTGCGTAGTTCGATTTTGGCTTTATTGGCTTTTCTTCAATAGAAAGCGCCTTGAAATTCTTATCAAACTCTACAACACCGTAACGTTCGGGATCAGCAACAAGGTAATCAAATATAGCCGCACCATTTACATTGTTAAAGCTTTGTATTGGTGTACTGAAACCAGAACCGTAAAATATATTATCACCAAGTACCAGTGCTACTTTATCATCACTTATAAAATCGGTGCCTATTACAAAAGCCTGTGCCAATCCGTTAGGAATCTCCTGTACAGCAAATTTAAAACGGCAGCCAAGTTCGCTACCATCGCCTAATAGAATTTCAGAGATTAGTAGGCTACAATTATTGAACGTCAAAAAATTATTTTTCATTCGCATTAGTAGGTTTTGCCATTTCAAATAAAAATACCGGCCCATAATAAATGTATCTTTTCCACATTCTCTTAGGCTCCTTTAGCAAACGAACAAACCATTCTAATCCTAAATTAATCCAAATTTTATCAGGCCTTTTTACCGTTTGAGCATAAAAATCAAATACAGCTCCTATTGTGCAAATTAAATGAGCATTTAATTGTGCTTTAAATTGATTAGCCCACATTTCTTGTTTAGGAGCAGTCATTCCTATGAAAAGGACATCTGGGTTAAATTCATTTACTGCATCTATCATTTTTTTATTATCGGAATCTGTAAAAAAATCCTTATAGGGGGGAGAATAAAACCCTACGCGCAAGCCGGGATAATCAATATTTATTCGATTTTTAATTGCGCTCAATGTTGCTTCAGATGATCCTAAATAAAAGCACGATCTATTCTCTTTGATACATCTATTTACTAAAGATATATGCAAATCAGCTCCGGCAATTTTTTTGATCTTTTTATTGAGCATCAAACGTACTGCAGCTACTATTGCTATTCCGTCAGGCAATAAAACATCTGAGTTTATTAAAGCGCTTTTAAATAGGGGATTATTTTCTGCCACGCAATATGAGTATTGATTAATAGTGTTAATCAATAATTTACTACCAAGCGAAATCGAACTAATATCACCTTTAAATATGTCATAATACTTCCATCTTAATGTATCCATTTATTCAACCTATCTAAAACTTTAATAAGATAATATCATCGAAAGCAGTTATAATTTAGCTGTTTCAACATGTTTTAGAAAATCCTGGTAAGCCAGAGCAATGCCTTCTTCAAGTTCAATCTTATGCTTCCATCCTTTTTCGTGAAGTTTCGAAACATCCATAAGTTTCCTGGGAGTTCCGTCTGGTTTTGAATTGTCAAAATTTATTTCACCCTGATAATTTATTGTATTTTTTATCAATAATGCAAGGTTCATAATCGATATATCTTCACCCGTACCAATATTAACTAATCCTTCTTGATCATAATTCTGCATTAAATAATAACACGCTTCGGCTAAATCATCCGCAAATAAAAATTCGCGTTTAGGTGAACCTGTACCCCATATGGTCACACGAGGTAAATTTTGCTCTTTAGCTTCATGAAAACGGCGAATCAAAGCAGGTAAAACATGTGAATTTTCAGGATGATAGTTATCATTATACCCATAAAGATTAGTAGGCATTACCGATATGAAATTACACCCATATTGAGCCCGATAAGCATCACACATTTTTATTCCAGCAATTTTCGCAATTGCATAGGGTTCATTAGTTGGTTCAAGCAAGCCCGTTAGCAGATAGTCTTCTTTTAACGGCTGAGGAGCTAATTTAGGATATATGCAACTTGACCCCAGAAACATAAGTTTTTTAACCCCATTTAGAAAGGAATTATGGATAACATTATTCTGAATCTGAAGATTATCATACAAAAATTCAGCACGATAGGTATTGTTTGCTACAATACCGCCAACTTTTGCAGCTGCTAAAAATACGTAATCGGGCTTTTCATCCGAGAAGAAATCGGCTACTTGTTGTTGATTTCGCAGATCCAGCGTATCGGATGTCCTACTAATGAAATTAGTAAAGCCTTCTTTTTCAAGTTTACGATGTATTGCCGAGCCAACCATACCACGGTGTCCTGCTATATAAATTTTGGCATCTATTTCCATAGTATTATTCAAACTGGTTCTTAATAACGTAGCCTGAATCCTTTAAAAGTTTTTCACGTCGGAACAATTCAATATCCGCAGCAACCATTTCACTTACTAAGCCTTGAAGATCATACTTAGGTGTCCAACCTAATTTAGTTTTTGATTTTGTTGGATCGCCTATTAATAAATCAACTTCGGTAGGGCGGAAATAGGCTTTATCAACCGCAACAACTTCTTTACCAACTTCTACCTGAAAGTCAGGATTGCTACAACTTACTACATATCCTTTTTCATCTGCACCCCCCCCTTTAAACTCTACCTTTATGCCAACTTCTGCAAACGACAATCTCACAAATTCACGAACCCGGGTTGTCACACCTGTAGCGATTACATAATCTTCAGGCGATTCTTGTTGCAATATTAAATACATTGCTTCAACATAGTCTTTAGCGTGGCCCCAATCTCTTTGAGCATCTAGATTACCGAGAAATAATTTATCCTGTAAACCCATAGATATTTTGGCTGTAGCTCTTGTAATTTTGCGGGTAACAAACGTTTCGCCACGTAAGGGACTTTCATGGTTAAATAAAATTCCGTTACATGCATATATACCATATGCTTCCCGATAGTTTACAGTTATCCAATATGCATACATTTTTGCCACAGCATACGGCGAACGCGGATAAAAAGGGGTAGTTTCTGATTGAGGAACCGCTTGCACTAATCCGTACAGCTCAGAAGTGGAAGCCTGGTAAATTTTTGTTTTTTTCTCTAACCCTAATATCCGTATTGCTTCCAATAAACGCAGCGTACCGATACCATCTGCATTAGCAGTATATTCAGGGGTATCGAAACTTACTTTCACATGTGACATTGCACCAAGATTGTAAATTTCGTCAGGTTGAACTTGCTGAATTATCCTAATCAAATTAGTGGAATCTGAAAGATCACCATAGTGCAAAGTAAGGTTAATGTTGTTCTCGTGAGGATCCTGATATAGATGGTCGATTCTATCGGTATTAAACAGGGAACTTCTCCTTTTAATACCATGTACTTCGTACCCTTTTGATAAGAGTAATTCTGTTAAATAGGCACCATCCTGGCCTGTAATACCGGTTAAAAGAGCAATTTTCTTCATTTTGTTAGATGTATTTTTTAATAATTAAGTAAAATTAATATATTTTTTTTAAAAAAAAGGTAAAATAAATACAAAAAACGCATTTTTCTAATATTAACAGTAATGAAACAAAACGTAAAGTTAAACCCTAAAATTGCCACTCTTTAAGTATCTTGTATTTATATTAATAACAATAGCTGCCACTATTTACTTGAGCTTGCCGTCAACAGATATAAAAATATCCTAAAGCTTTGTTATATCAAATAACGTCTTCGTCCAAATTACCAGATCTTAATTGTTAAGCTAAATCAAGTATGATAAACCATCAGGGACCGGCGCATTCAAACCTTGCAGCCCTATAATATACTTGATTATTATCTGTTATTTTGTACAGCTTCTAATACTATAAATTGAAAACGATTAGCAAACTCAATTGTGCGCTCATTCAAATCGTGTGTTTTAACTTCTTGTTTGTTAACGTTCTCCTCTTCCTGCTCCCATTTGTTGATCAATATATCAGACAATTCTGAAGCATTATCGGGGTTAAAAAATACGCCTTCCGATGGAGACTGTTCGTGATGAACACCAATATCTGATAGTATTAGACTTTTTTGCATGCTTTTTGATTCCTCAACGGTTGAACTCCATCCTTCAAAATGCGAAGGGTTTATTATAGAAATCGAATATTTCATTAATAACAGAACATCACCAAAAGGAACTAATCCTAACAGCCTTATATTATCCTGCAAATTATTTTTTGCAATAAATGATTGTAGTTCAATTATATGCTTTCCACCCCTATCATCATTTAAATGGCCGGTGCATATGAGCAAAATGTCAGGATATGTTTTTTGGGCAATTTTAATAGCTTCAAAAGCTACTTTGTGATTTTTATGGCTCCAAAACTGATTAGGTAAAAAGAAGTATTTATTCTTTATGTTATACTTATCGGTAATATAGCTTATTCCTTTGTCTTCAAAAGAAGTGGTTTGTGATACAAAATGAACAACCCTTGCTTTATCAACATACTCATGAGTAAATTTTTCAAAATCATTTAATGCATCGTAACTACTTAAAATAACCATGTCGCTATATTTTGCCAATGATCTTAACCGAAAATCCCTAACAAACAAATGAACTTTAGAATATAACTTTGGTAAATGTTTATGCTGAAAATCAGGTATCCAATTAATGGTTACACAATTTATATCAGGACCGTAAATAAATGAATGGCTAAATACTTGTATATTATAGTCCTTAATTATTCGGTTGATAGAAGGATTTTTTCTTAAAATATCTCTTAAAAAAGTATAAATAACCCATTTCGAACTTTTTCTGTCAAATAGCGAGTCCTGACGTATTTCAGCTAAACCTTTGAATTCTTCTATAAATTTGTTATCAATTTTATTTCCTAAGAATAAAACTGGTTGAATTTTTCTTTCTTCCAATTGTGAAATTGCAAAAAGCAAGTTTTTAAGATAGTTTATCCCACCCATCCAATTAACTTTTCCATCAATAATAGTAAATCCTACTCTTATCATATATCTTTATATTCTTTGAACCATTTGACATAATTCTTTAATCCTTCGACTAATCCAATTTCAGGTTTCCAGCCTGTACTTAATGCCTTATCCATATTAGAATGATAGTACTTAGGATCTCCCTCCTTATTTTGATCATTAAATAATATTTTGATCCCGGGAATATTTAATTCGGCTAAAAGCATTGTTAAAACTTCATTTACGGTAAATCTTTTTCCATAAGCTCCATTAAGTACCAAAAAAGAAAACTCCATTTGTGCCAGGTGACAAACTAATTTAGTTACGTCTTTAACGTGAAGCCAGTCCCTCGTTTCTTCGCCAGTACCGTAAAATAACACTTCTTTATTGGTGGCCGTTATTATTTTATTACTAGCGTCCCATAATAATTGTTTTGTCAAACCTTCACCATATATTGAAAACAATCGCACGATTGCGACTTTTATTCCAAAACAGTGTGAATAAGATTTGCAAATAGACTCTGAAGCAAGCTTATGAAAACCATACGGCGAAACTGGTGTAAGGTCGTCATCCTCATTGATAAGATCATCTTTTTTAGCACCATAAACGGCAGCGCTCGACAAATAAATTATTGCGGTTTTAGGAGAGTAAAGCCTGATGTACTCCAAAAGTTCTAGTGTAGAATTAACAGTTTTGTGATAATCCAGATAAGGATCAGCCAAAGAAATTCCAACAGTGCTCCCTCCTGCGCAATGAACTATGATATCAAACGATCTGGATATAATATTTAAAGCATCTATATTCAAATCAGCTTCATGCCATTCATCAATACCTATTTCCTTTAGCTGGTTTTCAGTTGCAGTACCATGACCTACACCTATAACAAAATAATTATGTTCTTTAAATTCTTTAGCTATTTTTTGACCAATAAAACCGAGTGCTCCTGTTATTAATACTGTTTTACTCATAAGCGCAATTTATATCCAAATAGCTATTCAACTATTTTCGTTAAGACGGTTATAATTCTATTTGTATATTGTTCTACTTAACTTTACTCTTTAGGTAAAATTTTAATCATTTTTGCTGGTACTCCGCCAACTAAGGTATACGGAGCAACATCTTTTGTTACTAAACTGCCTGCTGCAATACATGCACCCTCTCCTACTGTTACGCCTTTTAAAATTCTAACGCCGAATCCTATCCAACATTTATCATTTATCTTAACAGGCCCGATACTAACATTGTTCCATTCTTTAAGGCCATTCAATCCATTTAACACATCATTTTTCCTTTCTGAAAATAACAATGAGTGTGAATCGTGATCGACTATAGTGCAGTCCCAAGATATTAATACATCGTCACCAATTTCAATTTTATCAGCGCAAACTAATTTTGACCCTCCTATGAATGTCCTGTTGCCTATAATTATATGACCGCCAGGTTTATCGAAGTAAATATTTGATTCAATTATTGATTGCTCTCCAATTTTAACTGTACAATCGTCTTTAAATTGAAACTTATTAAAAGCCAATTTAGACCCTCGGCCAATAATTAATTTACCCTTAAAGACTTTAGTTAAATAGCTGTAGTATAAGAATTTGATTGCTTTCTTTAACATCTTTAATTTACATATTTAATTATTTTAGCTGGGCTCCCTCCTACAAGTGCAAAAGGTGGGACGTCTTTAGTCACAACACTTCCTGCTGCGATTATAGCTCCATTCCCAATAGTTACGCCTTTTAAGATAATACTGTTAAAATTGATCCAAGCATTATCACCAATTATAATTGGCGCAGTGTTCACATTAACAGCCTTGTTAGGATGGCCCGACGTGATAATTTGAAAAAAACCCGCAGCGCGTTCTAAGTAGTTAATTTCATGTGAGTTTGTGTCTATAATGTTTACATTATGAGAGATTAGGACATCATCACCTATAACAATTTTATCACCAGACCATATCCTGGTACCTTCGCCAACATAGCATCTTTTTCCAATGTTTATTTCACCACCATAACCAAATATATGCAGTTCACCATTGATATGACTTTGTTCGCCTATCGTAATTTTACTTGGATCATTTAAGAGATTGTAAATTTTTACTCCGGCGTAAAAAACGACGTTTGATGCAGCCGTAACCTTACGTCGTACCGGGATACTTAAAATTCGTCTGATAATATATTTTATTTTTTTTTTGAAACTCATAATATAAATTATGTACGCTTAAATCTAAAAACGTGACCAATTACTTTAAGAATGATGAATAGTTTCCTCGTTCTTAGTATTCTAATAATTTGATTTCTATATTTAGAGTTTTCTTCAATCAAGGTCGGAAAAACGAACTCATATCTTTTAGGCAAGAGTCTATTATATTTTGCGACATAATTTTTTGAATTTTCCCCCGTGCCGTCAAATCCAATTTGATCTACTAAAGTTTCAACGGGATAAAGTGTTAAACCATTATTTTTAAAGATGTTCCAATACCAAACTATTCCCCACGACTTTGCTTTTCCCGTTTTTGTGTCATTGAGCATTTTATAATAGTTATAAGACTTATTATAATTAAAATCGGCTTTAAGTCTTTTATTGCTATTTAGATCTTCACTACCTTCTAAACCGTTAGAAAATATTTCCCATCGATTAGTCCACGTAGCCCATCCCCAAGTACTTGTTATCTTCAAAAAATAGGACGGATTCTGGAATTCATTTGGGTTGCCATGATTATTTAAATGAGAATATCCCGTAATTTCGCAAACGTTGTCATTGTTTTCATATAACTCCAGAGATTTATTCATATATTCCAAAAATTGTTTATGGGTGATAAGGTCATCTTCTAGAACGATAATTTTTTTATATTTGGTAACAATATCCGTCACTCCTTCCGAAATTGATTTTATCAATCCGAAATTCACCTCTCGTTCAATAACTGTAACACTCTTGAAACCTTTAACAGTTTTTATATAATCTCTTACCAATTTAACATCGTCTTCAGATACAGCATTTTTTGCAGCGTCAGAAAATATAAATAAGTCACTTTCAGAAGCCAGGTAATTATTGCTGAGAGCGTTAATAGTCTTTTCGGTGTGATTCGGCCTATTGTATACAAAAAGCACTATCGGCGCACAATTATTCATATTATTTCAATAATATACTTTTAAAATATGATCCAAATATTCTGAAAACATCATATAAAAAGTATGAGTATGGAAAATCGCCGTGCTTTTTTGCCCAATTAAATCTGTATTTCAAGTTATTTGCAGACTTGATTGACCGCAGCGAATTGACAAAATTCTTGATTGACTTGTTTCCGTTTCTAAAGTTAATACCTGTATCAGAAACATGGCTCTTTACCACGGCAGCACTAGCAACAATAATTCTGTAATCAGCCTTTTTTCCCCTCATAGCAAAATCTTCATCCGCCATATAATGAGGGAAATTTCTCTCATCAAACAGGCCCAAATCTAAAAAAGCTTTTTTAGGGATCAGTGTGCCGCGCCCTGTTAACATATCTGAATCAACATGGTCGGTAGCAGATACTAATGTCGAGTAAGGTAGTTTTCTTTCTTTAGGAGCGCTATATTTGGCCTTAGCGGTATTTATATAACTCCCTGCATAAACAACTCGTTCAGGTTGCAAAATATCCACCGAGACAGACCCTACAAAACATGGTTTATATCTGTTATAAGCTTCTATCAAGGCATCCAAGTAATTATCGCCAACTTCCAGATCATTATTCAAGGTCAGGATAAAATCATCGTCGTTAACCGACAAATCCAGTGCTTTTTTAACTCCCAGGTTTGTTGCACCTGTCCACCACAAAGAGTTAGATCCTTTCATAACTATTACTTCAGAAAATTCGGCTTTGATACCTAACTCTGTATTATCAGTTGAGCCATGATCTACAACAATAATTGTAAAATGCTGATAGGCTTGTCTTACAAGACTTTTTAAACAAGCTCTTGTAAAATTCCACCTGTTGAATACCGGGATAATTATGTAAATCATACTTAATCAATTAACTTATTACCACATCTGTTAAACCTTTTCTATTATTATAACCGACACTAATTAATATTGCCAAACAAAACAATTGCAGCACAAAATAATAATTGAATAGAACGGGAACCACAATATTAAGTTAAATTCACTTTATCTATAATTTGTTCATTTAATAGAAATAAACAAAAAAACTATCAGGAAACTTAACATTTGAGATAATCGTTATCAGTTTATGTTAGTTAATTTTAGTATTGATTTCATTTGCTCTAACCGGCATGAACTCATCATCGTTACTACCTTAAAATTTTATTATTGTTAGAACCATTGCCGACAAAATCAATTTGTTTTCCTGCATTTATTCGATTGATAAATTTACAGTTTTTGAAATTATTACGGGTAGCCGTTTTCAAATTTGTGCTTTCTATCAGCACTGTATGTTTGCCGCTGGTAGTAAAGCTATTATTTTCTAAATTATTGTCATTACTGTCTTTAAGGTTTATCCAGTTTTCACCTGATGTAATAAACACGTTATCTTTAAACACACTGCTGTCTACTCCGTTAAAATTTATCCCACCATTACTTGGTTCTTTGCAAATATTTCCCTGAATTACGTTGTGCTTCATTTGCCTTGTTGAAAAAGACATCGGAAACCATTGCCTACCAGCTTGAAAACCACTGAAACTATTTCCTATAAATGAGGCATCGTTAAATCCGGTATTTTCAATTCCTATACCATAAAGATCTTGCAAATTGTTATAGTTAAAAGACACGTTGTTTCCTACTCCGTCGAAAGTAACGGCAAAGCCATAGGACCGGCATAAACCCAACCTTTTAAAAGAATTATTATTTATATGTATATTCTGAGCATAATTAAATTTCTCTGTGCTCATATCTCTATTCCCTATTGCAATTGCCGACTGACCAATATCATTGAAAACACAATTTTCGATGGAAATATTTTTCAAACTGCCACCATTCCCATTGCTGTTTTTAGTTGTCCACCTTACTAAAAATGAAATAGCTGTTGCGTTACAACCAGGCATAGTGAAATAGCAATTTGTAATTTTCAGGCCCTGCATATTATGTTGAAAGCAACTTATCAAAGCTTTGCTGTACTCCAATTGATTATTAACAAATTTATTTTTAAAACTTAGCCCGGTAAAAGTTACATTGTTTACATCGGATAAATTCAATAATCCATAATCTTGGTCTGTGAGTATTATTGAGTTCTTCCCATTTCCTCTGAGCTCACAATTACTTAAATTACCAACCTTAAGAATGCCAGTTTTAAAAACCCCGCTCGGAATAAAACCAATTTTTCCGTTTAATGCGGCAAAAAACTTTTTGAAAGCATCGGTATTATCAGTAACACCATCACCAACAGCACCGAATGAAGTTACATTAACTACACTGTCAGTAGTGGACCTTTTGTGATGGACTGAAGATCTTTCGCTCCTTTTTTCTTTATTGATTTTTTTTTCGATGCCCGGAGTTTTATTAATACTCACAACAGTTTCCCTGGCAGAAACATTAGGAGTATTTATATTCGATTTTTTTGAATTACCGGAACAACCGGTAATAGCAATGCTCATGCTAAAAAATAGCATTAATAAAAATTTAAACCTGTTCATATCTGCAACTTTTTATTATCAATATACCTTGGTTCATAACGTAAAATCTACAAATCGCGTATTTTCTTCACAGGGTTTCCGCCCCAAATTTCATTAGCAGGAATAGATTTGGCTACAACTGATCCGGCACCTACAATAGAATTTTTACCGATAGTTACACCTTTTAAAATAGTACTGTGCGCACCAATAAAAACGTTATCCTCAATAACTACTTCTGAAACTCTAACGTCTGCCATCGTTTCAGTATTAGAAATACGTTTATTATAATCGAGACTATGAAAGTCCGTGTCATAAATAACAGTATTTCCACCAATCCTTACATTATCTCCAATAACAATAGATCTGTTGCAATGAATTGCTGTGGCACTGATACCAACGTTTTTTCCTATCCTTATAACACCAGAATTATTAGCTATGAAAAAGCAATTCTGTTGACGACCTATCATGTTATGCCTTTGTCCGTTGTTCATATTAAAACCACTGCCGATAATTAATTTCCCATTATCGTAAATATCTATCACAGGTATACCTCTCGTTTTAAATGAAGAAAACTCCACATCAAAAACTAAAAATTTTACATAAGTTAAACTATATGACAAAAAGGAGCTGATAATTCTAACTACTTTTCTTAAACCTAGATAAGAGTACTTTAAGATCGTAACCATTGATATAATAGGATAGCGAAAAATTTATCTACTTTTATTAATTCAATTTAAATTTAAGGCGGCCCTTTTAACGGCCCGCCTTTTTAACAGTTCGAGCAATCTATAAAATATATACAAATATATTATCAATGTAAGGGAACCGAAAAATACCGTAGCCTGCCCGACAATTAATAGCGCATTGAAAGCATACAAAGAGAGTAAAAGAATAACTATGAATACGTCCTTTGATGCGTATATTTTTCTGGTAAGAAGGTCCACATAAAATCCTATGAAAAAGAAAATCAAAACTGTCCAATAACCATAATCGAAATAAAGTTCAGAAACGATTCCTGTTCGTACGCCAAGGTTAATTCCATATGTATCCATCCATACTTTTGCACTTCCCTTATTTACAAGTTCCCCTTTATCTAATCCAATGAGATCCAATATAGTGCCATTCATAAATGCCCCGAACGAACTTTGCAGGAAATCATAATTTTTCATTTTTCCTACTTTAAATTTCTCGAAGGAATAGGTGTAGTCCGTGTACTCAACACCAAATGGAAATTTTTGAATTATTGACTGTACAGAGATTAATTCGTTACTTTTCCCAGATCGCAATGTTGCCAACCCAGCATACGCCCCACCTGTGAGAAACAAAAACAAAAGAATCACCTTGAGATTAATTTTTGAATATTTTGAAGCATAGATATAATAAAATACGAGGCTAGCTATAATAGCAGTTAACATGATTGCCCTCTTTCCGTCAATTAAACTAATTAGCAAAGATGATACTGCGCAAGAAAAATAAAAAATCCGATTTTTCTTTGTAAGACCATAGTATACCGCAACCAAAACTGATATTATTATGAAAAACTTATAACTGTACAACAACCCGTAATCTGTTGTGTACATCTCATCGATGATTGAATCCCCTGAAAGTATCATTATATACCCTACCTTTAAATAAGTAGATATTAGAAAAAGAAGAGGAAAAATCAACGCTAATATTGAGAAAAAACCGTTTAATTTTGTATCCGGGGGTAACTGTAGAACAATATACCTTTTTCTATAAATTCTTTCAGATGCAATTATCCCGCAAGTAAGAGCTATCAAACAAAAAAAATAAAAGTTATCAGCGTTCTCATTGGTTATATTTAATTTATCGTCAGTAAGGGATACACTATTTAAGAACAAAATGCCACAAAGATAAAAGTAGTACCAACACTGTAACAATACCCGGTTAAGTGTCGATCTGACCAAAGTGAGCAGAATTAAAAAACATCCAATTAAAAAAAAAGTAGATAGGTTAACTATAAAATTGAAACTATAATACGTAAAAAATGTCGTCGCTATTACATTCACCAATAAGGCGCATAATATGGGCAATCCAATATCTTTTAACTTTTTTTTCATTGATTAGAACCTCGATGTTTTAACTCTCTATAAACCTGTACAGGAGCCACAATAAATCCATTTACACTGGTAACGATGATCGCTATGCAAATACCAAAGATTCCCAGATTTAAAATAACAGCTAAATAATAAGCTATTGGAATAAAAAGGATTATTATTAAAATAGATAAATAGAATTGTAAACCCACTTTACTCAATCCGTTTAGCACGTAGATAAAAATAGCTGAAAAACAATTCACACAAACCACCGCAGCTACACCAAAACTTGTAATGAGCGGGATTTTAATTTCTTTCCCAATCCAAAGTTGATAAATATAGGGAGATAAAAATACCACGATCAAGCAACCTGTGCAAAGAACCATCCAAAATAATAACAACTTTTTTACTATTTTTCTGATCCAGTCGTAGTCGTTTTTTGCTTTTGCATCAGTTACCGAACTCCAAACAGGCGCTAAAACGATGCCGAACACAATAGTTGCAACGCTAAATAACTTAAATGCTATATTAAATTCTGTCACTTTTTCTGCCGATAAATATCTGCTGATCAAAAAATTACTTGTTTGATATTGAATAACATAAGCAATGTTTAAAACGAAGAATTTTACTCCTAGACTAAACATTGATTTTACATCAGTATAAGATGGCAAATAAATATTTCTCAAAAAATCCCGCCGTTTTATCCCAAAATAATGTACACAAAATAAAAACAAAGCAAAAACGTTTGATCCCATTATAACTAAACCGAGTGCTATAAGCGATGGAGAATAAAAAAGCCTTAATATAATAATACCTATTAACCCAAAAATACTACCAATAAGTGATGCCAGTGATACTATACTTGGGTTTTGAAGGGCTAGTTGAATGGAATTATAAACTTGCAATATGAACTGAATACAAAACAACCCTACTACATAAAACATTAATTTAGAAAGTTCGGACCTGTAATGCGGCGATACACCTAATAATTTATCCCAACTAAATAACTGGACAGCAACACAATAGATAATAAAAATGATTAGCGATATAATAGTAACAGCGAATAAAGTAGTATGCACCAATTTTTTTTGTGCTTCTTTATCATTATTAGCTGTTGCCTCAGCAAATTTATTGCGGAGCCCATTGCCAAAACCTATATCAAGTAAGTTGAACCAACTTATAACTGATGTTAACGTCAACCAAATTCCATAACGTTCAGCACTAATATAATGAATGGTTAACGGAACAAATAATAAATTTACGAGTACAAGAACAACTTTGATAACAAATGACCAAATGACGTGCCGCTTCATTTGAAGGGATCTATTCATTATTTTACTTTATTTGGAGAGGTGATAAGTCCGATTATTTGTTCTTTTGTTAATTCATGTCGCAATTTATGAGTGAACCATTCATTCCAGGTATCAGTAATATTTACATTGTCGCCATATTTTGCAAAAATCGAATTAATGTGTTGCGTAAATCGATCACGATGTATCTTCGATTGTTCAATAACATCTTCCCGAATTTGATCGGGATTGATGTTCCTTGAAATCATTTCGTCAACGCCTTTTTTTAAACTATGACTATCAGAAGATACTATTAAGGAATTAAGCTTGTTATAGAAGACATCCCTTCCTCCTATTGACTTTACAGAGACTACGGGGATACCACAATATAAATATTCGTTTGAGGCATACATTGATCCTTCCTCAGAAGACAGCGCTAGCCCTACTTTGGCAGTATTATAGGCTATGTTTAATTCATCGTTATCTAAAAAAACAGGATTTTCGGGATCAACGTAATTATACCAATAAGGAGATGGGAGTATTTTATCCAAAAACTTTTTGTAGGCTAAATTTTTGAAATTATATGTAATGAGTGCTAAATCCTGCAATTCCTTACAAAGTTGGTGTTGTTTAAACTCACTGAGCACCGCATTATATATGGCATCAAATTTTTTTGTCGTCCCTTTTTCAATCCTGAATATATTCTCATCAATGAAACAGTTTTGGTTACAGAAAATAGCCTTAATACCTATTAATTTCAACAATAATAATTCCCTGGGGGTATTCGCCAATACAGAAAATTGAATTTTAGGATACTTAATTTTGTTCTTTAAGAAAGTCAGTGTTATCTTTAAAAACTGCTTCGGCGTTTCAATAGTCCACCATATTCCACATACAATATGCACTGGTTTGTTGGCATGTTGGCGTACTATTTCTGAGATGGAATACAGGTTTCTGTGAGAGTTTAATACTATTATATTAACATTTTCGGCTGTTAATACGGTACTATAATAAACCCTATTTTTCGTTTCGCTCATAAAGTTTAATATTGAAAAGTTTAACTTTTGGCATTATTATAATAGCCGTAGCCATAACCATAACCATAGCCGTAGCCATAGCCGTATCCGCTTTTAATATCAATATCATTAACCAATAATGATAATTTCTTCATTTTTTTACTACGATAAATTTCATCAGCAATTTCCAACTGACTTTTAAAAGTATAGTTCTGCCTAACCACGTAAATCGTTAAATCAGAATAAGTACTGATGATTTGTGCATCCGTTACCAACCCTATCGGGGGGGAATCAATAATGATGTAGTCAAATTGTTTTTTTAACTCAGTCATTAATTCATCCATTTTACTGCTAAGAAGTATTTCGGCCGCATTTGGAGATATAGGGCCGGATTTCAAAATAAATAAATTTTCGTTAAAAGACATCGGGAATATTATGTCGCTAATTTGGAGCTTGTTGGAAATAATATAATTTGTAAATCCGACCTCATTCGCAACACCTAATTTTGTTGACAGGGTTGGTTTCCGGAGATCCATTTCCATTAGTAAAACCTTCTTCCCTACAATTGCTAACGAGGATGCCAGGTTCAGTGCTATAAAGGACTTTCCTTCCCCTGACATGCTTGAAGTCATTAAAATAGTATTGTGACCATCAGGATCGACAAAGAAAGAAAGATTCGTTCGTAATGCTCTAAATTGCTCAGAAATTGCACTACGTTCGTTCCCTGTTAACACCAATTGAAGATCGTTTTCATTCTTACCTATCTCTCCAATTATAGGTGTATGAGTCCTTGCGACAATGTCTGATTTACTCTTTATTTTATTATTCAATAATTCCTGTAAATATAAAATCAATAAAGACAACGCCGCCCCGCCCAAAAATCCCAATATCATTACGATTGGTTTTTTGGGGGTAAAAGGATGAGGATCATCAACCGGTACTTCAATAATTCGCGAATTAGACAAGTTAGAAGTTTTTGAAACTGCAGTTTCTTCCCTTTTTTGCAAAAGAAATATATAAAGCTGCTCTTTTATTTGTTGTTGACGCGCAAGATCTAAAAAAGTTCTTTCAGCTGCCGGCGCCTTTTTTATTTGACCTTCAAAAATGTTAGTTTTTGATAATAGTTCCCTTTTAGCGGTAAGCAAGTTAGCTTTTGACGACCTTACATTATCTAATAAGTCTTTACGAGCCCCGGCTATCTGGCTATCAATATTTTTCATTGTCGGATTATCACTTGTTGTGGCCAACGATAACCGGTCGCGTTCACTAATTAAGGTATTATATTTGTCTACCAAAGCCACGAAGATCACATCATCTGGTATAACAGCACTTGGTATGGTCACCTTGCTGCCATCTTTGGTATTTAAGCTATTTTCAACGTTGTTTAATACTTTTAATTGCGTTATTGCCGTAGCCATATCGCTTGCAGACTGGCTGGCACTTTGCAACATAATTTGGGATTGAGCCGAAATATCAGCAATCTTGCTCTTTTCTTTAAAGTTTTGAATATTTCCCTCAATGCCGCCTAAATCCTTACTAACAAAAAGAAGTTCATTGTTAATAAATTTTATAGTACTATCAGCCGTTAAATTTTTTGCCTTTTTGTTTGCCTCCTGGTACTTATCAATCAATGTATTTAAAACTAATTTTCCGCGTTCCGGAAACGCATCGTCAAATGACAAATCAATTATAGTAACCAATTTATTAGTTACACTAACAGACAAGCGTTTTTGATAACTCGAAACTGCATCCTTTACCGGGATAATTTCAAATTTAAATCGAGCTGTGTCAGGTAATAATCCAACCTTGTCTATTACGATTTCACCTGCACCCGGAAGATGAAAACTTTGGCCATATGTTTGCTTTGATGAATAGTTTTTACTTTTTACCATAAATCTATTTGCATCAACTTTATTAAGTTCAAATAATGTAGGGATTACCTCAGAATTATACTTAAGAACTTTAACAACGAACGGCGCAGTATAAACTTCGTTATTAAAAAAAGGACCGCTCTTGTAATAAAGGATATTTGCATTGGTAGCAGTCACAACAGAATCAAGGAGTAACTCGGTTTTAAATATCTCAACTTCATTGTCAACTGAACTTTTTGTGTTCAATAAACCGCTAAGGTCACCTAATGCGTCATTCATTTGATCAAGACCGCCGTTAGCCTTTTTATCATCATTTATAAGGACACGTGCATTTACTTTATAAAGGGGGGTTTTAACAGAGAGATAGGTGAATGCGAGTAAAGACCCAACTATCACCCCAGCTAAAACCCAGTACCACTTTGCTCTTACTTTATCAAGAAAAAAAACTAAATTAACCTGATCTTTACTTACTTCTAAATCTTTTTGATTTTGTTCCATATTTATAGAAAGATATTTTATTTTTTTAGACTGCTCCACTCAATAAAACAATCAAAAACAGATAATACAGCACCTATTATTGCAAATGGTTGCGTAAGGGCACCGTAATTAAATACAATTTCACCTTTTTCAGGCTCCACGAGTACCCTTTCGTTCAAAGCAAAATATAAGAATTTGAAATTTTATTCTACTTATTTTATTCTGGTAGCTAAAACAATTATTAATGAAAGAAGGGCCGCTGCAATACCAATATATTTTTGCTGAGCAGCATCTGTAGCATCTGATTTCGCTTTTCTAGGCTCGACATAAATCACATCGTTTTGACGCAAATAATAATAAGGAGAGGACATTATATCACTCTTCTTCAAATTAATACGATAAGGTGTTTTTGTACCATCAGCGTTTTCGCGTATAAGCAATACATTTTCTCTTTTTCCAAATATTGTTAAATCGCCAGCTAATGCGATGGCATCTAAAATCGTTACTTTTTCATTCGGCAAAACATAAACCCCAGGTCTGAGAACTTCACCAGTAACGCTAATTTTGAAATTAGCGAACCGCACCATAATTGTAGGGTCTTTATAATATTTGGCAGCCTCTGTGCGTACGATTTCAGTTACTTGTGATGTTGTAAAACCAGATACTTTTATTTTTCCGAGAATTGGGATTTCTATAAAACCTTCCTTATTTACCAAAAAACCTATAGCTGTCTGTTGAGTTAAATTATTAACAGCTCCTCCAGATATTACGCTCCCTAAAGCAGGTGAGGGAACATTTCCGGCATTAATTGCATTAGTAGCCTGTGGATCTATAGTTTCCACCAATACTGTCAAGATATCATCAACCTGTATCTTTGGCTCAACATAGTTAGAAGTGGCGATAATTTTCAATTGCCCGGAATCCGGTATATCCTGAAAATATTTAATTTTTTGCGTAGATGAGCAAGAGGTCATCATGAACGGCAGATAAAGGATTGCTGCAAATAAACAAAATCTCTTAATTAAAGATTTCCTCATGTATTTATAATTAATGTTTCTTAATAGCAGATAAATAGTGCTGCAATATAGTAATTTGTATTTTTATAACAACCAAAAATTTATTTTTTTTAATAAATGTGCCAAAATTCTAATTAATTATCAATAAATGTGACTTAATATTAATAAATTATGAATTTAAGCCTGCCCAACCGTTCCTCCAAAATTCATAGGAAATCCCGAAGGCTCCTGCTGAATTTTTATACGCCCGTTCACTGCTTCAAACTTTTCAAGGTTGTCTTCCAACGCAGTCAAAAGGCGTTTGGCATGCTCAGGTGTTAAAATTATTCTCGATCTTACTTTTGCTTTTGGCACACCAGGCATCACGCGTATAAAATCAAGCACAAACTCAGAACTTGAATGTGTAATTATCGCAAGGTTTGAATAAATGCCTTCAGCAATTTCTTCTGAAAGTTCAATATTCAATTGATTGTCGTTTTGTTCTTCCATCTTTCAAAAATAACAAAGCTTGTCATTTAAATGTAAGCTTTCTCTAAATTTAACTCTCTGTTTTAATTTATTATAATCTCCCATCAACAATATCACGGTCAAGCACTGCTTTAGTATCAAATATTACAGTTCTATTGTTACTGTATTTACTTAAATCAAGTTCAATGAACTCCATATGCGATACCGCCAGTATGATGGCATCGTATAACATATCATCAGCCGCTATTGTTTTTAAATTTTTGATTATTTCAATTCCATATTGCTTTTTTACATCATCTGCATTGGCATGCGGGTCGTAAACATCAACGGTCAATCCAAATTGATTCAGTTCGTTATATATGTCAATAACCTGAGAATTACGTATATCCGGGCAGTTTTCCTTGAACGTTATCCCCAAAATAAGCGCCTTTGAGCCATCAATCTTATGCCCTTTTTTTACCATTAATTTAATCACCTTATTGGCCACAAAAACCCCCATATTATCATTAACCCTGCGGCCCGAAAGTATAACCTGCGGATGATAGCCTAATGATTCCGCTTTGTGAGCGAGGTAATATGGGTCAACGCCTATACAATGGCCCCCAACTAAGCCCGGCTTGTATTTTAAAAAATTCCACTTTGTTCCGGCGGCCGCCAAAACATCATTTGTATCAATACCTATCAGGTCAAAAATCAATGCCAGTTCATTTACAAAGGAAATGTTAACATCCCGTTGCGCGTTTTCAATGGCCTTCGAGGCTTCAGCAACCTTTATACTTGGCGCCTTATAGGTTCCTGCTTCAATTATAGAGCCGTATAGATCATCAACATAGTCGGCTATAGCCGGTGTCGAGCCTGACGTTACTTTTATGATCTTTGTTAAGGTGTTTACTTTGTCTCCCGGATTTATGCGCTCGGGCGAGTATCCGCAAAAAAAATCCTCATTGAATTTTAAGCCTGAATACTTTTCTAACACCGGTACACAGTCCTCCTCCGTGCAACCCGGGTATACAGTAGATTCATAGATCACTATGTCATTTTTCTTCAGCTTCCCCCCCACTATCTCTGACGCATATAGTAATGGTTTCAAATCCGGCGATTTAAAATGATCAACAGGCGTTGGCACAGTAATTATAAAAACATTGCACGCGCTCAGATCCTGAAGATTTGAAGAAAAATATAGCCCCCTATTTAAAACGGCTGACGTCATCACCTTGTCCATTTCCTCAACGTCAGCCTCGTTGGTATAATCTTTACGCTGCAGTAAATCATTTATTCGGTCTTTTTTAATATCGAATCCAACAACAGCATACTTCTTTGCAAATTCAATTGCAAGGGGAAGGCCAACATAGCCTAAGCCAATTATCGCAATTTTAGAATTTAACGGGTCAAATTTCTCCATCCTTATAAGGTGCAATCTATATTTTTCACAAACACAGGCATATACCAACTAGTCGGTATATCTCAAATATTTTGGCTAAAATAACAAAGCCTTCCCGGTTTAATGGGAAGGCTTTTATTATTATTATAAGTTTAATCTGCTTATGCTTCTATTTCCTCAGTTTTTGAAGCCATCAGGCGGTCAAATTCTTCCTGTGAACCTACGCGGATATTTTCATATTCACGTAAACCTGTTCCTGAAGGAATAAGGTGACCAACGATAACGTTCTCCTTCAAACCAAGCATTAAGTCCTTCTTACCTGCAATTGCAGCCTCGTTCAGAACCTTTGTAGTTTCCTGGAACGATGCAGCCGAGATAAACGACTTAGTACCTAATGAAGCCCTGGTGATACCTTGCAGCATCGGGCTTGAAGTTGCAGCAATAGCGTCACGAACTTCAACTAATCTTAAATCTTTACGTTTTAAGATTGAGTTTTCGTCGCGCAGCCTTCTTACTGAAACTATCTGACCTGATTTTAAGCTAGTTGAATCACCCGGCTCGGTAACAACCTTCTTGTCAAAGATGTCATCGTTTTCCAGCATGAAATCCCAGCTGTCAACAGCTTCCCTTTCAAGGAAACGGGTGTCGCCGGCATCTTCAATAGCTACCTTCTGCATCATCTGGTGAACGATCACTTCAAAGTGCTTATCATTAATCTTCACACCCTGTAAACGGTATACTTCCTGGATACCGTTTACCAGGTATTCCTGAACAGCCGCAGGGCCTTTAATAGCCAAGATATCTGCAGGAGATATCGAACCATCAGACAATGGCATACCAGCCTTCACAAAGTCGTTATCCTGTACCAGGATGTGTTTCGACAATGGAACAAGGTACTTTTTAACCTGTCCGTCTTTTGATTCAATGGTGATCTCACGATTACCACGTTTAACACCACCTAAAGTTACCACACCGTCAATTTCAGTTACTACAGCAGGGTTTGATGGGTTACGTGCTTCAAATAACTCGGTTACACGTGGTAAACCACCTGTAATATCCCGTGTTTTACCGGTTGAGCGAGGGATTTTAGCAATAACCTGTCCTGTTTGTAATTTTTCACCTTCTTCAACAGCAATGTGAGCTCCTACAGGAATGTTATACCCTTTAATGATATTTGCTTTATTATCAGCAACCTGGATAACCGGGTTCTTAGTTTTATCTCTCGTATCGATAATTACCTTTTCGCGGTGACCTGTTTGCTCATCTGATTCTTCACGGAAGGTAATACCTTCCAAAACAGCTTCAAATTTGGCAACACCTGCAAATTCAGATATGATTACCGCGTTATATGGATCCCATGAACAAATACGGTCACCTTTGGTGATCTTGCTGCCATCCTTCACATATAAGTAAGCACCATAAGGGATGTTATTGGTAACAATAACTTTATTGGTACCTTCTTCAACAATACGGAACTCACCTGAACGGCCCAATACAACTTCTACCAAACCTTCTTCGGTTTTATATTCAACTGTACGAACGTTTTCAAACTCGATAATACCATCGAACCTTGCGTTGATCTGTGATTCAGCCGCGATGTTTGATGCGGTACCACCCACGTGGAATGTACGTAATGTTAACTGTGTTCCCGGCTCACCAATCGACTGTGCAGCAATTACACCAACAGCTTCACCTTTTTGCACGCGTTTACCGCTTGCAAGGTTACGTCCGTAGCACAATGCACATACACCGCGTTTGCTTTCGCAGGTTAATACTGAACGAATTTCGATACCTTCCAACGGAGAGTTCTCGATAGTTTTACCAATTTCTTCAGTAATGTCCTGGCCAGCGGATACTAATAGCTTATTAGTTATAGGGTCAAGTACATCATGTAAAGAGGTACGGCCTAAAATACGGTCATACAATGGCTCAACAATATCCTCGTTATCTTTTAATGCAGTTGTGTAGATACCTCTTAAAGTACCACAATCAACTGTACCAACGATCATATCCTGGGCAACGTCATGCAACCTACGGGTTAAGTAACCAGCATCCGCTGTCTTTAACGCCGTATCCGCCAAACCTTTACGCGCACCGTGGGTTGAGATAAAATATTCCAATACCGACAAACCTTCTTTAAAGTTCGAAAGGATCGGGTTTTCAATGATCTCACCACCTGAACCTGATTTCTGAGGCTTAGCCATCAAACCACGCATACCTGCAAGCTGACGGATCTGCTCTTTAGAACCACGCGCTCCGGAATCCAGCATCATATAAACAGAGTTGAAACCCTGGTTATCGTTCGAAAGGATATCCATCACATTCGCAGTTAAGCGGTTGTTGATACGGGTCCAGATATCGATGATCTGATTGTAACGCTCGTTGTTAGTAATGAAACCCATGTTGTAGTTACCCATTACTTCTTCAACCTGTTTAGAAGCTGTTTCGATAAGTGTAACTTTTTCAGCAGGGATATTGATGTCTTTCAGATTAAATGATAAACCACCCTGGAACGCCATTCTGAAACCTAATTCCTTAATATCATCAAGGAACTGCGCAGCACGTGCCATACCAGTAATTTTCACCACTTCACCGATGATATCACGCAGTGATTTTTTGGTAAGCAGTTCATTTATATAACCTACTTCAACCGGAACATGTTGGTTAAACAACACACGACCAACGGTAGTATCAATAATTTTGCTAACTATATGCCCGTCACGTTCTTTGATCATTCCTTTAACCTTAATAAAGGCGTGCAGGTCAATTTTACGTTCGTTATAAGCTATAATTACTTCTTCTGCAGAATAGAAGGTTAAGCCTTCCCCTTTTACAACGCGATCAGCATCCGTTTTACGGCCTTTGGTTATGTAGTACAAACCAAGCACCATGTCCTGAGATGGAACGGTAATAGGTGTTCCGTTAGCAGGGTTAAGGATGTTGTGCGATGCAAGCATTAATACCTGGGCTTCCAAAATTGCTGCGTTACCTAGTGGTACGTGTACAGCCATCTGGTCACCGTCAAAATCCGCGTTAAAGGCGGTACAGGTTAATGGGTGCAATTGAATCGCCTTACCTTCAACCAGTTTTGGCTGGAATGCCTGGATACCTAACCTGTGCAGTGTAGGCGCACGGTTTAATAACACAGGGTGGCCCTTCAATACGTTTTCCAAAATATCCCAAACTAATGGGTCTTTACGATCAACGATCTTTTTAGCAGATTTTACTGTTTTAACCACACCACGCTCAATCATTTTGCGGATGATAAATGGTTTAAACAGCTCAGCAGCCATATCTTTTGGTAAACCGCATTCGTGTAATTTAAGGTTTGGACCTACAACAATTACCGAACGGGCTGAATAATCAACACGTTTACCTAATAAGTTCTGACGGAAACGGCCTTGTTTACCTTTCAGGATGTCTGAAAGTGATTTCAAAGCGCGGTTACCTTCGGTTTTAACCGCGTTTACCTTACGTGAGTTATCGAACAACGAGTCAACAGCTTCCTGTAACATACGTTTTTCGTTACGCAAAATAACTTCTGGTGCTTTTATCTCGATCAAACGTTTTAAACGGTTGTTACGGATAATTACACGACGGTAAAGGTCATTTAAGTCGGAAGTCGCAAAACGACCGCCTTCCAATGGCACTAACGGACGCAATTCAGGCGGGATAACCGGAACGATCTTAACGATCATCCACTCAGGGTTGTTTTCGATCCTGGTTTTTGCATCACGGAAAGCTTCAACAACCTGCAAACGTTTCAAAGCTTCGTTTTTACGTTGCTGTGAAGTTTCGTTAGCAGCCTGGTGACGTAAGCTAAATGACAGCTCATCAAGGTTAAGGCGTTTTAACAACTCCTCTAAAGCCTCGGCGCCCATTTTAGCTACGAATTTTTGCGGATCTTTATCATCCAGGTATTGATTTTCCTTTGGTAAGGTATCCAATACGTCCAGGTACTCTTCTTCTGTAAGGAAATCCATTTTGTTGATTCCGTCAGCTTCTTTAATACCAGCCTGGATTACTACATAACGTTCGTAGTAAATGATTAAGTCAAGTCTTTTTGTTGGTAAGCCCAATAAGTAACCAATTTTGTTTGGTAACGAACGGAAGTACCAGATGTGCGCAACAGGAACCACCAGGTTAATGTGGCCCATACGCTCACGACGTACCTTCTTTTCGGTTACTTCAACACCGCAACGGTCGCAAACAATACCCTTGTAACGGATACGTTTGTATTTACCGCAATGGCACTCATAATCTTTAACCGGACCAAAAATACGCTCGCAGAATAAACCATCACGCTCAGGCTTGTAAGTCCTGTAGTTAATGGTTTCAGGTTTTAAAACTTCACCGCTTGAACGCTCCAGGATAGATTCCGGGGAAGCTAAGCTGATCGTAATCGTGGTGAAATTACTCTTGATTTTATTATCCTTTTTGTAAGACATAGTCTCCTTTGTTTTTAATGTTGTTGAAAGGTTTGAATGTTGTAAAGTTGAAATGTTGTAAGGTTTGAATGCTGCGATAACTTTACAACTTTTAAACCTTACAACTTTACAACAACCTTTATTCTAACGTGATATCCAAGCCCAAACCTCTTAATTCATGAACCAATACGTTGAATGATTCAGGAACTGATGGTGTTGGCAGGTTTTCGCCTTTAACAATAGCCTCATAAGTTTTGGCACGGCCGATAACATCATCCGATTTAACGGTTAATATTTCCTGCAGTATGTTTGATGCACCGAATGCTTCCAGTGCCCAAACTTCCATCTCACCAAAACGCTGACCACCAAACTGGGCTTTACCACCCAACGGTTGTTGTGTAATTAATGAGTATGGCCCTATTGAACGTGCGTGCATCTTATCATCAACCATGTGGCCCAGTTTCAGCATGTAGATGATACCTACAGTTGTTTGCTGGTCAAAACGGTCGCCTGTTAAGCCATTGTATAAATAGGTACGGCCTGATTCAGGTAAGTTTGCCTTTTTAACCCACTCTTCCACTTCTTCATGGCTTGCACCATCAAAAATCGGAGTAGCGAATTTAATTCCAAGCTCTTTACCGGCCCAACCTAATACGGTTTCGTAGATCTGGCCTAAGTTCATACGTGAAGGTACACCCAGTGGGTTCAACACAATATCAACCGGTGTTCCGTCTTCAAGGAAAGGCATATCCTCGTCACGTACAATACGTGCAACAATACCCTTATTACCGTGACGGCCCGCCATTTTATCACCCACTTTAAGCTTACGCTTTTTAGCGATGTAAACTTTAGCCATTTGTACGATACCTGATGGCAGCTCATCTCCCACACTGATAGCGAATTTATCACGACGGTAAGCACCCAATTCTTCATTCAACTTAATGTTGTAGTTATGAAGCAAGGTTTTTATCTGATCGTTCTTATCATCATCAGTTGTCCATTTAGTTGGGTTGATATTTTCATAGCTAAGCTCAACTAAAATCTTTTGGGTGAATTTTACGCCTTTAGGTACATGCAGCTCTTTATAAACATTGTAAACACCTTGTGATGTTTTGCCGTTCACAATCTCAAATAACTTCTCAATCAAAGTGTTTTTAAGATCTTTTACTGCTTTATCATGCTTGTTATCTAATTTCTCTAACTGTGCCTTTTCTTCAGCTTTTGAAGTTTTCTTAGCACGGCTAAATAATTTTGTATCAATAACAACACCTGCAATTGATGGCGGAGTTTTCAACGATGCATCTTTAACATCACCTGCCTTATCACCAAATATAGCACGTAATAGTTTTTCTTCCGGTGATGGGTCAGACTCACCTTTTGGAGTGATCTTACCAATCAGGATGTCGCCTTCCTTAACCTCGGCACCAACACGGATGATACCGTCTTCGTCAAGGTCTTTAGTAGCTTCTTCTGATACGTTAGGGATATCCGGAGTTAATTCTTCCTCACCACGTTTTGTATCACGCACTTCTAATTCAAATTCTTCAACGTGAAGAGAAGTGAATATATCCTGCGATACAACGCGTTCAGATATTACAATCGCATCCTCAAAGTTGTATCCTTGCCAAGGCATGAACGCCACTTTAAGGTTACGACCTAAGGCTAATTCACCTGCTTGTGTTGCATATCCTTCGCAAAGCACCTCTCCCTTTGAAACTCTCTGGCCCTTCTTAACGATAGGCTTAAGGTTCATGGTAGTGCTCTGGTTAGTTTTCTTAAACTTGGTTAAACGGTAGCTCCTGCTATCACCGTCGAAAGAGATCAAACGATCGAGATCATTACGGTCATATTTAATGCGGATTTCGTTAGCGTCAACATATTCAACCACACCATCGCCTTCAGCGTTGATAAGAGTACGTGAATCTTTAGCTACCCGACCTTCCAAACCGGTACCAACAATTGGCGCTTCAGGGCGTAACAAAGGTACAGCCTGGCGTTGCATGTTTGATCCCATCAATGCACGGTTAGCATCATCATGTTCCAGGAACGGAATTAATGAAGCCGCGATAGAAGTAATCTGGTTTGGAGCGATATCCATCAAATCGAGTCTTTCTGGCTCGATGATCGGGAAGTCACCTTCAAAACGTGCTTTTACTTTAGGTAAAGCAAACACACCCTTATCATCATAATGGGCATTTGCCTGTCCTATTGTCTTACCATCTTCGTCTTCAGCAGAAAGATAAATAACATCTTCCTGAACCTGTACCTTACCGTCAACCACGCGTTTGTATGGCGTTTCAATAAAGCCTAAGTTGTTGATCTTTGCGTGTACGCAAAGTGAAGAGATCAAACCAATGTTCGGCCCTTCCGGAGTTTCAATAGTACATAACCTACCGTAGTGAGTATAGTGTACGTCACGAACCTCGAAACCTGCACGCTCACGTGACAGACCACCGGGCCCTAAGGCTGACAGACGACGCTTGTGCGTGATCTCTGCCAGTGGGTTGGTTTGGTCCATGAACTGTGAAAGCTGATTTGTTCCGAAGAACGAGTTAATAACTGACGACAATGTACGTGCATTGATCAGGTCGGTTGGTGTGAACACCTCGTTGTCACGAATGTTCATACGCTCACGGATGGTACGAGCCATACGTGCTAAACCAACACCAAACTGTGCATATAACTGCTCACCAACGGTACGAACACGACGGTTTGACAAGTGATCAATATCATCCACCTCAGCTTTTGAGTTGATTAATTTGATCAGGTATTTAACAATCGCGATAATATCCTGCTTGGTTAAAACCTTAGTCTCATCAGAGGTTGACAGTTTTAATTTACGGTTGATGCGGTAGCGGCCCACATCGCCTAGGTCATATCTTTTATCAGAGAAGAATAAACGATCGATGATACCACGAGCAGTTTCCTCATCAGGTGGTTCAGCGTTACGTAATTGACGGTAGATATGCTCAACCGCTTCTTTTTCTGAGTTTGAAGTATCCTTCTGTAAAGTATTGTATATAATAGTATAATCGCCGCTGGTAGCTGCATCTTCCTTGTTAAGGATGATGGTTTTTACACCTGCATCGATGATCATATCGATATGATCGTCTTCAAGCACGGTTTCGCGTTCCAGGATGATCTCGTTACGGTCGATAGAAACAACCTCGCCGGTATCTTCGTCCACAAAGTCTTCAACCCATTTCTTCAATACCCTTGCAGCAAGCTTACGGCCAATGAATTTCTTCAGGCCTGATTTGCTAACCTTCACCTCGTCGGCTAATTCAAACAACTCTAAAATGTCTTTATCAGAGTCGTAACCAATTGCACGCAATAAAGTGGTTACCGGGAATTTCTTTTTACGGTCGATGTACGCATACATCACGTTGTTAACGTCGGTAGCAAACTCAATCCATGATCCTTTGAAAGGGATAACACGGGCAGAGTATAATTTTGTACCGTTGGTATGACGGCTTTGGCCGAAGAACACACCAGGTGAACGGTGTAACTGTGATACAATTACACGCTCGGCGCCATTGATAACAAAGGTACCTTTAGGTGTCATGTAGGGAATAGTTCCCAGGTACACATCTTGTACAATAGTTTCAAAATCTTCGTGTTCCTCGTCATTACATGACAGGCGAAGCTTGGCTTTTAAAGGCACACTATAAGTTAATCCGCGCTCAATACATTCTTGTATATCATAACGTGGCGGATCAATAAAGTAATCAAGAAACTCTAATACGAAGATGTTTCTTGAATCGGAGATAGGAAAATTTTCAGCAAACACTTTAAACAAACCTTCTTTATAGCGGTTGTCTGAGGTAGTTTCCAATTGAAAAAATTCCTGGAAAGATTGCAATTGCACATCAAGAAAATCGGGATAATCCAATACCTTTCTGCTGGTTGCAAAATTTACTCTTTGATTAATTTTGTTTGCCAAGGGAATAAAATTTTAGTTTATTAATAAACTGATGTAGGTGTTTTCGGTAGATGCTGAGATTCAGATTATTACCAGGTGTAACCAATTAACAATAACCTGAACTATATAAACAGCAATAGACCCCGACCAAAAAGGTCGGAGTCTGATGCTATATTGGTATGGGTTAACTTATTTAACCTCAACTACTGCTCCGGCTTCTTCTAATTGTTTTTTCAGAGATTCAGCTTCTTCTTTAGTAACACCAGTTTTTACTTCTTTAGGTGCACCATCAACTAAGTCTTTAGCTTCTTTCAAACCAAGGCCGGTTAAGTCTTTTACTAATTTTACAACTGCTAATTTAGCGCCACCTGCTTCTTTCAGGATAACGTCAAATGCTGTTTGAACAGCTTCAGCAGCAGGGGCGTCATCGCCACCAGCAGGAGCAGCAGCAACAGCAACAGCTGCAGCAGCAGGCTCAATACCATACTCGTCTTTTAAGATCTGAGCTAATTCGTTTACTTCCTTTACTGTTAAGTTTACCAACTGTTCAGCAAACGCTTTTAAATCCGCCATTTTATTTTAAATTTTACTTTTAATGCTTTTTGTTTAATATCGAACTTTAAGGTGTTCGGTTAACCTCTTTCCTGTAATGTTTTTACAACGCCCGCAAGGATGTTTCCGCCTGATTGCAGTGCAGAAATAACATTCTTGGCTGGTGATTGCAATAACCCAATGATCTCTCCAACCAGTTGTTCTTTTGATTTCAATGCAATCAAAGTGTCGATCTGGTTATCACCAATAAATATTGATGAATCAATGTAAGCTGCTTTTAAAATTGGTTTTTCACCTTTTTTCCTTAACTGCTTGATCAGCTTTGCCGGAGCAGTTGCTGATTTTGAGAAAAGAATTGATGAAGAACCTTTTAAAACGTCAAACATTTCGGTATAATCGTCACCGGCAGCTTCCATAGCTTTTTGAATAAGGCTATTTTTTGCTACTTTCATTGTAATGTCGCTTTCGAAACATTTACGGCGAATGTCATTGATTTTTGCAACCGTCAAATTTGAAGTATCGGTGATATAAAAATTACCGTACTCTTTCATTTGCTCAGTAAGGGCGATTACTAATTCGTGTTTTTCTTCTTTATTCATGATTTAGATCCCCGCTACTGTTTTGGTTTCAATTTCAATTCCAGGTGACATTGTTGAAGAGATATGAATACTCTTAAAATATGTTCCTTTTGCTGCTGAAGGCTTTAATTTTGAAATGGTTTGCAATACTTCCAAAGCATTTTCATAAATTTTATCAGCAGGGAAAGATACTTTTCCTATTGAGGCATGGATGATACCGGTTTTATCAACCTTGAAGTCGATCTTACCACCTTTTACATCAGTTACAGCTTTTCCAACTTCTGGAGTTACTGTTCCT
This sequence comes from Bacteroidota bacterium, assembly GCA_030775685.1. Classification (GTDB taxonomy): domain Bacteria; phylum Bacteroidota; class Bacteroidia; order Sphingobacteriales; family Sphingobacteriaceae; genus Mucilaginibacter. Next base: position 268,903 of record JALYIP010000067.1, read on the forward strand.
GATTTAGGGTTTGGCATAAGGTTACGCGGGCCTAAAATACGACCTAAACGACCTACCTTTGCCATAACACTAGGCATAGTGATAATGATATCAACGTCAGTCCATCCACCTTCAATTTTGGCAATATAATCATCCAAACCTACATAATCCGCACCTGCATCCTTTGCTTCTTGTTCCTTGTCAGGAGTACAAAGCACCAATACACGTACAGTTTTGCCGGTTCCATGAGGTAAGGTTGCGATACCACGCACCATTTGATTGGCTTTACGCGGGTCAACACCTAAACGAACATCAATATCAACAGATGAATCAAATTTGGTATTAGTAATATCTTTTACCAAAGATGTTGCATCCTGTAAGGAATACGCTTTGTTTGCCTCAATTTTGGAGACTGCCACTTTTTGATTTTTTGTTAATCTAGCCACTGTCTTAAACTGATTTGTATAAATTAATTAATTCCAGGGAGCCGTACCTGATACGGTTATTCCCATACTACGGGCAGTACCTGCCACCATCTTCATGGCTGATTCTACAGTAAATGCATTCAGATCTACCATTTTATCCTTGGCTATAGTCTCAACCTGGCCCCAGTTTACACTGGCTACCTTTTTACGGTTGGGTTCAGCCGAACCACTTTTTAAACCGGTTGCTTCCAATAACTGGATTGCAACAGGAGGGGTTTTGATGATAAATTCGAAAGATTTGTCAACATAAACAGTAATCAAAACAGGCAACACCTTTCCAGCTTTATCCTGGGTACGTGCATTGAACTGCTTGCAAAACTCCATAATGTTCACACCTTTTGCACCCAATGCAGGGCCAATTGGAGGAGATGGATTTGCAGCGCCGCCCTTTACCTGTAGCTTTACCATTGCACCGACTTCTTTTGCCATTTTTATTTATTTAATTTGTAACTCAATGTTAGTAAGTGGAAGCTAAGTAACATTTAAGATTTTGATGATTTTGGATTTCGGATGTTCCATTTCGGATTTATCACCTTTAAAACAAAATCTAATATTTTTAATTAAAAAATTCCTATATCGAAAATCCGACATCCGAAATTCTACTACTCTTTCTCTACCTGCATGTAATTCAATTCAAGCGGCGTACGGCGCCCGAAAATCTTTACCATTACCTTTAGTTTTTTCTTTTCTTCGTTAACCTCTTCAATCACCCCGCTAAATCCGTTGAAAGGTCCGTCCATCACTTTAACGCCCTCACCTATATAATAAGGCACATTCATGGTTTCACCCTGTGCTGTCATTTCGTCAACCTTACCTAAAATACGGCTAACTTCTGACGGGCGCATCGGGATGGCATTACCAGCCTTATCGCCTAAAAATCCTATAACACTGTTTATGTTCTTAATAATATGCTCAATTTCGGCATCAAGCTGAGCTTCCATCAACACGTAACCCGGAAGAATATTGCGTTCTTTTGCAATTTTCTTACCGTCGCGCATCTGGTAGTATTTTTCTGTTGGGATCAATACCTGGGGAACCAGGTGTGTAATACCCAAACGGCTGATTTCAGCGTCAATATATTGCTTAACCTTCTTTTCTTTGCCGCTTATAGCCCGTACCACATACCATTTTAGCTGATCACTCATCTGTTTATACTATATATTAGGTTAGTGATTTATAAAACTGATCAAGCAAAAAGTGTATGCTCTGATCCATCAACAATATAATTAACGCAATGATAAGCGCTGCAACCAATACCAGGATTGAGCTGTTTTGCAGATCTCTCCAGGTTGGCCAGGTTACCTTTTGGGTTAACTCTATGTAAGACTCCTTAATATATTCGGATACGTTAGCCATTTTTATTTACTGTGTTATGCACGGGAACAAGGATTCGAACCCTGATCAAAGGTTTTGGAGACCTCTATTCTACCATTGAACTATTCCCGTATTTGCCCTAAATCCCTAAAGGGACTTTACTTTTTATACCAACAAAGTACTTAGCTAAATCGCCAAGTACTTTGCTGGAAAATTAACCAAACCTTTCCTCCCCCTTCAGGGGGTTAGGGGGCCTTATTTCAATATTTCAGTTACCTGGCCGGCACCTACTGTTCTGCCACCTTCACGGATAGCGAAACGTAAGCCTTTTTCCATTGCGATAGCGTTGATCAGCTTTACAGTGATGGTAACGTTATCGCCTGGCATAACCATTTCTACACCTTCAGCCAATGAAATTTCACCGGTTACGTCAGTTGTACGGAAATAGAATTGCGGACGGTATTTGTTGAAGAATGGAGTGTGACGGCCACCTTCTGCTTTTGATAATACGTAAACTTCCGCTTTAAAATCAGTGTGCGGGTTTACAGAACCTGGTTTGCAAATAACCATACCACGACGGATATCAGTTTTTTCAATACCACGCAATAATAAACCTACGTTGTCACCTGCTTCACCACGATCAAGGATCTTGCGGAACATTTCAACACCAGTTACAGTTGATTTTAAGTTTTCAGCACCCATACCAAGGATGTCTACTTGCTCGCCTGAGTTGATAACACCACGCTCGATACGACCAGTTGCAACAGTACCACGACCAGTGATCGAGAACACGTCTTCAACAGGCATTAAGAATGGAAGCTCAGTTAAACGAGGAGGAATTGGAATGTAGCTATCTACAGCATCCATTAATTCCATGATCTTACCAACCCATGTTGGATCACCGTTCAAGCCACCAAGAGCTGAACCTTGAATAACAGGGATATCATCACCAGGGAAATCATAGAACGATAATAATTCGCGGATTTCCATTTCAACTAATTCTAATAATTCAGGATCATCAACCATATCCACTTTGTTCATGAATACAACCAATGAAGGTACACCTACCTGGCGTGCTAACAGGATGTGCTCGCGAGTTTGTGGCATCGGACCATCTGTTGCAGCCACTACTATAATAGCACCGTCCATTTGTGCAGCACCTGTAACCATGTTTTTTACATAGTCAGCGTGACCCGGACAATCTACGTGAGCATAGTGACGGTTTGCAGTTGAATACTCAACGTGCGCTGTGTTAATAGTAATACCACGTTCTTTTTCTTCAGGAGCTGAGTCAATTGAATCAAATGAACGGGCTTCTGATAAACCTGCATCACTTAATACTTTGGTGATAGCTGCTGTTAGGGTTGTTTTGCCGTGGTCAACGTGACCGATAGTACCGATGTTTAAGTGCGGTTTACTGCGGTCAAACTTTTCTTTTGCCATGATTTATTTTATTATTTGTAGGTTAATTTATACTTAAAAATGTATCTATTATATACTTGTTATAATATTGAGCCAACAATGGGATTTGAACCCATGACCTCTTCCTTACCAAGGAAGTGCTCTACCCCTGAGCTACGTCGGCTATTGTTTTAGCTCAATGGTTCATTTGTTCAGTAGTTCATTGGTCTTGTCCGCTTAGTTACTAATGAACAAATGAACTAATTAACCAATAAACCAGCTGAGCGGAAGACGAGGTTCGAACTCGCGACCTATAGCTTGGAAGGCTATCGCTCTACCAACTGAGCTACTTCCGCTTTTTAACTAAATGAGTGAATTAGCGAGTTAGTGATTTATTGAATTATAAAATTCAACCACCAACTCACCAATTCATCCCTCACTAATTGTTTTTGTGGGGGGAGAAGGATTCGAACCTTCGTAGCCGAAGCAACGGATTTACAGTCCGTCCCATTTGACCGCTCTGGTATCCCCCCATTGTTTATTCCGGACTCGTAATGTCCAAAGTTGAAGCTATTCTTCATCCGAAATTAACAGAGCCTCCTATCGGGATCGAACCAATGACCTACTGATTACAAGTCAGTCGCTCTACCAGCTGAGCTAAGGAGGCTTAAATTTTCCCCTTCTTATTCCATCCGTCATCACTGACTTCGGAAATATTCCGGTTAATTAATTAGGCTGTATTTTTTTATTTTAAAGAACCAACCCTTTTAACAGTGAGAGGACATTTACACACCTCTCCGAAAGGGATTGCAAATTTACACAAATTTAGTCCTGAACAAAATTTATTTTCCAAAAAAAAATCGGCAGGCTGAAACCCACCGATTTACGTTAAAAATTAATATTTATTTAGCTTAAAACTCGTCTGTTACCGTAAGTAAAACTGCTTTTTTTGCAGCAGCGTCAGCGGCTATTTTCTTTTGTTTATGCTTTTCAATCTGCTTTCTAAGGCTCTCGATCGCCAGGTCGGTAGCTTCTTCAAATGTTTTACATTGCTCTTTGGCGAATATTTGATTGCCCGGCAGCATCAGTTTAATCTCCGTTATCTTATTGGCCTCGTCTTCTACGTTCTCCAGTTTTAAGTAAACTTCACCGCTGATAATATGATCATAAAAGGTATCAAGCTTATCAGCCTTCTTCTGGATAAAATCCAATAATTTCTTGTCTGCATTAAAACGAATAGATTGCACTGTAATTTTCATGATTCCTCCTTTTTATGCCTTTGGATGGGCTTGTTTGTAAATAGACTTTAATCGTTCAACAGAATTGTGTGTATAAATTTGGGTAGCGCTTAGGTTAGCGTGCCCCAAAAGTTCTTTAATGGCATTTAAGTCCGCGCCCCTGTTTAACAGACTGGTTGCAAAGGTATGGCGCAGCACATGCGGGCTCCTTTTGTTTTGAGTTGATATGTAGGATAGATACTTTTGCACTATTAAATAAATGAGCTTTGAATAAGCATTTGCTCCTTTATCTGTAACGATCAGGGTTAAGGAATTGTTACCAGAAAAATCCTGGTTTTTCTTTAACTGCTGGTATTCAGCCAATAATAATTTCAGTTCGTGGTTCACCGGGATGATGCGCTCCTTATTACGTTTACCCAATACCTTTATCGTTCCCTCGTAAACATTTATATCACTGTCCTTAATGCCCAGGAGCTCAGAAAGCCGCATTCCCGTGCCAAACAACATCTCGATAACCAGCTTATCGCGCAGTCCTTTAAAATCGTGGCTGAACACTTCATTTTCATCAAGCATCTGCGACAACTTAACATCTTCAACTATTACCGGTAAGTTTTTTGGGATCTTGGGTGTGATGATCTTCGACGCAGGATTAATTTCTATTACCCCCTCCTGCAATAAAAATTTAAAATACTTACGTAGCGTAGCAATTTTACGATTGATGGAACGGGCCATAATCTGGTCGTTCATCAGTTCAACCATCCAGTTTCTGATCTGGTAATGCGTAATTTGCGATGGATGTGTTATTTCGGGCGATGGCGCAGGAGTTTTACCTTCAGGATTATTGATAAAGGCAATAAACTGGTCAAGGTCTGATTGATAGGCCGATACCGTATGCGGAGAGTACCGCTTTTCAAATTTAATATAACGGATAAAACGGTCTATAAACATAAAAACTACTTGTACATCCGAATGATGAATGTACAAATAGTTTTAATATATTGATAGAAAAATCGAAAATTCTTTTAAAAGAATTAAACGGTAGTTTCTAAGTTCATATTTTGCTTGTAGATGGCATGTTTAATTTCGTGACGACGGGTAATTGATTTTTTCTCAAATGCCTGGCGACTGCGAAGTTCTCTTAAAACACCTGTCTTTTCAAATTTCTTCTTGAAGCGTTTCAATGCTTTATCTAATGATTCGCCGTCTTTTACGTTAATAATGATCATAATTCCAAATACCTCCTTTCAGGGACGGCAAAGCTAAGTATTTAATTTTGAATATTAAAGAGTGTTTTTGAAATAGTTGTACCGGTTGATCAATACGGGCTTTTAGCTGTAGTAATGCCGGCAGGAAGTTGGAATATTACTGCATCCAATTTCATCGGCTTTACCGATGTCGCTATAGTTTCAAGTGAGAATTGTGCATTGTTTATGACCATTTTCAGTGGAATAGCATTTGCCATCGAAAGATAGGTAAACCAATTACCGAACTTATGGTTGGTGTACAACTTACTGTCGATTGGTAATTTTGATGAAAAGTAATATTTCTGAACGCCCGTTTTACAGTTCAATATCAATTCATCGCATTTGTACCCGAGTATTTCGGCCACGCCGACGTGCAGCTCACTACTTAATACCGAATCGGGGTTGACTGCACAATCATTATAAAGCACCGCCTCTGAGCTTGAAAACTTGTTATAAAGCTTATTTTCTTTATTGATATACAGCTGCCATAAAATCACGGAGCCATTCGTATCTGATTTGTAATCGCCGCCCTTAATATAATAGTTCATGGTGCTGCCTACCATGGCGGTAAACTGATCGTCAGTTACATTTGGCAGTTTGCTTTTGCATTGGGTTTGATACACTACCTGGCCCTCAAAAGATTGAGCGAAAGTGAACAGGCAGCAAACAGAAAGAAATAGGGTGATAATGGTTTGTTTCATGCGTTAAAGATACAGATTGGAAGCTGCGTTTAAAACAGCGTTCATATTTCAGCATGCAATTAGCAAAACACCCGAATTTTAGGGCAAAAAAAAGACGGGCAGCAATCGCAACCCATCTTCATTCTGATAATTAAGAATAATGTCTTATTTATTTAACTGTTTTCCTTGCAGGGATCAATGGAAGAACGATTACTGCTAAAAGGGCTGCTACTTCTAATACAACTAACATGATTGTCTTTATTTATGATTAATAATATATAATAATTAGGATTTTCCTGTGCAGGGATCGACACAAAACATGCCATAACTTAAAATCAATTTTCCGGGCCAAAAATCATCAAAAACAAAACTTGCCTTATTTTATTTTTCTCGAAAAAATATCGGCTTACTTCAAAATATCAGGACATTTTCACCCCCAAAACAAAAAAAAGGCGATTTATTTCGGTAATAATTCTATTTTTTAGCAAAATCACGACTCCCGAGGCGATAAAAACCTGCAAAATGCAAAAGTCGCGACAAAAACTGTGAAATATAAAAAGGATGATTGAGCAAAATAAAGTTTGAGATTTACGTAAGTGTAATTCAATCTCTTTGTCGATAGCTTATCCTCCCATTTATATTCAAAATGTAGTTTTAGGGATCAGAAAAATATTTTTGTCAATTTGTCATAGAGCATGACACCGATATAAATAACTGGAAAAAAGGCAACTAAAAAGCATGACAAAGCACTGACAGATTTACAGTTTGGCAACTATACAACGCAAAGTCGCCTTTAAAATTAATTGGCATAGTGGGTTATGTTAGGGCATAGTTATGATATTGCTCCATAAAATATGATACTTTCGAAGTAACATCAACTCGCAAAGCAATAAGCACATCCCCGCTCCTGTGCACGGCCCACGGCCCAAACACCTGATGGCACAAGTTGAACACCCGGGAGCAAACCAGCCAGCCATTCCTTTTTTACGGCAGCAGCGTCCTGTTTGGTTTTCTCAGCGATGGTTGCACTTAAACCGGTAAGCGCCATGTCGCAAACGCAAAACATTACGCCGCTATCCTGTAATTGATTGATGCCGATAAGTATTTCACCGGTAGGGCCCTTGTAAGTTCCGGGCTTGGGTTCCCAAAATGGATTATGGGCTGCTGGAGCCTTGGTTTCAGCATCGTCTATCTTAAGATATTCGCCAAACTTATATTTTTCCCATAACTGGCTATTCATCGCATACGCCGCAGAAGTATGCCGCAACACAACAACTACGCCGCATTCTTCGGGTGGAGTTCCGGTTTTTCCATTAGTAGCCAAAAAGATCCGGGGCCATGCAAACGGAAATATCCCGTGAGGCTGCGTTACATCGAAAACCATTTTGTGTTTTCCCTTAACCTTTTTAAACCACTCGTCAGCTTCAGAATCGTTCGGAGATGATAGCCTTTCGGCTGCCGAGACAATTGCCGGCTTTGCAAAAATACCGGCCCCCAGCGCTGCGGCACCTGTCAAAAATTGCCTCAAGAAACCGCGGCGTTCGCTTGATGGGGATTGATCCTTTTCCATGGAAGAAGTTAAGTTGATGTGGATATTAACAATTAGTTATATCCCTAAATGTAGGCATTTTATAATTAATACAAATCTTCCGGCAGTAACTTAACTTATCAATTCCGCCGGCTATTTCAATACCTCGCGACTAATCACAATTTTTTGGATCTCGCTCGTCCCCTCGCCTATAGTACAAAGTTTTGCGTCACGATAATACTTTTCGACAGGAAAGTCTTTTGTGTAACCGTAACCACCGAAAATTTGAATAGCTTCAGTTGCTGTGCGCACCGCTACTTCAGATGCGAAGTATTTGGCCATAGCCGATTGCTTGGTTACCGGCAGGTGCCTGTTCTTTAAATCAGCTGCCTGCATGATTAATAATTCTGAAGCTTCAATTTCAGTCGCCATATCTGCCAGTTTAAAGGCAATCCCCTGGAAGTTACTGATCGGTTGTCCAAATTGTTTGCGCTCCTTTGAATAAGCCACGGCCGCTTCAAAAGCGCCTTTTGCTATGCCCAGCGATAACGATGCTATAGAGATACGCCCGCCATCCAATACCTTCATTGCCTGTTTAAAGCCTTCGCCCTCCACGCCTAAAAGGTTTTCCTTTGGTACACGACAGTTATCGAATATCAGTTCGGTAGTTTCAGATGCGCGCATACCCAGCTTATTTTCCTTTTTACCGTGGGTGAAGCCCGGCGTTCCCTTTTCAATAACCAGGGCCGAGATCCCTTTTGAATCACCCTTTTCGCCGGTACGAACCATCACAACTGCTACGTTGCCCGATTTACCATGGGTGATCCAGTTTTTAGATCCGTTTACAACATAGTGGTCACCATCTAATACTGCAGTGGTATTCATACCCATCGCATCTGAACCGGTATTGGCCTCGGTTAATCCCCATGCCCCTATCCATTCAGCGGTTGCAAGCCTGGGTAGCCAACGATGCTTTTGCTCTTCATTGCCAAACGCCAGGATATGACCAGTGCATAATGAATTATGCGCTGCCACCGATAAACCTATTGAACCACATACTTTGGCTATTTCAACTATAACAGTCACATATTCAAAATACCCGAAACCCGAGCCACCATATTCCTCCGGAACAAATACGCTCATCATCCCCAGCTCGCCCAACTTCTTAAACAGTTCAACCGGAAAATGCTGTGCTTCGTCCCATTCCATTACGTGCGGGCGAATATGTTTTTCGGCAAAATCCTTGGCCATTTGGCCTATCATTTTCTGGTTATCGTTTATCGAGAAATCATACCCGGCGGGCATATCGGTAAGTAAGGAATCCATGTGTTTACAATTGGTTTACAGGCAAAGTAACGCAATAAATTACGCAATAGTTTGGTATTTACCAGCTATGAAAAGGGACACATTTGGTATACGGTATAAATTGTGGGTTTAGCTGTCGGCGTGGGGTTTATCAGCTAAGAAATAATGAAAATTATTTTGCGACATCCTTAATATTCCGCCAACACCACCACCTTATCACAAACCGGCGTTAACCTTTCCATCCCATTCAAAAACCCCAATTCCACTACAAAGGAAAACCCTGCAACAATTCCACCCATTTCCTGGATCAATTCACTAGCTGCAAGGGCAGTCCCGCCGGTTGCCAGCAAATCGTCATGAATTAAAATATGCTGACCGGGCTCAAATGCATCAGTGTGCAGTTCAATAGTAGCGGTACCATATTCCAGTTTATAGGCCTTTTGTTTGATGGTAAAGGGCAGCTTTCCTGCCTTGCGTACAGGAACGAATGGAATTCCAAGTTTGGTAGCAAGGGATAATCCAAACAAGAACCCCCGACTTTCAATACCGGCAATGGCATCTATGCGAGTATCTTTTAATTGTTCTGCGAAGGCTTCCACTATGTTTTCGCATAGCTGCGGGTCTTTTAATATAGGCGTTATATCTTTAAAGATAATCCCCGGCTTTGGGAAATCAGGAATATCACGAATGGCCGATTTGATTTGCTGCGCTATCATTTAAAACTTATATATGGTTCAATTTTACGTAAAATTCCATCATCAAGCAGTACAATATTTTTCAGATCAGCTGTTGATGTATAATTACCATGCTGCTTGCGGTATTCAATAATTGCATTTACCTGCTTATAGCTCAGGTATGGGAATAACCGAAGCTGATCAAACGAAATTTTGTTTATCGCTATCTTACTGATCTTAGCGACATTTACTGATACCTGGTTTTTGATCTCCTCATATTTCAAGGAGTCGATACCGTAAATCTCCTTTAATTGCTCCTTTTTATAAAAGCCGCCCAGCCTTGTCCTGTATCTTACTATTCTTATGGCAAATGAACCGCCTATTCCGCTCAGTTCAGTAAGTTTTGCAGAATCCGCTGTGTTTAGTTCAATAACTTCACCAGTCCTGATCTTTTTTGAAAAGTGTTCTGTTTCGGGGATCGCAATATATGGTTCCAGTTTTTTATAGTCATCAGCCGTGAGCGCATAAATCTTTTTTACATCTTCTTTAGTATAAAACCTGCCGCCTTTATCGGTATAATGCTTTATTACTTCGGCCTGGTGCTCACTGAGTCCGAGTTGTTTCCACTGTGCGATAGTGAGCTTATTAGGATTAAAAGGGAACATAACCGGCTTTGCAAGCTTTTCACCGGATGCTGAGCTATCAGCACTAAATCCCACGTTTCCGCCCGCTTTGTTTATTTGGGCAACTGCTTTATCGAACTCTTTAAAATTTATTGTATTATCTTTGCGGAACAATTGATAAACATAGGGCGCAGCCAGTACCAATGCAATCAAAACGACAAGGATCACCAAACCATTCCATTCTTTTTTGGTTATCGACAGGTAATTTTTTATCCGCGTTTTCATTTAAAGGTTTATCAGCGTTAAATTAAATAATTTTTCAGGACATTTATTCCCTTAACTACAGGGTTTATTTTATAGATATGAAGGTAATTACCACAGAAGAGTTCGCCAAAGCCACCAAGCTGGATAAGCTAAGGATGCCCGGCCTGGCAGCTATATTGATGGAATTAATGAAAATTAACCAGGTGAATGACCTGTTTGCCCAGGCTCAACCCAAGGTGGGCCCCGAATTTGTGGATGCTATTTTAGCGGGCTGCGGCATTGAAGTAGAATTTGACGAAAAGGACTTAAAGCATATCCCAAAAGAAGGCAGTTTTATTGCTATTGCCAATCACCCTTACGGAGGCATAGAAGGCATGGTATTGTTAAAGATGCTCTGCATGGTGAGGCCTGATGCCAAACTGATGGCTAATTTCCTACTGAAAAAGATCCCCAACCTTGCTGATTATTTTATCGCTGTAAATCCGTTTGAGAACGTAGAGCATTCTTCAAGCATCAGCGGCTTAAAAAATACTTTAGAATTATTAGCGAACGGCACCCCTATCGGGATCTTCCCTGCCGGCGAGGTATCGACTTTCAAGGTTGATAAAAAGGAAGTGACCGACCGCTTATGGCACCCCGTTGTAGGTAAGATAATTGCGAAAGCAAAAGTGCCGGTAGTTCCAATCTATTTCCACGGAAATAACGGGTTGCTGTTTAACCTGCTAAGCCTTATTCACCCGGCTTTGCGTACGGCCAAGTTGCCATCGGAATTATTTAACAAGAGCGGGCACACCATAAAATTAAGGATCGGTAAGCCAATTAATGTAACCGATATACCCGATTATGCCAACAGCGCCAAATTGCTAAATTATTTAAGGGCGCGCACCTATGCCTTAGGGACTGGCCTTGAGGATGAAAAGAAAATCTTCAACCCGCGCAACCTGTTCAAGGTAAAAAAGGAACCCGTAGAATTTGCTCCGGAAATTAAAGGAGAGATCCTTGAAAAGGAAATTGAGCCGCTAAGAAAGGACTACCGGATTTGGGTTGAGAAAAACTATGAGGTGTATATTACACCAACTACCCTTATTCCTAACACCATCCGCGAGATTGGGAGATTACGTGAAATTACATTTAGAGAAATTGGCGAGGGAACTAACAAGGCGTTCGACCTTGATGAATACGATATCTATTATCATCACCTGTTTATATGGGATACGGAAGCCCGGATGCTGGTAGGTGCTTACCGCATAGGCCTGGGTGATGAGATCTTTTATAGCATCGGCAAAAAAGGTTTTTACGTTTCCGAGCTATTCAAGATCAAATCGCAATTTACCCCGATACTTAAAAAAAGTATAGAGCTTGGCCGCTCATGGGTCCGTAAGGAATACCAGCAAAAGCCATTGCCATTGTTTTTACTTTGGAAGGGGATCCTGAAATACCTGGTAGAGAACCCGCGCTATCGTTATTTGATTGGGCCGGTAAGCATTAGCAATTCGTTTTCTAACTTCTCCAAATCACTTATTGTCGATTACATCAACCGTAACCACTTTGATGAGGAAATGGCGCAATATGTAAAACCGCGTAAAAAGTTCAAGGTCGATCTTGGCTCAATCGATACCGACCTGCTAATGTCGGGTGAGGATAGTTTTAAGGGATTGGATAACCTGATCTCGGAAGTGGAAACCAGGAGCTTAAAGGTGCCTGTATTGCTTCGTCAATATATTGGCCTAAATGCAAAGATCATCTGCTTCAATATAGATCCTAAATTTGCCGATTGCCTGGATGGTTTCCTTGTACTTGACCTGGAGAAAATACCACAGGAGATGTTGGATAAATTGGGGAAGAACTTTTAGAAGTTAAGAGCCAGGAATCAAGAAGAGAGACAAGAGTCAAGATTAAAAATACCTTGACAAGAACTACTAATGTAATGTGAATTGACGTTTAGTTGTGAGTTGAAAGTCTTAAGTTCCCAGTCAGGGAAAAGATAAAATCTGACTTAACATTATCTTTCTGTTTCTTTTTTCCTAATACCTTATAGAATACTTCTTCAATATAAAATGAAGCAGCCATATCGGGCCAATAAGCAGAAATTTAAGATCATCTAAAAACGAAGGCTTTTTCCCTTCAATTTTGTGCCCTATAAATTGCCCTATCCACGACAGTACAAAAACAACAAGAGATATTTCCCACAAAGCGGGGCCACCTGTTTTATGCCATTGGTCAAGCTCACTAATTCCATAGCTAAATCCAAACAATATCAGCAACATTAAATAGGAAAGTACCGGCGACAGTTTAATGTAGTAATAAATACTGAAGGCCAGTAAAAATGAAGCCCAGTTAAAATACCCATTATATTGCCCTAAAAATTTAATATAAGGAAAAGGAATTGACCAGATCAATCCAAATAAACTAAATACAATAAGTGGCACGCAGATCCAATGGATCAGTTTATTTGTAGGGTTTTGATGGCTCTCGGCATATTTATCAAAATAAACATCAACAGGCCTTGCTTCAGCAACTGTTTTTGTTGAAGAAGAAGATCCACTCCTATTGTTGCTATTTTTATTTGTCGCCATTATAAAAGCCCTCCTTTTTCAAAGAGGGCTGTATTAATTTTTATTTAATTATTTAGCAAACGCAACCGACCTTGTTTCCCGGATAACGGTAACCTTGATCTGGCCGGGATAGGTCATTTCAGTCTGGATGCGGTTTGAAATATCAGCCGCCAAAACTTCTGACTGTGCATCGCTGATCTTTTCACTTTCAACAACCACACGTAACTCACGGCCAGCCTGGATAGCGAATGTTTTTTCGACGCCAGGGTATGACAATGCAAGCTCTTCCAGCTCCTTCAAACGCTTAATGTAGCTTTCAACAACCTCGCGGCGTGCGCCTGGCCTTGCGCCTGATATGGCGTCACAAACCTGAATGATCGGCGATAACATGGAAGTCATCTCCACTTCATCGTGGTGGGCGCCAATGGCGTTGCAAACTTCAGGATGTTCTTTATATTTTTCAGCAAGCTGCATCCCTAAAATAGCGTGTGGCAATTCCGGGTTGTCATCAGGTACCTTACCAATATCATGCAGTAAACCCGCACGTTTTGCAAGCTTCACGTTCAAACCTAATTCAGCCGCCATGGTAGCACAGAAATTGGCCACCTCGCGTGAGTGTTGCAGCAGGTTTTGACCATAAGATGAGCGGTAACGCATCCTTCCAACCATACGGATCAGCTCAGGGTGTAAACCGCTAATTCCTAAGTCGATTACGGTACGCTCGCCTATTTCAACTATTTCCTCTTCAATTTGCTTCCTGGTTTTGGCAACGACCTCCTCGATACGCGCCGGGTGGATGCGTCCATCCGTCACCAGACGGTGCATAGCCAGACGGGCAATCTCCCTGCGGACAGGGTCGAAACCTGAAAGAATGATTGCTTCCGGGGTATCATCAACAATAATTTCGATGCCGGTAGCTGCTTCCAGGGCACGGATATTACGGCCTTCACGCCCAATGATCCTGCCTTTTATTTCATCATTTTCGATATTGAAAATGGAAACGGTATTCTCAATAGCTGCTTCTGTTGCGGTACGCTGGATAGTTTGGATAACTATCTTCTTAGCTTCCTTTGTAGCGGTAAGCTTGGCTTCGTCAACAATATCTTTTATCTGTGCCATCGCCTTACTACGTGCTTCTTCGCGCAGGTTATCGATCAACTGATTTTTGGCATCCTCGGCAGATAAGCCTGCAATGGTTTCCAACTGCTGCACGTGTGAGTTTTTCAGCACCTCAACATCCTCTTGTTTTTTAAGAACAATTTCTGTTTGCTTTTCTAAATTCTTACGAAGATTATCCAGCTCACTATCCTTACGGTTCTGGTTTTCCAGGCGTTGGTTTAATGATTGCTCTTTTTGTTTGATGCCGTTTTCGCGCTGATTGATCGTGTTGTTTTTTTCATTGATCTGCTGCTCGTGCTCAGCCTTCATCTGTAAAAACTTCTCCTTAGCTTCCAGCAACCTGTTCTTTTTAAGGATCTCGGCATCATTTTCAGCATCCTTCAGGATCTTTTTTACTTTGGTTTGTGCTGCAACCTCCTGGTCTTTAAACAGCTTTTTCAGTAAGAAACGCCCCAGGATGAAACCCGGCAGCCCCCCTATCAACACTCCGATGATAAGGTATAATATGGTTGTACTCATGTCTATAATTGGTATATAATAAAAAAAACCGCAACTAATATTTAAGTTTCATGTATTTAAAACCTCGTTAAGTTACGAATCACGGGTTACCATTAACCGTACGATTAATGCATACCTCTTCGATCCGTTCATATTGAAGCGTTAAGTTTTTAATAGTGAAACTTAAAATTTAACTGCGGTTAAATCTTAATTGCTCTGTTTATGTTAAAGAACGCTTATTGCTTTGAAAAAAATTCTGATAATAAATAGTCCAACTGGTACACTTTCTCCGTCACTTCCGTATCGTCTGTTGAAACCTTCATATCGGCCTTTAATGATGACGTTGCATAATGCAACACACACATTGAAAGCAAATCCTGTTTATCCCTTACTGCATAATTCTCCTGATATTCCTTTATCCGGTCATTAATCAGCTTGGCTGCTCGTCGTATTATTTCTTCCTCTTCCATGTTTACCTTTAAGGGGTAAACTCTGTCAGCAATATTTATTTTAATAGAGATTTCTCCCATTTGAGCTTTTCACTTTTGTATTATTTCTTCAATAATACAATACACTTATCTATTTCCTGCACAAATTCGTTAATTTTTTGCTTTATGTCAAGACTTTTTTCATTTGTTTCTGAAAACGACTTCGCCATCTTCAATGCGCGGAGCTTTTCATCAAGCTCCTTTGTCTTATTTTTGCTGGCATCAAGGGCTACCGAAAGCGCCTCGCTCTCCAGCTTCAACAAGTCGTTTTCCTCCTGCAAAGCAGCACAAAGCTCAATTAAGCGCTCCGTTCTTTCTACAATTGTATTTAATTGCTCTGCTAAGGCCATGGTTCGTTTTAGTGATTAGAGGTCAGAGACCAGAGGTTAGTTTTAATTTTATAATATTAATTAATTATTAACGAATATAGTGATTAGAGGCTACAGACTTGAGATTAGTTTAAATATTATTGATAGCGTTTTTTTTCGCCACCTGATTCAACTAATCTCTAATCTCCAATTAACTAATCTCTATTTCCTAATTTCCGCTCCTGCTTCCTTCCCTAAGTTGTAAATTAATTTCTGCATAATGCTGTCGATCGCTTTATCGGTCAGCGTTTTTTCGCTATCCTGGATGACGAAGCTTAACGCATACGACTTTTTGCCTGCAGGCAGCTTGTCACCCTCGTACACATCAAATACACTTACCTCCTGCAATAGCTTGCGTTCTGTCCGTTCAGCTATTTGCTTCAATTGACCGAACGTAACCGCTTTGTCAATCAGCATCGAAAGATCACGCCTTACAGACGGGAACTTCGATACATCCTGGAAGATTATCTTGTTCTTACGAACAGCCGCTAAGATCAGATCAAAATTAAAATCAGCACAAAAAACTTCCTTATCTACATCCACCTTTTTCAATGCTTCTGCCGATACCTTGCCGAACTTAACCAGTTGCTTTCCATTACGACTGTATTGCATCCCCCATGCCAGCTTTTTGCAGGTTGATTCTTCAAGCGTAAGGTCGCTGATGTTTAGTTTGGTGATGATGCCATCAACAATAGCCTTTAGGTTATAAAACGATACTGTTTTGGCTTTTTGGTTCCATTGTTCAGGCTTGTCGATACCTGAAATGAACAGGGCAAACCTTTGGGTTTCCGAATATTTATCCTCATTAATCTCGTACACTTTGCCAAACTCGTAAAGCTTCAAATCAGCATTACGGCGATTGGCGTTGTAGGCGATAGCTTCCAGCCCTGAGTAGATCAGCGTTTGGCGCATTACATCCAGATCACTACTTAGCGGGTTCAGGATTTTTACCGCCTTATCTAAGTTTGAAGAATAAGCCGATTTGGTCAGCGAGTTCGACATGATCTCGTTAAAACCATTCGCGCTCAGCATGTCAGAGATCAGGTTTTGAACAGTATCCTTCTCCGGTCTTACAGAAGTATTTAAAGATGCCCTGATCTGTGTTGGGATTTCGATGTTGTTGTAACCATAAATCCTAAGGATCTCTTCCACAATGTCCACCTCGCGGGTAATATCAACACGATATGGCGGCACTTTTAATGACAGCCCTTCGCCAGTTTCGCCAACTATCTGGATGTCCAAAGCTGTAAGGATTCCCTTTATCTCGCCATGCGGAATTTCCTTGCCGATCAGCCTGTGGATATTTTTATAAGTAACCTCTATCTCGAACGGTGCAACCGGGCTTGGATAATGATCCGAAATTTCTGACGAGATACTTCCGCCGGCAATTTCCTTGATTAATAAGGCTGCGCGCTTCAAAGCGAACACAGTCATATCAGGATCGGTACCACGCTCAAACCTAAACGATGCATCCGTTTTTAAGCCATGACGCTTGGATGTTTTACGAACCGAAACCGCGTTAAAATATGCGCTCTCTAAGAAGATATTTTTTGTCGATGCCTTAACGCCTGAATCTGCACCGCCAAAAACGCCGGCTATGCACATAGGCACTTCAGCATTGCCTATCATCAAATCATCGGCGCTTAGTTTGCGGTCCACATCATCCAAAGTCTTGAATAAAGTTCCTTCGGGATAGTTTTTTACTAACACAGTATCGCCGGTAATTGCATCCGCATCAAAAGCATGCAGCGGCTGACCAAGGTCATGCAATACATAGTTAGTAGCGTCAACAATGTTATTGATAGAACGGATGCCGATAACAGCCAGCCTTTCCTTCAACCATTTTGGTGATTCCTTAACTTCAACACCTGATATGGTAACACCTGAATATCTCGGGCTTGCAGCCTCATTCGCCACCACAACCTTAATAGTCCTGCTGGTATTATCCACCTTAAATGCCGAAACATCCGGTCTTTTAACACCAATCTTTAAAAACGCGGCAATATCCCTTGCCGTACCTAAATGCGAAGTAGCATCGGCGCGGTTTGGTGTTAAGCCTATCTCGTAAAGGTAATCGTCGTTCAGTTTAAAATAGTCTTTGGCTAAAGTGCCGACGGCAGCATCAGCGTCAAGCACCATAATGCCGGCATGGTCGGTACCTAAACCTATTTCATCCTCGGCACAGATCATACCTTCAGATACCTCACCCCTGATTTTGGATTTGTTAATTTTAAACGGCTCGCCAGCGGTTGGGTAAACGGTTGTGCCTACGGTGGCCACCACTACCTTTTGCCCGGCATCAACGTTATGCGCACCGCAAACAATTTGCAGGTCTTCTCCTGTGCCTACGGCAACTTTGGTGATGCTCAACCTGTCGGCATTGGGATGCTGGACGCGTTCTTTAACGTAACCGATCACCAGTCCTTCCAGCCCACCGGGAATAGCCTGAACTTTTTCAAGGCTCTCCACCTCCAAACCGGTGCCGGTTAAAATGGTCGAGATCTCTTGAGGAGTTTTATCTGTATCAATAAATTCTTTAAGCCAATTATACGATATCTTCATTATAGCGAAATGATAATCGGCAAAGATAGGATTTAGTCCGAAAGACCGGAAGTCGGAAAGTCCGAAAGTGAGAAAAAGGTGGTGAAAGTCGGGAAGTCCGGAAAGTCGGTAAAGTACGAAAGAAAAAAAGTCTCCCCTTTAGGGGAGATTTAGAGGGGCAGCTTTATTCATCATCACCCGTATCCGTGTCACCATCTTCACCTAAGTTAAGGGTAAAGGAAGCTTCGGCGGCATCATAGGCACGTTTTAGTTTATCGGGATCAGCGTAATCAACTGTATCGCCGGACTCCGGCAGGTCATCCAAACCATTTGAATGTATGTCTTTCTGGCTTTGCTGATCGTCAGATTCATTATTTTCTGAATCGTCAATAGGGATCTGGTTATCTGGAGTTATCATAGCTTTAGAAATTTGTTTAAAGATAACGTTATTATCCAAACGTTGTTTGGACAAAGTGATTATAGTTTAGAGATCAGAGATTAGTTTTCTTTGAAATTACTAAATCCGAAACGGCGTAGCCCTCTTGAGCGCCATTAAGAAAACAAATTAATGGCGAAAAATCCAACATCCGACATCAAATCAGTCCCTCATCCGCCATACTATAAAACCCTTTATCGGTAACTATCAAATGGTCAAGCACCCTGATGTCCAATAGCTTTCCTGCTTCGGATAATTTTTTGGTAAGATGAATATCTTCATGACTCGGCTTTAAATTACCCGAGGGGTGGTTATGCAGCAAAAAGATGTTCGTTGCCTTGTGCTGTAAGGCCAACCCGAATATTACCTTTGGGTCAACGACAGTAGCTGCCATTCCGCCTTTGCTAACCAGCTCTTTGGCAATGAACTTTGACGAACGGCTGGTTAATACTATCCAGAATTCTTCGTGGTTCAAATCGATGAAGTGGCGCTTCATGATGTTGTAGGTGTCCCTGCTGCTGCCGATATGTTCAGGCGGGGCGCTTTCGGTTTCGCTTCTTCGCCGGCCAATCTCAAGCGCAGCAATTATAGAAATAGCTTTAGCTTCGCCGATGCCTTTAAAATTGGAGAGTTCGGCAATTGAAGCTTTGCCAAGCTTGTTTAAATCATTACCATAGTGGTGCAGGATGCGCTTGCTCAGCTCCACCGCGGTTTCATCACGACTTCCGGAGCCTATCAGTATCGCAATCAGCTCCGCATCGGTTAAGGCACGCCTGCCCTGCCCGCTCAGCTTTTCACGCGGCCGGTCTTCCTCCGCCCATGATTTGATGCCGATTTTGGTGTCGTAAGTCATTTTATTTCAGATCTCGGATGTTCGATTTCGAATTTCGTTATTTTTCTTACTAACCTCTGGTCTCTAATCTCTAATTAACTATCTACGCCAACAAATTCTTCCAGCTCACCATATCACCCAAAATCTTCTCCAATTCAGCAGCATCCACACGTTCCTGTTTCATGGTATCGCGGTAGCGGATGGTAACGGTGTTATCTTCCAAAGTTTGGTGATCAACAGTTACACAAATTGGCGTTCCTATGGCATCCTGGCGGCGGTAACGTTTACCGATAGCATCTTTTTCTTCATATTGCAGGTTAAAGTCAAGCTTCAGCTTGTCCATTATCTCGCGGGCTTTTTCAGGCAGACCGTCTTTCTTGATCAACGGGAATATAGCAGCTTTCACCGGGGCCAAACAAGGGTGCAGGCGCAATACGGTGCGGCTATCCTGTTTCTCTTCGGTGCTCAGGTCTTCTTCTTCAAAAGCGTTGATCATCGTTAATAAAAACATCCTGTCTAAGCCGATAGAAGTTTCTATCACATAAGGGATATAGTTACCATAAGGCTTCTCTGTAGCCGGGTCAATCTCCGGATCGAAGTACTGCATTTTTTTGTTGCTAAACTTCTGGTGCTGGCTCAAATCAAAATCGGTACGGCTGTGGATCCCTTCAACTTCCTTAAAGCCAAACGGAAATTCAAACTCGATATCATAAGCAGCATCGGCATAATGCGCCAGCTTGGTATGTTCGTGGTAACGGTATTTTTCGGGAGCGGTACCCAAGGCAAGGTGCCATTTCAAACGGGTTTCTTTCCATTTGTTAAACCACTCCTTTTGTGTGCCAGGGCGAACGAAGAACTGCATCTCCATCTGCTCAAATTCGCGCATACGGATAATGAACTGGCGGGCAATCACCTCGTTACGGAAAGCCTTACCAATCTGAGCAATCCCGAAGGGAATTTTCATCCTGCCCGATTTCTGCACGTTCAAATAGTTTACAAATATCCCCTGTGCAGTTTCCGGGCGGAGATAAACTACATCGGCATCATCAGCCACAGCGCCCATCTGGGTGCTGAACATCAGGTTAAACTGGCGCACGTCTGTCCAGTTGCGGGTGCCGCTTACCGGGTCAGCAATTTCGTGTGCTAAAATTAAATCCTTTAAGCCGACAAGGTTTTCCATTTTCAAAGCCTCATCCAACTCTTCCTGAAGCAATTCAGCTTTATCAGTTTTTCCGTCTTTTTTATAACGCTCAATCTTATCTTCCAATAGCTGATCGGCTCGGTAACGCTTGTTAGAATCCTTATTATCAATCATGGGATCGCTAAAACCTGCAACGTGCCCGCTTGCTTCCCAGATCTTAGGGTGCATAAATATGGCAGAATCAATACCAACTATGTTCTCATTCATCTGCACCATGGCCTTCCACCAATAAGTTTTGATGTTGTTCTTTAGCTCCGAGCCAAATTGCCCGTAGTCGTAAACGGCGCTCAGGCCATCATAAATTTCACTGCTTTGGAAAACAAAGCCGTATTCTTTAGCGTGCGATATAACGTTTTTAAAAAGTTCGTCGGTTGATTTGCTCATAATAGCGCAAAGATATGTTTTTGTGGGAAAGTGGGAAAGACGGAAAGTCCGAAAGTCAGTAAAGTCCGGAAGAAGAAAAATTGAAGTACTGATTGGTTGTTAAATGATGTTAAACAATTCATCTGCAACGTTTTCTTTCTTATTTTTGGGTAGATAATCTTAACCGGCCTGTTATTACGCTATGAAATACCTGCTGCTCTTCATGCTTCTTATTTGTAGCATTTGCTGTTACAGCCAGCAGATCAGGGGCACCGTGATCTATAACGACACCAAGCTCCCGGTTAACGGCGCAATGGTGAGCATGGGGAAACACCAGGCATTTACCAATTCGTTCGGAGAATTCAGCATTGCAGCATCCGGTAATAGCGATACCCTTAAGGTGAGCTTTTTCGGCTATAAAACTTTTAGCACGAAAGTAAGCGTGGTAATGGCGCATATTCATGTGGAACTTGAGGCTGCAAAAATTCAGTTGCAGCAGGTAACCATCCACGCAAACAGGGAGCTCGATTTTAAAAAGGACTCTGCCGCCAACCGGGAGTTTTACGCTAAACAATTTAACTATAAAGGGCCAAGAGTGATCGACGCCTTCGTCCCCAGACAGATTACAAACACCAGTCAACTGCTCAGCATTGATGTGGGTACCCTGATTCGTGCGCTCATCAAAAAAAGCACCCGCGAATACAAGTTCAATAAGGTACTAATACGCGATGAAAAAACCGATTATGTAAACCAAAAGTTCAGCCACGGGTTGGTGGCAAGGGTAACCGGGTTAAAAGGCGATACGCTTTCAAACTTCATCGTAAATTACCGACCCACCTACGAGTACGCTCACAAAGCTTCCGATTACGAGATGGAATTTTATATCAAAGATTGTTACCAGAAGTTTTTAAAGAATGGCTTCAAAGGCAATGAGCTGTTTAACGCCAATAAAAGGGATACGGCTATTTTTAGGTTGAATTAGCAGAAGCTTATCTTTTATACTTTTTGGAGGGTTTTCTGCTAGTGTGGAATACCGACATTATTATTATAAAATTCTGTTCTGGGTATACGTTATAAATAATCAGATAAGGGAAATCATCTATTTTACATTCTCTAAAATCACGTTTCTTATTCGGATAATGTAATGGATTTCTAGAGATGTAGCTAATTTGTTTGAGTACCGAAAATCTAAAACGAAAGCCTAACCCTTCTGTGCGTTTTTCATACCAATAAAATGCGTCTGAAAATTCTAATTCGGCCTTGGGGTCGAATTCAACATTAAAGTTCATTTCTATAACTTTAATCTTTTCTCAGCATTATACATAACTTGCTCTACAGAGACACTTTTAGTTTCACCGCTTTCAAATTTTTCCAAACGATCATTCAGCTCGTTTAAAAAATCCTCATCCTCCCACAAATCCAACTCCTCTACAATCTCATTCTCTACCATGGTGTAAATCGCATTTACCTTTTTATCGTCGGCAAAGCGGATATACTCATGTAACCTTTCTCTTATAATGTCGGTAGTCATAATAATTTGCTTGTTTAACAAAATTAAATTAAAAATCCCATTAAAACAATCGTGTTAAAGCCAATGGGCATTCCTCAAATCGCTCCTAATTCAACACCGGCTGCACATTCGTTAAATTGAAAATATCGGCCATCAAATCATCACTTGGGTTTACCTTGAAGTTTTTGGATGGCAACTCAACCAGCATATTCTCTTCCCTGTCTTTTATCATAAACTTAAGGGTACAATTTTTTACCGGGTATTTTTGATTATTGATATCGATAAGGCCTTGCAGATCGGCCAGCAACCTGCTGTTCAGCGCATTCAGCTCCAGGCATACGGTTAATGATTTAGTGAGTTTATCCCTCATTTCGGATAACAGGCTTATCACCGTGATCTTCATATCCCAGTTATCTTTCTGGCGGAATTTCTCTTCGATGATTCCCCGCAGGTGCAGGAAATAACCATCTACCATCATGTTCCTGAATTTCACATAATCTTCACCAAACAATGCAAACTCATACGATTCATTATAATCCTCCAAAACAAACGTGCCGAAAGGCTTACCTGTCTTGGTCATTTTATGCTGAACGTTGCCTACTAAACCTCCAATACATACTTCACCTTTGCGCCGCAGGTTGGCAAAAGCGGTCATGATCTCTTCGCCACCCTCGCCCGAGCGGGCTTTTTGCATATTCTTCAAGTCGGCAATGCTGGCATTACAGAACCTTTCCAACTCCACCTTATAATTATCCAGCGGGTGACCAGTCAAATAGATGCCGATTACATCCTTTTCGTATTTTAATTTTTCTATCAGCGGCCATTCGTCGGATTCAGGCATGGCAGGCTCCGGAATGTAAGATGCTACCGAGCCGCCAAACAGTGATGATTGTGAGCTATTCTGAGTATTCTGGTAATCATTGGCGTATTTTATTAAACGCTCCACGCCTGTCAGTACACCGTTTTCTGTTTTAGCAAAGAACTGCGCACGGTTCAATCCGAACTCGTCAAATGCACCGCCATAAACCAGGTTCTCGTACGATTTTCGATTCACACTCCGGGTATTGCTCCGTTGAGCAAAATCATAAACAGATTTATAAGGACCGCGTTCAACCCGTTCCTCTATAATACTCTCTACTGCCTTATCACCAACCCCCTTAACACCTGTCAACCCAAAACGTACCTGTCCCTTGCCATTCACAGCAAAGGACATGTCACTTTCATTAATATCAGGCCCCAAAACCTGTACGCCCATGCGGCGGCATTCCTCCATAAAGAAGGTGATCTTCTCCATGTTGTTCTGGTTGTTTAACACCGCCGCCATGTATTCACTTGGATAATGCGCCTTCAGGTAAGCCGTTTGATAAGCTACGAACGCATAACAGGTTGAGTGCGATTTATTGAACGCATACTGTGCAAAAGCCTTCCAGTCGGTCCAGATCTTGGTCAGCTTATCTTTAGGGTGACCTTTTGCGGTGGCGCCTTCCATAAATTGGGCCTCCATCTTGTTCAACACCTCAATCTGCTTTTTACCCATCGCCTTACGCAAAACGTCAGCATCGCCTTTACTAAAGCCCGCCAGCTTTTGCGATAAAAGCATCACCTGTTCCTGGTATACCGTGATCCCGTAGGTTTCACCAAGGTACTCCTCCATATCCGGAACGTCGAACGTAATTGGCTCGCGGCCATGTTTACGACTGATGAAATTGGGGATGTACTCAATCGGACCAGGGCGGTAAAGCGCGTTCATCGCAATCAAATCCTCAAACTTATCCGGCTTTAGCTCACGCAGGTACATCTGCATCCCGTCGCTTTCAAACTGGAAAGTACCGTTGGTATCGCCGCGCTGGTAAAGCTCGAAGGTGAGCTGATCATCCAGTGCCAGGGTATCTATATCAAATTCCACACCGTGGTTTTGCTTGATGAGCCGCAAAGCGCCTTTAATAATGG
>JALYIP010000068.1 GCA_030775685.1 Bacteroidota bacterium
GTATAGTCATCGGCATTTGCCCGTGAATGCTTGGTACACTAAAATTGGCGAACAGGTGGGCATGCAGTAAAGTAATATCGCTAAACCCAATCACCCACTTAGGGTTTGCTGCGAAACGACTAAAATCAACCATGTCAATCATTCTTACGGTTCCATAGCCGCCGCGTGCAGCAATTATTGCTTTAATACTATCATCGTCAACAAAGCGCTGAAAATCCCTGGCCCTGAAGGCATCGTCGCCGGCAAACTGGTGCCACGAGGCGTCCAACGTATCGCCAAGTATTACCTCCAAGCCCCACGATTGTAAAAGTGCTATGGCATCCGTCATCGGATTGGGCAATTTCTTTGCCGGGCAGGTAATGGCAATTTTATCACCGGCCTTCAAGTACGGAGGGAGGAGTCCGGAAAAAGCTGTATTCACTGGTTTATCCATATTGTTTTTTGATAACAAAGAAACCGCAAGTTATACATTATCTAAAAAAATTTGCGAACCCACCTTTTTCCTTTCGGACTTTACTGACTTTCGGACTTTCCCGACTAAAACGGTATCTTTGCCAACTATGTCGCAATTGAATAAATTTAAGAGGTTTACAGTTACTTCCGCGTTGCCGTATGCCAATGGTCCGCTGCATATCGGGCACCTGGCAGGGGCATACCTGCCTGCTGATATTTTTGTACGCTACCTTCGCCTGCAAAATAAGGATGTGGTTTACATCTGCGGGTCTGACGAGCACGGCGCCGCAATCACTATAAAAGCAAAAAAGGAAGATACCACGCCGCAGGCTATCATTGATAAATACCATAACCAGATAAAAACAAGTTTCGAAGAATTCGGAATTTCCTTCGATATCTATCACCGCACTTCGTCGCCTATTCATCATGATCTTTCACAGGAGTTTTTCCTGAACCTGTATGAAAAGGACGAGTTTATTGAGAAGTTTTCGGAACAATACTTTGACGAGGACTACCAGCAATTTTTGGCCGACCGCTATATCATTGGTACCTGCCCCAATTGCAGCAATCCCAATGCTTACGGCGACCAATGTGAAAACTGCGGCACCTCGCTAAACCCGACTGACCTGATCAACCCGGTATCAACCCTAAGCGGCAAACCGCCGGTATTAAAACTTACCAAGCACTGGTTTTTGCCGCTTGACAAGTATCAGCCATGGCTGGAGCAGTGGATTGACACCAAGGAGGGCGATTGGAAGGTAAATGTGTTCGGGCAATGTAAATCGTGGCTTAAATCAGGCCTGCAGCCCCGCTCCATGACCCGTGACCTTGACTGGGGTATCGATGTGCCGTTGGAAGAAGCTAAAGGCAAGAAGCTTTATGTGTGGATGGATGCGCCGATAGGATATATTTCTGCCACCAAGCAATGGGCGTTGGATAATGGCAAAGATTGGAAGCTTTACTGGAAAAAGCAGGAGAACGAGGCTGATGAGGCCTGCCTGCTGCATTTTATCGGGAAGGATAATATTGTATTCCATTGTATCATCTTCCCGTCCATATTGCACGCACACGGCGAATATATTTTGCCGCAAAATGTACCTGCTAATGAATTTTTGAATTTGGAAGGCGACAAGCTTTCCACCTCGCGTAACCATGCTGTATGGCTGCATGAATATTTAGAGGAGTTTCCCGGCAAGCAGGATGAGCTGCGCTATGTATTAACCTCAATATTGCCTGAAACCAGCGACAGTGAGTTTACCTGGAAGGATTACCAGGCCCGTGTAAACAACGAGTTGGTGGCCATTTTGGGCAACTACGTAAACCGGGTGATGATATTGATGCATAAATTTTACGATGGTAAAATTGAAGGCGATAGCGCCAAAATTGTGCTGACCGACAAACACATCGATGCAGAACTAAGTCGTTTTTATGACGAGATCCAGGTTAACCTTGAGGCTTATAAATTCCGGCAGGCATTGCAGAGCGTAATGGATATTGCCCGCCTGGGCAACCGTTATCTAACTGAGAACGAGCCCTGGAAAACGATAAAAACCAACCCGGATGCTGCTAAAGAAACGCTGCACAATAGTTTGGTATTGATCGGCCATTTGGCAACCTGCCTGCAACCGTTTTTACCTGCTACGGTTAAAAAGATTGTAGGGATGCTGAATATTCCGTTTAGCGCCATTGCGTTGGACCAGGAAATGACATTTGAGAATGGGCACCAGCTGAATCCATCATCATTATTATTTGAAAAGGTAGAGGATGAGGTGATCGATTTCCAGATCCAAAAGCTGCTGGACAAAAAGGCGGCAACTGCACCTGTGCAACCAGCATTGGTGCCCGCCAAGGAAAACATCAATTACGAGTCCTTTGCCACAATGGACATCCGCACCGGAACCATTGTTACCGCCGAAAAGGTAGCCAAAACAAAAAAGCTACTGAAGCTAAGCATCGACACGGGGTTGGATACCCGCACCATAGTATCCGGAATTGCAGAATACTTTGAACCCGAAGCCATCATTGGCAAAAAGGTAAGCGTACTGGTGAACCTGGAGCCAAGGGAAATAAAAGGCATCCTGTCGCAAGGCATGATCCTGATGGCGGAGAGTGCTGATGGCAAGCTGAGCTTTGTTACGCCGGGTGATGAAATGCATAATGGTTCGGTCATTAGGTAGATTGATGTGCAGATGTGTGGATGTGCCGATGTGCGGATGAGGAAGAAAGACTTACGAAGTTTCTAAGACTAAATCTGGACTTATAATTGTGTTTGACTAACTCATTCAAAATTCGCACATTTGCACAGAATTTGCACATCGGCACATCCACGCATTTGCATATTCACAAAAGGTCCCGTAGTTCAACGGATAGAATAGGAGTTTCCTAAACTCTAGATATGAGTTCGATTCTCGTCGGGACCACATTTAACCCACCATAGGAACGGTATGGTAAAGATTGTTTGAAAGCCTTTAGATGGAAATCTGAAGGCTTTTTTTATATCTTAGATTGATGAGAATTATCACAATAGCCTTAATGTTTTTGATGCTTGTTATCATCTCAGGTTGTCAGTTTGATCCATATGCTGGAGATTTAACAACTGAACAACCTAAAAAAGAAGATGTGATTGGAGTTTATCAATTTAAGGAACAGACCATTTCGCAAGTACCTATTGATAAATTGGGACAAAAAGCAACAATTATTCTAAAATCAGACGGCACTTATCAGGCGAATAATATATCCAATGTTTTTGGCGGGCCAAGTGCCGAAAATAATAAACATATTTCTGCAACCGGCAAATGGAAAATTGAGACAGTTGGTGGCGTGGACAATGGTTGGGGCCATGCCAAATCACATTGGGGCATTACTTTAACCTCTATTGATGAAAGTTTGACCAGTATTGGATTTATGGGCGACAAAAATCCATACAAATTGATTGTTACTTTTGATGATCCAGATTTGGGTGAAGTTATGATATTTTCAAAGAGATAAAACTACAAATTATCCTCCAAACCTGCCACGCAGTGCAAATCAACCTATAAAAGAGTTCGAGTTTTGTAATCTAAGGACCACATTTACACCCACCCGTGGGAACGGCATGGGAAAGATTGTTTGAAAGCCTTTGGATGAAAATCTGGAGGCTTTTTGTAGTAGGAAGTTAATAGGCTGATGCCATTATTACCTCCAGAACCGCCGCATACCAACTTTATCATCAAGTTGTTTTACCGAGGGATATATTAAGACGGGAATCAAATATCGACTGATTTTTTTAGGCTAAGACAAAGGGCGTTTTGGCTTAATCCGTTTTTGAAATTACGCTGACCTTTGGGTTATCAAAAAAATCAGATAAAATGGAAGCAATAAGAATTCATGAATTTGGCGGACCGGAAGTGATGAAAATAGAAGAAGTAGAACGCCCGTTACCTCAGGCCGGTGAAATACTGGTAAAAATGTACGCCAGTGGCGTTAACCCGGCTGATTACGTTGTGCGGCAGGGAGGCAACGAGATTTTAAAACCATTCCTTAAATTACCATTAGGGCTTGGCCTGGATGGCGCTGGTATAGTTGAGGAAATTGGAAGTGATGTTACCGGATTAAAGAAAGGTGATAAAGTTTATGGCCTCCCCAATTTTTTAAGCGGCACCTATGCCGAGTTTATTGCCGCTAAAGCTAACCAGTTTGCCATCATGCCAAATAATTTAAGCTTTAATGAAGCCGGTGCTATTCCGTCATGCGCATTGATGGCTTGGAACGGGATGGATCTTGGTAAAATAAGTGCGGGGCAGAGGGTGTTGATTCATGGTGCTGCGGGTGGCATTGGTACCCTTGCATTACAGTTTGCTAAAGCAAAAGGCGCTTATGTGATCAGTACAGCCTCCCCGCGCAATTTTGACTTTTTAAGGCAACTTGGTGCAGATGAGGTGATTGATTATAAAGATGAAAATTTTGGAGGTTTACTGCAAGCTGTTGATGTTGTTTTTGATGCCTCGCCCGTACCTGATGAAGCTGCCCGGGCCTTGATGGCAGGTGTATTAAAAGATGGTGGCAGGTTCGTTTCTGTTCAGATAGCTTCCCCTTTCAGCGAAAAATTTCTCGATCTACTTGCAAAAAAAAATGCTGAAGCAAAAATGATAAGGAGAGATTTGGATGTTGCGCAGTCACTTACCGATATTGCAAAACTAATTGAAGCAGGTAAAGTGAGTGTTGTTATCAGTAAGGTTTATCCGCTTAATAAAGCAGCTGAGGCACATGCTGAAATGGAAACAAAACACGTGCGAGGTAAACTTGTACTGGAAATCAGGAAAGAAAATTAATCAAAATGAAGCGGTTTAAAACAATCAGCGAGTTTCACCAGTTCCGGCAGCTACCAGCGC
This sequence comes from Bacteroidota bacterium, assembly GCA_030775685.1. Taxonomy (GTDB): domain Bacteria; phylum Bacteroidota; class Bacteroidia; order Sphingobacteriales; family Sphingobacteriaceae; genus Mucilaginibacter. The sequence goes on from JALYIP010000068.1 coordinate 4,824, forward strand.
CGGAACATCCACTGTTCAGTGTGACTGAAATTGAACTGGTGAAGCGACCCGTGGATACTGCAGCGATGAGCTGGTGTTACGATTTTTATGCTATTGGGATGAAAAGAGTTTCGTTTTCAAATCAAATTAATTTCCGGTATGGTCAACAGCCATTTGATTTCAACCAAGGCATTTTGTCTTTCGTGGCACCTAATCAGGTGCTGAGCCTTTCAATCGAAACAAAACAAGAAACAACACAATCCGGATGGTTACTGCTCATTCATCCTGATTTTTTATGGAACACCTCATTGGCTAAATTGATCAGGAAATTTGATTTCTGGGACTATTCGGTTCATGAGTCCTTATTTCTTTCTGCAAAAGAAGAAGCTATGCTCATCCATATCTTTCAGAACATACAACTGGAATATCATGAAAACATTGACCGCTTCAGCAAAAAGATCATCGTTTCGCAGCTGGAGGGTTTGCTGAGCTATGCAGATCGTTTTTATCACCGTCAGTTCATTACAAGAGAGAAAGCCAACCATCAGCTGCTGGACAAACTGGAAACCATACTAGAGGATTATTTTAGCAGTGACGAACTGGTAACAAAAGGCCTACCTACTGTTCAATACATTTCAGAAACACTAAATGTATCGCCGAATTATCTACGAGGTTTACTTAAAGTATTAACCGGCCAAAATACGCAACAGCTCATACACGACAAACTGATAGAAAAAGCCAAAGAAAAACTTTCTGTAACAGATTTTTCCGTTAGCGAAATAGCCTATGCATTAGGTTTTGAACATCCGCAATCGTTCACTAAATTATTTAAGAGCAAAACCAATCTGTCGCCTTTGGCATACCGTCAGTCGCTCCACTGATTGAGGATTGTTATGTCGCCAGCGGGTACAAACAGGGTTCTATTTCGATCTGTTTCAACAAATGGTAGGATATTACAATCGCCCAAATTCCTTTTCTAAACCCGCCGCACAATCCAAATCAGCCATAAAAGAGTTCGAGTTTTGTAGTCAAAGGACCAAATTTACACCCATCCATGGGAATAGCATGGGAAAGATTGTTAAAAGCCTTTGGATGAAAATCTGGAGGCTTTTTTTATGGAATTTCTTTTTTACTTTAGTGATGTAGTCGTAACCATTCAAAAAACAAATGATAAAGTATCCTGAAATTAATAATAAAGGCGCAGTAGGCTCATACCCGGCATTTGGAAAATCTGGTGGAGGATATGTTTGGGATGAAGTATTAGAATATCGTGTTTGGTGTCATCCACGTGATGGAGCGCCTGATATTTATGAAGGAGACGATTATTATTACGCTTTTGACAACTATGAGGATGCAATAGAATTTTCAAGTGAAAACGCAGGATCAGAAGAACCATTAGCTCTTATTTTACAAAAAGAATATATAGACGAGCCTGAGCCGGGTAATTATATCCATGTTAAAGAGCAAAGAGTAACGGAATGGCCAGTGGAGTTTCTAAGTCGCCCCAAAAGAAGCCCAAGCACTATCCCAGACTTTTTCTCTCCAAATGCTCCTGATAATAGATTGCAGATATTGCGGGGCCTAGCTTAAGAAATCGGCAATTTAAGATTATACCGAATTGTCCTCCAAACCCCGCCGCGCAATACAAATCAGCCATAAAAAAGTTCGGGTTTTGTAGTCTGAGGACTACACTCCACCCATCCATGGGAAAGATTATTGAAAAAGCCTTTAGATGAAAATCTGAAGGCGTTTTTCTTAAAGAGCTTTCGATAATTTGTCCGTTGTAAATCATAAATATTAATGCGATATTAAAATACTTTTGCACAAGAGTTTAATATTTCTAAATCAATATTGTATGCTAAAAAAACATTCAATTCTATTGGGAATAATTATTTCGATATTGTTGCTGTTTATAGCGACATGGCACTATCCCGGTGGGTCGCAAGTTGACAAAAACTCTGTTGGGTACGACTGGAAAAATAATTATATAAGTAATCTTTTCGGTAAAAATGCTGTTAATGGATCATACAATTCAGCTCGTTTTTGGGCTATAGGAGGGATGATTTTCTTTTCGGCTAGCCTTGCTATATTCTTTGTTGAATTTTCAAAGAAAATACCGGCAAGGGGCGCCTCCCAAATAATAAAATATATAGGAGCCGGTGGTATGTTTTTTGCTTTTTTAATAGCAACCCCATTGCACGATATCATGATTACAATAGCTAGTACAATGTTTCTTATAGGGATGTTTTATATCACTGTTTTTGTTTTAAAGTCAAGGCTGCATTTATTTAAATGGCTATGTATTGTTTGGCTCCTTGTGTTTTATTATACGCTATACCTTTATGGCTCCGGTAGTGTTAAGTATTTACCTATAATGCAGAAAATTACGTTTGCCAGTACAATAGCCCTAATTTTAGGGCTGGCATATTTTACGGAGAAAGAAGATTTTCAACAGATCAAGGAGGGCAAATAAATAGTTGTGAAGAAGTATCGGGCTGTTAACATGGACGCATTTTCCATTACCATTTTGTTTATGGCTCTTTTTCTTTTGTGGAAGGAAACATATAACAAAGAATCTCAATAAATATATTGCGTGAATGAGAAATTATCCTCTAAATCAGCTGCACAATACAAATTCCTCGTAAAAGAGTTCAAGTTTGTACCGTTGGTTAAGCCGAAACGCACATGGGAATAAGGAATTATACTTCGAGCAGTAAAAGAGTAGAGTTTTGGAATTAATAATTTAGTAACAAAATATTAACCTAAACGGAATTGTAGCGGGGTATTATTGTAATATCAATAGCATGAGCGCGCACTTCAAAAGAAAATTAGTCTTAGTAACAACAATTGTTTACCTGTTATTTGCGTGCGGCTATGTTGCGTTTTGTGAAAGAGATAACCATGTTATTAATTTATTGAGCTTATTTAGCCATAAAATAACTCAAGCGAATAATTCATCATTAAGCCTTAAAATCGGCAAAGTGCCGGGCCACAAACCGGGGTCTGTTAAATTTTTAAGCAGGCCCAGGGTGGTTGACAAAAAAGTGCAAGTACCGGTATTTGCGCTGCTGACCTTTATGGTCCTGCTAATTTTTATCAATGCTGAACGTTTTTGTACAGGCAATGGCGTAATAACCGATACGCTGTTTTTGCCATACCGCCGGTTTATAGTATACTGCGCCTGCCGTATTTGACTTTTTCCATACCAAATCCCGATTTAAATTAATGTGCTGATTTAATGCTTAGTATTAAATCAAGCGTTTTGTTAGGAGTAAAAATTTCAAATATGACCGACGAATTAATTGTACAACAGTTAAGAGATAAGGAGCAACAGCTAATAAATGAGCTAAACAAGGTGCGCTTGGCTATCACAGCATTTATTAACGATAATACCACTTTTGAGTTTTATAATTTCAATAAAATAAGCCGCAGCGTCCCGTTGAAATTTGATAGGATGCATACCTATGGCAACAAGATCTTATATATTTTATCAGTTGCTGGTGAACCAATGCTTGTTGATGAAATTACTGATGAGTTGCTGAAGCTTGAACCTGAACTTGATTATAAAAAGTTGCATAAAAGTATAAGCCATAATGTTTCAATGCTTGCTAAATATGGCAAGGTAAAAAAGCATCCTTATAATCGTAAAATCAAATATTCATTACCCAGCCAAGGCTTATAATGGGAATATAAACGTTGAAAAGGGAACCTATTGCCAAAATTTGATGAGTAGCACCGTTAGAATACGGTTTTCGTAAAAGCTAAAATATTGCTTACTGATTATTTTATAATATAAAGGAAATATTCCGTTAATATTTGTCGGATTTATGTTCGTTTGTTTAGAATTTGTTAACTTTTTGATATTGTAACACACCTGTTACGATAACAATGCAGGGGTAGTTTTGTGCGATAAATTAATCGCAAATGAAAAGAAAATTACTTAAAAATTCACGGCTGGTACTGTTAACAGTGGTCCTGCTTACGCTCTGCGGCAGTCTTTTTGCCCAAACCATACCGGTTAGGGGGATTGTTTTAGACAATAACAACCAGCCTATACCGGGCGTTACGGTTGCTATAAAGGGAAGCGCTAAAGGCACCGTTACGGGTGTTGAAGGACGTTTCACTATATCTGTTGAAAAAGGGCAAACGCTTGTTTTTAGCTCAATAGGTTATGTAACGCAGGAGTCAGTTATTAATGATGTCTATGTCTCTGTTCAACTCGTGTCAGACAGTAAGGCACTTACCGAAGTTGTGGTAACGGCATTAGGTGTAAAAAAGGAATTTCAAAAACTTGGTTACTCACAATCGCAGGTTAAAGGCGATGAGATGACCACCGCACGGGATGCAAATCCTTTGAATTCGTTAACAGGTAAAATTGCCGGTTTAAGTATAGGTGCCAATGCTGAATTTGCAGGTGCACCAACCGTTGTTTTACGTGGTAGTAAAGATATTCTTTACGTTGTAGACGGCCAGCCTGTGGAATCAGATACATATGATTTCAATGCGGATGACATCGATACCTATACCGTTTTAAAAGGCCCGAATGCGGCTGCTCTTTATGGTTTCAGGGGTATCAACGGTGCGATAATTATCACTACCAAAAAAGGTACTAAAGATAAAAAAGGCTGGCAAATTGATTTTAACAGTACAACTGAAGCTGAAAAAGGATTTTTAGTACTACCTAAGAGCCAGACCGAGTATGGCCGCGGAACAGGTTTTGCTTACACTTATGGCAACGTATTGTATGATAATACACAGCGTTTGCCGGAATGGGGCCCGCGTTTTGACGGTGTGTTCCAAACACAACAGTATGACAGCCCTTATGATCCGGTAACTGGCATAAGGCAAAAAACACCATGGCTAGCCCGGGGTGCCAATAACTTTAACAATTTCGTTCAAACCGGTTACACCACTACCAATACATTATCAATAGGTGCCAGCGGATCGAATTATGATATCCATACATCTTATGGTCATACTTACCAGCAAGGTGATTTCCCTAACACTAAATTAAACATCGATAATTTTAAATTATCTGCCGGGTACGACATTTCGTCAAAGCTTCGTGTTGATGCAGACATAAATCTTAACGAACAATATTCGCCCAACATTCCTGATGTTGATTATAGCCCGCAAAGCTATGTTTACATGTTTAAAGTTTATGGATCGGCAGATTATGATGTAAGATCTTTAAAAAACATTTACCAGGGCCCACAGGGCGTTCCCGGGTTAACCCAATATGCACAGGAATACGGTCGTTTGAACAACCCTTATTTTGTTGCTGACAAGTGGTTAAAAGGCAGAACAAAAGAAACTATCTACGGATCATTAAAGCTGACCTACAAATTCACAAAAGATCTGAATTTAAGTGTACGTACAGCCCTTGATACTTACAACGAAACAAATACTGAGGATGTACCTGCAGGCGCCAACCTTAACCAGTACCTGTCATGGTATAAGTTTGGCTGGTATGGTGATTACCGCGAGGACCGTCGTAACCTGTTGGAAAACAATACAGACGTGTTGTTGAATTACAACCATAAGTTTGGTAACTGGAATATCTCGGCCCTGGGTGGTGCTAACGAACGCTCATTTACTTATAATTCTGAGTGGGCTACTACCCAAAACTTGTCATTGCCAGGTGTTTACAATTTAAATAACTCTGCATCAAAACCTTATTCCTACAATTTCGATTCGAAAATGCAGGTTAACAGCGGTTTTTATTCCTTTGATGCAGGTTATAAAAACTATTTTAACTTAAATACCACCGGTCGTGTAGATAATCTTTCTACCCTGCCTTCAGGAAATAACACATTCTTTTACCCATCAGTTTCATTAAGCAGCGTGGTGACTGATTACGTTAAACTACCAGAGTTTATTTCGTTCTTAAAAATACGCGGATCATTTGCCGACGTAAAAGGTGGTTTAACTTCACCAACTATCGGAAGCTCATACAATGCTTTACAATCAACAGCATTGGGTACCGGCTGGAACTCGAAACCGGTTAGCGGTTTACTAGGATACGGATCAGAACTTTACACACCGTACAATGGCCCAACTTATGTAAATGAGTCGCCAAACGCTTCTACAACTTATTACAATGGAACGCCATCGGTATCATTGTCCAACACCATCGCGAATGCGAAAATCAAACCTTATGACGTTCAATCGTACGAGGCTGGGTTTGACGCGAAATTTTTAGGCAACAGGTTGGGTTTAAACGCTACTTATTTTACAACAACCAATGGTCCTAACATTTTCCAGTTGCCGGTTTCATCAGCAACAACGTATAGCAACCAATTGGTAAACGGTGTTACCACCCTTAAAAAAGGTTTCGAAATTGAATTGATGGGAAGTGTACTGAAAAGCGCTGATGGCTTAAACTGGGATATTAATGCCAACTATTCCACTTACAAAGAAACCCTTAAAGAGATTTACGGTACTCAAACCTTATTGCAGCAAAACGGCCATAACTACAAGGTTGGCGACAGGTTAGATGACATCTATGGAACTAAATTTGTAAGGGACGGAAACGGAAGCATCATCAACAGCTATTCAGTTGACGCTAACGGTAAAGTAACCGGTGGTTTGCCTATCACGTCACCAGGTGGTATTGCAAATAACGGTTTCTTAGGCCATGCCAACCCTGACTTTTCATTTGGTATTACTAACAGCTTCCGTTACAAAAACTTCTCGTTAAGCTTCCAGTTTGACGGTCGTATAGGCGGTAAGATCTACGACAGAACTTATTATCAATCAATGAATGGTGGTACCGCGCTTGAAACAGCTTCAGGTGCATATGGAGTTGCCCGTTTAGCAGAGTGGAACAGTACGAAAGAAGGCACACAATCTGCAACAGCAGCTTACGTTGGTACTGGTGTACATATAGTTAGCGGAACACCAACATATGCTAACGGCCAGATTACCAACCTTAGCCAGTTGACCTTTGCGCCAAATACAACTCCTGTAACTGTACAGAGCTATATTTCGAGCGGTATTGGCGGTAACTTCGATGAGTACTACATGATCAGCCGCTCTTACGCAAAATTAAGGGAAGCTACCATTGGCTATTCATTGCCTTCGGATATGTTGAAAGGTACGTTTATCAAAAAAGTGAGTGTATCGATAGTGGGTCGTAACCTGCTGTATTTTGCAGCACGTAAAGACATTGACCTTGACCAGTTTGCTTCAGGTTACAACGCTTCAGACCGTACCCTTGTTGGTACCAATGGCGGCAGCGACCTTGAAAGCCCAACCTCACGCCGTTACGGTTTCAATATCCATTTAACATTCTAATTGTTTAATCGATTTTAAAGAAAATTTATGAAGATAAAATCAATAATTCCATTTGCTCTATTGTTATCAATAGGAATGGTATCTATAACAGGTTGTCAGAAGGGAGATCTGATTGATAACCCCAACGTGGCCGGTGCCAGCTCGATAGTTCCGCCTACATTGTTATTAAATGCATTAACAGCAAACCTGATCAGATCGGCAGAGCAGCCATTTGCGCAATCGCAGGTTGCGGCACAATTTGATGTAGCCAATTACTCATACTACAGGGGAAGCAACAGTTACAACTTTGGTAATACTACTGATAGCTATGATATCTTAAAATATGCATTAAAGCTGCAGCAACAAACCACGGCTCAATTGGGTAACCAAACCAATAAATATTATGCTTTAGGCCAATTTTTTAAGGCTTATGCGGGCATCTGGTTATCACAGCGCGTAGGTGATATCCCGTTTTCAGCGGCCGGCGATGTATCAAACTTAACTCCTAAGTATGATACCCAGCACGATGTTTATAAAAGCGCCCTTGCCTTGCTCGATAACGCTAATACATTATTAGGTACCTTGATCACTGCCAATCCATCATTAAGCTCACAAGTACTTGATGCGGGTGATATTTACGGATTTACTTACTTACAATGGCAAAAATTGATCAATACCTATCGCCTAAGGATCCTGATCAGCTTAAGCAAACGCGCGACTGACAATGCAGATCTGTCAATCCCGACACAGTTTGCCACAATTGTCAATAACCCGGGTCAATATCCTATCATGTCGTCAAACAGCGACAACCTGGTTTACAAGTTCAATGCTGTGAACAGGTATGCAACTTTTGCGCAGGGTTATGACCCCTACAACAACTTTGCAAACGTAGGCAGTACTTATATCAGCCTAATGTCTACAACTAACGATCCGCGCATATTTGCAGTTGCAACCCCTGCGCCTGCTAAAGTTGCCGCTGGTAAAGATGTGAGTGATTTTACAGCATACGTTGGTTCAGATCCGGATGTGTCGCAAGCTGCTTTGTTGACAACTTCAACAGCAGGTGGTTATTCATTTTCAAACTTCACACGTTATTATACCTCTAACGTAGGCGCAAACGCCGAACCGTTCGTATTTATCGGGTATTCTGAAATGTGCTTTAACATTGCCGAAGGTGTAAACCGCGGGTGGGTAACTGGTCAAAGCGCAGCTACCTGGTACACAAACGGTATCAATGCATCGTTAGCTAATTACGGAATAACTGACGGCAAAGTGTTAGCCATTACCTATCCTGTTTCAACAACCGACCCTGTGATCAATCCTAAAGGTTTAAAGCAGGGAGACACGTGGGGAACGGCAACAGTTAACCTTGCAGCATTTTATGCAAGCGTAGCCTATGCAGGCAATACTGCTGCCGGCCTTACCCAAATATTAACGCAAAAATATATCTCGTTAGATAACAACTCTGGTTGGGAAGCATTTTATAACTATCGCCGTACCGGCGTGCCTGCACTTGCGCAGGGTGGTTCAGGCATTGGTACCCCTAATAATTTAATTCCGCGCCGCTGGCAATATCCTGCCACCGAATCGGCATACAATACAGCAAATTACCAATCGGCGTTAAATTCACAATTTAGTGGTACTGACGACCCGACTAAAGACACCTGGCTTACAAAATAAGGATAAATAAATTTTTTATTAGCAGGGGACTTTAGCCGGGGCCCCTGCTTTTTTAATTAAAACGATTATGAAAAAGAGTATCTTATTTTTTGGAGCACTGCTGATAGCAGGAAGCGCTTTTGCACAAGTTGCAGATAGCGTAAAAAGACATGTGGCGTTGCAGGGAGCCGCAAACTTTCGCGACTTGGGAGGCTATAAAACAGCCGACGGGCACCACGTTAAATGGGGAGAAATTTATAGAAGCGCCGACATCAGTAAGTTAACAGATGCCGACCTTTTAGTTTTAAAGAACAAAGGTATTGCGTGTGATGTTGACTTACGTGGTCACCAGGAATCGGCTAAAGCACCTGATCGAATTAGTCCGGGAACGGATTACATATTAAGCCCGGCCGGAAGTGATGGCCTGAACGACTGGATGAAGAGCATCGCTACCTTAAAAGGCAACGCGGGCGATTCTGTGATGGTTGCTTACTACAGTAATACCGATTCGCTTGCTGCCCGGTACAAGCCGTTTTTCAGCAAGCTGCTTGATTTACCAACCGACAAAAGCCTGCTTTTTCATTGCACCGCAGGTAAAGACCGTACCGGCATAGGTGCAGCTTTATTGCTGTATTCGCTGGGCGTTCCTTACAATACCATAATGCAGGATTACCTGGCTACCAATTATTACCGTGCCGCCGAAAACAAAAAAATGATAGGAGGAATGGTAAGCATGATGCACATAGACAAAGATGTGGCTACCGATATGCTGCAGGCTAAAAAGGAATATCTTGACGCCACGTTCAATTCGCTTACAAAACGCTATGGATCTGTCGATAATTTTTTAACGGTAGAGGTGGGCCTGGATGCTCAAAAAAAGCAGGCGCTTAAAAATAAATTTTTAGAATAAATATTTACCAGTCTGTTTGATGTGATGATCAGAGATGCAATGATAAAAGATGCGGCGGCGATTCGGTCGTTACTTGATCAGTTGGAATACCCGACTCAAGATGGGTCTGTGGAAAGAAAAATTCCCGAAATGCTGGCCCACCCTGATCATGAGTTGCTGGTATATCAGCATGGTGAAGCTGTAGCTGGCTTTGTTTCACTGCACTTTGTGCCACAAATAGGATTACTCGGAGCGTTTGCTATTATTTGCTACTTCGCCGTTGATAAGGCGTATCGCAGCAAAGGCATTGGCGCCAAACTTGAAGCACATTGCATCCAATTGGCAAAGCAACGCAAGTGCGACCGGATTCAAGTACATTGCCATATCAGGCGCGAAGACGCTCACCGATTTTACGAACGGCAAGGTTTTAAAGAAACAAGAAAGTATTTTACAAAAGATTTAAAAGAAAGTTAGCATAGGTTACGTACTATGGTTTCATTAAAAAATTCTGAGCGGCTTTTTCACGTAAGCGAAGAGCCCGGCATACAGGAATTTATACCACGGCCCTCGCCATCTTTTATTGAAGGCATTAAAGGCGACGTTGTTTTTGCCATAGCCGAAAACTTATTGCATAATTATTTACTGCCGAGGGATTGCCCGCGGGTAACTTATTATGAATCATCCGCAACAACGCCTGCCGATAAAGAGAAATTTATGGGAAGTACAGGTGCAGGCAATATAATAATTGTCGAATCCGGCTGGCATGAAGCTATCAGGTCAGCAACTTTATTCTGTTATGAATTCCCTCCCGAAGATTTTTTGTTGATAGACGAATGTGCCGGTTATTGTATCTCTTATCAGCCCGTAAAACCTGTAAACGTGCGGAAAATAGCAGACATCGTCCCCGAGTTACTTGCCCGGAATGTTGAATTGCGCTTTACACCCTCGCTAATTGAAATTGCTGAAGAGGTAAGTGCATCCAGCCTTAATTTTTCAATCATCCGTATGCGTAACGCGAAAAAATAGGGGGCTAATTGTTTTAGGGGATTTTACTTAGTAACAAAAGCTTAATATTTAGGATATAATATAGTTGTAAACAATGTTTAGTTTTGCTAAACACTGTTTCTTGACAACTGATATGTCCCATATAAATAAACGCCTCCAAAAAATAAGAGCAAACCCCGCGTGGGCGCTTATTGCAGCATTTGGCACTTATTTTTGTATGTATGGTTTCAGGAAACCTTACACTGCGGCTACCTATGCAGATGTTTCGTTTTTTGGCATTAACTACAAGTTTTTATTGATCATAGCCCAGACTATTGGCTATGTGATTGCAAAGTGGGTGGGGATAAAAATAGTATCGGAAATTAAACGCGACCAGCGTATAAAAGCCATCCTTGGTTTAATTGTGTTTGCTGAACTGATGTTGTTGCTTTTTGGCATCATACCCCGCCCATGGAATATTATCTGTTTACTATTAAATGGATTGCCGCTTGGTGTAATTTTTGGCCTGGTGCTGGGCTTTTTAGAGGGAAGAAAGAATACTGAGTTTTTAATTGCCGGTTTATGTGCCAGCTTCATTGTTTCTGACGGGGTAACCAAATCTGTCGGATCCATGCTGCTTGATTATGGCGTTAGTGAAAACTGGATGCCGTTTTTCGCCGGTTTGGTGTTTTTAGGCCCTACCATAATATTTATAACAATGCTGGCGTTCACGCCGCCGCAGTCCATAGCCGATATTGAAAACCGTTCTGCACGTGAACCGATGACGGCCGCGGACAGGTGGCACTTTTTTAATAAATACGCGCCTGGGCTCATCGGCATAACTCTTATTTATCTTTTTGTTACCCTGCTTAGAAGTGTACGTGCCGATTTTGCCGTTGAGCTTTGGACCGGGTTGGGTTACACCAAAACACCCGCATTGTTTACGCAATCCGAACTGTTTGTATCGTTCGGCGTTATCGTTATCACCGGTTTTACCGTGTTTATTAAGGATCATTATAAAGCTTTCCGTTTTTCGTTGTTTACAAGTTTAACGGGTTTCGTGCTCCTGTTGCTAACTGTCGCAGCTCTTCAAGGCGGCCTTGGTAAGTTTCAGTTTATGGTACTGATAGGCTTGGGAGTTTACTTGCCTTATGTTGCCGTTCATGCCGTAGTGTTCGAGCGGATCATAGCATTGACCAAAGAAAAGGCGAACGTGGGCTTCCTGATGTACATTGTTGATTCGGTTGGATATACAGGGTATATAGGATTAATGCTGCTGAGATACTTTACGCCACCTGGCGAATCCATATTGTCGATATTTTTAAAAATCTGTGTTTATCTTGGAATAGCCGGGGTATTACTGATCATATTTTGCTATTTGTATTTTAAAACCAAGCTAAAGAAAAATGAACAACGAATTAGCCCGGTTACCATCGGGCAGGGCAGCGATTTTTAATGGCACAGGTAATCCGTTTGAGTTTATCGAACGTGATCTTCCGGAAATGAAAGAAGGCGAGATCCTTGTTAAAAACCTGTACACAACCCTTTGCGGAAGCGACATTCATACTTATTGCGGGCGAAGGATAGAGCCTGCACAGGTAGTTTTAGGCCACGAGATTGTTGGTGATATTTTATGGATTGATCCCGAGAAGCTTGTTAAAGATTTTAGGGGCGAAACTGTAAACGTTGGAGACAGGATTACCTGGTCAATTTTCGCGGTGCCCGCTGACGTTAAAGCGCCAAGGGAAGATATGCCGCAAAAGAGCGATCATTTATTTAAATACGGCCATACGCTGGCGTCAGGCAATGATGTATTTAATGGCGGTTTGGCAGATTATTGCGTTTTACAGGCTAATACAGCGTTTATAAAAATCTCTGCCGAAATACCTGTGCCCGTGGCGGCAACCATAAGTTGCGCGCACTCAACCGTTATGGGCGCGTTGAGGATAGCGGGTGAAATTGAAGGTAAACGTGTACTCGTTTTTGGAGCAGGCTTACTTGGCTTGTCATGTGTTGCCATGTGTAAGGAAGCGGGGGCAAAATGGATAGGACTTGTTGATAATGATGAGTCGCGTTTGCAATGGGGTAATAAGTTTGGTTCGACTGGAGATTACATTTCTCCGTCGGCAGACAATGCGGCTGATTTACCATGGCCCGAAGTTGATATTGTTTTCGACATGACCGGGCACCCGGCTGCCATGAAAACCGGTATCGACTCACTGGCGCTTGGTGGATGCGCAATATGGATAGGCGCCGTGTTCCCTGCAAAGCCGGTAGAGGTTGATGCACAAAAAATAGTGCGTAAACTTTTACAGATTCGCGGTTTACACAATTATAACTACGAAGATTTTGTAAAAGCCACTGAATTTATAGAGAACAATCACACAAAATATCCTTTCGGGGAACTGATTGAAAAGGAATATCCGCTAAACGAAATTGAAGAGGCATTTAAATATGCCAGCGAAATTAAACCGGTACGGGTGGGAATCAAAATCGGTTAGGTTAATGATATGTTTTAACTCAAATAATATAACAAATAGAAAATGAAAAGTAATATTAAAATGGTGGTTTTTGATATGGCCGGTACAACGGTAAACGAAGATAACGTTGTTTATAAAACATTAAGAAAAGCCATAAACGAAGCTGGTTATAGTTTTACGCTGGACGAAGTACTTGCAGAAGGAGCCGGAAAAGAGAAATTGCAGGCTATAAAAAGTATCCTTGCTGCTTATGCCGGAACTAATGATGAAGAACTTGCAAATAAAATTTATGATAGTTTTATAGTCCAGTTGGGCAATGCCTACGCAACTGCCGATATTTTACCATGCGATAACGCGGTTGAACTATTTGCAGCGCTAAAAGAAAGGCAGATATCGACAGTGCTAAATACCGGCTACAACAGGGAAACAGCAAAATCGCTTATTGATAAATTAGGATGGGAAAAAGGCGTGCACTATGATAGCCTGGTTACCGCTACAGATGTTCCTAAAAACAGGCCAAACCCCGATATGATTATTTTTGCTATGGATCAATTTGGTATTACCGACGGGCACCAGGTTGTTAAAGTGGGCGACTCGATAATTGATATTGAGGAAGGAGTGAATGCAGGATGTATTTACAGTATTGGTATTACAACAGGAGCACACACTTTTGAGCAGCTTTCATCTATCAATCCGGCTTTTATTATTAATAATTTATTAGAATTACTGCCGATATTAGATGAAGCCTAACCTGATTTTTGATTTGCTTATGTAAAATCCTGCAATCCGACCGCAACACAAATAGGCTTTTTCGATTATCTCAATTGTTATCTATAACGGCATCATAATATCTTCTCGTTGTGGCCACATTTAAACCCATCCATGGGAACGGTGTGGGAAAGATTGGTAGAAAGCCTTTAGATTGCATCTGAAGGCTTTTTTAATCAATGACACAGGCACTGGTCGTCAAGTGGGTTAGCGTATCCAGGCGTTTAGCCAAAAAAGGTACCCGGGGAGCGACGCTACTGTTAAAGATCAGGTGTTTAAGTGATAGTCGTCATTTTAAAACACACTCCCAAAACTGAACTTCGTTGGGAATTGAATCCTGTTATGAAAAATATCCTGGTACTGACCGATTTTTCTGCATGCGCCAAGCGCGCGGCCGAAACCGCATTGCCGATCGCTGTAAAGCTCGGGGCCGATGTGCTGCTGGTGAATGTTTATCCCATTACACCTTATTTGCCGCATGCAGGCTCAGCCGTTTTGCCGGAACGTAGTGCAGGAGCAAAAAGGGCCGAAAGCACCACCTGTCTGAACCGGGAGGTCCGGCGGCTGGAAAAACGCCTGGAGGCCATGGAGCTACCGGGCCGCGCACCGGTCATCCGGCCTATACCGCTGGAAGGCCAGCTGGCCGAGTGCGTTTCCGCATTGACGCGGCGGAAAAACAGTGTGATGGTTGTGATGGGCGTTTCCGGTAGATCCTATGGTGACCTGCTCTTCGACGGCGAGGTCAAAGCCGTTCTTCGGCAGGTAGGTTGCCCGGTGCTTGTTATACCTGCAAGCAGGGTTGGGTCGGAAATGCAGCATATATTATTTGCTACCGACCTCGCCGCAGCCGATGAAGAGCTGATAGGGGAACTGGTTAGCCTGTCCGCCCGCCTGAAGTCTCGCTTGAGTTTGAGCCACGTGTCCAGACCGGTCCTGATTCCGGATTTTGCAGAAGAAACGAGAACCTCGGCCTTTATGGAAAGAGTCAGGAGCCTTTATCCCGGTATCCGCTGCCATTTATCCCGGGAGGTCAATATAATGGGAGCGCTGGAAAAGGTTGGCGCGGAGAAACATGCGGACGTGATTGCGCTTCGGTATCAAAAACATCCCTGTTGGTATCGGCTGTTCCATCAAAATCCCCTCAAAGAAGCAATCATACAAGGAAAAATGGCTCTGCTGGTCTTTCCCCCAAATTCGCACAGCCATGACTAATTTCACCCCGCGTTTTCTAGCCGGGCGGTTGATCACCCTAATCCTGACGGCCATTTGATTGAGCCCATGCCACCCGCTTTAAGCCAATATTTTAATTGATATCATGTTGCCCAAAATCGGGTGCCTTGTTAGTTAGCTCCTGTAAAATACCGGATATCTTAAAACATTCGCCATCAACAAATTCAGGGTAACCTATTACCCGCGCTTTTATTACTTTACCCTTCGCAGTTATCATTTCGGTTTCAAAGTCAAAATGCGTCCCATTTTTCACTGCATTAGTAATCAGTTTTTGTGCCAACTCACGCCCGGGGCCTTCCTTATAAAAATTAAGGCTCATTTCCAGGCTTGGGGGTTCGCTATCTTTGGGTACTTCTAATATCTCTCTTATTGATTTGCTCCAAATGCGGGTATTGGTTTTAAAATTCCGTTGCCATACCCCAACCCTGTAAATGTCATAAGTTTTGTACAAAATTGTTGATAGTTCAACAATCTCGTCTTCCTTCAGTTTTTGAGCGGTAATATCTTCCGTAAATATTGATAACCCTCCAATTTCGCCATCATCATTATACCACGGGCGGATGTCCCAGCGCATCCAGGCCGGCCGTCCGTCAAGCGTGTCGATAAATCCTTCGTCACATTTGTTAATATCTCCTTTTAAACATGCGGAAAGCATGTCGCTGTAAATAATTTCTGATCCTGGAAATACATCGTATAAACACTCCCCGATAAAGACCTTATCATGCAAATCATAGTCGCTCACCCATTTTTTTGAGGCAGCCAAAAAACACAGGTTGGTATCAACCATTGCTATTGCTATCGGGGTTTGTTCTATAAAAATTTTATACCTGTCCGCATGCTCTTTTTTTATTTTTTCCATTAAGTGCTTTGCCAGGTTTTCTTGCAGATATTTTTGATAACATGCCGAAAAATTTGATGGATTTGAAAAGTTCAATAATACTGCCATCTGGCTTTTATTGTATTTTTTTTCGGTGATATATTGATGGGCCAGTTCCATTTGCAGGTCACGGTAATAGTTGAAAATTGTAGTATCGTATTTTTGCTTAAAATCCCGCTTTAGTTTCGACTCGGAAATGAAATGTTTTTTCGACAAATAGGGTATGCCGGGAAACTGGCTTAAAATGTGGTCCTTCAAGGTTTCTGTAACATCCTTCAGGACTTTTTCTGTTGCGGCAAAATAGTAACTACCGCCATTCGCGGCAGTTCCATTTATATCATTCCCAATTGTTATAGGGGTGATATCCGCGACATGCACAAAAAAACCTTTGACCTTACCATTTGCAATATCAGGATAATAATTTGCACGTGCTTTTTTTGATTGGCCATTTGGTAGTATTATTGTCCGTTCAAAATTTTGTTCCTCTCCTCTCAAAGCGGCTTTAATTCGGGGTAAATTTTCATCATACATTGGCCCCAAAACCTGCCTGATGTGCATTACGTTTATCATGTCTTCGGGCTTAATCCCAAACCAGGTTACATAGGCCTTATTGGCAAACCTGCAAATAAGGTTTTCGTCCCAATAAGCAACCATCGCGTTGGCATTTTCTGTAGCGCCAACACCCAGCTCAAGTAAGTCCTTTTTTTCCATTAAAATGCCATGTTAATTATTTTGTACCGGGGCGTACTTAAGGTTTAATTGATTTATCAAAATCTTTAGCGAAGATCGTCGTCGGTTAACTTTAAAAAAATGATCTAGATCACTTTTTTAAGTGCCCTTGCTGTGCAAACAATGTAAACAAAATAACCATACCGCCTATTTTATTTTTACTATATTTTATTATAATAAATATACCGCTTACTGTTATTAAATGCAGTATTAGGGAACGTTCCCGGTTTTTTGCAATAAAATAAAGCTACAAATTAAGCACATGGGTGCTACTCCCCGGACTCGCAAGGCATTGGCTTTGATTTTAATTCGCAAATCGGCCATCAACTTACAACAAGCAATCACTCAAATATTATCACAAAAAATCACAGGCGGGCGGGGTTGGCCCTTTGGAATTTAATGACGGGAATAGGTTTTGTTTTTTTTAGGCTATTAATGCTAATGCAGGCAAATGTTCAACTGCAAGAAACACTCCCGCCACAAGCATAGCCGGGCCGTCTCCTTTAAATTTTACCTCGTGGCTTAAAGCCGCGTTGAATTTTTCCAGCAGTTTTATGTACCTATCCATCCAATAATAAACAACCGTGGCAGGCTGCTCAATAGCATTAGGCACGTCGATAAATGATTCGCCATCAACGAAGTCGCTTTTCTTTGCGAATTCATCCGGAAATTCAACAGAGAAATCATGCCCGATTACGAAGCCGATCCTTCGAATTATTTCTACGCTGATCCGTTCTGTTTCAAACCAATTGTACATGGTCCGACGGCTCACGTTCAATCGACGCGCAAGTTCGCTAATACCCATGCGGTCGCGTCGCACTATCCGCTCCAATACTTCGCCCATATGTAATTTCGGAGAATCTGGGGTGCTGCCGGCAAGATTATTATAAGCAATTGCCGAGTAATCAATTTTGTTTTGCATGACTAATTTTCAAATCTTATTATTTATATAATGGACACATTAGGTTTTTTTAATTGAATATCGGGCAAAGGGCGCTATTGCCCGCCGCCTTTAAAATAGCACAATAACTTATCAAATAGTACATCGGGGGTATTTTTTATTAACAAAATCACTAATCTATTGCTATTCTCGTTTCTGATATTTTGCGTTTTAAAACCAGGGGTTTTGAAATGGCTTAAAATGCATGCTAAAAACGGTTTTAATATTTAGGAATATTGCATATTTAATATAAATATCCGCTTATTCTCATAATTGTATATAAATATATCATATTAACAACTTAAACAATAACCTATAAAAGGCCAACTTTAGCCTGTATAAGTTTATGTTTAATAGGTGTTTATAAATAAAATTGGCATAAAATGCAACGGTAAAATCATGTTGTTGTTAAGTCACCTAGTGGGGGGATTCTTTAGGTTTTTATTATACAAAATTAAAGTAAAAATATATTAAAAAGCAAAATCTAACACCAATAATTTAAACATATCCTGAAAATAATAAGCTGATAATGTTTTATCGCGATAATGTTTATTTGAAGATATCCACATTTTAAGGGCAAAATAAGCCGTGTTAATAAGTTGTTAACAATAAAGCGCAAAGGTTTGAAAAGGCCGTATTAGCAATTATTTATCAATAAACTGATACTCTGCACCGGACAGGCGAAAAGCCAGGCGGTGGATATTTAACGGTTGGTAATGGGTGTTAATGGTTTTACTTTTTGCAGTTACTGCCAAAATGCTTTGGTTAATTAACAATTGCTTCTTGTCGTTATCTAACAATCCGGAATTTAGCGTTGTGTTAAACCATTTTGAAAACTTTAAGGCCCCTTTATAATTAAGGTGCCCAAAGTCGGCGAATTCATCTTCCGCTAATGGGAATTTGTTAAAATCTAAAAACTCCACCGATGAAAACATTGCCGCTTTTATTTTAAAAAATTCATTTTCGTTTTTTAAATATTGGTAACTGTGGTGTTGCGGGCTCCTAACCAGGAATACTCTTTTGCCGCGTTGAGTACAATAAGCAATTATTTTTTGCAGGTAAAGAAGGTTGACAAATGATATGCCCGGCCCGGTAATTTTTTCCCCGGGAGTACCTGATGAGTCGGCTGTTGAATTGGTTTGAGATCTATCAAGTCGCAAATATCCTCCCATAACGTTGGTAAATTCATAATTCGACGTAAATAACCTTGTCAAACTGGTCCTGGTTGAAACAGAAAGGCAATTCATAAAATCTTTAGGGTTATTTTCAACCAAAAGGCCTATATCGGCCTTGTCCATAAAGGGCGTATATTTTGGAAACATACTCGACATGTACTTATAGCCCCAGGTCCATTCATCCATCTTTGCATCAATCTGGTTATTTGTAAACTCAATCAGCACGGTTTCAATTTGCGGATTTTGCAGCAACACCATTTTAACCTTTTGGTAGGTATAAAAATATGGCTCGGCCGAATGTGACAGGTTTTTTAAATTATTTATCAGGGTATCATTAAAAGCACATTCGGGGTGCGAGTGGCCGAACAGCACAATTTTGCATTTATTGCTGATGATAAACCGTGATTTTTTATTGACGATGTAATTGGGTATGCCAATCAGGCCCAAAAGCATTAAAATACTTGCAGCCATAAATAATACCGTTTGCTTTACGAATCTGGCCATGGGTTTTAAAATTGGAAATAGATAAATTGCTGTTCGCGCCCCATTAACAGGTAGATGGTGAGGATCAATGAAAAATAAAATGCATACCTAAGGCTTTTGCTTTTAAGCTTTGCTAACGATGCAATTGCATATTGATTCTCGCGACCGCTCCATTCAATAACTATAAATACCAGTATTAAAATAAAGGTTTCAAAAACCATCGTCCGGTTGGCATCAAACCGCGGGACAGTAAATAGTGATTTGGAAAAAACACGGCCGATATAGCTAAAGGCGTGGCTTATGCTGGTAGCCCTGAAAAATATCCAGGCAAAAACTGTTAGTGCAAAAGTTAGTAAAATTTGGAAAAACTCCCGCGCCGAGGGCAAGGCCCGGCCTTTGGCTACTATTTGCAGGTTAACCCTGTTGGTCTTAAAAATAATTAGCGGCATTATATACAAGGCGTTTAGTAATCCCCAGGTAATAAACGTCCAGTTTGCGCCATGCCAAAAGCCGCTTACTAAAAAAATAATAAAGGTATTTCTAACTTTAGTCCAGGTTCCGCCCTTGCTGCCGCCCAGCGGTATATACAAATAGTCGCGAAACCAGGTAGACAATGAAATATGCCAGCGGCGCCAAAACTCCGCAATATCCCTTGAAAAATAGGGGAAGGCAAAGTTGCGTAAAAGGTCGATGCCGAAAAGCCGTGCAATACCCAGCGCCATATCTGAGTACCCTGAGAAATCGCAATATATTTGGAAGGTAAAAAATATAGCGCCCAAAACCAGGGTGCTACCTGTATAGTTGGCGGAATTGGCAAAAATAACATTTGCATATTCCGAACACTGATCTGCAATCACAGCTTTTTTAAACAGTCCCCATAACATCTGCCTTAAACCATCGGCGGCTATGTAGTAATCAAATGTTCTTGCTTTTTTTACCTGTGGTAAAAGGTGAGTAGCTCTTTCAATTGGTCCGGCAACCAAAAGGGGAAAAAAGCTAACGAATAACGAATAGCTGATGAAGTTCCTTTCGGCTGGGATCCGGTTTTTATAAATATCAATAACATACGAAAGGCCGTGAAAAGTGTAAAATGAAATTCCCACAGGTAAAATAACTTTTAAGGTCCATGGGTTTACATGCAGGCCGATATTTGCCATTGCGATTGCCATTGAGGCCGCAAAAAAATTGAAGTATTTAAAAACACCTAAAAAACCAAGATTTACTATAACACTTAGCCAAAACCAGGTCTTTTTGGTTTTGGCGCTGTTAGACTCGCTCATTTTAATCCCGGTAACATAATCAAGTACGGTTGAAAATACCAGCAGAAATAAAAAACGCCAGTCCCAGCATGCGTAAAAAAAGTAACTGGCGCAAAGCAATAGGATGTTTTGATACTGCAGCCGTCTGCCTGCAACAAACCAATACATGACAAAAACTACCGGCAGAAATAATGCAAAACTAAGTGAGTTGAAAAGCATGCTATTTGTATTTTTTATCGGGTTATCTGTTGTATTTTATATAATGACCGTTGCACGTTGTTAAGATATTAGGCACTTTTTTATGTTTTAACCACTGTTTATCAGTTCGTTAAAATTAGCTTTTAAAACTATTTAAACTTATTGCTGGCACGGTTTGAAAGCTAATTGCGTACAATGCTGTATAAGTTATTTACAACTTTTATACAGTTATGGGGGCTTAAGTGAATGTTAACTTATTTCCTGGTAATTAAATTCAGTTGATGTTTGCGCCGGGATCTCCGGATAAATTAACCCTTACGTCCGGTAACGGCCCCGAAATTTAATTTGTGTATAACGTTAGTATGCTGCCGGGCAAACACTAAACCCATAATAAACACCTTAGAAAGTATAACAACTTTACTGAATATGTAAACCCGGTTGGTACGTTTTGGGTACTTATTGTAAAAAAAGGGGGACGATTTACAATTTAATTACAACCCGAAAAAATCGTATCGCGTTGATATCTAATAAAATAACTTTGAATTAGTGAGCGATACAAAGGGTCGGCTTACAACAACTAACAATATAAAATTTAAAAATATGTGTGGAATAGTAGGTTATATTGGTTACCGCGAAGCATGGCCGGTAGTATTGAAAGGTTTAAAAAGGCTGGAATATCGCGGTTATGACAGCGCGGGGATAGCAATTATAAATACCCATGGTTTTAATGTTTATAAAAAGGCAGGGAAGGTGGCGGTACTTGAATCTTATACAGAGTGTAAGGATCGTACCGGGAAAATTGCGATAGGCCACACACGCTGGGCAACGCATGGTGCCCCGTCTGACAGAAATTCACACCCGCACAGCTCAAATAACAAGCGCCTGCATATTATACACAACGGGATAATTGAAAACTACTCGACACTTAAGGAAGAACTAATACGCCGGGGGCATGTTTTTGAAAGCGATACCGATACCGAGGTTTTAATACACCTGGTTGAAGAGATCCAGGACATGGAGCAGATAAATTTGCTGGATGCTGTACAGTTGGCAATGGTCCAGATAGTGGGTGCTTACGCTATAGTGATATTAGACCGTGAAAATCCAGATCAGCTAATAGCAGCGAGAAAGGGAAGCCCGCTGGTTATTGGAGTGGGTGATGGTGAATATTTTATAGCATCAGACGCCACCCCAATTGTTGAATACGTTAAAAATGTGATCTATTTAAATGATAATGAAGTAGCGTTAATAAAACGAGACCAAATTTTAGTAAAACATCTTGATAACGTTATCCAAACCCCGTTAATACATGAACTGGAATTAAAGCTTGAAGAGCTTGAAAGAGGCGGGTTTGACCATTTTATGCTAAAGGAAATATTTGAGCAACCGCGCTCAGTGCGTGATTGTTTGCGGGGACGCATTTACCCCGAACTTGGCAAGGTAGAATTAGGCGGCATTAAGGAATACGCGGAAAAATTAAAAAATATCGACCGCATAATAATTATTGCCTGCGGCACATCGTGGCATGCCGGGTTGGCGGGGGAGTACCTGATTGAAGAGTTCACGCGCATTCCGGTGGAGGTTGAATATGCGTCTGAATTCAGATACCGCAATCCTATTATAAATCAAAATGATGTAGTAATTGCGATATCACAATCCGGAGAAACGGCCGATACAATGGCAGCCATTGAAATAGCCAAAGAAAGGGGCGCAACAATTTTTGGCGTATGTAACGTTGCAGGTGCATCAATACCCCGCATTACTCATGCCGGTGTTTATACCCACGCAGGCCCCGAAATAGGCGTTGCTTCAACAAAAGCATTTACCGCGCAGGTAACGGTGCTTACACTTATTGCGCTTTATATTGCGCAGCAAAAAGGGACCCTTACTACGTCTGAATTAACCAGCCTGTTAACAGAACTTGATACCATACCCGGGAAGATAGAAACCGTGCTGGCATCAAACGAGCGCATAAAAAATATTGCCGCCCAAATAAAGGGGGCCAGTAATTGCCTGTTTTTAGGCCGGGGGAGCGGATTCCCTGTAGCATTGGAAGGCGCACTGAAATTAAAGGAGATCTCCTACATTCATGCCGAAGGGTATCCTGCCGCCGAAATGAAGCATGGCCCTATTGCTTTAATTGATGCGGAAATGCCGGTAATATTTATAGCAACCAAAAACTCGTCATACGACAAGGTGATCAGCAACATCCAGGAGGTTAAAGCACGAAAAGGCCAGGTTATTGCAATTGTTACCCAGGGCGACACTGTTGTTTCAAAAATGGCGGACGATTACATTGAAATTCCCGATGCCGACGAAGCCTTTTTACCGCTGTTGGCGACAATCCCGTTACAATTACTTGCTTACCATATTGCGGTAATGCGGGGCTGCAATGTTGATCAACCGCGAAATCTTGCCAAATCTGTTACTGTAGAATAATACATTAACCGAAAGTTTGACCTAACCTGCGTTTTAATAATTTATCATCAGTTTTAAGTGGCCAATTGGAGACTCTCTCCAGTTGGCTTTTTTGTTGCTTAATACGCCTGTTAGGTTGATCGTAAACAATCAATAATATATATCATGTAGTAACCCCGACGAACAAAGTAAAGCGCAGCTGAGCGCAATTTACTTGCCTGTAGATCTGCCACGGATGATTATACCCAGCAGTTTGCAAAAATATTAATTGACAATACAATAGCTTATATATAAGCGGTCCAGGACAACTGCTGATTTACCGGATTTATCTTTTTCGGAGCTTAATTAGGGGGGCTGGTTCCTGATCAGCATGCTTCTCATTTTTCACAATTACATCGCGTAGTTTTATCAGCTTACTCCGCAAAAAAAAGCGAAAAAAGTGCGATCTCAACAAGAAAAGTAGCATTCCTTTCCCCCTTGAAAATACAGGATTTACAGGGCTTTTTACAGCGTTTGTAAACGGGAATACACGGATTTTTTACATTTTATGTAAAATAAACGGGGTTATTTACAATTAAATTTCAATCGAAGCAATCTGTATTTTATTGATTTACAAACAAATACATTTGGTATATAAAATAAACGAAATACAAACGAATTATATATTTCACTGATGACAAAAAGAACATTAAGCTGTGGCTGTTTACTCTCAATAATCCTTTTGGGCTCATGCGCCCCACGAAGGGACCTGGTGTATTTTAGCGACCTCGCAAACACGGTTTCGGTAAATGATTTGCAGGGTCAGGAAATCCGGATTAAGCAGAATGACATTGTAAACGTGTCGATGAACAGCCTAAGCCCTGAGTCTGACAATCTTTTTTCCAACAATAAAAATGTATCAGCCGATGGCTCTACCAAAAGAGAAGGCTATCGCGTAAATAAAAATGGAACGATACACATGCCGTTAATCGGCGATTTTAAAATTGAGGGTATGACCATTGAGGAAGCTGACGCAGCCATTGCATCAGCACTAACCAAACATGTAAAAAGCCCGGTGGTTGACGTACAAATTATAAACTTCAAAGTCACTGTAATCGGGGAAGTCAACAAGCCGTCCAGCTTCTTAATACCCGATGAAAAAGTGAACGTTCTGGAGGCGCTGGGCCTTGCAGGTGATATGACAGTTTATGGAAAAAGAGAACGGGTATTAGTTATTCGCAGCGAAGGCTCCGGCAAAACCATCAATAAATTAAACTTGAATAACAAGGAGGTACTGAACTCGCCTTACTTCTATTTAAAGCAAAACGATATAGTTTATGTAGAGCCGGACCGGTCAAAGGCTGTTGAGTACAGTCAGAATACAAGATTGATGCCGCTTATTACCGCTGCGATATCCGCAGTTGCGGTTTTAGCCGCAGTATTACTTAAAAGATAAGAACAACTAACAGGTACAATATTACCAAACAAATACATTGTGATGGATATTAAACACACTCATAATACAAATAACCAGCGGGGAGATCTCAAAGGCAGATTTACGCCATATGCTAACCGTTGGTATGTATTCCTGATATCATTAGTTATAAGTGGCGCTATAATGTGGCTTTACCTGGACTACGTTACACCACAATACAGGATAACCAGCACCCTGCTTATACCAGACGACAAAAAAGGCGACGGGATACTGAAAGCAACAGCGTTTAGTGACCTGAATATGTTCCAGGAAACCAAAACTGTAGATAATGAAATGGAGATTCTTCGATCTAAGGATTTAATATACAGTGTATTAAAAAAACTTAACCTTGGTGCTTCCTGTTTTTACGATATAGGAAAGTTTAAAACAAAAGAATTATATGGAGAGGAACTTCCGATAAAAGTTGACAGCATAAAGTTATATAAAAATGCTTATTTGAAGGAGTTGCAACTGGAAAATATAAACGACAGCACGTTTGCATTGCATGACGGATTGGAAGAATGGTATTGTAAATATGGGCAGGAAGTAAAGCGCGATGATTATGCATTTAGGGTAACTAAAGGCCCTGCGTTTTTATCGGGCCCCAGGCTGGTAACAGTTAAGTTTAATAATTTGGCAGCGATGGCTGCAGCCTATAGCGCCGGGCGCTTAATGGTGGCCCCGGTTATAAAGGAATCTAATACAATTATCTTAACCCTGAACGACCCCATACCAGCCAGGGGGGTTGATATACTTGCCAACATTATAAGTGTTTATAATGCTGAAAATGTCCAGAAAAAAAACACGATAGCGGTAAACACAATTTTATTTATTGAGAACCGGCTAAAATCTATGGAACAAGACCTTTCTTATACAGAGGGCGACATAGAGACCTACAAGAAACAAAATAGCGCGGAAGACGCGAGTTCAGGAGCACAAATTAACCTTACTAAATCTGCCGAATACAACCAACTGCTGGGGGAATCAAATGCGCAGCTTAGTATAGTTAATTCAATTGAAACATACCTGGGTAATTCAAACAATCAATTTAATGCCGTGCCCAGTTCCATGGGTTTAACAGATCCGGTGCTGAATAATTTAATCACACGCTTTAATGACCTGCAACTTGAAAGGAACAGGATGTTGCGTAGTGCAAATTTAAGCAACCCTTTGATTCAAAATCTGAGCGATCAGATAGCCAATCTTAGGGTTAATATCCAGGAAAACCTGGGCAATATCAAAAAAGGATTTACCATTCAACATAACCTGCTGGCACGGAACTATGCTCATTATGACAGCAGAATTCGCTCGGTACCGTCGCTTGAACGCGGGTTGTTACAGCGGGGACGTGAGCAGGGCGTAAAAACCGCGTTATACCAGTACTTACTGCAAAAACGCGAGGAAACGGCTTTGTCTTTATCCGCTACCATCCCGTCGGCACAAATAGTTGACAAGCCTTCGTTCGACCCGGCGGCCTCCTATCCAAAAAAGCAGTTGATGTACTTGTGCAGCAGTATTTTTGGATTACTCATTCCCGGGCTGTTTATTTTTACGAGGCAACAATTTAATATCAAAGTTAAAAACACAGCTGTTTTAAAAGAAATAACAGGCGCCAGGATACTTGGCGAGTTAACCCATAACGACGTTAAAGGCCAGATAGCTATACAACATGGCAGCAAATCCATGATATCTGAGCTATTCCGGTATATACGGACCAACCTGGATACCTTAAACCAGGATACACATAATAAAGTAATGCTGGTAACCTCATGTATGCAGGGTGAGGGGAAGACATTTGTTAGTATAAACTTAGGTCTGACACTCGCAATGCTTGATAAAAAAGTTTTGATACTGGAATTTGATTTACGTAAACCAGATTTACTAAAAAAGATGGGCCTAACGCAAAAAAATGGTATTGCTGACTTTTTGAAAGGAGATATTGATCATTTAACAGATTGTATACAACCTTACCCAAAGTGCGACAGCCTATATGTGCTCGGTTGCGGCTTACTGCCTAAAAACCCGGCGGAGTTACTAATGTCGCCCCGGGTGGATGTGCTTTTTGATAGGCTAAAAGACCAATTTGATTATATCATTGTGGATACATCTCCTGTAGGGAGTGTTGCTGATGCCTTCAGTTTGGCGCGGTATGCTGATTTAAGTATTTACCTGGTTAGGTATAACTATACCAATATGGGGCAATTAGAAATACTACGGGATATTTATGATACCGCGAAATTGAAAAACCTGATGGTTATTTTTAATGATGCGAAAAAAGAGAATCGGCCGGCCTATGGATACGGAGGATACGGTTATGCATAGCAGTACTGTATTTTAAACAGCTTTGAAAGAAATATAATAAAGCCAGCCGATGCTGGTACTTAATTGAAATAGAAGTAAAATTTTATACAGCCTTACCAGAATGCAGAATGGCTTAAAATAAACTGCAGAAATTGACAACGTGTTTTTTCAAACTATCCGTTGCCAACAATCAATTTAAAATTCAATTTTTCTAAAACAGCTGTCATGTAAGTGATATGGCGAAGCCATATTGTTTAACGGGAAATAGAAATTACACTTTACAAAGCCTTAAAAGAATGCAGAATGGCTTAAAATAAACTGCAGAAAATCGGCAGCATGCTTTTTAAACCATCTGCTGCCACCAATCAATTCAAAATTCCGATTTTCTAAAAAAGGCACCATGTAAGTGATATGGCGAAGCTATTGCCGCTCCCGAAAGCAATTTTTTTACTTGAGATTATAATGGAAACCCTATCAACACTTGCAAAAATGACCAGTTTGAATTTACACGAAAAGAGGTGGCTTGTGATTTATACCCGGCCCAGGTGGGAAAAAAAGGCCGATCAGCTTTTACAAGAACGGGGTATAGAATCTTATTGCCCGCTTAGGAAGGTTCAAAACCAGTGGGCCGACCGGAAAAAAGAGGTAAGCCTTCCGCTATTCAACTCTTACATTTTTGTTCACGTTACTCCTCGTGAAGAAGCCATGGTGCTTTATTCAATGGGCGTACTTGGCTTTGTCTACTACATGGGTAAGCCTGCCGTAGTGCGGGATAACATTATCGAAGAGGTAAAAAGAAATTTAATTGCTTACAAAGATGTCGAAATCGTTAGCCTGGAACACATCTCAGTAGGCGACCGGGCAATAGTTAAGGAAGGGCCCTTTACTAATCAACTCGGCAAAGTCGTTCAAATTAATGGCAAAAATGTGCTAATGGTTCTTGATAATATCAATTGTGCATTGGTTACCCGCATTCCGTTTCAACAAATCGCTATTCATAATTAAACATCAAAATAAAATGAGCAATAATAAACCTAAAATAGGAATTATCAGCCTGGGCTACGTGGGTCTGCCACTGGCTGTGGAGTTTGCAAAGCAATACAAAGTATTTGGATTTGACATTAGTAATAAGCGCGTTGAGCAGCTTATTGCAGGCTTTGACCATACAAAGGAAATTGACCCCGAAAACCTGATAGACGTAATTACAACAGATTGCACCACTGCCAAGGGTTTGTACTGCACTTATGATATAGAAAAACTAAGATCCTGTTCCATTTATATTGTAACAGTGCCTACGCCGGTCGACAAAAATAACCGGCCTGACTTAAGCCCGTTAATTAACGCAAGCCTATTAATTGGTAAGATTCTAAAAAAGGGTGATATCGTTATTTACGAATCAACAGTTTACCCGGGCGTTACCGAAGACGAATGCGTACCAGCACTTGAAAGAACATCGAAACTGCGGTTCAATGTCGATTTTTTTGCGGGCTACTCGCCTGAAAGGATCAATCCGGGCGATAAAACACACACCGTTGCAAAAATTCGCAAAATCACATCAGGATCCACCCCCGAAACAGCGGAGATAGTTGATCAGCTTTATAAGTCTGTTATTTCTGCAGGTACATTTAAAGCCGACTCAATAAAAGTTGCAGAAGCAGCAAAGGTTATTGAAAATGCGCAGCGCGATATCAACATTGCATTTGTAAATGAATTGGCGATGATTTTTAACAAAATGGGAATTGACACCCACAAGGTTTTAGAAGCAGCCGGAACAAAATGGAACTTTTTGAACTTTCGGCCGGGCCTTGTTGGGGGGCATTGCATCGGCGTTGATCCATATTATTTAGCCCAAAAAGCACAGGAGGTGGGCTACCACCCAGAGATTATCCTGGCAGGCCGGCGCATAAACGATGCGATGGGTGCCTACGTAGCCGATCAGTTTATCAAAAAAATGACCTGCAGGGGCACATCACTTATAGATGCTGAAGTGCTGATACTTGGCTTTACATTTAAAGAGAACTGCCCCGACGTTCGCAATACACGCGTTATCGATATTGTAAACAGGCTTAAAGAGTACAATGTTAAGGTTCATGTTCACGATCCCTGGGCCAATGCCGATCATGCTAAAAGCGCCTATGGGATAATCTGCGAAAACGGCGAGTCCAAAGACCGCACTTACGACGGTATTTTGTTGGCAGTTGCACACGAAGAATTCAAAAACATTGATCTTGAAAAACTCTGTAAGCCAAACGCAGTATTATATGACCTAAAGGCCTTTTTACCTGATAGTGTTGTAAACGCCCGTCTGTAAGCCTTTTTATGAGTTTAAAAGAAAGGGCGGTTTCTGGCTTGTTGTGGTCATTATGGCAACAGCTCAGCTCAAAATTAATTGGTTTTTGTATTTCTATTTTTTTGGCGCGGCTACTTGAACCGGCAGAATTTGGGTTGCTTGCCATGCTATCGTTATTTATTGCAGTAGGCAACACGTTGTTAGATGGTGGTTTAACTGTTTCGCTGATACGAACGACTAACGCAGACCAGCGTGATTTCTCAACAATATTTTATTTCAATCTCGCCGGAAGCGTTGCCCTTTACCTTATACTCTTTACAGCCGCACCATTTATAGCAGGGTTTTATAACCAGCCCCTGCTAAAAGCGATAATAAGGGTTTATGGGCTGATACTAATCATAAACGCATTTTACGGCGTGCAAAGCACACTATTGATAAAAGATTTAAAATTCAGAAAACAAACAAATATTCAAATACCGGCAGCTATTGGTGGAGGCCTGCTGGGCATTGTACTTGCAAAAATGGGGTATGGTGTATGGAGCCTGGTATGGATGGGATTGTGCACATCGCTGCTATCTACAGTTATGCACTGGTATTATTCCCCCTGGCGCCCTGCATTTTTGTTTGACCGGGAGTGCTTCAAAAAACATATTCACTTTGGGTACAAGATGACGCTGTCGGGCCTGTTAGATACTGTTTACCAAAATTTGTACCTGATTATTATAGGCAAATATTTTTCGGCAGCGCAACTTGGTTATTATTCACGGGCCGACACAATTAGTCAGCTGCCCATCGGGAACATCTCTACAGCTGTTAATAAAGTGGCTTATCCTATGTTCGCAGAAATAGCTACGGATGTAGTAAAACTTAAAAATGTATACAAGAAATTAATGCAGCAGGTGCTTTTTTGGAACGCACCCGTTTTAATTTTCTTGTTTCTTATAGCACAACCGCTATTCCGGGTTTTATTAACCGACAAATGGCTGCAGGCTGTGCCGTACTTTAAGATATTGTGTATCAGTGGCATTATGTACCCATTGCATGCTTACAACCTGAATATTTTAAAGGTGATGGGCAAAAGCGGTTTGTTTCTAAGGTTAGAAATCATTAAAAAAGTGCTTAGCGTAGCTGGCATACTTACTTTCATTTCCTTTGGAATTTACGGGCTCCTCTATTTTCAGTTATTTTTCAACCTGGTGGCTTATTACATTAATTCAATGTACAGCGGCCGGCTTATCCGTTACCCGGTAAAAGAACAGATTGAAGATATACTACCAATTTTAATTTTAGCCGGTGGCGCGGGTGTAGTTTGCTTTTTTCTCGACCTCGAACTTATTGCCCGGCAAACGCCCGACCTGCTGCGGATGGCAATCATTGGCATCTGTTACCTCGCACTGTACTATACCTCAAGCCGGTTGATAAAATTACCTGCTATAACTGATTTCAAATATTTAATCCTAAAAAGATGATACCTGTAACAAAACCTTTTTTGCCGGCCGAAAAAGAATTTAAAGGCTACGTAAAAACTATATGGGAGCGGCAGTGGCTAACAAATAACGGCCCGCTGGTAAACGCCCTGGAATTAAAGCTTAAGGAATATTTGGGCCTTGATCATTTGTTATACGTTACAAATGGCACTATCGCGCTGCAACTGGCCATAAAAGCACTTGGGCTTACCGGAGAGGTGATAACTACACCATTTTCATTTGTGGCAACCACAAGCAGCATTGTATGGCAGGGGTGCGAACCAGTGTTTGTAGATATTGATGCCGGAACCTTCAATATTGATCCAACTAAAATTGAAGCGGCAATTACTGATAAAACTACTGCAATACTTGCTACGCATGTGTTTGGCAACCCCTGCGATATTGATGCGATAAAGCAGATAGCCGACCGACACAAACTCAAAGTAATTTACGATGCAGCACATTGTTTTGGAGTGCGCTACAAAAACAAATCGGTATTTGAGTATGGCGACATAAGCATCACCAGCTTTCATGCTACAAAATTGTTCCACACCATTGAAGGTGGCGGTGTTTTTACAAAACAACCGGAATTGCTTAAAAAGATGGCCATAATGCGAAATTTTGGCTATTCCGGTGTCGACACCTTTTCTGAACAGGGCATTAACGCAAAAAATTGCGAGTTGCATGCCGCCATGGGACTATGCAACTTACATCATATTGATGAGATACTTAAACAAAGAAAAAAGCTATATACCCATTATTTATACCGATTAAGCAAGCTGGACGTACAGTTTCAAACATTGGGAAATCCCGAAGATTATAACTACGCTTACTTCCCGGTGGTTTTTAAAACCGAGAAATTAATGAAGGAAAGCAAGGAGAAGCTTGAATTGGCCCAAATATATTGTCGTCGATATTTCTATCCCTCGTTATCTGCATTGCCTTATGTCAATAATTCAGTAATGCCGGTTTGCGATTCAATTGCCAGCCGCATTCTTTGCCTGCCTTTATATCATACTTTAGCGACCTCGGATTTAGACCTGATCTCCAGGTTATTATTGAGGGTCCAAAATTTCGACGAAAACGACAAATTGAAAGAAACACATTTTGGAGAATTAATAATGGGCCAGATTGAATCAGAAATAAACAAACAAACCATTAATATAAACTAAATATAATGGACACCCAGACATTGATGGTAAGCATATGTTGCATTACTTATAACCAGGATAAGTTTTTAGCCAAGGCTATTGACAGCTATATGATGCAAAAAACAGATTTTGAATTTGACATTGTTATTGGGAACGATTGCTCCTCTGACGGAACACGGGAAATTCTTGAACATTACAAGGAAAAGTACGCTGATAAAATAAAGGTGATCTCTTCAGACAAAAAAATGGGCACCATATCTAACCTTATAAGTTGTAACGGGCTTTGCAAAGGAAAATATATAGCATTCTGCAAAGGAGACGATATTTGGGCAGACCCCAACAAGTTGCAGAAGCAAGTGGATCTTTTGGAAACAAATCCCAAATATCAATAGCCTGCCGAAACCCTTACCTATCACTATACCATACTTTCGTAACATCAAATACCGACCTGATTCCCAGGTGTGGTTGCGCGTGACAGCAACAATTAGAATCACGGCGTTCGACGATTTAACAATGCGCCGAATAGAATATATCACTTAATATCAACTAAATACAATGAACGACCGGGATTTACTGGTAAGTATATGCTGCATTACTTATAATCATGAAAAGTTTTTGGCACAGGCTATTGACAGTTTTATGATGCAAAAAACCAATTTTCAATTTGATATTGTTGTTGGTAATGATTGCTCCACCGATGGCACTTTAAAGGTGCTGGAACACTATCGGCAAATGTTCCCCGATAAAATAAAAGTGATTTCTTCCGAGAAAAATATGGGGATCATATCTAATCTTATCGGTTGTACCGCACTGTGTAAGGGTAAATATATAGCACTATGTGAAGGAGATGATTTTTGGACAGACCCATACAAACTGCAGAAACAGGTAGACTTTTTGGAAAAAAGCCCCGATTATGTGATTTGCTGCCACTACACCAGGGTAATCAATGAAAGCGATAAAACGCTGTATGTTCATCCCAATCCCGTACCGTTAGAACATTCCTATCTCGATCTGCTTTCAGGCAAGCAGGAAGAAACAAAAACGGCGACTTTATTATATCGCAACCTTCCTGAAGTACATCAACTATTTGCCAGGTCGTGGTTTTATAAGTGTTACGCCGGTGATAAAATATTTAAACTCTTCGCAACTCATTCAACAGGGCAAAAAATTTATGTAATGCCCGAGGTTATGAGCTGTTACCGCAACCACACGGGCGGTGTTTGGAGCATGATCAATACACAGATCCGCATGGAAAGGATGATAAGTGACTTTGACCTGATCATTAAAAATTTTTCTTACCCAGCATTTCAAAAGAAAAAACTTTTGCTGCTGTACCTCAAAAAATACTTTCTGTTTGAATTACGCAGGCTACAGGTCCGTAAGGCATATAACACAGTAAAATACCTGCTTTAACCTGTTGCTGAATAAGAAAGTGATGAAATCAAAGTCTCCGTTGCAGAAAAAGCGTCCGGTATTTTTTATTATTCCTTCATTGATGGGTGGGGGGGCAGAGAGAGTACTAATTAGCCTGGCTAATCATTTTGCAGAACAGAAAATTGAAACGGTGCTTATCGCACTGAATGATGGGATCCCCGTTTATGCCATTAATGAAGGTGTAAAAGTTATTTACCTGGCAAAGCGTAAAAAAAACCTGCAGGCAAACAGGATATATTATATGCTGCTTATTTTTTACAAACTGCTTTATTTATTGATGAAATACCGGCCTGTATGCGCTGTATCATTTATTACATCGGCAAACATGTGGACGGGTATTACCTGCAGTATTACAGGAACCCCGTTTATAGTTTCAGAAAGAACATCGCCCAACCGTACAATTAACCAATTCAATTATATAAATAACCAGTTGGCCGCTTTAATATATAAAAAATCAAACGCGGTAGTGGTGAGTGCCCGGGCCGTTGAAGATTGTTTACGGGGGAATAAGGCATTTAAAAACCTTACAAACATTAAAAGGATAACCAATGCCGTTCCGGTATTTGAACCTGTTTCCTCTGCGAAAGTACATCATCGCAAATTTATACTTGGGGTTGGCCGCCTGGCTTATGTGAAAGGTTTTGATCAGCTCATACGGGCTTTTAGCGAAACCAAACTTGACGACATTGACCTGCTGATTACAGGCGATGGCGAGGAAAGAGCCAATCTTACTTGCCTGGTTTATAACCTTGGTTTAAGAGACCGGGTAATATTTGCAGGCGCCAAAACTAATCTGCAGGATTATTACAGCCAGGCCATAATGTTCGTTTTGCCTTCAAGAAATGAGGGCTATCCGAATGCCCTGGTAGAAGCAATGAGCTTTGGCTGCCCGTGTGTTGCCATGAATTGTGAATTTGGCCCTTCGGAGATCATAAATAATGAGCAAAACGGCCTTTTAGTTGGCAATGCAGATATCCTTGCCTTATCAGACGCAATAACCAGGTTAGCTAATGACCCTGTACTTTCAAATACTTTAAGTAGTAATGCAAAAAACATAAATCAAACTAATAGCTCCCCAAAAATACTAAAGCAATGGGACGGGTTAATTTTAAAACACTCCCCCTCATTAAATTAAGAGATACCCGGGCGTATCATGGTGTTACTTGAAGCTTTATAATATTATGGCACAATACTTAATCCGGTTGGATGACCTTTGCCCAACAAATAATTTAGAAAAATGGGAAAGATTTTTCAACCTGTTTGATCTATACAGTATTAAACCTGTAATAGCTGTTATTCCGGATAACCAGGACCCCAAATTGAAGGCATGTGGCGACTATAACCCGGATTACTGGCCACTGGTAAGGAGACTCCAGGAAAAAAATTATGTAATTGGGATGCACGGATTTGAACATTTATACCAGACCGACGATTCAGGCATTTTGAAAATTAACCGCCGTTCGGAGTTTGCCGGTTTACCGTTACACGTACAGGAGGCAAAAATAAAGGCAGCTGCTTCAATATTTAAACGGGAAAATGTTTACGCACCATTGTTTGTTGCCCCGGCTCATGCTTTTGACCGTAACACGCTTTTAGCCCTGAACAACTGTTCAGATGTAAGGATCATCAGCGATGGGCTTTTAAAAGCACCGTACATAAAATTGGGTTTTAAGTGGATTCCTGTACAATTATCGGCAGCATCCCTTAAAACAGGGGGGACATGGACAATCAATTATCACCCTGAAACCTGTACGGCCGAAGCGTTTTATAAACTGAAAACTTTTATAGAAAAACATCATAAAAACTTTGTATCGCTCAATGAGCTGACTTATAGTCCATATACATGGACGGATCATTTTGCAGAGCACTATACCATTTATAATCGCCTCCTGCGCCAACAAGTGAAAAATCAAATTCGCAACCTTAAAATGTTGCTTGGCAAAGAATAAAATACAAAACAGAGCTTCCATTAAAAAGATAAACCTCCATATTATGAATATTCCATTTTCACCTCCTTACATTGATCAATCAGTTATTGATGAGGTGCTGCATACGCTTGATTCGAGATGGATCACAACAGGGCCAAAAGTAGCTGCCCTTGAGCAGGAAATGATCAAAGCCACATCGTGCAGTAAAGCGGTTTGCGTTAATTCATGGACCTCTGGTGCCATATTGATGTTGAAGTGGTTTGGGATAAAGGCTGGTGATGAAGTTATTATCCCGGCGTATACCTATTGTGCTACCGCCTTAAGCGTATTGCATTGTGGGGCCACGCCTGTAATTGTGGATATTTCGGACGATTTTTGTATTGATCATCAACAGGTGCGCAAAGCAATAACCGCAAAAACAAAAGCAATAATAGCAGTTGATGTTGCAGGTTGGCCATGTAACTACGATAAATTAAATGAAATTATTACATCCCCTGAAGTTTCCGGCCTGTTTGTTGCAGACTCCCCAAAACAAAAAATATTAAATAGGATCTTATTGGTTGCTGACGCTGCCCATTCCCTGGGTGCTAAAATCAACAATGAGGCGGCTTCTAAACAAAGCGATGTAGCGATTTTTTCATTTCATGCCGTTAAGAATATAACAACGGCCGAAGGTGGTTGCATCTGCTTAAATCTGCCGGACGATTTTGATATCGAAGCTGAGTACCAGTTTCTTAAAATGTATACCTTAAATGGCCAGAATAAGGATGCGCTCGCAAAATCAAAAAGTAACGGATGGAAATACGATATACTTTTTCAGGGCCTTAAAATTAATATGCCTGATATTTGCGCGGCCATAGGGCTGGCTCAAATCCGGAAATATGATGACGATCTTTTACCCAGGCGCAAGCTGATTGCCTTGCAATACATCAAGGCCTTTAAAAACATGTCGTGGTTTGTTGCTCCACCTTTATTCGACGAAAAAAGCGAATCAAGCTATCATTTATTTCCTCTCCGCATTAAAGATATTACAGAAGCACAGCGCGATTTAATAATTGAAGACATAGCTAAAATGGGGGTGGCCGTAAACGTGCATTTTATACCCTTGCCAATGTTAACTTATTTTAAAAGTTTAGGCTATCAAATTGCGGATTACCCCGTTTCCTATCATCAATATGCAGCTGAAATATCTTTACCTATTTACCCACAGCTAACTGATGCCGAAATAGGGTTCATTATTAAGTCCGTAATAATTGCGGTGCAAAAACAACGCATCTACGTGAATGGGCAGGCAATGAAAACAGATGCTGATAACATTCAACAAATTGGTTACGCAATTTAACGTGTCATATATGGTTGCCAAAAGAATTTTTGATGTGTGTTTTTCATTAACCGGCATTATTTTATTGAGCCCTTTGTTTACACTTATCGCATTGTTGATAGCAATTGATAATGGTGCGCCAATATTCTATTTCCAAAAACGGGTGGGGCGAAAGCACAAATTATTTAAACTGGTTAAATTCAGGACAATGATTATTAAGGCCGACCAGCATGGCTACCTTACTATAGGATGTAACGACCGACGGATTACTAAGGCAGGATATTACCTGCGCAAATATAAATTGGACGAATTACCTCAGTTGTTTAACGTACTGATAGGCGACATGAGTTTTGTTGGCCCAAGGCCGGAAGTAAGCAAGTACGTGCAGCTTTATACTCTCAAACAACAAAGAGTGCTAAGTGTAAAACCGGGAATTACCGATTGGGCCTCAATTCAATTTTTCAATGAAAACGAGTTGCTTGCCCGTTCTGAGGATCCGGAAGGATTATATACAAACAGAATAATGCCATCAAAAATTGAACAAAATTTAAAATATATCGATCGGCGTGATATGTTAACCGATGTAAAAATAATATTCCGAACCTTAAAAAGGGTTGTTTACAAGTAATCATACAGCTATTCCCATGTTATTAAAAAAAATTGTTGTCTTCAGCGCAATGCTATTTTACCTGTATTCACTTGCGTTCGGTATTTTTTTGACGGATTTTTTGCGAATACCCGCTCCTGTG
Organism: Bacteroidota bacterium; assembly: GCA_030775685.1. Taxonomy (GTDB): domain Bacteria; phylum Bacteroidota; class Bacteroidia; order Sphingobacteriales; family Sphingobacteriaceae; genus Mucilaginibacter. Next base: position 42,260 of record JALYIP010000068.1, read on the forward strand.
ATTTTGGGTTTAATTTTGTTGCCTTTCGTAAAGGTTAAGTTTCAATCATTTGCATACTCGAAAGAAACTATCTTTTTCACTTTAGGAATGTTCCTGTACTATGTTATTGGAACAAACGACTACAAGACTTTTGTTGCCACGTTTATAACTATTTCAACATGTGCTTTTTATTTTAACTATTTTATTGGGGTAAACAAAGTTAGGTTTAACCTATCAGTTATCATTTTTTATTCATTGCTGCTCATTTCCATGCTGTTTATGGTTTTGGATCATAATTATTCCAATATAATTGATCCTTTACGTTCAACTTTACTTGGCGAAGAAGTTAAACAAAGCCCCTCAGGGTTGTCACTTACGCAGTTTACATTTGGTTACCAGATTGCTGCTTTCACCGTATTCGCTTTTGTTTTAGTATGCAGTTTCAGGCAATCCCTTTTAGTTCAGGCGGTAGTTTTTGGTATTTGCCTCACAATAATTTATTTGGGCATGAACCGGTCGGCCTTTGTTAGTTTTACAGCTGCTATAATTTTATTTCTAATTATTTACTACAGGTTTAAAGCGGTGCTCCTGGTTACTGCGTCAATACTTTTAGGTTTCGCTGTTTATTCTTTGGTGTTAAAGGATAACATGGACAGCAAAAATAATATCCTGTCAAAAAATGTAGCTAAAGAAGATATCGAAATAAACCGGGCAGACCTGGCAAGTGAAAACCTGAAGGTTTATGCCGACTATCCGTTTGGATTGATATTTTATGGCAAAAACTGGGATGAGGCGACTTACAGGAATCCTGTATTTCCGTTCGGGCTAACATCACATAATGCATATTTAATGTTTATAACTTACCTGGGGCCCTTTTTAGGCTTTGGGTTACTCTTCGCAGTTTATGACAAAATTATCCGGTTGTTTTGGTTAACTATAAAACATATCCGTTTAAAAGCCAATGCCTTGCTCTTGTCCTTGTTTTTTTCATTTCTGGCCGTATCAATAAATGCCTTTTTTCATAATGCCTGGTTATTTACAACAGATGGCCCCACTTTGTTTCTTTACTTCGGGATACTGCAGGGCTCAAAAATTTACTTGATCCAGGGTGCTGATGAAAGGACGGAGCGATTTAGCAATAGTTCGTTAATTCTTAAAACAGTTTAGCCCGAAAGTTTTAATGAAAAAGAAGATCTTTCTAATCATTGCATCACTTGGCGCAGGTGGCTCAGAACGCGTTTTTTGGCTATTATCGCAGTATTTTAATAAAAGCGAATACAAAGTAACGGTTATTCTATTAGATGGCAGACAGCAAAGCTTTTCGTCAGATATTGATGGGGTTGAATTTATCGATCTTAAAACCGTTAAAGCATCCAGGTCTTTTTTTAAGCTTTTCCGGCTCCTGTGGCATGAAAAACCATTTGCGGTGTTTTCGACGACTGACCATATTAATATTTTAACCGCGATGGTTGCTTGTTTTTTAAGGATACCAAAGCTGATTTGCAGGGCATCTAATAACCCACAGGAAATGAAACAATTTTACGGGTACAAGGCCCGGTTTTATAACCTTTTTACCAGGCTTCTCTCGCAGCGATTTGATTTTATCGTTTGCCAGTCGTACGAAATGAAAAAGTCAGTTAGCGCCCTTTACGGGATACGAAAAGAAAAGCTGAAGGTTATACCTAATCCTTTGCTCTATACATCTGTAATAAGAAAAGACACATCGATGTCGGTTATAAAACGGCTAATTATTGTTGCCCGCCTTTCGGGGGAAAAAGGCTTGTTCCGCCTGTTAGAGGTGATGCAGGATTTGCCCGAAAATTATTTTTTGACAATCGCCGGAGACGGGCCTTTAATGGCCGACTTAAAAACAGAGGTCGAATTGCGAAAACTGAAAAATCGTGTCAACTTTCTTGGAAAAATTAAAGATGTACCCGGCCATATTGCACAGCACGATGTGCTTTTACTCAGTTCATTTACAGAGGGCTTTCCAAATGTCATTCTAGAGGCAATGTCTGTCGGAGTTCCGGTGGTAACATTCCGCGTTGGCGGGGCAGACGATATCATCCGCGACGGTTTCAATGGCTTTATAGTAAAGCAGGGCGATTTATTAAATTTTAAAAAACAAATTATCCGGGCATGCACTCAAGCATGGCCACATGAGTCGATTAAAACGGACATATATTCCCGTTTTGCCCTCAACGAAATTGGACAGGCGTACGAAAACCTGTTGCGCTAAGAATTTCAATATTAAAATATTATGTGTGGAATATACGGATCAACCATTTACTATAGTGACGATATAGTTCGTGCAAAGTTAGCCAGGATAAGCTTTCGGGGACCTGATCATTCGGGGTTTGAACGCATTGACGGATTGGTTTTAGGCCATAATCGCCTGGCCATTGTAGATTTGGACCACCGTTCCGATCAGCCATTAACCTACCAGCATCTGAAAATTGTTTTTAACGGCGAAATCTATAATTACCGGCCGCTGCGGGCAAAATTACATGCGTTGGGCCATGAGTTTTTTACAGATTCAGACACCGAGATTATAGCCGCTGCCTATCTTCAATATGGCGTTTATTGTGTAAATCATTTTAACGGGATGTTTGCCTTCGCTATTTATGATAGTAACACAAAGATGCTCTTCGGGGCCCGGGACCGGCTAGGTAAAAAGCCCTTCTATTACTCACATTCAGGCATGGGATTTGAATTTGCCAGCCAGCCTTCGCAAATTACATTAGGTAGGGTGACAAGTATTGACGAGCAGGCTATTAACGAATACTTTATTTGGGGTTATGTACCAGAGCCGCGCTCGGCCTGGCAAGAAATCAACAAGCTCCAGGCTGGATATACATTCACGTTCAATACTAAAACCGGCATTTTCAACACAGAAAAATACTGGGACCTTGATCTTACCAATACAAATGTTTTTGAACGCAACTATTCAGATGCGAAGACTGAATTAAAACACCTGTTGGCCGACGCCGTAAAGATACGCATGCATGCTGATGTTAACCTTGGTGTTTTTCTTTCGGGCGGCATTGATTCATCGTTGATAGCGGCGCTTGCAGCCGAAAACGGCAGGCAGGTTAAAACATTTTGCGTTAAGTTTAACGAAAAAGGATTTGACGAAAGCCAATTTGCAGACCAAATTGCAAAGCATTTAAAAACAGATCACCATGTTATTGAATGCGATGTTGAAGAAGGAATATCATTAATTGAAGACTTCAGCAGGTATTATGATGAACCATTTGCCGATTCAAGTGCAATTCCATCGATGCTGTTAAGCAAATACACCAAAGAACATGTAACCGTAGCGCTAACCGGCGATGGCGGCGATGAAAGCTTTATGGGGTATGCACGGTATAAATGGTTAAATAATACAAACTATTTTTTCAAATGCCCTATCGAGTTTCGGAAAGCAGTGTCCGGATTATTAAGGCTATCGCCCGACTACCGGCATAAACTTATCGGAATGGGGATATCTGCAGATAACATTGAATCTCTTTACGCACTGATGCTGGGCGGCCTCGAATATTCCTGGCTGAAGAAACCCGAGTTAGGTCTGCACGTACCCTTTATGGATATATGGTCGGCCCCAACAAGAAGTTTTTTACAAAAAATGTCGGCGTTTGACATTAAAACTTATTTGAACGGAGATATCAATACCAAAGTTGACCGTGCATCAATGGCATTTGCAGTGGAAACAAGAGCTCCTCTGATGGACCATAGGGTTGTTTCCTTCGCGCAAAGGCTGCCTGATAAATATAAATTTGGCGGCGGACGACAAAAACGAATTCTAAAGGATATTTTATTTGAATATGTTCCCTCTTATTTCTTTAACAGGCCAAAATCCGGCTTTGCGGTTCCATTACGTCATTGGTTTAAAAATGAAATGAAGGAATATGTTCTTGATCAGCTGTCACCATCGGAATTGAAAAATATACCCGGTATCGATATTCAAAAAGTAAGCAATTTGATAGCCGAGCATATGACCGGCAAATGGAATAGAAGCCCGCAAATATGGAAATTGCTTGTGCTAAGCCAGTGGCTAAAAACCCAAAAGACCAACAATACTCCTTTATTAAAAAGTGCAGTACCCGTTTAATTAAAAAAGGAGATTTAAAAAACCTCTAAAGTCCTGAATCAGCGGCGCAATGTTTAAAAAACCATCCGTATTTCCGACTTGGAAACTGCAGGCTGTTGCACTAAGTTTTAAACCCCGCCAATCAATGCCTTCAGCATTTTCCCGCAGTCAATGGCTGTGATGATTAACAACGCTGATATAAAAACCTGCGACCAACAAATGACACCCAATAATAAAAATGTAATCTTTATTTCCATGTCTGACAGGGCCAACGGCGCTGAAAATGTACTTGTTATGGCAGCGAAGGCTATAAACGCGCCGATTATTTTTTTGCAAAAAACAAAAAACACCCGGTTTACATTCACGCCTGATCAGCTACCTGTATACGTAACCGAAAGAAGCATGCTGGCCGGTTTCCTGGGACTGATAAAATCAATTAAACCATACAGAAAAGATTTTATTATTATCAGCACACACTCCTATCTAAATGCATACCTGGGGTTTTTGAAACGAATAGGCTACTTAAAATCTCAGCTCATTTTCAGGGAATGTACTTCTGTTTTTACCAGGTATACCGGGCTTAAGCGGTGGTCCTACCGGCTAGCTTACCGGATTGGATACCCGGCCGCCAATTTAATTGTTTGTCAAACGGCTTTAATGCAAACCCAGTTTCGTAAGCAAATTACTTTTATCCCGGCGGCGAGGGTTATTGTCCAGGAGAACCCGGTTGATATTGAACAAACCCTGGTTAAGGCAGAAAAGCCATTACACGATACTGACACCTATTCAGACTTTATTTGTGCTGCAGGCCGTTTGATACCTGAAAAAGGTTTTTCTGTCTTAATTAACGCCTTTATTTACTTAAAAAGGCAATATCCCGACTTGAACCTGTTGCTCTTTGGCGAAGGACCCGAAGAAAAAATACTTACCGATTTAATCAAGGCTCATAATCTGGAGGGCCGCGTGTTACTCAAAGGATGGACCGACAATCCTATGCCCTACTTTAAAAAAGCCAGGGTTTGTGTTGTTTCTTCTTTAAAAGAAGGTTTCCCTAATGTGCTGCTGGAGATGATGGCGCTTAATCCTGTAGTTGTTTCTACGTTATGCGCAGGTGGTATAGCAGCTATCCCATGTATTGAAACAACCGAAGTGAATAACGTAAATACCCTGGTGGCAGCACTAAAGAAAGCGCTGCATAAAAACGGTGAACCCGGACGAAACACAATTCAACAATACTTGTATTCCCGAAAACCTGAGGTATTTATCCGTGCAATTTTAAGCGCCCTTTAACAGCATTTAATTTTTTTTTAGCGTAATCCCTTTACAATATAAATTAGAATGTTATGAAAACCAAACACCCCCTCCCCCGCAAAACAACAATATTTGTTATGGTATTGTGCGCGTTTATTTTATTCGCCGGTTGCAGTAAGAAAAAGGATGCCCCGACTCCCACCCCGACGCCAACCCCAACCCCAACGCCGGTAGTTACAGATCCGAATGGTTTTACCCCAATTGACCTGATTGGTTTAAGAACGGATAGTGGCTATGCGTATAAAATAGGATACCATTTACCACAGTCTGGTGATACGGAAGAAAAGCCAAATATTTCAACGCTGCACCTTTTTGAAAACGGCGTTGAATTAGGGCCGGCGCATGCAACTCACCGGGATATTCGAGGTTTTGGCCTGGGGCAGTATAGCCATTGGGGAACAGTATTGTTCTTCTCAACCTCAGATAATAGCAACCCGCTTACAAATGGTCGGAAATACAGTTATAAAATGGAGTAACATCTCAACCACTTAGCGACCCGGGATTTAAACTCTCTTAATTACGATCTATTGCGGTCGCTAAGCTTTTCGTCAATGTAATTTATATAAACTATCCTGTCTCGTAGGCCAAAGGTTGCCTGTTATTGTTTGGTAACCGAACACGAACTGCTTGCTGTAGGCAATACAAGTTCATGGCACTTAACCCTTCATGCGCTACAAATTGGTATCCACCAGGCGCCATCCCGACGCTGCTCATACAAATTAAAACTTAATAATATGAAAATTTTGGTTACCGGCACAGCCGGTTTTATTGGCTTCCATTTGGCAAAATGCCTATTGGACAGAGGCGATACTGTGGTAGGTATTGATAATTTGAACGACTATTATGACGTAAGGCTTAAGCATGCCAGGCTGGCTCAAACAGGTATTGACTATTCTGAACTGGAATACGCGGAGCCTATGCGGAGCAAGAACTATTCAAATTATACATTTATAAAGCTCGATTTGCTTGATAAACAGCAACTTGAAAAATGCTTTCAAAGCCACAAATTTGACGCGGTTTGCAACCTTGCGGCCCAGGCCGGCGTACGATACAGCTTAACTAATCCCGAAGTATATGTTGATACCAATATTAAAGGGTTTTTAAATGTTTTAGAATGCTGCCGGCATTACAAAATTAACCACCTGGTTTACGCAAGTTCGTCCAGCGTTTACGGGCTAAATAAAAAGATGCCGTTTAATGAGCATGACATCGCCGATCACCCTGTTTCTTTATATGCCGCGTCAAAAAAGGCAAACGAAATGATGGCCCATACTTACAGCCATCTTTTCAACCTACGCACTACCGGCCTTCGCTTTTTTACAGTTTACGGGCCGTGGGGCCGGCCAGACATGGCGCTTTTTATTTTCACAAAGGCGATTCTTGAGCGTAAGCCAATTGAAATCTACAACAATGGTAACATGAAGCGGGATTTCACCTATATTGACGATATAGTTAAAGGAATTGTGCATGTGATTGATAATCCTGCGGAAAATAACCCAATCTGGGATGCTGCAAATCCGGATCCGGCCACCTCACTGGCGCCTTTTCGCATTTTTAATATTGGCAGGGGCGCGCCGGTAGGCCTGATGGATTTTGTAATTGAAATTGAAAGGCAGTTACATATTAAGGCAAAAAAAATATTCAGGCCCATGCAGGATGGCGACGTTGCTGAGACATGCGCAGATGTATCAAATTTGAGGGATGTATTAAATTACGAACCCAAAACCTCGGTGCACGACGGGGTGGCGCGTTTTACCAAATGGTATAAAGTGTTTTACAAAACCGAAAAAAAGGTGCCGGTTTTGCCCGTCTAGAAGTTTATTGTGCCAGAAATGTCATAAAAGTGTCAGAAAGTGTGCAATGCTTTACACTTTTTTCACACCTTGCTTTACATATTTTACACTTATACATCGCTTAAATCCCTGTTTTTAATTTTTAGTTAAAAATTTATTTAATTCTTGGTTAATAATTTCCGTACTACACGGCCGTTTCATGACCTTAAATTAAAATAGATGGATCCTAAAAATTAAAAACTGCATGAGACAACAAAAAAACCCCTCAAAACAAGTGGCTGTATTCAGCATGGTATTAAGTGCAATTATTTTATTTGGTAGTTGTCAAAAAGACGCCCAAACTACATCGTTGCCAGGTAATGATACTTTGATGCCCGTCAACAATAAAAGCTATGCTGCAACGGTTACAGTTTACTCCCTAAATTTATCGAATTTAAGATCTGACGGTGGCTTCGCTTACAAACTGGCTTACCCTTTAACTCAAACAGGCGACTCAAACAGCCAGCCAACGGTATCTACATTACAGCTTTATGAAAATGGTGTAGAACTTGGCCCCGCACATTCCGTTCACCAGGATATCAGGGACATAGGTAAAGGCGCCTTTAGTCACTGGGGTACCGCATTGTATTTCTCGGCCTCAGATAATACCAACCCGGCTACCAATGGCAGGAAATACACGTATACTATAGGCGTTACAGGTACCTCTGGCAGTGTCACCACCACGCCTCCGCCAACCACCACACCTGCGGTAACCACCGGCGGAATTGCCTCCGCAACAAAAACCGGCGTTAGCTCGGCATTAATGGGCTATGCAATGGTTAACGGAACAACAACCGGCGGCGCCGGAGGTACGGTGGTAACTGTTTCTACCTTGTCAGAATTACAATCGGCCGTTGCCGGTACTGCGCCTAAAATTGTATACGTAAGCGGTACAATCAAAGGAGCCGGTGATGATCCGGTAAGAGTATCTTCAAATAAATCAATAATCGGAATGCCAGGAGCATCTATACAGGGTATATCGCTGTATATTTTCACTGTTAGCAACATCATTATCCAGAACATAACATTTAAGAATTATGTTACCGATGCTGCTGTTATGATAAAATATGAAGCTAATCACGTTTGGGTTGATCATTGCGATTTCTCAACCGATAGAAACCATGGCTGGGCTTACTGGGGTAAGGATATTTCGATAACAAGAGTATCAGACTATGTGACCGTTTCATGGAGCAAGTTTCATGACAACAATTTATCTGTTTTAATAAGCGGTGGAATTACCGGGCAACAAGCAGATATCGGCCACCTGCACGTAACGATGCACCATAACTTTTGGTATAATGTTAGCGAGCGTGAACCGGATATGAACTATGGCAGCGTCCATCTATTCAATAACTATCATTTAGATAATTCCGGGTATTCGCTGGGTGCAAGGGCCGGAGGAGTTGTGAGAACAGACAATAACTACTTCTTAAATTGTTTAAAACCAATCAGTACTAACCTGGCAGGCGACCCTCCGGGCTATTTTAGCGGAGTAAGTACAAACATATTCCAGAATTGCGGAAAAAATGACATCACCACTGCGCTATCTACCTGGATACCTCCTTACAGCTATAGCTCAGTGCTCGACGCTGCGGCAAACGTACCTACGGTAGTTCAAAAAAGCTCGGGAGCAATATTAACTAACTAAAATTAACCCCTTCCATCTATTTTAATTTTAACTAACAACTCAAACCATTATTTGATGGTTTGAGTTGTTTTAAACGAGAACCTAAGCAACTTAACCCTAAATTCACTCTTGCTATCAGCCCTTGTATTTCCGCGTTATATTTAACAACAGGAAATCATTAAAAAGCAGAGCCATATCATTAATAATTCACCGCCGGCAGCGCCCCCTGCAATGTTCACAATGCCCCGATTCCATAATAAGGCTTGTACCATTTTTATTAAATTATATTATCATGAATAAAGCCGGGCAAAAAATCCTTATCGCTTGCGATTCGTCGAAGTCATTGATTGATTTTAGGGGCAAGCTAATCGAAGAGATGGTTAAGCTGCACCAGGTATATGTGTTCACCCCGCGTATTGCGCGGCAGAGTGAGCGTGATATATTAGAAGCACTTAACGTAAATATTTTCGAAACTCAGCTAACAGGTAGCAACGTATCTGTATTTGCAGATATAATGTATGCGGCGCGGCTCTTAATGTTGATGATAAAAGTTAAACCCGACGTTTTTTTCCCCTATACTTTTAAACCGGTTATCTACGGTACGGTGTTGGCAAAACTGTGCCGCATAAAAACAATTACCCCAATGCTCAGCGGGCTGGGATACAACTTCACCGAAAGTTCGCTAAATACATTTGTAAGCAAAGTGACCCGGTTATTGTTACGATTTAGCCTTTTAGATAATAAGCGCCTGAAAGTTATTTTTCAAAACGAAGACGATTATGAAACACTATGCAAATACAACATATTAACGTATAAACACCAGGCATTTGTAGTAAATGGGTCAGGTGTCGACCTGGAACATTATACGTCCTCGGCCCCGGAATTAATAAATATCAGCTTCCTGATGATCGCCAGGTTAATAAATGCTAAAGGCATAGCCGAGTATTACGATTCGGCAAAATATATCAAATCATATTATCCTTTTATAGAATTCAAGTTGATCGGTTCATATGATAATAATATTGATTCAATAACCCCCGAATTGTTCAACAAAATAAAATCCGACAAAACCGTTTGCTACATGGGGCAGGTTGACGACGTTCGTACCTTCATAAAAGATGCTTCTGTTGTTGTGCTGCCATCATATTACGGAGAAGGCGTTCCGCGCTGCCTGCTCGAAAGCATGGCAATGGGGCGTGCAATTATAACCAGCAACTCCGTAGGGTGCAGGGAAACAGTGGAAAGCGGATCAGCGGCAAATGGTTTCCTTGTCCCGGTAAAAAATGCGCCTGCACTAATATCAAAAATGCTTTTTTATATAGAAAATCGCAAGGTGATTTTATCGCATGGACTAAACGGCATTGCCTTGGCTAGCCGAAAATTTGATGTGAATATGGTGAATAAGCAAATGCTTAATATAATGCAACTAAATTGAGGATCTCTCAACACCGCACTTTTAAACCTGCATTTTAGATATGAACAACGTATTTAACTATTCCCCCGGAAAAATGGCCGGTTTTGAAAAAGCTATTGAGGAATATGGTTGGGTTGTTTTTGAAAATGCTTTAGACAATGAACAGGTTGACCGGATCAATGCAGATTTAATAAACGCACATCGTGAAAGGAAAGAAATTCAACTAAAAAATGGCATCAGTGCCAATATGGATGGCACGCTGCATCATTTGCTGGAGCGCGATAATTTTGCACTTGAGTTATTGCAAAAAATGTATTGCCACGATGAGATCAGCCGTTATTTTGATGGTAAGTATATTCTGAATGGAATAAACGCGATAATACACGCTAAACAGGAGCACCCTTATTTAAGCAACATGCACCGCGATGTGCGGACTTTTATGGGCGATACAAAATTGCTTGTCCAAATGATTATTACGCTCGACGATTTTAATCTTTTAAACGGGGCAACCTATTTCCTTTCGGGCTCACATAAAACAGCTCACAAGCCTGCTGAGGATTACTTTTATGACTGTGCCGACCGGGCAAACGCACCAAAGGGAAGTATTATTCTTTTCAATTCAAATATATGGCATGCTGCGGGAAGGAATTTCACTTCAAAGCCGCGAAGAGCACTAACATTGGGTTTTAGCCCTCCATATATTAAGCCGCAATTTGACTATTGCAGGTTCTTAGGCTATGATTTTGTTTCAGCATTATCGCCGCAATTGCGCCAGGTTATTGGCTACAACGCACGCACCCCCGAAAATTTAAATGAATATTATCAACCTGTCCATTTAAGAATGTACCAGCCTGATCAGGGCTAATTGCATTTCTAAAATTTATCAACTTTAATTTATTGTTTATGAGCGAGCTTAAAGCTGCTCCTGCTTCCATGGGGGGGTATATGGAGTTGCAACTACATGCCGGCAGGGAACACTATCCCGGCCTAATCCGATTGAATACCGGCCGCAATGCTTTAGAATATATTCTGAAGCAAAAGGGGTATGAAAAAATTTACCTGCCGTTTTTTACCTGCGATGTTTTGCTTGAGCCCATACGTAAACTGGGAGTTTTGCATCAGTTTTATTCAATTGATGAGAACCTCGACCCTATTATAAATTTTGAAATTGAGCCTTATGCATGTTTTTTGTATACTAATTATTTCGGCATAAAACAAAAGACCATAATTGATTTAAGCAGGAGCATCAGCAACCTGATTGTTGATAACAGCCAGGGGTTTTTCTCTGCGCCGCTGCCCGGAGTTGATACTTTTTATTCGTGCAGGAAATTTTTTGGGGTGCCCGATGGGGCTTATCTGCAAATCAGCAAAAAATCACACCGTAAATTGCCGGTTGATGTTTCCTTTAACCGTTTTTCGCATCTTATCAAAAGCATCGATCTTGGTATTGAAGCGGGATATCTTGAATATAAGGCAGACAACCAGGCGCTTTCAAACAATAATATAATGGCGATGTCGCAGGTTACCAGGCGACTTCTTTCGGGGATTGATTATATCGAATGTATGCGCGTCAGGAAGCGGAATTTTAATTTCCTTCATAAACATTTAAAGGAACAGAACCTGTTTAAGTTCGATTTTCCTGATGATGAGTCGCCCATGGTCTATCCATTTTTGGTTGCCGACCGGCAGCTAAAACTACATTTAATACAGAAAAAAATATATGTGGCTACTTATTGGCCAAATGTTTTTGAGTGGACCACAACCGGGATGTATGAAAATTACCTTGCCCGCTGTGTGGTACCTCTGCCTATTGACCATAGGTATAGCCTGCCTGATATGTTTTATATGCTGACCACCCTAAGGCAGTTTATATGATCATTTCCATATATATCAGGCCGCTGGTTATTGAAGATGCGCTAACTTCCTTTGCATGGCGAAACGACCCGCAGATATGGGCGTTTACCATGAAAAAAATGACCCGGTATATAACCGCAGAAATTGAAACAGCGTGGCTCCAGGGGAATATTGGGCAGCCAGACCAGGCAAACTTTGCTATTTGTGTTAAAGAGCTTGATACCTACATAGGCAACGTTCGTCTTGTGGATATTAAAGACCAGGGGGCAGAAATTCATCTTTTTATCGGCAATAAATTATACTGGCGTAAGGGAGTTGGCTACCAGGCAATTATGCAAATAATGAGGTATGGATTTTTTGAAATGCATCTTGAAAATATTTGGCTGAGAGTACACCCCGCCAATATTTCGGCACTGCACATTTATGAGAAGGCCGGATTTGAAATTACCGGGCATGACAATGAATTCATAATCATGAACATCGTAAAAAGCAAATTCCAGGCAATGGAAGATTCAAATAAAAATTAACCTAAATTTTTTAAGCTAAAGTTTTATGACCAAGATTTTTACTATCCGTGACAGGATGGAGTGGGCCTCCTATGTCAGCAAGGCGGCAGAATTTGATTGCTACCACACATGGCACTATAACTCCCTGAACAAAAGCGGCGACCCAATATTGTTTGTATACCAGCAACAGGACGATTTTATCGCCGTTCCATTGGTTGCCAGGCCTGTGCCGGGAACAAATTATTTTGACCTTACCTGCGTTTACGGTTTTTCGGGGCCTATCTCCAACAAAAAAATGGATGAACTTGATGACCAGTTAACCGAAGGCTTTAAATCGGCGTTTATGGCCTATTTGTCCGACGAAAACTACATTTCTGTTTTTTTAAGACTTAATCCTTTTTTTAAACAAGAGATACTACTGAAAAAATTTGGCGGGGTGCATGATAACGGCCGAACGGTTGTTTTAGATTTATCACTGAGTATAGAAGAGCAGCGGAAAAATTACAATGAATCTGTAAGAGCGTCGGTGAAAAAAGCCAGGAACCGCGGCTTTGTTGTAAAGGAAGAAAAGGGCCCCGAGGCAGTTGCGCTTTTTATAAACATTTATACTGAAACCATGCAGCGGGTTGATGCATCAGACTACTACCTTTTCAGCCAGGAATATTTTCAACAATTGTTTGACAGTGATGAGTACGATACCCGCATTTTGACGGTATACAATGGCGATGAAGCAATAGCCAGTACTATGATAATGTTAACAAACGGGATAATACAGGCCCATTTGGTAGGCACCCGCAGAGAATATCTTAAATATAGCCCCACTAAATTTATGGTTGATGAAATCACCCTGCTAGGCAGGGCGTTGGGAATGCGTTACTTTAACCTGGGTGGTGGCCTTGGTTTCAAAGATGATAGTCTTTTTCATTGGAAATTATCGTTTACCGATAACACCCTCAACTTTAAGAGCTGGCGCTATGTAGCCAATCCACCGGTTTATCAGCAGTTACTTAACGAAAAAGGCATTGATAAGGACGCAGAAGTTGACTTCTTTCCACTATATCGGTACGCTTAAATCTCTCCCATTTACTAATTCCAATTGCTATGATTTTACATTTCAAGAACTTGCTGTTTCAGCAAAAATTCCATTCCCGCTGGTTGGTTTTGCTAATTGATCTGATAATTGTCCTTTTGTCTCTTTGCCTTTCCTTTTTTTTGAAAAACAAACAGAACCTCTCGGTAAGCAATATATACTACGTTGTTTTTTACTGCGGTAGTGCAGCTTTTGTTTTTCTGATGATGGGTATACATACACGTATTATAAGATACTCAAATACCCGGGACATGCTTAGAATTATTATGGCAGTATTATTAAGTAATACGATGTTTCTGCTGGCTTGCAAAGTTTTGTTTGCATCGTACTTCAGCTTCAGTTTTCGCGAATTGGATGATATTGTTTTGATAAATTTCTTTATTTCGGCCTCGCTGCTGATGGCTATGCGGATTGCAGTGAAAGATCTTTTTAGATATGTTGAAGAGCTGGTGTCGATTGAGCAAGAAAATATTCTTATTTATGGAGCTGATTCATCCGCCATTTTAATCAAAAAGGCTATTGAGGCGCAAAAAGGCTTAACTACACACGTTAAAGGGTTTGTAGATTCAGATGCAGATAAACTATACAAATGCATTGAGCAAAAGCATGTTTATCCCAATAAAGCCATTGAAGGGTTAAAGCAAAGGTTTGCCATTAAAAAGATGCTCGTTACCAACCAGGAATTAATGGTTGACGGAAAAAAGAAGGCAATTGAAAAATGTATAGAGCTGGGTATTAAAGTGGTAACCGTTCCACCGTCAGACCAATGGTTAAACGGACAGCCAAATTTGAACCAGTTTAAGGACCTGAAGATTGAAGACCTGTTGGAACGGGATCCTATTGTATTTTGTAAAGAGCATATCCTGGCCGATATTAAAGGAAAAAGAATATTGGTTACGGGCGCTGCCGGTTCAATTGGGTCGGAAATTGTACGCCAGGTATTAACTTATGAGCCGGCGTATATCGTACTCTGCGACCAGGCGGAAACCCCGATGCACGATATCCAGATGGCAATTGAAGACGGGGCATACATAAGTAAAACAAGGATATTTATTTCCGATATTCAAAATGCCCAGCGAATAAACGCCCTATTCGACTTATATAAGCCTCAGATAGTTTTTCATGCGGCAGCATATAAGCATGTGCCGCTTATGGAAAATAATCCTGCCGAGGCCGTGCTTACCAATATTTGGGGAACCAAAAACCTCGCCGACATATCTGTTAATCATGGGGTAGAAAAATTTATTATGATTTCTACAGATAAGGCGGTGAGGCCAACCAATGTTATGGGAGCATCCAAACGTATTGCCGAAATGTATATTCAATCGTTAAACAGTGCATTAGCTAACAAGGATTCTTTTAATAACGAATTTCCAACCCATACTATCTGTCAAACAAAATTTATTACAACCCGGTTCGGCAATGTGCTTGGGTCAAACGGATCTGTTATTCCAAGATTTAAGACGCAAATACAACAGGGCGGACCGGTTACCGTTACACACCCCGAAATTACCCGCTATTTTATGACTATCCCCGAATCAGTGCACCTGGTACTTGAGGCAGCAGTAATGGGGAACGGGGGCGAGATATTTCTTTTTGACATGGGCGAGCCGGTAAAAATTGCTGACCTGGCCGCCAATATGATACGACTAGCGGGTTATATACCCGGCGAGGATATAAAAATAGTTTATAGTGGCCTGCGGCCCGGCGAGAAGCTTTACGAAGAATTACTGAATAAGGAAGAAGAAATTATTCCGACCTACAATAAGGATATTAAAATTTCGAAAACAATACCGAATTGTTATGCCGATGTGAACAACCTGATTAAAGAATTACTGGTGCTGAACCTGGGTAATAACGTCGATTCGGTGGTCCTGAAAATGAAATCCATCGTTCCTGATTTTATCAGCAACAATTCGCAGTATGAGAAACTGGATGCGAGAATTTTAGATGCCGAAGCTTTTCAGTTAGTTAAAGTCTAACGCGCGGGATATACCTATAACCCTTTAATTAAAGCCCCAAACAATAAATAAGTTAAAAATAATGGAAGAAGCCAATATGATGGTTAGTATTTGTTGTACAACCTATAATCATGAAAAATTTATTGCACAAGCCATCGAAAGTTTTTTGATGCAACGAACAGATTTTAATTTTGAAATTGTAATAAGTGATGATTGCTCAAATGACGGCACCTTACAGGTGCTGGAAAGATTCAAGCAAAAATATCCCGACAAAATAAAAGTGCTGTCTGCAAAAAAAAACATGGGTGCGCACCGGAATATGATCAAGACGGCAAATGTATGCAAAGGTAAATACATTGCCCTTTGTGATGGAGATGACTTTTGGACCGATACAGAAAAATTGCAAAAGCAGGTGGATTTTCTGGAGCAGAATCCTGAATATGTGATTTGCTGCCATTATACACGCGTTATTGACGCCAACGATAACACCTTGCATGTTAGCCCTAACCCGGTTCCGTTAGTGCATACCTACTACGACCTGCTTGTTGGCAAACAGGTTGAAACCAAAACAGCCACTGTAGTATATCATAATATTGCAGCAGTGAACCAGATTTTTCAAAAGCCATGGTATGTTAAGTGTTATGCAGGCGACAAGCTGCTAAAGCTTTTTGCCACATTTAATACCGGGCGTAAAATATACGTAATGCCCGAAGTAATGAGTTGTTACCGTAATCATACAGGTGGGGTTTGGAGCATGATCAAGACCGATGCCAGGATGGAGATGATGATCAGTGATTTTAACCTGATCATCAAAAACTTCGCTTACCAGGCTGTTCATAAAAAAGGGTTGCTGTTGCTGTATGTAAAAAGATACCTGTTATTTGAGCTAAAAAGATTCAGGATACTTAAAGCCTACCATACAATGAAATACCTGCTGCAGGGTTATCTCGTAATCTTTTTTGTTAACGATATCGTTACGTATTTAGCAAACCCCCGTTTTTTTAATATGTGATCATGCTTCTGCAGAACGCAATAGCAGACTACTGTACTTAAACTCAAATCCGCCTTTCCTGTTCAACCGGTAAGCAAACTAGCCGCACAGGCAGTTCCTGCATATGCTGTATATGTTTACGATTTCCCGGAAATTAAATTGGCTATTCTTATAAGAATACTGTAGCTATCTCATTGTCAGCCTGTAAATATTGGAACGGTGTTTAATCCAAATTTAATTTATGCATTACCAAAGTTTTGTAATTAGCGACAAACAAGAATGGGATGGCTATATGAAAAGGTCTTTAACACACGAGATTTTTCATACATGGCATTATCATTCATTAAATACCGAAGGTGAAGCTCTCTTGTTTGTTTATGAGGAAGATGGTTTTTTTATTGCTCTTCCGGTGATTAAGAGAAAAATAGAAAACTCTCCTTTTTTCGACATGACTTCCGCTTATGGATATTGCGGGCCGATATCAGATATTGGCCTGGCCGATTTACCGGCAACGGCCATCGCGCGGTTTAAGACATCGTTTTTAAGCTTTATGGAAATGCAGAATGCTGTTTGTATTTTCACAAGGTTGCACCCCTTCTTAAACCAGCAACGCATATTACAAAATATCGGCGGCCTGCAGCAAAATGGAACTACCCTTTATATCGATTTATTACAAACACCAGAGGAGCAAAGAAACAGGTATGACAAAAGGCTTTCGCGACAAATAAGGAAGTTACGCGAAAAAGGATACACCATAAAAGAACTCGACACAGCTGAGGGTATTAAAAGTTTTACCGCAATGTATTGGGCAAATATGAAGAGGGTAAACGCCTCGGCACACTATTACTTTGACGAGCAATATTTTTCCAGCCTTCTAAAAGTTGATGGATTTGAAAATAAACTGTTGGCAATTTATGACGGCGATGAACTTATTTGTGGTGCTCTTCTATTAATTTCTAATGATATCATCAGAAATCATTTGTCGGCAACATCTCCACTGTACCTAAAGGAATCTCCGAGCAAGCTGTTAACTGACGAAATCAGTATGGTTGGAAGAAGACTTGGAAAGAAAATTTTTCACCTGGGTGGTGGGCTGGGTGGCAAAGAAGACTCGCTTTTTGAATTTAAAAGATATTTCTCAAACCTACAGGTGCAGGACCAGATATGGTGCTACATCAACGATGAAAAAGCATACAATGGGCTGGTTTTAAAAACCGGCTGCGAAATTGGCGCCGAACACAACTACTTTCCATTATACCGAAAGCCACCAAATAAAACCCAGGCATATGTTTCAAATATTGAAGTGCCGGATTCGGCTTCCGAAGCGTCCTACGATTAAGTTACCCCCTAAATAAATTAAATAATATGGAAAATAAATTTAATTACGCCGATGCTGACATTTCCACCTTTAACGAAGTTATGGCCGACGATGGCTGGATTGTATACGAAAATGCGGTGGATATTGCGCTAATTGACCAAATTGCCGACTCCTTAGCTGCATCGTACGAGGTGCGCCGTAAAATTCAGGTTAAAAACGGAATAGCGGCCGTGATGAACGGAACCCTCCATCACCTTGTTGAAAAGGATACTTTCACCCTGGAATTTCTTGAAAAAAAATACTGTACGGACCAAATAAGGCATTTTTTAAAAGGGAACTATATCCTTAATTCGCTGGGCGCGGTTATAAATTTAAAGGGCGATATGCCTTATGTACAAAACATACACAGGGATATACGGAGCTTTACCGGTGATTACAAAGTAATGATTCAGATGATGGTTATTTTAGATGATTTCACACTGGAAAACGGGGCGACCTACTTCTTATCAGGGTCGCATAAACGAGAAGAAAGACCAACTGACGAATACTTTTATAGAAACGCTGACCGCGCTGTGGCTAAAAAAGGCAGTATCATATTGTTTGATTCAAACGTATGGCATGCTACCGGTAAAAACAATACTGATGAAAAAAGAAGGACACTAACGATGGCCTTTACCCGCCCCTTTTTTAAGCCACAGCTTGATTATCCGCGATCGTTAGGTTATGAATTTGGAGAAACCTTAAATGAGGACCTAAGGCAAGTTTTAGGCTATAATGCAAGGATCCCCGAAAATTTGAATGAATATTATCAGCCGGTTGAAAAAAGAATGTATCAGCCCGGCCAGGGTTGAAAAGCCGTTTCTCCAATTTTTTTTAGTTATACCCCAAGCTGCAAATCGCGAGATTTGCGGCTTTTTTTGTATTGTTCATCCGCCTGGCGTTATTGTTTAAAAAAGGGATAGGGCACGCCTTAAAGAGCGTGCTATAAACTAACATCTCCTATTTCTATTGATCGCCCCTAAAAAGCGGGCTTTTTCCCATGAATAAAAGTATTTTATTGGAGACCTTTTGCATTTGTTTCCGAGGCACAATCAAAAGACCTACGTCTGAACTCCGCGGCTGGCCTGAACCAAAGTGATGAGTATCAGGAAAGTGACTGACCGCTATCATGGCACAATTTGGTTATAGCACGGTACTTTGCCTGTAATTAATTACATCTTAAAAAACAGGTTATGAAAACAGACATTCAAATCCAAAAAGACGTGATGGACGAACTGAAATGGCAGCCATTTCTGAATTCATCCGAGATTGGGGTTGCCGTAAAAAACGGTATTGTAACCCTTTCAGGAATTGTTGATTCCTTTTCAAAAAAATTAAGCGCCGAAAGAGCGGCGAAAAAAGTTACCGGTGTTAAGGCAATAGCCGAAGACATCCAGATCGGCGTGTCACCCGCTTATCGTAAAACAGATGCGGAAATAGCAGAAGCGGTGTTTAATGCCCTTAAATGGCATTCAGCTGTACCGGAAGAAAAAATAAAAATAAAGGTGGAAGACGGGATTGTCACGCTGGAAGGCGAGCTGCAATGGGAATACCAGCGGGCCAACGCCAGGACGGCCATCCAAAACCTTTCCGGTGTACGTTCGGTGATTAACCTGATCTCCATTAAACCAAAACTGAACCCATTTGAACTTGAACAAAAGATCACGGCTGCGTTCCGCAGGAACGCTACTGTTGATGCCGGCAGGGTAAACGTCAGCACGATCGGCAACAAAGTTATTTTGACTGGTACCGTGCGCTCATTCGCTGAAAGCGAAGATGCGGAGGATGTGGCCTGGGCAGCGCCTGGTGTTTACCAGGTAGAAAACAACCTGGCCATTGAGGAACCGGAATTTGCGTTTTGATCCATTTAAAAGCTTCTGTTAGAGAATGGCGACAAGCGTATGAAGGTAAAACTTAGCCAATACGGGGAATTTATTTGAACTCCTGACTAAAACCAACTCACAAAATCAGGAAGCTTTCGCGAATATAGTTTGCGGAAGCTTCTTTTTAAACATGAATGCTGTGAAGTTAATGATTGCCAGGCAAGCACGGCTGAAATGATGATCAAAATTAATAACTTGCAGGTATTCATCGCGCATCGGTAAATATGATGTCGATGAAAGACCAAGCGAACAAAGTTGATGAAGAGGTAAATCGCTCGGGGCTTAAGGTTACCGGCGAGTTGTTCAAGCCCTTTTAGGCAGGGGTATTGACCTGCCCGGAATCCTCCAGCAATATGAAAAAGAAGACGGCTGTTAAGTATTTTGACCGGGAGTGGAAAGGCATGAAAAGTTGCCTTAAATCTTATTTGAAGAAGGGCGAGCAGGAGGAGCTGCACAAATTCCGGGTACAGGTCAAAAAATTACAAGCTTTGTTGATTTTATCGGACCAAACGCGGCATCATGCTAAACTTATCCCTTGTTTTAAGCCGGTCAAAAAAGTTTTTAAACGGGCGGGCGAGTTGCGAAATGTATATATCGCCGGGGAGTTGACGCAGCGGCACCAGCCGGCTGATAAAGCCGCCCAAAGCTTCCGCTTGGTGGTCGATAAACATTTGAAGGGCATCAAAAAAGTTCGCCACGAGCTCAAAACAAAAATAAAACCCATCAGAAATAAGCAGATCAGGCTATTTTACGAAAACCAGCTTCGACAAATAGCACGCGATCTGGCGGCACAGTCATCAGCGGAGTATCTGCATACATGCCGCAAGCGGCTCAAAGTACTGTTGTATAATTATCAGGCGGTCCGGAGAGTGCTTGCCATCGGTCTGGATACAACGTACCTAAACCAGGTACAGGACACGATCGGTAAATGGCATGATCAATCATTGACCGTGGGGCTTCCCGATAACGATGCTGCCATCGTTGACCAACTGGAAGAACAACAATGCCTGTTAAAAACGGCTATCGAGGAGCTAACCAACAATTTCTACTATCGGGCTATAGGTCATTAAAATCCAGCAGTATCTCTAAACAAAAACTTGTTTCAATTTTTGTCCCTACTTGGTTCAAATTCAGGATGTTTAAACTATTGCATTTGCAGCAAAAAGCAACTGAAAAATGATGAAACGTGCCATAACGCTACCTTATATTGATTGAAATGTCTTATAAAGTTAAAAATAGGCCCTCAATAGGTAGGATAGGATTAGCAATACACGGTATTTTTAAACTCGATTTTTCTTAACAATAATTAAATGACAGTAAAATGAAGACACACGTTAAGCGTACTTTTGGAGTGGCTATAAATATTTTAGCTTTGGCAGTGATAGTTTTTTTTGGAATTTTGCTTTTTTTCCTCGTGATTAATGCTGCGATCTAATCGAGGGCAACCAGTCCGATGTTAATATTTCGCAATTTATATCAAAGACTATCCGTTCTTCCTGAAAAGAACATAAACCCAGCCCATCCAGAATAAATTGATTTCCCCAAATCGGATGATTGATTGTCATTAAGAAGGATAAATAATATGCCGGGTTGTGGCTCATTGGCACAAAATATATTTTTTGCAGCTGTTACGTAGCGAAATGGGCTTGCCAAGCTAAGAAGTGACAAGGATCACGTCTTAGCTTGTTGATGATCAGGTAAATGTAAAGCAGGTTGTTGGATTTTTGTGATAAGTAGTATTTACTTCCAAAAAAAAATGATCATGAAAAAACTGCATTTATTATTAATGGTACTGGCGCTTACAACAGGTGTTGCTACCGGCGCCTTGGGGCAAACCACGTTGGATTCGGCTCACAAAGTTTTTATTAACGCTAAAGGAGGGATGTACAACCACGGTGGTACAAAACTTGGTTATATTGACAAGAACGGCATTGTCCGGAACAATAAGGGTCAAAAACTATATTTTGTTGATAAGGATGGGAATGTAACCAGTGCCGACGGCACAAAACTTGGAAAGGCTAAAAAGAATGGAGATTACTATAATATAGATGGAGAAGTTGTACTTCAGCTAAAAAATGCCGACGCAGACAAGTGCGAAATTTTAGACCCCAAAGGTCATAGTTTAGGATATGTTCATAAAAATTATAAGCTTCATGCTTGTGCCGCTCATTGTTATTGGTTAGAGCAGGCAAAATTAAAGAAGGAAAAAGAGGCACAACCAAAATTGAATTAAAAGCTTGTTGTTGTTGCTACTGACTTTTATGCTAATTTGTTTTAGTTCGGCAGGTCTTTTCATCGCGAAATTCTAACTGACTTATTTTAAGACGAAACGCCTGTGGATATTTTCACGGGCGTTTCGTTTTTCTATCCGTTCTTTTTAATTAAATGCGGGGCACGCGATAAAAATGCCTGAACTAATTTGGTAATCCCGACATTTGAGGATGGATAAAATTGAGGTGTTTTTGAAGGGTGAAAATTTAGAATACTGGTGGTGCTCAACTTGCAATACTGAACAACCGTCTTAATACCCAAATAGATTTTAATTTATATTTTACAACCAACAAAACTACAGTAAACATGGCGTCAGGTTTTTTTGCGATTTTGGATGATATAGGTGCTTTGATGGATGATGTGGCAGTGACAACTAAAGTTGCGGCAGTTAAAACTACAGGTATATTGGGCGACGATTTAGCCGTGAATGCAGAAAAAGCTACCGGTTTTTTATCGTCGCGTGAATTGCCTGTGCTGTGGGCTATTACAAAAGGCTCATTGGTTAATAAGCTTATTATTGTACCCATTGCTTTATTATTAAGTGTGTTTTTTCCGTTGGGTGTTAAAATCGCCCTGGTTTTAGGCGGTTTTTACCTGGCTTATGAGGGAGTGGAAAAAATAATTGAATACCTTTTCCATCGTTCAAAAGTGGCGCACCAGGTAATTAAAGAAAGCGAACAAAATGATACCGGTGCCGAAAAAGCAAAAATTAAATCGGCTATAGCAACCGACTTCATTCTGTCAATTGAGATCGTAATTATTGCGCTGGGTTCTGTCGCAGGAAAGAGCCTGGTGATACAGGGAATAACCGTTTCGGTTGTTGCATTCCTGGCAACAATAGGCGTTTATGGCATAGTTGCAATTATTGTAAGGATGGATGATGCCGGCTATAATTTGATTAAGCGCTCACATAATAAAGGGTTCTTTTCGACCGTGGGTGTTTTACTGGTTAAAACGTTACCGGTTATTATTAAGCTATTAGGCGTTGTTGGAACAATTGCTTTGGTCCTGGTTTCAGGTGGGATTTTCGCTCACAATATCGAATATTTACATCATTTATTGCCAAACCTGCCATCAATAGTCAAGGAGCTCATGTTAGGATTGGTTGCTGGTTTGATTGTGGTAGCCATGCTAACGGGTAGCCAAAAGATCCTGTCATTTTTTAAGAAATGACCTACACCGGCCGTGCTGGAATCAGCCATAAAAAAGATTGAATCTTATAGCCTTAGAACCACTTTTGCGCCCAACCATAACCACGGCATCGGAAAGATTATTTGAAAGCCTTTAAATGAAAATCCGGAGGTTTTTTTAGTTAGATGTTCTCCTAATTTTTGATTGTTAATTTAGTCGCCGTCTCTAACTGTCAGGTAAATTGCAACAAACTGCATAGTTGCGATGATAAATGGGCCGCCGGTTTTAGATAGGTCTTGCTGGTAAATGCCAATAAAGCCATCTAATAATTGTATCAAGCCGACTAGTACTGCGAGGGTAATAAAAGTATTCCAACGCTTGCTGAATACTGATATAATGGTTAACGTTATCACCGGGATAGTTCTGGCTCCGGCGTATAAGGCAAATATGGTTATCGCTTTATCAGTAGTTACATTGGCCGGCAATATTGAAAAAGGGTTTAGTATCCCCGCTACCGAAAATCCTGTGGCAACCAGTACGTTTAAAACAGTGATTGCCTTTAAAAATGTTATCGCTTTCATATCTTCTATTTGATAACACAAATTTCGGAAATGAGTAAGAGGGGCAACGATAACAATTGTTAAGAAATAAATCATTTCCTGTTTCTTATCCGGCTTAATGAAACCGGCGTAATGCCCAGGTATGATGCGATGTAGTGCTGTGGAATTCTTTGAAAAATCCATGGCTTTTCGGTTAATAATTGCTGATACCGATGGAATGGCTTATCCTTTAATAAGGAAAGTAGTCTGTTAGCGTGTATAAATAGTTTATCAATAGCTGTTTCGTAAAACCATTCTTTGATCTTTGAGTCTGTTATTATCAGATCTGAAAAGGTTGACTTTTTAAGAATACCGACTTCGCATTCTTCCAGGGTTTCTATATTTATCGTACTTGGAATATTTTTCAAAAAGCTTTCAAGTGATGTGACAGAGTCGCCTTCAAAGAAGAATTGCAATGTTATATCTTGCCCCTCGGCATTGTACCAGGCCCTGATACACCCCTTAAAAATAAAGATCATCTCATCCGAGATACTTCCTTCTCGCACAATAATAGTTTTTGGTGCGAGAAGCTTTAATGTGAGCAGCTTTTCATTAATTAATCCGGTCATTTTAGTATAAACTTGTAATTCTGTAAATATACCATATAGGGTATTAAGCAACTTGATTTAAGCTGTAAGTGAAAATTATTCTAAAATAAACCTTTATTGTTATATCAAATAAAATCTCCGTATTTTAGATAACCCAATTATTACCAGCCTCTTGTAGGGTTTCTCTGAAAGCAGAACTAATTATTAAACCTGATAATTAACAAAAAAAATGGAAGAGCAAACTAACCAGCCATCGCCAGAAAACATTATGAAAATTGGCACAGGCTTTTGGGCCTCGAAAATTCTTTTGACAGCAGTGAGTTTTCAATTATTCACCAAACTTGCTGAAAAGGAAACTATGACAGCCAAAGACGTCAAAGACATTTTAGCGCTTAAATGTACAGATAGGAATATCTATGATTTTTTAGATGCTTTAACCGCGTTTGGTTTTTTAAAACGTGACGGTATTTTGGATACTGCCGTTTATTCAAATACCGTAGACACAGATACATTTTTAGATAAAAGCAAGCCATCATATATTGGAGGGATCCTTGAAATGATGAACAATCGTTTATACGGATTTTGGGGTAACCTGGGTGAGGGGCTGCTTACCGGGCTTCCGCAAAATGAAGCAAAAAGAAGCGAGGATTTTTTCGGCTTGATATACAGTGACCCTGAAAAATTAAAGGAATTTACCAATGCAATGAGCGGCATCCAAATGGGTAATTTTATGGCCTTTGCTCAAAAATTTGATTTTACAAAATACAAAACGTTAATAGATGTCGGCGGTTCGGCTGGGGTGCTTTCACTTATGGTTGCAAAGCATAATCCCCATATGCGTTGTACAAGTTTTGACCTGCCGCCGGTTGAACCAATTGCAAGCGCAACCATACAGCAATTTGGGTTATCAGATCGTGTAACAGCTGCAAGCGGCGATTTCTTCACTATGCCAATACCCAGTGCCGATGTTGTTGTAATGGGAAATATCCTGCATGATTGGAACGAAGAAAATAAAATAGCATTAATGAGAAAAGCTTATGACGCACTCCCCGCCAACGGGGCATTTGTGGCTATTGAGGGCATAATAGATGATGAAAGAAAGCAAAACGTTTTTGGTATGATGATGAGTTTGAATATGCTTATTGAAACAGGAACAGGGTTTGATTACACATTTGCCGACTTTAACAGGTGGGCAAGCATTGTCGGGTTTAAATCAACCTCACTGCTTCCGTTAGCAGGGCCATCAAGCGCGGCAATAGCATATAAATAGACCGCGTTAACATTGCTGTTAGCAAAAGGTATTGCTTGTAACCGGGTTTCTCGATGGGACCACATTCAAGCCATTATTGGGATAGGATGGAGAGGATTATTTGAATTTTGGTTATATTTTAGCCGGGTATTCCTATTTCGATTGATACTTGAGCTTTTTCAACGTGCTGATCAAAAATTTATCAGCAGCATTGAAGGTGCTAATATGCAATTCGGTATTAATAAGAAAGATCGGGAAATAGCCAGGCACAGTTTATACGCCTACCCAAAAAGGTCAAAAGCCTTTAGATGGAGATCTAAAGGCTTTTGACTTATACTTTGTTGTTTTTTATTTTGATGCTGTTAGCAAAATGGCTGCTAATTTATCAGGCATTGATATAAAAGGAGTGTGGCTGCTTGGCAATGAATATTCCTTACTGATATGGCCATTATTTTTCACCATGGTGTTTTGGAGTGAAAAGCTAACTGCATGATCATTTACAGTGTGGATATAAACTTTCTTTACACTGCCGAACTTTCCATCTGTTAAGGTAACCGGGGTTGCAAGAGGTGCTAGCGGTTCCGGTTTAATGTTGTTGGCAATATACTCGCCAACCTGGGCAGGTGCATCGGCAGCAAATACATCAACTACGCCATCTTTTGCGATAATTGCAGAACCGGTAGCCTGATCGATTTGTAAATATTTACCAACGTGGCTGTCTGCATCTTGCTTGGCAAGTGATAATAAACTTTCACCGTTTTTTGGTAAATAGGCAGCCAGGTAAACTAATTCTTTGATTTGGCCGGGGATTTCTTCTGCCACCTGGCTGATAACCAGTCCTGCCATGCTATGACCCACCAGGATCACATTTTTTCTGTCGCCAATAGCATTCTTTACTACGTCTACATAAGATTGCAGGCTAATTTTTGCAAATGAAGTTGTGTCGCTTCCGTGGCCCGGCAGGTTAACTGCTATCACTTCGTGCCCCTGTGCCTTCAATACGGGGATCACGGCCTGCCATGCGGTTGCATCGGCCCATGCGCCATGAACAAGAACGATAGTTGCTGAATTTTTGTTGTTTGTTTTTTGTGCCTGAGCAGTAAAACCTAATACGCTCATTGCCATAATTATTATTGCTGTTTTCATTTTGTTTAATGCCTAATTGTTTAGGACAGTACAAACATCGGAGTATGCCGGCGGGATAATTTTAACCCAGGTTAAAATCGAAAAATCAGGATAAAAAAATTATATGGCAAAAAATAAAAGAAAATGGAGAGTGGAAAGCCCGCTATTTGCCAACCATCCGTTTACGGATCCTGCTTAGTGATGGCCCCTGTATTCCAAGATAAGATGCTATGTGGTAAAGGGGTACGGAGTTAAAAATATTAGGGTGTTTTTCTATCATATCCCGGTAGCGATCTTCGGGTGTTTTAAACAGGAACCCTTCGGTGCTGCGCATTACCTCGTAAAAAGCAGTTTCGGCAACCATTCGGCCAAACCGTTCCCATTGGTGCGATTGCCCGTAAAGCCCATTTAGTTGATCTACGTGTATATACAGGATATACGAATCAGACATAGCTTCAGTATAATACTCGCATGCAGTTTGGCTGAAAAAGCTGGTAAACGAAGTAACGAATTGATGATCGGTAAAAAAAAGCATGTTCTTTTCCTCACCGGTGGTTTCATTTACACGATAGATTCTGAACACACCACTGATGATGAATCCAAGGTGTTTACAAACGTTTTTGTATTCGTTATAAAACTCCCCTTTTTTATAATGCTTTAATTTCCAATGCGGCACCGACAGATCAAATTCTTCGGTCTTCATGCCGGTGGAAACCATTACGGTACGTAATAAATCTATCTCTGTTGCGCCGTTTAACATGCCATAAAAATATCTCTTTTAAATAAGAATGCGCAATAAAAATGTGCTTTGATGAGCAGTTCAATCATCCTTGTTTGCTGCGGTAGATCCTGCATTGCTTCAAACCATTGCATTTTAGTTAAAGGACAGTACAGGACGGTTATGTTTACCCAACTCTTAAATTTGCCCGACGTAAATGTTACATTCAAAAAGTATTGTTTTTTATTTTTTATGTAACAAGCTGCTTTGTTGAACCAGGAAATTATAAGTCCGAACCTTTAATTACCTCAACAGATGCCTTTGCAATTAACCAATTATTGATCCTGTTTAAATTTTTGTTTCAACCACACGGTCTCAATGTTTCTTGAACTGCCGGTTAAAAAGGGCAAATTGTTTAAGATTGAACTAACTATATATTTATGTTTAATAAAGATCATATTCTTTGTTCGGACGATAGGTTGCTGGAATTATTATTGGAAGATAATAAAGACGCATTTAACCTGATTTATGCCCGGTACTGGGAACAGCTTTATATATATGTAGCCAAGGTTGTAACTGATAAAGACGAGGCCAAGGACATTGTACAGGAAATCTTTGTTTCGCTTTGGTCACGGCGCATGAGCCTGAAGGATATTGTATCACTAAAGGCATATTTGTTTACAGCAGCGAGGTACAAGGGATTGAGTTTTATTAAAGACAATATCAATAAAAGCAGATACCTTGAGTCGCTTACGGCATTTTTTGAATATGAAAACGATTCTGTTAATGAGCAGCTTGCGGCCAACGAGCTTAGCTTACTGATCGATCGTGAAATTGATAACCTGCCCCCAAAAATGCGGGAGGTATTTATTTTAAGTCGGAAGGAAAACCTGTCGCACAAACTGATCTCGGAAAAATTGATGATTTCTGACAAAACCGTTAAAAAGCAGATCAATAATGTTCTGAAGCATTTCAGACTTAAGCTGGCCGAAAAGTAATTCCTTTAAGGCCGAAACATCCCCGAATTTCTTAGCACTACCTGGTTTATTATCTGATAATATAATTTCATGGTAAATTTATTGGTTGATTTTCAGCTGATTGTAATTTATTTTATTTTTCATCTACTACCAACTAACCATATTTAAGACTTACCCTTAGAATCACAACAATGACCAACAAAGAAGCAAAGGAACTTTTAAAGCGCTACAAAAGCGGTAGCTGTACACCTGAAGAAAAAGACAGGTTAGAGGCCTGGTACGATATGCTTGCGGAGTCGGGAGAATTGGAATGGGATGAAGAAGAAAAGCAACAGTTAAACGATGAGCTGAAAAGTGCCATTGATGCCCAAATAGGCAACTCCGGGAGTCATATTATCAATGCGAGATTAATAATAGCAGCAGCTTCCATATTGTTATTTTGTGGACTGGGCTGGCTTGCAATAAAGTACCGGGATGAGATAAGAGACAGATTGAACCCGGAAGTTTATACCGTAACCTACGTGCCTTCCGGCAAAAAAATAAAACTCACCTTAAGCGATAGTTCGACAATTATCCTTAGCGGGGGTAGCAGGGTGAAATATCCTGAGAACTTTAATCGTAAAATTCGCGAAGTTGAATTATTAGAAGGAGAGGCCTATTTTGATATTAAGCACGATCAGCATAAACCTTTCATAGTAAATGTAGCAGGCACCCAGATAAATGTGCTGGGTACTGCCTTTAACGTGCGCGCTTATAAGTTTTTAAAAAATGTTCAAATAACAGTAACTCGTGGTAAGGTATCGGTAAGGGGGCTTGCAAATGTTAAATATGAAAAGGCAAAGCAAGTTATTTTGCTGCCTGACGAGCAAGTAACCATTGGTAAAGTTAATGGCGAAATTTCTAAAAGACACATCAACGCAAACGACTTTACCGGCTGGATCCAGGGCAAATATAAATTTGACGATGAAACCCTGGCCAATGTAGCTGGTATGCTTGAATCGTATTATAAAGTAAAAATCCGTTTTGCTGCTGAGGATTTGAAAAACATCCGTTTCAGCTCGGAGTTTGATAGCACAGATAGATTGGAGGATTTGCTTTTTGCTATTTGCAAAGCGAACAATTTGATCTACACAATTAATGGACAAGATATTTTATTAAGTCCTAAACCTAATCAATAGCCAATTAAACCTTTAATAAACATTAACTGAGAAATATATGAGATAAAATTACGAACCCACCTATTAAAAAACCGGTATGAATTGAATTTCACACCGGTTTAAATCAATTGAAGAATCAGGTCAGTAACGCCAATCACTCACTGATTTTCAATGCAATTAGTAAACATTTAGTATTCACTTAATCACATTCAAAGGTATGGAAAAAAATACCTACTACCTCATGCCGTTAATTTTACGCATCATGAAACTTACCTTCTATATGGTCGTGGTTGTTGCTTTAGGAACCCAATTACTTTGGGCAAGTAACTCAGCCGGGCAGATATTAGAAAAAACGAGAATAGATATCCGGGCCGACAATAAAAGCCTCAAGGATATTTTAAAAGACATTGAAAGTAAAAGCAAGATCCGCTTTACTTACAATGAAAGTATGATTCAGCAATACAGCCACTTGAGTGTGAACGAAAAAGACAAAACAGCTTTAGCGGTTTTAAAGTCTGTTCTTGATCAAACCAACCTGGATTATATTGAGAAAAAAAACAAAATAATTATTGTAGAAAAGCAAAAAACCGAAGCAGCCAACAAGGAAGCTGTCGGGGAAGATGTGGCAAAGATAATAGTTAAAGGAAAGGTAACTGACGACAAGGGGTTACCGTTGCCCGGCGTAAGTATCTCCATTAAAGGAACAAAAACCGGCACGGTATCCGGCACTAACGGTGAGTTTTCTGTGAGCACAGCTGATACCACCGGTACGCTGGTGTTTTCGTTCATCAGCTTTGAAACACAACAAATTACTTTTCACGGTAACAGCACTATCAATGTTACGCTTGTGCCTTCGGCCAACAGCCTGAGCGAAGTGGTGGTTGTTGGTTATGGCACGCAGCAGCGCGCTACAGTTACCGGTGCAATTGCCACAGTAAGTGCTAAGGAAATTAACACCGCCACCAATGGCAACGTAGTTAACTTATTAGCAGGCAAATTACCGGGCTTACGTGTTACCCAAAGAACAAGCGAACCCGGTGATTATGCTACTGATTTTGACATCAGAGGATTTGGAGCGCCGCTAATTGTAGTTGATGGTATTCCACGGTCTAATTTTAACCGGCTTGATCCAAATGAAATTGAGAGTATTTCGGTATTGAAAGACGCTTCTGCGGCTATTTATGGTGTTAAAGGCGGTAACGGTGTAGTGTTGATCACTACTAAACGTGGTGCAAAAGGCAAAACAGAATTTAATTATTCGTCTACATTCGGCTATACGCAAATAGCACATTCGCCGGAGATATTGAATTCTTACCAGTTTGCGACCTTAACGGATGAGGCTGCTATTAATGCAGGCAATACGCCGCCCTACTCAAAGGACGTATTGGCCCAATACCAAAACGGAACTTTGCCTAGTACCGACTGGTTTAACCTGGTGGTGAGAAAACGGGCGCCGGAGGTTCAGCACAGTATCAGTGCAAGCGGATCGACGGACAAAGTTCAGTATTTCCTGTCGATGGGCTATTTTGATGAGGACGGAATTTATAAATCCGGCGATATCAATGCGAACCGTTACAACTTCAGGTCGAACATAACAGCCAACCTTACCCGGGATTTGCAGGCAGAAGTTTTAATAAACGGCATCAAGGATACCAAGAACGCACCGGGCGAAAGTACAGGCAGTATTTTCCAGGCACTGTGGTCCGAACCACCTAATATAACACCGTATGCTAACAATAACCCGGCATACCTGAACAATATGCCAGATGCAACAAACCCGCTGTCTATAACTAATGCTTCGTTATCGGGCTATAATACCAATACCACTAAAACCTTTAACGGGAGTTTTGCGCTGAATTATAAGATCCACGCGGTTGACGGGTTGAAATTGAGAGCGTTGTATGCATATGATAATTCGTCCGAATTGCTTAAATCATTCATTAAGCAGGTAAATACTTATACTTATGACCCGGTAACGGATACTTATAATGTAACCGGCGCGCGTAACGCACCTACTACTTACACGGAACATTACATCGAAAATACATCGACCACCGCGCAGGTATCACTCGACTATCAAAAGACGTTTTTTGAAAATCACAATATCAAGGGATTGTTACTGGTAGAAGAAACCAAACAAAATGGCGACGATTTCCAGGGTTCGCGCCAGTTTTCGCTGGATGCTGTTGACCAGCTTTATGCAGGTAATACGCTCAACCAGGCTACAACATCAACCCAGGTTATCCCGAACGTAAACCAAAGTATAGTTGGCCGTTTAAATTATGATTATAAGGGAAAATACCTATTGGAAGGCAGTTTCCGTTATGAAGGTTCTTCAAAATTTGCCGATGGCCATAAATGGGGATTTTTCCCGGCAGTATCAGGAGGATGGAGAATTTCGGAAGAGCCGTTCCTGAAAAACAAGCTCTCGTTTCTTGATAACTTAAAGATCCGCGCATCTTATGGTAAATTGGGAGACGATGGTTCATCAACCTATCAATATCTTTCGGGCTACAATTATCCCGGAGCCAACTACGTGTTTAACGGTACGCTGGTAAATGGATTAGGTTTTAGGGGATTATCTAATCCATTGCTAAGCTGGTACACCAGCTCAATGACCAATATTGGTATTGATGCCGATCTGTGGAACAGGTTCCATATCGAGGCCGACTTTTTCCGCAGGCAAAGGAATGGTTTATTGGCGACCCGGGTACTAAGCTTGCCAGGAACGGTAGGGGCATCATTACCGCAGGAAAATCTTAACAGCGATTTGACGAAAGGCTTTGAGTTCACACTGGCTTACCATAACAACATTGGCGAGTTTAAATATAACGTAAGCGGCAATATCTCATTTACGCGCACTAAAAATCTTTATTTAGAGCAAGCTGCGCCCACCAACGCTTATTCAAACTGGCGCGGTAACAACGCCTATCGCTGGACAGATAATTACTTCGGATATAAAGTGATCGGCCAGTTTCAATCAATCGCAGAAATTAAAGCCTCCCCGGTTGAAGATGGAAACGGAAACAGGAGTGTTTTACCCGGCGATTTAAAATACCAAGACGTAAATCATGATGGCATTATCGACGATAATGATGTGCAAAATGTTGGCCGTAACAGCAATACGCCCGAGATCAACTTCGGATTTTCACTATCGGCATCATGGAAAGGCTTTGATATGAGCGCCTTATTCCAGGGGGCAACCAACTATACGGTATCTTACCTGGGCACTATCGCGCTTGACGGGCCATTAGCTTTCGGCCGAAATGGCTTGAGCGTATTTACAGATAGGTGGCACCACGCGGATCTTTTTGATCCTACGAGCCAATGGATCCCTGGCAAGTACCCGTCTACCCGCCCTAAAGGGGGAACAGACAGGCCGGATGGCTGGAATTATATGCCATCGGATTTCTGGTTGAAGGATGCTACTTACCTGCGTTTGAAAAGCCTGGAGGTAGGTTATACTTTCCCGGCATCACTAATCGGGAAAACAGGGTTCATTAAGTCGTTGCGGGTATATGTTAACGGGTTTAACCTGGTTACCTGGTCAGGCCTGAACGACCTGATCGATCCGGAGCATACCAACGCAGGTTATGGCAATACTTATCCCATAACCAAGAATTATAATTTCGGCGTTAACCTTACTTTTTAATTGAATGTTATGAAAAAGAAATTATCATATATATACCTTTTTGCGCTGCTCTTGTTTATTGTTTCATCCTGTAAAAAAGACTTGCAGGTGGCACCGCAAAATATTATACAGGACCAGGTTGTGTTTTCGAACGAATCGGCGGTAAATGCGTATTTCGCATCGTTATATAGCGATCTGCCTATTGAGGACTTTAACTTTCACCCATACAACGGCTTCAATACCAATTCACAATACTGGATGCCGGATATAAGCGACGACGCTATGAATTGCCCTAATGACGACCGCATGGACATTGGCAGCGGTGTTTCTTTGGGGTGGTGGGGCTATGGTTCGGTGAGGAATGTAAATTTATTTATTTCCAAAATTCCGGGGACCAGTTTTCCAGCAGCACAGAAAAATGAATGGCTGGGCGAGGCGAAGTTTATCCGCGCCTACTATTATTTCGGCATGGTAAAGCGTTATGGCGGCGTACCGCTGGTAACCACCGTACAGGATTTTACCGGCAGCAACCTTGATGAATTAAAGATCCCAAGAAATACAGAAAAGGAGATCTATGATTTCATTGCAAAAGAGCTTGATGACGCTATTCCTTTGTTAAGTGAAACCGGCGACGGTACCCGCGCAAACAAGTATGCAGCCTATGCATTAAAATCAAGGGCTATGCTTTATGCTGCCGCTGATGCTGCCTACGGAACAGTTCAGCTGAATGGGCTAATTGGCATTCCTGCTTCAAATGCCGCAGCTTACTGGCAGGCAGCTTATGATGCAGCTAACGCGATCATCACTTCGGGTAAATATTCGTTATATAATAAAGGGGGTGATAAATCTTCAAATTATACAAGTGCTTTCCTTGATGTTAGCAGCCCGGAGAACATATTCGTTAAGCAATTTTCCTATCCGAACAAGGCCCATTCGTACGATCTGTGGGTACTGCCGCATCACGGCGTAGGCCCATCAATAGGTTATGGCAGTCGTATTAATCCTACTTTGGAGTTGGTGGAAAGCTATGAATACATAGATGGTACTCCCGGCAAGCTAAAGCTCAACGATGCATCCGGAAACCCGATCAAATACAGCAATCCTTCTGATGTGTTTTTAAATAAAGACCCGCGGCTCGACGCTACCATTTTACTTCCATTCGGAGATTGGAAGGGGTATAAAATGGATGTAAGAGATGGCATTATTGATAACGGCACAACTATTCTATCGGGCGATTATAACCAGCTGTATAAGAACATGCATATCATCGGGCTGAACGGTATTGGCGGCGGGGGAGAGGTTTCGCAAACCGGGTTTTATGTAAGGAAATACTTACAGCCGGCCTATGATAAATCATTGGTGGTTAATAATAGCTCGTTTCAGCAATATATTGATTTTCGTTATGGCGAGGTGCTTTTGAATTTCGCGGAGGCAGCCATTGAATTAGGTAAAACCGCCGATGCAAAAACAGCAACCAATTTGATCCGTAATCGCGCCGGTATCAGTCTGCTTACCGATGCCCAGGTAACCCGTGATAAGGTTCGTCATGAACGCCAGATTGAACTGGCACTGGAGCCCCACCGTTACTGGGATATCCGCCGCTGGCATATAGCCGATAAGCTGTTGAACAATACTAGGCTAACGGCTATTTTGCCCTTTTTGGTTTTGCAGGATAACTCCTATATCTTCCAAACCAAGCGGGTTGGATACCCTAAGACGTTTACACCAAATATGTATTACGAACGTATTGACCCGGGAGAGATCAGCAAGGACCCTAAGTTAATTCAAAATCCAGGTTATTAATTAAAACGCGAAGAAGATGAAATTTAAACATATAATCATTTATAGCTTTATGGGGATCTGCTTAGCCTTTTCAGCCTGTAAGCAACAGGATAATTATCCAACACCCAATGCCGGCATTGAAGGCAAGATCACCGACGCTGCAACCGGCCAGCCTTTCCAAACTGAACAGCCCAATGGCGTTAAGATCCGTTTGATTGAAGAAAGCTACGGCTCTAATGTAACACCAAACGATTTTTGGGCCAGAGCAGACGGTTCATTTGAAAACACACAGGTGTTTGCAGACAAGTATAAAGTGGTACCCATTGAAGGTGCTTTTTTTCCTGCCGACACTGCCGAAGTCAATATTAAAGGGTTAACAAACGTTGATTTTAAAGTGGTTCCGTTTTTAACCGTAACTGCAACAGCAGCTCCGGCATCGGGGAGCGTTGTTGTTAACTACACAATCTCCAGGAGCCAGGTAGGCGGTAAGATAGGCCAGAGCAGGACATTGGTTTCGGCTTATCCGACGGTAAGCAATACCATCAACGAATTTAGCAGCTCGCATGATCTTTCAGGTACGGATGATGCAGCGGTTTTGGCCGCTCAATATACCGACACCATCAGTGGGCTAAAATCAGGAAGTACTTATTATGTACGTGTTGGGGCAATTGCTGCCAACGCAAATAATAAATATAATTACAGCCCGGTTATTAAAGTTACCATACCCTAAACTACAATTTGAACAGGGATGATCAGCTAATTCCATTGGAGTTAGCTGATTTCCTTTTTTAAAGCAATCACATTGTAATAACCAGGAAATTTCACTTGTAGATGCACCGCTCAACAAGACAGTAAAGGACGAGTAAAAGTCTCTATCTTTTAAATTTGTCAGGAGCAATTGTAGTTGCAATAACCAATTAATAATTCCCTGTCGCCTGAAAAAATGCCGGCTAAATTATAGCTAGCCTTCCAATTAAAACGCCAATCACTAAATAAATATGCTCCTCAATAACAATCGTATTTTTCTCATTATTATACTGCTGATCAACTTTCAGCTATCGTCCCTTGCCCAGCATGCTGCGAAAATTAAGCCAGATGGCACAGAAAGGAAGATCGCCAACATCCTTAAACAATTAACGCTGGAAGAAAAGATCAGCATGTGCTCAGGAGCGAACCCAGAAATGGCTTTCAGGGGCGTCAAGCGCTTAAATATTCCGAACCTAAAATGCAGCGATGGTCCGCGTGGTCCTAACCGCGATGGCGCAGCTACGGCATTCCCGACCGGGATTACCTTTGGTGCCAGCTGGAACCCGGAACTGGTAGAGCAGGCGGGAAAAGTTATGGGCAATGAAAGCAGGGCAAAAAATATTTACGTGCTCTTGGGGCCCGGCAATAACATTTTGCGCGATCCGTTAAACGGTCGCTTTTTTGAATATTATACCGAGGACCCGTTTTTAAACGCCGCCATTTCGGTAGCACAGGTAAAGGGCATCCAAAGCGAGGGTGTGGCAGCTTGTCTTAAACACTATGCCTGCAACAACCGCGAGGACAACCGTAATTTTTATATGTCGATGGTGGATGACCGCACCCTGAACGAAATATATTTACCTGCCTATAAAGCGGCGGTTCAAAAGGGAAAGGTATGGACGATCATGACATCGGCCAATGGCGTAAACAATGAATTTGTGAGCGACAGTAAAAAAATGCTGACCGACATCCTAAAGAATGAATGGGGGTTTGACGGTTTTACTATGACCGACTGGTTGCAAACCCGCTCAACTGAAAAGGCGGCGCTTGCAGGCCTGGATGTATCCATGCCGGGGGGTAAAGACTGCGGTTTTGGTACTGCTCTGCTGGATGCTGTTAAAGCGGGCCGCGTTCCCGAATCGGTCATTGATGATAAAGTGCGGCGCATCCTGCGAATTTATGCAAGGGTTGGCGCGCTTGATGACCGGGACATAAAAGCGGGCGCAAAATTGAACACGCCCCAGCATCAGCTGATCGCCCTGAAAGCATCGGAAGAAGGGATTGTATTGTTAAAAAATAAAGGAAATATCCTGCCGCTCGATTCCAATAAGATCCGCAACCTGGTGGTGATTGGCCCGAATGCTGATAAAAAACTTTGTGTGCCTGGCGCCGGGGGAAGCTCGGGTATTATGCCGCCGTTCGAAATTACGCCGCTGCAAGGATTGAAGAATATTTTGGGAAACAGCCGCGTCCATTATATCTCCTCCGAGGACTTGGGTGGCTTTCAGCTGATCCCCGAATACGCTATTATTTCTGAAGATGGCAAACCGGGTTTTAACAGTGCCTATTTTGCCAAGGATCAAACGAACGCCGTCGTAAAGCGCTCAGACCCGACGCTTGATTTTATGTGGGAAATGAAATCGCCTGATCCTAAAATAGATCCGAAGGAATTTACTCATGCAACGTTTGAGGGAAAGATCATCCCGCCAATGGACGGGAAATATGCCATTAGGGTGATTGTCGAAGGCATTGCAACGGTTTATCACGGCATCAAGAACAGAACACAAATCGCCTTTGCCGATCGCAACCAAACCTTACATATTGCTTATGCTTCTGTTGATCTGAAGAAGGATGTGCCCTACGAAATATCTATCGATTATACCAAGGAGGCTGGTGATGCCGGCATCAGGCTGGAATGGGAGCTGCCCGAAGTGCCGGCACAAAAATGGGCCGAGGTAGACAAAGTTGTAAAGGCAGCCGACGCGGTTGTATTTATCGGTGGCATAGATCATAGCATGGATACCGAAGGCCGCGACAGGAAGGACCTTATCTTTCCAGGCGCACAGGAAAACTTGCTGAACCGCTTATCAAAAACAAACAAAAACCTGGTAGCAATATTAATCAATGGCTCACCGCTCGAGTTGGGCGGGTGGCTGCCTAATGTTCCGGCTGTTTTAGAGGCCTGGTATCCCGGAATGGAAGGTGGAAAAGCAATATCCAATGTTTTATTCGGTAAGGTAAGCCCGTCGGGTAAGTTGCCGTTTTCATGGCCTAAAAAGCTTTCGTTGTCGCCTTCACAGGTATTGGGTACCGAAAATAACGAAGTTGTAAATTATACCGACAGCCTGATGGTTGGCTATCGCTATTACGACATCAAAAAACTGGAACCGGAGTTTCCGTTTGGGTTCGGGTTAAGCTATACCACGTTCTCGTTTAAAAGTCTAAAAGTAACCCGTGCAGGTAAGCAGGTTATCGGCTCAATCCAAATTAACAACAATGGTCGGTTTGATGGCGCTGAAGTGATGCAGGTTTACGTGAAGCCCTTGAAGCCATCGGTTTTTCGCCCGGCACATGAATTAAAAGCATTTAAAAAAGTACACATTTTGACTGGGAAGAGCCAGAAGGTATCGTTTCAGCTTGGCCCGGATGCATTTTCCTATTACAGCGTTAAAAAAGGTAAATGGGTGGTTGATCCCGGGAAATATGAAGTGCAGGTGGGGGCTTCGTCAAGAGATATAAGGGCAACAGCCTATGTAACTATACCAAATTAAAGATAACTACAAGTAAATTGAAATGCTTGCTAAATTTAGCCTATGAATAAAATACCTTTTCGCCAACTGAGCTTCCTGATATTTTTATCGGCACTTTTTGTTTTAAATGCCCCGAAGGTTAGCCGGGCGCAGCAAAGTAAAAATGGCATTAAAAAGAATGCTTTCGGTACCGATACACTGTTGAGTTTATTTCATTCGCCGTCTGATTCAGCAAAGCCAAGAATTTATTGGTTTTGGGAATTCAACCGGGTTACCAAAGAAGGCATTACACGGGATTTGGAGCAGTTTAAGGCTAAAGGAATCAGTGGCGTTAACATGATTTGTACAGGAGGATATGCAGGGAAAGAACCACTTTTTGGAGTGGAGTTTCTCGGCGATGAATGGCGTGCACTTTTTCGCCACGCTGTTAGGGAAGCTAAAAGATTACACATTGAAATGGGCTTTAACCTGGCGGGCGGATGGACAATGATGGGGCCATCTGTTACCAAAGATAATGCCATGAAAAAGGTAATATCTGCTGAGTTACGGGTTGATGGAGGGACTAAATTTTCGGGCTTGCTGCCTCAACCTAAGATAGTAGATAACTATTACCATGATATTATGGTGCAGGCGTTCCCGGCGCCGGACAGCAATAAAATAATCGACCCTAAAACCATTGTTGATTTAACAGACAAGCTGCATGCCGACGGCCATTTTGAATGGAACGTGCCTGGAGGGAAGTGGGTGATTTTACGAACCGGGTACACGCTGACCGGCGCCCCATGGAGTAAATGGCACGCTTACCCGGAAGGTGACACCTTTAAAGGCGGAGAAGGTTACGAGATAGATTATTTAAGCAAGGCAGCATTAGACGACTATTTTGCCCATTTGGGTAAGACTGTGATTGAGGAAGCGAAGAAGGCAGGTGGGCATTTGGATTATTTATGGTCTGACAGCTGGGAATGCGGAAAGCTTACCTGGACGCAGGATTTCCCTAACCAGTTCAACAGGTTCAGGGGATATGACTTAAAGCCTTACATGCCTGCGCTGGCCGGGTATAATGTTATTGATGCAGATGTATCGGCGCGGTTTCGTGATGATTTTGACCGTACCATCCAGGATTGTATTGCGGAGAACTATTACGGCCATTTTGAAGAATTGTGCCATGAGAACGGGATGCGGGTTGGTAACGAGGCCGGCGGCCCGAACGACATTCCACCCCAGGATGTATTGAAGAACTTCCGTCATTGCGATATCCTTTCGGGCGAGTTTTGGGTAAATGGAAACCGTAATGCACCGGGTGGGTACAATAAAAACCCGATGGAGCGGCTCAACCTAAAACAAACTGCAACTGCGGCCCATATGTATGGCAAGAAGCAGGCAGAAGCCGAGGCTTTTACCGAGCAGGATAAGGACGCCACACACTGGTCCCTTGGGCCGTCAGACCTGAAGCCTTACGCTAATGACGCATTTTGTGAGGGGATCAATCGCTTTATGCTTCACCAGGCTACCTGCCAGCCGCCATCAGATGGCAAGCCCGGATATGAGTTTTGTGCAGGGCAGCATTTTACGCCTAATATTACCTGGTGGGAACAATCGCCGGCATTTTTTACGTACCTCTCCCGTTGCCAGTTTATGCTGCAACAGGGAAAATTCGTAGGCGATGTTTGTTTCTACCTGGGTGAAAGGCCACCGTTGTTGGCGCCCCCCAAATATGATATCCCGTTGCTTGGCCCAGGCTATGACTGCGATTACGCTAACCCGGAAGTGTTGTTGACCAGGATGAGCGTAAAGAATGGACGTGTTGTTTTACCTGATGGCATGAGTTATAAACTTTTGGTGTTACAAAATTGTGTTTCGCCCGTGCCGCAAATTACTAAACAGGTTGGTGACTACCAGGGCCTTTCCGTATCTCCGCTTCCATCCAATGCGATGTCATTACCGGTGATTAAAAAGATCAGGGAACTAATTATGATGGGCGCAACGGTTGTCGGCCCGCCGCCGGCCATGTCTGCAGAGTTGAAAAACTACCCGGACTGTGATGTTGAGGTGAGAAAAATAGCCGCAGAAATTTGGGGCGATCTTGACGGTAAAATCCGTACCGAACGCCGTTTGGGAAAGGGGCGTATACTTTGGGGCAAAACACCAAGAGAGATTCTGGTTGCTGACGGCGTTGCCCAGGATTTTACTTTTACCGGGCAGGCCGAAGATTCGGACCAATTTGATTATATCCACCGTACGAGTGGCGAAGACGAGATCTATTTCGTAATTAACAGAACTAATCAACACCAAAACCGAGACTTTACTTTCCGTGTTACCGGGAAACAACCCGAAATATGGGATGCGGTATCCGGTAAAACCATTAAGGCCAGTGCTTATCACCAGGCCGGTTCAGGTACAACCTTACCGCTGGAAATGGATGCATTCAGTTCTTATTTCGTCGTTTTCCGGAAGCCTGTTGCGATGAACGCAAAGGGTAAATCTGCGAGCAACTTCCCTAAGCTTGCAGAGATCCGAAAGCTGGATGGCCCATGGAATGCAGCATTCGATCCAAAATGGGGAGGCCCGGCTAAAACCAAATTTCCTGAATTGATAAGCTGGACCAAAAGATCTGAAGAAGGCATTAAGTATTATTCAGGCACCGCCACCTATACCAAAACCTTTAATTTGACTAAACACGCCGGTAGAATATTTCTTGACCTGGGAGACGTTAAGGATGTTGCGGAAGTCCGCTTAAACGGGAAAAAGCTGGGGATCTTGTGGTGTGCACCGTGGCGGGTTGAAATCACCGATGCGGTAAAGCCAACCGGTAATATATTACAGGTTGATGTAATAAATTTATGGGCAAACCGCGTGGTTCATGATTTAAGCCTGCCTAAAGAAAAAAAGATCACTAAAACACATGACGCCTTTCGTTTTGACATGCTTAATGTAAACACGCCATTGTTGGAATCCGGATTACTGGGACCTGTTAAGCTATATTCAGCGACTGACTAGTGTCAATTATGGATTGAAATTTAGCCAATATTGGTGCGGCGCTTACCGCGGCTACATGCTGAATCATCATGGGAGTGTTTTTGGTTTTCGCACAGCATACATTGCCGGGAATGACAAGGATATTTATAATACAATACCTCAAAAATCAGTAGAGAATAGATAATAGCCGGAGCGATTTTTGTAGTTTATGGGCCACGAAAAAATGGAAAACTTTCATATAAAAATCACGAGGCTTTTACCTGATTTCTTTGCTAACTTAGCTTAAGCAATAACCATCACAATATGTATCCGGTTCAGTTTCTTTTTCGAATGGCCAAAGTGATTGCCGTGGCTGTAATTGGTTTAATGGCTTTACTGGTTGTTATAGGCAACACTACCGATTATTTCACTAACTACCAATTTGTGCAACACGTTTTGAAAATGGATACGGTTTTTCCGGGAAGCCATTTATATTACAGGCATATAGACAATGTGTTTCTTTTTCATGCTGGGTACATTTTAATTATCGTAATGGAAGCGGCAATGGCCTTTTGTTGCATTAAAGGGAGTTGGCTGCTTTTCAAAAATCGGAAGGCTGATGTTGTGGTATTTCATGCATCCAAAAATTGGGGAGTAGCCGGAATTATTATCGGGATAATGATATGGTTCCTGGGTTTTGAAATAGTGGGCGGCGAATGGTTTGCTATGTGGCAAAGCAGTAGCTGGAATGGATTAGCCGCCGCCGAGCGGATAGTTAGTTTCCTGGTGTTAACGCTTATCCTGCTGCACTTTAAAGAGGAATAAGCATAATCCAGCAGCCACCGCTGTTCCCCGGTATGTAATCGTTATAAAAAGGCCCAACCCAAAGGTCAGGCCCCCCAACTTCACTAGCCTATACTGATGACGGAGTAACTAACAGCAATTTATTAAGCGCCGTTTGCTTGTAACTTATCAAGTTCCTTCTGCGTTTTCTCTATCTGTTCCATTATTTTTTTTATTTTTTTGCGATCATGCTCCAGTTGCCTGGCGGCATCCTCGGCTTCGCTGGTTTGTTTAGTGGCCTTTTTGGCCTGCTTTTCAGCCGACTTTACATCGCCCATATCGCCATCAACCGCCTGTTCCGAGCGTTTTTTACTTTTAACCTGTGCCGCATGTGACTGGGCAAGGGTACTTTCCATTTTCATGGAATCAACGGGGACCTGGTTTCGCGTTTCGCTGAGCTGAGAGTTAAGGTCCGCCAGTTTTAAACTAAGTTTTTTTACCTGCTTGTTAACTTCGGCAGTATCTGTTTGTGGTTTCCTATACGTTAAGGAGGCATTTGCGTGTGACTGGGAGGCATAAAGCCCTATAGCCAGTATTAAAATTAACTTTTTCATGTTTTTTTAATTTAAGAAATGATCATTGATATGTATTATAAATGAAGTACCTACTCCGGTCTCGCTTTTAACCGACAACCGTCCGTGGTATTTTTCAAGAAGTTCTTT
Source organism: Bacteroidota bacterium (assembly GCA_030775685.1). Lineage (GTDB taxonomy): Bacteria > Bacteroidota > Bacteroidia > Sphingobacteriales > Sphingobacteriaceae > Mucilaginibacter. The sequence continues at coordinate 85,300 of JALYIP010000068.1, forward strand.
AGCGAACAACAGGCCCAACCCGAAACCGTCAGTTACGCGCCGGGGAGCTTTGCGATTTCCTGTGTTGCCATTTATTTGAGCCACCTGCTCTGCGGGCATTCCCGGCCCGGTATCGCTTATAGTTAGTTTCGCATAACCGGCCAACCGTTTGAATGAAATATGAATCGCTCCGTTGTTCCCTGCGAATTTTATGGCGTTATCTAATAAATTACGGCAGATCACATCCAAAATGCCTGCATCATAATGTAGGATCGTATCGTCCTTCAAATCCAGGAACAGGCTGATGTCCTGGTTCGTTAAGCGTTCTTTATAAAACACTGAATATTTTAAAAAGAAATTTTTAATGTTGATAGGCTCGTGGTGTGGTATAAACCGGCCCCGTTCGTCGCTGTTACGGATCAATATTGAATTAACGATGTTAAAAACATGATCCACCTGGCTGTTCATTCTAAAAAACAGTTCTTCAACATCGTTTTCACTCAGATTTATTTTTTCGTAACCGCTAACAACTTGTTTGATGCTGCTCAGCGGGCTCCTGACATCGTGGGCGATAATGCATAGTTGTGTTTCCTTTTGCTGCACCACTTCAGCGAGATCTTCGGCTTGTCTTTTCAGTTCATCTACATTCAAAAAAGTAACTGCGTGTTTGGTACCTATGGTATGGTGGTGGATTTCAAACCACCTGGACACCCCATCGGCGCAGCATATTTTAGATAGAAAGTGTACAGATGCATCGCCGCTGCTTGAGGCAGCTGCCAAAGCATCATCCCAGCTTTCTGTAACCTTTTCCCGGTAATCAGGATTAGGATATGCTTTTTTAAGCCAGCTGTTATGGTCGGGGATGTCGTTTAAGGTATAGCCAACCTGCGCTAGAAAAGCCCGGTTAATGTACGCAGGTGTATTTACTTCATTGGTCAGCATCATAGGCGCGATCATCTGGTCCAAAGTTTGATTTGGTTCGTTAAGTTCAATTGTGTGCTTCATGTTATAGGTTGAATACAAGCTCATGGCATTGTTTTTTTTAGTTGATGCAAAATGAGTTTATGCCGATACAAAGAAACCCGGTTGGGATGTATGATGAAGAAAATTTGACTACGCACATCTACATTCATAAGCTTAACTGGTTGATATACAGTGAAAAATAAGCATTTTGTGATTTATCTACGCGGACAAATATGGTCTTTGGTAGCGCTCCCGGTCCTGGATTTATGCGAAATGTGTAGATGTGAGTAGTTTTTTTATGAGCTGATTTCGTTGTAAGTTGCTCTTTTTGTACATTGATAATAAAGTTGATAGATTACAGGGCAAATAGATGAATGTGACTTATACAAAAAGACTGGGAAGAAAGATCCTTTTGGTTTTCCTGGTATTTACTATTATTTTTTCGGTGACCGCGCTAGTGGTGCAAAAGAACATTACCAAAACGCTGCGTGAGGTTTCCAATTTAGCAACAGACGTTGAACATGGCCAGTCGAAACCGGAGCAAGCCCTGTTGCTGCTTCATCAGGCGGAGGATGATTTCCAGGAAGCGCTGTTTACTACCAATCCACGTAAAATTTCGGACTACAAAATAAAATTGTCAAAAGCCTTTAATAAGATTGACACTTTATTGAGAAATAGAACCGATACCTCCCGGCTAACCCCGGCCCAGAATAACCAGGTGAAATCATGGTATAAAAAGAAAATTGAATTGTCGGATAAGCTATATGCGCTAAGGCATAGTTTTGATTCCCTGCTTGCCGTTTACACTAACCTGCATGATCAAACCGATAAAGATGCGCTTACATTCGATGCGGGTGTCCACTCTCTTCAAAAGAATACAGAAAATATCAGTGTAGATACCAGCCGGATAATAAAAAAAAGTGGTCTGTTGAAAAGAATAAAAGATGCGATCGTTAATAAAAATACAACGTCCTCGCTGGAGATCAACAGGTATAAAAACACAAATACCATTGATGCCCGCACTCAAAAAATACTAGCCGGGAATAAGGATGCTTATGCTGCAAAACTGCAGAAGCTTCAACAGCAAAACATCAAACTGTTGACTATGCAACGGCAGCTAAACAGGTTGAACACCTACATAAGTACCGAAATGGAGAGTATTATTGGCCAGGTTAAGGATATTAACTATAACATGGCAATTGGGTTTAAGGAAATGGCGCTAAAAAATTACCAGGAAACCACAAGCATACTGAACAGTTTTTACATGGCAGCCTTGTTTCTTTTGCTGGCGTTCGCTATATCGCTCATCGTTTTTATAAATCAGTTAAATAAAGCCGAAATGCTTTTACGGAAGGAAAGCGAACTATCGGTACACGCCGCGCAGCAAAAAATAGACGAGTTGTTGAAAAAGATAACGCGCGACGAAGACAAACATTCCCCGGCAAAAATGGAGGAACTAAAGGAAATTGTTGAACTGGCGGTTAACAATAACCCGGCATTTTTAATCAAGTTCAATGAATTCGACGCTGAATTCAGCAAAAAACTTTTAAACATGGCCCCCAACCTGGTGGCGAGTGAAATTGAATTTTGCGCATTGCTGAGGCTGAATTTCGAAACCAAGGAAATAGCACGGTACACCAAATCATCCGTGCGGGCAGCAGAGGGGAAAAAATACAGGATCAGAAAAAAGCTAAACATACCATCTGACCAGGATATCAATATTTGGATGGCACAGATTTGATGTTTATTTTCTGTACGTAAAATTAGCGGGTTGTTACGTTAACTATCAGCCTATCAAATCAGTATTGAGCATAAGCCCGTTTTCCTTCCGTTCCGGAAAAACCGCAAATGTTTTATTATTACGGGTCCCGACGGGGAACAGCAGGAGTTAACCAGATATTATAAAGGTGGCAAATCTCACTTGGGCAGATTTTAAATGCCCGGCTATTTATTATTTACTGTATCCCTTAACCTTCGTTTTTTATATTTATTTACCACCAATATCAGGCAACCTGTTCGCGCCTTTTCAATAAACTTTTTGACAGAATCCTTACCGGCGACGGAGAGGCCCTTAGGGAACTGCGCTTTTATCCTGAATGCTAAACAGTCGACGTATTCGGGCTTGGCGGCGGCGGGTAGAAGCTTGGTTTCGGGATACGAATATAGTTGTAGCTTTAGCTGTTGCACAAGTTCGGGCTGCCACACATTTATGCGCTTTGTAAGTTCGGATGAACATTCAGCGCCTATTTTCATTATCGCAATTTTTACGCTATCAGTCATTTCGGTAAGATTCATGCTCGCCAGACCATTCGGAAACAGCGCTTTGATTTTTGATACTGCACAATCCGCATAGGCGGCTTTGGAACTATCGTCAGTAACAATATTTGCTGCTTGCGAATAAAACACATCGCGCATTTGCGCCTCCAGAGCAGGCGTCCAGGTATGTTCAAACTGGTATTGTTTAACCTGGCGGTTGTGACACTTGCTGAGTGCCAGTATTACAGAAAACAAAGTAAAGCATAAAGCGATAACGGTTCGGGTTGTAGTGTTCATAATTTAAACAGTGTTTATAAACACCTAAATAATTCTATCAATATAGGGGATTGGGTTTGAAAAAGCAAGGAGTATACAATATGTTAAAGTTAACAAAATAACAAGATTTATAGGATTAAATAACGCCCTGTTTACGCCATGACACACGTGCCGTAAAAATGCCGTAAACAAGTCGTAAAGTAAAAATACTATCTTACAATACATTTGCCGGTACCAAACAAACAGTAAAATGAAGAACATTGATTTAGCAAAAAAAATTAAGGAACTGCGTACCCGCAAAGGGTTTAGCCAGGATGAGTTAGCTGAAACCGCGCAAATAAATTTAAGAACAGTTCAACGAATTGAAGGCGGCGAAACTGAACCAAGGGGCGATACACTAAAAAGACTCGCAAATGCTTTAGCCGTTACCCCTGATGAATTGATAGACTGGGCTGAACAGGAAGATAAGGGAGTATTAATATTGCTTAACCTGTCGGCGTTAAGCTTTATCGCCTTTCCAATCCTCGGAATTATTGTTCCACTGGCATTATGGTTTTTAAAAAAGGATAAAATAAAAAACCTGGGTGAGATGGGTAAAAGACTTCTGAATTTTCAGATCTCGTGGTGTATGCTTATATTTTTGTGCTATGGCCTTACTGTAGCAGGTTTGATTTTTGGGATAAAGGTTGTAAGCTTTTCGATCCTGGGTTACAGTGACCTGGAAATATTTATATTCATGATCCCTGTTTTATACATTGCAAACGGAATATTCGTCATCGTTAACACATACCGAAGTTATAAAGGCAAAACAGTTTTTTACAAGCCTGCAATAAGATTTTTAAGATGATAGGGACTAAGGAAAAAAGGGCTGCTTTACCAGGTAATGCGGCTTTTTTTCTTAGGGAGAATACATTGAAATCGTTTTAGCGTCAGTTAGTAGCCTTTAGAGCAGTGTTTTACGGCCGGTTGGATGATGGTTTATGGCGAGAAATAAAAGGCCCGAATAATAGCATTACTGGTATTATAATTTTCAAATTAACTTGATTTGAATATATTTACACGGAGTTCAGCACGTTGCCACCTGCAATATGTGTTAAATAAACAATTATAAATATTCAATGAGGTTCTTCAAGGTTGGCGTGTTTTTGTTTACACTTTTAATGGTGCAAACCGGGTATGCACAATTTAGCAGGCCCAAAAACAGCGATGTGCCGGAACTGAGCAGCTACGCTATAAAAACCTACAATATAAATAACGGCCTTCCCTCTAATAGCACCACCTGCGCCATAAAAGATAGAAATGGTTTCCTTTGGGTTGGTACTCAGAATGGCCTTTGCCGGTTTGATGGGTATAATTTTAAAACATTTATTAATATCCCTGGCGACAGCACCAGCCTAACAAATAACTACATCAACACCATTACCGAGGATAAAGCCGGGAGAATTTGGGTGGGTACACTTGATGGCTTAAATCTGCTTGATCCGCTTACAGAAGAGTTCAAGAGATTTAACCACCAGGACAAGGTACCTGCATCACTGAGTAATAACAAAATATGGTCGTTGCTTGCGGATAATGAAAATAATATATGGGTAGGCACCGATGATGGCTTTGACCGGTTTATTGAAAAAACTAAAAGCTTTGAAATTTTTCAGCCCAACCCCTCCGATAAAAATGCAATAAAAGGGAAGTCTGTAAATGCAATTGTTGAGGATCGCGAAAATAACCTTTGGCTCGGTAACTGGAGCGGCGGTTTAAACCGGTTTGACAAGCGGACTAAAAAGTTTGTGAATTTTCCACAGGCCCAAAGCGCCAATGACAAGAATCCAAACGACGTATGGAGTATTTGTTTGGACGACGATGGAAGTATCTGGGTGGGGACGTATTGGAAGGGCTTGTTTAAGTTCGACACCAAATCTGCTAAGTTTACGGCCTATCCATCCCCTGATAACGAAGATCAGGGCGTTTTTAGAATTTTAAATTTAGGCCATCATTTAATGGTTTTAGGAGGTAATGAGGGCTTTTATTGGTTCAATTCCCTAACTAATACCTGGCAAAAAATTAATGATTTGACAAGTTTTCAGCAAGCCGGCCTGATGCAGGATAACAACGGCATCATCTGGGTCTGTTCTATGGAGGGCCTGACCAAGCTGGATAAGCAGCAGTACAAATTTGCATTTTACCCTTTTTTTAACGGAAAGCGGATAGTAAAGAGCATTCTTGTTAAAGACCAGGCAGTTTGGGTAGGAACCAATAACGGATTAACAACCATTCAGCTGAATACAAAGGCATCTCATACCTTTTTCCATTCAGAAGACCCCAAAAGTATCGGGAGCAATGCGACAAATAAATTGTACCTGGATAGTGCGGGAAAATTATGGGTGCTGACGGAATTTGGGTTTGATGAGTATGATGAAAAAAATGGGACATTTACGCATCATTCCCATCATTCAATCCTGGGCAGCTTTTTTAATGAAGACGTATTCAGGGATATTTTAGAAGTGAACACCGGCGAATACTGGCTTGCAACCGATGCAGGGCTCAAGATTTTCCATAGTAAAACCAACACCTATACCCACTACTATAATCAAAAGGATAAACCCTACTCGTTAAGCAGTAATCATTTATATTGCCTGTTGAAGGATGAAAAAGGCAACGTTTGGATAGGCACCGAGGGTGGCGGCTTAAATAGATTTGACCAGGCATCACAACGGTTTTATAATTACCAGGCAAACGACAAGAAGAACGGCAGCATCAGCAATAATGAAATACATCATATATTTCTCGATTCGCATAACAACATCTGGATCTGTACGCAGGATGGGCTAAATAAATACAATGAGCACACAGACTCCTTCCGGGTTTTCTCAAAGAAGGACGGCTTTGCCAGTAATGTTTTTAAACAGATGGTAGAAGATAGTAAGGGTAATTTGTGGATAGCAACCGAGACCGGGGTGTCGTGTTTTAATCCGCAATCGCTAAAGGTAACCAACTTTGATGATGGCGATGGGGTATTTGTCAACTCCGTTATATACAAGGTAAATGATCATCAAATATTATTAGGCGGCAACAAAGGCCTGGTTTCCTTTGATCCGTTGGGCGTTAATTATAATAAGGTTGCGCCGCAGGTATATTTTTCCGATCTCCAGGTATTTAACAAATCAATTGTTCCGGGCAATAACAGCCCGCTAAAAGTGCCTATTCAAAATGCCCGCGAAATAGTTTTAAAATATAACCAAAGTGTATTTTCAATAGAGTTTGTTGCACTTAATTACACGCATACTGAAAAGAACAACTACGCCTACAAGCTGGAAAACTTTGACGGAAGATGGAACTACGTTGGCGGCCAGCGCAAGGCTACATATACAAATTTAAGTCCCGGCAAATATATTTTTCGCGTAAAGGCCTCAAATAATGATGGCGTATGGAATGAAGTTGGAAAATCATTAACCATAATCATAACGCCACCGTGGTATATGACATGGTGGGCATACCTGGTTTACTTCTCGTTATTTTCTGCGGCGGTTTACGGGTATATTTATTACAACAACAGGCAGGCTAAACTTAAATACGAAGTTAAGCTTGCCCATATTGAAACGGAAAAGGAAAAAGAACTACACGAAAAGAAACTTTCCTTCTTTACCAATATTTCGCACGAGTTCAGGACGCCCTTAACGCTGATCATTAACCCCTTAAAAGAAATACTATATAAGGGTGGGAATGATATAGACCAGCAGAACCTCAATACCATTAACCGTAATGCTAAAAGGTTGTTAAGCCTGGTTGATCAGTTGTTGTTATTCAGGAAGGCAGATGCCGCCGCAGATGAACTAAAACTGGCCAGGATTAATATTGCTGAGCTAAGCAAGGAGGTGTTTTTGTGCTTTGCCCACCAGGCAAAATCAAAAATGCTGCGCTTTGAATATTCTTGTACTGACGATAACATTGAAATGATAGCCGACCGGGAGAAGATAGAGATCGTACTATTTAATCTATTATCAAACGCTATTAAGTTTACCGAACCGGGCGGCGAAGTTATAATGCGCGTAGAACAATTGGAAGATAAACTGAACATACAGGTTAAGGATACGGGGTGCGGGATAGGGCAAACGGCCGGCGATAAACTTTATAATAAGTATTACCAGGAATATCAGCATAGTACCCTGTCTAAAGGTGGGTTGGGGATTGGTTTGTTCCTGGTGAAAAATTATGTTGAGCAGCATGGTGGAAAAGTAAGCTATGAAAGCGAAACGGGGCGGGGAACCGTTTTTAGCCTGGAGCTACTTAAAGGGAGAGCCCATTTTGAATCAGCAACTATAATGGACGTTCCGGCCAAAAGGTCGGTGTTTTTTGATGAACTGATTGAAGAGGACACAGAAACCGAACCCGCCTGTAAGACAGACAAGGATAAACCCGCATCAGCCGAACTCACTGCAGATTTGAAGGCAATGCTGATCATTGAGGATAATAAGGAGATTAGTGAGTATATCAAACAGGTTTTCATGTCCGACTATATCGTATACGAAGCTGATAATGGAGAATCCGGGTTGAAAATGGTCAGGGAATTGATGCCCGACATTATCATCAGTGATGTAATGATGCCCGGAATGAGCGGTATAGAATTGTGTACACTTATAAAGGAAGATCCGGAACTTAATCACATCCCGGTTATCCTGCTTACCGCGATTACCTCGCCCGAAATAAAATTAAAGGGTATAGAGGGCGGTGCCGATGACTATATCAGTAAGCCTTTTGAAAAGGAAATGCTGATAGCCCGGGTAAAGGGTTTGCTAAAAACAAGAAATAATCTTCAGCGATATTTTTTCAACGAGATCACCCTAAAGCCCAACAATCTTAAGATCTCGCAGGAGTATAAGGAGTTTTTGCAAAAATGCCTCGATATTGTTGAGCATCACCTGAACGATCCTGATTTTAGTATAAAAACCCTCGCCGGCGAGATCGGGATGAGCCATTCCAATGTTTACCGGAAGATCAAGTCTATTTCCGGTCAGTCAATAAACAGTTTTATACGTTTCATTCGCTTACGAAAAGCTGCTGAGATCTTTTTAACTACTGATAGTACCGTGTCAGAGACAGCCTATAAAGTTGGCTTTCACGATCCCAAGCATTTCCGTGAGCAGTTCGCCAAATTGTTCGGATTAAATCCGTCTGATTATATCAAGAAATTTCGTGACCCCTTCCATAAAGACCAAACAATGAACCGCGATGTCATGAAAAAGAATAAGGTCAGCCGGGTATAACAAGAAAGTGTTTTAAGATAGATTTAGCTTCATTCGCTTAATTTCCCCCGCTTGATTGCCGAGTTTACCCCCGTTTATTTATAATTATTTTCTTCATATTAGCTACGTAATTAACCAGTTAAAACCG
>JALYIP010000069.1 GCA_030775685.1 Bacteroidota bacterium
ACCTGTGATTTCAACCATAAAGTAATCTACTATCGGAAAGCTATTGCATTGTTCCATCAGATAAACGTTAGGGGAAAGGAACTTGATGCCAGACTTCAACTGGCATTGACTTTTGAGATTGAGGGAGAATTCGACCGAAGCGAAAATTTACTACAAGCTATCGTTAAAGAATTTAAAAACTCCTATCCACGGCAAATAGCCTATTCGCATTATTTAATTTCTGTAATAAACCGCTACAAAGGCAATCTCAATATATCATTACCTCATATATTAAAAAGTCTGGAACTTATTGATTTAAAAAGGGATACTGACTATGCGCACCGGATTTATGGGGAATTAGGCCTGGTCTACCAGGATATGGGGAACCGGGAAAAAAGTATCTTCTGGTACAGGAAAGCGGTAGCCATTCGTGAAAAAATGCCTGGTTTGGCGCAGATTTACATTATCAGAACGATCGGTTTTATCGTACAGCAACTTATCTTAGAGAGAAAATCTGCTGAAGCTTTAAATGAGATTTTGGAAGGTGAAAAACGAAACCCTCCAAGAGGAAATCTTGAAATGGCGTTATTTGCACAAATCAAAGGAAACTCTTATACCGCTTTAGGAAAGTTTGACCTGGCCGAAAAGAACTACCTGCGTATGATCAAATTTTATAATTTGTTTCCCCATAGCGACAATGATGAATTGGCTCAGATGATATATTACGATATTGCTAAGTTTTACACCCATCAGCATAAATATCGCATTTCATCCAGATATATAAAAAAGTTGTTAGTCGCCGGACATTCTATACGAATGAAAATGAATGTTGAATACCTAATGTTTAAACAGGATTCGGCGACAAATAACTATATGCAGGCAATTAATCATTTTAATGCATATAAAGAGCTCAGCGATACCATTTTTACTATGGCCAAAACCAGGCAAATCGAAGAATTCCAGATCAAATACCGGACATACGAAAGGGAAAAAGATATTGCGATACTAAGAAAAACCGAAGCTTTACAACAGGAAAGAATAACATCTTCAGATAAGATACGAAATTTGACATATACGGGAATTGTACTGTTGATAATACTCGTTGCCTTGCTGTTCAACGGGTACAGGTTAAAACAAAAAAGTAATAAGGACATGCATTTCAAAAATAAGTCCCTCAATAAAATCATTGAAGAAAAGGATACTTTATTGGTGGAAAAGCAGTGGCTCTTAAAAGAGATTCATCACCGGGTTAAAAATAACTTACAGATCGTGATGGGCCTTTTGCAGCGGCAGTCCGCTTATATTACTAATGAGGATGCGCTAGCTGCTTTCCAAAACAGTGAGAACAGAATGCATTCCATAGCATTGATCCATCAAAAATTATATCAGTCCCAGGACTTGAGCCTGATTTATATGCCGGAGTACATCAACGAACTGATCAGCTATCTGGCAGAAGCCTCCGAAGCAGGCAACAGGCTTCTTTTTGAGAAAATACTGGATGATGTCTACCTTGATGTGTCTCAGGCGACTCCGCTTGGTCTGATCCTGAATGAGGCGCTGACAAATGCTATCAAGTATGCGTATCCCAATGACGACGTTGGAAATATTTTAGTTTCATTGACGGCCGATGAAAATTACATCGTGTTAACCATTGCTGATTACGGCCGAGGGCTTCCGTCGGGATTTATTCTTGAAAAATCTACATCCTTAGGCTTAAACCTAATTAAAGGTCTAAGCAAGCAATTGGCTGCCAAGCTTGATTTTGAGAATCACGGCGGGCTGACAATTAAGCTGGTATTTGCGCCGGTTAGAGAAAATCTTCATTCAAATGAGACCTATTAGCTGTAACAGTTAACGCTAATCTTAATCTTTTTTTCATCTTAGCTTGGGAAGGATTTCTTTCTGTCCTAAAGACCTGGGCCTCTGCGTAGCTTTTCAATTACATGTACCAAATGATCACACCGGCAAAGCTACATCATGCCATAATAATCGATTCGGTTTTCGTTAAAAGTCTCGTCATTATATGAAATACAGTAATTAGGTTTTCCGCCTTTGACAAATTCAGTTTAAATGACCTTGCTAAATTATGGATATCATAAAAATCACGTCCCCTGGCTTTAGGCGTCATGCTGTAAACAACTTTACGATATTCAGGATTTTGCTGGCAGAGTGCCCTCAACTTTTCTAAAGCTATCATTTCAGGTGAGTAAACGTAAATAACCAGTCCCTCCAGATCCTTAGCCCGCTTGTCAGCCACGTATTCGTATTTGCTAATATCGACTTCAAACTTTGTTGAATTATTGCCGCTAACCGGTATGGCATTTCTCTGGATGGCCTCTATTTCGCCGTTCAAGGCGTTATATTTATCAAGTTGGATAACCTTGAAATCAAGACAATATCCACCCCAGAAAGATTTAACGGCGTCATTCACCTTGTGGGGCCGCTCGTTAAAATTGACGTCAAATACCTGTAAACCTTCCTTATTAAACTCTGCATTTAAAAGCGCAGCCGATTGATTTTTAACCCTTGCCCTTTCTTCAGGACTAAAATTATTTTCCATTGAAAAATCAATATCGACACTACCACGGTTGGAAAGATCATAAGCAATATCAATTGCATTGCCCTGGTTAATGCAGCAGCAAAATCATACTATAACGAGATCCTGCAGGCGGGTTTGGAGGTGTACCTGTATAAAAAAGGCTTTGTACATGCCAAGACCGTCGTATCCGACGGACAACTGGCCATCATTGGTACGGCCAATATGGATCACCGCAGTTTTGAACTCAACTTCGAGGTGAGCGCCATGGTATATGACGCAAAACTGGCAGGTGAATTAAAGCAGGCATTCGAGAATGACCTTGAACACTCCACAAAGCTCAACCCCAAAAACTGGGCAAAGCGGACGCTGTTCCGGCAGTTGCCGGAAAAAATCTGCCGGTTGTTTTCGCCTTTGCTATAACCGGACGCTCTACCAAACCTGCCAGTCCACCGCATTGTTCTCGATGCGTGTGGTGGGTACCTGCATACCCTTTGTTAGTTCAGGTACACGTTTATTGACATAAGCTTTTAATGCTGATACGGTACAATGCCGCTGGCTGCCGAGGTATTCCATTATACTGTAGGTGAACACGCCATTTTCCAAACTGCCTTTTTCTTGGGCAAATTGCGTACCCGAAGCCGCAGAGATCACGGTCGCACCGCTGTTCTTACCGACATCGGAAAATAATTGCTGCATGAGTTCAAAACTGCCCGATGTTCCCAAAACCGGCTTGCCTTTTGGCTTTTGCCATAATCTTCCCATCCCGGTCCCGTTATATCCCGCCGACTGGAGGTTGGCCTGGTAGGCTTTCATATCTTCTTTATCCACCTCGCCGCTGTGGCATGCATCGACCAGCATGAGCTTTCTCCGCGCCGGGATGCCCTCCAGTAAGTTTTCTAAATCTTCGTAGGGGATCCCATTGTGCGCGGGCTGGTTAAAGTCGACGTCATAACTCGACAGGTAATAATCATAAGCGCTGCTGAATAGCCCGTGACCCGAATAGGCTATGATTACTTTATCGTTGATGCCGCTTAACCGCAGTCTAGCTTTCAGCGCGCTGACTTGTTTCAGGGTGACATTTTGATCGAACAGCGTATCGATCTCGCAATTTTTCCCATACTTCCGGCCGAACGCTTTAGCCAGGTCCCTGATATCTTTCGAACTCCACTGTAGGTTATGGCTGTTATCCGCAAATTTATCGATCCCGATCCCGATAAAGTATAATTTACTGGTGCCGGCTTTAGCCGGCGTGTAGCGCACATATAAAGGCAGCCGGGCACTTTCTATGCCATTGACGTTGATCACCGAAGTTTCGATGATGTTGTCGTTATCAGAAAGAAGGACGGTGACAGTGGTGTCAAGTGCATGCCTGCTTCCACTCAAACTTAGTCCGCCGCCGCCATAAACGGGCGCATTGTTTACCCACAAGTTGAACTTGCTTAGCGCGTAAGCGCTGTCTTTCGCACTAACCGTCAGCTTTAGGCTTTGTTGGGTCTGTTCATAAGCAATCACGTCGCGGTTGATGAAATCGGCTTCCGGAATGCTGTATCCCGGTTTAAAAGCCGAGGTGTCCACGCGCAATTTTTTCAGGCGCTTTTCATAAGCGTGGTAATAGGCATTGATTAGCGCCGTATCCCGGCTGCCTGTTTCCCGCAGCACCATGTCCGGTCGGTTGTACCTGACATCCAGCTGGCCCGCGTCCAGAACGTGGTCGCCGCTGACATAGCCAAATCTTTTAATGGCGGAGCGGCTGCTCCGGTAATAGCCTTCCGGTGAAAGCATGATATAACCGTCGGCTCCAAAATTTACGACTTTGAGTTTTTCCTTTTTTTCATTGATGTCCCAGAACCGCAGGGTGCCGTCATCTGATGAAGACACCAAATAGCGTTGGTCCTGCGTAAAATATAATTGCCTGACCTGGTCTTTATGGCCGGTGAATTTGGCGACGATGGTTCTCGATTGCAGATCGATTAGGCTGATAGTGCCCTGGCGGTCAGGGTAAGCGAGCCATTTCTGATCCCCGGATACCATGGCACTATGAATGGCATCATCGGTCACCGGAAGTTCGCAGCGCAACGTTTTTTTTGTCACATCCTGCACGATAACTTTTCCGTGTTTGGGATAAAAAAGAAAACTGTCTTTGTACCAGTCCTCTTCCGGTTCAAAATAGGCCATTAAATCACCGGTAAACGAGCTGAAGCGTAACCTCCTGAAAGTTTGCGCGCCTGTTCGCAGCGACCTTGTAAAAAGCGTATCTGTTTTGGGATCGGTGTGTACAATGAACAAATCGCCAGCTTCGGTCAGGTGATAATGGCCATCCGTCACCTGATCATCAGACAAGACTTTACCGTTTAATAGGCTGTAGGCCGATAAAGTCAATTCATTTTCCCGGTTTCCGGGAAGCTGGAAAACGGCAATACGGTTCAGATCCGTCACCATTATCCTGGTATAGTTAAGGGTCAGAAATTTTTTAAGCGCAAGGGGATAACGGCTGATCAGCTTGCCGCTGAGGTCATGGATAAATAAAAAGTCGTCTTTGAAATCCATGGCGGCAACCGTGAAGACCAGTTTTTTCACCGTGTCAATATCAACTGCTTTGATCGAACCTTTGGGAAAGAAGATGTTTGTTTGAATACCGGATCGGATTGCGGTCAGCGAAAGGGTATCTCCCATTGGCGGGCGTCCGGAGAGATAGTCAGGGCTAAGGGGGAGGAGGGAAATATCGTAATTATTGCGTGTCGTGTGCCGGGCGTCCAGGGCTTCTTGTGCTCCATCGTCCCCTAAAGAAGATTTAGCCAGTTTTTTCAGATCCCATAAAAACACTTTTTCGTCGCCCGGTCCGTCTTGTTGCCTGGAAAAGGAGCAGAGGTAATCAACCCCCGTTTTTAAAAGCGTCTTATTTCCGGGCGCTGCTTGTTCACTGATCGAAGTGGTTACCAGGCTGCAGTCATTAATAAACTTAAGCACTTCCAGGTTTTCGTTCATCAGGCAATACCGGAAATTCCTGCTACCATAAATATATTTACCATTCCCGGCCATCGTAATCACATTGCACATTTGCCTGGCAAGGAATTTGCCGGCATGCAAGTCGAAAATACTGGTGCTGTCTGGCGTTAAGTTGCTGGTATAACGCCTGACATATAAATATGGAAATTTTGAATTTTGCTTAACGTCCGTAAATTTCAATGTGCCCGGTACGCCGGCTTTGGTGGGCTCTTCATCCGAGTCATAGCTGGCCTTTCCTGTTTGCGGATTGAATACTTTCAAAAAATACCGGCACCAGGTAATGATATTACCGGTAATGCCGTCGATGCTGCAATTGATCGTTTCAGTACCTTTTTTCGTAAAGGGAATGACCAGTTGCTGTTTCGAAAAGATATCGGCGACCGCCAGGCCTTCTTTGACCGGATAGGTCAGGGTTCCGCTGTGCTCATCAAACTGCAGCGCAGCGCTGAATATAGCTTCCGAGTAGGGGATCTTCAATTTACCGACACTGAAAACTACCTGGTCTTTGTCCAGGTCGAACACTTTCAGCAACTGGCTATCGGTGGTTGCTGATTCTAAAACAGCGATCACATATTTCCCTTTCACCAGGAAACCATAACTGGTTAGCGAATAAGCTTCTCCTTCTTTTGAAAAGCTGAGCCTTCGAAAGGTTTTCGTTTGAGGATCAAACAGCTGGAGCACCTTGCTACCCCAGGAAGGTTTGATAAATAATTGCCCGTTAACGGCAGCCAAGTCACCGGATGGAATGGCCAGGTCTGCGCCGGCCGTTTTTAAGATAGAGTGGTCACTGTATTCCACCAGCGGCTGATCTCCAAAGAAGGTCGCCAACGGTCCGGATTGCGGATTCTCCACTTTTCTTTTGAAGACCTGTTCCCCGGTAAAGGTCTTTTGCACAGCTTCGAACTTATTCGTGTCCGCGTCGGACGTTGCCAGCCTGTTATACCTGAAATAAGAAAAATTGTCACTGAACTGGACGTTCCAGTAATTATTTTCTCCCCTGATGACCCTGATCGGCAGTCCTGAGGCGACATCGATGATTTTGATGGATGGGTTGATATTTCCTAAAACATCCGCGATTGCCAGGTATTTGCCATCTGCGCTAAAAGATGTTTCCCCGGCTGAGCTATAGGTCGCAGAACCCGTATCGAACACGATCATCGGGTTTTTTACCTGACCGAATACAGCTCCTGATAATGTACAGGCCAGTGTAATGAGGAAAGCGATTGATTTTTTCATTCGTAATAATTAAAGATACCAGTCCAGCTGGTAATTTTCGGACCTGGTCGATGGCTTTTGACTCCCGAAGGATAATTCAGTCACCTTTTTGTTGACGTAAGTTTTTAAACCGCTGACCTGAATACGGGCATGTGCTTTAAGGTATTCCAATATACTAAAAGTAAAGATGCCGTTCCCTAATTTATTTTGCTCCTGCGCGGCCTGAAGCCCGCCGGAGGCAGCGATGATTGTCGCCCCGGTACCTTTGCTCACGTCTACGAACAAACTCTTCATCAGATCCATGTTCCCGGTTGCTGTCATCCCGGAGGCCGGTAACGGTTTATGCCATATGCGTCCTTTGCTGCCTGAAGCTATTCCGCTTTTTAAGTACCCCTGAATATCCGATGTGTCCAGGTCCCCGCTGTGACAAGCATCGATCAGCAAAAGCTTCCTGCGCGCGGGGATACTGTCCAGCAGATCCTCCAAATTTTCATATGGGATACCGTTCTCCTGCGGCTTCTCAAAATTCACATTGTATGCAGAAAGGTAGTAAGCGTAACTGCTGGTCAGCAAGCCATGACCTGAATAGGCGATGACTACCTTGTCATTTACCCCGGTGCCGCGCAGCCTGGCTTTTAAAGCCCTGACATTGGACAGGTTCACCTGTTTATCGAATAGAGTATCTATGCGCGCATTTTTGCCGTAACGGGATTTGAATGCACGCGCGAGATCGCGCATATCCTTGACGCTCCAGCGAAGATCGTAATGGCGGTCAGCAAACCGGCTGATTCCAATCCCGACGAAATAGAATTTTCCGGAATCTTTATTTACGGCTGGCTGGTAATCGAGGAAAAACGGAACGTGATAACTTTCTGTGCCATTCACATTTGTAACGGAAGTCTCCAGCCGGTTAAGTCCGATGGATAATTGTACCGTTACCGTGGTGTCCAGTTTGCGTCTTCCTTTTTTCTTCAGGCTGATTCCGTCTTTTCCATAGTCAGGCACGTGGTTAATCCAAACATTAAATCGATCCAGTGCAAAATGTTCATCACTGGCTGTTACCTTTATTTTTACAATTCCATTCTCCGGAACATGCTGGTCACGATTGATGAAATCCGCTTTGGGCGCGCTATAACCCGACCGGAATCCATTGGTGTCAATACCCAGCCTTTTAACCCTTTTTTCATACGCTGCGTGGTAAGCCCGGATCAAGGCCGTATCGGTACAGCCAATTGCACTAAGCACCAGATCCGGCCGGTTATAGCGGACGTCTAATTGCTCGAAAGTAACCGGTTCCAGACCCGCATTGATGTAATTCAGTCTTTTAGCGCCGGCTGTGCTGGCCATGTAGTAGCCGTTCGGAATTTTATTGATGAAGTCGACAGAATCGATGACGTACAATTTACTAAGCAGCCGGCCTGAAGCTAATTCCCAAGTATTATAAGCTTTTTCTTGTGAAGCGAGTATAATCTTTTTGCCGTCATTGGAAAAAATAATGCTCCAGAATCTGCTGCCATTTTTGATTTTATTTGCCAGTGCGCCCGTTTGGGTGTTCCAGATTTTTAGGGAGTCATCGGTACCTGTAGTGACCATTATGGTTTGATCGGGAGAAAAAGCCGCAAAACGTACCGGGTTATCCTGGTGTAAATTAAAGATGGCCTGTTTTGTATTGATGTTATAAAGCGTCGATAGGTAGCTGTCGCGGGCTACCAGTAATTTCCCGGACTCACCGGAGAATCCGGACAGGAAAACTTTATTATACCAGCGGTCGCCGTCACTGGCTGAAAATCCGGCAGTAAGCTCTCCGGTCTTTACATCCCAGGTCTTCGCATTGTATTTAACAGTCTCCCCGGCCAGTGTTTTTTTATCCTGGCTGAGAAAAACGCGGTAGAGTTTTTCCTGACCCGAATATATTTCTGAAACCTGCTTTCCTGTTTCCGTGTCCCAGATTTTGACCGAGTCCGGTGAGATAACAGCGAGTGCCTGCAGGTCTGCTGAGAAAGCCATGTTATTATCGAACCGGAACGGCATTCGGGAAGCCCTGATGCGAAGTCCGGTGCCCGCATCCCAGGTGCTCATCACTCCGTCCGCTGAAGCGGTGATAATTTGGGAACTTCCGGCAGAGAAAGCCGCGTCCAAAATGTTATAACCTTTTTGGCGCAGGCTAAACAGCAGGGTTTGTGTCAGCGTATTCCAGACCCTCACCAGGCTGTCGTCACTAAAAGTAAGCTGTTTTTTCCCATCGGGAGAAATGATCATTTTCAGCGGCTCCTTTACATGCCCGCCCAAATCCGCGAGCATCATTCCTGTTGCCACATCCCATATTTGCGGATCTGCATAGTTGGCGACTCCCAATATATTTTTTGAATCCGGCGAGAAAATGACGAGTGATGCTTTATGCAACGTTCTGATTGTCTTCCAGTGTTGTGTTTCCAGGATCGTTGCAGGTGCATCACTCGAATTAACCACCAACAGTTTTTCATCAGGAGAAAATTCTGCGCCGCTTACGCCCCGGAAATGTTTAACTGTTTTCCCGCTCTTTAAATTCCAAATCGTGACCGTCGAATCTGTACAAGCGGCGATAGCGCCAGTGCCATGTAAACAAAACCTGGCATTCCGCATTTCAGCGTGGTGATCCCCGAGCGTTGAAATCAGTGTACCGTTCTTCCAGTCCCAGATTTTCACGGCCCCATCCGCAGACGAGCTGATGACCTGTTGTCCGTCAGGCGAAAAGGCCAGTGAATTTACGCGGCGGTTATGCTGCTCCTTAAAACTCCGGACCAGCGCCCCGGTGTGAAGCTCCCATATTTTCAGGATGCCTTTTTCTTCTCCGGTGACGACATGAAGTCCATCTGACGAAATTGCCCGGCAAGTATATTGCTGGCTTTCCATACGCGCTGCCATTTGCGCCACCAGGGATGGATTGGTCTTGGAGTATTCCGAAGACAAGCCAGATATTGATTTGCCGTCTGCCACATTCCATACTATTGCCGGATGATGGGGATCAAAAAAAATCAGATGCTTACCGTCAGGGTTGTAAAATGGATTGCCCTTTATCTTAAATAACGGGAGTCCTGTAAGTGAGCTGAAAACAACCGAAGAGTCACCTGTACCAATCACCATCTGTTTTCCGTCTGGCGAAAAAATAATGACACCATCCGAGGCTAACTGGTTAAAATCTGCCAGTAAGATACCTGTCGGTGCATCCCAAAGTTTGGCGGCTCCAAATTCATCAGCGGTAATTATCCGTTTACTATCCGGAGAAAAAACTGCGCGCTTAACGACAAATGTGTTCCCGATATTTAATACCAATTTCGGTTCCTGGGCCTTAACGCCGGTCACTAACAGAAAATAAAAGATCAACCAGCGCCCCGTCTTTGTAAACATTTAATTCAATAAGCTTAGAATGATGCGGTCGACCCCGCTTCGGTAAAATTTACCATAATAATCCGTTAAGTTGTCTTCCACGTCGGCAACCAGTTTACTTTTATCACCCTTGTAATAACCAGTTAGCCCGGCCTTGTAGGAAGCAATAACGGCTTGCAATTGTTCCCGGCTGATGACGCTCACCTGGATTGGATCCGGGAAGGATTGTTCCTTGTAAACGCCGTTATCCGTGTAGCCGATCTTAAAAATGCAACCTGCCGTTGCTACGGTATCTCCGAGAAGCTCCTTTAAAACTGCGCTATCGAATAATAATGAATTGTCTCTAACAGGAATCGCGGTACAAGCGGTATCTTTTTTACCAACGCTGCAAATGAAATATTTATCCCCGGGTATAAACTTCATCAATTGGGATTGTAAGGGCAATGATTGTCCCTCAACAAGGGCGATGTGGTTAACCGGGTTTTTCGAAGTATCATTTAAAAAGACCTGCAGATCAAAAACCTCCGCATCTTTGGTACCCATGATTTTAGTCTGCGAGTATTGCTCCAGGTAGTTACCGACGATTAATTCATACAGCTCAGAGTGCCCGGCACCGGCGGCTACCAATTTGGCATTGGCAAAGCGCAACCTTCGCTTACCATTTTTTAGACTGAACAGTTCCAGTTCAGCAGAGGGTTGCCCGCTGGAGATCAGAGCTTGGTCATTCACCTGGTCGTGCAGTTTTAATGGTTTATGCTCATAAAGTATGCTGCCTTTAATGAATGTCACATAATAGGATTGCGAATAAGAGAGCTTAGTCAGCGTCACCAAGAGCAGCAGCAGCAGGAGTTTTTTCGTCATGTCGTTTGTAAATTTTATGAATAAGATGTGAAGTTTTTAATTTCCACTCCGGGGCTTTGTCAATAACCAGCTGCAGGAAGGTCAGGTAAGTTGCAACGTAGAACAAACTGATAAAGGTTCCGAAATAAAAATAAGAAATAATGTTGACGGCGACCAGTATCCCGATAAAGGATAAGTATTTGATAATGAATTTGCTGATCAATGGTACATGGATCTTTTTGTGCAGTTCTTCCAGTTTTTGTTCCGGGTGGAGGATGATCCAGTAACTGATCAGGAAATAAACGATACACAATAAAAAAGTCCAAATTGCCGTGATTTTTAGCGGGTGATTCCTTAAAGTCAGGTAGGTATCCCAAAGAACCAATGTTCCCGGTATGCTGCCCAGGTAGGAATTGTGCCGGTCATTTTTAAAATTACCGATCACGATGTATTTGTGTTTCAGTACGCTGAAGTAATCCGGGAATGAAACCAGCTTGAACAGGTCATACGTGTTGACCTTCCCGCTGTCCCTTTCCAGGTCTTCGTCGCGGTAATAAAGTTCTGGAATGATCGTATTTAGGGCAAAAGCGCCATCTTCGTAAGTTGCAGCGCCATGCCGTGTAAACCGGTGCGCAGTCGTCTCTTCATACATCGCTACCGGGTAGCTTTTTAAGTTACCAAGCGCGAAAATCGGCATTTTTACAAAAGATGAGCCATTGATGGCCGTGTAATCTGCTAATCCAAACTGCACATTAAAAAGCGGCCGGTCGAGTTTGCCCTTAGGCGCGGAGCCCGCGACCATTAAACGCGGCAATTTTTCAATCTGCTGTTTCAGCGCGGAATCGCCGGGCGCGTTGTCTTCGAACAATACATCACAAAGAACGAACTTATAAGCATCGCGGTGCTTATTCAATTCAGCAAAAAGATAAGCAAGCTTCTTGCGATCCGTAACCACCATTTGTGCTCCCTTCAAGCCCATAGCGCTGTCCAGCGAACCCGCTTCCGAGGGATCGTCAATGGTGGTGATGTCTTTGCTGATATCCAAAAATACCACACTGTCGGCCAAAGGTTTGGGATCGATATGCAGGACGTTATGCCTGATCACCGCGGCCCATTTTAAAAAGCCCAACTCGTCTGCCCGTACGTAAGAGGTATATTGGAGGGCAATCGTGAAAGCGGCCAAAAGCAGGGTATGCATCAGCACAAGCGTGATCTTCCAGCTAAAACCTTTTTGCCGGAATTCTGCTAAAAACCAGCCTTTGAGTTTCCGTACCAGGTTCATTAATCTTTTCATGCGATGCGAATTCCCCAGCCTGATAAAGTAATATGAGATACAGGTTTTGAAAAAGTAAATACTGTCGAATCCCCTGTTGGTTTTCCGGCCGATTCATGCACGAGCAAGGTATGGGCTTCGCCAACATCCTCTGCGAGTTTCGATGCGATATTAATTCCCATTCCCGAGATCATATTGGATTTGGTTCCGTAATGTTCCATGAGGATCAGGCTTTTTGCAATGCCCGCTGAAAAAACAAAGCCTGCTTTTTTTATTTCACCGCCAAAAAGTTTTAGAAATTCGATCAGGGGATGTAGGTCGGAGGTTAAGATGACGAATAATTGACCGGTGTTCCGCGCCACTTCCAGCGCGAAAGGCTCGATACAGCGCCGAAACAAATCCGAGATCATTGCTTCAAAGGTCAGCCTGCTTAATAAAAGCATTGTTTTGGGCAAATGCACTTTGATAAAACATACCTGCCGCTCCGTTTCCAGTTCTGCACAGATCTTGTCTAAATGCACGGGATTTGACAGGTTGGTGTTTTTCAATAGATGGATAAACCCAGCGGAGAAAGGTGCAGGGTAGGCTACATCGGTTCCGATGATCGCATCTGCGCCCAGGTTATGATAACCCAGCGACCATACCGGTGTGCCCTCCAAGATTTCTTTTTTTCCGGAAACATAATTTTCCAGGTACGCCATTTTTCTTTTTCCGGGTGCGATGACCGCCAGTTCCTTAGCTGAAATGTCATCTTCAGTGATCCCGTCGATCAGCTCATAAGCTTTTCCGGCGAAACGTTTAGCCACTTTTAGGAACTTTTGGTTGTAAATGCCTATTCCGACGCGTACGCGGCAAGTTTCATTAATCAGATGTTGCGCACGGGCCATCTGCTCGATGATCAGTTCCAGGTCAATGTATTCCGCGTAAAACATCGCGGTATTGTCGGCTTCCCATACGCCGATCGCTTCGCCACCGATCGCGCGGCCCATCGCGTAAATGATTTCTTTGGGTTCGTGGATAAAGTAAGTAACGGCCAGCACATGGTGTTCTTCAGATAGCTTCGTGAATCCTGAGGTATCCGAACTGACTACCGTACCGCGGGTGTAAAACGGGGCCAGTAATGCACCATGTGTTTTTGCAGTTTTATCGGAGGCATTCCAGTTGATCAATAGTTCGAGCGGCACATTAAAGTCCTGGTCCCAATGAATATCGGCGAGTTGTGTTGTGAAATTGTGATTTTTCATGTATCGTATCGGGGCATGAATATAAAAATAATTGGCGGAAAAACTTACCAGATTTGCCAGTCAAATGCGTTGTTCTCTGACCGGGTGGTGGGGCGCTGCACGCCACAGGTGATGTCTGCCACTCTGTCGTTGACGTAAGCTTTAAGCGCTGAGACATTACAGTGCTGTTGCTCCCGCATATATTCCAGGATGCTGTAAGCGAATACGCCGGCCTGAAGCTGACCGAGTTCCTGAGCTTGCTGCGTGCCGGCAGCGGCGGAAATTACGGTCGTGCCCGTGTTTCTGCCTACATCACCAAAGAGATGTTGCATCAGTTCAAAATTGTTAACGGGTACACTAACCGCCTTGCTTTTAGCCGGCGCAAGCCAGATGCGTCCTGATCCGACTCCTATGCGCTGCGCCTGTTCCCGGTTTAACTTAGCGGTCTTCAGGTCTTCTGCATCCACCTGCCCGCTGTGGCAGGCATCGATCAGCAATAGCTTTTTTCGTGCGTGAATTTGGGCTACGAGTTCTTCCAATTCTTCGTAGGGCAGGCCGTTTTGCTCCGGCTGCGCAAAGTTTACCGGGTAGGTTGACAAGTAATAATCATACTTATTATTCAGCAGACCGTGGCCGGAATAAGCGATGACGACCTCATCGTTAATATTCGTTTTCGCCAGGATCTTTTTTAATTCCCCGACACGTGCTGCAGTAAAGTCCTCATTCAGCAGGTTCACGATCGTCGCGTTTTGTCCGTACCTGCTGCGGAATCCGGAAGCTAGTCGCTGTATATCGGCAACGCTCCAACTGAGGTTATGACCGGGTTCAGCAAAGCGGTCGATCCCGATCCCGATAAAGTAAAGCCGGCCGGTGTCGGCGGTAGTTGCTGGTTTATAGGTGACGAACATCGGCACCCGGTAACTTTCCGTGCCATTGACATTGATAACAGAGGTTTCAATTCTGTTTTGGCCGTTGGAGAGCATCACATCCACTTTTACATCTACCTTATTACTTTGCTTACTTTTTAGACTAATCCCGCGGACGCCGTAAACCGGCACGCCGTTAACCCAGACATTATAGCGGTCCAGGTTGAGCGCACTGTCGATACCTGTAATGCGCAGCCGGAGTTTTTTTCGGTTCTGAATGGGAGCAATATCAAAGCGGTCCTGGATTTCTGATCTGGGGACGCTGTAACCCGACCTGAACTGCGTGGTGTCGATGTTCAGTTTTTTTATCCGTTTAAGGTAGGCCCGGTGATAGGCGTTGATGAGCGCCGTGTCGGCGCAGCCCATGGCCTGCAATACTTTGTCCGGACGATTATATTTTATATCTAGTTGGTCATAAGTAATCACTTCGAGATTTTTGGTAGAATAATGCAATAGTTTGGCAGCATTTGGCGTACACATGTAATAACCTCCGGGGATGATGCCGAAATAGTCGGTGCTGTCAACTGCGAAAAAAGTGTAGATGAGTTTACCGTTTTGCCCGTCCCATACTTTGGCAATACCGTCTAATGTGGTAGTCAATATCTTTGTCGAACCCGGGCAAAATGCCGCTGAGTTGATACTAGTTAGTGTCCCGTTTTGACCAGTTATGGGTTGGCCTGTTACTGCATCCCATATACTGGCGGCATTCCTTGTCGCCCAGGTTAACACCCTCGAGCCGTCGGCGGAAAAGTCCATTGGACTATAGTAATTTTCGAGGTTGTTTATTACGGTTAACAGTTTGCCGTTTTGCGTATCCCAAATTGCTGCACTTGTTTTTGCCTTTTTCTCAGGTACTAAACTATATGGATCATCTGTTTCAACACCATCTCTATTGAGGCCTGGTTCATCGGTTGATGTCATGGTAAGGACTTTCTTTTCATTATCGGAGAATATGGCTGTAAGCTGTTTTGCAGATGTGTCTGTGTTTAGCCTGGTTACAAGTGCGCCTTTTTCGACATCCCAAAGTCGGGTGCCTTGATCCTTAGACCAAGTGATGAGCTTTCTTCCATGAGGAGAAAATTGAATCGATCCATAACTGAGTTTTCGCGCTGTAATTGTTGATAGTAATTCTTCACTGCTGGTATCCCAAATATTTACGGTATCAGGATTAGCAACGGTGAGTAGTTTTTTACCATCGTCGGAAAGAATCATCGATTTAAATTTCTTTGATGCTAGCTTACTAATTGAAACCCCGTTGCCGGCATCGTAAATCTGCACCAGTCCATTATTAAAAATGGTAATTATTTTTTTTCCGTCCGGTGTGAATCGAACAGATCTGAGCTCACCATCAGCAAAATTTAACTGGTACAAAGTTGCGCCCGTTTGTGTATTCCATACTTTTGCAGTAGTCTCCGACGCACTGGTCACAGCGAATTTTCCATCGGGAGATATAGCAGCTGGTGTAAGTGTTCTATATCCATTGCTTGAAGGCGTGCCCAACGTGTTTATTGCAGCACCGGTCACTGCGTTCCATACTTCCGCAGAATAATCGCCCGCCACGATGAGCAAGGTTTTACTGTCAGCCGAAAATTCGATTGAGTTAATTCTTACGTTCTTGCCACGTTTTAATGTGGCGACAAATGACCCTGTTTCGCCGTTCCACAAAGTTGAAGCGCTGGCTCCCAAATTATTTAAGGTTACAATCCTTTTCGCGTCGGGCGATATATATATCGAATTGATCGCTTTGGCATGACCCTTTAATTCTGCCATTAAGTTCCCACTTTGGCTGTCCCATATGGATAATTTTTCAACGGGTGTTGCGTAAAAATCAGGCAAAAAAGAATCGGTCAACACCTTCGCAGCATCCGGAGAGAAAATGATCACTGAGATATTACTCTTCCCGAACTGCAACTCGTTCGATTTAGTTCCACTTTGCAAATCCCAAATTTTAGCCGTATGATCGGCGGATGAAGTCAGGATCTTTTTGCTGTCCGCTGAGAATGATGCTGTCAAAATAGTCCCTTTATGGCCTTTCAGATACCGGAGCGGATTACCATTAGCAGCGCTCGATAGCCTGATGCTGAAGTCTTTTAAAATCGTCAATATCTTCGTTCCGTCAGGCGAGAAAATTGCTTTGCTTTCCCGGTCGGTACGACCGCTAAGGTCAGCGATTAAATTACCTGTTTCGGAATTCCAGAGTTTTACAGTATCCGGCGAGAACATGGTCAATAGCCTTTTACTGTCCTGGGAAAACGTCAGGGAGGAATTGAAAGCAAATCTCCTTTCCGTTGCCAGGACAGCCTTTAATAGTCCCCGGTCTGCATCCCATAATTGGCACATGCCTTGTTCGGACAACGTGACAAATTTAGACCCATCCGGAGAAAATGCAGACGAAATCGTATAGCCGGAAATCCCTTGCAACTCTGCGAGCAAAGCTCCTGTTTGGGTATCCAGGATTTTTCCCGGCTCAAAAGCAGAACCAAGAAAAACCTTAAGTCCATCCGGTGAATAGACCGGCAGGTAAACAGCTTTGTCTCTTTCGATGCTTTCAGATAGGTGATCCAGATGTGATAAAATGACGCCATTAGTTGTATCCCATATTATTGCTTGCCCTGTTGCGTTTATTGTCAAGGTTTCTTTTCCCTGATTGAGTAAGACCGCGAACAGGAGTGCCCCGTCCGGTTCTTTCAAAGTGCGGATTAAACTGCCGTCTTTCACATTCCAAATCTTAGCAGTATTGTCCGGCGAAATTGTTACCGCACGCGTACCGTCAGTGGTAAATGATGCTGTGATCGCCTGGCCTGCGTGTTCCTTTAGGATAGCCGTAAGTTTTCCATCCTGGTTTACTTTTATCCAACGCTTATTGTTGGCAATGTCGGATGGTAACTCTCCGTTTTTTACATCCCATTGCTGGATCGTCCCATCTTTTGTCAACAGGCCCATTGTCCTTGCAGATATCGGCCCAACCGTTACCGAATCAAGCCAATGACTGCGCGCATCCAGGTTATTAAGCTGAATGCCGCTGTCGGCATCCCACACTGCGGCCGTTGCGCGGTCAATTGTCGTCAAAATTCTCCTACTGTCCGGTGAAAAAATAGCGGCGGTGATAGCATGACCGGGTAACTTTAGTTCGCGAAGAAACTCCGCGGTTTGTCCATTCCAAAGCTGAACAGTTCCGTCATCGGCGCAGGCCATGATCATTTTTCCATCAGGAGAATAACTAGCAATATTTATGATGCCGACGTTCTTCTTTAAATCCGCCAACAGGCCGCCGCTTTCTGTGTCCCAAATTTTAGTATTATTGTCGTTCGATGTTGTTAATATTTTCTTTCCGTCAGGGGAAAAGTTCATCAGTTCGACGGGACCGGGACCGATCGGTAACATCAGTCTTGGTTCCTGCGCTTTTAAGCTGAAAGCAAAAAGATTTAGGAAAAGGGCAGTCGACGCCAGGGGTAAACGCTTGAATAACATTGATAACCAAGTAATTTAGTGGCTCAATTTAAGAAATTCTCGAGGTTGCCGCAAGAAAAATATTTAGCAAAATTCGGGAAATCCTAATGCGTTTATAGACGTTTTTAAACGGGTAATAATAGCTATTGCCAGTGGATTGTGCATTTTATCTCTTGCATTGCGAGTGCACCTTGGTACTAAGGTTTTCCTTAGCAGCGGCTAACTCCTTATTTGTAATCACCAACTTTTCATTTGACGCTGCATCACAATGTTTAGTGCCAAAAGCTAGGAAGCAAATCAGTTTTTTTATGTTCAATAGTAGCGCTTCAGTTACTTCGCTGGCGATATGTGTCACCTAATACGGCATACCTGAATTGTTTATTATTGCCTTATATTGGCATTACAATACGAGTTTTTGAACGTCCATTAACTAACGTTGTAGCAGGCATGATGCCTCTGCCAAAAATGTCTGTTTTTGATAGATTTTGTAGCATCTTTTTGGATGGCTGGCCTTGGAGTTCAAGTACTGTTTCTTCAAACGTCTTGCTAATGTTGCTTCGGTCGTTGCCCCAAAATGCGATCATTGCATCATTGGCGTAACGAATAATCAGGTCATCAATATGATAAATGGGGGTTGTGACTTCGTTTTGCGAAAGTAATTCCAGTATGCAATGAGAGCTTGAAAGATCTTGCACAATATTCATCAATTAAGAGAAGTGGCTGAAAGTAATAATCGTCAGAATTAAAAAAAAGTTTTTTTAATTTCACAATTGTAACAGCTACAAGAAAAATCAGCGAGGACACAATTTTCGCCCGTAATTCTTTCCGTGCATATTCTTAGGTACCGGAAATTGTGAGCTAACATAAAAAAATTTTGAATTTTGCGCTGAAATTTGCTATATTTAACTAATCGATTTTCATTTTGTATGCATAAAAAAGGGTAATTCATAACGTATCTTGTTTTACAACTGTTTTACAAAATGATTTAGTCGACTGTCAAGTTGCTGTAAATTAAGGCTTTGTATAAACGTACCATAAGTTTGTGGTACCGAGGGTCGTGGGTTCGAGCCCCATCATTTACCCCACTTCTAAAAGCCTTTTTACAGTAGTAAAAGGGCTTTTTTTATGCCCTCAGCAAATAGTCGGCCGCTAAACTTGATTTCGACAATCACAACGGGCTGACAATTAAGCTGTAACAGCTAACGCTAAACATTTTTTTCTATTTACCTTGTGGACCCGGATGGAAATAACCCGGTCATTTTTAACTAATGGTTTAAAAATTATTATTTTCTTACATTTAAAATAAACTACCTATCTTTCTGATAGTTAATAAATTAAGCTAATCGCCTTGCCTTATCCACAATGATTATGAAAACTACTTGCAGGTAATTTTTACTCCCCCCAGGTCAGGCAAGGTTTATGTCGCGTGTTTTAAACATTTATCGCTAATTGTAATAAGTAGATCGTGAAAAAACTAATTATCCTTTCAGTGTTTTCCTTGTGCATATGGTTACAGGGTAACGCGCAAGCATCAGCCGCAACTGTGCCCTGCAATTGTACACTTGCCCCAGCCAAAACCGATGGTTCGGTATCAAAGGCCATGCCGCAGGCACCGGCACCACAGGCAACCTTACCGGTAACGCCAAAAACGCCCTACGTGCTGGCGGTACAGGCCAGAAAACTGGAGAACCGGGATAGCGTATTCAAAACCATCCGGGTGGATGATCTGATTCTGCTACAGCTATCGCACCCTAAAGAATTTATCGACAGCCGTCCGATGGACGGCAGCAAACTGACCCTGTATGCCGATGGCGTAGCGCTTAAAGGTATCAACTCCGACCTGTTCAGCAATATTCGCAAGGATGAGTTCAAAACGACCGACACCGTCACCTGGGTAACTTTCCGGTTAAAACAGGATACCTCCAGCAAAGCCGCCTGGGATAACCTTTATAAGCTGGCCGATTCCTGGTACAGCAATAAACTGCACGTACACTTGAGTATGGCCTGGGAAGGCATGCTTCCGGTCAAAGTATCCGCAGCGAACCTTTCCAAAACCAGGGTAACGATCGTTTATTTCAAATCCGGCACCTTCATTATCATGAGCATACTCTACCTGGGCCTGATCGTGCTGATCCTTTACCTTGCCGTACGATCGGACATCCTCAAGGAACAACCCGGCGGCGCCTACAGCCTGTCCCAAACCCAACTGGCTTACTGGACGATCCTTATCATTGGCGGCTTTCTTTATTCCCTGATGCTGACCAATATCCCGTCCACGCTTAACCCCTCCATTTTATTGTTGCTGGGGATCAGTATCACCACGAACGGCACGGCGACTTACATCGATTATTTTCAAAAAAAGAAAGCAGGAGCAGCTTTTCAACCCAAGATTGCAAGGAACTTTTTTTACGATATTCTCGGCGATGGAAATACCATGAATATGCAGCGCTTCCAAACGTTCGCCTGGAACCTCGTGCTGGGTGGCTATTACGTAATTTTCACGATCAACAACAAAACAATGCCGGTGATTCCGGATGTCCTGCTGATGCTGGCCGGGGTCAGTTCACTGGGTTACGTGGCGTCCAAACCGTCAGAAGCGTAAATATTAAAAACGATCTTTAATTATCACCACTGATAGGAGAACCATTGATGGCGCGCCGCAACACGAAAGAATACATCGGGATCTCCCGCAATGTCATCAATAACCGGGTGCTGATCAGCCTTTCAAGCCAGGGCAACACCATCTCCTTCAGACATAAATTGAAGAGCCATCTGTGAGTGGTAGCAAAAATAATCGACAGGAGTAGTTAGCGTAATGGAGGTGTGCTTCGATCATAAACAGGTCTAATTAAATATCCTTTGAGCGAAAATATTGATCACTTCAACAAGGATCAGGATAATGATCACCAGCTCCAGCCGGTAGCTATTACGGTATTGCAGCAGGTCTCTGAAAAGTTCGAGATTGTCTTTTACAATATTTAACCCTTCCTGTATGTCCCTGAAACGCTCCTTCAGGTCAAACGTTCTCTTAAGATCGTTATGTATCTTATTCAGATTCTCATCATCCCATGTTTCAGGGGGAGAATCAAAAATATACAGGTTCTCGGCAATGCGGTTTTTTAATGCCAGCGTTTTGCCAATGTACTTTTTAAGATTGATTCCGGATATATTGAGACGGCCCTTAGCTTCCAACATCTGGGTATGATGATTGGTTTCCTCGATCAGTTTCGTGGTTTGCTCTTCGTAATAGTCAAGCGCAACAGACTGTGATACGGTAAGCATGATCAACCGCAAAACTTCAATATCGGATCCGGCTATTTCTATTGAATTGAAGCCGATTTTATTTTTGCCGGCGTTGGTTTGTATTTTAAATTCTTCCGTCAGGTTTTGATCGAACGCATTTCTGCAATAGGATGAGATGAGCTGTAAAAACTCGGATACCTTGATGGCATCATAGTTTAAAAAGCATACAACGCCATATTTGAAAACATAAATAAATTGCTGGCTACCGGCCCGGTAAAATAATTCATCTGCATCGCCATAATACAAGTCGGATTTAAAGGCAGATTTAAACGCTTTTATATCAATGCCTTCAGCTATCTGGTATGATAAAACTTGTTGTAACATATATTGTTATATGGGGTTAATAAAATACACTGCCCGCGGCTATTGCATTGATCAGCAACCGTAAAGAATAATTAATGGCTTTGGATCAAGTTACACAAATAATTTATCAAAGGCACTATCAAGTCTCATAAACACATTTTCCGTTAATATAGGTCTGCTCCACTTTAATATGTTTTAAGTCTTTTGCGCTTGTTTTTAAAGGATCCGCATTTAATAAGATCATATCAGCCAATTGCCCCGGCTGTAATGAGCCGAATTGCGTTGATCGGCCGATACCAGCTGCACTAACGGTATAAGCTTTCAAAGCTTCGGCTGTGCTGATAGACTCATTAGGGGCTATGGCATATCCTTCATTATCCCTACGCGTTATCGCCGCTTCCACACCTTTAAGCGGGTTTAAATTGCTAACCACCGGCGCATCGGATGATAAGGCAGTCAATATCCCATGCTTTAAAACTGACTTTACCGGGTAGCATTGATCAAGGTAATCCTGGTCTAAATACTGCCGGAAGTTTTTACCCAACTCACTTAAAAATATCGTTTGCATCGATGCTGCAATTTGGTATTTAGCCATGGTTTCCAGGTGTTTCTCTTCCGGCAGACCCAGGTGTTCAATTCGTTTGATGGTCTTTGGAAATAACTCAGCTAAGCGGCAATAACAATCTACTACAAATTCAATTGCTTCATCGCCGATGGCATGGGTCGCTAATCCTAAGCCCTTTTCCATAGCGGCTGTACCTAATTGCAGGTATTGCTCTTTCTGTAAACGGAGCACGCCATGTTCGATTGTGTTTTTGTATGGGCGTTTGAGGGCGGCGGTTTTTCCGCTTAGGCCCCCATCACTAAAAAATTTCACGGTGTTTACATTGAACCAATCCGATGTATAGTATTCGGGCAGTCCGTATGGCTTTTCTCCCTCGTCGGGTAAATGAATCGGGATTGCATTTAGCCGGAAACCCAGTTCTTCGGCTGCGTTCATCTCGTAATAAGCCTGTAATAACAAAGGATCAACCGCCGGGTCGGTAGCTGCCGTTATCCCGAACTGATACAATTGCCCCCTAGCGGCTTTGATCATAACCTTCAGTTCATCTTTTGAATATGCCGGAATATGCTTGCTTACCAGCCCCAGCGCTGTTTCCGAGAAAATTCCATTGGGTTTGCCATCATTACCCTGATACATAACCCCACCTGCAGGCACGTGGGTGTTTGCTGATATATCGCTTAACTCCAAAGCCCTGGTATTGGCAACGGCAATATGGGCGCAAGTGCGTACCAGGTATACCGGCTTATCCTTTACCACCTTATCCAGGTCGTTCTTATCAGGCATGCGGCCTTCTTGCCAGCCGGCTTCGTTAAAACCACGGGCTGTTATCCATGCTACGTCAGGGTTTTGCGTGTGCCACGAGCTGATCATCTCCAGCATCTCATCCATACTACGTGCTGCACGTACATCCAGCATGAATGTTTTCAAATTACCTACCTTCCAGATATGAACGTGGGAGTCGTTAAAGCCGGGCATTAGTGTTTTACCCCCGGCATCGATCACTTTAGTGTTTGGCTGGATAAGTGATTGAAGTTCATTCCACCTGCCAACAGCCTGGATACGATTACCCCCGATGGCTATCGTATCGCAACTTCCATTGATGAACCCATCATGAAAGGAAAGTAAGTTTGCATTATGGATGAGCAGTGTTGACATATATCTAAACTAATACTGCTTTTCTTTTCTCAGTTGCACGGGCAATTGCATTTTCCAGAACCTGAAGCCCTTCGACTAATTGCTCGTCTGTGATCACAATTGGCGGCAATAAACGGATACAGTTGCTGAACAAGCCAGCACGTATCATCAACAGGCCATGAGCAACGGCATCTTTAATGATCTCCAGGGTAGCTTCAGCATCCGGCTCCTTGCTATCACGGTCCTTCACAAACTCCACCAGGCGCATTGCACCTATGCCACGTACATCGCCTATTAAAGGGTATTTCTCTTTCCAGCTTTCAAGGGTGGTACGAATAATCTCGCCAACTTTATTCACCCTGTTCAGAAAAGCTTCACCCTTGATGATTTTTATGGCCTCGATTGCTGCCACACAGGCCACAGGGCTGCCGCCATATGTACCGCCCACCCCGCCTAGGTGGGGTGCGTCCAATATTTCCGCCTTACCAGTTATCGCACTAATTGGCATCCCGGCGCCGATGGATTTAGCGCTCACAATAATATCGGGTACGACGCCACTATGTTCAACTGCGAAAAATTTGCCAGTGCGGCCTGCACCGCATTGGATCTCATCAGCAATGAAGACAATGCCATATTTGTCGCAAACTTCTCTGAGTTTATGCAGATAGGCGGCAGGCATCGGCAAAAATCCGCCCTCGCCCTGCACCGGTTCGATAATAATTGCGGCCAGCGATTCGGGATCGACCTGTGAAATAAAGGATTCTTCGAGTTTTTTGATACAATAGTCTACATATTCATCTTCGCTCATCCCCGCAATTCCGCGATAAGTATTTGGCGCCGGGATACGGTAAATATCAGATACATAGGAGCCGAAGCCTTTTTTGAACAAGGCATATTTACTGGTTAGGCTCAATGTTAATAGTGTACGACCATGATATGCCCCTTCAAAACATAAAACCGCGTTACGTTTGGTGTAATATTTAGCAATATTCACCGCATTCTCAACCGCTTCGGAACCTGAGTTTGCCAACAAAGTTTTCTTTTTAAAATCACCAGGTGTAATGCCGTTCAAAAGTTCTGCCAGGTCGAGATAGGGCTCCATAGTGGTGACCAATGAGCAGGTGTGGATGTATTTATCCAGCTGATCCTTTATGGCATTTACTACAAGTTCATTACTATGCCCAACGTTGATCATGCCTATACCACCTGCAAAATCAAGCAGCTGATTACCGTCAACATCCCATACCAGCGCTCCTTCGGCCCTTTCAACCACTATATCTGTAGATTTGGCCAAACCGGCGGGTAAAGCATTTTTCCTTCTCTCCAAAGCTGCCAGACCTTTTGGGCCCGGTAAAGCGGTTTTCAATTTTATAAACGACATGATATTTAAGTTTTTATGAATTAAATTTTCTTTGAAAAATGATGACTGCTTACTGTAAAGTCTTTGTTGGATATAAGCTGTGTGCGTCCAACCGGTGATAACCGGCCGCTTTTGTTATTTTCTCCGCATAATCTAATAACAGGCCCGCGCAGCCTTTATCTTCCGTGGTATTTGCTGTTTTTATTTCCATTAGCCATCCTAAATTTCTTTGTCTATATCGATTTTTATTAATACGCCGAAATTACCACAAACCGGGTCGTTCAAATGCTCGGGCATCAAGGCAATTGGTTCAAACCCTATTTTCATTTGTTTGGTCAGCGTTGGGTCCTTGCGTTTGCCTGCTATCAACTCCTGGTAATACGCTTCGCCACTCATCATGTGGCTCACTGCCCCGTAGCCGCTCATCATACCAACAGTTAACTGTCCTTTTAAGCCCAGCGTACGCACCATTTCGTGCCTGGCGCGATAGAGCATACGGGCCAGGCCCATACCCCGGTATTCAGGCAGTATACCCATATCGAGCCCGTAAAGCCAATCGCCATTGGGGTTGTGATTGCTGAGCCAGCCGCCTGCAATCGTTTCAACAAACGTGTGATGGTAATTGGCAAAATTAAAATTGGTGCGCATGGTAGTCGTCATCCCGATTACGTGATCCTTGTCGGTAATTACAAACTGCCCTTCCGGGAAAATTTCCAGGTGCCGCAGGTAATGCACCGCCTTAATGTGCTCGTCTGTACATAACGTCGGAAAAACTGTTTTCTGCAGTTCTTCCAGTTGATGCACATGTTCGGGTCGTGTATTTTGGATGACCAGGCCCGGACTTAATTCTTTAATATAAGGTTTTATAATGGTATTCATCATAATTCATTTAATGGATAGTATAGCCAAGCAAAACATAAACTGCCGCCGATAACACAAAAGCTATTAACGCATAAGGAAGCTGCGACAAGCCATGATCCAGGTTATTACACTCAGTACTTTGGGCAGTAAGAACGGTAGCATCAGAGTATAAACAGGCGTTGGCCCCGAACACACCCGCACTGATAACGGCACCGCAGTTGAGCAATACATTGGAGCCGAAATGCTGCGCAAGCGGAACTACCAGCGGGATAGCGATGGCGTATAACCCCCATGAAGAGCCTGTGGTAACCGAAATAATAGAAAGCGAAACAAATACGATAGCAGGCAAAAACTCCCTGTTTAAATAAGGCGAGGCTGAATGAAGGACATATTGCGTGAGCCCCATTTTATCATTCACATCTTTTAAAACATAGCTCATCATTAAAATACCCAGGGCATATAACATGCTGCTAAAGCCGCCGAACATAGTCTCGGACAGCTGGCTGAATGTACCCAGCTTGATAACCAGGTAATAAATAAAAGTAAAAGCTACAGCCACCATTACCCCTTTCAGTGCATCGATATCAAAAAATATAGTAGCAATAAGCAGTACGATGATAGGCAACAGGAAATAGATCACTTTGGATTCTTTTTCAGGCTTCATAGGCTTTACCTCTATTGAGGCCGTGCCATTAAACGCTGTTGCCGTAAGCTGACCCGTTTCTTTGGCGCGGATGTCAGCTTTTTTAAGCCTCCCGAACCATGGAAAAATCCCATAAATAAATAAAGGAATGATCAATACCGATACATATCCGTACGAAACATAAGGTATCATTTTCCAGTAGGTGGATAAACCTTGTCCTTTTGGCGCTACATGTGATGTTTCCAGGATATTCCCAATAAATATAGTCCAGGTAGAGATAGGTACTATCACACACCATGGCGGCGCTGTGGTATTCACAATATAAGCCAACTTTTCCCGGGGGATTTTGAAGGCGTCGGTTATTTTACGCATGGAGAGGCCCACGGTTAGTGCGCTCAGGTAATCGTCCAGGAAGATAAACAGACCTAGTCCCCAGGCGCCCATTAAGGCACTTTTTTCGGTCTTTAACCTTTTCAAGGCCCATTCCCCGAATTTGAAAGTACCCCCGCTGCGCACCATGAGTCCGATCAATGAGCCGTATAGGCCACATACCAATATTACCCATACAGAATCCTTATTGCCCATCACCCTTTCAAATGAATCGACAAAGTTGCTGAACACATTTGTATGATCGTGAAAGCCGATAATAGCGTAGCCAACCAAACAGCCGATGAGTAATGGCTCAAAAGATGTGCGTTGTTTTATTGCCAGTATTATAACTACTGCCGGTGGTATTAATGCTATTGCGCCGTATCCCATTGGGTTGAAATGTGTTTGACTAAATTAGCGTATGACTGAATTATCATTAATGAGTGTTTTAAATCCCTCCTATACTGATCAATTTTTTCTCCATATACTCGTACAGGCCCTCGCTGCCGCTTTCGTGCCCCTGTCCGCTTTGCTTCCATCCTCCAAAAGGCAGTTCTGTACCGTGAGGCGCCCATTCGTTAATGCCTACAATACCAAATTCCAATCCTTCTGAAACCTGTATAGCTGTCTTTAAATTATTGGTAAAGGCATAGGCGGCAAGGCCATACTCCGTATCATTGGCTTTGGCCAGAGCATCATCAAGATCTTCGAAACTAAACAGTGGCAATATGGGGCCAAATATTTCATTTTTTGCCAGGCTTGATGTTTGGTCGAGCCCGGTAACCACTGCCGGCTGAATAAAGTAGCCTTTTTGCAAATGCTTCGGAACATGACCGCCGGTTAATATCGTAGCATTTTCGGCCCTGGTTTTTGCTAAAAGTTCAACTACGCTATCGCGTTGCCTACCTGTGATCAGCGGACCAACGTTTACGCCATCCTCAAAACCAATGCCTACCTTCAATTCTGATACATATCTGCTTATAGCTTCAGAAAACTGCTCATAAATATTTTTATGGACATAAAACCGTTGCGGCGCTACGCAAACCTGCCCATTGTTACGAAACCGTGCTATGGAAGCGGCTTTGGCTACTGCGTCCACATCCACATCGTCAAAAATGATAACCGGCGCATTGCCACCCAGTTCAAGTGAAAGTTTGGTACCGGTGCGCGATGCGCCATCCATCAATATTTTACCAACGCGGGTGCTGCCAGTAAAACTGATCTTCTTTACCCGCGTATCACTGAGCATGGCTTGCCCAACCGGTGCCGCGTCGGCTATCAGCAGGTTAAGTACCCCCGCAGGCAATCCAGCACTTATCAGGGCATCGATCATATGATAAGCCGCCAACGGAGTATCTTCTGAGGGTTTTGCAACTACCGTACAACCTGCGGCCAATGCTGCAGCCCAGGCCCGGGCAGGGTTGTAGGCCGGGAAATTCCATGCGGTGATGATACCAATAACGCCCATGGGCTGCCATATTACCGAACTTCTTTTATCAACCCGGTTGGTGGGTATTACCCTTCCATAAGCTCGTTTTCCTTCTTCGGCATACCATTCAAACAGGTTGGCAGCTACGGTCCATTCGCCCCGGGCTTCTAACAATGGCTTGCCGCTTTCAAGTACCATATCGCGGGCTATCGTATCCAGATTTTGCCTTAAATAGTCTGCTGTTTTTTTTAATATCTCTGCACGGAAGTAGGGTGTAGTTTTACTCCAGGTTTTAAATGCTGTTTGAGCGGCATCAATAGCCAGCACCGCATCTTTTTGGTTACCGAAGCTGATATGGGCGATCACATCTTCTGTTGCCGGATTCACCAGCGGTATAGTCTGCTTATCAACCGCGTCCACCCAGGCACCGTTAATATATTGCTTATTTCTTGTAGATTTCACTGGTTGATTCATGATTACATCGATTTGTTTTTGACTGTACGATGAACCTGTTTGTCACCCAATAATTGATGCAAGCCACCTTCAATGATGTCCAAACCCTTTTGCAGTAATTCTTCTTCAATAACCAGCGGGCTCAGTACCCTGATCACGTTACCATTTACCCCGGCATTAATAACTATCAGTCCATTATCCGCGCAGTAGGCTATGAGTTTTTTACATAGTTCAGCATCAGGCTGAAAAGGATCATCGTTTTTAACGAGTTCAAAAGCCATCATTGCACCCAATCCGCGCACATCGCCAACAGCATTAAATTGTTTTTTAAATACATTGAAACGATCACGAACAATATTACCTATCCGCACGCCAAGCGCGTTGATATCAATTTCTTCCATATAATTGATGGTAGCCAGCGATGCGGCACAACAAACCGGGTTACCGGGATATGTACCACCAATAGTGGAAGGTTTACAAGCGTCCATTATATCCGCTTTGCCAATGACAGCGCCGATAGGCATGCCGCTTCCCATGCTTTTCGCCCAGGTGGATATATCCGGCGTAACCCCATAATGCTGATATGCGGCCCATTTTCCAGTTCGGCCAAACCCGCTTTGTACTTCATCCAGAATGAGCATGATACCGTATTTATCGCAAACCTTGCGTAAGCCCTGGAGATATTTTTGCGGCACTACATTAAAGCCACCCTCGCCCTGTACAGGCTCAATAATAATTGCTGCAACCTGTTCGGCAGGCACGTTGGTATGGAAAAAGTCTTCTAATTCTTTTAAGTGAGTATCCGAAAACTGGTCCAGATCCAATCCATTTCCATAGCGGTAATAGTCCGGGAACGGAATACGGTACACTTCCGGAGCGAACGGTCCGCAACCCAGTTTATAACCTACTTTGGAAGTTAGTGTCATGCTCATCATGGTGCGCCCGTGAAATGCCCCCCCGTAGCAGATAACAGCCTGCCTGCCCGTGGCCTGCCTGGCTATTTTTATTGCATTTTCAACACTTTCAGCACCCGAATTCGTTAGCATCACTTTTGTATGGTCGCCATGCGGAAATAAGGCAGCCAGCTTTTCGGCCAGTTGCATGTACAGATCATAAGTAGCCACATTAAAACTGCAATGGATCAAATTAGCAGCCTGTTCAGCTATAGCTTTAACCACAGGAGGCGGGCAATGTCCGGCATTAACCACGCCAATACCGCCGGCAAAATCTATCATTTCGCGGCCATCAGCATCCGTAATCAGCGCACCTTTGGCACTTACCGCCGTTGATGGGTTAAATATGCCTATGGCATTGGGCACAAATTGCTTTCTGCGGTTTAATATTTCCTTTGAATCTCTCATCTTATGGTCTCCTTCTCCAATTGGAGCGTTTAGTTTTCTTTTTATATTTCTGCTGCTATCGTTTTTGCATTCACAAATTCCAGGATACCATGCCTGCCTAGTTCGCGGCCATAACCTGATTTTTTTATGCCGCCGAATGGTAGCCTGGGATCTGACTTTACTAATGAATTGACAAAAACAGCCCCGCTATTGATCCGCATTGCCAAGGCGATCCCCTTCTCCACATCTTTGGTCCAGATACTGCCGCCCAGGCCATAGCGTGACTGGTTAGCCAATGTGATTGCATCGTTTTCATTTGCAACCGATATTACTGAGGCTAAAGGCCCAAAGGCCTCCTCTTCAAAAGTGGCCATCCCTTTTTTAACATTCAGCAGCATAGATGGCCGAAAATTTGCACCTTCAACTTCCCCGCCCAGCTTTAAAACCGCTCCTGATTTAATAGATAATTGCATTTGTTTTTCCAACTCCTGTGCAAGATCAATACGAGCCATGGGCCCGGTTGTGATAGTGCTGTCGAAAGGGTTGCCCTGTTTTAGCTTACCGATCTGTAACTCTAATTGATGTACAAATTCAGCTTCAATGCTTTGTTCTACAATAAATCTTTTAGAGGCGATGCAGGATTGCCCTGCATTCAGCATACGAGATTGAATGGCTACCGTAGCTGCTTTTTCAACATCGGCATCAGCCAGGACGATCAACGCATCCGATCCACCTAATTCCAACACCGACTTTTTAATGTATTTACCGGCGAGCATGCCGACTGATGTACCGGCCAGCTCGCTGCCGGTGAGCGTTACAGCCTGTACGATATCGGCCGCAACGATCTTTTCTACTTCGGTGATATTTATTACTAGTGATTGAAATACCCCCTCAGGAGCGCCGGCTTCCTCAAATATTTTTTGAATAGCCAGCGAACAGCCCGTAAC
Source organism: Bacteroidota bacterium (assembly GCA_030775685.1). Lineage (GTDB taxonomy): Bacteria > Bacteroidota > Bacteroidia > Sphingobacteriales > Sphingobacteriaceae > Mucilaginibacter. The sequence goes on from JALYIP010000069.1 coordinate 30,525, forward strand.
ATTCGGCGCGTGTTTTAACAGCCCGACATTGCCGGCCATTAAAGTTGGTGCCGCAAAGCGGAATACTTGCCAGAACGGAAAATTCCAGGGCATGATGGCTAAAACAGCACCTATAGGCTCATAAGTTATAAACGAGCGGTAATAACCGGCATCTATTGGCCCTTCCTGTAAAAATAATTCGGCATTTTCGGCATAATACTCACATACCCATGCACATTTTTCAACCTCGGCTTTTGCTTCGGCTATTACCTTACCCATTTCATTGGTAATAAGCGTGGCCAATTCATCCTTTTGATTCCTGAGGATAGCAGCAGCCTTAACCAGTACAGCCGCACGGCATGCAAAACTTTGCCCTGACCAATGTGTATACGCTTTAGCCGTTTTTGCCAGTGCTTCGTCTATTGCTTTATTATCCATCAGGGGATATTCAGCAATAAGCTGCTGGCTATAAGGAAATATGGATTTAAATACGTTCATGTAAATTTAAATTGCACGGAATATTACAAAACTGTTTAGCCTTTGTAATAGTTTATAATTGGTTATTTATAATATACTTCTGTTAATGCGTAAACATCCTTTAACTATGCTGAGCTATTGATTTCATCATCAGTTCAACAGCTGCTTTTCCTGTTTGTGCCCCTCCGTTCATATACCCCTGGAACTCACGGCTCACATGTTCACCCGCAAAATAGATCTGCTCCACCGGCACACCTTCCCAACCTGCCAGCGTGCTCCATTGCCCGGCTTTAAATGAACTGTAAGCAGCTTTGGAATAGGGGTTTGAAACCCAGCAAAACTTTTTGGTTCTATGATTAAAGGCCTTGTCCATTCCTGGGTAAATGGTATTCACGGAACTTATAACCTCGCCTGTCAAAACATCGTCATTGCCGTTTAACACTTTATCGCCGAAATTGCCGCCGCCGAAAACGGTAAAACTGCCTTCTTTTTCAGACTGCATCTGGCTGCTATCCCATCCGGCGCCAAAATCCATGTCGGTAAAGGTATAACCCTTGCTGCCGTGGTTACGCCAGGGTTTATCTGACACACCCACTATAAATTTGCAGCTATTACCATAACCTATTTCATCAATGCATTTTCTTTTTCCTGTTGGCATAGGAACATTAAAATCAAGTTGCCGCACCATAGTGAATGGAATAGCTACCAATACCATATCGGCATTAATCGTGGTACGCACCTCGTTTTGATCAAATGCCAGGTCATACCCCTGTACGCTGCCTTTGCTGATGGCTTTCAGTTTATACCCTGTTTTTACCGAACCTTTTACCTTTTCATACAAGGCATTTGTTAAATGCTGGCTGCCGCCTTTGATCTTTAACACTTCATGATCGGGGCCAAATAATTCATATTCTTTTTCGGTAGCAACAGGGGGTGTAAACATAATCAGGAAATTCACAGCCGATTGTTCAGACGCTTCCATCCCGTATTCCCTGGTGAGCGTAACATTTAAAAAATCATAAAGCCAGCCGGTGATACCTATCGACTTGATGTAACCTGTGATGGATTGGCGGTCAAGTTGCTCAAATTGTGCCGCCGCGTGATAACTTACAATTTCGGGTAACGATTTAAAGTCCTTCCAAATCTGTGATGCAAATGGCTGTATCGCATTTTTCAGGTCCTCGTCATTTAAAAGCTTCCCTCCAAAATAGAACGTTTTATGGGCCAGTTTATCCTCTTTTAAATGATAAAATGACAAACCAAGTTCACTTACCAGGTCAATAATATCCTTGTGGTTGTTATCCACAAACTCGCCGCCGATATCGGTTGTTATCCCAGGCCCGAATTCGTTATTCATGGTGTACATCCGGCCGCCAATCCTGCCCGAAGCTTCATATACCGTGGCGCTAATGCCCTTTTTTTGCAACTGATAGGCCGCATTTAAACCGGCTATACCGGCACCTATAATGGCAATACTTTTATCTTTTTTATCATTGCATGATGCCAGGCCCAGTAAAGGCGGGGTTAGCAAGGCCCCCGTGGCTACAAGAGCAGCTTGTTTTAAAAACAGTCGACGGCTTTCTTTCCACTCATTAAATTCCGCCAATGCACTGACATCATCCTGCAGGGCAGCATGAAAGGCGGACTTTAAAAAACGTGTGAGTGAATAGTGTGCCATGTTTTCTGATTATTGAATTAGTGATTTATCAATAGCATAAAGTGTTAATCTGTAATTCATTAATTCTAACATTCTGTAATTAATAGCCTGGGTTTTGAACTACTGCTCCGTTAGATGCACTAATTTCTCTTAAAGGTATCGGGAAGCAGGAATTACCTGCCGCTAATGTTGCACTGGTTAATGGTTGAAGGATATTAACCACCTGGTTTGTCCGGGCTAAATCGAAGTAACGGTGCCCTTCAAAATTAAACTCAGCACGGTTTTCATCGGATACCGCCTGCGCGTATGTTGCAGCGTCAGGTACATCAACCGGAGACAATGCACTTAAGCCGCGGCTGGTTCGGATGGTGTTTAAGTCAGCAAGTCCCTGGGCCCGTCCTAACGCCTCAGCCCTGATAAGGTACATTTCACTGATCCGGATCAATAATGCCGAATTATCCTTGTACTTACCATCACTGCTGTATTTAAGCGTACGCAAATAACCGTTGGCATTGGTTGTATCCATTAAATTATAACGTACATCTCCTCCGCGGGCCTCGAAAAAAACTTGTAAATCGGAATTTGCAATAAATAGCACCTCTGTTGACGCTGCCGTGGGGCGGGCATAAGTGGTGGCATAGTACAGGCTCTGATTCTGGAAATCGAATGGTAACTGAAATACAAATTCGTTTGAAGTTTTGGCGCCATTGTCGTAAATACTTACGTAATGACCGGCATCTGACAACTGGTATGCGCCATCATTAATTACCAGTGAAGCATATTTGACGGCATTGACATAATCCTTTTTGTAAAGATATACGCGAGCCAGCAACGCGTTAATTATAGCAGGATTTACATAATTAGGATTTCGGCTTGAAGAATTATTGAGTAAGGTGGCTGCCTGCGTCAAATCGGCAATGATGGACGCATAAGTAGCCGCAACCGTGCTGCGGGATACAACACCGTTGGTTGTTTGCACCGTAGTAACTACCGGGATACCATAAGGTGAAGTTAAATCCCAATGGTAGCCAAACGAACGCAGCAGATCAAAATGGCCCATCGCCCTTAGCGTTAAGGCTTGGCCCTTTATGCTGTTCAGGTAAGCTGCCGAAGCCCCTTTAACAGTACTTTCGCCTGCAATGATTGTATTTGCGGTAGCAATAGTTTTATAAATAGCCACATAAGTATTTTGGACATATATATTGGATGAGGTTACGCTGTATGCCCCAAATTCATTCAATGAGGTATTGTTGTAACCCCCGGCTACACCGTTATCGCTATTTAAATCAGCAAGCATCAGGTAATCGGCCCCGTAATATTCAGGCACTTCCAATGTGCTATAAAGGCCTGTTACTGCTTCTGATAAGCCAATTGAATCTTTAAAAAGCTGCGTGGCCTGCACTGCAGTGGGCGACACCTGGCTGAGCTTTGCACAACCATTGATCATGATCAACAAGGCCAGGATGAAACTAAAAACCAATATATTTTTTATTCTTTTCATTTCTTTGAGATTATTTATCTGTGTTTCCGTGGAAACTATTATTAAAACTTCAAATCAATACCCAAACTAAAGGTCCGGGCTGGTGGGTATGCTGCATAGTCGATGCCTGCTGTAGCATCGTTACCCCCGCCGGTTGAGCTTACTTCCGGATCAAAACCAATGTATTTTGTTACAGTCAATAAGTTTTCGGCCTGCACATATAGCCGAACACTGCTAAAGTATTTTGTTTTACCAACGGTGTAGCCCAGGTTAACGGTACGGATCTTTAGGAAAGAGCCGTTTTCCAAAAACTCATCGGAGTTGGGGAAATAATTTTGCAATAAAAATGAAGGACGCGGTATATTCGTTATTTGTCCCGGGTGCGACCAGGCACTTAGTACTCTCGTGTCATTATTAGCATATACCCCGCCAAGGTAAGCCCCGCTTGGTGTCGAACCACTGCTCCAGCCTAAGCTTTCGTATGTGGTACGTATCAGGTTAAATACTTTATTGCCGTAAGAGAACTGCGTGGCAATCAATAAATCGAATTTCTTGTATTTAAAGCTGTTGGTAAAGCCACCAAAGAATTTCGGCCGCGCGTTGCCGATAACGGTTTCATCACGCGTAAAGTTAACCTGGTCCGCCCTTTCTTTGGTGCCATCGGCGGCGTAATAAAGTGCATCACCGTTGGCAGGGTCAACACCGGCAAAACGCACGCCGATAAATGTGCCAACGGGCTGTCCTATTTTTAAGATATTAGTAGGCGACTGGTCATTATATGAACTTATCAATTGGTTATCGACAGACAAGGATTTGATCGTATTCTTTAGGAATGAGATGTTAAAGGAGCTTGTCCAGGTAAAACTAACTGTTTTGATATTATTGGTATTCACCTGTATTTCCAAACCCTTATCCTGGATTTTCCCTGAGTTGGTAAAAACTGTTTGGAAGCCAGTGGTGCCTGCCACCTGGGCCGGGTTCAATAATTTTGTCTGGTTTGAAATAAAGTACTCGATTGAACCGGTTAAAAAGTGATTAAATAATTCGAAGTCGGTACCCACATTGAAGGAGGTATTCACTTGCCAGGTTAACGGCGTGGCCGGCAATAAATTTATCGGTACAAAACCCGAACTTCCGTTGTATTTGGCTGTGCCCCAATAGGCGTAGTTCAAATAGTCTGGTACGTTATCCTGCTGGCCCGATAACCCGTAGCTGACCCGTAGTTTTAACGCATTGACATATTTGTTGTCGGCTAAAAAACTTTCATTAGAAATGTTCCAGCCTGCCGATACCGATGGGAAATAACCCCATTGATGCCCTGTCTCAAATTTGGATGAACCATCAGCACGCATAATCACAGCCAGTAAATATTTGTTGTCGTAGTCGTAATTGGCACGCGAAATAAATGAATTAAGGTCGGAGTATATTTTAGGATAAAGCACCGGGATATTGGTGGACAGTGCGGCATTATTGATATTTTGCACATTGCCGGTTTGCGGAAAACCAATACCCTTGGTCGCCTGTTGCTGTATTTCGGTTTGCTGCTGCGAGAAACCACCCAACAGGCTCAAATTGTTTTTACCGAACGAATGCTGGTAGGTAAACATATTTTCGTTTATCCAGGTGAAATGCTTGGTTTCGCCCAAAAGTAATTTACCACCATCGGTTTGCGCGTCAACCGTAAGTGCCGAAAAATATTGGCTATCGTTTACGTTATTATAATCGACAGACCATGTACTTCTGAATTTCAGGTCTTTAGATATTTTATACTCCCCGTACACTGATGCGATAAAACGGTCGGTATAGGTATGGGCATTAATCTCCCTGGCTGACTTAACAGGGTTATCTGACAACCAATAAGCCTGGTAATCGCCAAAGTTGGCATAAACGCCAGGTGAAGAGTATACCGGCATCAGAGGAGAGGCGCCTAAGGCATTGGTTACAATTCCTGTGTAAGTATTATCATTAAAGCTTCGTTTGTTATCTGAGTGCGAAGCGCTTATGTTAGTACCAATGGATATCCTGTCCGTAGCCTGGTTATCAATATTGGTACGGAAATTATAACGCTTGTAATAGTTATTGATGATGATACCGTCCTGGTCAAAATAACCACCGCCAATAAAGAACTTGGTTTTATCATCCCCCCCTCTTGCCGATAGCTCGTAATTAACAACCGGGGCAGTGCGGAATATGGCATTTTCCCAATCGGTGTTGATACCGCTTTTCAAATCGTAATAGGGTGCGGCCGGGTTAGGGATAGGTTTGCCGCTGGCGTCAAGGATACCTACGCTTTGCAGGTCTGACAGTGCAAAATGCGGGTTAGGGTTGTTTGTTGTAATATCGTTATTGTAAACCCATATATCATTTTTAATAGCTGTATTGGTTAAATTATAGAACTGCCGGGAATCTAGAAAAGGTATTTTCTTCGCCACGTTTTGTGAACCATAATTAACATTAAAATCGAACGATGTTTTACCCGCTCTGCCTTTTTTTGTAGTGATCAAAACCACTCCATTTGCAGCCCTGGAACCATAAATCGCTTTTGAAGCATCTTTCAGTATTTCGATGGATTCGATATCGTCGGGGTTAATATCCGAGATGGAGCTGATGTTTTGCCCGCTGCCTACTGATTGCCCTGAAAGGTTATATGATGTACCTAATGATGAATTGCTTTCGCTCTCCATAGGTACGCCATCCACCACGTACAAAGGGTTTTGCGCGCCGCGGATGCTTACCAGCAAGCCGGCGCCCGGCGTGCCTGATGGTTGTATGACATTGACGCCTGATAGTTTACCTTCTATACTTGCAGCCAGGTTTGATACTGGCTGATCCTTAAATTCCTTATTTTTGATAGAAGATATGGCGCCGGTAACTTCACTCTTCTTCTGCGTGCCGTAGCCCACCACAACAACTTCCTTAAGTTCTGATTTTGACTGTTGCAATACAATGCTGATGCTGTTTTTTCCTTTTACGTTTACCGTTTGTTTGTCATATCCTATATAAGATACTTCCAGCAAAGTGCTGGCTGCCGACAATTTAAGCGAGAAACTTCCATCCGGGACAGTTGTGACACCCTGCTGGGTACCTTTGATAAAAACCGAAGCACCGGCTATTGGCAGGCCCTGGGCATCGCTGACGGTTCCTTTTAAAACATGATCCTGTGCGAATGCCGGTTTAGGCGTAATGCAACAAAGCCAGGAGACTAAAAGTGTACATAATAAACGTAAAGTTTGCTTCATGGGTTGGATTTTGGTGGTTAATAGGTTTTTTTATCTAAAAATATTCGAATTTGGATAATCAACACGCTTTTTGAATTTGACTTCATCGTTTTGCATTAAAAAAGCCCTGTTTCTTGTCCTGAAATTTGCTTTCTTCAGAAAAACACAAACATTAATTGCAATATCTAAATATCACTAAGTCAAATGAGTAAAAATATAAGTCAGATTATTTTTTCAGATTATTTTTTAGTAATTGATTTATAGGTAGTTATGTTTGGTCAGATTTAAGTATATTTATAAGTCAAAAGTTTGACAAAAGTGCGTGTAAATTCACTTGCACTTTAAAGCCTTCATTTTAACAAACTTTGAGAATAAATTGAGGTAAAATCAGTATGATTTTATAAAACAAACCACCACGAAATAAAAAATGCTCTTAACTGAAAAATTAAAAATAGCCATAGAAGATCATCCCGATATCATTTCGGCCATAAAAAACAAAAACCGTGAAAACCGGTGGGAGGGTTTTACACGGACGCAGTTTAATCTGGTTGCCAAAGAAATCAATAAACAAATAACCAAAGAGGTACTGGTAAATCCAGACCTGGTGGAGATGAATCTTATTATAGGCAAGCAAAACCTGGAAAAGCACCTGCGGGCTATGAGGGCAGGCCATATCTACGATTTTATTAAGCATTTGAGTGGTTTGGGCGAATATCGTGTGTTTAACTGGATAAGCGGTAAAACACTGCAAAGCTACTGGAACGGCGGCGATGCCAAGTACGTTAAAATAAATGCGCTGGCCGTTTTTCTACAGATCCCTTTTTCTGATTGGGACGAATGGCAAAAAGCGCCTGACCAGCGCATGGAAAGTCACAATAGCGGGCTATCCAAACTTTCTTATTCGGGAGGTGGTTTTAGCCGCACCTCTATGACCATTATAAAAAGCTATTACCTGGGCAATTACTTCCTTTACTATCCCAAAACCGATGGCAGCCGTACTGTTGTAAAAACACCATTTATATTAAAGGCACTAGACAATGGGCAGATCATTGTGCGGTCTGTTTCTGAGGGGCATCGTTATAGCGGTAAAGTGATCGGTATACGCGATGGCTGCCTTTATATCAATTGCCAAAATCTCGACTTTGAGGAGATGGAGCAATATGTGTTTAATATCGGGCTGGAAACCAAGCCGGAAGTGTTATTTGGTGTGAGCACTACGGTAAGCGTAAGAAACAGGAGGCCGGTAGCTTTGAAAAACATCCTGGTTAAACAGGCCAGGGAGGACAAAAACTTTGACAGCATCCCCGAAAAAGAACTGTTGCTTGATCAGCTTTTTGCTGCTGACAATGAAGAAGCTATTATTGTTAACTACTTTAAGAATAGTATCAATAATATCATCACCACTAATAGCTGCCGCAAACTGGACGATGTTAAAAAATTGGTGAACGCTTAATGGGTACGAAAGGATGCTGGTTGCATCTTCAGATTGTTAACTGAAAGTTTCAGGCCGCCTTTAAAACGCCGCGATCGGGGCGGATGTTGAATTAATTACAGCGATTTACCCATTGCGATAGATCATGTTTTTTTAATATTGCCATGTATTTCAGCTGCCTGGCAGCTGAGCAAACGTCAGCCTGAAATTTGGATTGAGACATCAGGGTCTGTATACTCAATGGCAAAAACCTGGTTGTTTAATTTAATTTACCCGGAGAGCTGGTCTTGCCAGCCTTGCGCAAAGCATCTTCTGTTAACACTCAATCAAATTTGGACGCAAAATCTGCTATTAATTCTTTTATGTTTTTTTATCCTATAGATAAGCCGTTGCTATCGTTCGCTGCCGGGCGTTTACTATCTTCGTGCCGCTGGCTGCTTATATCACAGCCTGAATTAAAGGAATAACAAAAAACAAGATCGTTAGCTATTGTTGTTCATAAAAACAACGTTTCCTGAAAAAATGATGAGTGATTTCCGTTATCGTTGAAAATTTGTTCGAATAAAACATCGACTTTCTGGAAAATTTGTAATTTAGGACAGTTATTGTACACAATATGCCGTCATACTCACATCTTCCTGACCAAGAAGTACTACAGCAGATGGTTGATGGTGATGATATAGCGTTTACAGAAATTTATAACAGGTACTGGAAAAAACTTATACTTTTAGCATATAGCCGTACTAAAGACAAGTTCCTGGCGGAAGAGATTATTCAGGAAGTGTTTTTAAGTCTTTGGAACAGGAAAGAGAGCCTTGTTATAGAATCGCTGCCGGGTTATTTGGCAACTGCTATAAAATTTTCTGTATTCAAGCACGTTCATAATTCAAATCGCAGATCTAAAATCATTAAAACCCTTTACAGTACGCAGTCAGCTGACCTGCCTGAGGATATCGTACATGCCAAATTTTTACAGGAATATATTGAAGGCATAGTTGAACAGTTACCTGATAAATGTCGCATGGTTTATCTTTATAGCAGAAAACAAGGGTTGACTAATCCCGAGATATGCCTGGAGATGGGAATCAGTGAAAAAACAGTTGAGGCCCATTTAACTAAAGCGCTTAAGGTTCTCCGCCTTAACTTAAAAGAGTTCCTCATCCTGATTTTAATTATAAAACATTTCTAAGTTAATTTCTTGTTTGTTGTGGTATCCAACTGCTGCTGCGCCGCCCGGAAATTTACGCTAGCCGCCCTTCGGTCCCAATACCTTCAACTGTGTTAAGGCGAAGCGTAAGTTTTCGTATCTGATTTGGAAAGTATTCCATTTTTGCATATTGGAAGACCCGGAACACGACGGAAAATTTTCACTGCCAAGTATTTCATATTTGATATAAGTTACTGATAATCAATAATTATATCATTTGCCTTTATAATAAACCTACCTTAATTTATCATCAATTCCATGTTTTTTCGTCTATGCTGCTTTTCAATGTCTTGACAACTGAAAAATAAATCCAATTTTTAATTTTTTGACTAAGGGTTAATGTAGAGTTAATGTACCCCATTATAATAAACGATATGGACAAAATCTATTTAAAGCATTTAATAAATAAATACATCAGCGGTACAGCTACCGAGGATGAAAGAAATGAACTGCTTGCCTGGTACCGGACAGAAGAAGAAGAAGAGCTGATATTACCTTATGAAAATATTGAAGAAGAGGAGTCTGCCAAAGAAAAAATGCATGATGCGCTCTTGCGACAGATTAACAAACAAAAAAACACAACCAATAAATTATACTATGTTAAAATAGCTGCAGCTGCGGCAGTTTTGATCGGCGCCTTCCTTTTACTGTATCGTTACCTGCCTGCACAGCATCCGGAGACTGCGACTATAGTTTTCAGCACAGTAACAACCCAACGGGGCGAACGGAAAATAATAAAACTGACAGATGGCTCCGTTATTTATTTAAATGCGGGCAGCTTTGTAAGGTTGCCATCGGCCTTTAACGGACCGCTAAGAGAAATTTATTTTGAGGGAGAGGCCTTTTTCGAGATTGCTAAAGATAAAAATCACCCATTTATAGTACATACCGGAAAAACCAGAACAAGGGTTTTGGGTACATCATTCAATATCACCGCACGTAACAACCAGCCAGAGATTACCGTAGCCCTCATTACCGGAAAGGTGGCATTTACCGACGGTAAAGAAAAATCAGACCTTTTACCCGGACATCTGGTGGCTTACAATAAGCGAACCGGTAAATTAAAATTAAAAACGATCTCCAATATTCAAGCCGTAACCAATCGGCATAATGGTGATTATGAATACAATAACGTTAAGGTGGCGGCAATTGTTGAAGATTTAAACATAAACTTCAATGCTAACATAACAGTAGCGGGCGCAGTTAAGAACTGTGATTTCTTTGGCCGTATTAAACAAGGCGAAAGCGTAGAATCTTTTCTTAAAAAACTGGCAACTATTGAAAATGCCAAAATTATAAAATCTGGAACCGGGTACTTAATTAAGGGAGGAGGATGCAATTGATATAAATATACTACTATTCTAACAGTCTAACAGCCAGGCCCCTAAAGGCCATGGCTGACGACCCAAAATGCAATGCAACACAGCTAAACTTCTCAGGTTTGGACGCCAGAAGTTTTCGCAGATTTATTAACATTTTATGAAGTGAATATATGAAAAATTATGTTCCCCGCAAATGGGGAAGCAAGTTTAGGCTTTTTATGAAATTGAGTACAGTGCTATTAATTTTTTTAGGAAGTACCAGCTTAACGCTGGCGGCAGGTTCGGCTACTGGCCAGCCAATCCTATCAAAAGAAGTTACTGTAAGTTTTAAGAATAATTATATAAGTTCTGCATTGGAGAAAATCTCCGAAGTTTCGGGGGTAAAGTTTACCTATAATGGGATAGTTGCCAATAGCAGGATTAAGGTATCGGCTTCGGTTGCTAATAAAAAACTCAGTGAGGTATTAAATATCACATTAAAAAACACGCCATATGGATACGAAGTATTAGATGGCGAGATTTATATAAAAGTATTACCGCCAAAGCCAATAGTTGAGGCCCCGCCTCTACAACGTATTTTAACAGGAAAAGTAACTGATGAAAAGGGCATAGGTTTGCCCGGCGTTACTGTAAAAATAAAGGGAACGCAACGCGGTGGAATTACTGATGTTAACGGTAATTACCAAATCCAGGTTAATGATAAAACTGAAATACTTGTTTTTAGCTATGTAGGCTACATAATGCAGGAGAAAGTGGCCGGTGATGATGACGTAATTAATATCAGCCTGGTTCCAAATCCTGAAGGTTCGCTCAAGGAAGTGGCCATTGTAGCTTATGGTAATCAGCGAAAAATTAGTTTGGTAGGCGCGCAGTCAACAGTTGACGTTGGAGAATTAGCCCAACCCGTTGCTTCTATCAGCACCCTTTTGGCAGGCCGCATCTCCGGTGTAATTGGTGTGCAACGTTCCGGCGAGCCGGGTGGCGATGGCTCAAACGTATGGATTCGGGGACTCGCTACTTTTGCCGGTAATAACACGGCCCCTTTGATCATGGTAGATGGTGTTCCCAGGTCTATGGACAACCTGGACCCGCTGGATATTCAATCTTTTACAATATTAAAGGATGCCTCGGCTACTGCGGTATATGGTGTAAAGGGAGCAAATGGTGTTATATTGATCCAGACTAAAAGAGGGAAGGCCGGTAAACCAAATATTAACGGCGATTATTACGAAGGCCTTCAATCTTTTACCCGCATTCCGCAAATGGCTGATGGAGTTACCTACATGAATATGGTAAACGAAGCGAATACTACCCGTGGCCAGGCACCGGTATACTCCGCGGCCACTATAAACAATACAATTAACCAGGTAGATCCCCTGCTTTATCCAAATGTAAATTGGATAAAATCAGTATTCAGGGACTATGCACCAACCCGGCGTGCCCACTTTACAGTTAGCGGTGGTGTGCCAAGTGCACGTTACTATGTTTCTTCAGGTTATCAGTATACAGCCGGATTGCTCAAGACAAGTAATAACCAGGGATATGATATTGATGACGACTACGGGCGTTACAATTTTACCAGTAATCTTAATCTTGAAGTAACTAAGACAACAAAAATTGACCTTGGCATACAGGGGAATGTTGGAAAAGGCACATCCCCGTCAATAGCGCCGTCGGATATCTTTAACCAGGCCATGATCCTCCCGCCGGTGACATTCCCTATAATGTATCCCGGAGGTTTTGTACCGGGGCGCAGCGCCAACGGCGATCAGCGTAATCCTTATGCGGATCTTACCACAAGAGGTTATAATTCAGGCTATAGTTATGCGCTGCAAACAAATATCAGGCTAACACAGGACCTGAGCTTTTGGCTGCCCGGATTGAACTTTTCAACCATGTATTCTTACGATGCCGCAAATACCACATATATAACGCGTACAAAAAGAGAAAATACCTATATTTTAGATTCAACGCACCCATATAACACGGATGGTTCGTTGAATTTGGACCAAACGTACACCGGCACAGGCAACTTTTTAAGCTTTGGCAGTGGTAGTAGCGGACATTACAGCACTTACACTGAAACATCGTTAAATTATGATCACGCCTTTGGAAAAAGCCATATAGGAGCTTTGCTTTTGTATACGCAGGATGATCTTTCTAACTACCCGGTAGCAGATATTACGTCGTCCATACCTTACCGTCACCGCGGTGTAGCTACAAGGGAGACTTATTCTTTTGAAGATAAATATTTTGCTGAATTTAACGCGGGCTACAACGGGTCTGAAAATTTTGCTCCGCAAAACAGGTACGGTTTTTTTCCGGCATTTGGCATCGGCTGGCTGATATCCTCTGAAAGTTTTTTTGCCCCGTTAAAAAATGCTGTTTCTTTCCTTAAACTTCGTTATACTAACGGCCTGGTGGGCAGCAGCGATGATGGTAACCGGTTTGGGTACCTCACATTTGTATCGGCAAACCATGCCGGCTATACTTATGGATTAAACCGCAGTGGCGTTAGTGGGATCAATGTTGATCAATACGGTACTGATGTAACCTGGTCAAAATCACATAAGCAGGATTTGGGTATCGACCTAAAGTTATTTAATGATAAAATATCACTTACTGCTGATGTTTTTAAGGAACATCGCACTGGCGTACTTATTCAAAGGGCCAGTGTACCTGCTTTTGCCGGTATAGCCACCCAGCCTTTTGCAAACGTAGGAATAGTGGATAACAAGGGCTTTGACGCCACTGTGGAAGATCAGTTAAAATTTGGTGAGTTTACGCTTAACATTCGCGGTACAGTAACATATAATAAAAATAAGGTTATCCAAAACGATCAGCCTACCCCTCCTTATCCGTGGATGGATCAGAGAGGGCAGCCTGTGCTTGCACAATTTGGTTATATCGCAGAAGGACTTTTCACCAGCCAGGCTGAAATAGATAAAAGCGCCGTACCCGGAGATAAAAGTATTATTAAGCCCGGCGACATCAAATATAAAGATTTGAATAACGACGGTGTAATAAATGCTTATGATGCCACTAAGATAAGCAACGGTGATGTGCCTGCTCTTGAATACGGGTTAACATTAAATGCCGCTTATAAAAGTTTTGACATAGGTGTAGCATTTCTCGGAACCGGCCGTGCTGACCGTTATGTTTCAGGCACAGCAATACAGCCGTTTTCAAATAACCAGGGGGTAAGTAATGCTTATGCAAATATTACAGATCGCTGGACCCCTGAAAATCCAAGCCAGAATGTATTTTACCCACGCCTTGCCTATGGCGATGCTGCTAATGCTAACAACACCCAAACCAGCACCTGGTGGGTTAAGGATGTGAGCTTCATAAGATTGAAGACACTGGATTTTGGCTATACTTTCCCTAAAGCGTTATTTAATAAGCTGGGTGTAAAAGGGGCCAGGGTTTATGTGATGGGATACAACCTGCTAACGTTCAGCAAATTTAAGCTGTGGGATCCTGAGCTAAATACCGGGAACGGAACAAGCTACCCGAATGTTAAAACTTTGACAATGGGTGTAAGCGCACAGTTTTAATCACAGAATCTGATAACATATTATTTAGAATTAGAATCATGAAAAGAATTAAGATATTATCACTCATTTTTATTATGATGGCTGCGAGTTTGTCATGTAAAAAGGGTTTCCTTGACCAGGTGCCAAATGATAAGCTCACCCTTGATGAAACCTTTAACAATAGCGGGACCGCCTTGCAGTTTTTGGCAAATGTTTACTCTGCTATACCTGATGAGGCGAGCCAGCGGTTTGCACCATCCAGTAACGCCGGGCAATGGACCGGGGGCTGTGACGAGGCGGAATATGATTGGGGCTTTGTAACCAGTCAGAATATTAACAACGGATCTTATGATGCATCAAGCGGCCTTACCGGCGCATTCTGGAGCTCTTATTACCAGGGTATCCGGTCGGCTACCATTTTTATTGCAAATGTTGATAAAGTGCCCGATATGTCTGCACATTTAAAATTGCAGTATAAGGCAGAAGCCAGGGCGTTACGTGCAATATATTATTTTTATATGATGCGCATTTACGGTCCGGTAGTGTTACTTGGCGAACAGGTGATCTCTCCCGATGTAAAGTCAGGGGGTATCGCAATGGCCCGCAGCACATTTGATGCATGTGTAGACTATGTTACCAGCGAACTTGATGCCGCAGCAGCAATCCTTCCGGCCACGCCGTCCAGCACTAATAATTATGGCAGAATAACCAGCGGTTTTGCGCTTGCCATGAAATCAGAAGCATTATTATACAGTGCCAGCCCATTGTTTAACGGCAACACTGATTATAGTTCTTTAATAAATAAAGATGGAACGCATTTGATCAATCAAACATATGATAAAACTAAGTGGCAAAAAGCCGCTGATGCGGCGAAAGCGTTTATCACACAGTTTGTGCCCACCAATTATTCCCTTTTTAGAGAAAATGATCCGGCAACAGGTACTTTTAGCGCATATCTTTCTTGCAGGGATGTGATGCTGACTGACTGGAACCCGGAAATTATTTATGCCAATATAGGGGCGGGGGTTACCAACAGGCAGTATGAAACCACGCCTTACCACCAGGGGTTTGCTGACGAAGTAAGGGGCTCAGGCGGACTTGGTGCCACACAAAACATGGTGGACGCCTTTTTTATGGCCAATGGTCGTTCAATAACAGATCCGGCTTCCGGTTACGTGGCCAGCGGTTTTTCTAATTTTACAGCGCCAAACGCCGATTTTCCTTTAAGCACTTACAACCAATGGGTAGGAAGAGAGCCCCGTTTTTATGTAGACATTACCTACAATAACAGCGAGTGGCTAAATAAAAACTCAGGAGAATTTATCACACAGACTTTCTATAACGGTAACTCAGGCCGGGCCGCAGGCGGTAATGATTACAGCCAAACAGGCTATATCGTCCGCAAAAATGAACCGACTGGTGACTGGCGACAAGGTGGTCGCTCATGGGTAATGCTAAGGCTTGCGGAAATTTACCTGAACTATGCAGAGGCACTGAATGAAAGTAACCCAGGCGATCCGGACATTCTTATATATCTAAACCTTATCAGAAACCGCGCGGGAATACCTGAATATGGAAAGGGTATTCCTGCCCCTGCGGGCCAGAGTGATATGCGCGCAGCTATCATGCATGAAAGGCAGGTAGAGCTTGCTTTTGAAAACAACAGGTTTTTTGACGTAAGGCGTTGGAAAATTGGCGAGCAAACACAGGCCGGGCCTATGTATGGCTTAAATATTAACGCCGATCCTAATGACTTTTACAAGGTTGTTACTTTCGAAAACAGGGTTTTTACAAAAAAATCATATCTCTATCCAATTCCACAATCTGATATTAACTCTGATTCACAACTGGTACAAAATACAGGCTGGTAATTCAAAATCGATTTTTTGTTGATAGTTAATTAGTAAAGCGGGGAAGCTCAGGCTTCTCCCTTTATAGCTATCGACTTATTAACTTATTAATTAATATTTAAAAGATAATGAGATCATTAACGGTTTTAATAACTGCCGGTGGCTTGCTGACAGGCCTATGCCTTGCAGGATGTAAAAAATCCGTACACAAAACTAACTCAATCACTACCACCAGCACATCCACTGGTTCCGTAGTAGTAAGTATGCCGCCGGCAACCTGGCAGGAGCACTGGTTTGCACATAATAAATTATTATCACGTGTTTATTACAACGCCAGCCTTGCGCTTTATTTTGATAACGGGATGGATACAGCGGTGGTATGGCCAAGAAAGCAGCTTTCCGACGCTTGGGTATATATCAAGAAAACGTACGGCGCTTTCGGTGACTCAACCAGGCTATATGTGGTTATGCATGGCATCCCGCCGAACGCTGATCCTATTGAAAATGGTTATGGCGGCGGCCATCCTTCCCCTTATTATGATGCCAGCCATGATTATCGCAACACGATTGATTGCGGTTTAGGTGTAGTGGAATGGGCAACACCAACAGGCGACCCGATCAGGGAGCCGGTGCATGAAATGGGTCATATTGTTGCCAGTGCTTCATATGGGGCCGCTCATGACGTTTCGAGCAGTATTTGGGGCGACAGTAAATTCGCTGAGATTTTCATGTACGACGTACTAATGAACATTGGCCGCCAGGATGAAGCAGCAGCGATTTACCAGCAACTGAGTACAGTGCAGACAACAGATCCTGATTACAACATTAACTATCCAGGGGTTTCTTATCCGGGTGCCGATTTTTTCATGAACTGGTTCTATCCAATTTATAACAAATATGGGAAAGGGGCTTTGCTGGCCAGGTACTTTAATGAACTGGCAACCAATCTGCCGCATGACAGGAGCGATGGTTTGAACCTTGGTGAATTTGTCCACTTTTTCAGCGGCGCGGCGGGTGTTAATCTTAGTGCCCAGGCAAAAATCGCCTTTGGAGATTATTGGAATACTGCTGCGTTGCAGCAGCTAAAAGAAGCACAGCAAGATTATCCAAAAGTAAAATATAACTATTAATATAATGAAATATCCTTTAATGATGTTCGTCATCGCCATGGCATTGTTTACCGGTTGTGTAAATGCCCATAGTTCAACTTTATCAACTTATACGTCTGATAGGGACTCTGTAACCAGAGGATCGTATACGCTCGTGTTTATCAATAGAGACACAGTTTTTGCCCATACAGGCGGCCTTGTAAAAAAAAGCATGATAGCTGCTTTTTTTAAAGTATACCCCGCTGAAGCAGCTATGTTTAATGCAAACACACCCAAACATGTGGTGTTTTTGATAGATCCAAACTACCAGGGTGTAGCCGCTACGTTTACAAGCAATGTTGAAAATACCCGTGTCGATACCGTGCATTTCAACCCTGCCTGGATGCTGAAAATGCCTACCGATATTGATGTGGTTACCCACGAGGTGATGCACATAGTTCAGGGATACGGTTACAGCGCAGGCCCGTGGTGGTTAACAGAAGGCATAGCCGACTATGCGCGGTACAAATTTGGTGTAGATAATACAGGAGCCGGCTGGAGCATGCCCGATTATAAAGCGGGTCAAAGTTATACTAACAGCTACCGAATCAGCGCAAGGTTTTTGGTATGGATAGAAGAAAAAAAGGTCGCTCATGTGGTGCAAAAACTGGATGCCGAGCTCCGAGCACATACCTTCAATGATACTACCTGGAAAAAATTGACAGGAGAATCAGTTGACGAATTATGGAGCGATTATGCTGCTAACCCGGCTATTTGATATACAAAATAGCTATTAATCTATAATGCACGGTAAGCCTGACAAAACTATGAAAGTTAAAATATTACTATTGGCCATACTGCTGCCACTGTTTTCAGCGGCGCAATCTACCTTTAAAATTTCCGGTAAAATTGGGACAATCGGAAAACCTGCTATGGTATACCTTGATTACCAGGACGCCGGCACCGGGATGGGACGCGAAGATTCCTCAGTAGTGGTGAACGGGAACTTCGTTTTTTCGGGCACTTTAAGCGATGTTGCCACGGCAAGAATGGTGATAGCGCACCAGGGCCAGGGCAAAAATGACGCTATTTTTAAAGGTACCGCCGATGCTATTTACATTTATTTCGGGAGTGAACAGATAACGATCACATCAGGAGATTCATTGAGTAACGCTGTATTCAGCGGATCAAAGGTATATAGCGAATACCAGGCCTACAATAAGGCAATTGGAGGGTATTTTATCGACCTCATAAAAGCGGCTAACGCGGCATTTGCCCGCGGTACACCCGAACAGCAAAAAGATACCGCCTACATTAGCGAGCAGCGAAAAGCGTATAACCATGTTTGGGCAACACGTGCAGAAAATCAGCTGGCTTATGCAAAAGCGCACCCCAACTCGTTTTTTAGCCTGGTTGCCTTATCCGAATCAGCTTCTTACCGATTAGATACCCTTCGTATGGTGCCGGTTTATGAGGCGCTGAATGGCAAACTTAAATCTACTGATCTCGGCCTAAAAACCGAGCAGCGATTACGGTCTGCCACCATTACATCTGCAGGAAATGCAGCCCCGCTGTTTACGCAGAATAATGCTGGCGGAAAACCGGTGTCCTTAGCAAGCTTAAAGGGGAAAGTAGTATTGCTGGATTTTTGGGCCAGTTGGTGCGAACCTTGTCGGGCAGAAAGCCCTAATCTTAAAAAGCAATATGAACTGTACAAAAGCAAGGGCTTCGAGATTATTTCGGTATCTGTCGACAATGTAAAAAGCAGGTGGCTGGGCGCAATAAAGGAGGATCAATTGCCCTGGCTCCAGGTATCGGACTTGAAGGGCTGGAATAACGCCGTAGCAAGACTGTATGGAATTACCGGTGTGCCGGCATTCTTCCTGCTCGACCGGCAGGGACGTATCATTGACAAGGACCTCCGCGGTGAAGCACTTAACAAAAAGCTGGCAGAAATTTTTAATTAAACTATTACTATTCGATGGAAAAAATAATGACACTATTCTTTGTATTTGCCGGCGATACGCCATTTAAAAAATTGGCGATTGTGGTGCTTGTTGCAGTTGCTCCCTTCCTGGTTAAAGCACAGGAAAAAACCGGGGAATCGGCAAAACCCCTTGTGCAGCTACAACAGGACTTTGTCGACCTGCGGTTTGGAATGTTTATTCACTTTAACATTCCTACTTATGCCAACCAGGACTGGCCCGACCCGGAAATGCCGGCTTCGGTATTTAATCCCACAAAATTAAACTGCGACCAATGGGCCAAAGCTGCAAAATCAGCCAATATGAGCTATGGGTGCATTACCACCAAACACCATAGTGGTTTTTGTATTTGGGATACCAAAACCACTAATTATAATGTGATGAACAGCCCGTTGAAGCGTGATGTTGTTAAAGAATTCACCGATGCTTTCAGAGCTAACGGGCTAAAGGTTTTTCTTTATTACTCCATTTTAGATACGCATCATAAACTCAGGCCAAATCGCATAACGCCCGATCATATTAAAATGATCAAAGCCCAGCTCACAGAATTGCTGACCAAGTATGGCCCTATACAAGCGTTGATTATTGACGGGTGGGATGCACCGTGGTCAAGGATCTCGTATGATGATGTGCCATTTGAGGAAATATACAGGCTGGTGAAATCATTACAGCCGAACTGCCTGCTAATGGATTTGAACGGTGCCAAATATCCTGCCGAGGCTTTGTATTATTCAGACATTAAAACCTACGAAATGGGTGCCGGGCAGCGCGCACCAAAAAATGGGATCCATCTTCCGGCATTGGCCTGCCTGCCATTACAGCAAAACTGGTTCTGGGAAACCAGCCACCCAACCACGCCTGTAAAGGATCCTGAAAAAATAGTTAATGAGGATATCATCCCTCTGAATAATATCAATTGTAACTTTATTTTGAACGTTGCCCCCAACCGCGACGGCCTGATGGACGATAACGCACTGGAAGCCCTGAAGAAAATAGGCGCCCTGTGGAAAAACAACGGGACAATAGCAAAGCTCCCATTGGCAATGGATGCGCCTATTATTTCAACAAATATTGCAAAAAGACAGCCCGCCAATGCAAGTTGGAGTGATGATTACGCCATTATGGATTTTGCCAACGATGATGATTTTGGTTCATCATGGGTATCAAATTCCAGCGTTAAGTCGCCATGGTACGAAATTGAATTTAAAACGGACAAGGAATTCAACACGATAGTAATTGCCGAAGAAAACCCCAATATCAAAACATACAGTCTGGAATATTGTGAAAACGGCAGCTGGAAACCGCTGTTTTCGGGTGAAAACGGGAAAAAGATCAAGATCAATAGATTTAATAAGGTTTTGGGAAATAAAGTAAGGATCAACATAATTACTTATGACCGTCAGCCATCCATTGCTGAGTTTGAAGTATACAATGAGCGCAGATAATTATTAGGATGAAAAATAAGTTGCTGATTATTTTCCTGTTTTGTTTTTCTTTTAAAAGCTATGGTCAGAAGCCGGGCGTTAAGAAGGATTTTCAACAGGCGCTTTTCAACGCCATTGAGAAAGCATACCCGGCGAGCGTACGGATGTGGGGATTTGATACGGTTTCAAAACAACAAATGAGCGGCCAGTTTAGCGGTGTAGTGGTAACTGCAGATGGCTATATCCTTACCGCGGCGCATGTTACGGTGCCTGGTAAAACATATAAAGTGATGTTTCCCGATGGCAGGGAGACCATAGCCGTCGCACTTGGTAAAATAGAACTCGCTGCCGATAAAACTATTCCCGATGTTGCAATGATGAAGATTGTGGCCGCAGGTCCCTGGCCGTTGGCTCCTATTGGTAATTCACTGACATTGAAAAAATCAGACCCTTGTATAAGCATAGCGTATCCTGAAAGCCTTGGGCGGAACAAACCTTCAGTAAGATATGGTCAAATCTCCAATGTGAAAAATGAACGCGGCTTTATACAGTCATCCTGTATCATGGAACCCGGCGATTCCGGAGGCCCGCTTTTTGACTTGAATGGCAATGTCATTGGGATCCACAGCGCAATAGAAGTGCCGGAAGTATCGAATTATGAGATTCCTGTGGAGCTTTATCAAAAATATTGGGCGGCGTTAAAGTCTCCGGCTGTTTATACTTCTTTGCCTGATTCTTCGCAAGCGATAAGTTTCGTTCCTGAGCGTGCCATTGAACCTCATCTACCCGGATCAAACACTATAGAGGCAAAATTGAAGAATTATTGTTTATCTATTGAAAGCAGGGGAGATGGAAAACTCCTGCAGGCGGTTGGTACTTTATTTTCTTCGGGGGGATTACAGGTTAAGCTTATCAATCATAACGTATTTGTAATGAGTAAAAGTTCATTGATAGGTACGGATTCCATTTTTGCAATTACCAAAAAAGGAAAAATAAGTTTAAAGGTAGCAAGCCGCGACATTCACAATGACCTGGTATTACTGATTCCTGCGGGTGAAATTTCTGGTGGAGTGCCATTAAGGGCGCTAAATATTGTTGCTGAAACCAGGATCGTACCAGGGAGGCTGCTGATATCACCTGTACCCGACTCTGCGAATGTTTTCAGCATTGTAAGTACAGAAGTTTTTAATTCACCGAAAATAATGAGTGCCGGTTTCCTGGGCGCCGCTATCGCCTACAACACCTCTCCCATGGTAATCACTGTTATTCAACCTAACTCACCCGCCAGCGGGCAGGATTTGAAGGTTGGCGACAGGATTTTGAGTATTAATGGCGTGCCGATGAACCGGCCTGAAAATTATGCAGAACAACTGCAAAAATATTGGCCGGGTGACACCATCGCCGTAGCCATAGAAAGAACCTCGCGGCTATCAGTGAAAAAAATTGTATTGTCATCAAGGTCGGAACAAAAAGTAAATCACCCGGCAGCCTTCTTCAAGGGAGGGAAAAGCGGCAGAATGGATGGCTTCGAACAGGTTTTCTCCCATGACGCTGTACTTACGCCCCAACAGATTGGCGGGCCGGTATTTAATATAGATGGGAATTTCTGCGGGATAAATATTGCCCGTTACAGCAGGGCGGTTAGTTTGGTGCTCCCGGCTGAAACTATTTATTCATTTTTTAAACGGGAGGTGCTTGAATAAAAAAACCACATGGAATTTATTCCCTCGCTTTGGCCTGAAAACAATCCTTTTTATTGACACTAACTAAGGGTAATGGCAACAGAAAGGTACTATGTTATGGCAACATTTATAGTTAAATAACTGGCTAGCTGATGCTAGTGGGTTATAATTAGCAAAAGATAACGGAAATAATAAAAACATTAAAATAACTAAACATGAAAAAAAATCTTACTAAGCTTTCAGCACTTGTCGCGCTTGCCCTTTTGGCCGGGTCGTGCAAAAAAAACGATAGTTACAATGGAGGCACCGTACAAACGTCGGTCGAACTGCCTTTG
Organism: Bacteroidota bacterium; assembly: GCA_030775685.1. Lineage (GTDB taxonomy): Bacteria > Bacteroidota > Bacteroidia > Sphingobacteriales > Sphingobacteriaceae > Mucilaginibacter. Next base: position 53,197 of record JALYIP010000069.1, read on the forward strand.
GCTGCCTATGCCGGACCAGCAGCTTATGACAGCGGAGGCTTTATTTATGGTATAACTGATAGTATAAGCGCAACGCCGCAGCCTTTAACTACACAGGTATACATTTTTGCAGACAAACCACTTTCCAAAGCGGTAACGGTTACGCTGGCGGTTGATAACGGGGCGGTAGCGCGCGTAAACGCGGCTCACAAGGCGCTTTACCTGTCCGATAGCACTGCTGCTGTACAAACTGCATCAACGCTACCTGATCCCGCAGATCCAAAATATACTATTTATATAGCGTTGCCTGCCAATGCTTATGCCGCCCAGGGCACAACCGTAACCATCCCCGCCGGACAGCTCAGGGCTAGTTATATCGTTAATATTATCTCAAGTAATTTAACCTATGGGGCATCCTATATGCTGCCAATATCTATCACTGATGCAGGTGGGCAGAAGATCAGCTACTATAAATCAGTTTATTATACGGTAGGGCTAAAAAGTGCTTATGAGGGTGATTATACAGCAAATGGATCTATATCGTTTCCAAACCCGGCATCGAACCGTTCATGGGTTAACCGTGATAAGCAATTAACTACAGTAAGTGGTAATACTGTTCATGCAGAAGCCGCAGATTTGGGTGGAAGCAACTATTTCATGAATCTTACTGTTAATGCAGATAATACTGTTACGGTACAATCTGCACCAGGCGCAGCAAATCAAACCATCCAGAATAACGGACAATGTACTTATGATCCATCTTCTAAAACATTTACATTGAATTACAAATATGTTGGAGGAACAGGAGACCGCCATATTGCTGAAACGATACACAAAAATAACTAATACACTAATCCGCCTCATTCGCATGGGGTAGTTTTTTAAGGGATTAGCAACAATTAGTCTTTAAAAATTGATACCGGGGTATTTTGCCCGAATTACCATAAGGTGGTTCGGGCTCATTAATCATTCCTGATTGATTTATACCCTCTTTGAGAAATAATTGCTGATTTTTGGTTGGCGTCCAGGCTAAGGAAAACACGGTGATTTTGGCATTTGGATAAATGGACAAGATCGCCTCATTATTGCGCAGGCAGTCAGGCCGGTAGTGATGATATCATCTATAATAGGGACTTTTCTCCTATCCAAATTAATAGTGTATTGAATCCTGTTAAGAGGGGTTTGTTAGTATTTAATACGAGCTGTTTTCTTCAAATCAACTATAAACCGGTTCGAGATTTGTACCATAAATACCCAAAAGTCTCTTATTAAAATGGGAGGCTTTTTGTTACGACGGCAACATCGGCCTTTAGATAAATATTACGATCCGTCCTTAATCTTCCTTAAATTGGACATTCGGAGCTGTTTTTATAAACCAGCTAACCTCGTGTTGAAATATTCTAAGATCGTTGGTTTAACAATGCCGGTTTTATGATGGTATTTTGGACTTTTTTTCATTTACTTAAGCTAGCCCAGGATCATGCATTACACTTATTTTTAATTGAACGAATGCCGGAACTCCATAGGCGATAGGCTTGTCTTCGTCTTAAAAAGTTTACTAAACGATTGTAAATGTTCAAACCCCAGCTCATAGGCGATCTCACTGACGGACAGGTTAGTGGTCGACAACTTTTCCTTAGCCAGTTCGATCAGCTTGTTGTGCAAGTGTTGCTGCGTGTTCTGTCCGGTCAGGGATTTGAGTAAACCGCTGAGGTAGCCCGGAGAAATATTTAAGGTTTCAGCAATATGTGTAACGCTGGGCAGCCCTTGTTTGGCCAGGTTGCCGCTGTTGAAATAGTTTGACAGGTAATCTTCCAGGCGCGTCAGCAGCTCGTGGCTGGCGATCTTCCGGGTGATGAACTGGCGCTGGTAAAATCTTTCCGAATAGGTTAGCAATAGTTCGAGTTGCGCAATGATCACGTTTTGACTGAACCGGTCGATATTGGCATGATATTCCTGCTCGATATTTTGTGTGATAGCAGCAAGCATATTTTCTTCCTTATCGGATAGATACAGCGCTTCATACACCGAATAGTTGAAGAATTCATATTGTTTGATTGTTTTCGCCAGCGGCGTATTCCACAAAAAATCGGGGTGGATCAGGATCATCCAGCCTTCAGGGCGTTTTACTTTAGCCATATTGTCAACGCTGTCGATACCAAATAGTTGGCCTGGTGCCATGAAGAATAAAACCCCTTCGTCGAAGTCGCTGGCTTGCTGCCCGTATTTGAATTTGGCGTGCTGCATCTTTTTTAGGGAGATGGAATAAAAGTCAAAGATCAGGCTAAACGGGATTTCGGCGATAGGCAGGTTAATATCATCCATATGGACAACACTGATCAGCGGATGCGCAGGCTTGGGGAGGCCCGCAGCGCGGTGATATTCGGTGATCGTACTGACGCGAAAGAGCTTGTGATTGTTCATAATACAAGATACTTATTTTTGATGATAGGCTGCGGCAAATTCTTTGGCAAAATCAGCCAGTTTGACCTTGCCCATTTTCGGATTATTGCGATGGAAATTCTCCAGCGGCTTGCCACTGTGCATAGCGGCCTGCATTTCCACTAAGGTCTCCGCCAGTTTTTCCGGTATTTTGGCCATCTTCAATCCTTGCAGCATTTCCTTGTCCGAAAGCAGCACCCATTTCAACCAGGGTTTGCCTACAGCAGCACCAATGATCCCGGCCGCTTCGTTACAAGTCATTTCCTCACTGCCTACATAACGGATAGTGGTTTTTTCGGGATGTAATAATAGCTCTTCCGCCACTGCATCGGCAATATCTTTCGGCGATACAAAAACGATCCTGTCCTCCCCGCCATAATTCCCTATCAGTAGTCCGGTTTGCCCGGTCAGCAGGGCCCAAAGACCGGAATAGCGCAGCGTCAGGAATTTTCCTATCAGTCCTTTGCCTTTGATCAGGTCAATGGATTGGTAGAAATTTGTGTAAAATGAACCGGGGCGCATAATGGTAACTGAAGCCTCCAGGTCATCGAACACGCCTTCAACGTTTTCGCCTTTGATCAAGTCTGCTGCCCAGCCACTCATGAGTACGACACGTTTGGTATTGGCCGCCTTTAATGCCTGCGCATAATTTTGTGCCATCCGGCGCAAATAATCGCCCAGATCGGGTTCGGTAAAACTCAGCGGGATCATGGTGTAAACCGCATCTGCACCTTTAAAAGTGTTGGTCAAAAATGCAACATCAGAGATTGATCCGATGGCCGGCTTAGCGCCGAGAGCCTCGATAGGTACCTTTTTTTTGGGATCGCTGCTGACTACCGTGACATCGTGCCCCTGGCCAATTAAAGTTTCGGTCAATGGCTTGCTGATGTTACCTAAGGAGCCGGTTACAATAATGTTCATCCTTTTAGCTGTTTTTTAATGGTGATGAAGCTATCAGTAAACTGATTTCTCCATGGTTTTTTATTTAGTGTAAATACCGTTCTCAATATCGGCAAGCAAAGTTGAATGTGTTGGGTGCCAGGTTAAACGCTCTTGTGTTAATTGACTCGACGCAGGGCAATCGATTGCTGCCATATGGGCGAACCAGCCGAAGTGTTCAGATGCCGCCTCAGGGGTTATTGATTTTACTGGAAGATTGAGTTGTTTGCCTATGCCTTCAGCAATCGCTTTTACAGTAATGGCTTCTTCGGCCGAACCATGGTAACGTGCGCCTGGTGTTGCCTGTTCTGAAGCCAGCCGGAACAAATGAGCGGCATCCAGCCTGTGCACTGCGTTCCATCGATTAAACCCTTCGCCGATATATGCTGAAAAGCCTTTTTCGCGGGCAGTTTTGACTAAAATGGGTATGAAACCATGATGATCGCCCTCGCCATGCACCGATGGCGACAAACGTATTGACGCCGCACGGACACCCAGCGCGACCAGGGCGTCGGCTGTTTGTTCGGAGGCACGCGGCCAGGCCGGATTAAAAGACGGTATGATTTCTTCTGTAGCTAAAGTGCCCGGGCTAACCAGCGCCGTACCTGAAGTAACTATCAACGGGCGATCAGAACCAGATAGGACTTCGCCGATGGTTTCGATTGCTTTTTTATCTACCTCGCATACTTCTTTGAATCTTGTAAAGTCGTGAATAAAACCGGCATGGATCACCCCGTCTGATTGAGCAGCACCACTCCGCAGGCTATCCAGGTCTTCCAGGCTTCCGCGATGGGCTTCCGCGCCTGCTTCGATCAACTTATTGGCTGATGCCTCCGAGCGCGCCAATCCTAAAACCTGGTGACCGGCACCAATTAATTCCTGCACAATGGCAGTTCCGATGAAGCCCGTGGCTCCTGTAACGAATACGCGCATATTGATTTTCTTTTTGTTGATGCAAAGAACGTTTGCGCCATTCAAAAAGATTTATCCAAATCTGCTTTTGATTTAGCCGAAAAGGTAAAAGCATATGCAGAAGAAAGACCCGATTATACTCGTCGATAGATTTCTGAATGAGATATACTCAGTCGATTGCGTTGGTCATTCTTTTCTGCTTAAATCAGTTTCTATTATGTTAAAATCAAATTTAAGTGGTTCGAAGCTTGCACCATTATTACACGATTCTTTTTAGCCCTTTCACCACGGATGTTGTCTGCATATTTCTCCCTAAAATTAAATAACCGTAACCTTTGACAAATCCACAATCCATAGGCCTTTAAGCCCGGCATAAGTCAGTTTATCCATCATGGCTCCGTCAAAGCAGACGGTTTTAAAGGCGCGGTAAGATTTGTTTGTTACGGAAAAAGGCAGACGGAATGATACGTTCCTGAGTGTTGCTCCAGTAAATGAGACGTCTTTCAATGCAGACTTGTCAAACTGGACACTAATGAAGGTTTGTCCGTCAAAACACATTCCCCGCAGGTCGGAATATTTGAAATCCACGCCATTAAAGATGCAGTTCTCAAAGATTGTTTTTCTAAGGTCTATCATTGTTAACTTCACGTCGGTTAGTTCTACATCTGTAAATTTCGTTCCAACCAGCGACGACTTGTTGAAGTTAGTACGTAGAAGAACGGATTTGCTGAAGCTTGCATCCGCAAGGTCAGAGATGGAAAAGGTGCAATCTGTCATATTTGCGCCATCAAAATTCACTTTACGCACATCGCTAGCCTCAAACGAGCTGCCGGTCAAGTCGGCGCCGGCAAAGTTGGTCCCGCATAATGGGCTCGCTTTGAATTTTCCTTTATGTAAAATAACGCCTGCGAAGTCACTCTCTTGCAGATTGACTGCAGTGAGGTTTATTGGCACCTGGCGTTCCTGGGTGCCGTTGGGGGTAGCAATCTCTTGTGCGGTTTGCTCGATGTCGCTTATATTGTTAATGGGTATCTTAGTGGCCGATTCATCATCTGTGGATTGGAAGTTTTCTGAAAAATAGTTCAGGTCTACATCCAGGATTTCCGAAAGCCGGTTAAAGGTAATGATGTCAGGGCTAGATTCTCCCCGTTCCCATTTTCCAACCGCTTGCGGGCTGATAAATAGAAACCCGGCAAGTTGTGCTTGAGAAATATTTTTTTTCTTTCGTGCTTCGGCAATTCTATTACCGATGATTTTGATATTTAACATAGTGCTATTTTTTTTATTTTTTCGATACTGCAAAGGTATCCGGGTGCACTTTCAGAATCAAAAACATACCAATACTTATAGTTGTATTTCTGCTACTTATAGTTGTTATTAACAGCTATGAGTAGCATATGGTGGAATTCAAACTACTTATTTGAAAATATAAACTTTTAAAATAAGATAAGAAACAGGTCGAATTGACCAACGGATATAGTTGGTAATTTAAATTTACTCCTGGATTCTAAGAATTTTAGAAATTGCCTGTCTTAATCAATTCTTCAATAAAACGGATCGAACTTTGCATCATGACGACCCTTACGGGATTGTCTCCTTTTTTGTTTATCACAATTTGCTGTATAATGGAAATTTAAGATGCGGCAGATCATATCCAATTAGCTATTTGAAAACAGTAACCAGTGATTTGCCTGCCTCCTTAATCGTTGTAAATAATAGGTACGAAAAAAATATTACCTAAAATTTGTATCGTACGATTTTAATCCTATCTTTGTGTGGTTATGAATTTAAAAGATCAATATATACCGGGCGAACCTACCAAATCGGAACTTGAAATACTGCAGGTGTTGTGGGATAACGGCCCTTTAACCGTTCGCGAGGTTAATAGCGAATTGCTTAAACAAAGGGAGGTGAACTATACCACTACCTTAAAGCAGATGCAGCTATTAGCTGACAAGGGTATGCTCAGCCGTGATGACAGGCCAATGAAACATATCTACAGCGCAGCGGTCGAAGAGCAAGGGATCAAGGGGCAACTGCTGAAGAAATTTGTAGCCTCAACCTATAAAGGTTCGGCCGGTCAACTGGTATTGCAGCTGCTGGGCAATGAGGACACATCCCGGCAGGAGCTTCAGGACATAAAAGATATGATTAAAAAACTGGAAGAAAAATAAAAAACATACACCATGGACCACGCCATTGCCAACCTTTTTTCCGATCACCTGGTAACTGTCCTTAGTCGTACATTGGTTCATTCTTTATGGCAGGGAGCCTTGATTTCCCTGGTTACCGCACTTATCATGACCTTTACGCGTAAATCATCGCCTGCCAGGCGTTACAACTTGTTAGTTGTGGTAATGGTATTGTTTACTGTATTGGTGGCTGGCCTGTTTATCTTCGAGTTCAACAGGGTAGGGGCGCGTATGCCGGCGTCATCAGATCAGTTTATAGTTAATCCCAAGCCCGCCCTGTCCGACAGAATAATGCATCCGGCGGTGGCCCCCTCTTTTATCTCCGAAACGATCGGCTCTTATCTGAACAGGTACGCGTCAACCATCGTATGGATATGGCTTTTAGTTGTGTGCGCGCGCTGCGTGCAGTTGCTGGCCGGTCTGCGCGATGTGTATTACCTGCGCCGTAAAGATATATTCAGGATAGGCAGTTATTGGGAAGAGCGTGTACAGCAGCTTTGTGTCCAAATGGACATAAAACGACGGGTTGGTATTATTGAGTCAGGCAGGACTAAAACCCCCTTGGTGATCGGCCACTTGAAGCCTTTGATCCTGATACCTATTAGCATGTTTACTTTATTATCCTTTGAAGAAGCAGAAGCTATCCTGCTGCATGAGCTTGCACATATCCGGCGTGCTGACTACTTGGTCAATTTGTTGCAAAACTTGATTGAGATTGTATTCTTTTTTAATCCGGCGGTTCTTTGGCTGTCGGCACTGATCAAAGCCGAACGTGAAAACTGCTGCGACGATATGGTATTGGCTCGCAGCAGTAAGGTCGATTATCTCAAGGCGCTGGTAGCATGCGAGGAATTTAAGCAGCCGTCGCCAGCATATGCAATGGCTTTAAAAGGTAGCAATGGTGGCTTGAAAAACCGGGTGGCCCGCATTATTTCGAACAAAAACCTGGCGCTGAGCAGCAAAGAGAAATCCCTGCTTGCGGCTTGCCTGATTGCAACGGGAATATTTACTGCCGCCTTTACCAGCAGTGTTAAGTTGAACAACCAGGTAACGGCTGCTTCCAAAACTACACAGGCTAACTTTAAAAGTGATGCCGAAAAAACAAGGAGCATCATCAGCGAAATGATGAAGGACGGCATTATCACCAGTCCCAACGGCCTCTCATTCAAGATCGGGAAGAATGAATTTGTGGTGAATTATAAAAAACAGCCTGAAAATATCTACCAAAAATATAAGGCTAAATATGTTGGAGCACAGCCAGATGGCGATTGGGATTGGTTCTATCATTTCGACAATAGCAGAAAGCTGCAATAAATAGCATAACTGGTTTCAAAAAAATTACATACAAAAGTATGTCGGGAGAGCTATGCCCTTTTGAAACTATCCGGCCGCAAAAAAAAAGAAAAAGACCAATTAACCCTTAAGTATATGGAAATGAAAATAACGACTTTTTTAGCCGCGGGGCTCTCTATTAGCTCAACTTTCAGCCGTTAATAAATAATGCCCCAATTAAATAAACGCTATGAAAATTAATAAAATTAAACGCTCTGCTTTATTACTATCGTTTCTTATTTGCTGCCTGGCGCAGTTTTCCCTTGCCCAGGAACGTGAAAAAGCGCTGGACAATTTCTTTTCAACGATCAATCGGAATGGCGAAATCAGCGGCAGTGTGTTGGTGGCTGAAAATGGGAAGGTCCTTTATCAAAAATCTTTCGGCTATGCTGATGCCCAACATAAAATTCCCAACACAGCTGGTACGCTATTTCAGGTTGCTTCGGTATCCAAATTATTCACGTCTGTTGCCGTTCTTCAATTGTACGAACGAAAAAAGTTAGATCTTACCGAAAAGTTCATCAAATATTTCCCGGACTTCCCCTATCCGGATGTCACCATCAAACAACTGCTTTCCAATACATCAGGAATTCCTGATGTGGGCGATGTATTCGTGCCGCTTTGGAAATTAAACAAAGACACCATCTTTACTTTGAATGATATCATCCCCGCACTTAGATCGCAAAAGCTGCCTTTGGGTTTTAAACCCGGAGAGGGCTGGGATTATTCCAATACCAATTTTAGTTTACTGGCGCTGCTGGTAGAAAAAGTCAGCGGCGAAAAGTACGCAACTTACCTTTCAAAAAATATTTTCACGCCTGCAGGTATGAAAGGTGCTTTTCAGAAAATATCGGGATCGAATCCCTATATGCAACCGAACGTAGCCTACAATTATGCGTGGCCTTTTATGTCTTCCATGGCGTCTGCCAGGGTTGATTCGTTTGCAACAAATAATTATAAAGTACACTACCGAACCTGGCCCGCTGAAGGGGACGCTAATGTTTACGCTTCCGTATCGGACCTGGTGAATTTTAATCAATCACTGTTTAGCGGCCGTTTGTTAAAGCAGGGCACGATAGGCCTTCTTTTTACCCCTTCAACCAGGAATAACGGAAGAAAATTCACCTTAAATGGGGTTGAATCTGGAATAGGCGTGATCGGTGATTTCTACTGGGGTTTCGGCAATCGCATTGATGTGGACAGTACTTTGGGGAAAGTTGTATGGGAAAGCGGCGGACTACCCGGCTGCTCGGCCAATATGATCCAAAACCTTACCAAACACCAGCTGTTGATATGGCTGGATAACAAGGAAAGCCCTTCGGCAATGGATAATATTTTTGGTGCATTATATATTGTTAACGGCAGAACTGCGGCCGTTAAAAAAGCAAAACAGCAGGCGGCTACGCACTATGCCCGGTCGCTGATCAGTGAAGGCGAAGACGCCGCGTTTGCCAAACTAATAACAATGGTCCCTGATACCCTAAATTACAACCTGACCCAAAGTGAAATGAATGATCTGGGCTATGAATTCTTTAATGACCACAAGACTGACTTGGCGTTGCAAACCTTTCGTGCCGCTGTATATGTGTTTCCCAATAGCGATAATTTATTTAACAGCTATGGGGAAATATTGGTTAAGTCGGGAAGAAAGGAAGCCGCAATTGTCATGTATAAAAGATCGCTTTTGTTAAATCCTAAAAATGATGATTCAAAAAAATCTTTGGCAGATTTGGAAAAAAAATAGTTCGTGATAACGGAAGGGATCGCAGCGGAACCCAAAACTGCTGGGTGCATTTCAATATCAGCCACCAATTTTATATCAATCCATATGCGATGGAAACGATGGCATAAAAATATAAAAGCTGGAACCTTGTCCGAAAATGCTTGCAAATCCTATCCTGCCACCTTGCCGTTCAATAAATTCTTTACATAAAAGCAAGCCTAAACCAACGCCTTTTTCATTGTTGGTGCCAAAGGCTGGTTCGGTGTTAATGGAAAAAATCTTTTCCTGTTTGCGCAGGTCAATACCCTTTCCGTTATCATTAACGGTTATTTTACATTCATGCTGTATGCGTTGCGCATTGATATTAATGATACCTCCGTTTGGTGTAAATTTAATGGCATTACTGACCAGGTTTCGTATCACCAATTGAAGCATATCGATATCGGCAACTACCGCTATTTGGGGTTCAATAGTATAGTTTAAGGAAATGTCTTTTTTTGCAGCCTGCATCTTTCCCATATCCAATGTGTTTTTTATGGCCGAAAGCAGGTTTATTGTTAATAAATTAACGGTCGGCCCTTCCATCTGAGATCTTGACCAATGCAGCAGATTGGATAACATCTCCATGGTATTATTCGTGGCCGTAAGTAAATCTTTCTCCAATACCGGGCGTAGCTGACTATCCAGTTCATTTTCATTCAGCAATTCCAGGTAGTTTTGGATATGAATAAGGGGGGCCCGCAGGTCATGTGATATAATAGACATTAACTTGTTCTTTTCGGCATCGCTTTGTTCCAGCTGATTTTTTTGCAGCAAAATCTGTTCGTTCCGCACTTCAATAGCTAGAGCTTTTTCTTCGGTAGCAATTCTTTCTTTATCATAACTTTTCCGAATGAACTTGACAATAATATAAACTGCAATCACCGGGATAGGGAAGGCTGTAACCCGGTCGATAAACTGCCCCCTTCCAGCATCAAAAGGATGTTTTACCCAAAAAGGATGATAATACTCCAGGATATGAAGAATTAAGAAGCATAAAATATAAACGATTAACCACAGGATATGCTGCCGGTAGGGCGAAATGGCAAACACCAGCAACAGGTAAGCCGGCCATATTAAGTCGGTAGAGCCGTTAATGCCCGAATTGGCAAAATAGTTGACGGAAAAAATAAGGATACCCGTTAAAGCAAACAACACATTGCTGTGTGGTTTACCATGAAAGCGGGAATTATAAAACTGGTAAGCAAAAAAAGAAGCAATGACAAAACTTGATAAAGAAGCAACATACAGGCCAGCAAAAAAATTATAGAGGACATAAACAACACCCAGGATAATCAAGCCGATACTAATCGAGTGGAAGATCCTGCTTTCCAAAAAGAAAACCGACGGGCTCCCGGTTAGTCTGAACCATAGGTTATTTAGTTTTTTTATTATCGGATAGCTGGGAGCAGCGAACTTAGATTGTGGCATAAGAAATTAACATCCGCACAAGCTGAACAACCGGATGACTTTTTTGGATATCGTACTAATACGGGACATTCTTTCAATATGTTTGGTATTTATCCAAGATTGACTAAAAAGAAAAAATGACGATGTTTTTCCTAAGGGGCAGAAGACAGCCTGGATCGTTACCGCCAGGCATGTCGGCGGGGCGGACAAATTGATACCCGCTTATAAAACGATAGCATATCAAACTGCTTTATCCTTTGTGTAACGAAAATAATATCAGTTCAAAATGCTTGCCTTTAGAACTTTTTATATCTTGCAAACGCTGTTTTACGGGCTTCCCTAATAGTTCGTTGAAAAAACAACACTAATGCTACCAAACCATGAAAAAGCTAGGTCTACCTGCAAGTTTATTATTGATCAGTTTGCTATGTTCCTATCCGGGAAAGGCCCAGCAAACCGGTAACTACACAAAATATGTAAACACCTTTATCGGTACTGCGCCTCTGAACGATCCCAAAGTGCTTGGCTACCAGTTGCCAAAGGGCTGGCGTTCATGGGCGGGGCTGGTATTTCCGGGCAGCTCGTTGCCAAATGCAATGGTACAACTAAGCCCGATAACGGCCTTTGGATCAGGCGCGGGATATCAATACGAGGATACGGTTATTTACGGATTTGCCCACACCAACAAGGGGCACTGGAATTTGTGTAATATTCCTATCCTGCCACTATCAAACCCGGGCAGCAAATTCGGATCGCATTTCTCTCACAAAAGGGAAAGCTCGTCGCCAGGTTTTTACCAGGTATACCTTGATGACTACAATGTAAACGTGAGCCTGACATCTACCTTAAGGTGCGGGTACCACAAATATGAATACAAAAACAATACAGGCAGGGAGATCTTGTTCGACCTTGCGAAAGCCAATAGCAGGGTTTCAACCTGGAACATTGAGCAGGTAGGTAACAATGCTGTGCAAGGTTTTCAAAGCGGGGAGAATATTTATTTTTATGCCAGCCTGAACACCAATATCGAGAAGCTGGAAAAGACCGACGAGGGGAAATCTACCGGTTTTGCCATCATTCATTTGGCAGACGGCAGCACGGGGCCGGTCGAGCTTAAAATTGGGTTATCGTTTGTAAGCGTGGCTAATGCAAAGGAAAACCTGGAAAAAGAGATCGGCAATAAAACCTTTGAGGTGGTACGCAGGGAAGCCAACCAGGATTGGGAAAACCTGCTTTCAACAATTCAAATAAAAGGAGGCACCCCAAAACAAAAGGAAATGTTTTACTCCTGCCTTTACCGCTCGTTCCTGTGGCCAGCCCTGCGCAGTGACGTAAACGGCGAGTTTACCGATGTTAAAAAGAATGTAGTTAAAACAGGGTTTGATTACTATACTGAACCCTCGCTGTGGGACACCTACCGCAATAAGGATGTGCTTTTAGAGCTCATCTCGCCAAAGGTTACGCTGAATGTAATTAAATCATTAAAGGATAAAGGCGATAAGACCGGGTTTATACCGACGTTTTTTCATGGCGATCACGCGGCATCATCTATCACAGGAGCTTACCTTAGAGGCATCGATGATTTCGACGTAAAGGGAACCTATCAATTGTTATTAAGAAACGCCAATATAGAGGGAGGCACCCGGCCTTTTATTGCCGAATATATTAAAAAGGGATACATCTCCGATCCGGATGTTGCGAACCCGGTTGTAGAGACAAAGGGAAAGGCCGGAGTGTCAAAAACGTTGGAATATGCCTATGATGATTACTCAGTTGCGCAGCTTGCAAAAAGATTAGGCGATACTGCCAATTACCGGATCCTGATGGCACGGTCAAAAAATTATAAAAATGTTTTTGACCCGTCTACCAGGTTTATGCGCGGCAGGCTGGAGAATGGAGATTGGGTGAGAAATTTCAACCCGCAATATCCTTATTATGAGTACATGTACCGGGAGGCAAATGCCTGGCAGGTTTCGTTTTTTGCTCCGCATGACATGCCGGGCTTAGTTGCGCTGTATGGCGGTAAAAGAAAATTCGAGGCAAAACTCGATTCATTGTTCACCGTGCCATGGAACCCCAATTACATTGCAAGGAATGTTGAGACCATGGTGGGCCAGTACTGCCAGGGCAACCAACCCGATCACGAAGCTCCTTTCGCTTATTATTTTGTAGACAAGCCGGAAAAATCACAAAAGATCATCGACTACATTTTAAATAATTTATACGGCATAGGCAATGAGGGTCTTGAACTCAGCGGTATGGATGATGCGGGCGAAATGTCGGCCTGGTACGTGTTCAGTTCGTTAGGTTTGTATCCGTTTTCGGCTACCGATCCCCATTACCTGGTTACCGTGCCTTTATTTGATGAAGTGAAATGGAAGACCAGCACCGGAAAAATATTGGACATTAAAAAGCCGGGACAAGGCCGTAACTTAACTGCCATAAAAGTTAATGGCAAAGCCATAAAGGGGTACTTTATACAGCACGACCTGTTTAAAAATGGCGCCGGGATTGAAGTTGTTACCAAATAAATAATTGATAGTTTAGTTTTTATGATCAAAAGTCTTTTTAAGAAGAAAATTGCCATTGTTTTATTGCTCGCGGTTTGCAGCTATAAAATAAGTTTGGGGCAACAATCAGAAATTCACTTGTTTTCAAAATCTGATACGGCATTTGTTCCGAAGGAAATAGAGGACCCGGAGTGTACCGGTATCAATAAGGAACCGGATCATGCCACGTTGATGCCGTACGCATCGTTAAAGGAAGCGCTGGCCGCTAATCGCCATGCATCCTCCTTTAGCCGCAGCTTAAATGGATCATGGAAGTTTAATTGGGTCGACTGGCCGCAAAAGCGCCCGGTTAATTTTTATAAAACTAATTATGACGTTTCGGGCTGGAGAGATATCAAGGTGCCGTCCAACTGGCAGGTTGAGGGTTATGGTACGCCATATTACAGCAACTATACTTACATCTTTAAAAAGGATTTTCCAAGGGTGATGAGTACACCATCGGTAAAATACACCGCTTACCAGGAACGAAACCCGGTAGGCAGCTACCGCAGGAATTTTGAAGTACCGGCAGACTGGAACGGTCGTCGTATTTTTGTGACGTTTGACGGGGTAGATGCAGGATTTTTTCTTTGGGTAAACGGTAAAAAGGTTGGTTATAGTGTTAACAGCCGTAACGCTGCCGAATTTGATATTACCAACTACATAAAACCGGGCAACAACATGATAGCTGCCGAAGTTTACCGCTTCACCACAGGCAGCTATTTGGAAGACCAGGATATGTTCCGTTTAAGTGGCATTTTTAGGAATGTTACTCTTTGGAGCGCGCCTCAGGAACACATCAGGGATTATTTTATAAAAACCACATTTGACCAGCAATTTCATAACGCACAGTTAAGCGTTACTGCCAAAGTGAAAAACTATAGCACCACCGAGGGAAAAGCCCATGAACTGGAAGTAACTTTATATAACAACAATATGCCCGTTGCCGGGGCTGTGGTAAAAAAGGAAATCCCTGCATTAAAACCCGGTGAGGAGGTTACCCTGGATGTGAGCTTCAATGTAAACAATCCGGAAAAATGGACAGCAGAAACGCCAAAGCTTTATACAACAGTACTTACCATTAACGATGGAAGCGGCAAACTGGAAACTTTATCGTCACGAACCGGTTTCAGGCAGATTGAGATCAAGGGGCGGATTTTTACTGTGAACGGAGTACCCATCAAATTAAAAGGGGTAAACCGCCACGAGAACTGGCCTGATGATGGACACGCCATTACCGAGGCGCAAATGATCAAGGACATTATCCTGATAAAACAAGCAAACTGCAACCACGTGCGTACCTGCCATTATTCGGACGACCCGCGCTGGTATGAGTTGTGCGACGAATATGGAATTTACCTGGTTGCTGAAGCTAATTTGGAAAGCCATGGATCATGGGATGAGTTTAATGAAGACCCAAGGATCAAAGCCGCACTTATTGCCAGGAACGTAGCCAACGTGGAGAATTTTAAGAACCATCCGGCCGTTATTATTTGGTCGCTGGGTAACGAATGCGGTAGCGGCGGTTCAAACTTTAGGGCTATTTTAAAGGTTATTAAGGGGATAGATAATACCAGGCCTACCCATTACCAGGGCTTCGGCGTAGGTAAGGATAATCCCGCAGATATAGAGAGCGATATGTACACCGGGGTGGCTGATGTAGAAAAATACGCCCAACCCGATAGCTTGACCAAGCCATTCTATTTATGCGAATATGCGCATGCTATGTTCAACTCAATGGGTTCTGTTGATCTTTACAACGACCTATTTGATAAGTATCCGACATTACTGGGCGGCGCAATTTGGGAATGGCAGGACCAGGGGATCTATAATGATCGCGACCCAAATCACCACATAACAGCTTACGGCGGTGGCTTTGGGGAATATCCTAACGATCAGTACTTTATCCATAAGGGGGTTGTGTTTTCAGATAGATCATTAAAACCGCATTACCCGGAATTAAAACATGCTTACCAATGGATCAGCATAAAAGTCAAAGAATTCAAAAGCAAAACATTCTCCATTAAAAATCGCTACCAGTTTATTAATCTTAATGGCTTTATTGCCAAATGGGATTTGAGTGAGAATGGAACCAGCATAGCCGCCGGTAATTTAAATGTAGGGCTGATTGAGCCCGGTGCAGAAAAGGAGGTAAAGATCCCTTACAACGTTAAGCCAAAACCGGGCGCGGAATATTTTTTAAGGGTTTCGTTTGATCTGGCGAATGACCAGGTGTGGGCTCCAAAAGGATTTGAAATTGCCGCGCAGCAAATTGAACTACCGGTGTCTGTTCCCGCGGTTGAAGATAAAGGCAATGGCGGGGATCTTACTTTGACTGATTCGAAGGATAACATCACCATAAAAGGAACCGATTTTAGCCTTGAGTTTAATAAGGCAAAAGGTACATTCTCCAAAATAGAAAAAGATGGCGAAAATGTACTAAAGGATAACGGCGGCCCGATGCTGCACCTTTGGCGTGCGCCGCACC
Organism: Bacteroidota bacterium; assembly: GCA_030775685.1. GTDB lineage: Bacteria > Bacteroidota > Bacteroidia > Sphingobacteriales > Sphingobacteriaceae > Mucilaginibacter. The sequence goes on from JALYIP010000069.1 coordinate 69,202, forward strand.
GGATAGATGATATGTGGGCTTACCGCGGGTGGGAGGACAATGGTTTAAGAAACATTAAATGGGTAGTTAATGATGTGAAAAGCAACCAAGTATCCGCCGGGGTAGTTGAAGTTAAAGTAAGTTTAACCGGGACCGGCAAGCGTAACTTCACCGTTCATCACGATGTGGTTTATACCATCAGCGGTAACGGTGTTATCAATGCTGAAAATAAGGTAAGCTTTAGCGATCCAACCCTAATACTGGCACGGTTGGGCGTGAGGATGTTCTTAAACAAAGATCTTGATCAGTTTGATTACCTGGGCCGAGGCCCAATGGAAAATTATGCCGACCGGAAAAAGGGTTTTGATGTTGGGCATTATTTCAGCAGTGTTAGTCAGCAGCTAACCCCTTATGAAAAGCCGATGGAATGCGGTAACCATGAGGATGTGCGTTGGGCAAGCCTAACTTCAGCTAAGGGTTTAGGAATAACCGTTAAACAGGATACCGCCTTAATGCAGGTTTCCGCACTTCCGTACAGCGATGAGGAGATGGAACCTGTAGAGTACAAGATCGATCTGCCAAAAAGTACGGGAACTGTTTTATGTATCAGCAATAAAACGCTTGGCGTTGGCTCAAACGGCTGCGGACCAAGGCCGCTGGAACCCTATTTGGTGTATGCAAAACCAACAACCTTTAGCTACAAGCTGGAGCTTTTTAAGAAGAAATAACTCAAAAAAACAGGGCAAAATCTTTTTAACGATTTTGCCCTGTTAATTCAGTCCTTAAAATCGGCTCCGATAGAGATCGACTTCCATTTATCTAGTTCTGCTGATAATTCAACAATCTTTTGTGATGCCCGGTTAACCGCATCGGCGCCTAAAAATAGGTGCAAGGGCGGCTCGGGATTTTCCGCCAGGCCGATAATGATTTCGGCCGCCTTATCGGGATCGCCTGGCTGTTTGCCATTAGCAGCAAGGTAGCGTTCCTGCGTATTTTTAACAGCATTGTAGCCCTCTATTTTGCTATCAATATAAGCCAACGAGTCTTTGGTTAAAAAGCCGGTCCGGAATCCTGATGGTTCAACCACAGTTACATTTATGCCGAACTCCTTTACGTCGAGTGCCAACACTTCTGAAAATGCAGCAATGGCGGCTTTGGTAGCGGAGTAAACCGACCAGCCCGGCGCGCCCACAAAACCAGCGACCGAACCAATATTAATGATATACCCTGATTTTTGTTTACGCATAACAGGCAACACACTTTTTGTTACATCAATAGCAGCGAGCACGTTCACATTAAAGATGTTTTTAATATCCTGTTCGGGAATTTCCTCAACGGTTCCGGCCATGCCGTAACCTGCATTGTTTACTACTACATCTATCTGCCCGAATGCCTCAAGTGTTTGCTGAACAGATTCATCAACACAATCGGGGTTATTAAGATCGACAGCCAGCGGAAGAAAGCGGTCTTTATCGATCATTCCCACTGCCTGCTGTAAGGAGCTGGCATTGCGGGATGTTGCTGCAACGCGGTAACCGCTATCCAGCAGCTTTTTAACAAGGGTGAGTCCCAATCCCTGGGAGGCCCCGGTAATATACCACACTTTTGAGCTTTTCATTTTTTTAAGATTTAATACATACGGGCCGCATTGTCCGGGCTGTTTTCGGGCACATGAAACCGTTGTAGCTTGCATTCACTTTGTTTTTCTCAGCTTTAAGCTTTTAAATTGTCGAAATAAGCTGTGGTTTCTCCAATTAATGATTGCATCAGCTGTTTGGCTTTGGTGTGCTTAAGGATAGGTGCAATCTGCCCGCCCCAAAATAGGATCATATCCCACTTCTCTTGTTCCAAAGCGGCTTTCCTCAATGGCGACATAAACGTTGTTTGTAAAGGGAACGGCAGGAATTGTTTTTCCTTGCCCAGCATTTCCCGGGCAACCCTGCTCGTAATTCCGCGTCCAAACCTGCCTGTAAATGCCCTTGACAATGTGGTATATTTTGCCGCATCAGAAAATAACATTTGCCTGTGGATAGGTAAAGCATTTGACTCATCGGTAGCCAGGAATGCGGTGCCAATTTGTGCTGCACTCGCACCGAGTGCCAAAGCAGCAGCAACGCCTTTGCCGTTGGCAATCCCGCCGGCTGCGATCACCGGCGTTTTTACCTTTTCCCTGATTAGCTGCAATAACACAAAAGTGCCGGTGGTTGATGATTCAGCAGATGCAAGAAACGATGGGCGATGGCCCCCGGCTTCAAAGCCGGAAGCAATGATCATATCCACGCCCGCATTTTCTAAAAAAATAGCTTCGTCCAACGTGGTAGCAGCGCCAACGGTTTTGATGCCCAGCCTGCGACATTGCTCCAAAACTTCGGCAGACGGTACCCCAAACATAAAGCTGAATACTTTTGGGCGAATGTCCAATATCACTTCAACCTGGTTTTCAAACCTTGGCCTAAACGGCGCTGGCTTTGCAGGCAGGGGAATTCCTGCTTCATCAAAATAAGGCTTGAACAATTGTTTGGCTTGTTCATACTGCTCATCGGTTACGGTGCCATTTTCTGCATCGGTATCCGAAACCCACAGGTTGATGTTGTAGGGCTTACTGGTAGCTGCTTTAATCTGCCTGTCAACGGCAATAATTTCCTCCGGACTTAATGTATAAGCCCCGTAACCTCCCAGGCCACCGGCGTTTGATACCGTTGCCACCAGCTCAACCGATGAAAGGTTGCCGCCAAATGGGCCCTGCATAATGGGGTATTGGATCCCCAGCATTTCTGTTGCTTTTGTGTTGTACCACATGGTTTTTAAGTTTATTCGCTAACGTCGCTGATCATTTTGTTTACTATGAGCCACTTACCATCAATTTTATGGAACGACAGAAACTCATGGTAATTGAACTCGTACATCTTTACCTTCACTTCGGCTACACCGATAGAATTAACCACGTTAATAGAAAGGATTTCTCCCTTAAATGGTTTGCCGGAATCCCTCGGGCTTTGGCGATGAGCTACCCCGTCGAGGTATTGATCGAGCGTTTTGACGTAAGGCTGACCCTTTACATCACCGAACAGCAAAGTTCCGGCGTTGAAGATCTTACCCAATACATTTATATCACCCTCGTAAATTCCTTTAAAGTAGTAGTCTTCCAATGCTTGTGAAATGGCTACTGAATCTGTTTGCTGCGTGTTCATTTTAGTAATGTTTTGCGCTTTTGATGCCGGCAAAAAGCAGGACAGAAAAGCAGTTAATAAGAGCGTTTTCACGTTAACCCAAATTGTGTCCGGCGCCTATGCCTCCGTCAACGTTGATGATTGCGCCGGTAATAAAGTTACTCTTTGCTACAGAATAAACCATTTCTGCGATGTCTTCTACTTCGCCAACGCGGTTCAGCAGGTGCAATCCCGCGGTTTGATCGGCGTTATCACCGTGCATCGGGGTGCGGATGGTGCCGGGCCCAATAGTATTTACCCTGATATTATCCTTTCCAAACTCGGCTGCAAGCTGTATGGTAAGCGCCTGGATTGCTCCTTTTGACGCCATTTGTGCAGTGATGGGCACTCCTGCAAGGGCGTGGTTTACCAATGGTGTGCCGATATTGATCACTACGCCATCACGTTGCTTCTGCATTTGGGGAATAACAGCCTGGGTGGTGAAGTAGGTGCCCTTCAGATTTGTATTCAGAAAACGGTCGAGGTATGCTTCATCCACTTCGAGGAAAGGTTTGGTTTCAAAGATTCCGGCATTGTTCACCAGTACGTCTGCGGAACCAAATTTTTCAACCGCTGTTGCTACAAGCCTCTCACCGGTTCTTTTATCGCTCACATCACCAGCCACCATGGCCAGGTTTTCTCCTGCGCCCAATTCCTGGTAAACCTGTTCCAGTTTGTCCGCTGTGAACGAATTGATTACTACATTATCGCCGTTTGCTAAGAAGTGGCGGGCTACTTCCTTGCCGATGCCAGATGAGGCGCCGGTAACTATTATGGTTTGTTTTTTCATGGTTTTATTTTCTTTCGGCGGTTATCCCTCTTTCTCTCAGCACAGATACCTGTTCTCCGGCATGGCCCCAGTCGTCCAGGTCATATTCCTGGATCACTACGAAGGTTAATTGAGGGTCTTTGTTTAATACGTCACTCATCAGGTCGGTCACCCCTTTAATCAGGGCTTGCTTTTGTTCCCTGGTAACACCTTCACGTGTTACTTCAATTTTTACGTATGGCATGGCTGTGGTTATTAAGCTAAAGCTGGTTCTGTTACGGCTTTGGCGGTGATACTTACATTCAAATCAAAATCATTATAGATCAGCGTGTCGCCTAAATCCTTAAAGAAATTACCCGAGCGAAACTTCATGTTGTAGTTGGTGCGATCGATCACTAATTTGCCGGTTGCGGTTAATGTGTCATTATTTGTGTTGATGGCTGCATCAAAGCCAACAGGATGGGTGATCCCTTTAATAGCAAGGTTGCCTTCAATGTGGTTATCTACTACTGCAGTAATTTCAAGGACTGCTTCAGGATATTTTTCGATAGAGAAAAAATCATCCGATGCAAGGTGGCCTGCAAACTGTGCGTTAGTAGCCGGATCGGTTACGTCAAGGATTTTGATAGATGTTGTGTCGATCACAAACTTCCCGCCGGTAAGCTTTCCGTTGGTTAATGTTAAGCTGCCTTCTTTTATGGCGATGGTGCCGTTGTGTGCGCCGGTTACTTTGCGGCCTGTCCATTCGATATTGCTTTGAGCACTTACGATTTTAAATTTTTGAGTTTCCATTTTTCTTTTTGTTTTAAATTACAATACAAAGGAAAGGAGGAAAACCCGGCAGGCTGTGTGACCTACGTCACTTATATGGAGAGGCTGTTTTTATGTGATGTACATCACTTTTTGGGCATGTTAAAGGCGGCTAAGCGTTTCTCTTGATACCCCCAAATAAGCAGCGATGAGGTTTTTAGGGACTATATTATAGAGTTGAGGATAAAGTTTTAGCAGTTCTTCGTACCGGTGTTTAGCATCATTGTTCATAAAGGACAACAACCTTTTTTGAGCGGCCACATAACCCTTGTTGGTGCGCCAGCGAAAAAAATGCTCCACCTGGTGGATCTCGCTGCAGAGTTTTTCGCGGTCAGCATTTGAAAGGCATAGTACGTCGGCGTCTGTTATGCAATCCACATTAATGGTTGCTTTGGTGTTGCTATAAAGTGCATTGAAGTCAGACGCCCACCACGTTGGCATGGCGAATTGAAGAATAAACATCTTCAGATCGTCATTAATAAAAAAGCTTTTTAAGCAGCCCGACAGCACAAAATACTCACAGTTCACCGACTCGCCGGCGGTTATAAGCGATTGACCCTTTTTGTAGGATTGGGATTTAAAATGAGAAAATACGTAGTCAAACTGCTCATCGGTTAGTGAAGCAGTTTTGGCGATGTGTTGTTTTAAAATTTCCCTGGCTTCCATATAAAGGCAGGTGACGAATCACCTGTAAAGTATGTGGCTAAAGATATAAATAACGGGTAATACGATGCAAGGTTTTTGCGTGGTATTCTCAATTGCAATAATGTAAAGAGAATTAAATAAGCGCCTGCAGACAAGCAGGCGCTCCCAAACATGAAACAGAACAAACCGGGGGAAGTCACTCTCCAATTCCTTATCCCCGATGAAAGGCCAAAACTGCTAAATATTTCTGCGCTGTCAATATTGTATCGGTGAATAGGGGATATGTATAGACGAATAGGGTCTTTAAGCGGATGGAAATTGTCATCAAATCTGCGCCAACCCATCATCAACAGGGTCGTTCCCTGGTCATATTTGATGAGTCATCGGAGGTCAGGAACAATACAGCCTCAGCAACTTCCGTGCCTGTCTTAGCCTGGCGTGAGGTGCAATGGCGGCCAAAAGCGTAAAGGCGTATACCCCCTCCCCACCAGCTAACGAGGGTTGACAGGGTTAACATAATTCCGATTTTAAACTGATTAAATACATATTAATCAAATACTTATAAAAACAGGGGGTTAACATGCTTACCGGTAAATGGAAAAAAGTCGATCCCAAACGGGTAAAGAGCAAAAGAGGGGTTTACATGGGTTTACATAGTTTAGGGTTTACATTTATATAAGTATTTGTTAATAAATTATTTATATAGATTAATTAAGAATAACATGGGTTTACATTTTCTTTGTTTGGGCAACCTGCCCGACCAAAGAGGCGGCCTGTTTTATGGGGCAGATGTACCTATGGATCCTAACCTGGCGTGAGGAGGGGGTAGCTGGGGTATAACTACAGACCTAACGCAGATAATTTTTTAATAATTTCATTCCTTTGATCTTTTGATATTGCATGTTTAGATAAAACAATCTCTTTGATAGAATTTATCGTTTCATTGGTAAACCTCTTAGCTAGCTGATTTGTATCTAAACTATTGATCAAACGATAAAATACAGATGGATCATCACTTTCAGTAAAATACGATATTAAATTTTTAATTAATTGAATGTCGGGTTTGAATAAAAGAATATTTAAAACACTCTGAACCTTCAACAAGTCGGATGTAGAATGTTTCGATACGTGTTCATTAATCTCAATAAATTCGTCTTTAGGAATATCTTGAAAAAAATAAAAGAGCCAATCCAAACAGACGAGGTTTATAATTCCTTGTCTCCGGGAATATACAATCTTTTTTATTTCCCTAAGAAAAAGAACTTTGTAAATATTTAACCTAACTGACAACTCTATCGCGTCCTCCTGCACCTTAAATTTATGTTTTAATATATTGCTCTCAATAAATGCTTCATAAAAAACTTCGTTCCCGTCGGAGCCAAAGTAGGGATACTCACCTATAAAAATACTCCGGTCAAGATTTCTTTTAAAAATCGTGATTAGCTCATTTTTGGAAACCTTATGCTCTAAATAATTTATCATAAATAAACTGTTAAACGATTGACTAAAATATTTCTCTCTCAATCCGTTTTAAACCGCTTCACTATCCACGGCAACGTGAGCCCCTGGCCAATCAGCGTAAACAATACCACTACCACCGAGATAAATATAATGGTGTTTCGCTGCGGGAAGGCACTGCCGTCGGCCAGCGTTACCGGTAAACCAATGGCAATAGCCAGCGACACAATACCCCGCATCCCCGACCAGCCGATCACCAGGCTGCTTTTTAAATCAAGCAGTGCATCTTCCGTTATTTTATGCTTACCTTTTTTAAAGGCTTTTTGCAGGTTGGTACGCTGCGCAAACACCCGCGCCATGCGGATGACGAGCGCTATTACTGTGATAACAAAGGCATAGCCGATAAAAGGCAGCACATCGCTGCTATTGATGCTTTTTAAAACGTATGGCAATTGCAGGCCTATCAGGATAAAGATCAACCCGTTCAACAGGAAAATAATAATATCCCAGATAGCGCGCGATTGTTTTTTTAACTGCTCGGGCACATCCTTGTTTTTAAACCGGGCTATCATCAACCCAAGGATCACTACAGCAATAACGCCCGATACATGGAGGTCCTCGGCAACCAGGTAAGTCACAAATGGCATCAGCAGCATAAAGCTTATAATAACCAGGTTGTTTTGCTTTATCCGCACCAGGATAAAGCTCAGGATTTGGCCTAGCACAAAGCCGACGAGCAAGCCGCCGGCCATCAGGATAGCAAATTGCAGTCCGGCCCGCCACCACACAAAGGCGGCGCCCGTTACCGCGGCAACGGCAAACCGGTAAGCCACCAGCGCCGATGCATCATTCACCAGGCTTTCACCCTCCAATATGGTATTGGTGCTGTGCGAAAGACCAAGGCCTTTGGTAATACTCATAGCCGCCACGGCATCAGTAGCCGAAAGGATGGCGCCCAGCACAAACGACAAAGGCCAGCTCATGCCCGGGATAACATAATGGGCAAAAACCGCAATGCCTGACGCTGTTGCAAATACCAGCGAAATGGCCAGTGTACCAATGGTATTGATATTGGTTTTAAATGTTTGGTACGAGATATTAAAGGCAGCGTCGTACAACAGCGGTGGCAAAAATATCAGGAAAACAATATCCGGGTTCAGGGTAATATCGGGGATGCCGGGGATAAAGCCAACGCCAATGCCTGCAACGGTCATCAGCACCGGGTAGGGGAGCTTCACCTTGTCGGCCACAGCAGACAGGCCAATCATCACGGCGAGGATAAATAAGACGATGCTGTAATTTTCCATTTTACAAATTAATCAGATTTTACGGCAATCTGACTAATTTTTTCGTGTTGTTTGGAGTTGTCTCTCCTGCAACATGGAATTAAATCCCCGGATTTGCCGGTGATTCTTCAGGTGGATTATCTTCCGGCGGAAACTCATCCGGCACTACCTGCGGATTCTCGTTTGGTATTTCCGGTTCACGAGGGTCGGCAGGTTTATTAATTTCCGGCGTTTTTTCCGGTACCGGCATTTCCGGTTGTTCGTTTGGAAAGGTGTCGTGTTGCTTGCCCATGTTATTTAGCTTTATAAGTTATTAATCCATCTACAAGCCGCTGCCATTGCACGCCGGATAACCCAACGCGCGCCATCAGACCAATCGCGGTATTCCTGATCTTGTCGTGCAGGTCCACATCTTGATTGTTCGGGACTTCGTTTCGCCCGTATGCGCCTGCACTAAGCGTCCGCCCGTCGCGCCTGATAACAAAGGTGTTCGTAGAGGCATCGGTATAAAAATGCGCGATTTCCGGGTTCGCTTTTTTTGGATCGGGTACGGGTCTTGCAGTCATTGTTATATATTCTTCTGCGGTTTCTGCATCACCGTCGGTTTCTATCTTTTCTATCATCACCCATTCCAGACCTTCGCCTGCATCCGGCCCGGGGCCAGGCAGGTCAATGCTGATATAAAAGCCTTCAGCAGCAAAGCCGAAAAGTTCATCGCCCTGGTTATTGCATAATGTAAACTTCGCTGACCCTGTCCCGGTATATTCATGCCAGTTATTCACCGTCAGCAACCTTTCAGCCGACTCTTTAAAAGCTGTATGCGCAGTTTTTAAAGAGTCAAACGTTTCGCTGTACGTAAAATTGGTTTCCCGCCCGGTTTCCTGCTGCGGGAGTTGTGCTGCTGTATTTTTCATTGGCGTTCTTTTATTGAGGAACTGATAACAAGTGCTTCTTGTTTTAACGGGTTTTCTATGAACACTGGACAAGTATGACTGCGACTTATCAAATATTAAAGATTTTTCGCCGAGGCTCAAGATATAGTTCTTCACTTCGTTCAGAATGACAAATTAATTTTTCAGCCCTTGTTATCTTAAAGTTTAATAAATTTGAAAAACAACAACTTGATAAATCATGAAAATACTTAAATACACCGCAATAGCCATACTGCAACTTTTTTTAATTAACGCGTCAAACGCGCAAACCACCAAAGCCGACGACGACCGCGGCTACATAGTAAAGGTTGGCGACCAAGCACCTGATGATTTCCAACTGGTGTTAAACAACGGCACCACAACAACATTAAAAAAACTACGTGGTAAAATTGTGATATTACAATTTACGGCAAGCTGGTGCAGTGTATGCCGAGAGGAAATGCCACATTTAGAAAGCGACGTGTGGAAAGCTTACAAAAACAAAGGTTTGGTATTGATAGGGGTAGACCGCGATGAGCCGATGCCGACAGTTAAAAAGTTCCATCATGATATGAAGCTTAGCTACCCGCTGGCACTTGACCCCAAAGCGGATATATTCGGCAGGTTTGCTAATAAGAAGAGCGGCGTTACCCGGAATGTAGTGATTGACCCTACAGGTAAAATAATTTATCTCACCCGTTTGTATGATAAAGAGGAGTTTAACGGAATGCTGGTTGCGATAAAAAACTTGGTTGATAAACCAACCGCCAGTTTAAGATAGATAACACCTGTTGAAGTGTTTGAAATGAGCTCTTGTTTTGCAGGAGCTCATTTTTTTGTCTATATCCCCCAATAATGAATATGATTTGGAAATGACGTGGTAATTTCTGTTTACTTGCGTATTATTGAGAATTGGAACAATAGCACGAATGGCGGAAACTTTACCCGAAAGACGTTTGGGCCTTTTACAGGCAACTTCAATAAACATGACCGATATGGTCGGCATCGGGCCGTTCATTACATTGCCAATGGTGATCGGCATTATGAACGGGCCTTATTTCCTGTACGCATGGCTGGCCGGCGGTGTATTGTCATTGGTTGATGCCATGGTTTGGAGCGAGCTGGGTGCCGCGTTCCCTATGGCGGGCGGTTCATACAATTTTCTTAAAGTTACCTATGGCGAAAATAAGTGGGGCAAGCTCACCAGTTTTTTATTTGTGTGGCAAACAATGATCCAGGCGCCCCTTGTTATTGCATCGGCAGCTATCGGCTTTTCATATTATTTTTCCTACCTTGTGCCGCTCAGCGGGTTGGAGTCCAAGCTTATGAGCGGAGGCGTAGTAATAACCATTATCGCCCTTTTGTACCGTAAAATCGAAGCTATCGGCAAGATCAGCGTGGTGCTTTGGGTGGCGGTTCTTTTTACTTTATTCTGGATCATTGGAGGCGGCATAGCACACGGTAACTTCCTGCAGCCGCTGCAGCATATTAACGATGGATTGACACTTAACTATGCATTTGTATCAGTTTTAGGTTTTTCATGTGTGAAAAGTGTTTACAGCTATTTGGGCTACTATAACGTTTGTCATTTAGGTGGCGATATTGTAAATCCCTCAAAAAACATCCCCCGCAGCATGTTCATGTCGATAATAGGGATAGCTATTTTATATCTCTGTATGAATGTAAGCGTGGTAAGCGTTATCCCCTGGCAACAGGCAAAGGAAAGCAAGTTTGTGATCAGCCTTTTTATGCAGCAGTTGGCTGGCCCGGTTGCCGCTAAAATAGTTACCGGGCTGATTTTGGTAGTTGCATTTGCCTCGGTTTTTTCGGCTACGCTCGGTTATAGTCGCGTGCCATATGCAGCCGCGGCCGACGGCGCATTTTTCAAGATCTTCGCGCGGCTTCATCCCAAAGGTAACTTTCCATACGTTTCCCTGCTTTTTCTCGGGGGGATCGCCTTCGTTTTTAGCTTGCTGTTCAAATTGAGTGAGGTGATTAGCGCTATTTTAGCTATGCGGATATTGGTGCAGTTTATTGCCCAGGCCATTGGTCTGCTGCTGCTCAGAAAAGCCCGTGCCAAAGTAGACTTTCCTTACAAAATGCCGTTCTTCCCATGGCCGGTGTACATTGCTATTGTTTTATGGGGGTGTATCCTTGTTGCCACAGGCTTAACCTTATTCCTTGGCGCATTAATCGCCATTAGTACCGGCGGAATTGTTTACCTGGTAAAAGCGAAGGTGAGACAGGAGTGGCCGTTTTTTGCGGAGGGATAGAACTTACTTTTGGCTTACACAATATTACTATGTGATAATACGCCTGTTGATGCCATCCTTTTTGTTTTTGAGCCGGATCTGAAATAGAATGCAATTATAGAATTCTATAAAACATAAATATTTTTTTAAACCTAAAAAAATAACCCTAACTTAGATCAACATTCTCAAAATGAAATGGTATAACCTTATCTTTTCATGGAGCTTTCCCAAACCCTAAGCAATTCAAACTATCAGTTAGGCGAGGGGCTTTCCGGTGCAGATCTATCAGATTTTCCGATTCAGCAACAGCAAATGAGCCAATGGTGCTGGGCCGCCTGTACTGCTGCCATTTGTGCATTTTATCAGGATAGCCCGGTTCCAACGCAACCGGAATTGGAGGCTAAATTGAATCATAAACCATCATGCGCATTTGGGCCTTTAACCGATTTTTGTAACGATACCTGTAACCTCGCAGACGCCTTAACGGAAGTCGGGCATCTTAACCAAGCCTACGATGATGTATTGCCGGTTGATACAGTTGTTAATGAATTGGCCGCTCAAAAGCCGGTGTGCTGCCAGATGGATATCCCGGGGATTGGCGGGCATGTGGTTATTATTGTTGATGCGCGGCAAAGTAACTCGCAGGTAATGTTGCAGGTGGCCGATCCGGCTAATGGTCAGATCATCCCGATGTTATATGAAGAATTGAGAGACAATTACCGTGGCGGCGGCGGAACCTGGAACCGCTCTTACACTACTAATTGATAAACAGAGAAGCAATGCCCATACAACCCACAACTTATCCTGCTGAGCTTATCTCAGAGCTGGAAAAAGCTACCACAGACGTACTCAGTGGAGGGTTAATGCCATTGTTATCCCCAAGCCCGGGCAATCTTCATATCTCATTAATGTTGGATATACAGCAGCTGAATAGCCTGCGGAATGTACGGATTAAAACAACGGAGCCTGAAGGCATTCGCATTATGGTGGTTGGGGACAGTGGGGTGGAGGCTGCGTTGGATTTTTATTATTTGAATGATGAAATAAGGTTTACACACGGCCTTGCGGGGCATCACCTGCTGGAGTTTACTGCCGCCCTTAACGCTATTGAGCAATCCGTGAGCAACGATAAGGCGACATTTCAGATCGCTTGCCTTGATTTTCATTATGCTGCTCATCCGTATCTTTTGGCTTATAACAATCGACGGATAAATATCTACAACTATTTTAAAGGCACCTTGCTCAGCATCCCACAAAGGGAGTTGAAACAACTCCTTGGGCATTTGGGAAGAAACAGAACAACCTAATTTAAGACAAAATGAAAAACAACCGGCCTTATTTATTACTGCTTTGCCTGCTGCTCACAACAGGCGTTTGCTGCGCGCAAAGCACGCAGTCAGCAATGTACGACGCCATCGCGCTGATGAACGCCAAAAATGGCATCAATGCAATATTTAACGCGCACCCCCGTGGCTTTGACATTATCGATCCCCTGGGATTAAGCCAGCCATTGCTAAATAAACAAGTGACACCGGATGGTTTTTTGAATAATGAACCTGTCTCACAAAAAATAATTATTGCCATTCTGTTAAGGAACGCAAATTTGCCCGCAAGCACCTCCTACGCGGAATTAAAAAAGATTTTTGCTAAAAATCCTTTTCTCAGCGACATATTTGATGACAGTAAAGCGGGTTTCAAAATTAGTCGGGATAACACACTTGCCGGCCTTAGCGGATTTACGATCTCTGAACAATCTGGTGGTGTAGCAGGCAATATTGGTGGCAACCTGGTAAACGGTGTGGCCGATTTCCTGGTAAAGCGTGCCGGCGAGGAGTTGTCTGCCTCGGTTTTTGCCAAATTGCAGGACTTTATCAACCGTTACCCTGAGTTTAATATCCTGTTCCCTAAAACCCGGGCATTATTAAAACCCATTGAGCCATATGATTATGCCAAAACCCTTGTGGCACTTAAGGCGGCTATACAAGACGACCTGGACGGATTACCGGTACAGCTTCCACTGTTATACCAACTACCCCGTTATAAACTGTTGAATAAACAGGTTCCGGAGCTAACACTGGTATTTGCATCTGCGCAGTTATTTAATGAACTGCATGGCAAAAGTAGTTTATCTAAAAGTTTGAATGATTTGGACACCGCCAGCTTCCTTAAGGAACAAAACAATTATTCTACAATGATCCACCTGGCTGATATCACCTCAAATTCGATCCGGAAAAAACTGCTTTCGGATAGTGATGACGGCGACTATCCCTATTTTACTGCCCAGGACATTGGACTCGCCACGCATCAAAACCCCGTTTATGTTGCTCAACTTGGCAAATTTTACCTTGGATTGCTTTGGCAACAAGTTTCAACTTATCAGTTTTATGACAAGGATGGCGCCCATCAATTATCAGATCTGATAGGGCGATATGTTGCGCAGACCGGTACTGTTATCAACCAATTCGTTACAGCATCCGATAAGCTAAACACGCTTGGACAACAATTGGCAACTTTAAAGCAGAGGGACGACGCCCTGAAAAATTCCGGGCAGAACGTGGTTTCAGCGGATAGGTTTGTGCTTTATAATCAGTTAATAGGAGGTAGCATGCAATTGTTACAGCCGTTTGTACAAGGGGATGCTGCTGATATGCCGTGGAAACAGCAACTGGCAGCAATATGCACCTACTGGCCCCAATTTTCAACTTCGGGTATTTCTATGATAAAAAATATCTCCGCAAAAAACTATAACCTGGCCATTACTGATCTGTCCCGAATGCTGAATAATGTGAGCGGCTATGTATCATCGCTAAAGACTGATAAAACCACTAATTCTCAACTTGGCGACCAGTTGTCAGCCGACCTGGCAACCAGGGCAGCGGGTTTGTCAAAGCAGATTGACGCAATAAATGCTACGCTAAAAACGCTGCCAAAAATTACGGACATTAATGATGCCCAGGTTAAAGCGGCCGTTATATTGCAGATACAGAACCTCCGGCAAAATAAGGTGGCGCTGAATTTGCAATTGCAGGACCTTGCCTGGGAAACCCAAAACAGCAAGGACGCGTTGACCAGCTTAACAAAAGTATTGAGCTATATCGATCTGCTGGCGTCACTGAGCCAGGCAAACAATAGCCAGGAGGTAGAATCCATTCTTGAAGGTTATGCATTGCCGGCAGGCAGCTCAAGGGTTAAAAAGGATGCTTTCTTCAATATAGCGCTCAACGCCTATGTTGGCGGCTTTTACCGATCATCTAATACTGGTAAGGGGTTTACCAATCAATATGGGCTAACTGCACCCATAGGTTTTGCATTTAGTTTAGGAGCTCAGAAAGCGGGCAGTGCCAGCCTGTTTATCAGTGCAATTGACATTGGAAGCGTTATCAGGTATAAACTTGATAACCAGGGTCAGTATCAACAGGACATAAATTTCGCAGGGCTTGTATCGCCTGGTGTGCAGCTGGTATATGGTTTTGGAGGTTATTTGCCGCTGTCGGTTGGGGGGGGCTGGCAATGGACCTCGCCTGTCACTTCCACCAGTAACAGTATCCATCTTCAATCTCACTTTAATCTTTTCCTGGCGGTAGATATTCCTTTATTTAACTTATCTGTGGTAAAGAAGACAGTGAATTAATTTAATGAAACTGCTGAAAATGCGCGGAGAGCTTGCCTGTAAAAAAGACAAACTCTCCGCGCATTTTTATCATATAGGTATCAACTTGATTTGACGCAAGCTGGCTTTTATTTCCCTACCGCAGCATCCAAAACAGGGACGGTTACCGAAGTTACTTCCGTTTGCTTTACGTCGTTTAACTGCTCCAAAACAACAATGCTATTTACACCCCTCTTTAGCCAGCATCCCGGTAAATAAAGTGTTTGCTGTGGACCGATCTTCCAGTAGCGACCAAGGTTTGTGCCGTTTACAAACACAATGCCTTTGCCCCAATTCTTCATATCCAAAAATGTATCGCCAACTTTGCTTACGTTAAATGTTCCCTGGTAAAGTGTTGGCTTGCCAATAGTGTTATTGTTTCCTGTAACAGCCGGAACTTTGTCCATTGGCAGCTTGTACATTTGCCAGTTGCCGGTTATTTCGTGGTCGTCAATTTTAACCGGGCTAATAATACCCTTGAGGTTATGAATGATCTCGCCGCCATAGTTAATGCGGCCAAGGTTCTCTACTAAAATATCTAACCTGGCGTTAAACGGGATGTCGATAGCGCAGCTAAAGTTATTGGCTTGCCTGTTTAATTCAGCAACCTTTTGGCCGTTTATGTAAATGGTTGCGTAATCCCTTAAACCTTCCAAATGCAATGTGCCGCTGATGGGCTGTGTGAATTTGCGGCTGTACAAAACGTAGCCATGCCCCTGGTTAAGGGTTTCAAAAGTTTGCGGCGTATCGCTTTCAACTGGTTGTTGATTTTTTGCCAGTTCGAGCAAATCTGCTGTTTTTGTTAGTTTGATGGGAGGCAATTGGATCACAGGGATCTGTGCCGGAACTTCCGGAATTGGATAAGTAACATACTTCTTCATCAAATTTCTGATAGCCGTATATTTTGAAGTTGCCCAACCCGCTTCGCTGATCGGCGCATCATAATCATAGCTGGTGATATCCGGCTGAATAGGGTGTTCCTTATCATAGTTAGCGCCACTGGTGAAACCAAAGTTCGTACCGCCATGCACCATATAAATATTGAACGAAATGGTATCCTTTAAAAAAGCTTCCAGTTCTTTTACCACACCGGCTTCCGGTATCTTTTCAAACTTTTCGCCCCAATGATCAAGCCAGCCTGGATAGTATTCGGCAGCCATATACGGGCCTTTTCCACCGTTGAACTTAGCAACAAGCTTTTTCAGGTTCTTTGTATCTGTTTCGCCGTTTGCGGTTGGTAATGCACCGGGGATTGTTCCCCCCTCAAAGAGCCAGTCGCCATCGGAAGTATACAATGGAACATCAACACCGGCTTTTAACAGCAAGTCCTTTATAGCTGCGCTGTAAGCTTTATGGTCGGCAAGCGGCACATCCTTACGTTGCGCAACGTACGAGCCAAATTCGTTTTCGGCCTGCACCATAATGATCGGCCCGCCGTGCGTAATTTGCAGGTCCTTAACCTGGCCAACCAAGTGATCGATATAAGATTTGCAGGAATCAAGAAATTTTTGATTTTTACTGCGGATCACCATTTCCTTATCCTTTTGCAGCCACCATGGGTAGCCACCAAATTCCCATTCGGCGCAGGCATAGGGGCCGGGCCTTAAGATCACCATTAATCCCTCTTGCTGTGCAGTTTTTATAAACTCGCGGATGTCGCGGTTTCCGGTTTTAAAATCCCAAACGCCGGGGCTTGTTTCGTGGTGGTTCCAGAACACATAAGTTGCAACGGCATTCATGCCCAGGGCCCGCAGCATCTGAAGCCGCTGCCGCCAGTATTCCTTTGGAATACGTGCAAAATGCATTTCGCCAGAGTGGATCTGTACCGGTTTGCCATCATACAAAAAGGAGCCGTTACTAATTGCAAAAGTGTGTTTTTGCTGCGCGATGCCTTGCAGCGTAATTAAAGTTATAAACAAAAATAAAAGGGACGTTTTTCTCATTGTCTCGTATTTGGATATCGGCATAAAGATATCAAGTTAGCAGCTGATTTTAAGCAGGATTAAATCTGGTTTAAAGTTAACACCGCAAAAAATAAAAAAAAACCGCCTCATAAATTATATGAGACGGTTCTACTTGTAATTATTTTTATGGATTTTGGGTGAGTTTTGGATTAATGGCTATCTCTGTTTGCGGTATGTAAAACACCACCCTGGGGTCTGTAGGCAAAACAGTTTGCATAATGTTTGTTGTTGGCGTATTATTTAATGAATGTGTACCAGGATAATTTCTCACCAGCGGCAAATTATTGCGGAAGAGGTCATATGCACGCTGGCCTTCAAAAGCAAATTCCAGCCTGCGCTCTTCTAGCACGGCGGCAAGCACATTTCCGGTGCCTACACTCCCAATTGTCAGGGCCGGGATTCCGGCGCGGGTGCGGATAATGTTAACATCATCCAGCGCTAGCTGGCTATTTCCAAGCTTTGCGTTGGCTTCGGCTTTATTTAAATACATTTCGGCAAGGCGCAGGTAAACCGGTGAGCTTAGCGTTACAATCCCCTCCTCGAAACTATATTTTGTAATATAATTCATTGGGGTATTTGGGGTAAGCTTTTTATTCATTTGCAAAACGCCATTAATGGTATAAGGCGCTATAAAGCTGTGACGAAGATCTCCGGGGTTTTTATCCAGATCAGCAACATAGGTTTGCGAAGCATAAACCTCGCCCCAACCGGTATTTCCTTGTCCGCCCGGGGTAGTCAATGAGCTGGTTCCGTCTGGGCCAAGGCCACTGTAGTACATGGAGCCGATAGCGCCAAAACCCTGGTCCTGGGTTTTTGTATGCCTTATACAAAATATGGTTTCCGTATTATCCTCCGGTACGCCGCTGAAATAATTTTGGTAGGCGCTTCCCTGTAATAATGTATACCGGCCCGAATTAATTACCAGGTCGGCATATTTAATGGCGTTTGCATTATCATTCATATACAGGTAAACGCGCGATAATAAAGCCAGGGCAACTTCTTTTGAAGCAAAAATATCGCTCTTAGGGGTTCCGCCTGCCGGTAGGGTCATCAGGTCTGCAGCCTTTAACAGATCGGCGATAACTGAGCCATATACATCCTTTACTGAGCTTCTTGCCGGTGAGGTGTCTTTACTGCTTTCTGTCAATAACGGTACACCAGGATTATTGCCATCGCCCTGGGTATAAGGGCGACCAAAGATCCGCACCAGGTTAAAATCTACCATTGCCCTGATATACAGGTTTTCTCCTTTTAACAGGCGCAGATCTGCGCTTGCGTTATCAGGTATTGCTCCTATAATCTGGTTGGCTGCGAAAATTAAATGGTAACCTTTTGTCCAGAAATTAGTGGCGTGGGCGCCTGTAGGTATTTGTGTAACATACCTGTAGCACCTGGAAAGATCATCAGAAGATGGCTGTCCCTGCGCAACATCATCGGTGGTATACTCCATCAGGAAATGGCCGCTCCTGGTATAGTTAGGATCTCTTAATTCAGAATAATTTCCTATTGTGGCGGTGTAAATATCTGCAGGGTTAGTTAATGCCGAATGTTCATCAATTGCTGTTGAAGGCTCAACTTTTTTACATGCGCTAAACAGCGTTGCTGCAATGCACATGGTAATTAATAATTTTATATATCTTATATTTTTCATGTCTGTTTAATTAAAATCCAACATTTATACCAAACAATAGCTTTCTGCTGATAGGGTATTTAAAGCTTGATGTACCTGAGCTAAGAGCTACCTCAGGATCAACCCCCGAGAATTTTGTGAACGTTACCAGGTTATCGCCACTTATAAAGATGCGCGCGCTTCTTATTTTCAGGCTGCTGGTAAAGTCTGCGGGTAGTTGGTAGCCTAAAGTTGCGTTGCGCAGGCGCAGGTAGCTTCCGTTTTCAAGATAGCGTGTTGACTGCTGGTTTGAATTATTGTTACCGCCCTGTACAGCTTTTGGTTCGGTAGCGATATCGCCGGGTTTTGTCCAGCGGGTCCATCCGCTTGGTGCAACCATTGCGTTGTAGCTGTCATATAAACCATCGTTGTCAAAATATGCGCGACTATCGTTATACACTTTGTTTCCGTACACAAAATTGAAGAAAGTGCTTAACGAAAATCCCTTATAAGAAAAAGTGTTGGTTATCCCGCCGGTAAACTTTGGTGAAGCGGAAGTTCCTGTAAATTCCTTTGTTGCGTTGGCGTATGAATTTGTTAGCTGTTCGGTAACCTTGCCATTGGCATCGGTAACCTGTTGTTTCCATTGCGGATCGCCATTGGCAGGATTAACACCGGCCCAAATAGGCATATACCAGTCGTTCATATCATGTCCAACTGCTATCGGAAGCGGGCCTGCCGGGTTAACGGATGGTTCCCCGGCTTCCAGCGAAATTACTTTATTACGGTTAAAGGCTATGTTGAAGTTAGTTTCCCATTTAAATTCGCCTACCAGGTTTTTTGAAGTTACGTTGATCTCAAGCCCCCTGTTACGTACGGAACCTACGTTCTCAAATTCATAATCATAGCCTGATGTTGCAGGCAGCGGCACCTGGAACAATAGCGCGCTTGATGTTTTTTGATAGATATCAACGCTTACATCAATTCGGTGAAATAAACCAAAATCAAGCCCGATGTTGGCTGTTTTTATTTTTTCCCAGGTTAAATTCGGATTGGCCTTTTGGGTTGGATAGGCTCCCGGGATGCCGCCGTAATTGGCAGACTGATCAATCGAATATAATCCTAATGCCTGGTAGTTGCCAATTTCGGCGTTACCTGTTGTGCCATAGCTGGCGCGTAATTTTAAAAAGCTTATAGGCTTAATATTATCCATAAAGGATTCCTTGGTTAAGATCCATGATGCGCCTGCCTGGAAAAAGTTACCGCTTGGGTTATTGCTTCCGAAACGTGATGAGTACTCATGCACATATGAGCCTACCACAAAGTATTTTCCGGCATAGTTGTAATCGGCCTGGCCCAGGTATTTTCTAAAATTATAATTGTCGGTTCCTCCGCTCGGGTCGCTTACGATATCGCTTGCGGTTGACATAACCGGTCGGCCCGGAGGCAACCCTTTACCGTTTAACAATGCGTCGTCAAAATGATAGGTCTGGCCTTCGCCTACCGCCAATAAGCTTAAATTATGCTGGCCGAAGCTATTGTCGTACTTTAACCTGTTTGAAGTTAACAACGTGCTGCTGTAGTCGTCCTGGTTGTATAATTCGCCGGAGTTTGCACCGCCCGATTTGGTACGGGCATCATAATAGGTGATGTATTTGTCATTATACAACGTTATCCTGTTATAGGTGGCAAAGCTTAAATGCTTTGCAATATTATAATCAAGGTTTAAATCGCCGTTGTTACTGATACTACGGCTGTTTGAAAAATTATACTGCAGGCCCTGTAATGGGTTTTCCTTGTCGCGGCCTTGCCATCCCGGGTAGGTACGGCCATCAGTTGGTGTGCCATCTGAATTAAATGCCGGATCGTAAGGCAGGTTTAAGTAAGCGTCATAAAGTAAATTATCGGTTGGATAAGTCTGCTGGGTGTATATAGTGTTCAATAACACGCTTAGCTTTAACTTATCATTTAATTTCGTAGTGATGTTGGTACGGAAGTTATAGTTCCTGTTTCCGTTGTCAATTAACGTTCCCTGTTCATTGTAGTAGTTTCCTGAGATATAATATTGGGTTTTATCAGTGCCTCCTGAAACAGATAGGGTGTGATTTTGTGTAACCCCTGTTCTGAATGCAACGTCGAACCAGTTTGTGTTATTAGCCAGGTCAGACGGCTGAACGGTTTCAAATGTTTTTTGATAATCATACAGCTGCTGCGAATTCATCAAATGGAAATTGCCGGTTGTTTTGGTGTTAAACCCAACAACAGAGCTCATGTCAATTTTTGTTTGGCCTGCTTTACCGGTCTTGGTGGTAATAATAATAACACCGTTTGCAGCTCGTGAACCATAAAGGCCTGTAGCAGCTGCATCCTTTAAAACGGTTACCGACTCAACATCTGAGGCGTTGTAAGTTCCGCCAATATTGCCATCAACCACAAATAGCGGGCTGGTGCTGGCATTGATGCTGCTTGCCCCGCGGATGAGGATGCTTGAGGTTGATGTAGGGTCGCCGGATGCGGAAGAAACTACCACGCCGGGAGCCTTGCCCTGTAATAAGCTCACCACGTCGTTTGACGTTACGTCGCGCAGCCTATCGCCACTGATGACTGACACAGAACTTGATAATTGCGATACCTGTTTTGAGGTATAACCCACAACTACAACTTCATTTAAGGCTTTTGACGCTGGTGAGAGCACGACTGACAGATCTGTTTTTCCGTCAAGTTTAACGTCCTTTGAGGTGTAGCCGATAAATGAAAATGTTAAAACACCATCGGCAGGTGCGTTAATACTGAATTTACCATCAATCGAGGTGCTTACGGCGTTGGTGGTGCCTTTGATAGTAACTGTAACGGCCGGCATCGGCTGGCCGTCGGCGTCCTTAACAATACCTGTAACCCGGGTTTGGGCGAAAGCCAGTGATGCAAACATCAACAGCAAGCAGGTAAGGAACGCTTGTCTTTTGTACAATTTGGTCATAGTTTAAATATGGTTGATTAATGAGATAATGTGCTGATCAGCAACTGCTAATCCGATCTCAAGGTAGTGAGGGGAGTAGTAAAAGCCTAATAAACGGAGGTGCTAACTCAACGCAAACGTTTGATTGGTAGTTATTGAAAAGTGAGTTATTTTTCTTTTAAATGCTTTATAATAAGTTAATTATCTATTTAAGTAAAGAATGTTAACATGGAATTTAAACTGTTATGGCATTAATGTTACGCAAACGTTTGTTGGCGGATAAAAAATGCAGACTGCTATTGAAAATAGTTCCGAAAAGGCTCAGATAGGAGCCCGGTATTAGTGAAAAAATATGGACATTATTGGCTTGCTATAGGTACCGGAATTAATACGTGTGCATTGAGGGTTAGGGGCACAGCACGAGGGGAATGTAATCTATAAATATCGTTAATCGTTCTTTTATAGTGCAGGGTTTAAAACCGTGGGGTGTTTGAAACCTGATTTTGTACAATCCCTTCGCTTTCTTTGTGCAGGCCTGCGACCTGCGCTTGCATATTAGACCCTTTCAGGGTCAGAAAGTTGAAGTTTTATGAATAACTAAATACAATAACCTAGGTCGCGGCTTGCATATTAGACCCTTTCAGGGTCAGAAAATTGAAGTTTTATGAATATCATCAAGCCCTGAAAGGGCTAAATAGAATAGCGCAGGTCGCAGGCCTGCAT
>JALYIP010000070.1 GCA_030775685.1 Bacteroidota bacterium
GGAACGATGTGCTCTCACTCTTTTTCACCAATGAAATAATCTATATAAAGAATGCTTTATTAGCTCATACTAACGCTATAACTACACCTTTTTTTTCTTTTGTAAACATAGGAGGAACGAAGCAACCGCGAACTTTGCAGAGCGAACAGACAAGTTTATCGACCCGCACGGTGGAGATGCATAGCGACGAGGTTGCTTCGTCGTTCCTTCTCGCAATGACAAAATTTTTTATCTTTTATCAATTAAACGCATACTCCCTCCCCTTAATCCCAACAACCGGCGGTACATGCGTTTTCTCAAACAAATCATACCCCGGCTTCATGGTTTTCCAAAAGGCAAGTGAGGGATAGCGTGAATATTTGTACATATGCTCATTATCCATCCGGAACGGAAAGATATCAAGGTCTATCTTTTGCTGCCCGGATTCAAAAGCTTTATAAACCAGCGTGAAAATTTCGTCAATCCGTGGATCGGTCATGGCATAGCAGCCTATTGAGGCACAATTGCCGTGCACCATTATCTCGTTGCCGGTATAGCCCTTTAATTGTTTCAGTTTGTTTGGATAGCCCACATTTATAGCCAGGTGATAATTGCTTACCGGGTTTAATTGCTTTGGCTCAATGGTGTAAAAACCCTCCGGGCTCTTCCCATCCCCTGATTGTGTTTTAGTGCCCAGCCCGCCCGAGTAAGTACAAACCTCGTAGGTTTTAAATAGCTTATATTGTTTACCTGCCTTTACCCAAATCTCCAGCTCGCTTATTTCCTTAAAGATCCTGATGTAAATGGGTGAGTTTGGTTTAAATCCTTTGGCTTTTAGCTCATCCTGGAGTTTTGGCCATACGGTTAAACGTACAGCTTTTGCGCGATCGCTATCGGGCAAATTACTTTTTGGGCTGATGAGCAACG
The DNA here is from genome assembly GCA_030775685.1 of Bacteroidota bacterium. Classification (GTDB taxonomy): domain Bacteria; phylum Bacteroidota; class Bacteroidia; order Sphingobacteriales; family Sphingobacteriaceae; genus Mucilaginibacter. Next base: position 907 of record JALYIP010000070.1, read on the forward strand.
AAGCTATCAGCAGGAGGCAAAGTAATTTAGGCATCGGTTTATTTTTAGTAATTAGTAAAATACCATATCGAATAAACTATATTATTAGTTAACTCAATAACCGAAACGCTTCACTAGCTAAAAAATTGTTTTCCAGTAAATTATCTCTACTTAAAATCCGAAATCGAACATCCGAAATCCGAAATCCTCCCCTATATCCCTAAAACCTGCTTCAGCTTCACATAGCCAGTTTTACTTACCGGCACCTTAGCCCCCGATTTCAAAATGGCCAAATGCGCATCCTTTTCGTAAGGATCGATCCGGGTAATTTGCTGGATAGCTATAATATAGGAACGGTGAACACGGACAAACTGCCTTGGGTCGAGCGTTTGTTCAAAAAAGTTCATGGTTTTATTTTTGAGGAAAGAGCCCTCAGAGGTATATACGCTTACATAGTCATCATCAGCAGCAAGATATTCAACGTCCTGCACCGGGATGATCTTCACTTTAGTACCAGTCTTAACAACAATCCGCTCATGCTGCGCCGGCGAGTTTGATGCCGTTTCCAGCAGCTCCTCGGTATGTTTTTTTGCAGCAACCGGCTCTGTTGAGGTAGACAGGTATTTATCTATCGCCTTATTAAAGCGATCCTTATTAAAGGGTTTTAGCAGGTAATCAACCGCATGTGCCTCAAAGGCTTTTATGGCGTACTCGTCAAAGGCGGTGGTGAATATTACAGCGGGCGGGTTTTCAACCAGCTCCAGCATTTCAAAACCGTTTATCTTGGGCATCTGCACATCCAGGAAAATCAGGTCGGGCTGGTGCTGCTGAATTGCCTTAAGCCCCTCAAAGCCATCACCACATTCCTGCATCACCTCAATTTGAGGATATGCCTGCAAATATTCCAATACAACCATCCGGGCCAAAGGCTCGTCATCAATAATTAATACGCGTTTCATATTTTATAACTGCGGTACTTTAATAATAGTTGTAAATATATTATCATTTGCATGAGTTTCCATCAAATCATTACGTGCAAAAAGTAAATATAATCTTCGTTGTACTCCGCGAAGCCCAAAACCGGTGCCTTTTCGGGGCCTTGATGTCTGTGGATCATAAGGGTTTTGCACCATCATTACCAGGTAGTTGCCATCCATTTCAGCCCTTATGCTTACCACCACATCGCCGATGGTATCGTACAAACCAAATTTTATGGCATTTTCAACAATGGGCTGCAAAAGCATCGACGGCAATACCGCCTGTCCTGATTTTTCGTCGCAGCTGATCTCCGTCTGGAGGCGATGCCCGAACCGCACCTTTTCAATATCAAGGTAGAGGTTCAAATGCGTCAGCTCCTCGGTTAACGGCACCTGTTGCTGATCATCCTTCTTTAAAGTACCGCGCAAAAAGTCTGAAAGCTGGTGGATCATCCGCCTCGCTTCGTCCGGCTTAAACCCAATAAGGGCATTTATGGAGTTTAAGCTATTGAATAAAAAGTGAGGTTGTAGTTGCTGCCTTAAGTTATATAGTTCCGCATCGCGGGCCAGTTGCTCGGCTTCCGTTTTGCGTTTTTCATTTTCCTTTTGATCCAGCTGCGTGTAATACAGCATGCTGATCATCGCCATCCAGCCTATAGCCAAAAAGTTAGTAAAAAGCCTAATGGCGAGCGAGTTGGCTAAAAAACTGGTATAGGCCGGCCCCGTGGCCAAAAACGGAAGCACCCACCGGCTGCCAAATGCACAAATAGTCGCAAGAGCCGCTATCCAGATCAGGATATTAAGGTAGTTGCCTTTTTCAGGCTGATAATAGCGCAGGTTATTATTGATGAGCCAGCACGCTGAAGCAAGCAGGATGGTACAAACCAATCCATCTGTTGAGGCAATATACCATATAAACCCAAAGCTGTGGATCACATACGTATGCAAACCAGCCCAAATCAGCCCGCAGGTTATGAAACCTGCGTACAGCCGTGAAGTAGATATGTTGGTTGGTATGGCCATTTTTTGTAAAGTCCGGAAAGTCGGAAAAGTCAGTAAAGTCCGAAAGATTAGTTCTTAGTTATCAGTTTTAAGTGTTTTTCGAAGACCGTTTAGCATTGCCAACACTTCTTCACATTGTTTGTATATTTTTGAAAAATCGTCTTCTTGAATTATAGCTCTCTTTTGAGCCAGGAACAAACACCCAACAACTTCGATGTTCGATCGTAACGCATAGCTTAGAAATCTGTTAAATTCAGCATTTGATTGTCCCGTTGATCCTTCTGCTATATTTAAGGATACCGAATCAGCTGCTCTTTTAATTTGGGCCGAAAGAATAAATAATTCGTCCTTTGGGAAAGTCTTGGTTAACTCATGAACATCAGCGGCCAAGTCAACGGCCTTTTGCCAAACAATTAACTTTTCAAACTTAAAACTCATAGCTTTTTACTTTCCTACAGATTTTCTTTTCTTCTTTCGGACTTTACTGACTTTCCCGACTTTCAGACTTCTATTAGTAGCTTCTTATATCAACCCCAGCAAAAATTGAAACGCCTTTAAGTATTAAAATCTTATCGCTCCCTACTGATGCGGTGCTTTTTAGCCTTTTGTCCTCAATTCCTGCAAACACGGCAGCAATATCAGGAACTACCTGCCAGTGTGGAGGAACGATCATTTTCACGCCGCCGAAAATCTGGGTAATATCGATGATCACTTTACCGTTGATGTCTGCCTGGGTAAAATCCAGTTCGGCACCGCCAAAAATGTTTACTATCTCGCCGCCTTTAAAATTCTTTGAAAGGATGGTCTTTTTTACCGATCCGAATACGGATACAGTGTCAAGGTAATCATCTCCTGTTGGCTTGTATGATCCCGACGGGCTAAAATGTGTAGCCTTCGGACCTGCTTCAGGATCAATGGTATAATCAACAATCGGGTCCGCAGGAGGCGTGCCTGTACCTGTTTTCCAGTCCCATTTATTATCCTGTTGGGCATTAATGTTTGGGTCGAAACGGTTGTTGCGCCTTACGATCATCCAGATGCCGAATGCAATTATGCCGGCTGGCCAGATAACGCCACTTGCCCCGTGTAAATTATTTACGAGTAGTAATATGGAGCCAACAATTATCAGTGTCATGGCAGATGGTTTCCTGAAGTTATTTTTAAAACCCAGGTACAGGCCAAATCCCATTATCCATAATGGCCAAAGCGCAATCCTCTCAGGAAAAAAATCGAATTGCTCAAGCAGCATTACGCCTCCCACTATTAGTAAAAACATCCCAGCCAGGGCTTTGCCATTGCGAGGATTATTAGGGTGTACTATATCGTTGTCCATTATATTATTCTGCAAAGTAAATCTTGTCCAAAACTAAGGTAACATTCTAAGTGTGGCAAACAAAAACTGGCGGTATATTTAAAGAAGTCGGTAAGACAATGTAAAGTGTCGGTGAAAAAGTTGAATGCATTAACAATTTATTCCGCGAATTTAATTTAAGCTAACTTCCACGCTCCAGTCTGCCCCGCTTTCAACTTGGTAGATCTTCCCAAAATCACCCATATTTATAGCAAACGAAAGCTGTAAAAGGCTGTTGATATAAGCCAATGGTTTACCCTCTGCAACACCGCCAAAAGTTTGGCTGTAAGGCATGTCGCCCTTGTAAATTTGTTTGCCTTTATAGCGGATGATAACGTGTACAATATCACCGTATTTTGGTTGAAGCTGATCGAACAAAGTCTGCGGGATGTTGGTCCACACGTTGCCATATTGTACGTCCAGCACCGGGATATCGCCCTTGATCGTCTTGCCTGCCAATACAGCTTGTTGATATGGAATAGAAACCACTTGTTTTGGCAAAAGCGGACCAACCTGCTCAAATGTAATTACCCCGGCAGCCAGCCTGGCAGCGGTAAAAGCGTATACATCGCGGCCATGGAATGTGTATGATTTCTTTGAATCCTTACGGCGATTAACTTCTTCATCTATCGACCTGATCTCATCAATCCCTAATGATTCTGCAACCAGGGTTAAGGTCCCATTGTCGGGCGTAACGATAAAATGGCCCGATTTTGTTTTCAGCACAACAGATTTACGTGCAGTGCCAACACCCGGATCAACTACTGAAACAAACACAGTACCGGCCGGCCAGTATCTAACAGTTTGTTCAAGGCGATAAGATGCCTCCCATATGTTATAAGCAGGAATCTCATGCGTAAGGTCAAACAGTTTCAGATCAGTTGAAACACCCATCGAGACGCCCTTCATTGCAGAAACTGCCCCATCCTTTAAGCCAAAATCCGACTGAAAAACAACTATTTTATTTTGTGCCGATGCTATTACCGACGATAAAGAAAGGACTGTAAAGAAGATAAGTGAACGTAAATTTTTATTCATGCTGCTAATTTTATATGACCCTTACAAATTAATGCTTTTTAATATATTTATTGCATCACAATTTATATAAATGGAAGAGGAATTTAAACGATCGATTTACTGGAAGCTATTCTACATTGCATTATCTGCGGGGTTTGCAATATTCATGATCGTGCTCGCCATAAGCAACGGATTTAGGGGAAATCCACTATTGATATTATTTCCCTTACTATCATCAGCATTTGCTGTTTTAGTAATAGTAAGCCAGGTTATTAGCAAGATAGTAATATCTGCAGATCACATCGTAAAAACAAATATTTTAGGGCGACGCGAATTATTAACTCAAAATGTAAAGGGTGTAAGAATAGCGGAAAAATACATTTCCATAGAGCCATTATCCCCGGCTTATACCAAAATCAAAATTAATAACTATATCGATTATCCCGACTCGGAAGACCTGACAAGTTGGCTAAGGGAAAACTTTACAGATCTTGACGCCGAGGATTTAAAGGAAAATGAAGCAAGGGTTTTAAGTGATCCACAACTTGGGTTTACCCAGGAGGAACGCGAGGAGAACCTCTCTAAAGCAAAAAAAATAGCCATGGCCTATAATATTGCGGGGCTGCCTGTTGGCTTTGCGGTTATGTTTATTGATAAGCTGGCAGTTATCATTTTAGCGCTGATTTATCCATTGGTCGGTATTTTGGTGATGAAATTCAGCAAAGGGCTGATAAAGTTCCTTTCTAACAGGAAAAGAAGTGTAAATCCGTCCGTAATGATGGGGTTTTATATACCTGCCTTGTTCCTGTTCTTTAAGTCGATGTTTAATTATGACATTGCTAACTATGAACATCTTTGGTTAATAGCCGGAGTTATTACCCTGACAATACTCCTATTGCTTTACACCACCGGAATTAATAAAACTGCGGAAGCAGTTAAGGGGCAGATAATATTCATGCTTGTATTATCATGCTTTTACGGGTTTGGGAGCACGATGACTATAAATTGCGGCCTTGATTCTTCGGCACCAAAATCAATCCAAACAACCGTTAATGACAAATACAGCGAATATAACAAGCGGATGCACTATCACTTTAAGCTCACCGCGTGGGATGGTGACCCAAGCCCAAAGAATGTAGAAGTTTCTTTGTCGCGTTTCAATCGCTATAAACAGGGCGACACCATAACCGTTTATCTTAGACCGGGCACGTTAAGTATCCCCTGGTTTACATTATATAAATAAAACAAAGAAAGCCACCCCGATAAACCGGGGCAGCTCACAACCGCTATGGAAATGCGTTATTAAATTATACGTGTGTATAATTGGAGTCCTTATATTGAGCATCGCTGCGCTTATTGTGCTTCATCACCATCCATGCACCGGTACCTATTATGGCAACCGGCCAAACAATACGATCGGCGTTATCAATATTATCGGTAAGCAAGCAGGCAACACCAATGATGATCATCCAGATCCAAACCGGCTTCCTGAAGTTGTATTTACCTCCCATGTACAAGCCATAGCCTATGATCCACATTGGCCAGCTGTAAAGCCAATCAGGTATATAAAATAAGTCGAACTGGTCAATAAGCAATAAACCACCGATGATGATAATAATTATCCCGGCTATTACCTTGCCATTAAATTTATTGGGGGTTTCTATGATAGTTTCCATTGTTTCTAATTTTAAATCTTACCTAAAAGTACGGCAGTATTTAAGGTACAACAACGGAATATTGGTAAGGTGTTAACCAATGTCGGCAAAGACAAAGAAAGTGTCGGTGAAAAAACAGGGGTAAGGTTTGCGAAGTTGCCCCCCCGCAAACCTTTCGTGTATTATGCCTCCGGCTCCTGCTGGCTCAGGCAATGGAAGCTGCCTAACCCCCATATAATATCGGTAGAATCAATGCCGACAACCTTTCTGTCCGGGAAGCATTGTTGTAATATCTCCAGGGCTCGCTCGTCATTAGCGCAACGATATGTTGGTACCACAACAGCCGAGTTGGCAATGTAGAAATTAGCATATGATGCCGGCAAACGCTGGTCTTCGTAGATCACAGCATCAGGCATTGGCAGTTCAACAATGTTCAGTTGCCTGCCATTAAGCAGGCGCATGGTTTTTAGCTGTTCAAGATTCTCTTGCAGCAGGTGATAGTTTTCGTCGTCTTTGTTTTCTTCAACCACGGTAACCACGGTATCCTCGTTTACAAAGCGGGTAATATCGTCAATATGCCCATCGGTATCATCGCCCACAATACCATCGCCCAGCCATAATATTTGCCGAACACCGTAATAGCTTTGCAGGTATTCTTCTATTTGCTGCTGGTTTAAATGCGGGTTACGGTTTTTATTGAGCAGGCATGCTGTTGTGGTTATCAAGGTGCCCTTACCGTTAAAGTCGACAGAGCCGCCCTCCATCACAATACCGGGATGGTATACCGGCAAACCAAAGCGCTCTCCAATTTTTGTAGGGATCACGTCGTCCAGGTCGAACGGTGGATATTTGCCACCCCAGGCATTGTAACCCCAATCAACAATTGCCTTTTGTTTGGTATCCGGGTTCACCAAAAACGCCGGACCATGATCCCTGCACCAGGCATCATTGGTTTCAAACTCAAAAAACTCAATCTGTTTTAAATCAACCCCGGCAAGCACCAATTGTTGTTTGGCAAAGGATGCCATTTGCTCATCCTTCACATTAATGCGCACTAACTCGCCCTCACTAACTATCTTAATAAACTCGCAGTATTTCGGATAGATCAAATCTATCTTGCCCGGCCAAGAAGCTTCCTTATGCGGCCAGCTTAACCAGGTGGCGGTGTGCTTTGCCCACTCTGCGGGGAAGAAAAAGTCCATAGTCGATGGTCGATGGTCCATAGTAGTTGGTAGTTATGATAGTGTATTTCTTAGTGCGGTAATCATTTTCGTTAAAGACTTATATTCGTCATAAAGCCTTTGAAAATCATCATTGTTAATTATATTTCTGCGCTTCGCTATAAAAAGGCATGCAACTACTTCAATAGCTGACCTTAATGAATAGCTCAAAAAGTTTTTGAAAACCAGATTTGTTTGTCCGGTGCACCCTTCTGCAATATTGAGCACAACTGAATCTGCCGCCCGCTTTATTTGAGAAGTTAGAATAAATAGCTCGTCTTTAGGAAAAGTATTTTTTGTCAATTGATTTATTTCGTCAGTTAAATCCAGCGCTTTCTGCCAAACCTGGAGATTTTCAAATTTAAACGCCATATTTAAAAGCTACTATTGAACTATTGACTATTCTCCATCTGTTTTGCTACCATGGTCCATGGACCATCGACTATGGACTAATTTACTCCTCGTCAAGAAATCTCTTTGTAATCGGTTGATAAGAATCAATCCTCCTGTCGCGCATAAACGGCCAGTGACTCCTGTAATAATCTGATTTGTTTAGATCCAATTCCTGTACCACCACTTCCTCATCGTCAGTTGATGTTTGATGGATTAAGGCCCCGAACGGATTGGCAAAAAACGATCCACCCCAAAACTTAACACCAGCTTCCTCACCTACCCTGTTTACGCTTACTACGTGCACGCCATTAGCAACCGCATGCGAGCGCTGGATGGTTTGCCATGCATTATATTGTTCAACGTTTGTTGCCTCGTCCTGGGTAGTGGCCCAGCCAATTGCTGTTGGGTAGAATAAGATTTCAGCACCCATCATAGCTGTTATTCGCGAAGCTTCCGGGTACCACTGATCCCAGCAAATGAGCACCCCTATTGTAGCATATTTTGTTTTGAATACCTTGTAACCAAGATCGCCTGGAGTAAAGTAAAACTTTTCGTAAAAGCCGGGATCATCAGGAATGTGCATTTTACGATATTTACCTAAATAAGCGCCATCCGCATCTAAGACTGCGGTGGTGTTGTGGTAAATTCCCTGCGCCCGTTTTTCAAATAACGAGGCGATGATCACAACATTCAGCTCCTTTGCTACAGCAGATAAAGCATCAGTAGACGGGCCGGGGATAGATTCAGCGAGTTTAAAATTGTCGTAGTCCTCAACATCGCAAAAATAAAGCGAAGTGAACAGTTCCTGCAGGCAAACTATCTGCGCGCCTTTTTGGGCGGCTTCACGTACCTTAACAATTGCTTTATCTAAATTTTCCTGTTTGTTGGCTGTACAGGTCATTTGTACAATACCCACTTTTACTTTACTCATCTCGCTAAAATTTGCGCAAAAGTACGGTTTTAGTCCGAAAGTCGGGATAATCCGAGCGATCGAAGAATGAATATTACATTTAACAAATGTTAGGATGATACAAGGTGGTTTCTATTTTCTGTCTTCCGGACTTTCGGACTTTACCGACTTCCGGACTTTTCCAAATAAACCAGTCCATTAACTGTATTAACCAATTCCTCCAAACCGAAGGGCTTGGTTATGATGGCATCGCACCCGCAGGAAAGCAGGTCGTTTTTATTAAGATAGGCAGAGCAAATTATTACCGGGATATTATTGAGCTGGTGGTGAGCTTTTAATTGGCGACAAATATCGTCACCACTGTTGCCATTCAGTTTGTAGTCAAGCATTACCAGGTCGGGTTCATAGGACAGGATAGCCTGAATTATATTGTCGCCATCAGAAGTTATCCGCACTTCAAAGTGTTCGTATAACAATGCTTCCTTAACAATATCCAGGATATCCAGGTTGTCGTCAAGCATCAGGATCCGCTTTAGCATAGTAAGTTCAGTTAGTTGGTGTAGAGTATCTGCTATATCGGGTTGGATTTAAAAATTAGCAATTGGTTTAATTACAAAACGCCGGGGCATTAAATTTATTTGATGTTTTTTGCGATATTTGATCTAACTCATAATAATCAATCCGAAAGATATTAATGAACAAAGCTTCTCTTTTGTATTTTGCGGGTGCTCTGCTAATCGGGTTGGTACTGGGCTTTGTACTTAAACAGCCAATATTTGGCGTTGCTATAGGCACTGCACTTGGGCTAATCCTCGTACGTAAGGAACGGAATAAAATGGTTAAATAAAAAAGGGACATCAATGATATCCCTTTTATTTTAAAGCAGGTATTGTTACCTAACGCGGTGTACTGAATGCTTAACACCCTCTTTTCGCGCTTCACGTACATCCTTCTTCAAATCTTTTTTGTCAGCTTTTAAAGTTTTTCTATCGGCTTTTGCCGCGGCAACATCTCCATCTTTAACATCCTTTTGCTCTGTTACCTTATCAGTCTTTAGCTTTGCAACGTCAGCTTTTACTTCTTTTACGTCGGCTTTCTTTAGCTCTTTATCTGCTAATACAGCAGGATGGTTAACACTTTCACTTTTAAGCACTTTAGCATCTGCTTTAATCTCCTGCTTATCAGCCTTGGCGGCGGCAATATCTGTTTTCGTAGCTGCAAGGTCAACTTTACTAACCGCAGGTTTAGCGTCGGCATTCTTATTATTATAACCACGAATATCTTTACGCAGATCTCTCATCCGGGCTTTCTCCGCGGTTGTAAGGGTGGTACTCACAGGGGTACTGGTTTGGCCAAATGCTACAATTTCTTCACAATTTGATATCCATTTTTGGGTGTGTTTTATTGACTTCCTAAGTTTAATAGGCTTAATAAGTTCAATAAATTATAATATTAAACCTTTTTATACATTTAACGTAAAATAATAAATACCCCTTATTAACATCACATGGTCCAACCGCTACGTAAAACCTTATTATCTATTTTATTTTTAATTTCAGCAATAAGCGCATTCAGCCAAACAGGACAATTACCGGGTGCCGACGAAAAAATTAAACCAGGCGACAAAAGCAATGACGGCTCCTCGTCAATTAAATTCGGCGTAAACTATTCAAACAATAATGTATTTATGGGGCGTACCGATACTATACGAACACCGACTATTGTTCCGCAGATAAAATACACCTTAAAATCGGGCATATATTTTTCGGGTAGCATAGATGTTATTCCTGGAAAAAAGAAGAAGAAGTTAGATGGAGGTAACCTGACCGCAGGTTATGATTTTGATATTACAGATGACCTTTCTGCCGGCGCCTCCTATTCAAGACTTTTCTATAATAAGTCCAGTACGCAAATAGCGTCCTCAGTAAGCAACACCTTTAATGCTGATTTAAGTTACGACTTTGGCGAAATTTTAACAGCTGAAGTGAGTGCTGATTACAACATAAACAAACAACATATTGGTAGTGATGCATTCATAAATTTAAGCCTCACACATGATTTTATTGTCGATGGCATTTTTGGAGATTCGGATTTATTATTGATATCGCCTACCGTTACCGCAAATACAGGTACCCAAAACTTCTACGATGCATATTTAATCACCAAAAACTTCAAAAACGCAAAGCGTACAGCAGCCCAAAATAAACTTGTTACCCAATATACCGGTCAGCTTAGCAAATATAAATTACTTGATTATGAATTGTCGGCACCTTTCGAGTACAAAAGCGCTCCCTTTATCTTCCAATTTACGCCGACTTACGCCTTAGTTCAAAACCAGCTGCCTAAACAAATAGCCAGCCAGATCTCAGATAAAACATCAATTTTTTATTTTGAAATTGGAGTGGCGGTGAAGTTTTAGCAACCTCCAGGTGTACAAAAGTAAATTGAACCGGAAAATGGCCCATTGAAGATTACACATCTATTAATATGAAACTTTTTGAATCGACAACGAGCCAGACGCGTTAACAGGTCTGTTATAACTTAAAAATCATGATACATACTCCTGAACGTGCTGCGGATGCCAAAAGTTATCTGGGTTGTCTTCCTGGTGCCTAAATCATTCTTTTCATTACGCACTAATCCGCCAAGTTCAAAACGCATATTGTATTTAGGATTTATCAGGTATGATACTGTTCCCTCGGTGTAATATAAAGTTGTTGCTATCCCCTGGCCTATGTTGGTTGTAGTATTTGACGGCGTAGGCAAGGCAACATCCTTACCATAATTCATAGTTGCAGAGTTGAGGCCGTATTTTGCATAATTTACCTGTCCCATAAAGTCAAACCTGCCGTAGGTATAATTCAGGATCCCGATAAATTCCCTGAAATTCGCGCCCATAGGATCCGCGAGTGGTTGGCTGTAATCGGTATAACTTGTAATAGCCTGCGGGCTCGAGTAGGTGTATGGCTTAACCGTGTTATATTCAAACAAATAGTTAAAACCCTCAACCTTAAACAAATCGGCACCGCGGATACCTACCTGGAAACCGTTTGCGTTATCTGACAGGCTGCCGGAGAATGCATCTCCTGTTTTAATATTATCTAACAATAGTTGAGCGTATACTGCTGTTTTGTCAAAGATCTTGTATTTACCGGTGAAACCAACAAGCACGTTGTCAGGTTGGGAAGATGGGCCAAGCGAACTGGCAAAAAATACAGGGTTAATATAATTCGCATCAAAGCCATGGAACTTTCCGTTATCGTCAGCCTCCTGAGCAATTAACGCATTAAAGAAACCCAGCGACAGCTTGTTGGTAACATTCCAATCTAAGTAATGAAAGGCAGCCCATTTACGACGATTGCTGCCAAAAGTGTCAAATCTAGGTAGGTGCATATCTTCAAGGTAGGCCCACATCATCATATATTGAACCTTCCCCAAGTTTGCTGTTAAGCGAAGCAATGGATAGTTGGCGGCATAATCAGATAATAGCAACGAGCGGTAGCCGTCGCCAATAAAGGTTTTGTCGGTACCTAAGGTAATATTTAATTGTTTGATGGGCGTGTACGACATTATGGCTGTTACATACGACCAATCTTTTAATCCGGGAGTTATGCCATTATAATTTCTGTCATACGCCTGGCCTGGGATAAAACCGAGCTTATTTACAACGTCAAGGTAGTAACCTGCAAATTTGGCGGAGTTTTCAAATCCGCTGGTATAAAAGAAGAATTTATCGCCCACGGTACCTCCAAACTGGAAACCACGGGTATTAATATTAGTAGTTATTTTATCCGAGAAATCACGACCATAACCAAAATCGGTTAAATAATCGCCGTAAAAAGTATACTCCTTTGTTTTTACATCGAACAAATGTTCGTTAAATAATTTACGCCACGCCCATGCCTTACGGTTGGTATCAACCCCGCGGTTCATGATAGCATTATACGTAGGGCGTAAAGTACTATCAAGTAAAAATGGTTTTAGCGATGTGTGTATCGAGCTGTTTGTTGAATAAACGCTTGAATTAAATTTTTGGTCGAGCTGATAGGAATAAGGGATGTAAACAGCCTGTGCCTTACTTAAATTTACTGAAAACGCTATAATTACAAGGAAAAGTATTAGTTTTTTCATAGATAAGCATTTGATGTTTTACACCGCAACAAAATAAGTATTATTTATGATGAAATAAAAATTTGATTTATTAACAGGTAAAATATCGGCGTTAAAACGAACGCACAACATACTTGCCGCATTTCAATACTGAATAATACACTATATTTTACCATATTTGCAACCTTTTAAACGGCAACGCATTTTAAATATGTTAAAAGATGTTAAGCCGAACTTGTTTTAGTAAAAAAAGTGTTAAAAATCCTGATATTTACCCTGCAATAAACCATTATTTGTGATCCATGCAATACAAAAAAATAAATAATCTTTTAGGCTGGCTTTGTTTCGCCATAGCGTCAATTACTTATATTTTAACGTTAGAGCCGTCTGTAAGTTTTTGGGACTGCGGTGAGTTTATCTCATGCGCATATCGGTTACAGGTGGCACACCAACCGGGTTACCCGGTGTTCGCCATGTTGGGTAAAATGTTTTCATTACTATCCTTTGGCAACGCTGCAAAAGTTCCTTATTTCACCAATATGGGCTCTGCAATTGCCAGCGGCGCTACTATCATGTTCCTATTTTGGACCATTACCGCATTGGCAAAAAAATTATTAGCCGGCAAACCTGGCGAAGAAGAAAATCAAGACAGAACCATCCTGATTATGGGTGCAGGCCTGGTAGGCGCGCTTGCCTTTACTTATACCGATACTTTTTGGTTCTCGGCTGTTGAAACCATCGTGTTTGCCCTATCATCGTTGTGTACCGCTATAGTTTTTTGGGCGATACTCAAATGGGATGCAATTGCTGACGAGCCCGGTGCTGATAAATGGATAGTGTTTATCGCATATATTATAGGCCTTTCAATAGGGATCCACCTGTTAAACCTGTTAACCATACCGGCAATTGCCATGGTTTATTATTTCCGCCGCGGTAAAAACATTAATGTTCGCGGTGCAATTGGAACATTTTTAATTGGCGTGCTTATTTTGGTTCTGGTGCAATATGGCATCAGGGGTTATACTATTAAAATAGCCGCCTACTTCGATCTTTACTTTGTAAACTCATTAGGCACAGGTTTCTGGAGCGGCGCATTTGTTTGGTTCCTGATGATTGTTGCTGCTTTGGTGGCCGGCATTTATTACAGTATCAAATACAAAAAGCCGCTAATGAACCTGGCTTTTTTATGTGTGACATTCGTATATTTTGGCTACAGTTCATTTGCTTACATCCCTATCAGGGCTACCGCAAATCCCGATTTGAACAACTCACATCCTGACAACGCCTTTATATTATATGGTTACCTGAACCGGATCCAGTATGGTGAAAACCCATTGTTATTCGGCCAGTATTTTGACGCGAAGGTTGTTGGCCAAACGGAAGGCGCCACGCTTTATCGTAAGGGCAAAACCAAGTATGAAGACGCGGGCAAAAAACAAAACTACGAATACGATCACACTACATTCCTGCCGCGTATGTATAGCGCAGAGGGCCAGGATCCGCAGTTTTACCGCGAGTGGCTTCAAATGGACGCTAGTGCCGCGCCTACAATGGGCGATAACCTTAAATGGCTTGCCAGCTGGCAGATCTACCAGATGTATGTCCGTTACTTCCTGTGGAACTTCGTAGGGAGATATAACGATTCGGACGGGCAGCAAAACATGGCCGGAATCGATGGCAACTGGACCAGCGGAATATTAGACGGCAGCAGGCATCTGCCAAAATCAGTAGTAGGCGGCACGCCAATCCCTAACCAGGGCTACCAGGACGGGCAAACTTATACGCCATTATTTTTCTTACCATTAATTATTGGCTTAGCCGGCGCTATCTACCACTTTCAACGTAAAAAACGTGATGCACTGGTAGTGCTATTGTTATTCTTCTTTACGGGTATAGCTATCGTATTATACGTAAATCAACCAAGCATTCAGCCGCGTGAGCGTGACTATTCATACGTTGGCTCGTTCTACGCCTTTGCTATTTGGATAGGTTTGGGCGTAATTGCTTTGGCTGAGCTGATCCGCGTTAAGCTAACACCCAGAACTTCTGCATTAGTAGCAACCGGTGTCTGCCTGATCGCAGCGCCGGTAGTTATGGCAAAGCAGGAATGGAAGGCGCATGACCGTTCTACAAAAATGACGCCGCATGATATGGCTTATAATTACCTGATCTCGTGCCCGCCAAATGCTATATTGTTTACTTATGGCGATAATGATACCTACTCGTTATGGTACGATCAGGAGGTTGAAGGCATCCGCCCTGATGTGCGCATCGTGAACCTCAGCTTGTTTACCGGCGACTGGTACATTCGCCAGATGCAGGGTAAAATGAACCAATCGGAACCTTTGCCTATCACTATGCCGTATGACAAGTACAAGGAAGGCGTACGAGATGTGATCTATTTTGAAGATAAAAAGATCCCGGGATCGGTTGATATCAAGGAAGTTTTTGATTTCATTTCTTCCGACGATCCTTCGGTACAGGGTAACTACGGCAATTACCTGCCAACTAAAAACCTTAAGATCACCGTCAACGCAGATGACGTTTTAAAGAACCACGTTATCACACCGGAACAGAAAGACAAGCTGGCAACCACTATGGAGTGGAAATATACTTCCAATTACGTAACCAAGGAAAACCTGGCCATGTTTGATATATTGGCGCACAACAACTGGAAACGTCCTATTTGCTTTACCACTACTATCGGTAACGAAAACCTGATTGGTTTGCAACCATACCTTTATAAGGAAGGGTTTACCTATCATTTAATTCCGTTTAAACCAGACACTACTACACACGATCAGTTAG
The DNA here is from genome assembly GCA_030775685.1 of Bacteroidota bacterium. Classification (GTDB taxonomy): domain Bacteria; phylum Bacteroidota; class Bacteroidia; order Sphingobacteriales; family Sphingobacteriaceae; genus Mucilaginibacter. The sequence goes on from JALYIP010000070.1 coordinate 16,329, forward strand.
GCAAAACCAACAGCCTGGTGATGTATGATAACATGATGAACAAGTTTAAATATGGCAACTTTAAAACAGCCAAATATTTGGATCATGAGTCTACCACTATGTTTTACCCCGTTATGGTTACCACTTTCCTTGACCTGGCAGATGGGTTGATAAAGGACGGACACCCCGACCTGGCTTTAAAGGCACTGCATAAATATGACGAGGTAATGCCAGATATTAATCCGGGACTGGAAGTTGCAGACCGTAAAATATTTATGGCACAAACTGCCTACAACCTGCATGACCTGGGCTTAGGTGATAAGTTTATTAAGAGTGTTGACGCTTACCTTGCTGATCAGCTTGATTACAACTACAGGTTGCTTAAAGACAACTCCAGCCAGCTTGATATGCGCACCATTCAATACGGTGTATCATTCATTAATGCAATGGTTGGCATTACAGGCGACAATCACCAAACTGCTTTAAACAAACAGCTTACTGCACAGTTAAAGGATTACACCAATAAATTTGGCCCTGTGTTGCAAAGGCAACAATCACAGCAATAATAATTAAGCTTATGATATTTGAAAAGCGGCCTTGTGAAAACAGGGCCGCTTTTTTGTTTACCTTGGTCAGTAGTGTATGGCGATAGAAATTCAATTACAATCCACCCTTAACTACCCTGTTTGCAGTTATCACAAAACGGAAACAATGCCGGTGGATGCTTGTAAGTATTTTTATGTTTGTGATGACTGCGGCGCTATTTTAGAACCAATAACCGGTGATTGTTGCGTGTTTTGCAGTTATGGTACGGTTAAATGCCCGCCGATACAGGCCGGGGATTCGTGTTGTGGGTAATAAAGGTTTTTCTGCTGACCACTGGACCGCAACTATTTTAGCGCTTTGTCTAGTTCCGGGTAAAGCGTTAAGGTTTCAGATGGCCTGGGACTATTGTTATTTACTATTTTTCCATCGGCACCGATTATAATATAATGGGGTATGCCATTGATATTATATTGTTTACAAACCGGGTTTTTTGTCCAGCCCTTAGCAATCACATTGCTTCCGTCCACTTTTAACGAAACAATGTTTTGTTTCCAGGTTTTCTCATCTGTATCAACACAAACATTTAAAAACACAATGTTCTTGTCTTTATACTTCTTATGTAATGCAGCTGTATAGTTCTTGATCTCGTCGACGCAAGGAGCACAACCCACGCCCCAAAAATCAATATAAACTACTTTGCCCCGCAGGCTTTTTAACGATATATTTACTCCCTTATCATTTTTCAAACTAAATCCCGGTGCCATATTGCCTGGCTTTAGCTGCTGAACTTTTACATAAAAGCTTTTCAGGCTATCAGCATAGCGTGGGGTTTTTACTTTTGTTATATAGTCTTTATATATGTCACTCGCATCATCAAATGAATTATACTCAAAATCAAACATTATTTCTTTAGTAATAAACCAATCTCTCAACTCGCTTAAATTAAAATTAGCCATTGCCAAGTAATACGCTCTCCAGGTGGCCGAAAGAGGGATTATTTTACTATCTATATCAGAACTCATAATTCGCGCTCCTGATAATGCCCTACTGGAACTGATATAGTTTGAAAGAAAACTTTTGTATTCATTGCTGTTTTGGTATGCATATTCCGATTCCATTTTATAAGTATCGGGAACAAATCGTCGGTTAAATTTTTTTGCTTTGGCAGTGGTATCCGTCATATACAGAGTGTACCGGGGCAACAGCCTGTTGCTATTTAACAGGTTAGTATATTTATAGTAGATATCTGTTGTCACCTTTTCATCTTCAATATGCCTGCTGTTTACCACTTTAGCAAGCTGTGCTTTATTATTCCCATTAAGTGATACCTGGTATAATTTACTACTATCAGCTGTGACAACTCGCATTTCCTTATTGAACAACGCATTTATCTGCGAGAATTTAACTGAATCATTGGCTTTTTCTGAATGTAAAGACTGCGTCAAATCTGTAAACTTTTTGCTATATAGCTTGTATATCGACAGCATGTCTTGCAATCTTGAATTAATATGCTCCTTAGGAGATGAAACCAGGAAGGTTTTATCAAAATTCTTATTGTCCCAGTTTATTTCGATAGTATCCCCTTTTTGCGCGCAAATTGTAATGGCATCATCATTAAGATACAAGTAAATATCTTCTGTTTCATCATCAAGGTTAATAGTTTTGTTAAAAAAACCATCTTTATCTACAGGTATTGTCATTACGTAATTAGTCAGATCGCCGGTTAAAGCCATTTGCCAATATTTTCCTGTAAAATTTTTAACATTCCCTTTTATTACTGCAGTTGCCTTGGGCTGTAAAGTACGGGTTATTGGTTGTGCAATATTACCTACCTTAACCTGCTTTTTTTTTGCCTGGGCACTTAGGTTTAAAGCTGAAAATATTAAAATAACCAGGAACAGGTTTTTCATAAAGGTTAAGATTTAGATCACTTTATAAATGTAGCCAAACATTTAAATAAATTATAAATGTAAATTCTTTTGCAATTGCCAAATATCAATCGTAATATTGCAATATAATAATGGGATTAACAAAAACAGAAATATTCACCGAGGAGCAAAACAGGCTGGCTGTAATGCTTAAAGCACTGGCACACCCGGCGCGCATTGCCATTTTGCAGCAGATCATCAATGCGAATGCTTGCATCTGTGGCGATCTGTCTGTTGAGCTTGGCCTGGCGCAGGCTACCATCTCGCAGCATTTAAAGGAATTAAAAACTGCCGGATTGATCCAGGGAACTATCGAAGGCGTGAGCGTTTGTTACTGTATTGAACCAAAGACATGGGCCATGCTTAAGGCACAACTTACCGGCTTTCTGAATTCTCCTGATCTGCAGCCCGGCTGCTGTTAAAAAAATTTGAATTAAACCATCGTAATATTGCAATAAACATTAAAGCCATGAATAAGATAGAATCGATAAACTGGAAGACATTTAAGGAAACATTATTACTAAACCCGGAACTTGACCTGCAATTTCAATACGCGGAGGGTAAGTTAGTAGATGCATCTTACCATATCACAGAAATTAAACAGGCACCCATAACCTCTGTTGATTGCGGCGGCGTGATGAATGCGTGGACAGAAATTATCGTTCAGCTTTGGGTTCCCGAAAATCAGCAACAAATGCGGTCGATGAAGGTAAAAAAGGCTTTGTCTATTGTAGAGGTGGTAGAAAAAATGTTACCGCTTAATCCCAACGGAACAGTTAAGATCGAGTTTGGTAATTCGGAGTTTGATACCCGCCAGATGTTTCCTAATGAGATCACTATCGACGGTGAGAACCTGATCATCGACCTGCGCCCCGATGCGGTACAATGCAAAGCAATTAGCCGTGGCGGCAGTTGCGGAACAAATGACAAAGGTGAGGAATGCTGCGCCCCCGTCGCTGAAAAACCGAAAATACAACTAAAAAACCTTGCTGTTGCCAGCGAAAGCTGCTGCACACCCGGCGGAGGTTGCTGCTAATATTATTACCATGAAGACTCAACAAGCCGACGACTATCGCGAAGCTATTATTGCCCTGTTAACTGCGGAAAAGCTACCGACTGCCGACCTGCCCGAACCCCTCGAAAACTTTGTAGTCACAACACAAAAGGACGATTTAACCGGCGTAATTGGATTGGAGCTTTATGGCGATTACGCCCTGCTACGCTCGTTGGCGGTAAACAAAAATTATCGCAACCAGGGCATCGCCGCCAGGCTGTTGCAACAAGCAGAAGAACTTGCCGAAACTAAAGGCATCAAAACCATTTACCTGCTTACAGAAACCGCACCCGGATACTTCAGCAGCAAAGGTTATGATACCATCACCAGGACAGATGTGCCCGCGGAAGTGCAGCAATCGTCCGAGTTTAGCCATGTTTGCCCGCAGTCGGCAATAGTGATGCAGAAACTACTTAATCAGGTACTATGAGCGCTAACGATTGTGCCCCTGCGGCAGAAAGAAAAAAACTAAGCTTCCTCGACAGGTTCCTCACCCTATGGATCTTTTTAGCAATGGCAACAGGTGTTGGTATTGGCTACTTCATCCCCTCATCGGCGGGTTTTATCAATTCCTTTTCCAGCGGAACCACAAACATCCCTTTGGCTATCGGATTAATATTGATGATGTACCCACCGCTTGCTAAAGTGAAATACGAGAACATGGGCGAGGTATTTAAAGACACCAAAGTGCTGAGCGCATCTTTAGTGCTGAACTGGATCATCGGCCCGGTATTGATGTTTGTTTTAGCTATCACATTATTGCGCAATCACCCTGCCTATATGGTTGGATTGATCTTAATAGGTCTTGCCCGCTGCATTGCCATGGTAGTGGTGTGGAACGAACTGGCCGAAGGTAATCGCGAATATGCAGCCGGGTTAATTGCGCTAAACAGCATCTTCCAGGTATTATTATACAGCGTTTACGCCTATGTTTTCATTACCGTGTTGCCACCGTTGTTTGGCTTAAAAGGGTTGGCGGTAAACATCACCATATCCGAAATTGCGAAAAGCGTGGGCATTTATTTAGGTATCCCATTTGCCGCAGGCATCATTAGCCGCTACACGCTGATTGCCGTTAAAGGCGAACAATGGTTCAGGGAAAAGTATGTGCCTTTTATCTCGCCTATAACCCTTGTGGCTTTGCTCTTTACTATAATCGTGATGTTCAGTTTAAAAGGGAACCTCATTGTGCAGATCCCGTTTGATGTTATCCGGATTGCTATTCCGCTGGTGATCTATTTTACCATCATGTTTTTACTAAGCTTCTTTATCGGCAAATCATTTGGGGCTGATTATTCACGAAGCACATCCATTGCATTTACAGCCACGGGCAACAATTTTGAACTGGCCATTGCAGTAGCTATCGGTGTATTTGGCATCAATTCGGGCGAAGCATTTGCAGGGGTTATCGGGCCATTGGTCGAGGTGCCGGCATTGATCGCCCTTGTAAACTTAGCCTTCTGGCTGCGTAAAAAATATTATCCAACAAAACTTACAACCAAAACAACATGAAAAATATACTGGTACTATGCACCGGCAACAGCTGCCGAAGCCAGATCGCCGAGGGTTACTTACACTTTTACGCAGCCGGCAAAGCAAATATTTATAGCGCGGGTATTGAAACCCATGGCGTAAATCCAAAAGCCATACAGGTGATGGCCGAAGACGGGATAGATATTAGCCAACATACTTCAAACAACGTGGATGAATATGCTTCGGTTCCGTTTGATTACGTAATTACCGTTTGCGATAACGCAAATGAGGCTTGCCCGTTCTTTCCGGGTAATGTTAAGCGTTTTCACCACAACTTCCCCGATCCTGCAAGGGCAACCGGAGATGCGGAAAAGGTAATGAACGAATTTAGAAGAGTAAGGGATATGATAAAAACTTATGCAGGTGAATTTATAAGCCGCGAACTATAAATTAACCAGTCCAATTATCAACGGGTCAAATTAACAACCCTGCCAAACTCGGCGCCGGACGTTAAAATGGTGGGGATAGTAATAGCTGCGGAATATACTGAATACTTCTTTATGTGTCTAGTTAGTCCTTGTAAAATAAGTTGTTTGGGCAATACTCAGCGTTCCGCCCTGGATGTTTGGCGAAGTACCCCAATAGTTATAAACAGCGGTTAAAACCAAATGTGTATCGTCAAGCTGGTTAATGGTGTTGCTGGATGAAAAGGAACTGTTACCGTGAAGCGTCTGCGGTATAGCATCTGTAAGCGTTAATTTTAAATTATTGCTGCTGATATCATATTTGTAATGATTGCCGCTGATTAAAACGGTGCCACCCTCAATAGTTTCCTCCTTTCCGCCAAACGAATAGGTGCCACTATATGAAATAAGGGCGGTATTGTCGCGGTTAAATTCGTAAAAGTCGCCCGCTGTAAAAGCATTGCTGGTAAAAGTGGTATCGTGTGCCGATGTTGAGGCACTGGTAACCTGGTGCAATGTTAATTTGGTAACCTGCCATTTGCCAATAATCTGTCCCATTTGAAAGGCGCTTTTATCTTTGTGACAAGCCGATAAACCAAGCAGACAAACAAACATAAACAGCAGGTACTTATTTTTCATGTTATATAATTTAGGCGTTTAGATATTAGTATTACGATGGGGTAATCGCTTTCGCTACAAACGATGAAAATCAATTGTTATTTTCTGTGTTTGAGTACAATAAATTATTTTTTACTATTTTAGGTGTTACCATCACAATTTAGTAGCCACCTGATTATGACAACCACAGCCGCCGAACCTGCTTACTGGTCATCCATCCAAAAAATAGCCTTTCGCTTTTTTTTCCTGCTTTTTATTTTATTCATATTTTTCAACCCCAACGGTGCCGTGCCGTTCACCGAGGGCTTATTTGAACTTTACATTCAACCCTTTCACAAGCTTATTCCCTGGCTGGCCCAGAATGTGCTTCACCTTGCCAAACCCATTACGGTTTTCACCAACGGCAGTGGTGATACCACTTATGATTATGTGATCATCCTGTTCCTTACAACCCTATCGGTGACAGGTGCAATTATATGGTCAATAATCGGCCGGAAAACACACAATTACAACAAACTGCTTTACTGGCTCGGCGTAATTGTACGGTATTATGTAGCCATCACTATGGTTAGTTATGGCAGTGTTAAGATAATTAAGCTACAATTTCCATCGCCCTCATTTGGTAAGCTGGCCGAACCGGTGGGCAGCATGTCGCCAATGGGCCTGGCGTGGACGTATATGGGCTTCTCGACCGGGTTTAACTACTTTACCGGCATTGCCGAGCTAACTACCGGACTGCTGCTCTTTTTCCGCAGGACAACTACCCTGGGCGCTATTATTGGCCTGGTAGTAGCGGGTAATATAATGGCCGTTAATTATTGCTTTGACGTTCCTGTAAAAATTGTTTCAACCGCGCTGGTTACCATGTGTTTATTTTTGATGATACGGGATACCAACCGCCTTGTAAATTTCTTTATCCGGAACAAGGAGGCATTGCCTTCAAACCTGTCGCCGCACCGCTTTAAGGTCAGGTGGAAGAATATTACACTAACCGTAATTAAGGTAATTTTAATAGCGTTCACGCTGTTATCAAGCTTCGACAATGCGCTTTCGTCGGCTAAGGAATATGGCGAAAATGCAAAAAAGCCACCGCTTTATGGTCTTTACAATGTTGAAGGCTTTGAGATGAACAAGGTTATCCGCCCACCCTTAACCACCGATACCATCCGCTGGAACAAATTTTGGGTGAGTTATGCCGGCGGATTTTCAATTAGGCGAATGAACGACAGCTCAAAATACTACCCGGCGCAAATAGACACCGTAAAACACCGGATAGTAGTAAACCTCGCATCTGATACCACGCGTGTTTACACCTTAAACTACTCCTTCGAAAAACCTGATATACTGGTATTGAAAGGCAACTGGAAGCAGGATTCAGTACTTATCCGCATGCACAGGCAGGATCCAAAAAACTTCCGGCTGTTAAACCGCGGGTTTCACTGGGTTAATGAGTTTCCTTTTAACAAGTAGTCTTATGAGCAAAGGCAGAAAAACAATCATTTCTATTCTTTGCATCATATTGGGCTATGTTCTTGGTATCATATCCTGGGGCGGCATATTTGACCTTGGATCTGTAATTAATACAATTTTATTTTGCTGTTCAACACCGTTAATAATTGGAGGCTTTGTCTATCTTGTTATAGTTTTATTTAGAAAATAGTTTGCGTCAACCCCGACACAATTAGTAATTAAATACAAGTAAAAAACAAAGGCGGGTATCACTACCCGCCTTGCTCTCATTTATTAATCAATCAACCTAATTAATATCGTTTTAGGATTTCCGAATTCCGAAATCACTAATCTTCTTCGCCTTCAATGTGTTTCTGGCTGCTTTCCAAATGTTTAAGGATCTTGGCCTCTACGTAAAATATAATCTCTTCTGCAATGTTCTTTGACTGATCACCAACACGCTCCAGTTTACGGATAACCGAAAGAATGTACAGCGCCTCGGGGATGCTGTTCATATCAGCCTTAATTACTTCAGCAACTACTAATGGTGCATTTTCATTGATTGCGTCAAGCACATCATCACGTTTAAATATGCTGCGTGCAAGTACGGTATCTTCCTTTTCAAACGCCGTCCGGGTATCTATCAGGATATTAACAGCCTCGTCGTACATGCGGATAAGCGAAGTACTCTCCAATGCTTTAACGTCGAAATTAACCGACGATTCAACAATGTACAGGGCAATACCTGCGGCAATATCACCGATGCGCTCAAGGTTGGTATTGATCTTTAGCGCAGCCAGTAAAAATCTTAAGTCAACGGCCACCGGACAATATAAAGCGAAGATGTTTTCGCAATCGCGATCTATCTTCAGCTCAAATGCGTTTACTCTCTTTTCTTTTATTAAAACCTCGCGGGCCAGGTCCTTGTCAAACTGAACCATGGCATCCTTTGCCTTGTTCAATTGCGACTGAACCAGTATCCACATACTGATCAATTCCTTTTTCAGCGCGGTAATTTCGTTTTCTAATGGTGTCATTTTCTGCCCCCTAACCCCCTAAAGGGGGAATTTTTAAGTTTATAAATATTTTTAACAACTCTGTCTCAGCCTCCGTTTTTTCCTCCCCTTTAGGGGTCTGGGGCTAACTGAACCTTCCCGTAATATAATTCTGTGTCCTAACATCGCTTGGCGCGGTAAACATTTGTTTGGTGTCGTCAAACTCAACCAGCTCGCCCATGTAAAAGAACGCTGTTTTATCGCTTACGCGCGCCGCCTGTTGCATGTTGTGTGTTACTATAATAAGGGTATAATTTTCCTTTAGTTCATGAAACAGCTGCTCAACGCTCGATGTTGAGATCGGGTCAAGCGCCGAAGTTGGCTCATCAAACAAGATCACCTCAGGCTCCATGGCTATGGCGCGTGCAATACATAAACGCTGCTGCTGCCCACCCGAAAGGAATGTTCCTTTTTTGTGCAGCGAATCTTTAACTTCTTTCCATAATGCGGCTGATGTTAATGATTTTTCAACAATAACGTCCATGTCGGCCTTAGCCATTTTAAGACCGTTTAGCTTATAGCCGGCTACCACATTATCATAAATGCTCAGGTTTGGGAACGGGTTCGGCCTTTGGAAAACCATACCAATCTTATACCTTACGTAGATGGGGTTCATGGTATAAACCTCATCGTCATATAACTTTAAGCTTCCTTTTGCCGTTGCGCCGGGTATCAGCTCGTGCATGCGGTTTATGCAGCGCAAAAAGGTGGTCTTGCCGCAGCCCGACGGGCCCATAACGGCAATAACCTGGTTTTTTTCTATGCCGATAGTCACGTCTTTTACTACGTGATTATCGCCAAACCAGGCATTAAATTTTGATGCGCTTACAACTGTATGTTCCATTTTCTTGTGATCAGTTTTGTAAATATGTTTAATACTAAAACAAACATTAATAATATAAATGATGCGCCCCAGGCAAGGTTATGCCATTCGTCGTACGGACTGGTGGCATAAGTAAATATCAAATGGGGCAAACTCTCCATCGGCTTTGTAATTGAAGTCGACAAGTAAGGGTTACCAAACGCGGTGAACAACAACGGTGCTGTTTCGCCAATAATACGCGCTACCGAAAGCATGATACCTGATAAGATCCCCGCGAAACCGCATGGTACTATTACCTTCATAATTACCCGGTGATAAGGCACCCCTAATGACAGGGCAGCCTCCTTGAGCGATGGTGGCAATAAGCGCAATGTTTGCTCGGTTGAGCGGATAACTATCGGCAACATCATGATGGATAATGCCACACTACCAGACAGTGCGCTGAAGGTTCCCAACGGCTTTACTATCCAGAAGTAAACCACAATACCCACAACAATTGACGGTACGCCCTGCAAAATATCAACACACAAACCGCTGTAATAAGCCAATTTGGTATGCGGATTTTCGCTCAGGTAGATCCCGGCAAACATGCCCACAGGTATTGCAATTATCGATGACATGATCACCATTATAAAACTACCTATCAATGCGTTACTAATACCACCGCCCGCTTCGCCAACCGGCGCAGGTACGTGTGTTAAAAAGTGCCAGTTTACCTGGGTAACACCTTGCTTAATAATGTATAGTAAAACTATTATTAAAGGTATGGTAATTAAAAAGGCTAAAAAAACAATAAGCCCTTTGAATAGCATACTCTTTGTATTTCTTATTCCTATGCGTGCATCCATATCGTTAACTGTTAGTAAATCTGGTGATTATCCTTTTACCTATTAGGTTGATGATCACGGTAACAAAAAATAACACCAGGCCAAGTTCAATAAGTGCCGAAAGATAAACGGTATGGTCGGCCTCGGTAAATTCATTGGCTATAACGGAGGCCATGGTATTGCTCGGGCCGAAGATCAGGTCCTTAAAGGTGTGTGCCAGCGTACTGGTATTACCTATCAGCATGGTTACCGCCATGGTTTCGCCAAGTGCACGACCTAATGATAACAGCACCCCTGCAAATAAGCCCGACCTTGTATACGGCATAATAACGCTGCGGATAACTTCGAAACGAGTTGCGCCCAATGCATAAGCGCCCTCTTTTAACGGTGATGGCACCATACGGATAAGGGTAATCCCTAACGACGCTGCGTAAGGAATGATCATGACAGCCAAGACCAATGATGCAGTAAAAATACCAATACCATAAGGTGCAACGCCAATTTTCGCTTCAAACGTGCGGATAACCGGCACTAAAACAAACAATCCCCAAAAACCATAAATAATGGAGGGAACAGCCGCAATAAGCTCGATACTGTTTTTTAACAGGTTTGATAGCCAACCTTTAGGATTATACTCGCCAAGGTAAATTGAAACCGCGTATGAAAAAGGTATAGAGAGGATAAGCGCGATGAACGATGTAAGAAGCGTACCTATTAAAAAGGGGTATGCGCCGTAAATATTTGCCACCGGATCCCAAACCTTGCCCCATAAATATCCTATTCCTAATGATTTGATGGACGGCATTGATTCAATTATCAGCGTTATTAAAATGCCGATAACAATCAGCACCAAAATAACACTCATAAAGATCAGGATCCGCCTAAAAACGGTTTCCCATTTCATCTGGGTGTACGAGAGGTCTAATCTTTTATTTTTCACAAAATTGGGTTTTGTTATTTAACACAATTACCAGCCCCGATGATTTCAGGAAACTGGTAATTGTATCTTAATTTTTGAAGTTATCAATTCAATATTAACAACTCCCTAATTTAATAATTATAATATTGGCTTACCATCATAAGTAGCTGATTTTAATATTTTCTCAGCAACTTTTAAGGCAGATTTTGAAAGCGGCGCATAGTTTAAAGGAGCGCAGTTTTTCTGTCCGTCATGAATATTAAACCAAAGTAACTTTAAAAGTTGTTTAGCCCTGTCAGCGCTGCGATCGCTATATTTCTGCTCTTTGTAAATCAAAGCCCAGGTAAAGCTGGTGATAGGGTAACCTTTAGGGTTATCAGTATTTGTCAATGAAACTTCAGCGTTAGCAGGCAATTCAACGTTGCTTGATGCTGTAGTTGATTCAAGAGTCGGGGTAATAAATTTACCGGTCTTGTTCGCGATGTCAGCATAAGCCATTTTGTTTTGGATAGCGTAAGCAAGCTCGTTGTAGCCAATAGCTCCCGGAGTTTGTTTTACTAAACCGGCAACACCTTCGTTACCTTTGCCACCTAAACCGGCTGGCCAGTTTACAGCAGATGCTTTACCAACTTTAGCAGCCCAATCAGGGTTTACTTTAGTTAAGAAATCGGTAAAGATGAATGAAGTACCGCTACCGTCTGAACGGTGGATAACTACTATCGGGGTTTCAGGCAATTTAGTGCCTTTGTTTAATGCAGCAATTTTAGGGTCGTTCCATGTGGTGATCTTACCTAAGTAAATATCAGCTAAAACAGTACCGTTTAAGTTTAAACCGGTGGTAAGGCCCGGTACGTTGTAAGTAACAACAACAGCGCCTGATGCCATTGGGATATGCAGAACCGGAGCACCGATCTTTTTAGCCTGGTCGGCATTCAAAGGAGCGTCTGATCCGCCAAAGTCAACAGTTTTGTTGGTAAGCTGCAGGATACCGCCGCCTGAACCAATTGACTGGTAATTAACTTTTACGTTTGTTTTAGTAGCATACTCAGCGAAGATCTTTGAGAACAGCGGGTATACGAATGTACTGCCTGCGCCCAGCAAAGTATTGTCTTGCGCTGATGCTGATAATGATAGTGCGCTCGCAGCAATCGCCACAGCAGCTACCTTTAAACTTTTAATTACTTTCATTTTTTTGTTTTTTGTATGAGTTTTAGTTTGTTCCCTTAAGTTCTTTATTGGCTTCTCTTTTTTGTTATGCTGATCAGCCCCTATAGCAAATCAGCATAACAAAAGGAGTATCTTATTATTATTTACCAAAAGTGAAGAAGAAAGTCATTCTGTAAACCAAAGTATGGTTATCAGGTAAATAACCCGCTGTAGTTGATGCTAACTTGTCTTTGTATTGTGTAAACCAAATGTTAGGCATGAAGTGTATGTTCTTAGCAGGAGTAAAATCTAAACCAGCTGTAACAAATTGCTCTTTGGTAGTTGGATCGTAAGAGCCATAGTTAGTATTAACACTATAAGGATCAGCACTGTTAAATTTAGTATCCGGGTTATAAGTATCATAACGGGCGAAGTAACCCCATTTGCCTTGTACAATTGCACCTCTGATCCATACCGAAAAGCCCTGTGCTGTTGCATCTTCAGCCTGGGTAGTCGTTTTATTGGTAACCCCATTTTTAAACTTCTGGGTATAAGCTTCAGCACCTATAGTAAAGTATTTAGCGTTATAGGCTGCAAATATCTTATACATATTATGAGATTGTTCAGCCAAAGCAGCAGTATTCGGTGCAGTTTGTGCGTAATCTGCGTAAATGTCTACATATAATTTTTTGTCAAGGAACTTACCCCATAAAGTACCGTAGAATATTTTATAGAAACCTGTATTAGCATTAGCTGCTGATAATAAGTTGGCAGTGCTGTTATTACCAACCATTGCAACATAACCAAAGTTTTTAGTTTGCGGATCAAAAGTTCCTTGCAAGGCAGCACCAACATCATATGAGTTGTCTTTGTGGTAATCGGTAATGGTTCTTTCGATTGAACGGTAGCTCCAGGTTGCTTCCGCCAATGAAGTTGGTGCATTTGTACCAGGCTCATTTAATGCGAAAGTAGGAGTGCTCATTTCACCGATAACTAAATCCGTTCCGTTCCAAAGATCTCTAACTCGTAAGTTGAAGTTTTTGATGTAAAAACTCATCTTGCCATCAACCAGGTTATCACTGTTTTGGATAGAGGTAGTACCATTAACACCAGTACTTGCACTTGGCTCTGACGCAAGCAATACTTCAGCCTTAAATTTCTTGGTTATATCATAATCATAACCTAAATAAAGACGACGGAATTGGAAAGCATTTCTGCCTGTAGGAACGCCTGTGTAGTTGTTTTCTTTGCCCTGGCTTGAAGTTATTGCCGGAGAATGCGCGTTATAGTAAAAATCACCAAAAGTATAACCCCATAATCTGCGTTGTGGTTTCCACGAAGTATCTTCAGCAGCTTTAACTTCTTTTTTTGCAACAACAGGTTCTTCTGTTTTTGCTTTTACGTCTGCAGCTTTCACTTCAGTTTTCTGATCGGCAACTGTAGTAGTTACCTTTGCAACCGGTGCTGCATCAGAATTTAAATTTGTTTGAGCTTTAACAGAATAACCTACCAGTGTTAAGGTTACTACTGCGGCTATGCTAAAAAGTCTTGTAAACATTGTTTTCATAATCAATTAAGGATTAAATAAATTTTGCCTCAAAAGTGGGGCAGCAGCATTATCTTAATGTTAAGACATCATTAATCTTTGATGATATTATTTAAATGTTAACTTAACGTACACCTCACTCAAAAACAGTATAAAAATGCGACTTTGGCAATTTTAACATTTGTTAAATTATTGACTAACAATAACTTCCAACAACTTTTCGTTATACGAAAATTGATAACACAGATTTAACATTGCGCATATTCTGTTTAATATCCACTTAACATTACAGCGTTATTTTTGGGTTTTACTAATAATAACAGTGTTTATGAGGGTTTTACTGCAGGATTTCCTGTCAAATAGGGGTTTGTTCTTTAATCAACTGGATCTGGCGGCGAAAAATGCATTGGATATGGCAACCTGCCTAAATTCAATTGTAAATATTACGGCTGCCGAGGAACGCGAAAACCTTTTTAAACAGGTTAACCGTATGGAGCATATTGGCGACGATATTACCCACAAACTAAACCTTGCCCTCGACAGGATAATATTTACGCCGTTAGCCCGAAACGACATTCACTCACTTGCCGCCGCTATGGACGATGTTGCCGATATGATAAAGGAATCAGGCAGCCATATCATACTTTATAATATAGATGAGTGCACCCAACCAATGGTAATACTTGCAGCGCTGATATTAAAGGCATGCGTGGAGATACAAAATGCGGTAAACCTATTAAAGGTTAATAATGCCGATAACAATATATTGCTGGCCTGCCGCCAGGTAAAGCAATACGAACGCCAGGCCGACCGTACCTATTATACCGCCGTTGCCGAACTTTTTTTGAATGATAAGGACGCTATCAACCTTATAAAGCACCGCGAAATACTGCAATCGCTTGAAACCACTGTGAACAAATGCAAAACCGCCGCCGAGGTGCTGGAGGTCACGCTGATTAACAGGTAACAAAGAAAATACCTTGATAAAAATACTTCGGCTTGCTTTTTGCTTTCTTTATTACTTAATTTTGCATTGTGAAAAATAAAATCAATTATGTGTTCAGTTTTAAGGTTTTAGCCATTATGGCTATTTATCTTTTTATTGCTGTAGCGCATATCTTTTATCTTTCAAATAATACATCTGCAAAAAGCAACCACAGCACATCTTTATTTAAACGTAAAGTTGAAAATGTACAATGCGTTAACGCTGTTAAGCGTACCGATAAAGCTACGTTTAAAGAAAACAGCCTACAGTCTGTAGTTAAAATTGCAGTTTTAGATCTTTCATTCCCTTTTATTAGCAGCGGCGAGCCTGCCAATAATACTAAACAAGCGGAGCCGGAAAACACACTCACTTTCGGCGGCAATCGCTACGCTTACCTCTCGCTCTGCACCTTCAAAATCTGAAAACTTTCCTGGTTTGAATATTGAATAACCATACCGGCTATTCAATGTCCCTTAATTTTAGGCGTTTTTAATGCCAAAAAGTTGAATTGATCCCGGTTTTTCACTTCAATACTATTGAAATGCAGCCTCTTAAAAAGATTTCAAAAAGTTTAAAGCACGCAAGCTTATTATACAACAAACTACTTTACCAGCAGTTAGCCGGATTGGGCCTGGATAATTATGCGGAAATACTTCTTATAATTTCAGACTCAGAACAGCCACTTAGTCAAAATCAACTGGCTGAATTGTTTCAAATTGATAAGTCGAGAATGGTGAGCATCCTGTTTAAATTATCACAAAATGATTTCATCACGGTAAAACAGGATCCGGACGACAGAAGAAGACATAACATTTATTTGACGCCAAAGGCAAGGAAAATCATTCCCGAAATAGAAAACATATTAAATAACACAACAACAATGGCGAGCAACGGAATCCCGCGTGAAAAGCTGGATTGCTGTATTGATGTTTTAGAAACGATGCGAAAAAATCTGTCGACCGTAATAGCAAAAAAAACTTTCACAATATTTAATGATGCGACGTTATAAATTAGCCAAAATTTATTTCTTCCTGGCAGTATTGCTTTTTGTTGCAAAACCGTTTATCGGCTTCGCAATACTTTGCCATGGCAATTTGCCGCCTGCCAACAACATCCTTGTTAAAGCATTTACCAAACGAAAGATAGAGAACTCCGAAAACGACAGCTCAAATATCATTGCTGATCAAAAAAAGCTTCGCGACAGGCCAAATCTGTTTGCGCCCCGCTTTTGTTTTTTCCTGGGGCTACTTTTTGTCTCGGTAATTTATACTACAAACGGTACAATAAATGGTTACCTGCGCCGACTGCTCTTTGGCTTGCCTGCGCAACAACTTACCTACCTGCAAAACCGCGCACTCCTCATTTAATTTTCGCGCCAGCCCGCTCTTTTTAGTGAGTGCGGCAGTTTTTCATACAGGGCAAATTGCCCCTGTTTCCAAATATTCATTTTTCCTCAAATTAATTCTGAAAATAAAAATGTTAAGTTTTAAAAGATGCACGGCTGTGTTGTTATTGTTTTTTATAGCGATAGCTGCTAATGCCCAGCAATCATCCCCTGTAACGTTAAAAGAATTGCTGAACCGGGTGGACCAAAAAGCCCCTGAGCTGATTACCGATTCGGCAGCAATACTCATCAGGCAGTCGCAAGCTGCCGAAACCCGCAGCAACTGGCTGCCCAATTTGAAATTAAATTACCAGGCCGACATTGGTATCAGTAACAATACCACCGGCCCTTACTTTGGCTTTGGCATTATCCCGTCAAGTTCTGGCGGCATCCACAACAGTAATGTAACCACGGCCGTTGGCGACAACCTTGGCATTGCTGCACTCGATTGGGAGATCTACAACTTCGGCAAATACGGCGCCGAAAACAGGGCCGCAAATGCTGATGTAAAGGTTGAGCAAAACCAGTTTGCCCAATCCAAGTACCAGCTGCAGGCTTATACCATAGGTAACTACCTGCTATTATTGCGCCTGCAGGATTTTCTCAATATTCAATACCGCAACATCGAGCGCAACCAGCAGATCAGGCGATCAATTGAATCGCTTGCTAAAAGCGGCGTGCGTGCCGGTGTTGATACCAGCATTGCCGAGGCCGAACTGTCAAAGGCCCGCTTAACTTATATCGAACTAAAAAATCAATTTAAGCAGCAGCAATTACAGCTATCGGCAATCACGGGCCTCCCCTATCAGTCTATTGTTCCTGATAGCACGGTTGAAGCATCGCTGATCAGCCAGCCAACGGCTTATTTGTTTAATGCTGATACTGCTAACCACCCGCTAATCAATTTCTACCGGTCGGTTTACCAGGATAACCTGCAGCGAGAGGATGTGGTAAAAAAAATGTACAACCCTAAAATTTCGCTGGAAGCAGCAGTTTGGGGCCGCGGATCGAGCGTTAACGCCGCCGGCGACTATAATGAAGTATCATCCGGTTATGGCTTTCAACGCGGTAATTATTTGGTTGGATTAGGCATCTCGTACAATTTGTTTGACCTGCGCCGGCGTCAGTTAAAACTGCGCACCCAAAAGGCCAGCACCAATTACGCCCTTAAAAAGCTTGAAGAACAACAGCAATTGCTGGCAACAAGCTCCAGCCAGGCAGATGTGGAAATGCAAACCGCTTTGGAGCGCCTTACTGAGATCCCCAAACAACTAAAGGCTGCAAACGACGGCTACCGGCAAAAACTCTCGCTATACAAAAGCGGGTTAACTGATATTATTGAGCTTAACGCTGCACTAAATATCCTTTACCGTGCCGAAACAGATTACATGCAGGCAAAGTACCAGTATGCAAATGCGCTTTTCCAAAAGGCCATTACTCAAAACCAGGTAAGTACAGTTTTAAACTTTATAAAATAACCAGCTATGTCAATGGTAACATCAGCACTTAAAAGGCCCATCACCGTTGTGGTGATAACGCTTAGCCTTTTAATTTTTGCAGTGCTTAGCGCAATAAACATACCTATAGATATATTCCCGCAGCTTAACCTGCCCACTATCTATATTATTGAATCGTACGGGGGTATGTCGCCCCAGCAAATGGAGGGCTTTTTCAGTACCCGCTTGCAGGACCAGTTCCTGTATGTAAACGGCATCAAGAACATCAGCAGTAAAAACATCCAGGGCTTAACGCTTATCAAGCTGTCGTTTTACGAAAGCACCAACATGGCCGAAGCATCCGCCGAAGTCGCCTTGCAGGTAAACCGGGCACAAAGCTTTTTCCCGCCGGGTGCTTTGCCGCCGCAGGTAATTCGTTTCGATGCATCATCCCTGCCCGTGGGCGAATTGGTGATGGACAGCAAAACCGAGAGTTTGAAGGATATTTACGATATGGCGGCTACCAAGATCAGGCCTATGTTTGCAACTATCCCCGGCCTGTCGGCACCGCCACCGTTTGGGTCAAATGCCAGGTCTATCATCCTGAGTGTTGATCCGAACAAGCTCCGCAGCTTTAACCTTACACCCGATGAAGTGGTTGAAGCCTTGTCAAAATTCAATGTGATGTCGCCATCGGGCAACTTAAGGCTGGGCGACCAGATGTATTTAACCACCATGAATTCGCTGATAAAGAGCGCGGATAACTTTGGCAACATCCCGGTTATCACCAAAAATGGCGTGCCTGTTTATGTAAAGGATATTGCCCGCGTTTCTGATGCGGCAGATATCACCGTTGATTATGCCCTGATAAACGGCAAGCGGTCGGTTTATATCCCGGTAGTTAAAACCGCCGATGCCTCCACATGGACGGTGGTACAGGATTTAAAAAGCAAGCTGCCCGAAATGCAAAACCTGCTGCCGGATGATGTAAAGATCTCGTACGAATTTGACCAATCCGTCTTTGTGGTAAACGCCGTAAAAAGCTTGATGACCGAGGGTGGCCTTGGCGCATTGCTCACCGGCCTCATGGTACTATTATTCCTGCGCGACTGGCGCAGCAGCCTGATCGTAGTAATAACCATCCCGGTGTCTATATTAATAGGTGTGTTATTACTGAGCCTCTTCGGGCAAACCATCAACATTATGACTTTGAGCGGGCTTGCTTTGGCGATAGGGATTTTGGTCGACCAGGCGACGGTAACCATTGAGAACATCCACCAGCATTTGGAAATGGGTAAATCAAAGCGGCTGGCCATTTATGATGCCTGCGAGGAGATTGCATTCCCGTTGTTACTCATCCTGCTTTGTATTTTGGCAGTATTTGCGCCATCCTTTTTAATGAACGGCGTGCCAAAGGCCATGTTCCTGCCGCTGTCAATGGCTATCGGTTTAACCATGATCGTATCATATGTAATTGCCCAAACGCTGGTGCCCATTATGAGTAACTGGCTCATAAAAGCAGAACGTTACCAGCATTATCACCACGACCAGGTACATGCCCATGCAGGCGAGGCACTGGACAAACGGGAAGAGCAGCAGGTAGAAAAACATCGCCGGGAAGAAGAGGGTCATCCGGAAGAAAACGACCTGTTTGAACGGGTGAAGGTGCGCTTTGTAGGGATAATAACCCGCCTGATGCCGGGCAAAAAGCTGATCATTTTGGTTTATTTATTTGGGGTGATCATACTTGCAGGGGTAGGCTTTGTGGTTATTGGCAAGGATATGATGCCGAAGCTGAACAACGGCCAGTTCCAGGTGCGGCTAAAAGAACCGCAGGGCACCCGGCTTGAACGTACCGAAGATAAATTTAAACAGGTGCTGCAGATCATCGACAAAACGGTAAACCACCACGTAAAGATCACATCTGGATATATCGGGTTGATCCCGAGCAGCTTTGGTAGCAGTAACCTGTATGTATTCAACACTGGCACGCATGAGGCCGTGTTACAGGTAAACCTGGACGAAGACTATAAGGTGAATATGGACGAGCTGAAAGATGCGCTCCGCAAAAACATTGCGGCCGCCATGCCCGAAATGAGCATCAGCTTTGAACCTATCGACATGACAGAAAAGATCATGAGCCAGGGTGCATCAACACCTATACAGGTACAGGTTGCCGGTAAAAATATGCAACAAATTGAAGCTTACGGCAACAAGGTTTTGGCAAAATTGAAACAAATCCCCTACTTGCGCGACGTGGAGATTGATCAGCCGCTTAAATTCCCGGCTATTGCCATCACGCTCGACAGGCTTAAGGTATCGCAGCTTGGCTTGAACATTAAGGATATCTCCCGTTCGGTTACCGCCAGTACTTCATCCAGTCGCTTTACGGAAAAGAACCTGTGGCTTGATGATAAAAACGCTTATACCTATTCGGTACAGGTGCAGATCCCGGAGTATGTGATGAACACCATGGACGAGCTGAAAGAAATCCCGCTGGTTAAAGGCCAAAGCAGCCCTACCCTTGCCGATGTAGCCGACTTTAAGGTAAGCTATGTTCCCGGCGAGTATGACCGCAGCGGGCCACGGCGTTTCATCACCATCAGCGCTAATATTTATAAAAAGGATTTGGGTACAGCTACCGCAGATGTGCAGAAGGCAGTAAAATCAATCGGCGACCCGCCAAAAGGTTTGCTGGCGCAGATAGGCGGCATGTCCAGCCTGCTGACGGAGACGCTAAACAGTCTACAGAGCGGCCTTGCATTTGCCATATTGGTTATATTTCTACTGCTGGCGGCAAACTACCAGTCGTTTAAAGTATCGCTTACCGTTTTGTCAACCATTCCTGCGGTTATATTAGGGTCGATAACGGCGCTGTTGCTTACAGGGTCTACACTCAACCTGCAATCGTACATGGGTATGATCATGTCAACCGGGGTATCCGTAGCCAACGCCATCCTGATAGTAACCAACGCCGAGAAATTGCGGCTGGAATACAAGGATGCTACAAAGGCAGCCATCACCAGCGCATCCATCAGGTTAAGGCCTATATTAATGACCAGCCTTGCCATGATAGCAGGTATGATCCCAAT
This sequence comes from Bacteroidota bacterium, assembly GCA_030775685.1. Taxonomy (GTDB): domain Bacteria; phylum Bacteroidota; class Bacteroidia; order Sphingobacteriales; family Sphingobacteriaceae; genus Mucilaginibacter. Next base: position 37,053 of record JALYIP010000070.1, read on the forward strand.
GGCATCAGGCATGGGCGAAGCCGGTGAGCAAACCGCGCCGCTTGGCCGCGCTGTTATTGGTGGCTTATTTGCCTCAACACTTGCAGCCCTGTTTATTTTACCGATGGTGTTTGCATGGGTACAAAACAAAACCACCTACGACGAGCCATCCCTAATGCCCGAAGATTTAACCACAACCACACCTTTAAATGTACAGTAACATGAAATACGCACCATATTTTATAACGGCAGCCGCCTGTTTGTTCGCTGCCTGCTCAGGTAACCAAAAACCGGTAGACCTGACAAATCAATCCAAAGAAAAAACCGCTAAGTATACCTTTGCACCCGTATCTGAAAAAGCTTTATCAAGCTCGGCACGGCTACCGGGACAATTGGTACCTTTTAACGAGGTAAACATTTTCCCCAAGGTTAACGGCTTTGTAAAGCAGTTGTATGTCGATCGTGGTTCAATCGTAAAAAAAGGCCAGCTGCTGGTAACCCTGGAAGCGCCAGAAATGGAATCGCAATTGCAGGCGGCTAACTCGCGTTACCTGCAAGCCAAAGAAAATGCGCAGGCCAGCAAGGAAAAATACCAGCGACTGAAGCAAGCTGCAAGTGAGCCCGGCTCCGTATCGCCCCTGGATATTGACAACGCCACCTCAAGGATGAAGGCCGACGAAGCGCTTGCCCAATCCGAACTCTCCAACATGGCATCGGTAAAAACCATGCAGGGCTATTTGAACATCTATGCGCCTTTTGATGGCATGATCATTCAGCGTAATGTATCGCCCGGCGCACTGGTTGCCCCCGGCAAAGCTACCGACCAGCCTATGCTGATCTTGCAGGATATCCACAAAATGCGTCTGGAAGTTTACATCCCCGAAGATTATGTAGACAAGGTTGATTTGAGCCAGCCGGTTTCGTTTACGTTTAACGCCATGCCGGGTGGCAAGCAAACCGCTAAAATAAGCCGGTCGGCAAACGCCCTTGGCAGTATGCGGTCGGAGGCTATTGAAATTGATGTGCAGAACACCAATGGCGCCCTTAAACCGGGCATGTACGCCGAAGTGAACATCCCGATGGTATCGGGCGCAAAATCACTGCTGGTGCCAAACAATGCCATCATCCGCTCAACCGAAAAGGAATATGTAATTAAGGATGATAATGGCAAAGCCGACCTTGTTGAAATAAAAGAGGGATTGGTTAGTAACAACGATACCGAAGTGTTTGGCAACCTAAAGGCTAACGATAAGGTAATACTCCACGCTTCTGACGAAATAAAGCAGGGCGACAAGATTCAATAAAATAAGAGGTTGTTTTATTGTTTTGTGAGCCGGCAGCTGTAATAGTTGTCGGCTTTTTTATTAGGAATGTACATTAAACAAGTTACTTGGTAGTGTTTGTGCTCATTTTCGCAAATTCAACATCGTTGGGCTCCCATAATTCAATCATATTGCCTTCCGGGTCCATCAGGTGTACAAAGCTGCCATAGCTTACCTTTTGTACGGAATCGACAGGTAAAACACCACCTGCTTTAAGCCTAGCTAACAGCGCACCTAATTGCTCCACGCGGTAATCAACCATAAATTGCTTTTCCAAAGGGAAGTATTTGGTAGTTGCTTTAAAAGGCACCCATAAGGTAAAACCCTTTTTTGTGCTATCGGCACCCTGGTGCCATTCAAAGTTAGTGCTGCCCTGTACCATGTGCATGCCCAGGTTTTTTTCATACCAGGCCCCGAGAGTTTTAGGATCTTTGGCCCTGAAGAAAACGCCGCCGATCCCGGTTACGCGCGGACCTGTATTGGCCGGGGTAGTAAGGCGACTGAAGCCATAGCCCAGCAAAAAAGCAACGCAAAGCAAGCCCATAAGTGTAAACTTTTTCATGAATCTGATTTTTGATTTAAAGATAAAGAATCTGCTGATCTTTTTTCCTCAACTAAACAAGGGTGATTTGTGAAGAGCTTAGCTTGCTTTTTGCTCGTTCACAAGGCCGTTTTCCTTAAGGTCTTTTATTTCCAGCTCGTAGGCGCGCATGCGGGCGTGGAGGATATCCAGTTCAGTACGCATCATCTGGATCTCGGTAATAAGCTTGGCCGACTCGGGTTTGTTGATTTTTTTTTCGCCGGTGCCGAGGATGAGCCATTCGGGCGAGTATTTTAGCTGGAAGCAAAGCTTGCGGATAAGGTAATAGCTAACATCTTGCTTTTTGTTGATGACTTTACTGATAAAGCCCTGGTCTACACCAATTGCCCCGGCAAGTGCCAGCTGGCCACCATGCTCCTTTACAATTACCTTTAACCGTTTTACTATTGCTTCGTCCGACATTTCGCCTGCAATAATAAACAAAGTAGCGGGATTGTCAAATGTTAGTTTGAAGAAGTTGATCTGTTAAAAAACACGACGTCATTTTGCGGTGAGCGGCCCGTAAAACAAAAAAGGTTGTAAAAATTATTGCTAATCTTTACAACCCTAACAACCTTGAAAACTAAACTATTTATTCAACCAATTACATATTATCCTACCATTACAAACTCACCGCTGTGCTGATGAACCACATCAAGCAATTCATCAAGCTTCGCATTATATGCTTCAATAGAGATTTGCCCGTTATTATATTTTGATGAAAGTACTTTAAGCTCCTGTACTTTAGACAACCTTAAGGTTTCATTTTTGCTGCTATAAACCGCCGACATTGCTGCTGCAGCCATATTTTGCGGTATATCGTCATAACGCAGCTCAGCTTTTAGCGTGGCTATTTTTTGCTCCGTTAATTTTAATAAGAACATTGGAGGTACGCTTCTGCTTTCGCGTAAAACTGTATTAACTTTTACAGCTTGTTTTTTGTCGAACTTTAAGATTAAGACTATTATGGTTACCCCTGCCACCAAAAAGAAAAAGAATACGTCCATCGTTTTAAAATTTATCAATAACCACTCAATGTTTGGTTCCTGGTGTATTTTTACGATAGTGACAACTAAGTAGTTACGTTATTTTAAAATTTATTTTTGAGGGAGAAAAATAGTCCATGGCCCATAGTCGATGGTCCATGCTTAGCACCTTTGTATTGAAAATTTGTCCCTAAAATCCAATAGATCAATCCATGGACTATGGTCTATCGACCATGGACTAAAAAACTCGCTTCTCGTAACACAAAAAACGCATTCCAGGCCTGAAACCGAGACCGATCTCGCCCGAATATTCGTAGCCCAGCTTTGGGAAAAGCTTTTGTGTGGCCTGGTTTTGGGTATTGGTATCAACACGTAATACTTTTATGTCGCGGTCCTTTGCAACCTGTTCCGCCTGCTGCATCAATGCACCGGCAACTCCCCTGCCCTGGTATCGCGGACTAACCGCCAGGCGATGGGTTACAATGGCAGTTTCATTAAGATCCCAGCCAACTTCAGCATACTCTTGTTCCTGATCGGTTGTGATGGCGCTGATACCTGCAATATTGCCCTCAATTTCGGCAACCCAAAGCTGGCTAAGGGCAATGTCCTTTTCAAAAACTCCGGCATTTGGGTAGGTGTTGTCCCATTGCATGTTGCCGACGGCGTTCATTAAGGGAACTACTTCGACAATTAGCTGCATTATTTGAGGGATATCAGTAAGTGTGGCGGTGCGGATGAGCATGATGGATAACTATTATTAGTTGGCTTTAGGCATTATCATTGTATCTGACCAGATAAGATTGGCCGTATTACTTTTTAACGCAGGGTCGCTAGGTTTGAAATTCTTGAGCTGTTGCTTGTTTATGTATTTATAAATATACATTCCTGCTTTAAAAGGCACATTGCTTGACACCGCCTCTTTTTTCAATGTGATGCGTAATAAAAAGGTTGTTGTTTGATGAGGAGCAACAAACCGCATTTCAGCGTGATCGCTACTACAATAATTACCATTGAGATGTACCTTTACATTATCAATTTTCAAAATATCGCTCCATGCACACCACATTTCAATATACTTTAGGGTATCATTTGAATTGTTTGTTAACTTGAGGGTAAAGGCTGAACCATATCGGGATGATGCAACTCCTTTGTCAAATTCCATCGGCTTACTTATTTCCTGTTGATCAACACTTAAAACATAGTTTTTACGGTCTATATCTGTAAGCGGAGCATAAGATTGTGTGGGTTTAGTTTGCCAACTAATTAGCAAAATTGCTATAAGCGTGCTCAAAAGCGATATTTTCATTGATATTATTTGCTTATAAAAGTAAATTAATATTGGGGAATCTTAACAGGATTTGACCAGATCATATTTGCCATGTATTTCTTCTGGCTAAAGTATTCTGAAATAAAATCTATTGGTTGGTTTTCCTTTAAGTCCTTAACAATTAGCATCCCTATTTTAAAATGATTATCTCGGGTGGCAAGCCGTTTTTTGTAAAGTATTCGGATAGTAAAGAAAGCCGTTTTATGAGGTGGAATAATTTTTACATCTGGAAAATTACTATCACAATCACATACCCCAATAGCAAACTTCAAATTGTTCGTTATAAAATTATCCATCCATGAGCAACTCATAGTGACGTACTTTAACGAATCGCTTGAATTGTTGCTTAACTTAACAACGATAGTTGAAAACATCTCATTTAAATAGACTTTAGATTTTGTTGTCTCCGGCTTGGTTATTTTTTGCTGATCAACACTTAAAACGTATTTTTTGCGGTCAGCGTTAGTTAGAGGAGCATAAAATTGTGAGCGCTTAGTTTGCCAACTGATGGTAGATATAGCAATTAACAGGACGGAAAAGAATACTTTCATTTTATTTTATCTGCTTACAATAATTTATTCCCGTTAATCTTAACAGCTATACAATCATTTATCCCACCACAATCCTCTGCTTGCTATCTTCATGCAATGCGTTAATGATCTTCGCCGCGTTTTTCCATTCAAACAGGTGGATGACCCAAACCGTAAGGCGCATAAAGCCTTTCATGTGGATCAATCCTTCGGCCAGCTTTGTTATGGTTTGATCGCGCTGCGCAATGCAGGTACTATATTCTGCACCCTGCTTTGTTACCAGCTCCTCGGCGAAGCACCAGGCACCATCGCGGGCATTATCAATGCTGAACTGGATAAGGATAGAGGTCTGGTCGTTATAATGCAGCCCCAACAACGATAACAGGGGCGACATCCGGTCGATATCATTAACCACCTGGTAGGTAAGCGCCGAGATGATGGTATTTATAGCATCGAAATCCTTTTGCACACCGGCCAATTGCCCGCCCGAAACTTCGGCAGCAGCAATGCCAAGATCGAGGTTGATATGGGCGTTCATACCGAGTAGCAACTGTTGTAAGATCAATGCTGATGAGCTTTTGGTAGCCTCAAATGCAACCTGCCACGATGCCGAAAGTGGCTGCTTATTTTTCCAGGCCGACAAAGCATCCAAATAACGACTGGCAAAAATGACGTCAAATTTCTCCATTTGCGCGCCATCAACAAACTGACCTTTGGCAATCCCGGCCTTAACACTGGCGGTTACCTTATAATACAGCGCCGCAAAATAACCCATGCGGTCGTTGGTTTTAATGCTGTCGGCAATAATATCCGCTAACTGTTCAAGTACATCGTCAATAGTAGTGGCTGCCATGGCTTATGGGTTAAGGTTCAGTGCGTTGTTAAAAGAGCGATGATCAAAAATAATATTTATAAAATGATATCGCCGCTGTATTGCGCAAAATATTCAAGCACCTCATCATAAATCGCCTCATCCTTGCCCTTAACAAAACGCAGCGGAATATCGATCTCGCTCCCATAATCCGACTCCCACTTAAGACTCACCCGGATCAGCGACGAGCTCCTGCCCCGCACCAGGCTGATCTCCTTAACATCCGTCCAGCTGATCGTGATATTGCGGATATAATCTATTATGCAGGTTTCATTAAGTTCGAGGGCGGTTTTGCCCTGCATGGCTGGGATCAGTCGCTTTACAACCAGCAAGCCGCACACCAAAATGAAGATTACCGCGAACACCCCGTAAATTGCCCATGCCCAGGTACTATTGCTGCCTTTAACATTGGTAAATAACATCAGCATTAATACCAGCATCACCAAAATGGTAGCGAGGGTATAACTTAAGCTGTAGGGGAATTCTTTTGATTTCATGTGTGGAGTCCGAAAGTCGGGAAAGTCAGTAAAGTCCGAAAGATAGGTAAATCAACGCCTAAACTCACCCCCAAGATTGCTAAGCAGCTTCTGTCTTTCGGACTTTCCGTCTTCCGGACTTTACTGACTTTTCCGTCTTTCGGACTTCCGGACTTCCGGACTTTCCCGACTTCCGGACTCCCTCTCAATGATTATGCTTCTTATGAATATCCTTTACCAGGCAAAGCTTTTTGATCTCTTCAATTTTGATGACGAAAGGGGCATACTTCAGTCGGTTGCCAATCAGTTCGGTAACATTGTCGGAGTGGGCAATCACCTCGTCCTCATTATCACCGGCAAGCAGGCGCTTGTACATGCGGTAGTCGCCCCATTCAATATAGTAAACCTCGCCAGGCAGGATCTTTTTATCATGGATGATCTTGAGTGCCACCCAACAACCATTCTCCAGGTAAGGGTACATGGAATGCCCCCAAACAGGAAGCGCAAAATCACACTCCTCGATGCCCGGGAAGTTCATATGACCTACCGGGTGCGAGTCGTTGATATCATTATAAACCTCTACGCCTGAGGCAGTGGCAATTATTTCGTACATCGGGATGCCCTCAAATAGCTTGGCGGGACTACTTTTTTCAGAATTAGCTGTATTTTTCTTCGGAGCTAAGAAATCACTGTATTTTTCCTTAAATATCTTTAATTTTTCGGGGTCGATGTTCTGTCGGCTCTTTATTATCTCTGTAATTGAACTTGTGGAGTTAAAGCCGAGCACTTCGGCCAGCTCAGCATTACCATTAAAGGCCTTACCACGAAGTTGATTATAGAGTATGATAAACTCCAAAGTTTCGGGCCTTACTGTTTTAATTTTATTGGGTTTTGATTCTTCATCCATAGCAATAAAAATTATTAAAGATTTTTCTTTGTTTTAATAAAGAATATTCTTTATGTTTGTAGTATAATAATTCACTAAAGTACTACAATTTTTATCAATACCAAATACAATGCATAAAGAATATACAGAATATTTTACAGGAAGAGAACCGCCCGGGTGAGAGATCCCGCGGAAAACGACAATAACAATTTATAAAAACGACCATGGTCCATGGACCATAGACCATGGACTAAAACCGACCCCATGCACCTCGCTTACTCAGCCATCGGCACAACAAACAATAATCCGCAAAACGGAACAAAACAACATGAACCCGAAAATGAGCAGCTACTGCGCTACCTGGCTTACCAAAGCACCTGCGAAAAGTTTAGCCGCGAAATTGAAGCTATACAGAAGTACATCAAGGGTTGGCTGCCTAGCCCCCCAACCCCTTAAAGGGGGAGTTAACTGAACAAGGCCCAAATCCCTACACAGGCCATCATCAAAATCAAAAGCTCCCCCTTTAGGGGGTTGGGGGGCAAACTTTTAACAATGATAAAGATCTCTCAAAAACTAAAAGACAAACTTTGGTGGCTCATCATCTCGGTTGATTACGATTACAGCCGCATCACCATTGCTGACCACGACCTCGCCGCCGACGCCTTAACCCTTTGGCTGGAAGACAAGCACGATTTTAAAAACACGCTCGACGAATGCCTGCAGGTTGACATCCCCGTAAAGCAATTCGTCAAAATAATTAAGGAGGAAAACCTGAACAGCTACTTCGGCTCAAAAATGCATGAATCGAAGAACTACGTTTACAAGGCGCAGATTGAAATAAACCCTCCCCTAACCTGGTACCGCGATGATGCCAGCCTTTACGAACAACGCCATGTGCGCGAAACCGTTTTGAAACACCTGCTAACCCAATTAATAGAAAGCCAAACGATTGGTGATGACATGGTTTTGTATTAGTCGGGAAGTCCGAAAGACGGAAAGTCCGAAAGACAGAAAGACAAGAACCTAAGACACAATTTTAGATATTTTTTTAATTGATATTATGCCAATTAGCATATTTATCATTTCAACAACTTCCGGACTTTCGGTCTTTACTGACTTTCCGGACTCACAACAACAAATGAACTACATCACACAAATAAAAGGCTTCTGGCTGCTGCACGAGAAGCATGCCTTTAACGCCACAGATACTGCCCTGTACTTTTACCTGCTGGAAGTATGCAACAGCACCAACTGGGTAAACCCGTTTAAACGCAACACCGCCAAATTGCTGGCCGATTTAAAGATCTCAAGATCATCGCTCGAAAGATCGCGCAAGCGGTTAAAGGTAGCGGGCATCCTGAAGTTCAGATCAGTTAATGGTACAGCGAATGTCACTTATCAATTATCCGACCTGGAGGCTACCTATCGTGATAAATTTACGACCACTGAACAGGGTGCTGACAAAGCTGCTGACCAGGGTATTGACAAGGCTGCTGACCAACTAAATAAAAACAGTAAACCAAAACCAAAACAAGAAGTAGTAGTAAGCTGCCAGCAAGCTTTTGGTTTTTACGTGGAAACAAAGAATAACCGCATCCTTAGCGACCGTTTCAGGCTCGACAATTATGCCATGCAGGATTATTTTAAAATTTTTTACGATTCAAAAATTGATCTGGGCGATCTTAACAACAAAACCATTGAGGAAATTGCCCGCAACTTTTATTACTGGCTGCCTAAACACCTTGCAGCGAATCAAAAAGAAAAAAGTTGCGCCAAAAAAGAAAATTACCGTCGTGCTGGCACTGAGCAGCCGTTACGGGGTGTTGCTGCCGCGATGAAGTTTGCAGGCGTTGAAATGCGGGAGGGATAATATGGGCGAGAGATTAGAGACTAGCGATCAGAGATTAGTAAAAAGTGGCGAAAACCAGGTGGGTAATTGTTCCGTGTTAAAACAGGAAATGGTTAGGAATTTACCCAAGCGCGAACTGTTCACAGCCGTATTAGCCGCTGTTGCAAAGGCATTTGCCGATACCAATACCAAAGAGATCAGCGGGGACGACTGTGATTACATGGTGAATGTGCTTACCGACAACATTATCAAATATCACCCGGCTATCCGTTTAACCGAGATCCCGGAGGCTATTGCACTGGGCATCCGCGGCAGGTATGGTGAGTTTTATGGTTTAAGCGTGGTAACATTCCTGAAGTTTATTGAACAGTACCTGCTCTCGGAAAACCGCACCACCATTGTTAAGGAACGCGTGATTGACGATGCGCCCAGGCCTGCACCCGATCTGCAAACGCAATTTGAAACGGCTAAGCAAAATGCGCTTTATGCACTGCAACGCAAAAAGGATAAAAAGGACAATTCAAACATAGCAACAGCGGTTTATGATTTTTTAGACAGGATAAAGCTCATCCACTTCACAACCGCCGAAAAGCAGGACATGATGGCCGATGCCGTGCGCGAGTTGATAGAGGAACTGAAGTACAAGTTACTGATCTCGGCCTATATTGAACGTGCAGCCATTAAAAAGGATATTGAAACCTACACGGCAGTGATTACCGAACATGCCGCCGTTAACAACCGCCTGTTCACCCTCGCAAAAATGCGCGCTAAAAAACTGGCGCTTGATGCTTTTTTGAACGGTGTTATTTTGGATGAGGCTGACCTGGATAAAATGATTGAAGAAAAGCGGGAGGTGTTTTTAACCGGGTAAATTAACTTCCGGGTTGCCTTGCTCATATTTTGCCAGTACCCTTTGCACCGCCGGCTGAATATACCAGATGCCAAACGGAAAAAACCAGAAACAGAAAAAGCCTTTTAGCGCATCACTACGGTTGACTACGTAACCCTCTATCATGGATTCCAACATGCGTGCGGCAAACATCCAAATACTCAATATCAGGTAAATAAAAACAGCCGCAAACACGATTGAAAAGATGGTATTGTTATCCATTATGGCACGGGTGTAAACCAATATATTAACCACTAGCACCGTAAAAACGACCAAAAGCCAGAAGTTGATTTTGAACAATTTCACACCCGGCCTTTTATTTTCCGGGATAAGCGCATTCATCTTTATACCTATGGCGTAAGCCCAACCAACATAAATCAGCAAAAATAACGAATCCCAAATGCCGGTAAAACTGGAAAACCAGGACAATACCCATGGGATCAGCAGAATTACAAATAATTGCCAGGGCTTAAAGCGGAGTAGAAGATCCATTGTGTGGTTTATATCCGCTAAGTTAAAAATCCTTACCACAAAACTCACAACAACATGAACTTAATTAAACAACCCACACCGTGGTTAACGCCGATATTATTTATAGTGATATTGGCGGTAATGCTGATTATCGTTAAACATCATAATTCTTCAATTTAAACAAGTGATTTGATAACAGGATATTATATTCTATCTTCATAATATGAAGTACTCGTTATCATGTATTTTTATCTTTTTGGTTTTTGCGTCTAAAGCTTGGTCGCAAACGGCAGACACGACTAAAGGATTGATTAAATATGCAAACCCGGACGCCCCTTGCCTGCCTGCCAAACAACTCGCTGAACATATTGGCTTGGAAGTTTATATCTGTGATACGATTGTCGGTTATAAAACCATAAACTCATCGCTGCGATTGTTATATCTTGGTAAAAAGTATCCAAACCAATTGGCAACTATTATTATAAAAGGACGCAAGTTAAATGAAGACTTATTATTGTGGACAGACGGATTTGCGCACTTTAGAGGAAAAGCCATAATGTATAAAGGAAAGCCGGCAATTGTAATTACTCAAAAATATCAAACCGCGACCGAGGTCATGTTATAACTAAACTATCTTCAACTGGTACTTGCTCAATAACCCATGAATCCCCTGTGCCGAAAAGGCGGCTTTTTTAACGGAGTTTATTTCGGGGTCGATGTCGTAACTGTAGGCGGTGATGAAGTTGGCGGAGCTGATGTCGGTGCGGTTGAAGATGGCGCCGTTAAGGTCGCAGTCGTTAAATAACGAGCCGGCAAGGTTGGCCTGGGTAAAAGTTACTTCTTTTAAGGTGCATTTGCTGAATTTGGTCTTCAGCATCTTCTTCAGCATAAACGACGAATAATCCAGGATGCAGCCATCAAACCCGACACTAAAAAGAAAATCGATACACTCGGTAAAGTTTACGCCAAGGATCTTGCAGTTTTTGAATTCTACAGCGCTAACAGTACAGCGCGTAAGCTTCATAAGCGACAGGTTGCAGCCATCAAAAACGCAGTCGATAAACTTGTTATTAGCAAAGTTGCTGTTGCTAAAGTCGCACTTTTTAAAGGTGCAGTTATTGAACTCCTTGCCGCTTACGGTGGTGCCGGCATAGTTTTGGTCTTCGAATGTTTTATCGTCGTGCGTGAGGGAGGAGAGCATTGTGATTGGTTTGTTGGTGTGGTCCATAGTCGATAGTCCATGGACCATGGTTATGAAGCTTTACAGTAATATATTTATATCAAATTACAGTCTATACATGTTAGTCTATGGACCATCGACTTCCCCATAACTATGGACTATGGACCATCGACTATGGACTTTTTCAATAACTATGGACTATGGACTATGGACTTCCCCTCACCCCTCTACCTCATCAACAAACAACAACAAATCCTGGTGAAATACATCGCGTTTAAATTCGGTGCCTGTAAAGTACACTACGCTTACGTATTCGTCGCTTTCTATCAGTTCGCCGGCAGTAGGGCCATCACTTACTGAATAGCCCTCAACGGCCATTTTAGGCCCATCGGCCACCATCACAACAACATCGCCTAAAACAAATTTCTTTTCCATGATATTTACAATTAGCTATCGTTCAATTTTAACCAGTTCCTGTGCTTCTTTAACCAGTTCCTCTACTGCGCTTTCGGCTGCGGCAGGTGCGCTTGCATATTGCAACTTGCGGAAGCGCCAGATGGCAAAGGCAGGCTCCTGGAAACGGTTGATCAGTTTAAAAAACTTGGGGAAGTTATGCACCTCATCCAGCAATACACCGGTAACTATGCCGTTGTTGTCCAGGATCTCGCGAATGGTATATTCCTTGTCCCGCGTTATCCAAATCTCAAAATCCCGCCTGATCTCCTCGCTTTTGTCGGCATCGATCTTGTCGTTGATACAAATTACTTTATCTCCGGGTTTCATACTGCAAATTTAAGCACAGAATCGGGAAATTGTTTGGTTTGAGGGTCATTTTAATGGCAGATGGTAATGCATAGCCAGCCTGAAAATGAGAAAAGAGACCAAGTCGACAATTGCGTGGCTCACTATCAGGATCTTAATATTGCGGTACCATTGGTAATGAATTGCAAAAACCACCCCAAAAAGCGAAGCAAAAATAACTTCCTGGTAGCTGTGGTACCTGAAATGGATGAGCCCGAACGCCAGGGAAGAGATAATTACCGGCATGTATTTGTTGTTGTAGATGAGCTCCAACCTTGGCACAAGATATCCCCTGAAAATAAGTTCCTCGGTGGCACCCGCAGTTATGGCGCTAAAAACAAGCAGCGGCAAGCTTTTATTAAGGATCGTTATCATGTGAATCATTATCTCCCGGTTATCGCGCAAGCCAATCAAAGCAGGCGCTTTTGATACAATCCCGGCGCCTATTGTCAACAAGTATAGCGCACTAAACGAAGCCGGGTAAAACCAAAATTTCTGTTTGCTTTCTGTCCACAGCAACAGCTTTGATTTTTCGGCATAAGTAGCATACAGGTATAAGATCACCACCTCGAACCAGATTACCAGCCGCGAGATAAACAGCGTATTAACCGTATACCCATTACCCCTGAAACTGACGAAGCCAACCAGCGGATAGTAAAAACAGGCAATAAGGATGCCGGCTGTAAGGATGATCTTGTGACGGTTGGAGAGGGTAAGGTCCATGAGCAGGGTATGAAAAAGTGTTAGCGGTATAGGCTTTAGACATTTTGTTCACGATCGTGTTCTGCCAATATCTCTTTCAGCTTCTTTACCGCGTCGTTTTTCTTAATGGTAGAGCGTTCTGATTTATCATATATTGCTATTAGCAATACTTCAATGCCATCTTCTGTCTTTTTCAAGTGATAATATAATACTCTGAATCCACCGCTTTTACCCGTCCCCTTGCTTTTATCAGCAAGACGCACTTTGTAGATATCATTTCCATAATGATCGCCTAAGAAAGCATTTTGGGTAAGCTCGGCTATTAGGTTATCAACCGACGTTTTTAGGGAGCGATGTTTTTTTGCTAAAGGTTTAACATCACGTTTGAAAGCATGTGAAACTTTTATAACGTTAGTCATTCCACAACTCGGATGCAGGAATAGCTTCTATTTTACCATCGCGTATTTGCAGGGCTTCTTTATAGGATTCTTGTAATAGCTTAAATTCGGCTTCGCTTAAATCATCATCGGTACCAATATTCAACACGTTGCCACCGGCCTCCTTAATTAGGGCAAGGATAGAAGTTCTTTTATTATCGGGTATTTCAATGGTTATTGTAGTCATTTCAAACCTTGTTGCTATATACAAATATAACAAATATTAAATTTAATTCATCCCCCGCAAAGCACAAAAAAAGCCCCCCGATCCATCGGGGAGCTTTTCTCAACAAAAAAAAATATTTTTATTTGGCAATTAATTACGCCTGAAACCACCTTTGTTACCACCGGCGCTACCGTTAAAACCAGGACCTTTGTCCTCGGCAACGTTAACCGTGATACGGCGACCATAATAACTTGCTCCATTCATGCACCTAATCGCTTCCTTCGCCTCGTCATCATTAGCCATTTCTACAAAACCAAAACCTTTACTCTCTTTTGTTTCGCGGTCTTTAATGATCCTGAGCGATGTAACGGGCCCAAAATCACCAAACACAGCAGTTAATTCGGCCTCATCCACCTCAAGTGGCAAGCCTGCAATAAATACTTTCATCAATGTTTTTAAATTTATGCAAAGATACGCAAAAAAGGCCGAATTTCGGGTACCTCATTACGAAAAGGAAGTGGCTTCAGGGTTTTATTACGTTGGGATGATGTTGAGGGAGTCCGAAAGTCGGGAAAGTCAGTAAAGTCCGAAAGTAAAAGAAAAAGTAGTTTAAAAAATTGGCATGATTAGCCAAAAATCGACGGTTGTATATTTTATAACCAGCACGCAAGTCATCTTCTGGACTTCCGGACTTTACTGACTTTCGGACTTCTTCCCCTACTTCAGCTTTAAATTAAAAGAGCCTTCGGCTTTGTAAACGGGGGCGTTGGCTTTGTCGCCGGTTGAAAGGAAGGCGTGGAATGTTCCTTTGGCAAGTACGCTGTCCTGGTAGTATTTATCAACGTGGATATTTCCAAAATCCTTTTGACCGTCAAACCGGCTCAGCGAATACTGGAACCCGGGCTTCATGCTTTCAGCGTTTACCAGGAACTGGCTGCCGGCAATATTGCTATCCTTGTTCTCATGCACAATGCCTGATGAACTGATCCCGAAGCTCATGGTATGCTCCTTGTTAATAGCGGTTATGCCGAAGTACCTGTTGCTTTCCTCTGCGTCGTCATGCACGTTAATAAATGCAATTGAATCTTTGGAGGCGTCAAACACATAAGTTGAATCTTTGATCTTTATCGACAGTGTTCCGGAAGCGGCTAAGAAGTTGCCTGGCGATGTAGCGGCTACACTATCGGCAAGGGAGGTTTTTAATATTGCAGGATCTTTTTGGTCACTATCCTTCTGGCACGATGCAAGCACCGACATAAAGGTAGTTGTGACAAAAAGAATAAGGTAAGTAAACCTCTTCAACTGCATATTTAAATTATTAATTAAATCTACAAAATTATAAACGAAGATAAAACGCCAAAAGTTGCCTCGCTGCCAAATTTAACTAACAATTTAACATTTTTTAACCATATAAAGGTAACAATATTATAACTGGTTTTGTTGCTGCAATTTATTCATTTATTTACTTAAAAGAAAAATATATTCAGAATTAATATTTTGCTAAAAATATTTGCATTTTTAAATTAAATTCCGTACTTTTACATTCATAATATGCCAATAGGCATTTAAATCATAAAACCATGTCTCCACCTTATTTCGCTGATTCACCCCACCTGGTGAAATGCATCAACAGTTATTTTGATTACCTCGATGGTGAGTTCCATTATGAGGACAAACCCGGCAAGGTAAGCGCTGATCAACCCGTGCCGCAACGCAAAGTTTATGACCGCGAACCGGAACCGGCTACCCTTGCCGGCCTTGCCCTGCATTTAGGATTCAACAGCGTGCAGGCATTTGAAGATTATGTAGAAACCGGCGAGCTTTCAGAAACCTTAAAATGGGGACGCTTGCGTATTGAGGCCTATTACGAGAAAAAGCTGCACGCACAATCATCTACTGGCGCCATATTCGTCTTAAAAAAGATGGGATGGACCGATAAGTATGAACCAAAGCCGACTGTAGCAACGCCAACAGTTATGGACATAGTTGTTCATAACAGCGGACCACTACCGGCCGGTAATGAAAAGGACGTGGTTTTATAGGCAACTACCGGGTGTAATAACTATCCTGCACGGTTTTACTAGTTTGGGTATTGTTGTTTACAGTTTCCGTAATGGTAAACTCTGTATGCAAAGTGAACGCTGAAGAAGTAAGCGTAATTATTTTTGCCGATTGCGATACCAGGTGAAATACCGGCAGTGTAGTTGAGGAAATACCGGTTATAGTGGGTGCACTCAGGCTTCCTATTGAGGGCATTGATAAGCTAAACGCTGTGCCCACAAAACTGTAAGTCCCGGTTACTGTTTCAACCGCTGGTTGCGACGACAGGTTAGTACTGCCTATTCCTTCCGAATTATACATGCTTACGGCAGTAAATGATCCCCCTTTATCGAATTGTACATAGCTAACTGTTTTGTTAGAAGTTGTAAAGGCTGAGTCGGATTGCAGCCCACCATTAACATACAGCGTAACGTTTTGCTTTTGCAGGTTCCACTTACCAACTATAAGTGCCTGTTGGGTATTGTTTTGGGCTGAGCTATCTTTTTTACAGGAAGCGGCGGCTAATAAAGCTACTGCCATCAGCAATAAACTGAGCTTTTTCATTATAAAGGTTTAATAGTTGTTGCATCACAAATATAAATATTATTAAAGATTAAAAAAATGTTTCCACAAAAGGCTTCGGTGCTGTTTTATATGAATTACCTGTCTGATAGTCAGGTGGTTATCAACCAGGGCGGCACAAGTTCGGGCAAGACTTTTTCGCTCATGCAGTTACTTTTTAGTATTGGATGTAGCGCTCATAATTTAGTTATTACAGTAGTCGGGCAGGACATCCCAAACCTTAAGGCAGGCGCGCTGCGCGATGCACAATCGATAGAAAATGGCTGGCCCCTGTTGCAGCTGATGATAAAGGGATATAATAAATCCGACAGGATCTATGAGTTTCACAACGGATCATTAATCGAATTTAAAAGCTACGACAATGCCCAGGATGCGAAGTCGGGCAAAAGAGACTACCTGTTTATTAACGAAGCCAACGGCATTGCCTGGGATGTTTATTGCGAACTGGCCCTGCGTACCCGGCAGAAAATCTTTATCGACTATAACCCCAATAGCGAGTTTTGGGTACATGATAATTTGATGGGGAAGCCGGGTGTACAGGTACTGATCTCCGATCACCGCCATAACCCCTTTTTATCCGCACAGACAAAACAGAAAATTGAATCGCTTAAAGAGCAGGACGAGGAACAATGGCGGGTGTATGCCCGTGGTTTAACCGGAAAAATAACCGGTTTGATCTTTCGCAATTGGTTTATTTGCGACGAGATCCCGGAGAATGCCAAACTTATTGCTGCCGGCCTCGATTTTGGTTTTAGCAATGATCAAACCGGCCTTGTGATGGTTTACAAGCAGGGTGGCGAGCTTTGGGTTGATGAGCTGATATACGAAACCGGCCTTACCAATACTGATATCTCCGCAAAATTAACCGAGCTTAAGATCGGCAAAAACACAGAGATAGTGGCCGACAGTGCTGAGCCAAAATCGATAGAGGAACTACAGCGCCTGGGCTGGCGGATAACCGGCGCAAAAAAAGGCGCCGACAGCGTAAACAACTCCATTGATATTTTAAAACGATACCGCATAAACGTTACCCGCAACAGCGTAAACCTGCGCAACGAACTCGGCCGCTACAAATGGCGCACCGATCGAGCGGGCCGCACACTCAATGAACCTGTAGACTCCTGGAATCACCTGATTGACCCGATAAGATATGTAGCGCTAAATAAGCTGCAATCGCCGGGTCGGATAAAGAGGAAGAGCTGGTTAGCGCCTTCACCCGCTAAAGGGGTAGTTTTTGAGGGGATGGGGATGATGGGGTAGGCTTCGAAATATGCTATAACTCCCATCGTGGCGCAGATTTGACTCACCCGGAGACGCTGCGCTGTCCGACCTCTCTTCGCTGCGCGTAAAGAGGTAAGAGAAAAAAAGAAATAAAAATCTTTTTCTCTCTTTGCGCAGCAGAGAGGGTGGTCGAGCGAAGCAATGACCGGGTGAGTCAATTCTGCAAGCGGCGTTAACGCTAATGAATGGGGCAGAGTGGACTCACCCCAGACGCTGCGCTGTCCGACCTCTCTTCCCTGCGCGTAAAGAGGTAAGAGAAAAAAAATTCTATGATTTTACAATTCAACACATGATACAAAAAACACTAAAAACCACACAGGGCAAGTTAACAATCGCAATCCCCGATAAACTGGAAGAGGTTACCCTGGGCCAGATGATGGCGCTGCAGGAGAAAACAGATCTTGATGACCTGGAAGCAATCAGCATCCTTTCCGGCATCGCTCTAAATGAGTTAAAGAACGTCAAAAACATGGATGACTTTGCCGTGTTTGCAGAAGCGATAGTCTCACTCTCGCACCAGATCCAGCATTTGTACAACAGCGATGCCATCCCGAAAAACATAACTTTTACAAACGGCAAAACAGTAAGGGTGATCGGCAATTTATCGGTTGAACCTGCCGGAGCATTTATGGCTGCAAGGGAGGCCATTGCCGATGAAATAAATGACCATATCAAGCTCTATGGCGATGAAGATTGGGAGCAGCGGTTCAATCCGTCGTTAAAGGCATGCTGCCAGGTATTAGCTCATTACTTCTACTGCCGTGTGACCGGAAAGCCTTATAATGAATACGAAGCTGAAGAATTTACCGACGAAATAAAAAAACT
This sequence comes from Bacteroidota bacterium, assembly GCA_030775685.1. Taxonomy (GTDB): domain Bacteria; phylum Bacteroidota; class Bacteroidia; order Sphingobacteriales; family Sphingobacteriaceae; genus Mucilaginibacter. Next base: position 55,233 of record JALYIP010000070.1, read on the forward strand.
AAGGGTAACGGAGGCGCTGCCCATCTCGAAGCATTTTTTTTCCTGTTATCCCAACTTATCAACGGCGAAAACCGGCTTCTTTCATCGGCTCCGTCGGCGCTGGAGCAGCGGGCGGGCATTAAGGAGTTTCAAAAGTTTAAGTATATCAACACTGTAAACTCCCTCGCCGGCGGCGACATCACCAAATGGGAACAGATCATGAACCTGCCCTATGAACGCGTATTAACCAAGCTGCTGCTCAACAAAACCGAAGCGGAGTATCAAAGGAAGTATTCGGAATTGATAGCTGGATAAGTCGGAAAAAGTCCGAAAGTCAGTAAAGTCCGAAAGAAAGATTTTCCTGATACAAGCTAACGCAAATTATCTCAATCACGCTCAATTCGTCTTTCGGACTTCCGGACTTTACTGACTTTCGGACTAATAAAACTAATCTCTAATTAACTAACCTCTAATCAACTAAAAAATGCCCATTCGCAACCAAATAGAAGCCATAACGCAAACGCTCACCGGCTCGCCAACCTTTATTTATGGCACCGCCAATGAAATTAACCAGCTTGCCGACGATGCATCGTTCCCATGCGTTTTTATGTACCCCTTGCAGCCGATTGATGTATCACCGCAGGTAAACGGCTCCGTAGATAATACCTTTTCGGTTTACCTGGAGTTCCTGTTCAAAACAGATTTTGACGAGTACACTTCCGCCAACGAAACCTACGTGAACCAGGCGCTTGCACTGGCAAATGAATTCATAGTAAAAGCGTCCAAATACCGCGAAGGCGACGGCCGCTACTTCCGCATAAAAGCAGGCGACAAGGCCAAATGCCTCCCGGTTTATAACAAATTTGATGTAAACTCTACAGGCGTTAACCTGACGATCACACTGGCAACCATGTATTTCGATTCGTTTTAGGTCGATGGTCGATGGACCATAGACCATAGCCGCTCAAAATTTTCAAATACCATGGACCATCGACTATGGACCATCGACTAAACATCAACCATGAACCAAAAGCAACTCACCCTTTTTCTCGAAGGTATAAAAACCGACCTCATCAACTCCATACAGGCCAGTGGTAGTGCAGCAAGCAGCCAAACCATCAGCCAGATGAAGACAACAGTTACCGAAGACAAGGCGCAATTGCAGATCCCCGGCTTTTTACAAACGCTGGAGAGCGGCAGAGGCCCAACACCTAAAAATGCAACGCGCGGCGAACCACCAATGATCACCCGGATAAAGCAATGGTGCCAACAAAAAGGCATCCCCGAAAAAGAAGCCTGGGCCATTAAAAAAGCAATAGACAAGCATGGCTTCAAAGGCAAGCCTGGCATCCTGAGTCAACCGCTAAGCGACGAAAACATCGATCTAAGGTTAAAACCGGTAATGGAAAGTGTGGCTGAAGAAATAGTTGGGGAAATGTTGGAGTTGTTGTAAAAGTTGTAAGAGTTAGAAGAACTAAACTCTACAACCACACCAACTACAACCTTTGCAACAACTACAACCCTTACAACAACTAAATAACAAACAATGATAATAGGCGCAAACATATTACAGGCAAATACTTCGGTAAGCGGCACCCGCATCTCGGGCGATATGGTGATTTACCTTTTCGATACCGCAACCGGCAACCCCGTTAATGGCAATTATGTAACGGTAACTTACACACAAAACATCGACGGCATTATTACCACTAACCAGGTCGCCATTGCGGGCCAAAGCCAGGTGGTTTACAGCGGCACGCTGGCTGATAACGGCAGCGGCGACACCTTGGGCTTTTTCACCCGGTTTCAAATAAATTCAGTAGGCGAAGTGCCGGAAACTCCACCGCCGCCCGTAAACAGCTGCGATTTAACGATCAGCTACATCACAGTTGATAAGCAGGAATCGGCACCCGGCGCGGCGGATGCGCAAATTACCGTTAAGGCAACATCGAGCTACGGAGCATTAAGTTACAGCCTTGATAACGTAAGTTTTCAATCGTCGCCCACCTTTTCCGGCTTATTGAGTGGTGTAAAAACGGTTTACGTGACCGATAGTAACGGCTGCTCGGCACAATCAACCGTTACGTTGCAGCCGGTAAACAGTTTGCTGGTGAGTACCCCGGCGGTAGCATTGCCAGGCGGCAACATCTCCAGGTGGAACGCTGCCTTTAACCCGGTTGTGTTTACCTACCAACGCAAAGATTTTGAAGTTACGGCGGCTGAATTAGACACAGCAAGCGGTAACACAACGATATCAGTAACCTGCGATACCGCTTTAATGAAAACCACGCTGGCAGCCAATGCACAGGCAAAAGCCAATGCAGCAAAATTAAACGTAGTGCTAACCAATAACAACGCGGTTTACGTTTATTTAAATGCGGGCCCGTACAAAGGCGTTTACGAGGTAACCAATGCCGATAATGCGGGTAAACTAACCATAAACACGCCATTTATAGCAACGGCAACCGGCTTTGTAAACATCAACCTGCTGCGTCCTTACTACCAGGTACGCACTCAAATTACTTACATCGATCCCCTAACCGGGCAGCAAAGCAGCATCACCTCAACAAACCGGCCGGATAATACCGGGCTTATTAAAGCCGATCTTTCAAACTTTTTGCAAAGCCTGCTGCGCGCAAAGGATGGCAGCGACTTTACACAGGTAAACTACCGCGATACCAATCTAAGCGCCAGCTACCAATTAGCTTATGCCGAATATTGGGATGGCAAGATTGGCGCAAACGAGACGCTTAACTTCAGCATAGTTGCCGACCCATACTATGTAATTTATGCCGCCAAACAACTGGGCGAAAAATATGGCGGTAACCTGGCGGCTTATGTGCCTTTCCGGTCGGTGGTTGATAGCAGCCAGCTAGCAAGATGGGTTACAGACTTTACAGAACCCGCCTACTCTAACGGTTACCCCTTTGATATCGGTTTTATTTATGGCGATGATTTGGTTGGATTGCAACTATATTGTGAGCTTACCCCATTGGATATTAACAGGAACCCTTTAGCCGGCGTTGCCCAGGATACTTTTTTGTTGAATGACGATGGCAGCTGGCTTTTAAACCAGGACGGCAGTAAAATGATAATTGCAAGCGCTAATGCGGTAAGCTTCCCCGTGCCGGCACAACTTGGTTTAAACCGCTTACGGATTAGTACATCCTTTAATCCGGATGTTTATTACTTTAATTTAACGCTGAAGTATGACGATGAGCATGGCGCTCATAGCATCACCCAAACCCAAACCGTACGCATTGATGATGCCGTTGACGAGCAATCTGTTTATTTACGCTGGATAGGCCTCAGCGGAAGCTGGAACTATTACCGCTTTGTTTACAACCAGGAAGTATCGCTGGATGTACAGAATGCCGTCATTATTAAAAACTATGTATCCGACTGGGAAAACCAGGACAGCATTGAAGAAGTGATTGGCAAAAGCGCCGGGCAAAAAATAAAGGTAATGGCCGAAGATCTTTCAGTTGCCGATATTAAAGGCCTGCAATCCATCAAATACTCACCAAAGGTGCAGATGCTCTTGAACAAGAACCCTGTTAAATGGCAAACCATCGTGATCAACACCGCCACCTTTAGCGAATATGAAACGCTTAATGGGCAGGCGCCGTTCAGCGTGACATTTAACTTGCCGGGAATTAATATTCAGACGCAGTAATGCCTATTGCTTTGTATAAAAATCGTCCTCGAATTGATAGTAGTACTTAGAATGATTAATCCCTGGGAAAGTAAAGTCCCCTATTGTAGAAAAGAAAGCTGATTGCAAGCCCAGTGAGGTATCATTAACAGACAAAATAGTATTCTGAAATAGTAACGTGGAATTAGCGTCTTGCACATAATACTTAATTGAATTATCCACTTTCTGATAGTTCAACCTCAGCGTATCACCTTTTAAAGGTGGTTCCTGCGCAAAGGAAAAAGGAAAATTAGTTTGATCAGCTATTCCGTTACTATTTAAAATGAGGTATCTAACGTTGTATTTATTGGTTAAATCAACGTTAAAAGTTGTATCCTTAAACAAAGAGTCCTCCACCACGTGATACGTCGCGGGATTTAACGATGAAGGTGTTTTATAAATACGGTAATGCTTTTTAGTAAGTAACCAGCGCCCGTATAAGGCGGAAGCGGAGAAAACAGGAGATTTTTGGGGTTTTGTATCAGATTTTTTGCTGCAGCTTGCAAATAATAAACACAATGCTATAAACACCAGGAAATAGTTTTTTTTCATTTATGAGTTTTGGCGAAAATTATGTTAAACAATATCCCAGTGAGACACCGGCCAGGATACTGCCTTTGAAGTGATTAATTCTTAGTAAAATAATCATTACTAATGGTCCTTGTCGAAAGCCCGTTCACTATAGTGGTGGTATCCTTACGAAACACCAATTCAGTAGCAGTTAGCGTGGTGAACTTTAACGAAAAAGGTATAATGTGAACGTTCGATGGGCTGCCATCCTGGTTATAGGATTGTGTTACGTTGATACTGATTTTTGGGTTTACTACAGTAAAATTAAAATAACTGACTAACGTGCTTAACTGGAAAATTGTACCTGTGCCGTCAGACTTAAAAACGTAAGTATAATCCTTATTTGTAGCGCCTGATGACGAGCTTATATTTCCGTTTACAATGGTGGTATCAGCGTATTTGGTACGGCTCCAGCTGCCCGTAATCAAAGCTTTATAATCTATAGTTGTTTTTATGGGTTGCTTTGTATCCTTTTTGCAGCTGTAAAAACCAGTGAAAATAAAAGTTGCAATTAGTAGGGTGTAGAATTTATTCATGTTATAAGGTCTGTAAGCCAAATATAAAAAAATCCTCAAACTAAATTCTTAATATTTAAATAAATGGACCAACTCCAACTATACATCAATGATCAGCTTGTCGATTTAAACGACGACAGCCCGATTGCCCTCACCTTCCAGATCAATAACCTGGCGGACGTTAAAAATCAGCAGGGCAATACCAGCAACCAGTTTAAACTGCCGCTTACCCAGCGCAACCGGCAGATCCTGGGTTTTCCGGATGATATTGCCTTTACTACTAACCTCCCCTACCGGCAATACCAGGCAAAACTGATACAGGATGGGTTGGAGATCATCCCTTACGGCATTGTCGAGTTAAGCGGCATCGACCAGGATACGGCAAATATTACTATCCTGTCAGGCAATGTCGATTTTTTTGATGCGATAGATGGCAAACTCTATGATATGGGCGATAGTACCAGCATTGCCAGCAACTATGGCCAAAACCTGCTTTGGCAACAATATGACCATGCGTGGAACGTAGATAACATTGCCGATTCGCAAAATTATACCGACGGCTGGATCTGGCCCGTGGTTGACTATGGTGCCATTGATCAAGTTGATTTCAGCACGCCTATTGACGTGCGTTATCAACGTCCTGGATTCTTTATCAAAACAGCTATTGAGCTGTTGCTGAAATCCGCAGGTTATAAGGGTACAGGATCATTACTGGCTGATCCGTTGTATCCTTTGCTCATCTGCCAGTTCAGCAACGGCAGCTTTGAGCACGGCACTGATTACCAGAACAATAAAGACGTGCTTGGCCTTAGCGCGCAGCAACAAACCGCCGCAACGATAACACATTATACCAACAACGCCGATCGCAACGGTTTTTATAAATGGGACACCGTATTAGCCGACGATAGCCACCAATTGATCGCCGACCGGGTTGTGTTTAATTCAAAAACCAGGAATGATGTTACCGTAACAGTTACCATTCCGCGCGTGCACATTCATGGCAAGGTTGGCGATCATCCGCACAGAACAATATTTACCGTAAACATTGTTTACCGCGATCCTAACTACCCTGCAACGGCAGATATAGCCTTAGCTTCGTCCGATCTTTCGTTCGAAGGCTATACCGAAAACAAACACGGTGAAAATCCGTCAGGCTGGGTCAGGTACGATAATACAAATGGCTCATCACTTACTGCGGATCTCGATATCTACAAAACCACAATTTCTTGTAACACCCAACTCCCGGCAGGCGGCGGCATTTATATTGGTTACGTACTTAATGGCGATGCGCGTTCGTGGGTAAATATTTACGCAGGCAGTACGTTGCTGATTCAAAGCCAGCAGCAAAATGTGCAGTACAGTCAAACCGTACAATGCGAACGCATCTTTCCCGACATTTCGCAAAAGGATCTGCTTAAAGATACTTTGCAGCGTTTCGGGGTCATTTGCCAAACCAATAATGCCACTAAAACCATTTCATTTAATTCGCTGCGCGATATTGTGAATAACATTCCCATCGCTAAGGATTGGAGCGGCAAATGCCTTAACCAGGGCAAGCAAGTGGCATTTCAGCTGGGCAATTATGCTCAGATAAATTACATGCAATACCAGGATGACGACAATGTACTGCCGAAGAAGTACGGTTGGTCGCAGATTAATATTGCCGATCAAACCCTGCCGGCCAGTGCCGAGCTGTTCTCCAGCCCCTTTGCCGCTACCCTTAACCGGCCCTATTATGGTGGCACCATTGCGCAAATAAAAACCATCGATGACAAAAGCGACAATAAGGATTTTACAATAAGCGTATCGCCCAGGATCTTAATAGATCAGAAAACAAAATTGGCCAGTGGTAAACCCGTCACGTTCACCGATGGCATAAAAACCAGGACTGTTAACGATGTGATCAGCACGCCGTATTTTTATAAACCTGATGCCCCGGAACCGGAAGTCGGCTATGGCGCCGCAAGCCTGATGTTTGACGATCTGCGAAAAAAATATTATCCCGAACTGGAAAAGATCCTTACCCAAACAAAAAAGATAGCTCGCTATATTCTGCTAACGCCGCGCGATATATTGGAGCTTGACCTGATCATCCCGGTTTACATTCAGCAGGACAGCGCTTATTATTACATTAACAAGATTGACGCCTGGCGTAAAGGGCAGCCAACAAAGGTGGAGCTGGTGAAGTTGGGATAAATTAAATGTTATTTGCAATGTGAATCAATCAGGTCTTGGGCAAAACGATCCCCAAGCGCAACAGCAACATAAAGATCCTTACAAGCACCTGCTTGATCATTCATAGCAATTTTCAATTCCCCCCTGCTAAAATAAAATGTGTGATAAAATTTATCGCTTTTATTGCTCGAAGATATAGCATGGTTAAAATCCTTTAAAGCTGCATCATAATTATTAAGTTCTTTTTCACATCTGCCTCTTTCAAAATAACTTTGAGCAAAACCGGTATCAAGTGCAAGCGCCTGGGTGTAAGCTTTTATTGAACCCGCATAGTCCTGGTGGAATAATTTCGACTGCCCTATAAAATAAAACGCCTTTTTATTCTTAGGATCTATAGAAACCATTTTTTCAGCATCCTGAATTGCGCCGGCATAATCATTTAAGCCCCTTCGTATTACTGCTCTTTTTTCCAAAGCATCTACATATTCAGGGTTTAATTCTATTGCCTTGTCGAAGTCTTGCATAGCGACTTTATAAATGCCTAATTTATCATTGGGATCGGGCTTTTCCTCCATTTTTGCAACACCCGCGCTATAATAGTCTTCGGCAGATTGGCCGTTTTTACATGAAATTGCCAGAATTGATACCAGCAAGCAAAGAAATACAGTTTTCATTTTTTTTGATAAGATTTAATGCTGCTAAAACTCGGTAAATATTTTAAAAAATGCAAAAAATATTAGCAATCTATTGCTATGCCACTTGGAATATTAAACATAATGCATTATATTTGTAGTTGCTAATCTTAGCTCCATCCAAATACTGACTTGGTTTTTTCTTTTACGCCCTGTTCGCCGTAATAAAATATTGTAAAATCTTTCATGGTAACATCAATATCGTAAACGGTTATGGCTTGAATATTTTCCCTTTTAATGCCATTGTAATTAACAAATTCAGCTAAGAGGTTCGACGTTGGAAAATTCTCACTTTTTAAAATTATCATGTTTTTTAAAATTAAATTAATTGAAACAGTCCCGAAAATTAAACAAACTACACAATTATAAAAAATGGAAAACGACATTAATAAAAAAATAACCATCGAAGTGGAAGTAACTACTGATGGGCAGCAACAGATTAATCAATATAAAGCTGCGCTGGACAGTTTACGAATTTCAATAACCGGTTTGTCCGACCCTTTCAAAGGATTGTCGAATAGCATATCAAATCTTGATAGAGACGTTGACAAACTTACCGGTGCTGTAGATAAGCTTAGCAATCAGAATAAAGCATTAGGCTCGTCAGGCAATAAGGTAAAAGAAACCATCAATGATATAGTTTCCACATTTGGCTCATGGAAAACTATTATTGACGTGGTTAAAACAGGCGTAATATCGTTAGAAGATGCCTTAAGCGGCGGATTAGCGGTACTTACGATTTTCCTGCCCGAAATTATAAATTGGTTTGGCGAACTCTTGAAAGGGAACACAACCCTCTCCGCATTAAACAAAACCCTTAAGGATAATAAATTGGTAATGGATGCGCTGAACCAGGTGCGTGCGCAAGGCCGGGACAACGCACAACAGGAGTTGGTACATTTGAAATTATTGTATAGCGCCGGCCAGGATCAGAATTTATCGCTTAAAGAGCGAAAAAAAATTGTGGCTGAACTTCAGAGCCAGTATCCGGGGTATTTTGGTAATATGTCGTCTGATGCCATCTTTGCCGGGAAAGCTGCGAAAAGTTATAACGAACTTACCAAAGCGATAATAGCAACCGCAAGGGCTAAGGCTGCCGAGGATTTGATAATGAAAAACCAGGTAAGGCAGTTTGGCAATGATGATAATCTTCAAAAATTAAAGACAAATTTGGCCGGCTATAAAAAACAACTCGCTGTCGCTCAAAAAGAGTATAATGCTTATACGACACACCCGGCAACCGGCGGCGGAACATTTGCTACAGGCGATACAGAAGAAGCCGCCTTGTATCAAAACCTTGCCCGGATACGGGACATCGTCAAAGACACGCAAAAATCAATAGATAATTTAAATACGGATTCGACCATTTTAACCAGGCGAAACGACGTATTAGCAAAAGCTGCGCTTGCCGACACGGAAAAATATGGCGTCGGAGTATTGGGGGTTACTAAAGCGACTAACCATCAAATAATAAATATCACGCGGAACACGATAAAAGAGCAGCAGAAGCTTTACCGGCAAGCCGAACAAAAAAACAATACTATCCAAACCGTTCAGCCTCCCGAAAATTCTGAAACTCCGTCAGAATCAAAGTTTATAGATCCCGGCACCTCACCAGGAATGAATTTTGACGATAGTTTTACCCGGGAACCGGCAGGCGGGTTTAAAACTGAGCTAATTCAAAAAGAAATAAAACTTAAAAAAACGGCAATACAACAGGTAGAAGATTATGCCAAACAGTCGGGCGCCAGGGTAGCCACAGACGCCCTCAAAACTTTAGACGACAGCATTAAACAACAGGCTGAAGCAAAAGTAGTCGCGCTCGAAAAGAATAAGGCAGCTGAGTTGACTAACACCAGCCTTACATCAACCCAAAAACTTGCTATTGAGAATAAATATAAGATACAGGAAAACGCTATAAAGGCAAAAGCCTTTAAGGAAGAGCAGAAATTATCTATAGCACAGGCAATTATAAACGGCGCACAGGCCGTAACCAAAGTAACCGCCCAGTCGGGCATACTCGCCCCGCTTGAAATAGGCGTAGTTGTGGCCGAAACCGCGGCACAGATAGCAAAAATTGCATCGCAAAAAGCACCGGCTTACGCAAAAGGCGGCTTGCATTATTCTTCCGATGGTCGCGGAGGCGTGCTGCCCGGCTATAGCCGCACTGATAACACCAACGCTTATCTTCGTTCGGGCGAAGGTGTAGTGGTGTCTGAAGCAATGCAGGTGCCCTGGGCACGTAACCTGGTAAGCGCCATAAATGTTGGCTTCGGCGGCAGGGATTTTTCCATAACCAACCCCGGCCGGGCCTATGCAGTAGGCGGAATTTTCACTGACGGCGGCGATGCCAACCGCTACTACAACCAGCCTGTTAACGATCAGAAGAACCTGGCAAATACTATTGCTTACCAAATGATCAATAACTTCCCACCTGTTTACGTAGATGTTAAGGATATCAATAGTCAGCAAAATATTTTGGCACAAACTATTAACAGGGTAAATTTGTAAAAGCCTCCTAACCCCCTGAAGGGGACCAGAAAATTATCATCACAATCATTTACTAAAAAAGCATCCCCTTTAGGGGACAGGAGGGGCACATGAACATCAAACTCGCCAACACATTATTTGACGATGGCATATTTTCCGCGCTGTACAAAGCAGGGTTTATCACCACCAAAATCTTTACTTACCGCGAAATCTATCTATGGGTACAGGCCCAAATGCAAATTCGCGGTGTATCCAAGCGCCAGGCCGTACTTGAAGCCGGCGACAAATTTGCTAAGGATGAACGAACAGTGTGGCGGGCGCTGAATAGTTTTGAGGAAGCCCACTAAACAAGGTATGTTTTTTTATGTGGACGGCTTATTATATCTTTATCGCATGGCATTCAATAAAATCAAAATAATACTGGCGCTCTTGCCCTTAACCTATTATTTTTCATGTGCACAACCGAAACATCAAGTTAACTCCCTGGCCAGGAAACTAAATGATTCAGCGATGAATATCTATCGTATGTCATCAAAACTTTTAGATACCGGAGTTCTTAAGCATGCGGTAAATCTTTTAAATAAAGCGACGGGAATTGATAGCGACTATTTTACTGCATATAGAAATAAACTTCTTTTTCAGATTCAATTGAGAAATGATGAAGCTGCATTAAAAACAGGAAAGGAGCTACTAAGGCTAAAACCTGATGACATAGAAGTTATTGTAATTACAGGGCAATGTTATGACAGACTGGGTGACAGCTTATCGGCCTCAGCATATTATAAAATGGCGTTACCAAAGTTTGATAAAATATTGGATACCATGAAAATTGGAACCGAAACGTATAAGACAATCGCACTTGGCAAAGCGTTTGACCTTGTCCTCCTAAACCGACGAAAAGAAAGCACCATTCTTCTAAATCAACTTTCTGCAATGGAAACCGACACCATTTACAAGAATCAATACAAAGAATTTACAAATTTTAGTAAGAGCGATATTCTTTACGGACCAAAAACAAAAGTCACATCAGAAGATGCTACCCCATTAAAGCACTGACAAAACAGTGTCAGCACTTTAATAAAACATAATCCCGATATTTGTATAGTTCAATTGGCTGAACCGGGATTAAGCAGATTTAAGGATTTACAGGATGCCTGTCGCAAATTCAAATCGTGAAAATCAGTTAATCCCAAAAATCCCGGTTCAGAAATATATACTACTGACAAAACAGTGTCAGCATTTAATCAAAACATAATGCAGATCTTTGTATAGTTCAATTGCCTGAACCGGGATTAAACAGATTTAAGGATTTACAGGATGCCTGTCGCAAAATTCAAATCGTGAAAATCAGTTAATCCCAAAAATCCCGGTTCAGAAATATATACTACTGACAAAACAGTGTCAGCACTTTATTAAAAACTCATCCCGATCTTTGTATAGTTCAATGTCAGAACCGGGATTAAGCAGATTTAAGAATTTATAGGATGCCAATCAATTCGAATCGTGAGAATCAGTTAATCCTAAAAATCCCGGTTCAGAACTACTGACAAAACAGTGTCAGCATTTATTCAAAAACTAATTCCGACCTTTGAACCAGGATTAAAAGATTAGACAGATTCCTCGGATTACTTTTAAATTTTCTTTAATTCTTAAATCCCGGTCAAATCTTTTAAATCGCTAAATCCCGGTAAAATCCCTGGTTTAACTATGCCAATCAGCATATAAAACATTATAAATAATATCTTCCGGTCTTTACTGGCTTTTCCGACTTCCGGACTAAAAAACATCTCAATACTCATATCTCAAATCTCACATCTAAAACAATGACCTACAAAATTTACCTCTACGATACCGACACCGATTGCATTGGCTCGGGCAGCCTTTCATCGGCATACATTCAATCACAACTGGAAGCGGCAGCCGGGCAGGATGTGGAAGTCCATATCAGCTCGGCAGGCGGCAGCGCATTTGACGCCATCGCCATTTATGACCTGCTTAAAAAATACCCGGGCAACGTAACCACTTATGTAGATGCACTGGCCGCGTCGGCAGCATCGGTGGTTGCAATGGCCGGCAGCAATGTGGTGATGAGCAAATACGCGCTGATGATGATCCACAAGCCACTGGTAGGCTCGGGTGGCAATGCCGATGAGCTTTTAAAAGATGTGCAGATGTTAAATATAGTTCAGTCGCGTTTGGCGCAGATCTATATGGATAAAACCGGGTTGGACGGAGTTACAGTTAATAGTTTGATCAACTCCGTCACCTGGCTATCTGCCGACCAGGCGCTCGATCTCGGCTTCATCGATCAGGTGGAGGACTACAGTTCCAACATTACCAACAGCGCCATTATTAAAAACTATATCAGCGCGGCACCTGCCGTTTACCAACGATGCATTAACAGAATCTTAACCAATAAAAGCAACATGAACATCGAAAACAAAGAACTTATCGAAAAAACCACATCGGTTTTGGATAAGATTATGAACTTCTTTAAGAAGGTAGTAAACAAGCAAACCATTACAGACAAGGGCACACTGCACCATGCCGGCGAACTGGACGAGGGCACCGAAGTGTACCAGGACGAAGACATGACCAGCCCCGCACCTGCCGACACCTACACCACGGCAACAGGCAGCAAGCTTGCCGTAAAAGGCGGCCAGGTGGAAAAAGTCATCCCGCCTGATCCTGACGCTGCGCCGGATGCAGCTGACGATGACGACGATGTAACCACTGACAAGTTTAAATCGGCCAAAAAACCGCTGGCCGTGCAAAACAAACTGCAGGGAATTAGGGCAAAACTGCATGCGCAAAACGCCCTGCTTACGGAGGCGAAACAAGCACTTGAAACCGCAAACGCCCGCCTGCAAAAAACAAGGGAGGAAGTGAAAAATGAAATAAAATCAGACTTTACGCCCGAAGGCTCCAAACGCAGCAACAAAGCAAAAACAGAACCGGTGGCGTTCTTCGCACCCAAAACTACGCTGGCGCAAAATGCAGTGAAGAAAGCGGTTGCCCCCTAACCCCCTAAAGGGGGAATGATCTTCCTTACAAAAACAAGCAATTCTCTAATAATTCTTATCCCTATAACTAAACCACATTAAAAATCAAAAGCTCCCCCTTTAGGGGGCTGGGGGGCAAAACCTTTTTATGGCTCAATTTACATTTACAAACAACACCTATGCCGGCGAAGCGCTGGCCGGGTTTATGGCAAGCACGCTGCTGGAAGCCGATTCCGTAAAGCGCGGATTGCTAACCGTTATCAACGACGTTAAGGCACGCAAGATCATCCTGGATGTGGATGATGACGTGGTATTACAGGATCCCTCCGGCATTTTCCACGACCAGGGAACCACCGCCCTGCAAAACGAAAGTTACCTGGACCCGGTAGTTTACGAATTCATGAAACAGGAACAATGGGACAAGCTGATCCAAAGCTGGGAGGCCCAAAGCCTAAAACCCGGCGCATTTTTGGATTACGAGGGCGTTGTAGACCTGAGCGACTTTATGGTGCAGCGCTACTTAAACAAGATCCAGATCGCGAACGAGCGTCTATACTGGCTGGGTAAAGGCTCAACCAAAGAGGCGACATTTACAGCATCGTTCCCCGGCTTATTACCAACCATTGCAGCTGCATCCGGCGTTTACAAAGTGGGGCTGGCCAAACCGGCAACATCCATGGCGGCAACAGCTATCAGCGCATCGGGCATCGTAACCGTATCTGACACCTCAACCTTAGCCGATGGCGATGTGGTGACAATTACAGCAACAACCGGCACCAGCAAGGATACTACCAACGGCGGCGCAGGTATTGATGTGCAGGGGCAATCGTACTACATTCAAATAGCAAGTGCAACCACATTTAAGCTGGTGCGGAACTACAACGAAGTGAACAGCCGCAAACCGGCAACTTTCACCGGTACATCAACAGCGGCAACCGTTAGCTATATCAACGTAAGTAACGTGCTATCTGTACTGGGAAGTGTTTACGCACAGCTTGATCCGGCAGACCGTATCCAGGATGATTTTAACCTGCAGATTCCCTTACACGTAGGTTACGCATACGCACAGGCTCAGGCAAACAAAGCCCTGAACGTGATCAATGCCTTTACTGACATGAAGAAAATGGATTACCTGGGTATCCCGCTACAGATCATGAACCACTGGCAGGCTAACACCATTCTGGGCGCACGATCATCCAACCTGTTTTTAGGGGTCGATCTTTTAGGCGATGCGTCAGAACTTTCAACCGTTTACATGAAGCCTTATACCAACGACAACGTTGTACGCATGAAGGCCCGCATGAAGGCCGCCGTAAACTTCAAATTCGCTAACGAGCTGTTTTACTTGTCGGCGTAAGCCCCCCGGCCCCCTAAAGGGGGAGTAAAAATCAATTAGGAAATAATTAACAATCTCAAACCATGCCTCTTATTCCCCCTTTAGGGGGTTAGGGGGCTCAACCAACTAATATGTCAATCTACAATAAAATAAACGCAGGGTTTAGCCTGGGGACAGACTCGCCCGTTACTGCCGGTATTGAGGATGTGATCTACATCTTTAACCAGGATGAGATCACCCTAACTTACGATACCCTGAACCCGCTGATAGTTAAAGGCCTCACAGCGGTTGATACCGCCAAGGTGTACAAATTTGAAGGAACCAATAACAGTTTCAATACTTCGTCGAAGCTGGCGAAAACATCAGTCGGTCCGCGCTACAGCGAAGAAATAGACTTTAACATAGCCGGATTTTCGGTAGATGTTAAAGCACAATTAATGGCGATGGGCTACGGCAGGGTTTGCGCGATAGCAGTAAACAACTACAAAAGCAGCGACTCCGCTGTAGAGCTGTTCGGTGCTGTAAACGGTTTAATTTTAACCGATGCCGAACGCAGCGCAGCCGACGAAACGCTGGATGGCGGCTATAAACTCAAATTAACCAATCCCGACAAATTAAGGGAACCTTACCCGCCACGCGCAGTATCCATCGCCCCTGAAAGCGGCCCGGCAACTTACGCCAGCACTATAGCTGCGCTGGAAGCTTTAGCGGCGTAAAAGTCCATAGTCGATGGACCATAGTCCATAGTTAAAAATATTACACTTTCTTTTCTTATGGCTATGGACTATCGTCTATGGGCCATGGACTAATTAAAATTATGAAAACTTACCTACCACAAATAGAGCGCAGGATCTTCGTACGCCCAAATCAAACATTCGGTATCCTAAATTACGATTTGGACAATGCCTATCCGCAAAGGATGCTGGAGCTTGTGGCCGCCTCGCCTACCGCCAAGGATTGCTGGAACAAGCGCACAAAATTCATTGCCGGCAACGGTTTTGAAGAACCGGAACTGGGCAGGCAGATCATCAATCAAAAAGGACTGACTCTTGCCAGGCTATTAAAGGCTGTTGCTACTGATAAAGCTTTGTTTACCGGCTTTGGCATCCATGTAAATTACAATGCTAATTTCAAGATTACTTCAGTAAACTATGTTAAGTTCGAGGATATCCGGATGGGCGATACCGATTGCCCAGACACAGCAGATAAATATGCCATCTACAGCGACTGGGGCCGCAAGACCTGGAAGAACATCATGCGCAGCAAAATCACCTTCCTTGATAGATACAACCCGGATGAGCAGGCGATAAAAGACCAGGTTTTGAGCGCAGGCGGATGGGAGAATTATAAAGGGCAGCTGTATTATTTCAATCCCGAAGTTGATGATTATCCATTAATTGAGGCCGACAGCGTTTGGGAGGATTTTGAAACCGAAGCCGGCATCAAGATCTTTAATAACCGTGAAGTGACTACCGGCTTTCTTCCCTCCACCATGCTTTTTATGCAGGCACGTAGAGAAGAAGCGGACAACACCGCGCCGGATAGTGACGAACTGTCGTTCAGCAACACACCGTCGCAACTGGAAAAGGACCTCGGTTCATTCCAGGGAGCGAAGAGCGCGCAAAAGATCATCGTAATTGAATATGAGGACGAAGCTTCCAAACCTGAGTTTAAGCCTTATTCTATTCAAAATAACGATAAGCTTTTTGAAACGACGGAGAAATCTGTAGAGGCACGTATCATCAAAGGGTTTTCTATCCCGAAGGAACTGATCAATGCCGAAAAGTCTTCCGGATTAAGCAATGGCGGCGAAAAGAAACAGGCCATCTGCGAGTTTAACGACAACACTGCGCCCGACAGGCTGGAGCTATCCGAAGCGTTTGAAGAGATTTTCAGTCATTTCTACACCGGCATCAACCCAAACAACAACTGGAACATCATCCCGGTACCAGCCAACGTTGCCGACGATACCGCCGGCATAAAGGCAGGCAACAGCATTAACCAACTCCTGCTGGCCAACATCCCCGCCGAAAACAAGATCGCCATACTGGTTTACGCCTACGGATTTAAACAGGTTGAAGCGGAAAGAATGGCGGCGAGCCACCTAACCCCCTAAAGGGGGAACAGGAGAAAAATCACAATAAATAAATTATCAACTAACCAATCAAAAACTCCCCCTTTAGGGGGCTGGGGGGCCACTATGCAACTAATCAACCAAACCATATTTCAGCGATACGAGGATATCTCTGTAAACATAAAACCGGAACGCCTGAACGTGTTCATTAAAAAAGCGCAGGATCTTGACCTGAAACCATTTTTGGGCCATGCCTTATATTACGATTTCATTCAGCATTTTAACGACGACGGCACCATACAGGACGATGCGCCGCAACCCTATAAGGATCTGCTTAACGGCAGCGAATACCTGGATAAGTATGGTCACATCGTTTTGTACGAGGGCCTGGCGCCTACGCTGGTTTACTTTACGTTCGCACGTTTTATTGAGGCTGATGCTGTACATTATACGGCAACCGGCCCGGTAATAAAACACCACGATAATGGCGATGCCGTAGCACCAAAGGACATTGTAAAGCTGGTGCAGCAACAACGCAGCGTAGCCAATGCCCACGCCAACGAGATTGAAAAATTCCTTTGGGATCACCGTGCCGACTTCCCGCTTTGGCGCTACAACGGAAAAAACAAAACAGCCAGGCAGGCAGGTCCAAGGATTAGGAGCATTGATCGCACAGACTTTGGAAACCCAGGTTATGGCGTTGAAACTACCGATGGCGTAGTGCCGCTTTACGATTTTATGAACTAATAAATTGATTTCACCGATTCTGAAACGATTTCACCGATTGTACGAGGACGAATAGTGTACCTATAAAATCTTACCCAATAATTAATACTTCTGTGTAATCAAAAAGCCATCGGTGAAATCCCTTAATAATCAGTGTAATCAATTTGACAATTATGCCAACAGATAAAAAAATAACCGAATTGCCTATAGCCACGTCCGTAAATGCGTCCGATGTTTCGGTGCTGATTAACGGCGATACCGACTACCAGTACACCTTTACCCTGCTGCTGCAGTTTTTGCAGGCGAACCTTACAACAGGGGCCAAAATCTCCTTTGGTACAATTTTGCCGCAAAACACAAATGGCAGCAATGGAGATGTGTTTGTGAACACTTCAGCCGGCTCATTTGCACAAAAGATTTCCGGCACCTGGACGGTGGTTTACACGCTGCCTGCCGCCAGCGCTGCAGATGGCACTTTACTTTATGGTGCCGGTGTGCCTGCTTCGGGAACCGGCAAAAACCTTGATAGCTATATCAATACATTAACCGGCATCTTTTATAAAAAATCAGCAGGTGCCTGGTCGCAGGTATTCTCCATGGCGACCGGGCCGCAGGGGCCACAAGGCACAGCGGGCACCAACGGGACAAATGGCTCAGATGGCAACACAATCCTTTTCGGGGCAACCAATCCCTCGAATACACTTACAGGCGTTAACGGCAACTTTTACATTAACACTTCTACTTATTTGCTTTTCGGCCCTAAAACGGCAGGAACCTGGGGTAGTGGCACTTCCCTTTTGGGAGCCGGAACACCTGCAGGTGGCACCACCGGCCAGGTACTTGTAAAAGCAGACGGAACAGATTTTAACACCGACTGGCAGGATAACTCGTTCGCCAACCTTACCGGCGATCCGGCTGCTAATGTTAACCTGTCTGCCGCCTTATCAGCCAAACAGAATGCTTTAGGTTTCACCCCTGAAAATACGGCAGCTAAAAACCAGGCAAATGGTTACGCCGGGCTCGATGGCTCGGGCAAGGTTGCTGCAACCCAGTTACCCAGCTATGTAGACGATGTTGTTGAGTTTGCCAATTTTGCTGCACTCCCCTCCCCCGGCGAAACCGGCAAAATTTATGTAACCCTTGATACCAATGCCGAATACCGCTGGAGCGGATCAATCTATATTCAACTGGTAGCCTCACCAGGCAGCACCGACGCAGTGCCTGAGGGCTCAACCAATAAATATTTTACGGCCGCCCGCGTATTAGCGTCCATCTTAACCGGAATTGGGTTCAGCAGCGCGACCGCCATTACCGAAACCGATACTATTTTAGGTGCATTAGGGAAATTGCAGGCGCAGGTGACGGGGTTGTTTAAGATCCCCCCGGGGGGAACGAGCGGCCAAATATTAGCTAAAGTTGATAACGCCGATGGTAATATACATTGGGTTGACTCGCCGAGCGGTGGGACTGGCGGTGCTGGATATAGTGATAGGCCGTTTGATGAAATATTAACATTTGACGCTAATTTCAAAATGACTACCTCTCAAATCGGTAATATTTCATTCGTATTGGGTTCAAGTCCTGTTGATGACGTTGTAGCAAGAATTATCATTATCGGCGATGGACTACATGCTTGCACATTCCCTAATGATTGGATAAATGCAGGCGGTCAACTATTTGACAATCAACAAAAAAATGTTATTTACTTTGAATACGACGGAACAGAGGTTTTATATAGTATTGTAAAAATAACAATTCCAGATGTTGTTGCTCCGAATATCATTTCTACAGTTATTGAAAATACCGCAAAAAATAAAATTCTCCTTGAATATTCTGAACTTTTGGACGAAACAAGCATACCGTCTACAGATGCATTTGCTGTTAATTTAAGTAAGGCCGTCACAGGCATTACCGTATTAGGTTCACAAGTGACTGTAACGGTTGACAGTGATTATGCTAACGGAGATGTAGCTACAATATCTTACACACCAGGTGGTAATCCCATTCAGGATATAACTGGGAACGATGCTTTATCTTTATCCAATGAAGCTATTACCAATAATGTCAACCCGGCAAGGGAATCTGTTAAAATAACAGCTTTAAGTCAGGTAGCGAGATCATCTGTATTTCCTACGGCTATTGACTGGTCTGGAACGGATGGAATAACTCAAAAACCTATATCCTTTAGTTTCTGGATAAAAAGGAATAATACCGATAATGCAAGGTATTTATTTAGTGTAGCTCCAAACAGCGACAACCCTGGTTTTTTCTGTAATTTCTTTACTGACGGTTCGTTTGAATTTGTATTCTATGGGGGACACGGGCATGGTGGCGGTGGCTATTTAGGGCAGACTACCGACACTGGTGTTACTGCAAATACGTGGACACACATAGTGTATACACATGATGGATCAGGCACTGTTGCGGGAACGCATGTATACTTTAATGCTTCCCTGCAGCCGTTAACAACAGCTTTAGAGAGCTACACGGCGGTCACCTCATTAGATGCAGCGACTATCATTTCAGTTTTTGGTGATGCTGGTGCCAATTCTGGCAGCGAAATGAAAAATGTTCAATTGTCGAGCTTTTATGCTTGGATGAGAGAACTTTCATCAAGTGACGTTAATGCACTATATAATTCCGGCCAATTAATAGACCCGACCACTTTATCGTTCGCCAATGACCTTAAAGTTCAATATGAACTTAATGGAAACACTTTAGATAGTAAATCTGGATATAATTTAAGCAGTACAGCGTCACCAGTTTATATAGTAGATGTACCATGAGAATAAATAATTTATCATCATTAAAGAATATTCATCTAATAACTTTAATGGGCCAAAGTAATGCGGCCGGATATCAAACACCATCTGATACTAATACCTATCGCCAAAGAAAGGGGCAATACATTTTTAATAACGTAACTCAATTATGGGAACCCCTACAACAAAACTATAATAATGGCGGAAGCTTTCAAGATTACACCGGCTCAATAGGTGTTGAAATGAAGCTCATGGAGCTTTTGCATAGCCACTACGGTTCAGATCAATTCTTATTTAAGTATACATCGGGGGGCACTCCATTAGCCCATAAAGAAGATGGTGAACTTTATGACTGGACACCTGATTCAAGTGCCGATTACATGTTTAATGGTTCTGTTAAGAGTTTTAGAAGGGCTTTTAATATATTCCATACGCAAATACCACCTGTTAAAATTCTAATTTGGATACAAGGAGAAAATGATGTATCCTTAGAAAGAGCCAATCAATATCAAGCTAATTTTGCTGCTTTCATAAAGGAATTAAAAAACAGATGGAATACACCTACCCTAAAAGTGTTACAAACGTTGTTATCGGATACACAAACCGCTTATAATGGTTTAGGAAAGACTATTATTAATGAAGCTAAGATGAACTATTCCATAAATGGTAATAAGTTTGTAAACATCGACGGTGCCGAGGTGGCGGACGGCGGCGTACATTTTACGGCTGAGGGACAGGATTATATTGCTCAAAAAGTTTTCGAGGTATTAAAAACCATGCTTTAAGTTCTAATTAATATATGGTGCTATTGCATCTTTCCAAATCAAATAGCCCTTTATATTTAAATGAGTGCCGTCTACGGTTAACTCATCTTTGATCGAACCTTTCTCTAAGAATAAAGGATAAAGATTTATAAAAGTTATTTTATTTTCAGTGCAATAATTTTGTACATTCTTATTGTAGTTTTCGATGTTTGAAATATTATTTCGTCCAAATGGCAAAACAGATTGAACATACAACCTGGTTTTGGGACTGTTTTTTTTGATAGTCGTAACGATCTTAACAAAATTATTGAAAATAGTATCTATCAGGCAATTCAACGTTATATCATTAGTTCCAACCTCTAGAAATATTTTAGCAGGTTTTCCATTCGTTACTTCATTTAATCTATTAAAAATGTCGTTGGTTTTGTTACCGCCGATGCCTCTATTCTTTAATCGGCAATCAGCAAACATTTCACTCAGTGGGAAACCGGCTGTTAGGCTGGTTCCAAGAAAAACAATATCTGAATTACTGTGCGGTAATGCTTTAAAAAGATTTACAGCGTTAGCGTTACTCTGCTTTATGTTTATTCTGTAGGTTATATAACCTGTTTTCTGTGGTAAAATGTCCTTCCGATTTTGAGGCAAACCGCTTTGATAATAATATACACGCTTACCAATATAGTATGATGCGGCCAGGATAACAAAATTTATAATAATTGAAATTATTAAGGCAATGTGTAAGGTTCCTATTTTATTTTTCATAGTTCACGCAATATAATTAAAGCGTTTTCAATTTCGACTCTAAGTTGTGGGATAAAACCCTAATTTTAAAAACGCTAACATAACTTATTTTCAGTGATAGGAATCAATATTTCCGGAAGGCTTGGTAATCAAATGTTTCAATATGCATTTATATTGAACCGGAGTTTAAGAAACAAGCGTCAGTTCTATTTAGTAAAATCCGGTGTTCCTATTGATTTATACAAGTACTTCAAACTTAAAGTAAATCTGTTTTACCTTATCGACGTTGTATTTTTTGATCATAAGGGTTTCAAATTATTATTCAGTCATTATTTAAGAGGCGGGTTCTATTCAATAATCCATAAATGTTTCATCAAAAATTATGTAAGCAGTCCTAAAGGAACTGCTCATCCTTCTACATTGGATAGTACATTTGACGATAACACTTTTTACAATGGTTATTACCAATCTCCGCTTTATTTCGCTGAAAACGAGGCTCAGGTCCGTAAATATTTCGAGCTGAAGAATTCGCTAACAAAGGCTTACGCTTCAAAATTCAGTTTTCAAAGCACAGGCAATGTCGTGGTAACAATTCATGTCAGAAAAACAGATTTTTTATCTTTAAAGAGTTACGATTTGGGGGACTCTGACTTATCGCTGCCTTATTCATATTATCACCAAATAATTAAAGAAATCCACACCGATAAGAGCTATTACATTTTTATTTCTGACAGCCCCGGATTAATTTCAGAGGAATTTAGCTATTTGCAAAATAAATACATATCACACGATAATGAGATAACAGATTTTCAGCACATGCTCCATGCAGATGTATGCATAATTGCAAATAGTACCTTTAGTTGGTGGGCAGCGTATCTAAATAAAAAAGAAAAGAAAAAGATCTATTGTCCGGAATACTTTTTAGGTCACAAACTAAAAAAAGAATACCCGGTTGGCATTTACCCTGACGGTTGGGTTCAAATTGCTGTTTAAAATAGAATTAATTTAAGTATAAAGGATCATCCTCGCTTGGTCAAGAAAGATTTATCCCTAGGTTCCGAAAAGAAAAATCACTTCCATATACATTTAATGGCATTATCCTATCTACCTCAAATATTTTTGAATCTTTCTTTAAGTTTCAAAAATTTAAGTTCAAAACATGTATATGAAATATACGCTACTCCAAATAAAGCAATTGTATTTAATACCAATGAATCTGAATACTTAAAAAGCCGGGCCCATGGTTGATTAAAAGTAAATAGTTGCTGCCATATATAAATACTATATGAAAGTTTTCCAACATTAATTAAAATTGGGTGATTTAGTATCAAGCAAAAAAAATTGTCTGCTTGTAAATTAAGGACAATTACATAACTTATTAACGCAGGAAAAACATAAATAATTACGTTCCAACTCAAAACTCCTGTTATATGGAGTCCGATAGCTACTACGAAAATAATAAGGCTTAGAAAATAAGGTTGTCTACCCTTGATGTTTATTATTTGCTTAAATATTAAGATAGATGTGGCGGACCCTACGAGAATAGATGATGTACCCCGACCAAGTAAATAAGTAAAAGACAAGATAAATTTGCCTATAATTTGATGAGTAAAGGCATGAAATGAAAGCTGGCCTACTATAACAATAAATGGTAATGTAATTAAGATGATGGAAACTATCAGTAAGTATCTGTTAATCGATTTAACTAAAATAAAAGGAAAAAAAAGGTAAAACTGCTCTTCGACGGCTAAACTCCAGAAGTGTGCTGTTTGCCAATTGCTGCCTCGTTGTATAGGAAAGTTTCCCAAATAAAGTCCAGCCGTTAGAAACATTCTTAAAGTTGTATGCAAATCAAAAACATAGTTAAGAATTAAGAGACAAAACAAATAAAGATATGCAACTGGAAAAATTCTTAGTATCCTCCGAACATAGAATTTTTTGAAAGAAACTTTTCCATTGTTGATTTTTTCTTTCAATAAAAGCGTGGTAATTAAAAATCCGCTTATTACAAAGAATATGTCAACTCCGATGCCACCGGGGAAATAGTCAACCCAGGGTTTACCTATTAGCATGTGGCCCAATAAAACTATTATAATTGCGATGGCTCTTAATCCGTCTAGTCCGGATAAGTATTTTGGTTGCAATATTTCTGGCACTTCCCTTATATCAGCGTCCAACTTTCGCCTGAGGTCATTTAAGTTTCTCTTTAAAGAAATTTGCATTTTCAAATAAACCAATTATTAATTGAATTGAATCTGCTCCAGAAAAATATCTAATCTTTAAGATAGCTTGCACCCCATTTGTTGGCCTTTTTTTTATACTCGAAAGCCAAGCCCTTGGCGTTATAATAAAAAAATTAAACTAACTAAGACATAAAAATATGATCACCACCATAGAAAACCACCAACTCAAGGGCATCACCATAAAAAATGTGATTGTCACTATATTCAGCACTGCCAGTATTGTTGCATCCGTAGTTACCACATACTTTGGTCTTAAGACAGATATTCTTCAAATTCGTGCGTCTCAAGAGGCTGAATCCAAGGTAAATAACCTGAGGATCAGCGTGCTCGAAAGTGAAGTTTCTTTGTTACAAAAACAAGTAAATGGACTGGATAAAATGCCGGAATCGAAATCAAAAAAGTCAGCCTTGGTTGATCAGCAAAATGCGCAGTTGTTAAGCGCTGTCGATAAAAAATAAAGCTTATTCAATGGAGAGTGTGTGCCCGGAACGAGATTCGAACTCGTACATCCTTACGAATGCCACCCCCTCAAGATGGTGCGTCTACCAATTTCGCCACCCGGGCTTTTAAGTCTAAAGTCTTTAGTGGATCGCCCTAAATCTCGTAGTTTTTGACTCGGGATTTCAGACTATCTACTAAAGACTTGAAAGGATGTGCCCGAAGAGAGACTCGAACTCTCAAGAGACAATTCTCAACGGCTTCTGAGACCGCAACGTTTACCAATTTCGCCATCCGGGCATATTGAAGAGATTTGAGACATGAGATTTGAGATAACAGCAATTACGCCTTTCTCACATCTTTTACCTAAACAAGGTTGCAAATATAATCGTTTCAGTCAAAACGCAATCCATTAAATATAAAAAACAACAATTGGTTGCATTTTGACCGCTTATAAATTATTTTCGGGAAGCTAATCTGTTTAAAATGAAAAATTTCCGACCGTTAATATTCTTTTGCATCTTGCTTGTTTCATTATCTGCCACTACGATAATGGCGCAATCAATAGTTCAGATCCAGCAGGGCAAACCAAGCAGTATCCGCGGACTCTCGGTTGTTGACGACAGCGTTGCCTGGATAAGTGGTAGTCGGGGCTACATTGCTATTACCCATAACGGCGGCAAAACCTGGGACTGGCAACAGGTGAAGGGTTTTGAAAAAGCCGATTTTAGGGACATTGAAGCATTTTCAGATAAAAGTGCGGTGATGATGAGTTCCGGTACACCGGCACTGATTTTAAAAACAGTTGATGGCGGTGTTACCTGGCAGGAAAAATATCGGAATGCCGACACCACTTACTTTTTTGACGCCATGGATTTTGACAGCCCTAAGCATGGTTTGATTTTGGGCGATCCGATAAAAGGCAAGTTGTTATTGTTAGAGACCAACGACGGTGGCAATACATGGAGCCCATTTAAAGATCCGCCAACTGCTTTACCCAACGAAGCATGCTTTGCAGCAAGCGGCACCTGCCTACGCCTTACTAATAAAACAATCCTCATTGCTTCCGGCGGAAGTAATGCCAGGTTGATTTCTTATTCGTTTAATAAAAAAGCGTGGACTTATTCAAGTTTCCCGATAACACACGGACAACCGGCCCGGGGAGCCTTCTCGGTGGCGGCAGGTAAAAACAACGCAATAATGGTTGGCGGGGATTACTCAAAGGACAAAGTAACCGACTCTGTGGCTATAAGTTACCGCCCATATCCCTTTAAAATACTTGATGCGCCGGCCAGGGGGCCGGCTGGTTTCCAATCTTGCGTTGAGTTTATTACCGGTGATATTTTCGTTGCGACGGGTACTC
Source organism: Bacteroidota bacterium (assembly GCA_030775685.1). Taxonomy (GTDB): domain Bacteria; phylum Bacteroidota; class Bacteroidia; order Sphingobacteriales; family Sphingobacteriaceae; genus Mucilaginibacter. The sequence goes on from JALYIP010000070.1 coordinate 80,797, forward strand.
CCGGCAGCAACATAACCATGGATGGCGGCAAAACGTGGAAACAAATTGACGCCACCAGTTTTAACGTTTGTGGTAAGGCAAAGCATGGAAAATTAATTTTATTTGCCGGGAACGGCGGAAAAACAGGCATTTTAAAACTGTAGAAAGCTGGAAGTGAAGCCATTAAAAATGCTAAAAAATAAATTAAAATAAGGCTTGCACACCAAGTTGAATAGTCCTATATTTGCACCACTTTAAACGGAAACGATAAAGGATGATTCTGTAGCTCAGCTGGTAGAGCATAACACTTTTAATGTTGGGGTCCTGGGTTCGAGTCCCAGCAGGATCACGAAAAAGCCTCTCTAAGTAATTTAGAGAGGCTTTTCGCATTTATACAGATTTTGCGCGGAAATCAATAAACATTGTACGGATTTGGTTAATCCTTTACCTTACGTTCTGTTAAATAAAAATCTCTGATCGCGTTGCCTGGCAGTAAGCTCAAGCTGTCCCAATCAAGTAACGCGATCAAAGATTTAAATTATTATTGCACCTTGCTGAATAACAAGACAACATAAGCTGTTTTGTTGCCAAGGCTGACCGGTAATTTTAAGGTCATGGTATTACCGTCAATACCTGCAACCATCAATTGATAGCCTTCCTGCACTTTTCTTGCGCTATCTCCCTGGTAAAGTTTCTTAAACTGGAATATTTCTCCGTTACTTTTATCGTAAGACCAAAAAATAGTTTGCGAAGCGCCATTAGTAAGTGTATAAATACCATTACCGCTGTTAGTAAGCTTCCAGCTGCTCCCGTTAAAGTCTTCCGGCGATGCCTGGTTAAATATGGTTTGAACGGCTCCTGGTAGTAAACCGTCGTAGCTTACGTTAGTAATAGTCCAGGTGCCTACAAATCTTGCCCGCGAAGCGCCTGCGATATTTGCCGGCAGTTTTTTTACAGTGGAACAAGCTGATAAGGCCAAAATAAATACAGCCGCCAGTGAAATTATAGTTAATTGCTTTTTCATAATCGTTCTAATATTTTATTTTAACTATTGACCCTGTGCTGCTTGTTGCTTCATTTGGTCGTTCGCAACAATCACTATTTCAACGCGACGGTTTTGCGCCCGCCCGTCAAGTGTACTGTTGGGTGCAATTGGTTCTGTTTCGCCTTTACCTTGCGTGGTTAACCGTGAACCATTTACTCCCTGCTGCACCAGGAATGATTTCACAGCAACTGACCTTCTAATAGATAAATCCATATTATGAGCGGCGGTTCCTGTACTGTCAGTATGCCCAACCACCAAAATATTGGTTTGTGGATTATTTTTTAAGGATTGGGACAACTGCTGAAGGCTAGTTTGAGCACCGGGTTTCAAGTTGGTTTTGTCGATATCAAACAAGATACCCGAATCGAATTTCACCAAAATGCCTTCACCTTCGCGGGACACAGACGCCCCTGGAACAGTCTGCTTAATCTCAGCTGCCTGTTTATCCATTTTGTGACCAATTAAACCACCTGCCGTGCCACCAACTGCGCCGCCAACAAGCGCGCCTATTGCGGTATTACCTGCCGCATGGCCAACAAGAGCGCCGAGGAGACCACCGCCTGCTACTCCTATTGCTGCGCCTTTTTCTGTTTTTGTGTATGCACTGCACCCTGCGAATAACATACTTGCTGTAGCTAAAAATAAACTAAACGTAACTGCTTTTAATTTTAAAATTTTCATTTGTAATATTTATGTGATGATCAAACAATAAATCCAGTACAAAGTTTCAAAATTTTAATATCAAATATCGATATATGCGAAAGAAATTGCCCATGCCTGTATGGGTTGTCGACATACGGACCGATATTATTCCTAAACCATTGTGTAACAGCTGTAGTAAATTACCTTATTTTACCCGTGCTGTTTATCCTGGACTGTCAAATAATAAAATTTAAGCCAGCGTTATTAAATTAGATTTACCACATCAATATTGGATCTTGTCATTTTTAAAAACCGCCTGGCCATCTGTGTGTTATATTATTAATTGATAACTTAACATCTATCATCATGGCAAAATATTCAGAAAAGGCAGGGGAAAAAGTAGAGAAAACCATGCACGAAATGAAGGAGGGCACACTTAAAAGCGGAAGCGGTAAAAAAGTAACTTCAAAAAAACAAGCGGTAGCTATTGGTCTATCCGAAGCGAGAAAAGAAGGAGCCAAAGTGCCAAAGAAAAAATCTTAGTTATTTCGGGAAAACAATCATGGAAAAATTTGAAATTTCGGTAACCAGCGATAATCAAAACCATCATTTTGAGGTAGTCGATTATATGCACCACAGCAGCGACCATTGTAAATTTGAAGTATTTAAGGAGGGGAAATTTGTTGCCAGCTTTGAACCTGGCGCGCATAAAGTGCTGCACATTTGTAAAAATACCGGGGCGGTTGAAGAACAGCTTTTACATTTACTGGCCGATCAACTGGAGTCGTATAATCTTTAGCATTGCTTCAGGGCAGCGGAGATGATGATCCCGAGCAATGCTGATGCAGCAAAGCTCAGTAAGGTGCCTACCAGGATATATTCTGTTTTCTTTTCCGCCTTCTTGTCCTTATCGCCAAACCTCAGGATGGACTTAGCGGTAATCAAAAAGCCAATAGCTGTGTACTGGCCGGTAAGCACAAACGTTAAGATCAACGTTCTTTCGCAAATGCCAATCCATTTACCGGCATCTTCCAGCCCCTCCTGCGCTTCCTTATTTGCTTCCAGGTCCTTGCGCCATTTTGCGGTAGCTAATCCAATCAGAATACCTAGTGGCCAGGTTACAAGCACGTAGCCAAACGCCAGGATCCAAAAGTGGGAGCTTTGTGCTACCGAAGTTATATCTGCCGTAATTACGGACCATTGTTTATCTATACAAAGCCAAATGATCATGATCACCAGCAAATGCATTAGTTGGTCAGCTATAAAATAAATAAATTTATCAGGCAGGTATGATTTAACAACATCGATAAGATAATGCGATACCAGGATCACCAGCGGTAGCCACCAGCAACTGTACAAGCCTGAAAATATGTAAGCAAATACCGCGGTAAGTAATGCGTGCCAGATCAGTTTTACAGATTTGATCTTCTTCTCTTTCCTGTCCTTAACCCACGATACCGGTTGAAGAACAAAGTCGGTAAGCAAATGTGAAATGATAAGACGGAGCAATAAATTGGCAACCATTTGTTATTTTGTTACAAGCTTAATAATGTAATTTATCCCTTTTTCAACCTCCTTCCAGTTGGCAGATTTTAATCGCCTGTTCACTGCTCCCTGGTTTAAGTTCAATGCTTCAGCTATCTTCTGCTGCGTATATCCTTCACAAGCCAGGTAAAGAACCTCTGCCTGTTTAGGCGACCATTGGTTTATCAAAAGGTTTATAAAGCTAAGAATAATTGCTATTTGTTCGTTAATTTCTTCATTGGTGGTTTTGATAGTCAGGATTTCTTCGCCATTCATTTTATCAAAATACCTGCCCGACTGGTGAAAAGCTTCCCCGTCGGAATCTAAAACAGATTTGCCTTTGTAAGCAATTGCACCAATACCTACCGATACCCGTGAGCTTAGTTGATTCTTAGTTTTAAGTTCAGAATTTCTCTTAAACCAGCAAATTAGCTGAACACTTTTGCTTATAGCATTATCGATATCGTCCATCACCAATTGATAGCTATCTCCGCGGAATACTTCTGCATCCTTAGGTTTGGCAACCCAGCTCTTTAATAATTTTTCGGTAGCGGCCATCAGGCTTTGCCTTTTATCATTATCCAACCTGGTGAAGTTGATGATATCGCCTGTTATAACTGCATGATATTTCATAAATTATGCATTAAAAGGTACATAATTCAAATATATGCATTAAAAAGTACATAATTACAAATTATGTATTAAAAAGTACATATTTTTAAATTATGTACTAAAAGGTGCATAATCTAAAATACCGGCGCTTCAGCTTTATTGCCCATTACAAAAACAAGCTTACCACCATTCATTATATCACGATGCGTAATGTAGTTTTTGGTATAACTAACCCCGTTTAGCGTTATGCTTTGCACGTATTTATTTTCTGCCGACAGGTTTTTTGCTTCGATAATAAACACTTTTTTACCGGGCACAGCTATGGCGATCTTGTCTAACTGCGGTGCACCGAATATGTATTTGCCATCGGCGGGATTAACCGGGTAAAAACCCATAGCCGAAAACAGGTACCAGGCCGACATTTGTCCGCAATCATCATTGCCTGAAAGGCCATCGGGTTTATTCAGGTAGAATTGATCGATGATCTGGCGGACCAACTGCTGGGTTTTGGCGGGATTGCCGGCTTCTGTATATAAATAGGCTACATGGTGATTGGGCTCGTTACCGTGGGCATACTGACCGATCAGGCCGGTAACATCAAGTGTTGAGCCTTTACCAAAAACCTTTGAATCCATCGTGAATAAGGAATCCAGCTTATCGCTGAAGCGTTTTTTGCCGCCCATTAGCCTGATTAACCCGGGGATATCCTGCTGCACCTGCCATACATATTGCCATGCATTGCCCTCGGTATAATCGCCGCCGATGGCCAACTGTCCGCTATCTAGATTGGCAAAAGGGCGCACCCAATCGCCGTTTGACAAGCGACCGCGCTCCAAGTTTGTCGACTTATCAAAAAGGTTGGCATAAAATTTTGACCGTTTAATAAAGTAATTATAATCAGCAGTTTTATGTAGCGACCTGGCCAGCTGCGCTGCGCACCAATCGTCATAGGCAGCTTCCATTGTACGGGAAACAGCTTCTCGTTTTACTGTGTCCGACGGCAGGTAACCGTAATGCGTGTATAAGTTCCAATCGTATTTTGGATTTTTACCTGTGGTGAGGGTAGCTTTTATAGCAGCAAATACCTTTTCCTTATCAAAGCCTTTTATCCCCTTTAAGCTGGCATCAACCATAACAGGCACAGCATGGTTACCTATCATAGCATAGCTTTCCTTGCCCCACAATGCCCAGATAGGCAACAGCTTTACGGCATTAAAATGCTGCAGCATGGTTTCAACCATCTGCCCATCACGCTCAGGGCAGATGATGGTATACAGCGGATGCGCCGCCCGGTAAGTGTCCCATATTGAAAGCGTGGAGTAATAAACCTTATCTGCCGATTGATGCACCAAGCCATCAGCGCCCCTGTATTTGCCATCTATATCCGCAATATTATTGGGCTGGATGAGTGCATGGTAAAGGCTGGTGTAAAAAGTTATTTTTTGTTCTTTGGTTCCTTCGGCCTTAAGCTTACCTAAACTATTTTCCCAAACAGCGGCTGCTTCGGCTTTAACCGCGTTGAAGGATTTATTGATGGTTTCCGTTAGGTTTTTATTTGCGCCGTCAATACTTACTGCGGATATTGCCACCCTCGCTTCTATTGTTTCGCCGGGTTTGGTATCAAAATCAATTACCAATCGGCGGTGGTTATCGCCATCGATAAAATGCGAACTTTTGAATGCTTTGCTAAAATGCGCCACAAAAAACACTTTCTTATCCACCCAAAGGCTGGTACTGGCATAGCCGCTGATACTGTTTTTCCCGGTGATGTTGATGCTGCCTTCGTTTACATGGGTTTCCAGTTCTTCCTTGCTGTCAACCAGTCCGCTTTGCAGGTCGACTAGTAAGTGTGATGCGCCTGTGTTCAGATAAGTATAACGGTGTACGCCTGTATGTGCTGAAGCGGTAAGCTCGGCTTTAATATTATTGTCGCTAAGTACAACAGTATAATAACCCGGTGATGCTTTTTCTGTTGATTTTGAAAATTTGCTGGTAAATGCTTTAGGCTGATCTCCCTGGAATGGAAAAAAAAGAACATCGCCCAAATCAACGCCGCCGGTACCGCTCAGGTGGGTATGGGCAAAGCCGGTAATGGTGGTATCTTCATAACGGTAGCCGGAACAATAATTCCAGCCGAAATTACCGGTTTCGGGACTTAGCTGCACCATGCCAAAAGGTACTGTAGCGCCGGGAAAGGTATGACCAGTTGCCGATGTGCCGATGAAAGGATCAACGTATTGGTCGTTTGATTGGGCGAAAAGCGAGCTGCTTAATAAAAGCAGGAGAAAGTATATGGTTAGTTTTTTCATTGTAAATTCCTTAATAAACCCCACCGTCATGCGACATTTTATTTTTTGTCATTCTGAGCATCGGTATTCGCTTAACAAGTCTTCGTTATACCTTTCCGCAGTGAGTGTCGCACGCTGAAGATTCTTCGCGATGCTCAGAATGACAAAAAATTACTCTTTATATTCCAAAGTCTTCCTCAAAACCACATCCTCTGCGGAGCGGGCTATCATTACATCAAATGTTCCCGGCTCCGTTACCTGCTTCATATCCAGGTTCCAGATGGCAAGATCTTCCGGTTTCACCGTAAACTTTACCGTTTGTGTTTCGCCCGGTTTAAGGCTGATCTTGTCAAAACCTTTTAGCTCCAGCACCGGCGTGGTAACTGAATTTATCTTATTGCCAAGATACATCTGCACAACCTCCTTGCCAGTTATTTTGCCCTCATTAGTGACATCAACCGAAACAATTACCTGCTGATCCCTCCCAAAAACTGTTGACGAAACCTGCATGTTACTATATTTAAACGTAGTATAACTTAAGCCATAACCGAAAGGAAACAGCACATCGGGCGATGAAAATACATAGTCTTGTCCCGGCTTATCGGACGTTCCGGGATTATGATAGAAGCCTTTACTTGTATTAACGTGATTATAAAAAACCGGGATATGCCCAACCGATTGTGGGATAGACACATTTAATCTGCCTGATGGATTTACGTTTCCAAACAGGATATTAGCAATTGCATTACCGCCTTTTTCGCCTGGATACCAGGCTTCCAGGATGGCGGGAATATTTTCCTTTTCCCAGTTGATGCTCCATGGGCGACCGTGAACCAATACCAATATCACGGGTTTGTCTGTTTTATAAACGGCCTGCAATAATTCGCGCTGCACACCATCGGGATTTATGTCGGTAACGTCGTAACCTTCGCCGCAGGTAAAAGGGTCCTTTGGTTCACCTTCGGGTGTATGTCCGTTCCAGCCTATGCCGGAAAAAACTACGCTGGTAGTTCCTAAAACTATTATGACGGCATCACTGTTTTTGGCAGCGTTAACCGCCTCGTCAAAGCCGCTTTTATCAGTACCTGATGTGGCGCAACCTTTGGCATAATTGATCTTTACTTTATCGCCCACAAATTGCTTAATACCGCTCATAACAGTGGTTCCGGAACGGCTATCCCGGGTTGAGCTATAGTCGCCGTACTGCACCTGGTTGGCATTGGGGCCAATAACAGCAAGCGATTTTAAGCTATTGATATTTAACGGCAAAAGCTGTTTATCGTTTTTTAGCAGGATGATGGATTCCTCGGCAATAGTTTGCGATAAAGCGATGTGCGCCGGGGTGTGAACACGCTCCTTTAATTTTGTAGTGTCAGCCAATGGTTTTTCAAACAAACCCGCCTTAAATTTAACGGTAAGGATGCGAGCCACGGCTGTATCGATAGCAGACTCTTTTACTTTGTCGGCTTTTATCAGCCCGATTAACTTGTCATAAACATTAGCTTCCGGGGCTTCCAAATCAACACCAGCGTTCATTCCTCTTATCGCCGCACCTTCGGCATTTGGGGTTATCTTATGAAAGGTGTATAACATTTTCAATCCCTCATAATCCGAAAACACATAACCCTTAAAGCCCCACTCCTTCCGCAAAACCTGGTTCAGCAAAAAGTTACTGGCATGGGCAGGTACGCCGTCGATCTCGTTATAAGCCGGCATCACCGAATAAATATTGGCTTTTTGTACAGCAGCCCGGAACGGCGGCAGGAAGATCGATCTTAATTCCCTTTCTCCAACAGATGCAGGTGCCAGGTTGATTCCGGCAACGGGGATGCTGTACGCAGCAAAATGCTTAGCGGTACACATTACCTTATCCTCGCCGATCCCCAATAAGCTTTGCGTTGCATCTCCCTGCATACCAGTTACAAAAGCGGCTCCCATCTGGCTCACCAAAAAAGGATCTTCGGCATAACACTCCTCTACCCTGCCGAAACGCGGGTCTCTTATCAAATCAAATAAAGGAGAAAGTGCCTGGTCGACGCCCGATGATGATGCTTCATAGGCCACCACCGTTGCCATTTGCTTTACCAATGCAGGGTTCCAGGTACTGCCCAAAGCAATGGCCTGCGGAAATATGGTTGCGCCCGATGCCAGCTGGCCATGCAGGCACTCTCCTATCTGGATGGGTGGAATGCCAAGCCTTGTTTTTTCGCGGGCATATTTTTTTGCGGCGATGGACAGGCGGGCTATTTCATTTACAGTAACAAACGGGCTTTCACAAACGCCATAGGCAAGCGAGCTGGTTATCGAATTTTTCAAGGTGGTCATGCTCATTTGGCCTACCTTTTCTTCCAGCGTCATGCGGCCAAGCAGGTCCTTTACACGGGCCTCAACCGGTGCTTTGGGATCTTTGTACAATTGCGCATTAGCAACGGCAGCAGATAAAATTGCCGCCAGGAATAAGGCCGATGTTTTGAGCATATCCAAATTATAGGTGGTACAAATATACAGATGGATCAAGCAATTTACCTGCGGCTGTTTGCAGCTGCAATAAACTCTGGCCGCTGTTGGTATCATCGGCCAGGTAATACCCCTTAAACGTATAGTAGCCCTTCTTTAAGTGCAACAATGCCTTCTGCGGATCGACATAGTTATCCTTGTCCCGGTTTATCACCACCACATTATCCACAAATAAAAGCGGACTATCCTCAAAACCCGAAGTAAGCTGGTAATCCCCCTCATTATCTATCTTAATAAGCCCTTCCACCTTAACCCAATTATTTACCGATTCAACAGGGGGCGCCAGCGCAAACTGTTGCGGAAAGGCGAGCATCCCGGTTGTTACCGGCGCTACCGTGTCCAGCTTTTTGTAATTTACTTCTTTGGTTTTATAAAGCGTATAATTCAGGCCGGGTTGTAGTGTAGCGGTTACCTCTGTTTGGTTGATGGTTACGTGCTTAACAAACTCCTTTTGCATTATATGTTGATTGCCATTTGTCCAGGTTATGTAAGCCGATAGTTTAAGCGAATCAGTAACCGGCTCGCTGATCTTCACAGGGAATGAAACCGCCGTGGCGGTGCTATCGGGCATTTTACCATTTAGCGAATACCTGATCTTTGCATGCTTTAGCGGATATTTTAAAGTAAGGGAATAATGATCTTCATTGGTAACTACATCACCTACCCCTTCGATACTTGGCAAGCGTGCGTTTAAATCCCACAATTTAAATAAACCATATTGCTGATCCAGCTTATAAGCAAACCTGTTGAGATCCTTGTCCTGCTTTAACGACCATGCCGTTTCAGCAACGGCTAATGCGCGTGGATACATCATATATTCCAGGTGTCGCATATTCGGGATCTTTTCTACCCAAACGTTGCCTTGTACACCTATGATGTATTTGGCTTCGTCGCTGCTCAACTGTTTCGATTGTGGCTCGTAGTTATAAACCATTTGCCATGGTACGGGCGGGTTCCAGCCTATCGGCTCAAGACTCTCATTAGCTTGCGGTGCATCAAAATACATGTAAGGCAGTGGCGTCATTACTACAGGGTGGTGCATCCGTGCAGCGGTTATTCCACCAGCTTCACCCTCCCAGCTCATTACAGTTGCCGATTCTGCCAAACCGCCATGCAGGATCTCGTCCCAGCCAACCAGTTTTTTATTTTTTGATTGCAGGAATTTTTCGATCCTTTTGATAAAATAGCTCTGCACCTGCTCGGGTCTAGTGAAACCCTCCCGTTTCATCAGGGCAACGGCAGTTGGGCTTTTCAACCAGTCCATCACCTCGGCTTCGTCGCCTCCAACGTGAATGTATTGATTAGGAAAAAGGGCAATTACCTCCGTTAGCACATTTTGCATAAAGGTGAATGTGTTTTCGCTTGGGTCGAGCATCCGCACGCGGTGTTTTTCCCCCGTCGAATCCTGGCAGCCCAGTTCAGGGTAGGCAAAAATAGCGGCCTCGCTGTGACCGGGCATTTCAATTTCCGGCAGCACTGTTACATAACGCTCCTTCGCATATTTTAATACCTCGCGGATATCGTCCTTAGTATAAAAACCATCGCGACCGCCGCCGTCTACCAGGTTATCCAGCTTGCGAAACTTGCCCTGCTTTTCGTAAAAGGTGATTTTCGAGCCAAGCTCCGTTAACTTCGGATATTTATCGATCTGGATCCGCCAGCCCTCATCGTCGGTTAAATGCCAGTGCAAAACGTTCAGCTTGTAGTGTGCCATTATGTCGATGTACTTCTTTACCTCATCAACCGTAAAAAAGTGGCGGCTCACATCCATGCTTAAGCCACGCCATTGAAATCTTGGCGCATCGGTTATGGTACATTCAGGTACTTTTAAAGGGAGCGGACCATCTGCAGGCAGCAATTGTAATAAGGACTGCACACCATAAAAAACACCATCAGCGTTACCTGTTATTGTAAGTTTAACGTGGTTGACATTCATGCGATAGCTACCTTTTGACATGGTAGTGTCCGTGAGCAAAAAGATAGCACCTGCACTTGGCTGGTATTGTAATTTTAAGTGGAGATTATAGCTTTTCGCGAGGTAATTTTGCAGGTAGATACCAATCTCCTTTGTATCCGTCATATAAGCAATCACATCGCCATTTTTTAAGGCGAGCGTTCCCTTCCTGGCAACGATCTGATTTGGTTGGGGGATGATATGGAATTGGGCTTTAGCCGTAAATGATAGACAAATCAATAATATAGCCACTAGTCCCCCTTCCCGGTGCTGTGTCCCCACAGCACCCCACATGCTAAGCATTCGACTTACATAGCTGCGAACACGCTGAATTTCACTTCTATTGACGATATTATATTTAAATGCGGTCATACTTTGATGGTGATTTTTTTAATGTAAAGCACCCAGATAGGGATGAAGATGATAAACACCATTAAAAATGCACCGGCCAGCGAGGCATTTACTGGTGATAAGTAGGGCACAAAAAGATGGTTGTACAGGTACCCCCACAAATTAGTTTTCTTACCCCCCGATGTAACCGGGATAGCCGATAATATGGCAGGGATGATATCAGCCAACACATACGTGGTTATCGCATTTCGCCCGAATGCAAGGAACGGCGGGATCAATTTTTTATAACCTTTTACATCTATGAGCCAATAGCACAGGGCAAGGATCACAATGTCGATCCCGCCCACATACAGCACAAAAGAACTTGTCCATAGCGCCTTATTGATTGGGAAGAATATATTCCAGATCAGCGCGGCGATAATAAGCAATATGCCCACACCGGCCATTTGCAAGAGATGATTGCCGTTTTTAGCTTTATCTTTTTTAAGCCAGGTTCCGGTTAATACGCCTATTAAGCACGTGGCTACTGCCGGAATAGTACCCAGGATACTTTCCGGGTCCCAGGTTTTGGTGGAATTCCAAAGATGGTTGGTTGTAAACATCAGGCGATCAAGCCATGCGCCCAGGTTGGTAGTTGGCTCCAGGTTGGCATGGCCTATCCCGGGAACCGGTATCAGCGTCATGATCAAATAGTAACCTATTAAACAAACCGCCGCTAAAATGGCCTGCGTGCGTTTGCTGGTTTTAACATATAGTAAGCCGGTGATTCCAAATACAACACCTATCCGCTGCAATACGCCGGGAAAGCGCATGTGAGAAAAATTAAAACCAGAGATGAGCGGAAGGAAAAGACCCAATGCCACAATGATCAGGGTACGCCGTAAAATGGAAAGCAGCAGCGTATGATGCTTTGCAGGTTCCTCCTTTTTCGACTGCATGGCATAAACAATGGATACGCCCACAATAAATAAAAACGACGGGAACACCATATCCGTTGGCGTGCAGCCGTTCCATTTGGAATGCTCCAGCGGGGGATAAATATTGCCCCAATCACCAGGATCATTTACCAGCAGCATGGAGGCTACTGTAAACCCGCGAAAGAAATCGAGCGAGGATAAGCGGGCGTTGATTGCAGTTGAAGAGGGTACGGTTTTGGTCATGCTAGCAGGCTTATATTTTGGTTATCAATGGTTATTACCGCGCGCAGAGTTGACTCACCCGGTCGACGCTACGCTGGACCTCCCTCTCTTCGCTTGCGCGGAAAGAGGGAAGAATTATTTATTTAAGCCCTTTTCGGCTTCACAATTTTTAGTTTGTATACAAAATGATAGGTTCCGGAGCCCGCATTTAGCTGGATATCGTCGCCTGCATTTTTTACATTGGTTAAATCGGTTATCGAAGTTATTTCCACCCCGCTCTCCATTACATCACTGCCTACTAAAGGTAAGATAATTTGTGCGGAAGTATTCGGCGGCACGGTAATATCTACTGTAATATTTCCATCGGCAATGCTCCATGCAGATTTTACCTTACCATACATTGTTTCCAGCTCGCCGTCGGCATTCTTTAATCTTCCTCCGGGATGCGGGGAAATGATGATGCGGTGAAAGCCAGGCGATGCCTCATCCGTATTAATGCCGGCGATAACGCGGTACATCCAATCGCCAATGGCACCGTAGGCGTAGTGGTTAAAGGAATTCATGGCAGGGTCTTCAAAACTGCCATCGGGTTTAATACCGTCCCAACGCTCCCAAATGGTTGTTGCACCATGCTTAACGGGGTATAACCATGAGGGGTACGATTCATTCATCAACAAATCATAAGCCCTGTCGGTAAAACCAAAGCGACTTAAAACATGACAGATGTAGGGTGTTCCTAAAAATCCGGTAGTGATGTGACCATCGTAGCTATCAATGTTTTGCACTAATCTTTTTGCTGCAGATTCGCGCAGGTCCTCCGGAAGTAAATCAAAGTTTAAGGCTAGCACATAGGATGTTTGCGTGCCCGAGATCATTCTCCCGTTGGGCGTAACATATTCGCTCATGAACGCCTTCTTTATATTAATGAGCAACTGAACGTATTTTTTAACATCATCCTCCTTATTCAGGATTCTTGCCGCATTAATTAGCAATTGGGTGGAATGTGCATAAAAGGCCTGTGCTATCAGGTTTTTGTCGGTATGGGCAGCGCCCTCTTCATAGTCAGTTCCGGAGTAAAAAAGCCAGTCGCCAAAGTGGTTACCGGTATCCCAAAGGTTATTGCGGGTATGCTGTTGAATGTATGTTACCCAGGCCTTCATACTCTCATATTGCTGCCGCAGCACCTGCTTATCGCCGTAGGCTAAATAAATGTTCCAGGGCATTATGGTCGCCACGTCGCTCCAACCTGACGCAGCCGAATAGGTAGAGTCCAAAACATTGGGGATAACATACGGCACGGCACCTCCCTTGATCTGATCGGCCGAAAGGTCCTTTAGCCATTTGGTAAAAAAACCAGCGACATCCATATTGAACGTGGCCGTGCGGCTAAATACCTGTGCATCACCCGTCCAGCCCAGGCGTTCATCGCGTTGGGGGCAATCGGTGGGGATATCAATAAAATTACCTTTTTGACCCCATAAAATATTATGCTGTAATTGGTTGATGAGTGGGTTTGAGGTAGAGAATTTCCCGGTTTGATCCATGTCCGAATACAGGGCGTATGCTGTTACATTGGTAGAGTCTATCGGCCCCTTATACCCGGTAATTTTCAGATACCGAAAACCCTGGAATGTAAAATGCGGCTCGTAGGTTTCGGCGGTATCGCTTTTAAAAATATAGGTTATTTCCTGTTTCGCCGTACGCAGGTTTTTATTATAGAAATTGCCTTTCTGATCAAGTACCTCGCCATGATATAGCTTTAAGGTGTCGCCGGCTTTGCCCCTCAGCTTAAATTTCACCCAGCCTACCAGGTTCTGCCCAAAATCAACCACGCGGTCTCCCTCTGGTGTGGTAAGTACCTGGCGCGGTGTAAAGCGCTCTTCCTTCTTCACCGGCGGACCGGCCATCGCGATGAGCTTATCCTTTATTAAATCGTTTTCCCTTACCGGTTGCCAGGCTACATCGTTAAAGCCTGGGGCTGCCCATTTGGGGATCTCCTTGCGGGCATCATAAACCTCACCATCAAAAAACGACGAGGAACGGATAGCACCGTAAGTAACCTTCCAACTTTTATCTGAAACAAAGATTTGTCGCTTACCATCGGTGTACAAAACTTCAAGCTGGAAAAGCAGCGCAAGCTTTTTACCATATACATTCTTTTTTCGATCGTAGGTATAGCCGCGGTACCAGCCATCACCTAAGGTAACACCAAAAGCATTCAAGCCTTTTTGCAGGCTTGAGGTAATATCATAAACCTGGTATTGCAGGCGCTTATTGTAGCTGGTAAAGCCCGGCGAAAAGTAATCATCGCCAATTCGCTTGCCATTTACCTGTGCTTCGTACAGGCCGTGGGCCGAGATATATAAGTGTGCTGCCTTAACCTTATGGGTAAGCATGAAATCGTTGCGAAACATGGGGCTGGCACCGCCAGTTGTATCCTGCGCATCGTTACTCTGGATCCAGTGCGCTGTCCAGTCATCGGATCTTAACAGTCCCATTTTCCATGAATTGATCTGGCTCCACGGTGTTACCTGACCCTTGTTATTCCAAACCCTAACTTGCCAGTAAACCTTTTGCCGCGATATCATTGGCCTGCCGCCGTAATAAATATGAACTGACTGATCAGACGGAATTCTCCCCGACGTCCAAACAATATTCAATCCTTTTAAAATGGTGGCAGCGTTTGAGCCTACCCTAATTTCGTAAGCCGTCTGTCGAAGATTTCTTTGCAGGGTGATCAATTTCCAGCTTAGTCGCGGGTTGGTAACATCCACCGAAATAGGATTAATTTTGTATTCGCAAGTTAAATTATCAACCCTAAAAAGCACAGGCGCTTTTTTCTTCGCCTGTAGTGCGCCGGGGGTAAAAATCGGGATCAATAAAGCAGTGGCAATACACATACTTTTGCGCAAAAAAATCCTGCTCAAAAAAATCATACTATATTAACGTTAGGGGCCGTCGTTTTGATTGATGTAGCAAATATATTGCAGCCCACTGACAAGCGGCGGGCTGCATTTAGTTTTAATGCTCGAGGTTTTGCTCGTTAAGCGGGTATTGATACAGCAGGCGGATGTTTGTGTAGGCAGACGGACTGATGTTCCAATAATCACTTTTCGAAGCCCTTTCGCTGGCTGCATGTGCTTTCATTACTTCAAGGGCTTTACCTGTGCGCAACAAATCGAACCAGCGGTGATTTTCAAAAGCCAGCTCAACCTGCCTTTCATGGGCAATTGCTGCGCGGAAGGCGTCCTGGTTAGGCACATTTAATGAAGCGTCTTCATTTCCTACCGATTTGTCATTCAACCCGGCACGCTCCCGCACCAGGTTCAAATATTTAAATGCATCGCCGCCACCTGCAAAGCCCTGCTCATTAAGGCTTTCGGCCAGCATCAGGTACACATCGGAATAGCGGTAAACCGGGAAATCATTGGCGGTAACACCCTGAACAGCACCAATGCTCTGGTACTTTTTAACGAAGGGTAAGTCATTTCCAAACTCATCGGATGTAAAATCAATTAATGATGCATCTCTCCTGTTATCCCCATCTTCGTAAGCATTCACCATATCCTGGGTTGGAATATTCCAGCCGTTTAATGCGCCGTTCTGGATCTCGAACCCTGTTACGTCGCTATCATAATAATCCCAGGGAATAAACTGATCTATAAAATCACTGCCTAACCCGTTCGGGCCTTCCTGGTACTGGATCTCAAAGATCGATTCCGGGCCGTTCTTTTTGTGGATGTCAAAATTATCAGCATAATCAGCATTCAGGCTATATGCGTTTGAGGCTATAACTGTGCGGAGCAAAGGTATGGCCAGGTCAAATTTCTTTTGCGTCATGTACACTTCGGCAAGCATAGTTTCGGCAGTGCCTTTGGTTATCCTTCCCTTGTCGGCATCTGCAGTATATTTAACCGGGAGCTTAGCGATAGCCGCAGTAGCATCGGCAATTATTTGGGTATAAATCTTGTCGACCGGTGCTTTTACAGCTAATTTAAATGCGTCAGCTACGGATTGTGCTTCAGATGTTACCAAAGGCACAGAGCCAAACAAACGTACCAGGTTAAAGTAGTTAAAAGCGCGTAAAAATAAGGCCTGTCCCTCTATCGGATCGGAAACAGCAGCGCCTAATTTGGCTGCAGGTAATCTGCCTAAAATAACATTACACCTGCCAATGCCTGTGTAGCTGCCACCAAAAAACACTTCAACGTACTGGTTATTATTTATCTCCCTAAACTCATCAATTTCTTCCTTTTCGGTACCTGAGCGGTCATACGGATCATACTCGTACGAAGTATTATCAGAACGCATTTCAGCCAATACCCAAAAGCTTCCATTGTAAATACCTTGAAGCGGCTGGTATGCGCCATTTATTGCCTGGGTAAACTGGGACGCCGTTTTATAAAAGTTATCGGCATTTTGAGTAGTATCATTTTGAAGTTCGAGATAACTTTTTTTACAGGCAGATAAGGTAAGCGCTGTAATTAAAAAAAGGTATATATATTTTTTCATGTCTTCAGTTATTATTGTTTGAATTATAAATCAACTAACAATTCTTAATTAAAACGTCACGTTACAACCTACTGTGTAAACCGCAGAAACAGGATAAGCGTTAAAATTCACGTTTGGCGAAAGTGAGCGGTTACCATCGCCGGTATCGATACCCACTTCCGGGTTACCGCCTTTGTACCCTGTTATCAATATTGCATTTTGGGCGCTTATATAAACCCTGAAGTTTTTGCTGAACTTTGTTTTGAAGTTGTATCCTAAATCAATATTCTTAACTGCCAAGTACGAGTTGCTTTCAACCCAATAGGATGGAAATTCATCGCGGGCAAGGTTTGTATTTGATACCGTAGTTGGCAGCAGACCAGCACCGGGCTTACTTGCCGAACGCCAGCGGTCAATAACCGACTGCTCCACGTTGAACACGCCATCAAGATTTGTAGTGAATTGCTTGTAAACATCAAACACGTGACCGCCAACTGAACCGGCAGTTACAATCTGCATATCAAAGTTTTTATAGACAAAATGGTTATTAAAGCCGAAAGTGAACTGCGGCCACGGATTACCTACGATGTTTTGGTCGTTACCGTCAATTACCCCATCATGGTTAATATCCTTGTATTTAATATTACCAGCGTTTAAGCCCCATTTTGCGGCTTCAGCCTGAGTTTGGAAAATCCCCTGGAAAACGTACCCATAAAACTGGCCCATAGGTAAGCCTACCTGTGTAATACTGGTTGCATTGTCATTCAACGGCGCTTCTTTAATATTTGGCGTTGTACCTAAATCAAGCACTTTATTACGGTTAAAGGAGACGTTAAAATCCGATGTCCAGTTAAAGCCTGTGCCTACAATATTTTTGGTGGTTAAGGTAAATTCCCAGCCCCTGTTACGTACGTTACCTACGTTTGCGGTTGCGAAATCATAGCCGGAAACTATCGGCACCGAAATGCCCTGCAATAGCCGTTGGGTATAGCGGTTATAGTATTCAGCAATTAAGTAAACGCGGCCCTTAACCAGGGAGATATCCATGCCGATATCAAGCTGTTTTGTAGTTTCCCAGCCAAGATCCACATTACCCAATTGCAGCAGGGAAGAACCCGGCGCCAGGGTACCGTTAAATGTATAATTGGTGGGACCGACCGGCGAGGCATAGGCATATTCAGGGATAGCATTGTTACCCGCAAGGCCGTAGCTGCCTGTAAATTTCACCTCATCTATAAATTCAGTTTTTGGGAAGAATGACTCTTCAGAAATGCGCCAGCCCGCAGAAACAGACGGGAATGTTCCCCAATTATGTCCCGGAGCAAACCTTGATGATCCATCGCGGCGGATTGATGCGCTTAGTAAATATTTATCCTTATATGCATAGTTTACCCTGCCAATTACCGACAGTAACCGCCATTCTTCATCGCCCGCGCTTGCAGTAATAATTGTTGCGGCATTAACTGAGCGGATTGCATCATCGGCAAAGCCAGTTCCATAGGTTAAACGATTATGATTGATCTCCTGCTGAATGGAGTAATCTCCCAATAGGGTTAATG
>JALYIP010000071.1 GCA_030775685.1 Bacteroidota bacterium
TTTTTTAATTTATGAACGCAACATTCGTTACTACCCTATCGACACAAGAGCTCCAGGAGCTCATTGAGTCATCTGTCAGAAATGCGGTACACTTACAGCCGCCCCGCCCGGATAACGAGGACGACACCTTGCTGGATACCAAAGAAGCCGCCGTACTGATCAAGTACGAGGTCACTTCACTCTACGGGCTGGTGAAAAGAAAAAAGATTCCTTTTTGCAAAGTAGAAGGCAAGCTTCTTTTCTCCCGTAAAAAATTATTGGCATGGATCGGCAGCGGCCAGCAGGCCGTTGCGCAATAACTACCGTTATGGCTGATCAGTTTTTTCCCTTAAACCAACCGGGAAGTTACATCCGTGTGCAGACCTCGTATTACAAGCGGACGCGGCAACCGATGGTTACCGGCGGCTATACGGACGGCTGGTTGCTTTGGTCATCGGAAACACTCAAAAAGGATTTGAGTGCGGATGCGATCAAAAAGATCCGCAAGTTCGATGCGTATTGCTGTGTCCCCAGCCATACCGATTACCGGGAAACCATTGGCAACTACTTTAACAAGTATCATCCTTTGGAGTTTAAGCCCGAGCCAGGGTCCTGTGATACCATACTAGATTTTCTCAGGCACATATTTGCCGAGCAGTATGAGATGGGGCTCGATTACATTGCCCTGCTGTATACAAGGCCGGTAATCAAGCTGCCTATTCTTTGCCTGGTATCCAAGGAACGCAAAACGGGTAAAACAACTTTCTTGGACCTGTTAAAAGTCATCTTTGGTAACAACATGACCTTTAACGGCAACCATGATTTCCGCTCGCAGTTCAATTCCGACTGGATGAATACGCTGATCATCGCGGTGGAGGAAGTGCTGCTGGACAAAAAAGAGGATTCGGAAAAGATCAAGAACCTGAGCACCGCTAAAGTATCCAAAGTGGAAGCCAAAAGCAAGGATAAGCGCGAAACGGAATTCTTTGGCAAATTCATCATGTGTTCCAATAACGAGTACAATTTCATTGTCATTGAACCAACGGAAACGCGCTATTGGGTAAGGAAAGTACCGGTATTTGAAAAAGAGAATGTTCGGCTACTTGAACAAATGACCGGGGAGATTCCTGCTTTTCTGTTCCATTTATTGGAGCGGCCTTTATCAGTACCAGTTGGCAACACCCGGATGTGGTTTTCCGAGCAGCAGATCCGTACAGATGCTCTACTGCGCGTGATGCGCAATAACCGAAACAGGCTGGAAACGGAGCTGCTATTACTGTTCAAAGAAATCCAGGAACATGACCCCGGCCAGAAGATGTGCTTCGCCAATAAGGATATCCTTGACCTGCTTAAAAAAAGCATGCCCCGTTTGACGCGACAGGATGTGTCGCAACTGATGCAACAGGAATGGGCCCTTGTGCCGGTGCCGAACAGTTTAAGCTATTCAACCTATTGCTATAATAACCTCAACGAATTGGTAACAGTCGCCAAAACTGGCAGGTACTATACTATTACGGAAGAATGGCTCCGGCAAAAGTTTGATGAGTCGGGCTAAGTACACATTTATCGAATTGCTTTTCAGTGCATTAGACATTCATCATCGTTTGATGAGGTTCGATGAGCAATGATGAGCACGATGAGCAAACTCATCAAAGCGAAAAACCATGATGAGATGATGATGAGGATATAAATAATTTATTTATAAATAGTTACAGGTATAGTTCATCATTCATCATAAAAGTAAGGGTGGCCCTCCCGTATGGTTTGGCACCTGCATCATTTAATTACAACACTTTAGATTTTACAACATGACACGATATAACTGTAAAACAGCAAAAGAACTTTGTATTATAGATTACCTGGAACAATGCGGCATCCTGCCGCAAAGGATCAAAAGTCATAACTACTGGTACTTATCACCACTGCGTGAGGAAAAGACCGCTTCATTCAAAGTTAATGTTAAGCTGAATGCCTGGATGGATTTTGGCGAAGGTACCGGCGGTAATTTAATTGACCTGGGCATACGCATGCATCATTGTTCCGTAGAGGAATTCCTGGAGCGTTTAAATAATGGTAATCATGATTTTTCCTTTCACCAGCAAACGTCGCAAAAGGCAGATCCCCAGCCGGAAAATCCGGTGATCATTACCGGCGTGAAAATGCTTAATCACCCGGCCCTGATCACTTACCTGGAATCGCGTGGGATAGAGATGTCTATCGCCGCCAGGTATTGTAAAGAGATCGATTTTACTATCGGCGGCAAACCTTATTTTGCTGTTGGCTTTGCCAACCGTTCGGGGGGTTACGAGCTGCGGAATAACTGGTTCAAAGGAGCATCGTCTCCCAAGGACATTACCATCATTGAGGGCAGTCATAAAGCCGCCATCGTGCTGGAAGGTTTTACTGATTTCCTTTCTCTCCTGCAACTGAAGGGAGGTCAATCTCAGTCTGATTTTATCATCCTGAATTCCGTTGCCTTGGCCGAAAGGGCGATGCCCATTTTGAAAAGTTACCAGGAAGTTTTCCTAATGCTCAACCATGACAAAGCCGGGAATGCTGCAATGGAAAAGTTGCAGGCAGCCGGTATCAGCTTCACCGATGCATCTGGTTTTTACAAAGGTTTTAACGACATCAATGAATACCTAACCACTCAAAGACAAGCTTCGTTGCAACCGCAGACCCGGCGCAGAGCACCGGAAGAAAGGAGCCTGGGAATTGGGCGCTAAGCCAATTTTTGGCATGGGTTACGGATACCGGTTTGCGGTATCCGGCATATATCCAGATAACTGTATATATCACCGGCCCATTTTCTGGATCGTAAGGAGCGAGTTAATGTTTTTGCTACACAAAAACCCGAACCCACCCCGCCGGGGTGATTCGGAACTCGCTCCCGTTGGTCGGTTTTTTAAAGCATCAAAAAACGATATGAACACATGACAGCAACCACTGAAAATAAAACAATAACAAAAGTGCGGACACCCGGCAGACCAAAAAAGATGATCAAACGGAGTGACTTTTTAATGGTACGCCTAACCCCAACAGAAAGGATTTTGATCGAGGGTAGAGCAAAAAATGCCGGGCTGAAACCCAGTGAGTGGTTTCGAAAGGCCGCTAAAAGGGCCAAGGTGTTTCCACGTTTTACCGTAGAGGAAACCAGCTGGTTCAGGATGCTGGCGGGGATAGCTAACAACCTCAACCAGCTTACCCACCTGGCACATATTAAAGGCCTGTTTACACTTGCTATGAAATGCCAGGCTATACTAAAACAGGTAGAAGAATTAATTACAAAACTTAGCAGCCATGATGGGTAAACCAATCACCGGGAGAAGCTTCGGCGGGTGTGTTCGCTATGTGGTGAATAAGCCGGAAGCTAAAATATTATCTGTCGAGGGTGTACGAATGCAGAACGCATCTGCCATCATTCAGGACTTTAACCTGCAACGGAAAATGCGGCCCGAACTGGGTAAAGCAGTTGGACACCTGGTACTCAGCTGGAGCAAAGAAGACCGGGTCAAATTAACTGATGATATTATGGTGGAACGGGCGAAAGAGTATATGGAAAAAGTAGGCATCCGAGATACACAGTATGTAATCATTCGCCACAGCGACCGCGACCATCCGCATCTCCACTTGATCTACAACCGAGTGGATAATAACGGCAAAACGATTAGCGATAAAAACAACTTCGCGAAAAATGTCAAGGCTTGTAAGGACATCACACTAAAATACGGCTATCATATAGGCGAAGGTAAAGATCTGGTGAACCGTCAGGCATTAAAGGGCAAAGAAAAGATCCGGTACGAATTATACGATGCTATCAAAGCAGGTATGAAATCAGCCACCACTTGGAAACAGTTGGAAGCCCAGCTTGCCAGGCAGGAAATTACTATCGCTTATAAATTTCGCAGCGGTACCAATGAAGTACAGGGCATATCTTTTGAAAAAGGCAATATTAAAATGAAAGGTTCCGATGTTGACCGGAGTTTAAGCTTTACCCGAATAGATGCGACTTTAAACCGGAACCAGCAAGTACAGCAGTATCATGCGGCAATTAAGGCTAATCAACCACTTGTGGCTAATCAGTTGCGCGAATCTATCCGGCAAAGCGTTCAGGCGGAATACAGCCATAACCCAAGTGCGGGTAAAGGGATATTGGAAATATTGCTGGAACCACAATTTGTCGCCGGACCGCCCGATCCAACCGGTGACGCGGATATCGCCCGCAGAAAACGGAAGAAGCATGAAGCGGAACATTCCCAGTCACAGGGAATAAGCAGGTAAATAAATTAATGATTAGGATGAACCTTAAAATGAATTTTTATGCAAAATGAAGAATTAGAAGAGAAAGTAAATATCATGGAAGAACTGATCCAGGGGTTTGCCGGCAGAATCAGTGTGATGGAGATCAGTGTAGCGGAGTTCCTAAAAAGCTTTTTGGAACAATATCGGGGCACGTTGGAAACGATCTCAGCAAGGATTGAAACGGCTAACAAGCGGTATAACGATCAAAAAATACAACAGCAGATTGATGAATTAAAAGATGTTGTGGCGACAGTACCGAAAGTTATTCGCGTGAAAAACAGTCATCATTTAGGTGCCTGGTCAAAAAATTTGATCATTGGCCTGGTAGTTTGTTTTATAATAACGGCCGGATCAGTCGGCACGGCATTATATTTTTATCGTCAAAATGATCGTCTGAATCGTGAAGCCTATAATTTCTGGCTGGTTAGGGCGCTTTATCCTGACGTAGCTAAGACTATCGATACAAAGTTGGAGGAAGCCCCCAAGGGATTTATAGACAAGGCTGAAAAAGCAATGGCCAAGCAGCAGGCGATCATTGCTGCCGAAGCGGTAGCAGCGCAGGCGGAAAAAGATCAAAAGGAGGCTAAGCGTAAGCTGGAAAAGGTAAAGGCAAATAAGTGATGGGAGTATGATGGAGAGGCCACTCAGCTGCGGCAGGTTGCTGCATTGCACCACGCGCTACGCGCCGGGTTCCATTTCACAGCCAGCCTTGCTGTCGCACACAGGCAAGTATTCGTTCCTTATACACGCCTGTCGTCCAGCCGCACTTAAAAAAAAACACAACACCGCAGTCACAAAGTTAGCGACACAGGAAAATAGTCAAGGGTATAATAAACCGCGTCTATCGCCGCGGCCCTTGACAATTTTCCTGTTTTGAGCTTCGGTTGTTTAAGCGGTAATGTGGTAGGTGTGTGCAGAGGCATAAATTACCAAAAGAACCTCTTCGTTAATTAGTCAACGAAGTACCTGTTAAAAATTTTGGTTATATCTTTTTTCAGATCGATTGGCAGATCGTATTCCGAATGCCAAATAAGTTTGCCTGTAATAGCTTCACCAGATGGGGCTTGTTTAATATCAAAAACGCCAAAAATATCTTCGAAACCGTGTAGCTCTAAGTAAGGCTGGTATTTCTTTTCGAGAGATTTGAATTCAGGATCAGCGACAGTACTGCTCATCCTGTCTCGGTAAGGTTTAAGGATGCTGACTTCCTCCACTTTTAGTTCTTATTTTTCAATAACTCTACCTTTTCCCGCTCACTTGCCAATAAACGCTCATAAAGTTTTTTGTTCTCTTCGAAGATCTCTACAAGCTTGTCTATTGGGTTAAAGTTGAACGTGCTATAACTACTTTGGGCACCTTGATTATTTGATCCCTCGTAATTATTCTGAATGTTATAAATTGCTTTTTCCTCATCAAAGTTCTTAATTGCTTCAACAGGCACTTTCAATATTGTAGCTATTTGGCCGAGTATATCTTCTTCAATGGTTTCTTTAGCCTCTAATAACGATACTCTTTTTTGATTCCAATCATCGCCGAGCTGGATAGCCAACGCCTCTTGCTTTAGACCCAACATTTCGCGAAAGCGCTTTACGTTACGGCCATGATGAATATTTTTCGGTGCGTCGGTAGTTTTACTCATGATTGAAACGGTGTTTAAGCAAATGTAAGAAATTTTCAATGTTTAAATTAACGGTTTGCTGCGGCTTATGAAAGGATAAAATATAAACCAATGCGACTTCGGTAGACTGCTGTAGGATAGTTTAGAAATATTTTAGTGGGCTCTTTTGTTTGTCGTTCAATGGCGCCCTCTTAAACATAACAATCATTTATTTAGGCAACGTAGCACCCTGAGAGCAATATTAGCGAGATTACGAATTACTTACAAGTGGTAATGGTCTTCTTCAGTTCTGGTTGGTCAAAAGACTAACGCGAAGGTTTAAAGCAATGGCGATATTATGTATCTAATATTAGATGGTGCGCTAAAGACGTAAAATTTTGCCTCCAGCAATCATCGAAATGGCTCAACCTTTTCACAATTATTTTCAATCTGGTGGAATACCAACTTAAACCATCTGGCAATTTTGAGGCGCATTGGAAATGGTGAACTTTGTTGATAATGTTCAGTTATCTATTATTCGATTTTAATATAATCCAACAAAATTTGTGGCTTAGAATCCGTTTCCTTGACGTGCCTTTTTGCTGAAAAATATCCAAAATCTACATGTGATTTTTGTTAACAATATTACTCGCGAAGGTCTAGCGGTGATGGGATGTTTCCGAAATATCTGAAAATTCAGGGTAATGGAGACAGTTTTTTTTAAGATACCGCCATATAATATTTTATTATTCTTCACACAATTGCACTTCGCCAAAACGGCCACACTGCAATAGATACAGAAGAGAGAAGATATCAATCTATATCAATATTGAGAGAGGTGTCGCCGGAAGCAATTAATTGGAATTATTTCCGGATCAAATCAGATGTAAGGGAACTGCTGGGGACGTTATCAGAAATAGCAAATGATAAGTTTTGAAAAGCCGAAAGCTGTTGTTAACCTTATTGATTAGGCACTTGATCAGGATTATCTATTTTTTTGCTTGTGAACATTAATCTGCCGTTTTCCCACCCTTTATCCCAGGAGGCACTATATGAAATTCTTTTATCAAGGGAATCGTTTATTTTCTTATCGATAAATACTGCCTCAAACGACGATTTATTGGCCTTAATTTTCTTTTCTAATGCAGTCATAAATTAATAGATCAATAATGTGCAATTGTTTCCGTTACTGGTTCTACAGCACTAAAGATAGCAGGAATTTTTGAACTGTACTTTATGTCATTCTTAGTTAATTCCGATCCCTCATTGCAGGTCACGTACACAGAAATGTGATACGAATTTCTCCTATTGAAGGGATTTAAAGCTATATCCGCGATTTGACAAGGTTTTTCAAATCCTATTTTATCCTTTAAGATTATTTCATGAGAGGCATCCTGGCCATTACAATCCATATAAATAATCTTTGCAAAAGCCGACACCGCCATCTTCAGATCAAAAATACTGTAGTCTTGGCTGGAGTCATTTTTAACTTCAATTTCTACTATATAAAGGTTTTCGAAATGATATTCGGTATTATCCGTTGAAAATGTAATTTTAGGCTTAATCAACATTGTCGGTGCAAAAACACGATTGATAGATTGTTGAATGCCTATAGTAGGATTTTATTTCGTTTATTTAAAAACCAATTATTAATGAATGCCCCCATCGCTCCGCCGCCGAGAAGGCTAGCCAGTAATGCTGCGTATTTGACCCAGTCAGTATTTGCGTCTGGATTATTCATTTACAATTTACCATTCAAAGTTTAGGGGTGATCAAATTAATTAGGATTTAATTTCGACGGGTTTAAAGGTTTTACCATAATTACCCCATCCTTGGTTCCATCCGTCACTAAAACCAGCTTTGGTGATTACCACATCTTTCGAAATAAACACATTTTTGCCACTGAGTTTTTGTTGAACATTTCTTTAATTTTTTTCTCTAAGGGATTCATTTTTAATTAAAGTTTAGTTGTTGAATAATTGTATCTACTGCTCTCTTTTTTGAATTTCTGCAGTAACTTGTTTCCGTCACTGCTAAGGCTCCAGTTTCGTAAAACTTATTACTCGCCTGACCGCCGCGACAAAAAGAAAAATACTCGCATTCCTGCCGACACATTAATACGCCTTTAGAAAATTCTTTAACGTAATGAATATTTTCAGCTACTTTTTCAATGTCAAATATTGAATTGGTACAAACATTACCGATAATGAAATTATCATAATTTTCAGATTGACCACCTAACAATTCAGGCGATAAGACGACTATATCCCCATTGCACGCTATTGATGGAAAAAGGTCGATATTGTAATTTGCCAGAGTAAATTGTTGATCATTATTTATTTCGTTAAACCAACTGAGCGTAGATGATATTTCGCGTATTTCGATTATTGGATTTTGATACCATGCGTCAAATAAATCTTTCCAGAATTTCAATACCCGTTCGTCATCACATATTTCCCTTTTATTAACTGATTCCTTTTCTTCAATATTGAACCCGACCCAATCACATCCAAGGCCACTAAAAAACTCATAAAGTTCTTTAGCTTTGTCTATCGTAAACTGATCAACAACAGCAATTACGACAAACTCAATATGATTATCTTTAAGTTTTGATATTCCATTCAGTGTCTTATTGAATGTTTCTTTTCCTTTCCGATCTACACGGTTAGCGTTTGCCCACTCAGGACCATCTATACTAATGCCAACATGAAAGTTGTTTTTTTTGAAAAAATCACACCATTCTTGATCAATGATCGTTGCATTAGTCTGTATAATGTGAGTTACAAACTCATTGTCCTTAAATGGAAAAAAAAGTTGCTCAAAATGCAGAAGACCGCTTGCCATCGGTTCGCCAGCATGCCAAAGAAGATTAACGTTTCTGCGTTCTTTAAGAATATCATCGGATATTTTTTGAGTAATAACCGAAGACATTTTTGTCTTTTTTTCCCGTTCAGGCAAATAACAGTAACTACAGTTCAGGTTACAAAAAGTCGTCGGTTGAATGACAATGTTGAAAATTCGATATTTAACTGTGTCTGTCACTATGGTTACGTTCAGGTTAGGAGATAATGATCAGGTTTATAACTAGTTAAATCTAAGGAAGAAAAAATTAATAAACAATATCGAATGAAAAATAATAACAATAAATGATTAAATAATAAAAAAACCCACGCTTCTGGCGGGGACTTAGTATAATCGTATTTAATTAACCCCTTATGTGGTCTTGTTTAGCGAAGAACAACATCAATTTGTATGCGTTCCGAAAGCCATTAAATGAGTAATGCCAAGACATTGACAAAATCGCCGAGTTTTTCCGGGAAGAAAATAATGACTACTGGAAAACTGTAGAAGAGATCAAAGATGGTACAAGGCTGCATGCGGCAACTGTAAAGGAGATTCTAACCGATTCCGGTGATTTCGTACGTTTTTCTTATCGTGTAAACAATGCGAGTCCCTTTACACCTCGAGAGAAATGTACAGAACAAAAGCGCCTTTTGTCGACAAATTGATAGGTGTCTTCAAAAAAAGGATTGATTAATTATGTCTGGACTACTTGAATCAGTATTTAACTGTGTATTAGGCTGCGCGGCAAATACTAAATGTAATAGACGGGCTGAAAGCAGCGCCGGATCCTCGGCCGGATTTCAAATCAAATTCGTATTACTAGTAATTATATTTAATCTTGTTTTTAGCGGAATTTTAGGCTATGTGTACTTTGACGATACACAAAAACTCAATAAGATAATTTATTTCCATGTTGGACTTTCTGCGGCACTTATATTCCGTTCTTTAGCAACGACAATACCGGCTATAGTGCTTCATTCTAATAATGAGAGTTAATCTTTCCAACCCTTAAAGTTAGACCTGATAATTTCTTTATATTCGGTATTCTTAACGAAATTGAAAACACTCGGATTATATCTATGTTATTAAAAGGGCTGAATTATAACCGAAAGAAGAAAATACTATGGGGAAGTTTGTGGACAAATAGAGAGACCATTAATTAGGGAGCGATAAAGCTCACAAAAATATGTGGGAAAACTGGATCACTAAGTCTATAAAGTTTTAATTTAAAAACTTTTATTTATTAACCAAAAAGTGAATGCGGCCGCGGTTCTTGAAGCCAGCAGCTTAGCATCGGCCGGTCTACGATCCTGATTACTATTGGTCTTTTGCTCTGGAGATTGAATAATATCTGATACTCCACGTATAACACCTGCTTGTAGCGAATTGGCCGAATCTCCCTGCCTCAGTGCTGTTTTCAAAAAGCCATAGCCTTCCATCTCCACTACTGACGCATCATTGTAATGTTCAGTTAATATTTTCCCAATTTCGGAATCGTGGTGTTCGATCAATTGCTCTCCAGATGCAATTATACCTATGTCAGCCTGCACTGTATCAGGAAACTCTCCTAGGATTAGCGACTTCCAATCGTCTTTCCTTCTGATTTTTTTTGCTTGTTCCGTTAGAGTAAATGTAGGCGAAACAGCATCTGGCCTAGATTTGAAAGAAGTTTCCGTCGCTTTTCCACCTTCGTAAGAGTAAACCTTTTCAGGAAAGATTACATCCCCAATTTTAAAATCATTAGGTTTCCTGGAACCGGCAATTCCAACGAACAAAATCATATCAGGTTTAAAATACTGTATGGCCCTTTCGGTTTCCTGTGAAGCGGTTGTGTTTCTTGCCCCACATTCCCGAACAATTATAATAGCCTTTTCTTTCTCATCAATTACGAACATCCCACCCTCATAACCTGTCCCATCTTTATCAATTTCCTTAATATCACTTAAATGTGCAATGACAGCTGCAAATTCTTCTTTAATAGCGGTGAGTATAACAACGATTGGCAGTTTTGATGATTTCATATGTTCATTTTGTTTAAACGACTGTGGGGAAGGCTTTGGCGTGCCACCAAACAAAGTATCCCACCAACTTAAATTCACCAAGTTCTTACAATATTCCAGGGCCAACTTAAAAGATCGATCCTGGTTCGATTTATAATAAATACTTGTAGCCGATTCACGAAACTTACTCTTGTTGATCAATTCACCTAATTTCCCGGACGCTGGCTCGGAAATAGTGCCTTGATAAAATTTAATATAATCAGCAAGGAATTTATCCCTTAGGCCTCCAAAGGATTCATATACTTTTATGACATCTATTATATTGTTTCTGTTTTCACTTAAAAACATAGTCAAGAAAGAATCCGAAACGATTTCTTTGATCAATTCTGCTTCGATTTCTTGTACTGTAATGCCTCCGGCTATAAACAATGCGAAAACCGCTTTTGTCGTTTTGCTTTTAAATTTATCAAGATATTTAGATGGGATGCGCGACCAAATACTTGCCCTTGATGAATAATCGCTCATGTTTGCAAAGTCTGATTCAGCAATACGCTCAAATATCGAATCAGGGATTTGGCGCCCTTTTACTACTAAATCGAGTGTTGCATGGATAATTGTCGATTCTTGACCGATAACTCCATAGCTGATGTTTTGGGAGTCCTGAAGCGAAGCTCCCCAAATATTTAACCAGCAAGGGTTTTTAACGTCAATATTTTTCAATATAGTGCCATCCTTCTTTATCCTTTCAGCAATGAGACGTATAGCTTTTTCGTTGCAATGAGATAGGGTTAACTCCAGCAGATCTGAATTGCTGAGCTGTCCGGCTAAATAATCTACACCAGGTGTGCTGTTTGTGGGCAAGGTTTTTTCGATATCATATTGCCTAAGCAATGCTTCTTCCCTTTTTAAATACTTCAAAAGTAGGTCAGCATGCAAAAGGTACCATTTCTTGGTCGCCGCCGCATGTTCCAAATCCGCAGTTAGCGCACTTTTAAGTTTGGCAGGCATGCTTCCACGCAAAGCCGTTTCGTTTTCGGCGGCAGGCTTCAGGAGCAAAAAAACCTCAGTTAAAGACTCCTTTGAATAATCGATCAGTCGCCAAATTTCAGGCAAATATGGCTGGATTGATTTTGCAAATTGGTCTCTGAAAATCTCGCTGAGATGTGCGTGCCACCAATTCTTTTCTTCCTCGACTATAGATAAATGAAGGATTTCAGTTAGTTCAGCAATGGAAAGCTTTTCTGTCCCTGCTTCAGAATCAATTGCTCTTGTCATCAATGCCTTTATCCTATTTTCACCGTTATCAAAAGCTTGCCAGTTTATATTTCTTAAAGCCTTGAGGTTGGTATCCGCACCAGATGTGATCAACGTTTGCAACCTGGCAAAAAAGATTTCCTTTACGGATTGACCATCTTTAGGGGATGGTGAGACCCGGGCAATAACACGTATTGCCTGCCTGACCTTGTTGCCATCAGTGATGGAATCCAATTTCTTATACTCACTAAATATTTCACTCGCTTGACGTATGCTTTGAAAATCGGATTTCGACAAACCAAGTTCTGTTAAAAATACAGAAAAAGGATTGGTTGGGTCATTATTGATAAAGAACGATTCCAGATCGGAAATTACCTCGATATTACTTGAATTTTCACCGTAAATAATTTCCTTTCCGGCCCATTTCGGTAAAAATTCCTTTTGTATGATAACCAATGTTAAATTGGTGATCCCATCAATATCGGACGGTGTAAAGCTTGCCCGGAACCTTATGTTTTTCCGAAATCCCTCTAGCGGCAAATTCCAAATCATTTGTACAGTCTTCTGAAAAGCAGCAGTTGTACCGGAAAACAGAACAGGTAGTGTTCCTTTTAATAAGCCCGTCAACGTTTGAGTTATATATTGTGGTTGTACTGAATTAATGGCAACCGGGCCGAGGGTAATGGATAACGATAGTGGTACCAGTCGCTTTTGTTCCTTAGGAACCTCCGCCGCGAATGAAGCAAATATGGGATCAAGATTGTCAATTAATGACGCGACTTGTTTATCCAGGATCAATACATGGGTGAAAACCATACCAGATCTTGACGCATTAAGGTCAGGAAATGTCTTGGTAAATAGATAATAATTTAAAAGAGGTGCGCCGGATAAGTATGGTGCGAGCTGCAATCCAGGCGGTATCGCGCCCGGCCTGTCGGTAAAACCTATCAAAAAGGAATTTAGACCAGGATCATTGATGGTGGAAGCTATACAGGAATGGGAACGATTAACCTCTCCATAATAGGCCTGATGAACGATAATGTCGCTATTTTCCAATGAATTCTGATATTGATAAAGTTAAATCCTTTTCCTTTTTACCGTCAGCAGTAATGAAATAGCCGAAGTTAATTGGGGTTTTGTCAATATAGTCTTCATCCGGTTCGTCACTTAGCGTTTTCTCGGTAGAAGAAAGCCCTAAAATGGACAGATGTTCTTTTGCCCATGAGTTTTCGACAAACTCATATAAAAGCGGAATGCGTTCTTTTAACAAATCAGCAGGGACGGTGCCATCGGGCAGATTTAAGATGTCCCAACAGGAAAGCAGGATACAAAGGTTGGGCTGCTTTATTTTTTGCCAGGCAGAAATTCCTTTAATATATAGCAGAATCTGTATTAGTTCGACAAATTGTGCAGCGTCAGAAATTTTTACTGGTGGTGGCTGTGCATTTCTCCGCACGATTTCTTCCGGGGTTGGGATACCTCGATTGACGATATCTTCCAATTCCGGAATTTCATCTAAACGTACAAATAAGATCCACGTTGTACTTTTTTGGATATACTCATGCCAGATATGGTTAACCCGCCTTGTCTCCACAATCTCTTTTACCTGCTCACCTGCATAGTCAGGAAATGCCAACAATACTTTATCGCCATTTTCAGCGTCAATTTTCAGTTCAATACTCCGGTTTGCTGATGCTTCGGTATGTCCGGCCCGAATGCCTTCTGAAAGTTTATTCAATACATCTTCGAAGATAGTCAGATCAGCGGGGCGGTTATTGGGATCGATTCTATAACTGAATTTGCGGCTGTTTAACCTGCCATAAAGCTGGCCACCAAAATGTGTCTTACCTGCATTTGGACCACCGATTATTAATATATTATTATCCATTTACTCCCCTTTTTGAAAGAAACATGTCGTTTGGAAGTAGCGACGTTGATTCTGCAAATAAATTTTTCTTACCAATCACCCTTTCTATAACCCAACCAATAGCATTACAAATGCTTTGATGGTACTTACCTCCATCACCCTCGTGAACACTGGTTTGGAACTCAGCGAAATATTCAAATTGATTTTCGCCGATGTGGGATAAAATTTGTTCTTTGGTAACATCAGTAATGGCAATATCTGATTTTGACCAAATAAGCGCCAAAGGCCGCCCATCAATATTTTCGCAGATTCTATCCGAAACCGTATTAATCTGCATTTTAGCGTGACCTCTCTTACTTCCTGACAGCATTTCGCAATCAGCAAACAATAGAAATGCATTGCAATACTCGTGTATCCAGCGCGCTCCTTTTGCATTTTCGCTATTAATATTATTTCGCCAATGGTCGAACCATTCCCCGGGTGCATCGGTAAGCACTATGTCAATTTTTTCTCCTTGTTTGTTTCTAAGTGCGATATGCAACAAGCCCGGCAGCCTCCCTGAGTTATTTGTGGTGTGCGGCGGGAACTGGATATTGCTATTATCTTTCCAACTTAAAAACCACGCGATATCTTCCCACCCGTATAAAGTCAATGAGCCTGCAAAGCTATAATTGCCTATTTGCCGCCCGCTCCTTAAAAGACAATACAACGATGCTAAAAATGTTGTTTTACCTGCGCTTGCAACGCCAGTTATCCCAATCAGTATAGGTTTATTGCTCGCTGTTAAATAATTCAAATCGGTTAACCCAAGTGAGTTACCCGTCCAGGGCACACGGTAGAGATCTTCTTCTACTTGTTCTGACGAAGCATTACTTTCTGCACCTTTATCATAATAAGGGCAATTGGTTAATTTGATATGGCCTTCAACATTACAGCCGATATTATCGGGGTCTGGGCAGCCGGCATGAGAACATTTCCCGGCCATATTACTTGGTTATTAAGCGTTTTACCAAAAGGTCGTGCAGAACCGCGACAGCAATTTCACTCAAAGTAGTTTCTTCATTTTCGCCAACGCCAGTTTTAGATTTTAAATCTCCGAGTGCAATTTTGTCGTTCACATACATTTCTATAAAATCAGTCAACGAAATCCTACCATCTTGTGGGTCTGATGAAGTAAAATAAGGTTTGATTACTGACTTCAAGGTACTGTCTGAAAGTGCGGCAAAATATTCGGAAAATTTGATGGGCTCATCTTTTTTCTCATTTAGCAAAAACAAAGTGTCCCTTAGGAGGTAATCTGCACTAATCGGTGTGATTTTGGGTATTTGATCATTTAGATCGCAGCCCATAATGACAGGTAGAATATTTTTATTTACTGCCCTATAACTTCCTTTTAAGGAAGGCGAATAAAGAGTTTCTTTCCACCATAACAATTTACTCCTTCGCTCAACCGCAGTTAATGACGAAAATGCTATTTTAAGATTGGAATCAAGAGCTGTTTTAAATTCTCCAAAAAACTTATTAATTGGCGTTTCAATGGAAGTAGGTGAAAGAGATTTACCGAATTCTTCCATTGCTGAATTGAAAGCATTGGTAATTCCTTGACTCGATTTGTCTGCGAAATGATTTCCCCACTGGCTGTTACCCCCATGCTGGGTACCTTGACCAGATGAAGGGTCATTACCAATAGCAGCTCGCATTTCAGCTTTTAAAGTTTCCTGATTAAAATTAAGGGTGCCAAATTTAAGGTCGTTAATTTTCATTGCCCCCACTTTAAGAGCGGGAGCTTCATCAACAAAAGACCATTTTCCAACAGCGTCCTTTTCTGCCAAATCGCCCAACTCTGCAAGCATCTCTTTTACCAAGTCTTTTTCACCACATAACTTTGCGTAAGGGAAGAAGTTTAAGGCAGTCAAATAAATAATTCTTGCCGCAACCGCATTTGAAGTACCAACTGAATACAATGCATTGAGAATTACACCGCGATGAATATTTCGAGGCATATCAGGATACTTTCCTCTTAAAGCCTGCCAATAAGTAGTAACTACTTTTTCAGTTTCGATCAACACGGGTTCGGTGTCGGAAATATTGGGGTCAAGCGCGACCAAAGTATAAGCGGGAAGGAGGGATGGATTGTCGCTGAATTTCTTTTCTAATTCTTCAATAGCTTGACGAAGCCATTTTAAACGTTCATCACTATCTCCGATGTCAAATAAACCAGTTCTTAAAAAGGATTGTAAAAAGGTTTCATTCATAAAATAAGGTTGAAGAATATTCTATCAAAATTAAGGAAAACAAATGAATATTATGACGCTCAGAAATATTGTGTCTAATAACTATTTAATATCGCTGCACGACTATATTTTGTCCCATTGTAGTCCACCAATACAACTTGTACACGCTGATCAAGTAATGATTTTATTGATATTTTGAATGGCCTTGTCCCTTTTACGTTCCCAGGCGGAAAAATCCATTGGCGAAAGACCAAAGCCAGCTTCTATTTTTTGTTTCAATAAATTCCACTTTTTTGCATCATTAATTTTAAATCCTTGTGTAAGCGGAATAACTCCTTTTATATCACTAAATTCAAAAGGAGGAATTAAAACAGGAATATGCTCAGTCGATTTAACCCACGTTGCCCCCATTTCGCATAAGCACACCGGCGAGTCATAGAAATTTTTACTTAGAACGAATAGTACCAGAACTGAATCATTGATTTCACGCTTGATAGCCTCTAAAAAATTGTCGCCCAGATCTATACCATAACCCTCAAAAGAGCTGCAAAAAATTTGGTTGTTAGTCAACCCAATAGTTTCGAGTAAATCTATAATTTCCTCTACAGCTCGGGCATCCAAACTTGCATGGCTAATAAATACCTTTGATGGGGTGATATTATTATATGTAGTTGTCGTGGTATCGTCCTCCGGAGCTTCCTCTATCTCTTGTATATAACTGTTTAACGACTTCAAAAGAAAATCAAGATCCCGTTTAAAGTACTCACGGTGTTCGCGCGTAAAATCACTTCCCAAAGAATATATCATCGGATTATAAAAGAACTTGAGCTTATTAAAGTCCCGAAATTCAATTGAGTCTTTACCAAATATTTTCGTGAGGTTTTTTTCGACTTTATTCTTCCATACTTTAAAATCCCCATCGGTACTACTGGTGTTTTGAATGCTTGCGGCATTGGCTACCAAAGTTTGCAGGGTTTTAATTTTTTCGTTATTTGTCATATAGGCTTAAACTGTGAATTTAGGATTTATCCTTTAATTTTATTGGTACAATTTGTGCAAGTAACGCTTGCACAAATTGGAGGGTATTGTAGAGTGTGATTACTTATTCTTGCGAATAATCCAGTCCTTAACGAAGCTAAAGTATCTTATTGATCTTGCCGGATATAGCTTCCAGATCACTTTCAATTTGCGCCTGGACAGCGGCATGATCATTAAGTGGTACATGTTGGTATAAACTTAACGTAATTTGCACGAGTGTAAAAACACGATTGTATAGCATTTAGACACCTAAGAAAATCAGTTGCTTTCAACAATAGATAACTATTTATTATCGATTGTCTACTTAAATTGGTTGTGCTTTGTTTTAGCATTATTTGCAGACAATGTTAAAAAAAACGCCTATTTAATACCTATTTGCGGTTAGCAGAGGTGCGCTAGTTGCATGCCATCATGATTTTAATGACCGTTTTTAATCTCTCTAATCGATTTTATCTCAACTAAATAATTGAAATGATTTTTTTGACTTAAAAAAACATATCTAAACATAGAAAAAGTGTTAGACCTATGTTAGACCCCACAAAAAAGGACTTAGATTTTTTAATCATAAGTCCTTGATTTTCAAGTCGGGATGAGAAGATTCGAACTTCCGACCTCCAGCACCCCATGCTGGCGCGATACCGGGCTACGCTACATCCCGAAGGGGTACAAATATATATTATCCGGTAGAAATTTCTAAAAACTTGTGCAACTTCTTATTTAATGGTAAACGCCGCTAACTCCTATTGTTACGCTATGATGATAATTACTTCTTTATCTACGATACTGCCGTTCCAGGCGTTCCATTTTTAGTTGACTTTCCCTAAAAAAAGTTGACAGATTTTTAAATACAATTATAATAGGTTTGTTTTAAAGAAACGTTTGTTGTTTGTTTGTCGTACTGCGAATATGGGAAACTCTGCGAGTTTTCCATATTCGCAGTACGTTTTTCTTTTTTGCTTCTTTTTTCTTTTTAAAAAGCAGCCATCTTTGTGAAGAACTTATCCGTCCATCGTTACCTCCTCCGATTGCTTTTTTGGATAGTAATTCTTCCAACACCGTTTTATCTCTCCTGTCTTGCCGTGCGCCTGTTGCGGAGTGAGCATTGCTATGCTGCTATGAAGCCGCTCGTTATTGTAAAGACTTACAGCTTTGGCCACCGCTGATTGTGCCTGATCATAATGATCATATTTTTCCGCTAACAACTCATTTTTTAATATGCCATTTACCCGCTTTGCAAGTGCGTTCTCCAGGGGATCGCCGCTTTCGGTCATGCTGATACCGATGTGGCCTTCTCCCAGCAACTTTATATACCCGGAGCTACAGTATTGTACGCCCCTGTCCGAGTGATGCAGCATTTGCTCACATCTGACCGGATTATCCCTGATGGCCATTTTTAGTGCCTGTTCACAGCCGGTCGACTCAAGTGTTTTTCCTAAGTTGTATCCTACTATTTTGCGGCTGTAAGCATCTGTTACTAAACTCAGATAAGCAAACGACTGGTTAACCGGCAGATAAGTTATATCGCTTACCCATAGCCGGTTAGGCTCATTTGGCACAAAGCCCTTTATCTGATTTGGATATTTATGGAACCGGTGAAAGGAAAAGGTCGTCTTTGCCCTGCGCCGCCTCGGCCTTACCAGCAAATGCTCTTCCCGCATCAGGTCAAGTAATGCATCGCGCCCCATTTTTATCCCATGGCATTGCTTGAAATCGGCTAACAGGAGATGAACTTTATCACTTCCTGTACGGGGCTGGTCTTTCCGGATTAATTTTATCTGATTAACTATTGCCCTTGATTTAATGCTTTTGGTAGCTTCTGTTTTGATACCCTTATAATAAGCCTGCCTGCTATAGCCAAGCAATGAACAAAGTAACTCCGTGCAGCGCTTCTTTTCGCTTTGTTCTATTCTCATGATTGCCTGGCGCCATGTTTTTTTCTGATAGGTACGTTTAACTCTTCTTCGGCAATGTTCAGCATCTCATTCAGCA
This sequence comes from Bacteroidota bacterium, assembly GCA_030775685.1. Taxonomy (GTDB): domain Bacteria; phylum Bacteroidota; class Bacteroidia; order Sphingobacteriales; family Sphingobacteriaceae; genus Mucilaginibacter. The sequence goes on from JALYIP010000071.1 coordinate 19,105, forward strand.
ACTTATTGTGTAGCCGTGATTTGCGCAGTTCAGCCTGTAATGCTTCTATATCTGACGGAATTGCTTCATCCTTAACTATCTCCTCTTCAGATAGCAATTCCCTAACCTTTTTGAATACGATGGCTTCCTTTTCTGCTGCTTTATATTCTTTTCCCTGCATATATTCATGTACCCAACGATGCAATGTCCCCAAACAGCAACCATATTTTCCCTGCAGGTCCCGGTAGGACACGCCCCCTTGTAAATATTCTGAAACGACAGCTGACTTATTTATATTATTCATCTTTCCCCATTTTTATCTGTCAACCTATTTTAGGGAAAGTCA
>JALYIP010000072.1 GCA_030775685.1 Bacteroidota bacterium
GCCTGAGCGGAGTTGCTCTAAGGCTTTCTTTTTCATTTGCTCATACTCGAGCGATGCTTCTTGTTTCATTCTAAACTATGTTAAAGGTAATTAATTACACTTTGACACAGTTTATTTTACACTCTCATTTCTTCTATTGCCAATTAATTTTTCTACGTCTTCATTGCTTATATAATTTCCTGAATCAATTTCAGCTTCTGCTTCATCTATTTCTTTATTATACTGATCTAAAAAATAATCCGAAGCTTCCTCATTTTGCATATCCATAAACTAATTTACAATATAAAGTCAGATTTAAGTTTTTAAAACTTCGTAAATCTCTTAATCAAACAAAACCAAACAATCGTAACTTTAGCTTATATGTTACCATTGTTAACTTCTCCCCAAATTCGCGAAGGCGATGCTTATACCATAGCTAACGAACCGATCAGTTCTGTTGATTTAATGGAACGTGCGTCAAAGGCTTTTGTCGGCTGGTTTGTGAATCATTTCCCTGATAAAAAAAAGGCCATCAGCGTTTATTGCGGCACCGGTAATAACGGCGGCGACGGACTGGCTATTGCCAGGATGCTGAATGAGCACCAATACAAATCGATAAACGTTAAGGTTGCCCGCTTTTCGGACAAGGCGTCTGATGATTTTAATGCAAATTTTAGCCGACTGCAACAAACCACAATTCCGCTTACAGAAATAAAACCGGGGGAAGGCTTATCTCCTGAAAACAGCCCGATAATCATTGATGCTTTGCTCGGCAGCGGGCTGAACAAGCCGCTTGATGGCGATTATAAGCGGTTGGTTAATTACTTAAACAGTTTAAAGGCAACAGTTGTAGCGGTTGATGTGCCTACGGGTTTTTTCTCTGAGGGGGAAATGCAGTCGGATGCCATTGTTTTGAAAGCCGATTTGGTGACCACGTTTCAACAGCCCAAGATCAATTTTTTACTGCCAGATTCGGCACCTTATATCGATTGCTGGGAGGCGGTAAATATTGGGATCGACGAAAAGTTTGTGCGGTCGTTAAACTCCCCCTATCAGGCTGTCGAAGAAAAGGACATTCGTAAGTTGCTAAAGCCAAGGCATAAATTCAGTAATAAAGGTACTTATGGTCATGCGCTTATAGTGGCCGGGCAGGAGGAAACCATGGGAGCGGCTCTGCTAAGCGCTGCCGCCTGTGCTTATTCCGGATCCGGGCTTACGACAGCCTGCGTGCCTAAAAGTGGATTGACGGCTTTAAACGCCTACATGCCGGAGTTGATGGCTATAGTGCGCAATGGAGCAGAAGTGCCGGTTATTGAGTGGGATAAGTTTAGTTCGATAGGTGTGGGCCCGGGTTTAGGAAGGAAGGAAGATGCGCTGGCTTTGTTTACCGATATTTTAACAAACTATGAGAAACCCATCGTAATTGATGCAGATGCGCTTAATTTGCTCGCAACGCATAAAGAACTTTGGGCTGAAATTCCAGCAAATAGTATTTTAACCCCTCATATGAAGGAGTTTGATCGCTTATTCGGCGATCATGCCAATTGGTGGAGCCGCATTCAAACCGGCATTACTAAGGCTAAGGAACTTGGGCTTTATATCCTGCTAAAAAACGATTATACTATAATAATAACACCCGCCGGTAAGGTTTATTTTAATACCACCAGCAATGCCGCCATGGCGACAGGTGGCATGGGCGATGTACTTACGGGGATAATCACTTCTTTATTGGCTCAAAAATATTCTTCGGAGGAGGCCTGTATAATAGGTGCTTATGTACACGGCAAAGCGGGCGACGAGTTGGCTCTGCCAAACAGGTTGAATGTGATGATGCCCGCGCAATTGGCTACACGTTTGCCTGTAACAATGGCAAAATTAATGGCATAAAAAAAGGTTGTAAGTATCGTACAACCTTTTTTAACTATTAACTGATCTTATAAAGAACAAAATACTCAATGGGCGATTGTGAACGCTCGTTTTGATATCGTTTTATTGATAACAAACACCGGTTCAAATTTTATATCTATAAGACGTTTGCACTATTTGTTTAGTTACAAAAAACATTAAAAATTTATTCAGCGACCTGGTAGATGTAAAATTAGCTGAACAACAACCTGGTTTGCGGATTGTTTTAAGAAAATAAAAAAAGCTAAAAGCTGAAAGACTAAAGCTGAAAGCTAACAAACGATTGAACTTCAAAATACTTTTGGCTTTAGTCTTTCAGCTTAAAATTTACCCAATACCATCATCTCGTCCATGGTAGGGTTGGCGCTGCCGCCGCGCGGCTCAAGGGTTACAGCAAAGGCATCCGTTTTTACTGCAGCTATCTCCTTCATCTCTTTCATGTCGGTAGAATCAGGATTTGCATCAAAAACACCAAGATCAACAGGCTTTCCGGCAACAATGGCCCAAAGCTGGTACTGGTGAGCCTTATCATTCAATGGCATTTTTAAGCTTGCCATATCAATCATTACCTTTTTCTTTGCCGGGCTCCAGGCAATAGTAACAGCGGTGCCTGCCGGTGCGTGCACGGTTGCATTTAACTTGAGGAACTTAAAGGAAGTATCGCGAAGGATACCTAATTCGCCTTCCACCAAATTTACGCGGTTGGCAATATGTTGGTTATTTGATTGCAAAACAGCTATCTGCGTATTTGATTCCTGTAACTTATTATATAAGTTCATTAATGCTACACCACTTGCTATTAATAAGGCAAGGCAAGCCGCAAATGCGTATTTATAAAAATTGTTTGGCTTTTGAGTTGGCAGCGCAATAACGTTGTTTACAACTGGTTCGTTTTTCGTATCAAAATTACGGTCATCGCCGAAATTTGTAAGTATGCTGTTTAGTACCCTGCTACGCAATTGTTCTGAAGGCTCAACCGCATTATGTTCAGCATATTGTTCAATCGAGCGCTCAATTTCATCCAGTTCGGCTTTTATAACCGGATGATTAGCAGCCATAGTCTCCACCTGCAACTTTTCTTCCGGGGATATATCCCCAAGAACATAAAGTTCCAAAATGCCCGATTCTATATATGCTTTAATATCTTCCACTTCTCACCTTTCAATTAAAATGTTTTCTGAGTTGGAGTATAGCCATCCTAAGCCGTGTTTTAATGGTACCGAGCGGAACGCCCAATTCATCGGCGGCTTCTACATGGGTATATCCCTTAAAATACACGAGATCAAGAATCGACTTTTGTTCAGGTTTTAGTGTTTCAACTAACTCCTTAATACCCAATAGCTCAGGTTTGTAAACCGTATTTCTTTGTTCGTCTATGAAAGTTACGTTATTTTCGAGTTCCTGGTTTTTATTTTGGTTCTTAAAATCTTTCGATCTTAATTTATCAATAGCCAGGTTGCGCGCAATATTAACCATCCAGGTAAACAAACGGCCTTTTTCGGTACTATAGCTCGAAAACGAATGCCAGATCTTTACGAAGGTTTCCTGCAGCACATCTTCGGCGGTAGCCGTATCAGTTATTATACGCGAAATAACGCCGTATAACGATGACGAATACATATCGTACAACGCTTCGATAGCGATTTTTTCACGATTCCTTAGCGCAAGCACCAATTCCTCTTCGGACAGCGATATTTTTCGTTTCTTACTCAATTCGGGTTCAAGATAGGAAATGTATTATCAGATTTCAAACAAATGTTTTTCTGCGTGATAAGAAGACCGAACAAGCGGTCCGCTTTCTACATATCTGAAACCCTTATCTAACCCAAATTGTTTGTATCTGTCAAATTGATCCGGATGAATCCAATCTATTACCGGGTGGTGGTTGCGTGTAGGTTGTAGATACTGCCCTAAGGTAAGGATCTGTACGCCTGCTTCCAACAAATCGTCCATGGCTTCCAACACGTCTGCTTCCGTTTCGCCCAAACCCAGCATGATGCCCGATTTGGTACGAAGCCCTGCCTGTGATACATGTCTTAAACAGTCAAGACTGCGATCATATTTAGCCTGGATGCGAACTTCCTTTGTCAGGCGTCTTACCGTTTCCAGGTTGTGTGAAACAACTTCGGGCCTGGTTTCCAGTACACGGGCAAGGTTTTCCCAATTTCCCCTGAAATCAGGTAGTAACGTTTCCAATGTAGTACCAGGGCTTTCCCGGCGAATGGCGTTGATGGTTTCGGCCCAGATTATGGAGCCACCATCCTTGAGGTCATCACGATCAACTGAGGTAATAACACAATGCTTAACCTGCATCAGCTTCACTGAATTTGCAACCCGGTTAGGCTCATCGGTGTCAACAGCCAACGGGCGACCTGTAGCTACCGCACAAAATGAGCAGGAGCGTGTGCAAATATTGCCTAATATCATAAAGGTAGCAGTACCCGCACCCCAGCATTCGCCCATGTTAGGGCAATTGCCACTTTCGCAAATGGTGTGCAGCTTATGCTCATCAACCAAACCACGAACATGTGCATATTCTTTTCCGATAGGAAGCTTCACCCTAAGCCAATCAGGCTTACGCTGGGCCTGGCTTGCAGCAGGAACAACCGGCAATTCAATCATGATACAAAAGTATGTAAAAAGTCCGAAAGTCGGGAAAGTCCGAAAGTCGGGAAGAAAGAGTTTACATTAATTACAGATAAAATGAAATAGCTTAAAGTTGTGGGATTAAAATTGAAAGAAGAAGAGAGAGAATTCTGTTTAAAATCTCAATGCTGTTTCGCTTTTAAAAATCTTTCGGACTTCCGGACTTTCCCGACTTTCGGACTACCCAATCACTGACAACGCTTCATCAACTGAAACCTCACCGTGAGAAAGATCAAGCACACATTCGCCGTCTTTTATTACCAGCATTTGAGGAGATTCGTGATGAACGATAAAATCTGAAGCGACCTGATTGGATAGATCGCGGTATTTTATTAGATCGAGAAAATATAAGGGGAGATTATTGGGAAGTTTATCCCAATCCAATTCGAAGCGTTTTTTCACCATCATACTGATGGAGCAACGGGTGCTGTGTTTAAATATTAAACTATACCCTTCCTGTCCTTTTATAGCATTAATTTGCTCTGCCGACTCCAGCGATGTCCAATTCATAAAATTTATAAGGATTATTGCCCATTAAAATACAAAACAACGCAAAACCTGTTGTGGTTTCAGGCAATTATTAAAAAATGACATTTAACTGTTAGCGCCCGCTTTTAGGGTAAGAGCCATAAGCCGGGCACAGTTTGTTGGAGCATGAAGCCATGCTGCCTAATACTAAAGCGATAAGAGCGATGTAAATTACTTTCTTCATGTTTTTATTCGTCTTAGTTCTTTTACGAAAATTAGCCGTTTAATGTTTCTGCAAGATAAGCCATTTTTATGGCAGTTACAGCACCTTCCACACCTTTATTTCCATGTTTGCCTCCCGCACGCTCAACAGCCTGCTGCTGATTGTCGGTAGTTAATACACCAAATATAACTGGTTTTGAGTATTTTATTGCAACATTACTTAAGCCATTAGCTACAGCGTTGCAAATAAAATCGAAATGCCTGGTTTCGCCCTGGATAACGCAGCCAAGGCAAATAACCGCATCCAGTTTACTATTTTTCAACAATAAATCGGCGCCCGACGTTAATTCAAAGCTGCCCGGGACAGGATATACATGAATGTTTTCCTTTAATGCGCCGTGTTCCAGCAGGCTGTCAAATGCCCCCTGGTATAAGGCATTGGTAATATTGGGGTTCCACTCGGCAACAACTATCCCAAAATGGTATGGTGCGGCCGATGGTACTTCTGTTTCAGAAAAATCAGATAAGTTTTTAAGACTGGTAGCCATGTTATATTTCGGATTTCGAATTTTCTATTTCGGAGTTAGAATAATCCGGATGTTCAATTTTGAATTCAAATAAATCCGAAATGGAACATCCGACTTCCGAAATTCTAAAGTTTCGCTTCAGTACGTGCTATAAAGGCGTCGATGCTTTGCGCTTCGGTGCTTTCAGGATAGTCGCTTTTTATTTTTTTGTAAGTATCGTCAGCGTCCTTGTTATTGTTCTGTGCTTCATAAACTAAGCCAAGCTTTTTAAGGTAAAGCGGTGTCAAAAATTTATTGTTTGCTTTGTCAGCAGCTTTTTTGAAATAGGTTGATGCTTTATCGAAGTCCTTCAATTCAACGTATGCATCAGCAGTACCGCCAAGCGCTTCTGCTGCAACCATGCCGTCGTTTCCGCGATAGTTTGTTAAATTATCGATAGCTTTTTGAAATTCGCCTTTATTTAAGTAAGCAATACCTAAATAGAAATAGGCAAGATTAGCAGCCTTTGTGTTACCGTAATCAGAAATGATCTTTTCAAAACCAGGGTAGCTGTCATAACCTTTGATAGCCTTGTCCCACTCTTTTTTAGCCCAGTAATCCTGTGCAACGTGCATTTGATTTGAAGCTTTAACTTCCTGAGGGGCTATATAAAATTTTTGGTAAGCGATGTAAGCAATAATCATTATTACTATAGCGCCTACTATAAATATTAAACTCTTTTGGTTCTCGCGAACAAACTTACCGGTTTGCCCAAAATTCTTTTCTTGCACTACTACCTTGGTATTCGCCTGGGTTTTTGACATTTCTTCTCTAAAATTAAGTTTGCAAAAATACAGTTTTCAAAATTTTTATCAATACCTTTTAAATTAAATATTTACGGGAAGTCCGAAAGTCGGAAAAGTCAGTAAAGTCCGAAAGTAGCTGCGCGCATATGGTAGTTAAATACTTCATTTAGTGCGCATATCAAGAACATGTTTTATTTCTACCTAATTAATCTTTCGGACCTCCGGACTTTTCCGACTTTCGGACTAAAAGAACTAACTTTACCCGTTCTATGTATCTACAGCAGTTATCGGTCATCAACTTTAAAAATTATGCAGAAGCAGGGTTAACCTTTAGTGAGGGCGTGAATGTTTTTACCGGTAATAACGGTGCCGGCAAAACCAATTTGTTGGATGCTATTTATTACCTGTCGTTGTGCAAAAGCTATTTTAATCCGATAGACAGTCAGCAGATCAAGCAGGCAACTGATTTTTTTATCATAACCGGTAATTTTAACCGGGATGGTAAAACTGAACACATAGCCTGCTCGGTAAAGCGTAACCAGAAAAAGCAATTTAAGCGTAATAAAAAGGATTACACCCGGCTTGCAGATCATATTGGCCTGCTGCCATTGGTAATGGTATCGCCTTACGATATCAGCATTATTATTGAGGGTAGTGATGAGCGGCGGAAGTTTATCGATAATGTGATCTCACAAACAGACAATGTGTACCTTGACGAATTGCTGGTATATAATAAGGTGTTAGCTAACCGAAACGCACTGCTAAAGCAGATAGCTGATACCGGGCGGTACGACCCCGGCCTAATGGAAGTACTCGATGAACAGTTAACGCTTTCGGGCAATCGCATTTTTGAGAAGCGTAAGCTTTTTATGGAGCGCTTTACCGAAATATTTAACAAACACTACCGGTTTTTAAGTGAGGACGCCGAACAGGTGGAGATGGTATATGAATCGCAGTTATTGCAAAATGATCTCGCCTCTTTATTGAAGAAAAATATAGAGAAGGACAGGGTGCTTGAACGGACCAACGCCGGTATTCACAAGGACGACCTGGTATTTGCCATTCATGGTATGCCAATGAAAAAATTTGGCTCGCAGGGGCAGCAAAAATCCTTCCTGATAGCATTAAAACTGGCGCAGTATAGTTTCCTTGATCAGCAGAATAAATTTAAGCCCATTTTGCTGCTGGATGATATTTTTGATAAGCTGGACGATCAGCGCGTTACCAAACTGATGCAAATGATATCAAACCACGATTTTGGCCAGGTATTTATTACCGATACCAGCGAAGGGCGCGTTAGGGGTATATTTGATAATATAGGTGTAGCAATTACGCTGTTTAAAGTAAAAGGGGGAGAAATAGATGCGTAAGGCAAATGATAAATCATTAAAGGAAGCAATTGAGCAAATGCTTAATGTTTACAAGATAAAACGGAAGTTTGATGAAACATCAATAGTGGCGCATTGGCCCGAACTGGTTGGCAAGCCCATGGCAAACCGTACAAAGGAATTATTTATCCACGATAAAAAACTGTTCCTGCGGGTTGAATCGTCCGTTATAAAAAACGAATTGATGATGATGCGTACGCAAATAATAGATAAGATAAATGACGAAGCTAAGGGAATACTGGTTGAGGAGATTATTTTCCTCTAGTCCACCTTGGAAAAAACGATCTGAAGTTTAAATCATCGCTCATTCTTGAAAAGGCCAAGATAAATAACCCCGGAAGAATAAAGGCAAGCTGCGCTTCGGGATGGGTTCTATAAAGTAATATAGTGCCCGAAACCAAAACGATTATAAGTAGTAAATACAATATATATTTAAGCAGTAATCTCATAATTTTAGTTCCAGTTTACAATTAAAGGGGGCTTCTGCAAGAATACACTTCTGCAAAATCTCAATAAAAATAGAGACTTATTTTCAAAAAACAAAATAACAGGATGTTTTTATTAATAAAACATCCTGTTAACTAGTAAATTAGAACTTTTCTAATGCCGAAAAAAAGAAGCTGCCTTCAATTTGGGCGTTTTCGTCAGAGTCTGAGCCATGAACGGCATTTGCACCAATTGACTCGGCAAACAGCTGGCGGATGGTTCCTGCTTCAGCTTTTGAAGGATCTGTAGCGCCTATCAATTTACGGAAATCTTCAACTGCATTGTCCTTTTCAAGAATTGCTGCCACAATTGGTCCTGATGACATGAAGCGTACCAGTTCGCCGTAAAAAGGGCGTTCCTTGTGAACTTCGTAAAATTTTCCGGCAGTTTGCTCAGTCAATGCGATGTATTTCATGGCATTAATTTTAAAGCGTGCCTTAATAATCTGATCTAAAATTGCTCCGATATGCCCGTTTGCAACAGCATCAGGCTTAATCATGGTGAATGTTTTATTACTCATCTGTATGTTTTGCTTTTATGTGTTTTTAGCAGTTCATGTTTCATAGTTGATGGTTCATGGCAGCTATGGTAGTGTGATAACTTATGAAGTATTACGACTTCCGGCTATGAACTATGAACCATCGACTATGAACCATTGCCATTTTCCCGCAAAAGTAGCTTTTTACAATTGAAACATAAAGGTTTTGCTTTAAATTAAGATTTTGTATTTGATTTATTTATTTAGCTTTGCAACTCTTTTTTAAAAACGGATGTTAGATAAAGACTCGCTTATAAAACTTTTAGCGCAGCCACAAAAAATAGTAATTACTACCCATCATAAGCCTGATGGTGATGCTATGGGCTCGTCCTTAGGTTTGTATCACTATCTTATCCAGCAGGGGCATCATGTTAAGGTTATTACACCTACTGATTATCCTGAATTTCTGTTTTGGCTACCCGGTAATGGCGAGGTGATCATTTATACTGAAAATGTTTCACAATCAGCCGAACTGATTGCTAATGCCGATATTATATTTTGCCTCGACTTTAATGCCTTAAACCGCATCAATGAAATGGGTGAACTGGTGGGTGCGAGTAGCGCGTTTAAAGTAATGATAGACCACCACCTGGAACCACAGGATTTTGATGATTATCGCTACTGGGATATTAACGCATGTGCTACTGCCCAATTGATCTATACGTTTATTACCGAAGAACTTCACAACAAGAAGTTTATCAATAAGGATGTTGCCACCTGTTTGTATACAGGGATCATGACCGATTCTGCTTCGTTCTCGTTGCCTAAAACAACATCAGGTGTTCACCGGATAATTGCCGACCTGATTGATGCAGGCGCAGTAAACTGGCAAATTCATGAGCTGATGTACAAAAACTCGTCAGAAAACCGGTTACGTTTTTTAGGTATTTGCCTTACTGAACGATTAGAGGTGCTTTATGAATATAATACTGCTATAATTGCAGTGCCAAAGGCCGACCTGGAAAAGTATGATGTTATTACAGGCGATACCGAAGGCATTGTAAATTATGCGCTATCAATCGCAGGAATTAAGCTGGCGGCCTTTATTGTTGAACGTACCGATAAAGTAAAATTGTCGTTACGGTCGAAGGGGGAATTTCCCGCAAATGAGATCTGTAAAAAATATTTCGAGGGTGGCGGGCATCGCAATGCTGCCGGCGGTGTATCAACAGATAGCCTTGAACAAGTTGTAAACCAATTTAAATTAATATTACCTGAGTATAAAAAACTATTAATGCAATAAAAATGAAAAAAAGACTAGTGTTTTTAGCGCTTGCTGCAATTGCCTTAGCAAGCTGTAATGGTGGATTTACCAAAGGCGACGGCGGAATGGAATATAAGATTCTTGATGATAAATCAGGGCCCAGCATAAAGGAGGGTGATTTTATATCATTTAACTTTATTGTTAAAACTGACGCCGATTCAGTATTACAAAGCACCTATGAAAAAGGACAGCCAATACGTATGCCTGTTCCTAAGTTGACAGGTAAAGGCAATATCATGACTCCGTTTTCCACATTTAGTGAAGGCGACAGCGCTATAATCAAGGTGAATATCGATTCAATGTCAAAAGGTCATCCAAGACCAAAGGAGTTGAAAGGCAAATTCCTTGTATATGTAATAAAGGTTGAAAAAGTTATAGCAAAGGGTAACCTTAGCGACACTGTTTTCCAGGGCCGCGTTCGGGATTACATAAAAAACCTTTCAGAAGAAGCTAAGGCTAAAGAGCCCGCAGCAATCAAAAAATACATTGATGATAACAAGCTTAAGGTAACTACAACCGCGTCAGGCTTAAATTACGTAATTACTCAACAAGGTAGCGGTCCGCTACCGGTGGTTGGCGATACCGTAGTTGTAAATTATACAGGTAGATTTATGAATGGTAAAATTTTTGAAACCAGTGTTAAAGCTGAAGCCATCAAAAATAAAATGCAGATTAACCCAATGAACCCATACAAGCCGATTCGTTTTGCGCTGGGCGGCGGAATGATCCAAGGATTTACCGAAGGATTCCAGTTGTTTAACAAGGGTACAAAGGCTACATTGGTAATCCCGTCAAAACTTGCTTATGGCGACCAGGGAAGCCAAATGATGCAGCCTTACACACCGCTTGCGTTTGATGTTGAGGTGGTTGATATTATTCACCCAAACCCTAACGCGCCAAAACCTGCGCAACCGGCAATGCCAACAGTACAGGCACCTGTAAAAAAATAATTCTTAATTATATACACGCCTTCCTGTTACAACAGGAAGGCTTTTTTTATTTATGATGAAATATATTCTATCGATTTTGACGCTGATGATAGCGATTGGGGCCAGTGCGCAAACCGATATGCAGCATACACCTAAAGGGGCATTATACAAGGTTTTTACTAATAGTACGAATGCCAGGGTTAAGGATGGCGACATTATTACGTTCCAGTACATTCAAAAAACCGATAAGGATTCAGTTCTTTATAGCACTTATGTGAGCGGCCAGCCGGGACGTGCTCAAATTCACCCTTCGCAAAATGTTGGCGATATGATGGAGATCTTCCCGCTTTTGACTGTAAATGATAGCGCCTTGGTAAAGTTACCTACTGATTCAATATTTAAAGGACATGAAGATCAGCGCCCTCCGTTTTTCCCTAAGGGCAGCAACCTGAATTTCACCATTAAAATTCTGAAGGCCCAAACGGTAGATGAATTTAAAGCAGACCTTGTGCAGGCTGAAATTACCGGTTCGGCCAAATATATTGCCGACCATAAGCTGAACCTGCAAACTACTCCAAGTGGCTTGAAATATGTAATTACCCAGGCTTCAACAAAACCTAAGCCGGTTAAGGGTGATACCGTTTATGTAAATTATACAGGTAAAAACCTCGACGATAAAGTATTTGACTCTGATATTGAAGCAGATGCCAAAACAGCAGGGTTACAGCAACCCGGCCGTACCTACGAGCCGCTCCAGTTTGTTATTGGCGCCGGTGGCATTATTGCAGGCTGGGACGAAGGTATGCAGTTATTGAACGAGGGCTCAAAGGCTATATTCGTTATCCCATCAAAGCTTGCTTATGGCGAACCGGGATACAATGGAATACCTCCTTTCAGCACCCTGGTATTTAATATCGAACTTGTAAAAGTGGTACACGCAAAACATGTTGCTGCAGCGCCCGCAACAAAGCCGGCTGTTAAAAAACACGTTTATAAAAAGAAGACCACTACAACAAAAAATTAAATAAAAGCCTCCTGATACATCGGGAGGCTTTCTTATTTTTGCGCCATGGTACTTACCGACACGCATACCCATTTGTATTATGAAACAGATGAGGTTAAGAGAGCCCAGTTGATACAGCGTTGTAAAGACAATTCAATTAACCGCCTGTTTTTACCTAATGTTGATGCCTCGTCAATCCCTATGGTTTTCGGGCTGCAGGCATCTTATCCGGATATGTGTTACCCAATGATGGGCTTACATCCATGTTCGGTAAAGGAAACATGGGAAGAAAAACTGGAAGCCATTGAGCAAGCCCTTCATCAGCATAAAGTATATGCGATAGGCGAAATAGGGATCGATTTGTATTGGGATAAGACCCATTTAACAGAACAAATCCAGGCATTTAAGAAGCAGATTAGCTGGGCTAAGGCATTAAAGCTACCCATAAATATCCACTGCCGCGATGCCTTCGATGAGGTATATGAAGTACTGCTGCAGGAACAAGACGATGACCTGCGCGGCATTTTCCATTGCTTTGGCGGTACGGTTGAACAGGCCAATAAACTGACCGATATCGGCTTTTACCTGGGTATTGGCGGGGTGGTTACTTATAAGAATGCGGGGCTTGACAAGGTGGTGGCACAAATCAGCCTGGATAATATAGTTTTAGAAACAGATTCTCCGTACCTTACACCCGTTCCGTATCGTGGCAAACCTAACGAAAGCTCTTATTTAATTTATATTGCGCAAAAGGTTGCCGAAATGCAGCAAACAGACCTCGAAACCGTGGCCGCTATCACCACGGAAAACTCGAAAAAGGTGTTTGGGATTTAATTGTTTTTTTAGATAGCTTTATTTTTAACACAACCTAATATACATGAGCCAGATCTTGATCATTTACACCGGGGGGACAATCGGTATGATGAACGACCCGCAGACAAAGGTGCTTAAACCGATCAACTTTGAGCAGATAATGGATAATGTGCCCGAGCTTGAGAAACTTAATTGTAAAATTAAGGTACACTCGTTTGAGCAGATCATTGATTCATCAAACATGAACCCGGCCATCTGGAGCGAGCTGGCCAGTCTTATTGAATCAAATTATGATGATGTAGATGGCTTCGTGATCCTTCATGGTTCAGATACCATGGCTTTTTCGGCCTCGGTGCTAAGCTTTATGCTGGAGGACCTGGGTAAACCTGTAATATTCACGGGCTCGCAGCTGCCAATAAGTGCTATCCGCACCGATGCAAAGGAAAATTTGATGACGGCCATTGAAATTGCAAAGGCTAAAAAGCACGATCGCGCCCGCGTGCCTGAAGTTTGTATCTACTTTGATTACAAATTATTCAGGGGGAACCGCTCGTTTAAATATAACTCGTCCAAATTCGAAGCCTTCCGTTCGCCAAATTACCCGATCCTGGCAGAGTCGGGCGTACACTTGCGGTTTAGCGCTAACGACATCAGGCATCCGCGAGAAGGCGAGGGGCTTAAGGTTCATAAAAACCTGGTAAGCGATGTAGCTGTGTTAAAGCTGTATCCCGGCATCAGCCCGAAGGTTGTGGAAACCATTCTTACTGCCGACGTAAGAGGCATTGTAATGGAAACATTTGGCGCCGGCAATACCACTACCGATCAATGGTTTGTCGACCTGCTCAAAAATGCTATCGACAGCGGCAAGGTGATCCTTGATATATCACAATGTAAGGTAGGTACGGTTGAGCTTGGCCGGTACGAAACCAGCAAGCACCTCAAGGACGTAGGCGTTGCTAACGGTTACGATATGACCTACGAATCGGCTGTTACTAAAATGATGTATTTGCTGGGCCAGTTTGAAAATCCGCAGGATGTGAAACAGTACCTGGAAACTGATATCAGGGGTGAGATAACGGTGTCTTAGTGAGTTGTTGATAGGTTGATTAGGTGAGTGGTTGATTAAGTTAAACTTGAAAAGTTTTCAAAATTCATAAGCTATCGACATGTTCGCAAGCGTCTGATATTTAAATATTTACAATTCATTAATATACCTCCTCAATTTTTCTCCCTAATAAAGCGTACCTTTGCAAAATTATTTTCTTGAGCAAGTTGCTAATACATAGCTTTTTAATCAACGACGATAAGCATATTTAGCATATTATGAAAAAAATTGTTGATTACAGGAAGCTGTTAAATGTAGGTGAAGCGGCTGAACTACAGGAGTTAAAAACCATTTACCGCAGCCTGATGAAAACCTGGCACCCTGATAAATTCCAGGATAGCGCAGAAGCTAAGTTAGAAGCTGAGGAAAAAAGCAAGACGATAATTGAGGCTTACCATTTTTTGGTTAGCATCGCGCCCGAAACACGTAACCAATCGTTTGGCGAATATACAATTACCACCACCACATCAAACATTGCCGATTTTGAATATAAATCGCAGGTTTTGACCGTTCATTTTTTAGACGGCAACTCGTACGAATATTTTGATGTGCCTAAAGAAGTTTACAGAAAATTCATCAATGCCGATTCTCCCGGCAGGTTTGCCCGCAGGCATATTTTTAGCAATTATGTGTACCGCAGTTTGAGCAAGTTGGTAGCAACAGCATAAACACGAATAAGCGCGAATTTTTTCGAATTTCACGAATAAGGGTAATAGGCTATCTGGCCAATTCGTGAAATTCGATTTAATTCGTGAAATTAGTGACGATAAACTCCCGTCACATGAAGAGGCTAATTTTCTTATTGCTCGTTTGTTCCCTGTCCGCGTCAGCGCAAACCTTTCGCATAACAATCGATCCCTCGCTCAAAGAGCAGGTTTTGGATGGCCGCCTATTACTGCTGCTTTCAAAAAACAACAAAGCCGAGCCACGTTTTCAAATTAGCGACGGGGCAGCTACCCAACTGATATTTGGTATTGACGTAGAAGGCTGGAAACCGGGCACAACCCAGCTGGTTGATGTACAGGCGATAGGCTACCCTATTGAGCGGTTAAAAGATGTGCCCGCAGGAGATTATTATGTGCAGGTATTAATGCACAAATACGAAAACTTCCATTTAAAAACCGGGCAAACCGTTAAGTTGCCGATGGACAGGGGCGAAGGCCAGCATTGGAACATTGCACCGGGTAACATCTATTCGGCTCCCATAAAAATTCATTTGGATCCGGCTGTTACTAACGAGATTCCTTTAACCATTACAAAGATCATCCCGGAGATAAAACAACCGGAGGATACCAAATACATCAAGCATATCCGCATCCAAAGCAAGCTGCTGACTGAATTTTGGGGACGCCCGATGTACCTGAGCGCTAACATATTGCTGCCTGAGGGTTTTGAAGCGCATAAGAATGTTAAATACCCATTGGCGATCTTTGAAGATCACTTCAATCCTGATTTTGGAGGCTTTAGTATCACAAAACCAGACACGGCGGCCATGAAGCCTGATACTTCCGAACGTTTTCATATCACCGGCTATAATAAGATAGTGGCACAGGAAGCTTATGATTTTTATAAGCAATGGACCGGTGCGGGTTTCCCGAGAGTAATTGCAGTGGAGCTTAATCATGCTAATCCTTACTATGATGATTCTTACGCGGTAAACTCAGCAAACCTTGGCCCTTACGGCGACGCCATAACTTATGAACTGATCCCGGCGATTGAAAAGGAATATCGTGGCATTGGTAAAGGCTGGGCGCGTTTTGTTTATGGCGGATCGACAGGCGGATGGATCTCACTGGCGGTGCAGGTATTTTATCCAAATGAGTATAATGGCAGCTATGCAGCTTGCCCCGACCCGGTGGATTTTCATCATTACACCACTATCGATATTTATAACGACAAGAATGCCTATTACCCCGAAAGTGACTTCAAGAAAACGCCCCGCCCCGGTGAGCGGAATTATCTTGGACACGTTTTAGCTACCATTAAAGAAATGAACCAGCATGAACTGGCTGAGGGCAGCCGCACCCGAAGTGGTGAGCAATTTGATATTTGGGAGGCCGTGTTTTCGCCGATGGATGCAGATGGCTATCCCAAGCGCATTTTTGACAAATATACCGGCGCAATTGATACTTCGGTGGCTCATTACTGGCGCGACAACTTCGATCTTACCCATATCATCAAACGCGACTGGCCAAAGATCGGCAACAGTTTGAAAGGGAAGATCCACATTTACGTGGGCGATATGGATACCTACTACTTAAATGATGCCGTTTACACTGCCGAAGACATGCTGAAAAAGCTGGATAACCCTAATTGCAGCTGCATTATTGATTACGGCGACCGCGCCGAACATTGCTGGAACGGTGATCATACACAACCCAATTACATTAGCCGCCTGCGTTATCATCAAATGTTCATTAAAAAATGGGCAGAGGAAGTGAAGACAAGATCGCCGAAGGGGGTTGATTTGAAATCTTGGAGGTATTAATGAATTGACACGAATGGGTGTGAATTAGATCGAATTTCACGAATTAAAGGTGGGCTAATCATTCTTTTTAAGAAGAATATTCACAGCTTGTTTTACTTCCTCAATAGAAATAAATTCCCCCCGATTAGCTTGTTCAAGTGAATCGCTGATCCCTTGTTTTATTTTTGGGGGGAGTTCATCCCACCAATCTTCTTTCTCAGATTGGGTTTTCATAGTAGCAAATTTGCAAAATGTTATGCAAATATTTCTTTGCCCTCGCAGGATTGCTTGAAAAGGATCCTGCGCCCGTGCACTAGGTACTCTAGAGTTAGTTAAATATTGTTAAATGGGATGCGTCTAATAACCAGTTTGTTATTTTTGATAATAGTATCCTGGTACTTATCAATTCGTGAAATTCGATCTAATTCGTGTCAATTAGTGTAACTCAATAATTATGTTCAAAAGCTACTTAAAACTCGCCTTGCGGAACCTTTGGAAACGTAAAACCACTACTGCTATAAATGTTTTAAGCCTCTCGGCGGGCTTGGCCTGTTGTGCCCTGGTGTTCTTGTTCTGGCAGCATGAACTTAGCTTTGATAAGGGGTTTGATAACCGCGATGATATCTACCGCATAGTCTCCACATTTAAGGGCGACAGTAAAGCGCCAACTGTTGGCTTGCCTTATGCTAAATATCTCAAAAGCGAGATTCCCGAAATTGAGCAGGTGACGCGGCTCGATCCTACAAACGGCAGCACGCTGGTACAGGTACAAGGTGTTGAAAATGCTACACCATATATGGAAGATTCAGGTTACTGGGTTGATCCGCAGTTTTTTGATGTGCTGAGCTTCCATTTTTTACAGGGCGATCGCAAAACGGCGTTTGCTGCACCGAATACCATTGTGCTTTCGCAATCGCTGGCTAAAAAGCTTTTTAAAGACGCTTACCCGGTCGGCAGGGCCTTAAAGGCAGGTGGCGGTGTTTATACCATCACAGGAGTTTTTAAGGAGGATTTCCTGAACCACATCCAGGCTGATTTTTATGCCTCAAACAACAGCGACCGCATCAGGGAGCAAATGGCCAACAATAACAGTTGGGTGGTAAATGATAATTTTTATACTTACATTAAAGTAAAGCACGGCACCGATCCGGAAAGGTTAACTCAAAAACTGAACGCGTATTTGATAAGACACGCCGGTGCTGAAATGAAGGCACACAGCGATCATATCACAAATTCCCTGCAGGCATTGACTGACATCCATTTAAACTCATCTGAGTTCCAGGATTACCTTGCCTACAAGCAGGGTAACATCAAATACCTTTACCTGCTGGGTTCTATAGCTTTGGTAATATTGCTGCTTGGTTGCATCAACTATATGAACTTAACTACGGCCCAGGCCATAGGCCGCGCCCGCGAGGTTGGCGTGCGCCGGGTAATGGGTGCCGGGAAAACCTCCATCCGGTACCAGTTTTTGATAGAAACCTTAACCATCAGTATTTGCGCACTTTTTATTTCAATTGGCCTGGCATTTATTTTCCTGCCGGTATTTAACAGCTTTACCGGCCAGTCGTTGTCCTTCTTTGCTAAGGAGAACGCCACTTTGATCTTGTGGATGACCTTAGTCGCTGTAATAACAGGACTTGCAGCCGGCTTATACCCTGCATTCTACCTGTCGGCATTTAAGCCGGTTAAGGTGCTGAAGGGACGGGTGAGCGATTCATCGGGGATGTTTGGCGTACGCAAGGTGCTTATCGTTTCCCAATTCATCATCTCAACCTGCCTGGTATTTGCTACCATCGTGATCTGGAACCAACTGCATTTTATGACTAATGCAAAAACCGGGGTAGATATGGATCAGCAACTGGTACTGAACCTTAACAGTGAACAAGCCCAGAAGAACAGCGCGCTGCTGGCGAGGGAACTTGGTGATAACAGGAACTTTAAGTCGGTAACTGTTGCAGCTGCGCCATTGGTATCGGGTGATATGAATTTATACCCGGCAAACAAAACCATAAACGATAAACAAATTGTGTTCTTTGATTTTGCTGATGAGAATTATGTAAAAACGCTTGGTTTGCAGTTGGTTTCTGGCAGTAATTTTAGTCCTCAAGTGTTTACGAATACCAATATGCTGGAGGATTCGGAAGTGCATGATTTTGGCAAGGAGGTAATCTTAAATGAGGAAGCCGCCAGGGCGTTAGGATTTGATCCGAGCACCGCGCCCGGCAAATTCGTATCGCACCTGCACAATGGCGTTGTTTATACCTATAAAATTGTGGGCGTAGCTAAAGATTACCATTACTTTTCGCTGCATGCAACCATTGGCCCATGCGCCATTATGAATGTGAATCCTTTAAGATGCGGCAATATTATCGCCAAGGTGGACGGCCGCCATATCCCGGCGGCGGTACAATATGCCACAGATCAATGGAAAAAACTAAACCCGGATACGCCCTTTAATTACAGTTTCTTAAATGATATTTTCCAGGCCGATTATTTACAGGATAAGCGGATGCAGCAGATGATCGGCGTGTTTACTACCGTTGCCATCTTTATTTCGTGTCTTGGTTTACTAGGGCTGATCACTTACTCCGTAGCACAAAAGGCAAGGGAAATAGGCATCCGTAAAGTAATTGGCGCCAATGTTAGCGGAATTGTATTGTTATTTAGCAGGCAATATTTAAAGCTGGTTATCATTGCCAACCTGATTGCATGGCCCCTGGCCTGGTATTTTATGAGCAACTGGTTAAGCGGTTTTCCTTACCGCATCCATATCAGTTGGTGGATGTTTGCGGTATCCCTATCAGCAGGATTGATCATTTGCTTTTCAACAATAGCCTTTAAAACGATCAAAGCAGCCATGGCGAACCCGGTGGATAGCCTGCGTGCGGAGTAGGGGAGTCAAGAGTCAAGAGTCAAGAGTCGAATTATGTTAAGCAGGGGGTCTTACTAATCTTAGTTCGCGTAATTGGGAGTGCAGCTTTCGCTGCACTCCTTTAACGCAATCAATATAAGTAGGGGTATTAATTCAATTTATTTGCTCCTGATCACTACACCGCTTTCAACTCTTTTGCGGTACGTCCAGAAGAACACGATAGGGAAAACAAACAGGTTAAACACCGTATTGGTAATTAACCCGCCGATAACCACAATGGCTAACGGTTTAGATGCCTCAGAGCCTATCCCATGAGACATTGCTGCCGGCAATAAGCCTATTGCAGCCATCATTGCTGTCATCACTACCGGGCGCAGCCTGTCGGCAACGCCGGCCTTTATGGACACTGCAAACGATGTCCACGTGGTATGATGTTTAAGTTCGGTAATGTTGCTTTTGAATTTGGATATCAATATCACACCGTTTTGCACGCAAATACCGAACAGGGCGATAAAGCCAATACCGGCAGAAATATTAAAGTTTACGCCCGTTATCAATAGCGATAAGATGCCGCCCATTATGGCGAAGGGAACGTTATTCAATACCAGTAGTGAGTCGGTGAAGTTGCCGAACAGGATGAATAAAATAAAGAAGATAATCAGCAAACTGATTGGCACAACCTGGCTTAAGCGTTTTGTTGCACGCTGCTGGTTTTCAAAATCGCCGGCCCATTGTAATGAATAACCTTTTGGTAATTTAATTTGCGATTCAACCTTATCCTGGGCTTCCTTAATAGTACTACCCATATCACGACCACGGATAGAGAACTTAATGGCACCATAACGCTCATGATCGTCGCGGTAGATCATACTGATGCCTGTAATCTTTTTAATACTGGCTATCTCACGCAGGGGAACTGTATTTCCGCTCAAACTTGGTACGCGTAAATCGCCAATAGCTAGTTCGTTATTTCTAAAATCCTCAGGGTACCGGATGCGGAGATCAAACTTCTTCTCTCCCTCATAGATCTGCGTTACAGCCTTGCCACCAATCGCCATTTCAATCACAGCGTTGGCATCGGCAGCCGTTACGCCGTATTGCGCCATTTCCTCCTGGTTAAGGTCGATCTGCAGTTCCGGCTGACCAACATTATGCAGGATGCCAAGATCCTGGATACCGTTTACACCTTTAAGAATGGCGTTGATCTTCACTTCTTCCTGTTCAATGTATTTGTAGTCGTTACCGAACATTTTTACAACAATAGACCCCTTCACTCCGGATACGGCTTCCTCCACGTTATCTGAGATTGGCTGCGAGAAGTTAATGTCGACACCGGGATAAAATTTCAGCTTTTCCTGCATCCGCTGAATGAGCTCTTCCTTAGTCTCCTTCCGTTTCCATTGGGCTTCAGGATATATATCCACATGGAACTCAATATTATAAAAACCGGTAGCATCGGTACCATCATTTGGTCTGCCGGTTTGCGACATTACCTGCTTTACCTCATCAAAGCCCAGGAAGATGTTCCGCATCTCGTTGGCCATCTTAACAGATTCCTTCAGCGAGATGCTTAAAGGGCCGGTAGCGCGTACATAAATGGCGCCCTCGTTCAGTTCGGGTAAAAACTCCGTACCTAATAGCTTAAAACAACCCAGGCTCACCACCAGCGCACCTATGGCAATAAAGAAAACTAATTGCCTACCTTTAAAGCAAAACGAATAAAAGCGCATGGCCCCGTTAGTGATCGCCTCCACAAATACGTTGTGCTTTTCCTTAACATCCTTCTTTAGCAAAACGCTGGCTAAGGCGGGTACAAAAGTGAATGTGAGAATAACGGCGCCCAATAAGGCGAAGCCCAATGTCCAGGCCAATGGCGAAAACATTTTACCCTCAACCTTTTGAAAACTGAATATAGGCAGCAAGCCCGTAATGATAATTAGCTTAGCAAAGAAGATTCCCTTGCCGTTAACCAGGCAGGCCCTTTTTATAAGCCCCAGTTTACTCATCTTATTATAGTTGGCCATGCCGACCTCTTTGGCTTTATGATCGAGCACCACAAAGATGCCCTCAACCATTACCACGGCCCCGTCGATAATTATCCCGAAGTCGATGGCACCCATTGATAACAGGTTAGCCGACATTCCCTTTAATTTCAGGCAGATAAAGGCAAATAATAATGCGAGAGGAATAATGAGTGATACGATAAGCGTTGTGCGCCAGTCGGCCATGAACAGGAACACGATAACGGTAACCATGATGATCCCTTCGGCCATGTTGTGCAAAACGGTATCGGTGGCAAAGTTTACAAGTGTTTCGCGATCATAAAACGTGTTTATTTTAACATCGTCGGGCAATATTTTTGTATTAAGGGCATTGATCTTCGCTTTCAGGTTTTTAATAACTTCGCTTGGGTTTCCGCCTTTGCGCATTACCACAATTCCTTCAACCACATCCGGATCTTTATCCCGGCCAACCTGCCCCAACCGTGGCAACGACGATTCGGTAACCTCTGCTATCGTTTTTACATATATCGGGGTTCCCTTAATGTTATTTATAACAATGTTCTTTATTTCGTTGATATTATTCAGCAAACCAATGCCGCGTACCACATATGCCTGGCCATTTTGGTCAATGACGTCCCCACCTACGTTTACGTTGCTTTTCGATACAGCCTCAAATAACTGCAGCGGAGTAACGTTGTATTGAACTGCTTTTTCGGGATTGATGGTGATCTGGTAAGTCTTCACCTCGCCGCCAAAACTGTTTACATCAGCCACGCCGGGTACTGCCCTTATCTCGCGCTCAACAACCCAGTCCTGAATGGTTTTTAATTCTTTTACTGATCTTTTGTTACTGGTTAACGTAAAGCGGTAGATCTCCCCCGTAGGCCCGTAAGGCGGCTCAATAGATGGATTAACATTGTCAGGCAGGCTGGCGTCACCGATATGGTTATTGATTTGCAGGCGGGCCTCGTTATAATCTACCTCATCGTCAAAAGTAACCTTCACCACAGATAGCCCAAATAACGACGACGATCTGATACTAGTCTTCTTCTCAGCCGGGTTCATGGCGATCTCGATAGGGCGGGTAACAAATTTCTCCACTTCCTCGGCGCTCCTGCCGGGCCATTGGGTAATTATAGTAACAGAAGTATTGGTAACATCAGGAAAGGCATCAATACTGATGGTTTTAAAGCTGATATACCCTGCAACGGCCAACAGCGCCGTCACAAAAAATATGAAGAACCTGTTACGGAGCGCGAACGAAAGAATATTTTTTATGAACTTATTCATTTTCTTATTTCGGATATTCGAATTCGGATTTTACCCACTATCCGCTTTTTAACTGATCTCTAATCTCTAATTAACTAACCTCTAACCCTCACTCTTTCAACGATTCATACAAATACACCTGCCGCGATGCAATCACCTTGTCGCCTGGTTTTAAACCTTTACTGATGTAGGCCCTGTCTTCAACTGTCTTTGCAATTTCAACCGGCTGGATATGAACCTTTGCCTTGCCATCAACCACAATTACATAATTTTTATCGTTATCAAAAACCAATGCCTTTGAGCTTACCTCAGGCAGGCTTTCGCCCGATTTCGCCTTAATCAGCACATTGGCAAACATGCCCGGCTTTAGCAAATTACCCGGGTTTTGAATTTTTATGCGGGCATGCATCACCCTGTTATCAGGGTCGAGCATGTTGTCAATCTTGTCTATCTTTCCTGCAAATGTTTTATCCGGGTAGGAGAGTGTTGTGATGGACACCGGATCGCCGGTTTGAATCTTCGAGATATCAGACTCATACACATTTACCAGCACATATACGGTTGAAAGGTCGGCTATGGTAAACAGGTTTTGACTGTTGTCCGCGCGCACCTGGGTATTGCTGGTCAGGTTCTTCTCAACCACATAACCCGATAGCGGGGTTTTAACCTGGTAACCGTTCGCATTGCTTTTGTTGATGGAAATTACCGCACCGGCGCGCTTGCCTTCGGCAACTGCTTTAGCGTAATCAGATTGTGCCTGTTCCAAATCCTTTTGCGATGCCAGCCCGCTTTTGTACAGGTCGGAAGTTGATTCCATTCCGCGCTTGGTGTTCCGGATATCGGCTTCAGACGAAACATAGTCCCTGGTAAAGCCGGCCATTTCAGCACTCTTTAAGATAGCCAGTGTTTGGCCTTTTTGCACCACGTCGCCAAGCTGTACATTAACGTCCTGCGCAACACCGCTAACAAACGGGAAAATCTTCACCATCTTGTTTTCGTCGGGCGCGATGCTCCCTGTTAAAGTTATTTGTGATACTGCGCCGGCTTCCTGTACAGTGTCTATCAAAAGGCTGTGTAACAGGCTGTCGGTAACCTGGAAGCGCGTGTCCTTTTCAGAACTCTCGTCGGCATGATGGCAGCTTTGCAGGGCAATTGCAGCCACCGCAAGTGTTATGGAAAAAGTGAGTAGTTTATATTTAGTATACATGTTTGTTAAAGCAATCATTGATTAAAAAAAGGCGTCCCGGTAACATAATTCAGCTGCTCCATCGAGGTTACCCGGTTAAGCTGTAGTGCATTTAATTGCAGGGTATTGGTTTTGTAGGAATCGTAAAAGTCAAGAAACTCTAAAAGGCTGATGTTCCTTTTTTCGTAATTCTTAAGAACTTCCTGTATCAGGTGCGTAAAATCGCTCTTGAAAGCCGGGTCGAAGCTGTTGTACAAATTCTCAAGCCTTAAGGCATTTTTATAATTTACTGCAACATCGCTGGCAACATGATCCTGTTGGTTTTGAAACTGAGCTTTGCTTTGGTCTATCGCTATGCGGGCCTGTTTAATACCGCCCTGGTTACGGTTAAAAAATGGCAGACTAAAGCCTATACCCGCGCCTAAAAAGTTGGTGCCGTAACCCCCAAGCTTGTCGTAGTTAAGCGATAGGGAAACATCAGGAACGGCGGTTGCCTTTTGCAGCTGCAGGTTTACATTGTTATAATCAATAGTGGTTTTGGCCAGTTTAAGGTCGTAACGGTTAGCATATGCTGAATCGAGCAATGTTTGGTAAGCTACGCCGGCTACTATTTTTTCTCCACCAGATTTGTAATCAACTACCGGTTGAATAGTGCTGTTTAATGGCGATTTGGTTAGCAATTTAAATTCGCTCTCTACTGTATCAATCCCGGTTTGCAGGTTATTATACTCCGCTTGCAAGGTGTACAGTTGCGATTGGATCCGCAATACTTCCTTTTCGGCAACATTGCCCTTTTTGTATTGCTCTTTAAAAACGGATAGAGCCTTTGCCAGCGAGTTGATCTCCTGGTTGTAAACCATAGCAGATTGCTGCTGAAAGTAGATGGTATAAAAATCGTTGCGAAGCGTGAATTTCAGCGTACGCAGCAGATCGAAGAATTGGTATTTTGCCTGCTCCACGCTGATCTTAGCCAACTGGATATTTTTATTCCGTTTGCCTGCCGTGGTAAACAATTGCGAAATGCCAAATGATTGGTCCTTATAAGCCGGCCCCTGGGATGCGTCGTTGGTGTGGATCCCGTTAGAAAAGTTGAAATCGGGATTGTTGAATAAACGGGCCGTAATAACCTGCGCATTCGCATTATCGATATTGTAACGCTGGATGATGAGCTGCAGGTTGTTTTTCAGGAACAGATCCTCCGCTTGCTTTATGTTTAGTTTTACAGTATCGCCTGGCAAGCCCTGTGCAAATACATTGGGCGAAATAAATAGCCCCGCTTTTAAAAATATGATAGCAATAACAACCCTTTTGAGCATAGTAGAATTTGATGGTGCAAATTTATACCAGCTGTATTAGAGTGAAGTTAAAGTGAGATTAGAATTAGATTAGAATTTTACCTGCTGAATTTAATAGTAAAAGCTGTGTGATCGTTTGGAATGGATTCAATCTTAATTGTTCCGTTAAAAAGATGCACAATTTTGCCGGTTACGTAAAGACCAACGCCATTGCCCTGGAAGCTTTTTACATTGGTGCCGCGATAAAACGACTCAAAAACCTTTTCCAGTTCATCGGGAAGGATCCCCACGCCTTCGTCAATTATTTTTATAATGATATTTTCATCATCGGCATGCAGGTCGCATTGTACGCGCTTGTTTTTTGAGAACTTAAACGCATTGCCAATTATATTATTAAGGGCAATAGTCAATAACGATTTATTGGCCAGCAGTTGCAGCTTTTCCTGCTCTTCGGGCAGTTGTATAATATTGACAGTAAAAAGGCCCTTGCCTGCCTTTTCGTTCCAGTAATCATTAAGTTCCCAAATTAACTCATCAACAGCAACCGGTTTATAAGCGGGTTGGGTATAATCCATATCGGCGTTGGCCAGTTCGAGCAGGCTGTTAATGGTTTCATTAAGGCGTTCTGCATCTGCTAAAACCGACCGGAACGATTCCTGGTATTCGGCATGGGTGTGCAGCTTATTCAAGGCCAACTCAATTTCGCCTATTATGGTTGTTATTGGCGTACGCAATTCATGCGAAGCATTTGCCACAAAGGTTTGCTGCATTTCGAATGTGTTTTGCAGGTGAGCCAGCAGCCGGTTAAAATTGTGTGCCAGTGCGCTTATTTCATCCTTGCCGTTCCCTTCATCAACCCGCAGACTTAGGTCTCCGGCCCTCACCAACCGCATCTGGCCAATTACTTTATCGAGCGGTTCCAGGGTTTTTTGCGCAAACCAACGGCTTATTAAAAACAAACCGGCAGTAACACATACCAGCAATATCGCCATTGTTTTGATCAGATCCTGCAGCCGTTTTGAACCTGTAGTATCAATTGCTGAAACCAATATTACAAAATTGCCCTGGTTGTCGTTATAATAAATACCCACTGTTTGCCTGTTGCCCTCGGTGAATTCCAGCTGTTTGTTTTTTCGCACATTATCAATTACAGGGCCGGCCCAAAACTGGTTTTTATCTTTTATGAAGGATGCTATATTTTTTTCGTCGTATAGCCGAATTACTTCATTGTGCAGGCTCTGGAGGTAGTGTTCCTTTACATGGGTTAGGGAATCGGGCGAGATCTCATCGGCTTCCAGGTATAATTTGGCAGCCACATTGGCTCGGTCCATCAGCTGATCGTAAAAATTGGATCGAATGAGCGAGTTAAAAGCTATACATATAACCACTTGTACCATGAGCAGTACAATAGCGCTTATTGCGGTAAAATAAAGCGAAAGCCGGTTCTTAATCTTCATTGGGGTTAGGGGTATTTGTTATATCTTATCTGCAAAAAGGTAAGCCCCGTGGGGCCACATTAGCAGCGGTTCTTCATAAACGGCAATTCTTCTTATTTCTCGCTCTTCAGGATGTATCCCATCCCTATTACGGTATGGATCAATTTATTGTTAAAGCCTTTTTCAATTTTTTTACGCAGGTAATTTACGTATACATCTATAAAGTTGGTACCGGTATCGAAATCTATATTCCAAACCTGCCCGGCAATGTATTCGCGCGATAAAACCTTGTTAGGATGATTCATGAAAAGTTCCAGCAAAGTGTATTCCTTAGCGGTAAGTGCAATTTGCTGCCCGGCCCTTTCCGCAATATTGCTCCAGGTATCAAGTCGCAGGTCATCAAAAACTAAAACGTGAGCAGTAGTTTCAACGGCCTTTTGCCTGCGTAACAGCGCTTCGATGCGCGCCAGCAGTTCAACAAAATGGAAGGGTTTTACCAGGTAATCATCGGCGCCCGCTTTTAGGCCCGATACCTTATTTTGGATCTGGTCGAGCGCGGTTAGCATTAAAATTGGAGTTTTTGTATCGACAGACCGTATTTGGCGGCATAGCTCTATGCCGTTAATATCGGGTAGCATTACATCCAGGATCAGGAGGTCGAAATTGCTTTTTTCCAAAAGCGCCTTTGCCGATGCGCCATCATTTGCTACGTCGATTTTATAACCCTGCTCCTCAAGCCCCTTGCTTACAAATGCAGCAACTTTTTGTTCATCCTCAATTAAACAGATGTGGGCCATAAGGGGCAAATATAAACTAAGATCGGTAGGATAAAAGGATTTTAGGATTAGGATTTTCTAATCTCTTAATTCCTTGAATCTTCCCATCCCTTAAATCTTAGTTAAAAGATCCGCTGGTTTATAACCGCCATAAAGCCATCCTTAAACTTTTCGCTGATGGGAATCTGTTTTGTTGCGATATAAATGTGGTTATCCTGGATCTTGATGATTTGTTTGGTGTTAACGATATAGGAGTTATGTACCCTTACAAAAGGCGGATTCAGTTGCTCTTCAATGTCCTTCAGCCTGCGGTAAATAAGCAATTGCTCGGTAGGGGTTACCAGGCGTACATACTCTTTTTCACCCTCAAAATATTGAATTTCCTCCAGCAAGATTTTCCTTAGTACCTTGCCCGATTTTACAAAGAAGTACTCGTTGCCTCCCGACGGTAACGTGTTATGATTAGCAACATGGATTGTAAAATAAGCTTCGATCTTTTGCATGGCCTCCAAAAAGCGCTTAAGCGTAATTGGCTTTAGCAGGTAATCGATGGTTTGGAAGGCGTAGCTTTCGGCAGCGTATTCAGAGTAGGCGGTGGTGAAAACAATTTTTGTATCCTTTGATAAAAGGCCTGCGAGTTCCATCCCGCTCAGCTGTGGCATATTGATATCCAGGAAAATAAAATCAGGCTTGTTTTCCTTTAAAAAGGCCATGGCTTCCAGCGCATCATAGCATTTTGCCAAAAGCTGCCATTTGGTATTCTGACAGATCAGGATCTCGAGCAGGTTTACGGCATTAGGCTCGTCGTCAATAATTATACAGCTAAGGGTCATGCTATCGGTACTTTTAAAAAGGCGGTAAAATAATTGCCGGGGTTGTTTATTTTTAATTCAAAGTTTGAGCCATATAACAGCGTAAGGCGCTTGCGCAGATTTTCAATGCCAAAACCGTTCGGCCCGGTAGTTCCCGGTTTCTCATGAATCTGGTTTCGTGTTTCAAACAACAGGTAGCCGTCCTTTTGGGTTAACGACATATCGATCTTATTTTTACTGCTCGATTTATCAATGCCGTGCTTAAAAATATTCTCGACAAAGGTCATCAACAGCATTGGCGGAATGCGGAGGTCGGCATTACAATCCTTAATGAAATTCAGTTCAATTTCGTGCCGGATGCGGATTTTTTCGAGGGCAATGTAATTCTCCAGGAACTGCACCTCTGTAGCCAGTGAAACTTCTTCTTTGGGGCTTTCATCAACAAAATAACGCATAATGTCTGATAGCCGTTCAATCAGCTTCGCTGTTCGTGGCGCCTCGCGATAGGCTTCGTAATAAATGTTGTTGAGCGTATTGAATAGGAAATGCGGCTGCACCTGCGATTTTAGCAAATTCAATTCTGCCTGGCTTTTTTGCACCAATATTTTTTCTGACTGCTGCTTTAGGGCGAAATAAGCAATAGCGATCCGGAAGATAAAGCTGAGCAGGTAGGTTAAAAAGCCGGCTACCATGAAATTAATTACACTGCTTATCATGATAGGCTGAGGCTTTACCGCAACATATTTATTATAAATGGTTTCGATCAAAAAGCCTCTCGCCAAACCAAAAGTTACAATAAATATAAAGGCCAGGATACCATAAAGAATTTTTTGACCTCTTTCATAAAAACGGGGAAACAGGAAGCTGATATTGCCGTAAATAATCAGGACATAAAAACTTACGTTAATAAAAGTAAATATTGCGGCCTCGTAAAAACCATCCTCCGGTAGTAGCGAAAAAAAAATTATAAGGAATACCGCTATCCAAACCAGCCACTGAAGCTGTTTGGCCGTTGCCTGCCCACTACTGATAAATTTCATTTTTAAAAATACAAAGGTTTTTTGTTTTGCCCGCCGCTTTTCAATAATTCACCTTTTTTATTCAATAAATGCTGGTATAAAGTAAATACGGTCTGTTGATATTATTGGGTAAATCATTTAAAATAAACGCCATAAGGTTTAAATGATTTGCCCGGTTGTGCAATAAAATCAAGCTTTATTAAAAATTCTGTTCAACCGTACACAAAACATAAAAACCTTTGATATGAAAAAACTTGTAAATGCCTTTATCATTATGGCATGTCTTCAATTCGGATTTATTAACCTTGTTAGCGCGCAGCTAACCTCATTGCCAAGCGGCGGAAATAAAAGAGCATCTGTTACCGAGCAGATTGGCATTACTGACGTAACTATTAAATATAGCCGCCCGCATGTAAACAAAAGAGACGGGCACATTTGGGGCGAACTTGTTCCCCCGGGATATGTAGACCAGGGTTTCGGCACCTCGAAGGCTGCTCCTTGGCGGGCCGGCGCCAACGAAAACACAACCATTGAATTTTCAACCGATGTGAAGATTGAGGGCCAGCCACTACCCGCTGGGAAATACGGCTTCTTTGTGGCTTATGATCCGGGAGAATGTACCCTGATCTTCTCGAAAAACTCGACCTCGTGGGGAAGCTTTTTTTATAGCCCTGCCGAGGACGCCCTGAGGGTAAAAGTGAAACCGGTTCCTGCAGATAAAAGTGTGGAATGGTTAAAATACGAGTTTGGCGATCAAACGTCCGGAAGCGCGACGGTGCAACTACAATGGGAGAAACTGATAATACCGTTTAAAATAGACGTTGATGTTATAAATACCCAACTTGCATCATACAGGAGGGAGCTGCGGAGCGAGAAGGGATTTACCTGGGAAAGCTGGGCTGAGACCGCTACGTATTGTGCTAAAAATAAAACCAATCTCGACGAGGCATTAACCTGGGCAAACACAGCCATTGGACCGGATTTTGGCGGCAGCCAGAGTTTCCAGGCATGGAGCGCCAAAGCAACCGTGCTTGACAGCCTTGGCCGTAGTTCTGAAGCTGCGGAAGTTATGAAAAAAGCTTTGCCTTATGGCGATGAGAACGAACTGTACTTTTATGCCAGAACCTTAACCCGTGCAAAAAAAGGTAAGGAAGCCCTTGAAGTATTTAAAGTGAATTACGACAAGCACCCGGATGAGTTTTTGACTAACGCAGGTATGGCGCGGGGCTATTCGGCTGTTGGCGACTATAAAAAGGCGTTAACTTTTGCTCAAAAGGCGCAGTCGCAAGCGGTTGATCAGCCAAATAAAAACACTGCCGCTAAATTCGTCAAGACTTTGCAGGACGGCAAGGATATCAACTAAAGGCAAGCATCTCAATAAAAAATCAGTTATGCATTTTCTATATTGGCTTGCAAGAGAAATCGCGTTCGGTGTTATTATTGCCGTGTGTGCTGTTTTCTCCGTATTCAGCCAGGCTTCACCGCCTAATATTATTGACACGGCTTCGCGGCCTAAGGTATTTGCAGAGGGCGTTGTATCAACCCCTTTTTCCGAATGGGCCACCTCGTTCTCCCCGGATGGTAACACCGTTTACTTTTCGCGCGGCGCCATTTACTGGACTGTTTGCTACTCAAAACTTGTTGATGGCAAATGGAGCAGGCCGGTAGTGGCCGCCTTTTCGGGCAAGTACAATGATACCGACCCGTTTGTAAGTCCCGATGGGAAAAGGATGTTCTTTATCTCTAACCGCCCGTTCAAAGCAGGCGAGGACAAGCCACAGAAAAATTACCACATCTGGTATGTGGATCACATTTCGGGTGATGAATGGTCGGACCCGAAGCACGTGGATGCACCAGTATGCCTGGATGGAGCTAACAACTACGCACCATCGGTAAGCAGTAAGGGAACGCTTTTCTTTTGCTCACGTGGCAGGGAAGGCAATGCAGGTATGGCCAGTTACTCAGCCAAATGGCTTGGTAATCATTATGAAAAGCCTGAAAAATTAGCGTTGCTCGGGAAGGAGGATATGCAGGACCCCTTTATAGCGCCTGATGAAAGCTACATAGTTTTCTTAAGCGGGAACGATTTGTATTACTGCCCTAAAAACGGCGGTGAGTGGGGAATCGCACAAAAGTTAGGTCCGCAGGTAAACAATGGCGATGGTAATTCATCGCCCTACGTATCACGCGATGGCAAAACTTTGTACTATTCATCCAGCCGCATCCAGGGTTTTTATAAACGGAACATAAAAGGTAAGCCGCTTAATTACGACGAGCTGGAAGCAGAAAACAAAAGCATTTTTAACAGCGAGGGGAACATATTAATGATCCCGGTTAATCTCCCTGCATCAAAATAAAACGGTAATGAAAAAGCTCATATACATCATCATTATAACATATTGCTCAATAAACATCGCTTACGGGCAAATAGATACCATTCGCCTTAAGGATAAACGGTTAAATACATCGGTATTAAAACCGGCGCTTAACCAATACCTGGTATATTTTCAATTTCCAAAAACGCCTAAAGTGCTTAGGTTTTGGTATTGGCTGCGCGATGTTAAGACCGAAGCCCGCAATGGCGAAAAGGTTTTTACCATCACCCAGCACTGGTATGGCAGCGATACTACTTCGTACCGGCAGGCTTATTCGGTAAATAAGGCTTCGAATTTTGAACCCGTATATTTTTCGGAAACAGTACGCGGCAAAACTGGCGCCTATAACTGGAATGCTGATAAAGTTACTGGTGCAGATACGGTAGCCAATAACGACAAAAAAGGTTTCTCGCTTGATTTCAAGGAACCCAACTTTAACTGGAACCTGGACATCGAAACCTTTGAGATGCTGCCTTTGGCTGCCGGCAAAACCTTCGCCATTAATTTTTACGATGCTGGTTTAGACCCGCCGAAGTACTACCTGTATAAGGTAACCAGCAGTGAAGTATTGGCCACACTGGGCAATGAAAAAGCAGATTGCTGGAAATTGTTCAGCGAAGGTGATAGCCCCAACGGGCATTTTACCCAAACGTTCTGGATCAGCAAAAAAGATCATGAATTTTTAAAGGAGGAAGATGTGTTTAATGGCGGATACCGTTATAAGGTGAAAATATTAGGTGGTGCAACTGATTTGATGCCCCGGTTCTCAAAATAAAAATACTTTCAGTTATCAACCTTAAGCAGTGCTTTGTAGAAAATACAGGGGCTGCTTTTTTATTTAAGCTTAACTACCATTTTCTTTTCCAAAAAACCGCGGGTAATGCGGTAGCAGATAAAAACGATTCCCGGCGCAGCGAGGATATCAATGGTGTAGTGAATGTGCTGCACCAGTAAAAGAAAGGCAACAACTAGTGTCGCAATAAAGCCGATGATCTTATCGTTTCGCTTTTCGAGGCATAAGAAGATCAGGGTAAGCGTAGATATGTGGCCGGAGAAAAACAGATCCTTTATTATAGCTGCATGGCCGTAAAAAACGGCAGTAAGTGGGTCGATGAGCGGTTGTAAGCCTATGGGTGGTTCAAGCGGCACTATGCTTATAGAAACAAAGCGGAGCAGCGTTATCGGGATAAGCGCCCAGCAATAAGTTATATAGATGGATGGCTTATAGGCAGCCCTGATTGCGCAAAGCAGGATCATGCCCCAGATAACCGCAAAAATTAATACCGATACGTCATGCGGTGGAATGGCGGCTAAAACAGGATCTTTGATTAACGTCCCCTGCCTTTTTTCAATATGGCCAAAAAATAAGGGCATTGTAAAAACCACCGACATCATTATGATAGTGCCAATAACAATTTGCTGACGCCTGTAGGCTAACCCCCAGGTTTCTTTCCAAATATTTTTAACGGACTTTAGTGACACGTAGGAACATTTAACTTTTAGCGACCGCAAAAGTAGTAATTGATAAACGATTAGGAAACTCTAAAATAATATTAAATTAACATGACTAAAAAAGTAATTTTTAAATGCAATATGGTTGCATTTGTTATTATATTTGCAGCATGAAACATTCAAAGCACTCGTCAAAGCTGGATAGTGTGGGGATGACAGCCTCCATATTATGTGCTATACACTGTGCCCTGGTGCCCTTATTAATTACCAGTTTGCCCTTACTTGGATTGGGCTTTTTAGCCAATCCGTGGTTTGAATGGGGGATGATTACTTTGGCAGTATTTATAGGATTTTACGCCATCGGTCTGTCTTATTTTCGCTCCCATCACCGCGTTTTACCTTTAATACTGCTGTTTGGTGGCTTTGCAGTGATCATCATCGGCCACCTATATGTTACCAGCTGGCGCGAGGCGATCATTGTACCTTTTGGGGGGCTGCTTATTGCTACGGCGCACTTCTTTAATTATAAATATACCACCATTTGCAGTTCAGACAATACCCTCTTCCATTTAAGCCACAGCCATCCGCATAAGTAAAGTTGATAGTCTTGAGCCCGTAGTCTATTTACTTAAGACTACTGACTTAGGACTTAAATATGTTTTATTCTTTTTAACTTTGCTGTCGTAAATTATTAATATTTAAAATGACTCACACTCATAATAATAATTTTGAGGACCTGCTTGAAAAGCATCATTTAAAGAAAACCGGACCGCGCCTTAAGGTACTGTCTATGTTATCTGCAAAGGATGTTGCAACCTCGCAGCCCGATTTGGAGGGTGTTATGAACGACATCGACCGGGTTACCTTATACCGCATATTGAACGCCTTTGAAGAAAAAGGGATAATCCATAAAGTATTTGATTTAAACGGCACGGCAAACTATGCCATGTGCTCGTCGGCCTGTGGTGAAGATCATCACCATGATGAACACCTGCACTTTAATTGCACCTTGTGTAAAAACGTGTACTGTTTGGATGAGCTTAATCTGCCCGAAATAAAGCTCCCTAAAGGCTTTAAACCCGAGGGGTTCACCTTATACGCAACCGGGCTGTGTCCAAAGTGCAGTAAACCTGCGCAAAATTGAAACAATTTGTCAGTTAAGCGCTTATCTATTTTAATGACCACGCTCGCCAAAAGCTCAAAGATATTTGTCCCGCTTACATTGCTCCTGTTTTTTATATTAACATCCTTTGCCGGTGGTGATGATGGCTCTAAGTCGTTCTTTAAGTTTAGAACAGTTGTGATTGACGCCGGGCATGGTGGTAAGGACCCGGGTGCACATGGCTCATATTCTTTTGAAAAAAATGTAACGTTGGCCATTGCAAAAAAGGTGGAGCGACTGCTTAAAAAAAATATGCCGGAAATAAATGTAATTATGACCCGCAGCACCGACAGGTTTGTTCAGCTAAACAAACGTGCCGATATTGCCAACCAGAATAACGCCAACCTATTTGTATCCATCCATTGTAATTCATCGCCCGAAGGAACAGCTAAGATTGCACACAAAGAAAAGGGCGTAATGCTGTTGGTATATGGCTATCACCGCAAGGAAGAACAGATGGAAGCATTAAGGGAGAACGCCTCGATCTACATTGAAAAGGATTACAAGAAAAACTATGACGGGTACGATGAAAAAGACCCGACGTCCATGATCGTACTCAATACTTTTATGCAAAAGTACCGCAAGCAGAGCATCCTGTTTGGCGATATTTTGGAAAAGCAGTTCAGGGATAACGATGGCCGAAGAAGCCGCGGTGTTAAGGAGCAAGGCGTTTTGGTTTTGGCGCACAGCGCCATGCCAGCCGTACTGGTAGAAACAGGTTATATCAATAATAACAACGAGGAAAAATACCTGAATTCGGAAGATGGGCAAAATGCAATAGCCGCTTCCATTGTGCGATCGATTAAAATATACCGTAGAGAAACAAGTACACCAGAATAAATCAACCCCCTATGAAAAAGTTAATACTTTCAGCTTTCGCAGTGCTGATATTTGCAGGATCGGCATTAGCCCAAAATCGTTTTTCTTCAGATGATTTCGCCAAAAACCTGGGTAAAACCGGAACCCTCTGCGATACCGTTTATTCGCTGCGGATAGTAAGCGATACACTCACTTTGTTAAATATGGGTGCTGCCTATCCGAATCAGAAATACACAGTAGCAGTAAAAGGTAATAAAATAACCCTTGATTATACTAATCTAAAAGGCAAGCCACTTTGCATAACCGGTGTTTTTTTAATGTATAAAAACCGCCCGGAAATTCAGATCTCTGAGCCCGCGCAGGTTAACGCGAAGTAAGGGAAGGCTAATTATCTATGCCGGGACCTTTGCTATTCGTTTTGGTTTTTGTAAATTTGATAATAAGCAAAAGTTTAACAGACTTCGATAGTAAATAAGAATATAATGAGAATACTTACATTACCGGTAGATGATTCTATAGCAGAAAGCTACAATAGTGCGGCTCCGCAGGAGAAAAGTAGGATCAATTCTTTAGTGAATATGCTGCTCGCAAAGTTTCTTAAAGAAAAGGATAATACCACCCTTTTTAGTATTATGGAGGATATGTCTGACGAGGCAAAAAAAAATGGGCTGACCATTGAAAAGCTTGGTGAATTAATGGATTGGGACGATGAGACCATGAAAAATCTTTTCGGCGTAGGCTACAATATCAATGCCTGATAAATACTTTATCATCGATGCGAACATCGTTATTAGTATAGCAGTGTTTTCATCTCAAAATCCAATATTCGCTTTAAATAAAATATTGTCATCAGGAACGCTTGCATTTTCTGAGCCGGTATTACAAGAGTATGCGGAGACCTTATCAAGGAGCAAATTTGATAAATATGTTTCGATAGAGAAGCGGCTTGTTTTTCTCCAAAAGCTAATAGCTGAAGGAACCCTAATAACGGTTAGCGAAGAAATTAGAGATTGCCGCGATCCAAAAGATAATAAATACCTGGAATTGGCTGTATCATGCAATGCGTCTTGCATCATTACCGGCGATAGTGATTTACTTGTGCTAAATCCATTTAGGAAAATTCCAATACTAACACCCGGAGATTTTATAACGAGGTGCTAAATATTTTGCCATCAACAGGAATAGAAAAGCCGCTTCTTGTCTTGACTCTTGATTCTTGCCCTCTTGCTTCTCTTCTACCATTCAAAATCAACTTCCCTGTTGTTTAATTTCCATTTTGCGGGAGACTGGTTGGTCATCCAATCCAGGGGTTCGCCAAGAGGTTGTTCTTTGGCGGCTTTGGCAAAGCATTCCTTAACCAGTTGTTTTTGTTCGGCACCCAGTGCTTCCGGTTGGGCCGATATAAATAGCGGAGCACTGCTTTCAGCAAGCAGCTGCATCCATTGTTTGGTTTTATCCCAGGCAACATCCTTTGTTAGCCCCACGCAATCACCGTCGGCGGCATAAAAGGCATTGTGCTGCGGGAGACGGAAGCCTAAGGTATTCACACCCATTTTACGGGTACGGGCCCATTCTTTACCGCTGGTGTCATCGCCAATGCGGCAAAGTTCAAATACACCCGCAGACAAATGGCTCATAGTATTGCAGCCTATTACATAAATATGTTCACCTGCCGCCTCGCGGATTGATCCGTATAAATGGTTGATGATCTCGGCCGTGGTTTTGCTTTTATCATTAAAACTCCATCCCGGCGAGGTAATACTGTCCTTCATGTCAAAACCCCAACGGCCGGTGATATCGTATGTGGTAAAATCGTGCTTTACCATATCATACCCCCATTGTTTGTATACATCGAAGTTGCGTTTAATGCGCTCAATGTTTTCAGGGATGGTTGGATCGAGCACCGGATTTTTAGGGTCATCCCTGCCGGGGATCTTTGGCGCCAGCAAATTGGGGTTCTCGTCGTGACGTGCACAAAGTGGGCGCATCCACAAACCGGGGCGCATGCCGAGTTTCTTGATCTCGTCCCCTAAGGCGTGCATGTCCTTGAATTTATCATTGGGTTTTGAAAAATCCTCGTTCCAGCCGCCATCACCGGGCAGCAAGGGCGAGTATTGCGCCCAACCCGCATCAATTACAGAAAATGGCTTGTTATTGGTATCGGTAACCAGTTCGGCCATCAACGCGGTGGTTTCCCTGATCAATTTATCGGAGTTATTCCCGTAAGCAAAATACCAGTCGTTAATGCCGTATATAGGTTGCTTGGGTAAACGCGGCTTATCGCACATCATTTTGCAAAACCTGTGGTCGGTAGCAAATGCGTTTTCGCCTATGTTGCTTTGTGTTGTAATGATATCGGCAGCATGCAGCTTTCGTGTGCTTAACTGAACGCCTGCCCCGCCTGAATGCGTATCAAGTGTTAGTTCAAGAGTGTCCCGGGTAACCGCCCACCAACAGATAGCATTTGCACCGGTTTTAACGCCGAAGCAAGCTGTGTGCCCGCCATCGTTTAATAAAACATACCATGGATTTTTTGTACTGCTGCTTAATGTTTTCCAGGCAAGGTCGCCGTATGACCGTTCCCAATGGTCGCCCAATATTTGTACTGCAGGTTGCGTTTGGTGTTTCCATTTAAAGCGAATACCGGTTAGGTTACTTGCAGGCGCCTGGATATAAACCCCGGTTGAAGGGCCATTTGCTTTCAGGCTCACCTCAATATCGCGGTATACAAAATTATTGCCCGATGATTTAAGCTGAAACCAATCAGCGCCCGCCTGTCCCCATACCTCATCGGGAGTATTCATTAATGTAGCGCTTCCATTTGCGTAGGTAATCCTGCTGAATAATAAAGCAGCCATGGTTGTAGCCGAAAGCTTTACAAAATTGCGTCTGTGCATAAAACTAAATTAATTGGAGCCCGGCCTCGAACCGGAACAAGGTTACAAAACGATTTGCTGGCGTAAAAATAGATTTTTTATCGTTTTGTACTCAATTAAATTCAGGGATAGCAGCAGAAGTAGGAATTAGAAGGCAAGCGCCTGTCTGTTATCTTAGCAGCAGCCTGTTACGTTTGCACCTGTAGCACCTGTATTTTTTAATAGGAAGCCAGAAAAGAAACGTTTTTAAAAAAAAGCCCCTGGGTATACGATCCAACTCCGACCGGCTGCCTCTTCCGCAGGGACATAGATTTTCAGTACCAGAAACATTTGTTGTCATACCACCAGCGATTAAAGTAAAACTTATGCTTACTTCTCATGCATATGATCTATAATTGGGTTTGATCAAATATACAACTTATATGAATAAATTTAACTAAAATTCAATAATTTCGAACATTTAATTTCGTTTAATGCAACCTTAAGGCCGAAGTTTTGAGAATTTTATAATTAACGCCGTGTCTTTTTTAAAAAAGATTATATAAGGCGATCTAAAAACGTCTTTTTTTATGATTTTGGCAAAACGGTAAATGAAAATTATAGGTAACTATAGAATAAATCTATATTACATAGATACTTTATATAAAAAAACTATTGTAAAAGTGGTATATTTGCAATAGAAATTAAAAAACATTAAAAATATGCTAACTATAGGTCAAAAATTCCCACAATTTTCTAAAACAGCTGTTGTAAGTATCGAAAAAGGAAAAGAATTCGAAACTATCACTTCTGATTTCCTTGTTAACGAAGATAACGTTTGGACTGTAATGTTCTGGTGGCCAAAAGATTTCACTTTTGTTTGCCCTACCGAAATTGCTGAGTTCAACAAAAGCTACGGCGAGTTCCGTGATCGTGACACCCGTTTGATCGGCGCCTCAACTGACACTGAATTTGTACACGCAGCATGGAGAAGAGACCATGCAGACCTGCGTGACCTTAAGTTTCCAATGCTTGCTGATACTTCAAAATCGTTAGCTGAAGAACTGGGAATATTAGAACCAAACGAAAAAATTGCTTACCGCGCAACTTTCATTATCGATCCAACCGGCATTATCCGTTGGGTGTCTGTTAATGATTTAAGTGTTGGCCGCAACGTTAAGGAAGTTTTACGCGTACTTGATGGTTTGCAAACCGACGAGCTTTGCCCTTGCAACTGGGTTAAAGGCGAAGAAACTATTACCGTTTAATTGACAAACATATTTGGTCCCCGCATTTAACGGATGCGGGGATTTTTTATACCATTACATTTAGAAATAATGAACGAATCTACCGAAATAATAAACGAATTATTGACAAGTCTTGGCGTTGACACAGCTTATCGCACCAGTAGCCTTACTTTGCTTGAAGCAGGCGAATCACGCTACCTGCGCGATTTGAAGCTGAACTTTACCAGCACCCTTACATCTGAACACATAAGTGCAAAAGAATGCGCTTTGCTTGGTCTTTCTACGGCTGTTAATAACATCAATGCGCCGCTGACAACCTTCTTCACAAAGTACGCTGAAGAACAAGGAGCAACTGCCGCTGAAATTGGTGAAGCTGTAGGTTGTGCATCATTACTGGCATCAAACAATGTATTTTATCGTTTTCGCCATTTTACGCAAAAGGAAAAATACACCCAGATCCCTGCGCGGATCCGGATGCAGCTGATGATGAAGCCTGTAACAGGCAAGGAATTTTTTGAACTGATGAGCCTGGCTATTTCTGCGGTTAACGGCTGTGAAATGTGTGTTAACGCTCATGAAGATTCCCTGATAAAATTAGGTACCACCGAAGAACGTGTTTTTGATGCGGTAAGAATTGCATCATTGGTAACCGCTACCGGGAAGGTTGTATTTTAAAGGTGCCCGGTTAAAGGAGCAAAATAAAATTATATTATAATAATATACCGCGTAAAGTTTTTAGATTGGGGCAACCAATTTAAAAACTTTTATTGCATGTTAAAATATTTGGGCCTTGTCTTACTAATTATACTTTCCTGCTTAGGCTGCAGCAAAAAAAAAGCGGTTGTTAACCAAAATCCTTACGGCGGCGCCGACACTACCAAACCCAACGATCAGCATATATCTGTATTCACGCAGCACAACAACAATACCCGTGCAGGTTGGAACAACCAGGAGAAAAAGCTTACCGTAAGCAATGTAAATTCCACACAATTTGGCAAACTTTTTACACTCGATGTTGACGACCAGGTTTACGCCCAGCCACTGGTTGCAGGAAATATTAATATCTCGGGTGCTAAGCATAACGTAGTGTTTATAGCAACAGTTAATAATACTGTATACGCTTATGACGGTGATAGCGGAAAGCTATACTGGAAGAAAAATTTTACAGAATCGGGGATGAGGGCTCCTAAAAATACTGACATGACCGGAGCTTGCGGCGGGCAATATCAGGATTTTAGCGGAAACATAGGCATTGTTGGTACACCTGTTATTGATTCAGTATCGCAGAATATGTATTTTGTTGCCCGCAGTACCGACGGCAGCAACTTTGTACAATACCTGCATTCTGTTAATATACTAACAGGCGATGAGCTGAGCGGAAGTCCTGTAAAAATTACCGCAACTTACGCAGGTAATGGCGATGGCAGTGTAAATAATGTATTAACTTTTGATGCCCAGCGTCAGAACCAGCGCCAGGCCTTAACCCTGCTAAACGGAATTGTGTACGTTACTTTTTCTTCCCATTGTGATTGGGGGCCATATCATGGATGGATCCTGGGTTACGATTCAAAAAGTTTAAGCCAAAATATTGTTTACAACGATACCCCGAACGGAGTTGACGGAGGAATGTGGGAAAGCGGCATGGGTATGGCCGCTGATGCACAAGGTAACCTATATGCGGTGATCGGGAATGGAACGGTAGGCGACGGGAGCAATCGTTCGTCCGCTTTAAATCGTGGCGAAAGTGCTTTAAAGCTTACTCCGAGCGGCTCTACTTTAAAGGTAGCCTCCTTCTTTACGCCTTTTAATTTTCAAACTCTTGAGGATAACGATTTGGACTATGGCAGCATGGGCGCGTTCCTGATCCCCAACTCAAATTATTATTTAACAGGGTGTAAGGATGGCAATATGTATTTGGTAAATAAGGATAATATGGGTGGTTTTTCAGTGTCATCTAACAAGGTACAACAAACTATTGCATTAAATCAAAATGCAAACATGCATTGCCAGCCGGCATATTATGGTGGTTCGACGGGTGAGTTTGCCTATGTATGGGCAGAAAACGACCAATTGCACGCGTTCTCTTTTTCGCGTTCAAGCAATACCTTTAATGTTGGCGGGCAGATTATATCTACCGTAAGCGGGCCGACAGGTCAAAGTGGTGCGGTGCTGTCTGTTTCATCTAACGGCTCGGTTAAGGGGTCGGCCATCGTATGGGCAGCATATGCAGCCAGCGGGGATGCAGAACACGACGTAAGCCCTGGTATATTACGGGCATTCGATGCCACTGACGTATCAAAGGAGCTTTGGAGCAACAGCCAAAATACCGCTGATAATGCCGGTAGTTATGCGAAGTTTTCGTCCCCAACTATAGCAAACGGGCATGTCTATTTGCCCACGTTTTCAAACCGGGTAGTTGTATATGGTTTAAAATAAGATATGGCTACATAAAGGATAGAGAATTTCCCGGCTTAACCCGTGCAGCCTTAACCGACGGCACGTTCTTTCTCACCCAATTTAACATAAATTCTGAACCGGCATCCTCGCTGGCAATGTGACCAAGCACTACCAGCGCGGTTTTATCGCCTTTTGCCCTGGCGTCACGCACATATTCGGCAGTTTCCCATTCGGAAATCTCACCGCAGATCATCACTTCGGGTTTTATCTTTGCTATTGATTGGATCTGGCGTTGCCCGCCTGCTGCTCCCGGCATAAACAGAACGTGTGAGCAGGGCTGTGACGGATCACCGATATAACGTACCATTTCGATCCCCAATTTTCCTTTTACGTAGCCCACCATTTCCCGAAGTGAAGTTTGAGGAATGGTGAGGATATTAGGAATTGTTTTATCGGCATATTTCTTCCATTCCAGTTGATCAAGCACGCCATCGGTAACGCCATCGGGAACTATAGTATGGATATAATCGTGGTTACGCCAAACAGCAATATTGTGTTTTTTTAACAGATCGGCTTTATACTTGTAAACATCATCGTTTTGCAGCCAGCTGGTATCATCCTGGTGGTTATAAAAGGTAGGCTCGTGGACGATGATAAAATTTGCGCCCAGTTCGATAGCCTTCCTGATAACATCTATAGTCGCAAACATCGCAGTAACTATCCCGGTAACCACAAGATCCCGGTTGCCGGACTTTAAAGTATCAACTGTATTGGCGAATGGCGCGCCCGGCACCTGCTTTATAAACAGATCCATGATTTGGCCAACATTATAAGTTTCATCAGCCTTAATAAAACCCGATGCCCTGTTTACAAGTGGCGCTAGCATTAAAAGGCCGGTAGCCTTTGCTGTATTGGCTACAAATGTCCGCCTGTTTACAGCCGGATGGTTTATCGGAGTAGGTTTATCGTTCATAGTATGTTTTTTAGTTTAAAAGTAAAACATAATTCAATAATTTTTTAGGGCGATGGTTATTTTGGTGTATAAATGCGATGATTTTACATTGGTAGTAGTAAAGTAGTGGGCGGCAAATGAGGTTTTGCCTTAGCTACGATTAGATTTGTTAAAGAAAAACTCTTCCCTCTTTGCGCAGCAGAGAGGGTGGTCGAGCGAAGCAATGACCGGGTGAGTCCACTCTGCGAGCGGCGTTACCGGTAACACATGGCGCAGAGTGGACTCACCCGGAAACGCTGCGCGGTCCGACCTCTCTTTGCTGCGCGTAAAGAGGTAAGAGAAATATTCTGAAAGTATGTAATAAGAAACTTTGTAACAATTACCTGATATAAACGATGATACAACATACAGGCTGTACATTTAACAAGTAAACCAAGCGGGCAACCAACACCTGTACTATAACTCATGAAGAAGATTATTTTAGCAGCAGTAGCTATTTTATTAACGCAATTTATTTGCGTCGGCAAGCCAATAGCTGACGGTAAAGACGGCGGCGGCAAATCAATCTATGAATCCCGTTTGCAGGATTCGGATGCTGTTTACTTTACACCGGAGAATTTCAGGATCAAGGCTGATGGTAAGACTGATGTATCCGACGAGTTACAAAAGGCCATTACTGAGATTAAAACCAAATACAATTTCGGGATTCTTTTTATCCCCGAAGGGAAATACCTTGTCTCGAAAACTATATTCATTCCTACTGCAGTGCGACTGATTGGCTATGGCAAAAACCGCCCGCAGATCATCCTCGCAAAAAATTCACCGGGCTTTCAAACCGCTGATTCGACTGACAAAGGCAAAGCGAAGTACATGTTCTGGTTTGTAAGTAATCTTTCAAAACCTGGTGATGGTATTCATGATGCCGGGGCTTCTACCTTTTATAGTGCGATAAAT
Organism: Bacteroidota bacterium; assembly: GCA_030775685.1. Lineage (GTDB taxonomy): Bacteria > Bacteroidota > Bacteroidia > Sphingobacteriales > Sphingobacteriaceae > Mucilaginibacter. The sequence goes on from JALYIP010000072.1 coordinate 43,410, forward strand.
AACATCAACCTAAAAATTGAGGACGGCAACCCAATAGCTGTAGCCATGCGTGCACACTTTGCGCAACACAGCTTTGTAGGTAATGTTGACGTAAATATCGGTAACGGCAAGGCGGGGATGTTTGACGTGGGTAATGCGATGAACAATGTTCGTTTTTATGGCGGGCAGTATGGCATTTATACCACTAAGCCTTCGCCCGGCTGGCAGTTTATGATGGTGGATACTTATTTCGAGGGACAGCGTGAGGCCGCGATTAAAACACAGGAAGCCGGATTGACCATCGTACGCATGAATGTTAAAAATGTGCCGACGGTTATCAGCATCAACCCAAACTATCACGAAAAGCTGTTTATGGAAAATTGCAGGTTTGATAAGGTGAGCGGCCCGGCGATTATTATCAGCAACGAGGAAAACGCATTCAACCAGATCAGCCTGAAAAATATTGATTGCCGTGATGTACCTGTATTTGCCAGCTATCGGCGTAGTGGTAAGCAAACGCCAGGTACCGGAGCCACGTATAAGGTGAAACGGTTTATCGATGGCTTGCAGATGGACAGCCTTACTGCCGACCCGGTTTATAAAACTATTAATGACGTTGAAGCTTTAACCGTTTTTCCGGAACCCGCTAAGAGCGATATTCCGGAGCTGCCCGCAATAAATACCTGGGTAAATTTAAAAACACTTGGTGCAAAAGGTGATGGAACAACAGATGATACAAAGGTCATCCAGGATGCAATAGATAAGTATGCAACCATCTATGTGCCGCAGGGCTGGTATCGCGTTAGCGAAACCATCAAGCTAAAACCTAATACTGCGCTGATCGGCTTAAACCCTATTGCCACGCAATTTATTATTGCGGATAATACACAGGCGTTCGGCGGTTTTGGCGGCCCGAAGGCGCTGTTGGAAAGTGCAAAGGGGGGACAAAATATTTTAACCGGCATCGGTCTTTCAACCAGTGGCGATAACCCACGGGCGGTGGCTTGTAAATGGATGTCGGGCGAGCATTCTTATTTAAATGATGTGAAATTCATCGGCGGGCATGGTGGTTTGGAAAAACCCGCAAAACCAACAGAACCTAAAAAGGAGCGCACTGGGATTTATAACAAGGGTTACAACGGCGTAGATCCGGCATGGGATACACAGTATTGGAGCCTTTGGGTGACTGATGGTGGCGGCGGTACGTTTATGAACATTTGGTCGGCAAACACTTATGCTACCGATGGCGCTTATTTTTCAAATACTTCTACACCAAGCCATGTTTATGCCTTATCGGTTGAGCATCATGTGCGCAACGAGGTAAGGTTTAATAATGTATCCAACTTTAATGTGTACGCCTTGCAACTGGAAGAAGAAAGCCGGGAAAGCACCGAATGCCAGCCGCTGGAGGTGGAGAATTGCAGCAATATGGTTTTTGCAAATTTGTATACGTTCCGGGTGATCAGGGTAAATAAGCCTGCACCATATTCAGTAAGGGAGTGGGGCGGCAAAAACGTTGAGTTTTTGAACGTGCATAACTACAGCCAGATAAAATACACTACCACCAATCCACTATATGATATTAACAGTGACACGGAAGTAAGGCCATGGGAGTTTGCGAGGTTGCTGATTGATGATAAGGATCCAAAGCCATCTACAGATAAAGTTACGCGACTGGCCACAGGATTTGAATTTGCAACCAGCGCCTGTACTGATAGTAAAGGCAATATTTATTTCAGTGAACAGCGGATGAAGCGCATTTATAAGTGGTCGGCAGCGAGCAGAACGATCAGTCTTTTGGCTGATTACCCCTGGGAGCCACTGTCCTTAGCCTGCGATAAGACCGATAACCTGCTGGTTGTTTTTAAATATGTGCCAAAGCCGGGTTACCTGGTAAATGGCAAGCCGGAGGAATTTAAAAATCCACCAGATGCGGCTGGTACTTCATTCAGCGGTTGGGGTAACTCAGGTTTTGGAACGCTGGTTTATTCTATCGACCCAAACAATCCTGATGAAACAATTCAAATGCTGAAGAAGGCGCCGATGGGTAGTGTTAACCCGGTTTACAAGGCCCTTTACCCGGCGCACCGCTGGCGCGACTACCACGATTTTAACACCATAGCAGTAGCCAAAGCAACAGAATGCTTTGTTGCGCCGGATGGCGTTACTATTGTGCCGGTTGTTTATGACCTTGCCCGCTCAACAGCACTAACAACTGCTTATCCGGGCAAGATGTTTTACGCTACTGATGAGTATGATAAGCGCACGGTAAGCATGAATGTAAGCCCGGAAGGTTATGCAGCTGATTTGAAATATTTTGCTGAACGCGGCGAGTTTGATTCAGCTACGGATGCGCAGGGGAATGTTTATATTGCCGACGGACAGATCTATGTTTACAACAGTGCCGGGAAGCAAACAAATGTAATTAAGGTGCCCGAAAGGCCAACATCATTAACGTTTGGCAAGGATGGTAAAACGCTGTATGTAACGGGCCATAATTCCGTGTTTGAGGTGAAGGTGAATTAGTAACTTGTCATTATTTTTTTAGAGGCATTAGCCGGTGCGATTCCTTCCTTGGGGAAGGGGAGGTAGGGGTTAACCAAGCGACTCAACACGTTATCCGGTGATTTCAGCGTAAAAGCTTGGCGCAGAAACCCCTCCCTTCGCCCTCCCAAGGGAGGGAATCGCACGGGGCCGATACTTTAAATATTAAAATAGAGTAAAATACGATTTGAAATATGAACAACTTATCAAATAAATTATTGAAAAAGACGAAATCAATAGCCATCCTCCTGCTATGCTTATCAACTCTAAGCGCCATTGCCCAGCCAAAAAAGCACGTCATCATCGGCTATGTAGGCGGTTATCGTGGGTTAATTGATACCAGCCTGGTAAATGCCAAAAAGCTTACACACATCAATTATGCTTTTGTAAACGTAAAGGATAACCGGGCCTGGCTAACCAATATCCGCACCGACACCACCAATTTTAAAAACCTATTGAAGTTAAAAAAGGTGAATCCCGATCTGAAGATCCTGATCTCCATTGGCGGCTGGGCATGGAGCAAGAATTTCTCGGATGCCGTAGTTTCCGATACTTCGCGGACTGCTTTTGCCGCAAGCGCGGTGGAGATCATCAGGAAATATAATTTAGACGGTGTGGATATTGATTGGGAATACCCGGACAATATTGGCGACGGCAACGTTTATCGCCCCGAAGACAAGCAGAATTATACACTTATGTTTAAGGCGATAAGAAAAGAGTTGGATAAGCTTGAAGATGAAACCGGCAAAAAGCTGTTCCTTACTGCGGCAGTTGGCGGATTTAAGCGGTTTACCCAAACTACCGAAATGGATAAAGTGGCAAAATACCTAAATTACATTAACCTGATGACCTATGATTATTTCCAGGATAGCCTGGGTATAGCGGTACACCACACCAACCTGTACGCATCAAAAAAATACAATACGCTGGATTATGCCGCCAAGGCGGTAGCTGATTTTGAGGCTGCCGGCGTGCCTGCCAAAAAATTGGTGATGGGTATGGCTTTTTATGGCCGCTCGTCGCGGGTTATTGATACTACTGCGAATGGCCTTGGAATCAAAACGGATGGCAAGATGCGGGCTGGTGGGTTTACCTTTATAAAGGATAGCCTGGTGAGCAATAAAAGCTTTAAATATTACCGCGACAATGACGCGGCCGCACCCTATTTATTCAATTCGTCAACCCGGCAGTTTATATCCTATGAAGATGAGTGGTCGATAAAGAATAAATGCGATTATGTCAGCAAAATGAAGCTGGCCGGAGTTATGTTTTGGGAGTACAGTGATGATAAAAAAGAGTATTTATTGAATGAGATCAACAAGGATTTGAAGTAAGGATTTGAGTCGGAAAAGTCCGGAAAGTCAGTAAAGTCCGAAAGAAGAAAATAAGAAATCTCGCTCACGTATTTATAAAATTTGTCATTGCGAGGTAGAAGCAACCGCGTAGCAATACAGAGCGAATAGAAATTTGTAGAACTTCATTGCGTCCAAGCGTTGACTACAAGGTTACTTTGTCGTAACGCCTTACAACAATTAAAAGGATGATTATTTTTTAAACCTGTATTTCTTCAATTTTTCATACATGTACCCACGCCGCTTTGCCGCACCCGCTAACGATTCATCGGTGGGGTAGTCATTATCTAATATTTTAGGAACGGCTATCTTTTGTGAGCCATAAATGCCCGAATTTCCACTGAAAAAGTATGCGGTAAAGCAAGCCACAGCAAATAATAAGGCATATTCGCCGCCAAACAATTCAATGCCCATAAAGGTACATGCCAGGGGAGTGTTTGTGGCCCCGGCGAAAACTGCAATAAAGCCGAGCGCCGCAAAAAGACTAACCGGGGCATTTAATAAGCCAGCAAGCGTATTGCCCATGGTTGCGCCTACGTAAAACAATGGGGTAACCTCGCCGCCCTTAAAGCCGGTGCCAAGGGTAACGGTGGTGTAAATAGTTTTCCAGAGCCAGCTCCAGGTATCTGAACCGCCTGCGTTAAAGGCCGATGGGATGGTAACAGCGCCGTGATACTCGGCATCAACACCCAGGCTCAGGTAATCGGGCTTGCCATTGATAAATGTGAGGCCAATGATAATTAGTCCGCCAAGCACGGGGATCATCCATTTATGTTTAAATACCTTAAGGCATACTGCTTTTATCTCATGCACCATTCCTGCAAACAGCAAGCTGGCCAATCCAAAAGCAGCCGAAGCTATAATAACCTTGCCCAGCAATAGCAGGTCGAAATGCAGGTAGTTGTTTACTATATTGGCGGAATGAGTTATGATGTCGATATGGTATTGCGTATGTTTTACGTGCCATGCGCCAACAGTTATATCACCTACTACAGCAGCAATTAACGCCGGCAGCAAGGCATCATACTTAATACGGCCAATGGTGATCACTTCCAGCGCAAAGAGGGCCCCGGTTAAGGGTGTTCCAAACACAGCCCCAAAGCCCGCTGCAACGCCGGCAGTAAGGATAAGGCGCATATCAGGCCCGTTAAGCTTAAGCCATTTGCCAAACATAGCGGCAATACTGCCGCCTATCTGTACCGCAGTACCTTCACGCCCTGCCGAGCCTCCAAATAAATGGGTAATTATGGTGGTAAATAAAATAACCGGCGCCATCCGTTTGGGTACGCCGCCGCCCTCTTCATGAATTTGGTCCATGATCAGGTTGTTGCCCTTTTCGGATGATTTGCCGACTGTTTGATAGATAAAATGAATGAGCAAACCGGCCAAGGGCAATAAGTATAACAACCATTTATGATCGAACCGGAAATGGATAGCGGCACTTAGCAGCCATAGAAAAAAGGCAACTATGCTGCCGATAACTACTGCAATAGGCATAGTAATAATAGTCCAGCGGAACAAATGTTTAACAATGGCAAAGTGTGCTGCAAAGGGGGATGATTGACTTTTAGTCATTTTGCTTAATGGCTAGGTGGTTAATAAAATTGCAGGCAATAAGATTACGGACGCATAAATTCGTTGGTTGAATTTTAAGAAGTATGTAATTTAAACTTTTCACCTGCACAAAATTATATCAATAAGCTTTATTGCTCTTGATTTTGTTGCAGGCGTCATCAGCGAATGCGGTTTTTGAAAGGAAGACACCATTTCCTGATGCAAGGTAATATTTATTTTTTTATTTTTGGTTATCACAATTAACAATTCATGTCACTATGTTTTATGGCGGCTCCTATTATTACCTGGTAGTTATACTGGAGATCTTTTGTGCTATCCATTGCGTGCGCCGTGGTACCCAGGGCAAATGGCTCTGGATCATCATATTCTTGCCGCTTATAGGCAGTCTCATTTACGTTTACAGTGAGATCCTTTCAAACCGCAGTTTTCGCGGACCTAACATCGATGTGGGGTCGGTGATAAACCCCCGTGGCAAAAAAAAAAACTGGAAGAGGAACTTCAATTTACCGACACGTTCGCTAACCGCATGAAGCTGGCAGATGCGTATCTCGCCGCTGCCCAGTATGAAAAGGCTGCCGAATTGTATAACGCAAGTTTAACCGGTGCATTTGCCGAAAACGAACACGCGCTTGCCCAGCTAATGATCGCTTATTTTGAATTGCAGCAGTATGAAGAAGTTATCCCGATTGGCAAAAAGTTATACAAGTTGCCCCAATTTGCGCGGTCAAAGGCGCACCTCGCCTATGCTATGTCGCTGGAGAGTTTGGGCAGGATAGAGGAGGCTGAGGCTGAATTTAAAGCTATGAAGGGTCGTTACTCCTACTTTGAGCAACGCTATCAATATGCCCTGTTTTTAATAAGGAACAACCGCGACCAGGATGCCGCAGCTATACTGTCTGAAATGCTTAACGAGGAACCACACCTGGGCCAGGTGGAAAAACGCAGTAACCGTAAATGGTTCGCGCTGGCAAAAAATGAGCTGAAGAATATTCCTGCACGGCAAAAAACGGCCTAACCGTTTATACCCTACCGATATAGATTTCTGTTTGGTAATGAAAATTCACCTTACCCTTTGTATTGTATTTGGCAAAGGCATCCTGTAATAGTTGCTGAAATTTTTTACCTGCATCCGTGTTTTGAGGTGGCACGTACGATGATGAAAACGCCCTGCCTATTAACCCCTGCCAATCAAATTCTTGTGCATTCGGGTAGATCACTTTTTTATATTCCTTATCCTTAAAAAAGGCTTTGAAGTCTATATCGTTTACGTTTCGGTGGTTTACCTTGTTGTAGTCTATCGAGTCCTTCTTTAGGAGATCTTCATAAGCTTTTGAAAACTCATCAACATCAATCAGCCTGTTGTTCCAGATTAGGGCCACAAACCTGCCGTCCTTTAAAATTCTTTTAAACTCAGCCCGTGTTCGTTCGTCATTAAACCAATGGAATGACTGTGCGCAAACAATAAGGTCGATGCTTTTTGGGGTTAGCGTTGTAGCTTCGGCAGCGGCATCTATTGGCGTATAGTTTTTATTGCTCCCGAGCCATTGCCTGGCAGCTTGCTGCATGGCCTGGTTAGGTTCAATTGCATAAACCTTAAAGCCTTTATCGAGCAAGATCCTGGTAAAGATGCCGGTGCCAGAACCAATATCGGCGATTACCGACTTGCTGGTTAACCCACATTCCTTTTGTAAAAACGTAATTACTTCGTCGGGGTATCCGGGGCGGTATTTTACGTAGTTATCAACCCGTTCGGTAAATCGTTTGGTAGGATCGGCACTCATTGCTTTGGTTTTAGGCTTTAACGGTTGATGTAAAATTTCAGTGCCTTTTCTGCCTGTTCTACCAGGAATGTTACAGAAATAGGCTGGACTCAGATACTGATAAAGTAAGCAGCTTCAAAAACATGACCGGGTTTTAATTGCTGAATAGCCTCTTTCTGGCTGATGTCGACATGCTTATCAATAGTATCGGCACATCCAAGCCATGGCTCAATACACACAAAATCGGCGCCGGGCTTGGCCCAGATGCCGAGGTAATTAAAGTGCGGAAACTCCACAGAGAGAGACTGTTCGTGCTTGTCACTCTTAATGCAAACTTCGCGCGATTTCAGATTCTTAAATACCAGCGCGTCGTCCTTAAACAGATCCCGGGTTAAGTAAAGCCTGTTTTTTGGGGTCGATACCGGGTGAGTTTCGCCGTTAAAAAAGCCATCCTTTGAGAGTAAATGTGTTACCAGCTTTTCTTCCGTTTCAAACTCTATGTAGTAATCTTCATATTTTTCGCCTGCATTAAAAGGGACGCTGAACGCCGGGTGACCACCAACTGAAAAGTAAATGGTCTTTTTATCATGACTGATGAGTTTAAAGGTTAACCTCACCGCATTCTCTATCAGGGTATATAAAACCTGGAAATCAAATTTATAAGGATATACCTTAAGCGTATTTTCACAACTTGGAAGCGAAAAAACCGCATGTTCTTCATCGCTCTCCAATAAAATGAATTCCGATTGTCGTGCAAATCCGTGACGGCTCATGGGGTAGGTATTGTCATCAACCAGCAACTCGTCATTTATCAAACCACCAACCACGGGGAACAGGTTTGGCGCATGCCAGGGCCATATTGCCGGGTCGGCTTGCCAAAGGTGTTCCGTTTGGGTTTCCTTATTGAATATTGATGTAAGTTGTGCGCCTTTGGTGCTGATCTGTACCTTCAGAAAGTCATTCTCTAAAATAGCCATGGAGTTTGATGTATAGCTTTTAAAACTTTCTAAATTATGAATTTGTTTTTGAAAAGGAAAGATGCAATTGGCATTGGTTTTATTTGCCGGTGCAAGCTGAAAGCTTGCAATATGCTGCACCACGCGTTACGCTGCGCTAAACCCGCGGCAGCGATTAGAATGACTAAAAAATAGAATTAATATGTTATTTTTGTTAATAGTAAATAAGTAGGGGGATGAAAAACTTAGAGAGAATTACACTTAACCCGGAAATAATGGGGGGAAAGCCCTGTATCAGGGGATTGCGAATGACGGTAGGCACAGTTATTGGCCTGCTTGCTTCCGGCCTTTCTGAAGAAGAGATCTTGAAAATGTACCCTTACCTCCAGCATGAAGACCTTATGCAGGCCCTGGCTTACGCTGCGTGGCGCTCTGAGGAAATTGAAGTGCCATTAACCAGTGCATGAAAATACTTATCGATATGAATTTATCTCCTGAATGGGTTCAGGAGTTTAAATTTCATGACATAGAAGCTGTTCATTGGTCCACAGTAGGCGCGTTTGATGCTCCTGATGGTTTGATAATGAACTGGGCGAGGCAAAACAACCATATTGTTTTTACACACGATCTTGACTTTGGAACGGCATTGGCTCTCACTAAATCTGAAAAGCCAAGCGTGATACAAGTTAGAACTCAAAATGTAACTGTACCACATTTAAGTAAAATGGTAATCCCGGCTCTATTAGCGTATGCTGACTTGTTTGATAAAGGAGCCTTGCTAGTTATTGATGAAGATAAAAGCCGCATCCGGATCCTACCTTTGTAACCTAATATTCTATACGTTATATATACAAAAATTCATTCTATTCCCCCTTTAGGGGTTTAGGGGGCTAATCGTCATCCTTTTTCTTCTTCTCCAAAATAACAAAGGCGCTGCGTTTCGGTGCCGGCATAGTGGCGTTTTCGCCTTTCACATATTTCCAGATCACTTCATTTAAATCCAAATCAGGTACGGCATCCTCCTTGGCGAAGTTAAAGTGAGCCGAACGCAGGCTACTTTTGTTATCTGCAATGTTGCGCTGCTCCAGGTTAACCTGTGCAGGTTTGGCATTATAGGGCGAAAAGTCGGGTTTGCTGGTGAAGCATTCGTATAACGGCATGGCTGCTGCATCATACTGGCTCATCGGCGGCAGGCCCAGGATCAGCTCGATGGTGCGTAATACGCCTGAGGTAGAGTACATACTGTGTACAACAGCATTGCGCTTTACATAAGGCCCGGCAACAAACACAGGCGAACGGTGCGCATCAATATGGTCGGGGCCGTTTTGGGCGTCATCCTCCAAAATAAAAACTACCGATTCCTTCCAGATGGAACTATGCGAAAGATGATCTAAAAAGCGGCCAATGCCCTGGTCATTATCAGCAACGGCGGCAATCGGGGAGATAGCGCCCTTTTTTTGTCCACTGGTATGGTCGTTACAGATGCGTATGGTGTTGAATTGTGGTACTGCGTTTATAGCGAGCAGCGAATCAAAATCATGTGCCCAAACTTCAGAACGTTTTATATCGGTAATGTCCAGGTCGAAGCTTGGGGCCTGCAGGCAATAATGATCCTTTAGTACCTTGATATTTGGCTTGCCATCGTCGGCAAATTCGCCGTAGGTGCGGTAAGTTACGCCTGCGCGCTTGCAATAATCCCAGATGTAACCATCGCGCGGATCGCCGACTTTGCGGGTGCCCTCGCTGTCATAATTCCCTCCGCGACCGCCATAGCTTGTTGGCCATGTTTTCTCGATAAAATCGGTAGCGTATGCTGCCGTGCTCCAGTTGTGTCCGTCAGCACTAACTTCGGCATCTACATAAAAATTGTCCAGCAAGGCAAACTCACCGGCAATAGCATGGTGGTTTGGCGTAACCTTTTGCCCGAAGATACAAAGCGAGGTATCGCCGTTGCCCTGCGGCATATCGCCTAAAACCTGGTCGTACGTGCGGTTTTCTTTGATGATATAGAACACATGTTTTATTGGCGATTTCTCACCCCTTTTTCTTGGGATCGGGTTGCCCGCTTCGCCTGCTGCTGTCGCCGCTATTTTGTTATTGAATGGCGTATTGGCATAAACCTGTTTGGTGTAAGCTTTAAGCTGAGGTTCGGCAGGAGCATCTATAATGGAAAGCGTGCCCTTAAATAAGCCACCGATGTATTGTTCCCTGCTGTTAACCGCACCCTTTTGGTAGCCGCTGTTGTCGGCCTTTTTTACCGGTTGTGGTCCTTTGGGGTTCGCCATAGAGGTAAAGCCCTTGCCATTGGCTACAAATATTTTATTGCCCAGCGTTTTTACATTGGTAGGGTACCAGCCCACAGGGATAAAGCCCCTGCTTTGGCTATTGCCGGGTTTGGTAATATCAAATACTGCCAGGCAGTTGTTGTCGGCATTAGCTATGTACAGTGTTTTTTCGTTGGGGGATAGTGCCAGCCCGTTTGTGGTTGAGCCGGTTAAGCGGGTAGGGTATAGGGATGTTGAAACAACCTCTAAAGTTTTACGGGTAATGGTGTTGATGATGGAAACCGAATTGTCATTCGCGTTAGCAACAAAAAGAAGCGTTCCTTTTTTGTTTAACAGCAGTTCGTTAGGGTGACTGCCTGTTTTTATGCTGGTGACAGTGCAGGTAACTGTGCTGTAGCAGCTCACCTCTTCGCCGCCCCAGATGGAAATGTACAAAGTTTTTTCGTCGGGCGACAGGATGCAGCTGTAAGCCTCGGCAGCCAGCTTGATGCGCTTGATTACCCTGCGGCTTGCAGGATCAATTACATACAGGGCGCTATCTTCCTTGGTAACAGTGTATAGGCGGGTATTGCTTTTATTTACGGCGATGCCGGTGGTACAGATCTTATCCTTAGGCCAACTTTCGCCCAGCTTTATGGTATCGGCAGCGCCTATTTTATTGTCTTTTATCGCGTAAGCAAGGATGCGGTTATCATTTCCGCCTGATGCATACAGCGTTTTTTCATCATGGCTGAATGCCAAACCATACCATGCTTTTTTGATGATGCGCTCGTCCAACTGCCGTTCTGTTTTTGGGTCGATAAGCTGGATGGATTGGGTGCTTTGACCATTATTGGTAACCGCCATTAACCTGCCCGATGCCGAGATCTGCATGTTTAAGGGCAGATCGCCAAGTGGCAAGGCCCGGCCAGCGGGGCTCAGCTTCCAGCCGTTGGGTAATAATACCTGGTTGGTAGCTGCAATTTTTCCGGGTGTTTGGGCAAGTGTGTGTAAACTTATGGTTAACGCGGCAAGGCAGATGGAGATTTTGTTTTTCATGGTACTGTAGAAATGACAACCAAAAGTAGGCATTGCATTTGAATGAAAGGATGACTTAACATAAACATAATGTAACGATTTGGGTTTGGTTTTAGCTAATAAAAACGTATTTTTAGGTATCTTCGCGCACTGGCAATCGTTAATAAAAATAAAGAGGTATGAACATCGCCCATAATACAGAAATCGGAACCAAACAAAAAGCGCTGGCCATTAATCTTAACGATAAAATTTACGGCTCGTTTGCCGAAATTGGTGCCGGGCAGGATGTAGCTGCCAACTTCTTTAAAGCCGGCGCATCATCAGGAACTATCGCCAAAACAATGTCGGCTTACGATATGACCTTTTCTGATGCAATTTATGGTGCACAGCAGGTTCGCCGCTATGTAAGTGAAAACCGCCTGATGACCATGCTGGAGCATGAGTACGGGCTATTGATTGAACGCCTTGCCAAGCAGCGCGGCGACTCTACCACCTTTTTTGCCTTTGCCGATACCATTTCCGCAGTAAACTACCATAAGTCAAACGACGGGCACGGCTGGATGGGCGTACGCTTTCAGCTGGAGCCTAACGGCGCCTACAACGATGTGGTGCTGCACGTAAAGTTGTTGGATAATGATAACAACATGCAGCAGCAGGCTGTCGGCGTGCTGGGAGTGAACCTTTTATATGCCTGCTTCTACTACCACGAAAATCCGCCGGTGTTTTTGCTTTCGCTGATGGATGACCTGTCAAAGGACCGCATCCAGATAGATATGATCCGCTTTGAGGGGCCGGGCTTTAACAAGGTGGATAACCGCCTGATGAGCCTGCACCTGGTGAAATATGGGTTTTCTGACGCTGCAGTATTCGGACCGGATGGTAAAAATCAGCAGCCGTCGGAAGTGTTGTATAAAAAACATATCGTGGTTATCCGTGGCCGGTTCCGCCCGCTGATTAACGTACACATGGATATGCTGCGCACCGGGGTTAAGCAATTTAAGGAAGAACCCGACGTAGACAAGAACAACGTGATGGTGATCACCGAGCTTACCCTGCAAGCCCTAAAGGAAAGGGATGCTGATATAAATGCTGATATCGACGAAAAGGACTTTCTTGACCGCGTGGATATCCTTTGCTCGCTGGGACAAACGGTAATGATCTCCAATTTTCACGAATACTATAAGCTGGTGGCCTATCTTTCAAAGATCACCAAATTAAAACTGGGCATGGTGCTGGGTTATCCCAACCTTGAATACATCTTTTCGGAAGAACATTATAAGGACCTGGAGGGCGGCATTCTTGAATCGTTTGCCACGCTGTTTAGCCGCAAGGTGAAGCTGTTTATTTATCCTACGCTTCGCGAGGGGTCGATCCTGAACTGCCTTAAATTTCATCCGCCTGCACACCTTATCGACCTTTATCGCTACCTGATAGCCAATAATAAGATAGAGGATATTCGTCACTATACGGAAAGCAACCTCAATGTACAAACCGACAACGTTTTGCAGCTGATAAAGCTTGGCGCACACGGATGGGAAGAATATGTGCCTGCCGAGGTTGCCGTTATGATTAAGGAGCGGCACCTGTTTGGCTACGAGGAGAAACCCGTAGCAGGCGTAGAAGCTGTGCCCGAACAAAAAAGTTAGCTACCCGCAAGCGCTTCATTTTCCTTTTCGGGAAGTGATTTAACGCATTGAGCCTGCCAGCAATAATGTCGGCTTAGCCACTGTATTGGTTGCGACCTTTAAAAAGCACCCGGTCCATGTGCCCCACCGAACGGATACCTGTTAACCCGGCCATGCGCATGGTCACAATAGGTGTGGTTTCGGTAAAGTGTTTGAACTTGGATCTGACGGGGAGATAACTCTGACTTAATAGTCTCAGTCTTACCAGGCTGATTAACTAAGGTAGCTTTTTTTTTCATGACTTCCTTGTATTAACTGGTTTATAATTGGTTACACTAAGGTAATCAATAACGCGCTCATTTCAAACAATTTTGTAATAAAAATTTATTGGTGTTGACGCACTTATCAACCTGTGGTTTTAATAGTTAAAAAGGTTGATTGGGTGTCCGTCGGTAGATGGATGGAGGGGTGACAGGCGGACAGGGATACCTATAGGTAAAATTGCGATAGTATCCCGGTCTGAGTTATTCATTGTAGCGTAATGGCTTGTTTAAAAACGGATGGTTTTTATGATATTCTATTTTGACAGTATCGCCAACCTTGACCGAGGTGTCATGTGAGTCACCTTCGTAGGTTTTGCCGTCTATAATGAACGAATAAGAGTAGGTGTATTTTGAGGTCGCCCGGTGATTTATGTCATAATCCTTATGGTTAATAATTACGGCTTTGGTATAACGAATATCCTTTTCAGATATATGGTCTGTAAAAAATCTTTTTCCCAATAGATAAACAAAATAACCAATGCATACTACTCCAAACGTCAACCAAAAAACATCGTTTATTTTTTTCATGTTATAAAAAGGCGCTTACTATAAGGTTTAAATATAAGGTATCATTTAGCTGTCAAAAACGTAATGGCAATGCCGGAACGCCGCTATTATCAGCCATTAATAATCTGCCGCATCCAAACAGGGATCAGTCTTTTCCGCTCCTGCATCAGGGCGATAAATTCATCGGAGGTAAAATAACCGGATTCCAGCATGCGCGGACGGGTTAAAAATGGGAAGAAGATCATCCCGGTAACGTTCCAAAGCAGGTTGACCGGGTGAAAGCTGATCTTACCATCCTTCTGCAAATCCTTTAGCTGCCGGGCGAAGTGCGATTTCTCCAGCGATTTCATCTTATTCACCATGCTTAGGTTGAGGCTGCCGCTCATCACCTCGCTCACGGTAAAAAAAACGAAGTCGGGGTTTTCCAGTACATTGTCGATATAATAACCTACACACAGCTCAATCTTTTCATCAACCGCCATGGTTTCGTTATTCAACACCGGCTCAATTTTATTGAAAAGTTTGCCAATGGTTTCATCCATTATAAATTCAAAAAGCTTTTCCTTGCTCCTGAAATAATAATTTATAGATGCGATGTTGATGTCGGCCTCGGTAGCAATATCGCGAATGGTAGTTGCTAAAAATCCCTTTTTGGTAAAGATCTTCCTTGCCGCATCCTTTATCTTTTCTTCTGTTGAAACCTCGGTAACTGAAGACATATTTAATTTTAGATTATTTGTAAAGCTAACCAATGCCTTACAAATAAATCAAAAAAAGAGAAGTATCTCAGTTTGAACTTATTTTTTTGTGCTTATTATATTGTATAAAAAAATACACCATAAACGCCTGAGCGACGAAAAACAATATAATTATATATGTAATGAATGGGTGAATTGTATTTGTGTAATTACTATGGGGAAAATACTTGTTTGGCAAAAGCATACCAAAAGCTATTATTGAAATGATTTGAGTAATCCGTATGTTAGTTTTTTCGTGTAATATCGCCATGTTTAGTTACTAAAAAAGCCACTTGTTAGGTGGCTTAAATATATGAATTAAGAGCGGAAAATTAATCTGCTAACCCTCCTCGATGCTCCTTACATTTTTATCTATTTATAATCCCATTGTAGAGGGGACATGTAAAAAAATATCAGCTTAATGCGAATCGACGACTGCTTTTTGTCCTTTAACAAACGGAGCAAGGAAAACCAGCGGAATAGCACAGAGCATGGCGATACCCACTACCCAGTATGAATCGATATAACTTAGCAGGATGCTTTGCTTTTGCACTGCACCATCAATGGCCATATAGGCCATATGGGTTGCATCGAACACCGATTTACCTTTTGCAATAAATCCCTGCGTTAAGGCATTCAGCCTGTCGGTAAACCAGGAATTGTAAGGATTGATATGCTCCAGCAGGGTACTCCGGTGAACGGCCTCCCGGATATGGATCAGTGTATTTAAACCGGCTATTCCGAATGAGCCGCCCAGTTGCCGCATCATATTATTTAAGCCCGAGCCCTGGCCAATCTCCTGGCCCCTTAAGCCACCCAGGCCTAATGTAGTGAGCGGCACAAAAAGTAAGGCTAAGCCTACACCTCTTATCGCCAAGGGCCAAAAGAAATCGCCTGTACCCGACGTTAGGGTTGAATTGCCAAGCATGTATGAAAATATAAAAAATAAGATCATGCCGGTTATCGCCATAAATTGGGCAGGCACTCCCTTATTAAGCATGATACCTACAAAAGGCATAGTGGCTATCGTAAACAACCCGCCGGGAAACAGGATCCAGCCGCTTTGTTGTGCCGAAAACCCTAAGAGATTTTGTGTAAACAGCGGGAACACATAGTTGGAACCATACAAACCCAGGCCAAGGATAAAAGATGTCAGCATCCCAGTAGAAAAGCTGCGGTGCCGCATAATTTTAAAGTTAACAATGGGGTGATCGTTGCTTAGTTCGCGCCAGATAAAAAGCAGGATCCCAAATATTGAGGTTACCGTTAATACGGTAATGTAAGTTGTGGAGAACCAATCTTCATCCTCGCCTTTTTCCAGTATGGTTTGTAAGCTGCCCACGGCTACGGCCAGCAGCGCAATGCCCCACCAGTCAATTGGCTTATCCTTACCGGTGCTGGGTGTCGACCGTATAAATAGCAACGTACAGGCCGCTGCCAGGCAGCCAATGGGGATGTTCACGTAAAAGATCCACTGCCATGAGGCATGGTCGTTAATGTAGCCGCCGAGTGTAGGGCCAATGGTTGGACCAAATACTGCACCGAAGCCGAATATTGCCGTTGCCGTCCCTGCCTGGTTAGGAGGCCACGACTCTAAAAGAATTGCCTGGGCTGTTGATAACAAACCGCCACCTGCCAAGCCCTGCAAGATGCGGAAACAAACCAGCTCGGTAAGGCTGTGCGAATTGCCGCATAAAAAGGAGGCGATAGTGAATACAATGATGGAGGTCATGAAGTAGTTCTTTCGACCAAAAAAACTGCTCAGCCAGCCCGACATGGGTAATATGATCACGTTAGCTACGCTATAACCCGTGACCACCCAGGCCGTATCTGTGATGGTTGACCCGAGGTTCCCCTGGATCTGCGGGATGGAGACGTTAACAATTGTTGTATCTATCAGTTCAAGTAATGATGCTGTTACTACGGTAATGGTGATGATCCATTTTCTAAAACCCGTTTCTACCATGTCAATTAATTTTTAATTCGCTTCAAAATTAATCAATCGATTGATTTAAACAATTGTTTAAATCGGTTGCTTGGATTTGTTTACACTTTATTGACGATACGCAATAAACTGAAGTTTAACTACCGGGATGAAGGTGGATTTTTATGAGTTATGCAGTGAGGGTTATTTTTTAGGTGTCCGTCCGCTTCATTTGCTTATAGCCAATGGACAGACGGACACTTAAAGCACAAGGTTTGCTGCTTACGCGAACCATGATACATTCCCCCTGGGAAGAGGTAGATTATAATAGGAATGTGTGAGGAAGTATTGTTGCGCAGCAAATTTGCCAGTTAAATGCAAACCGCAGTAACTATTAACGTCTTTGACGTCTTGTACCATCGCCAGCGTAGCGACAAAAAGACACGAAATTATCTTTTAGTGACCAATGTCATTTTTTATCTATCGGTGCTGAATTAGTTTTATTCATCAATTTATTTCTATATGACAGATTATGAGTTTGCCATCGATTACCTTAAAAAGGTTGAAACGCGACACAAAAGTTACTTTGAAAACTCCAGGCTCAGCATATTGGATTGCGTGATGATCATCCTCGATGGATTACCGTCCGTACATGTATTCAATGATGAGTTGCCGGTTGAAATCAGGCAGGATATTGAAATGATGTTTTGGATAGGCTAATCATAGCGTCAATCGTTTTAACAGCTTTCTATAATAAAACTTCGTTCGCTAAAGGCAGGGAGTTTGGCTGCACCTTCAAAAAAATGTTGTGGTTCGTCCTTGCTGTCCATTAGCCCCAGGCTGTGCAATAAGCGTATAGCTAAATAAATGCATTTTCAATAAGATCTAGTCTATCGTGATGCTATCAATAGCCTTTTGCATAGCGTGTTCTTTTACTTCCGGCACTTTTAAGCCCTCGGCACGGAACACCGTTTGATCTGTCATCCCCAAAAAACTAAGGAAAGCTTTTAAATACGGAGCAACAAAGTCGTTTGCCTTGCCCGGGCCCTCTGAATAAACACCGCCTGACGACATGGCTACATAAATCTTTTTTCCTGTCACCAGCCCGATGGGCCCGTTTGCACCATACCCAAAAGTTAAGCCCGGCCTGGTAACATGATCTATCCAGGCTTTTAGTGCAGAATGGATGGTAAAGTTGATGAGCGGCGCCCCAATAACGATGATGTCGGCAGCGAACAGGGATTTAACCATGTCGTCGGAAAGGCGGATCAATTGCCTGTCATCATCAGTCAGCTGATCTGCAGGAGTAAAGAATGTGCGGAGCGCGGCGGCGTTAAGATGCGGCATGTTCATGTCAACCAGGTTTAATTCCTCAACTGTACTGCCCGGGTACTTCTCCTGGATCTTTTCAACGATATGGTTACCCAACTTAATGCTGTACGATGCATCACCCTGGATGCTCGATTTTAAATGAAGTATGTGTTTCATAGTATTTACTGATTAATTTTCAGGGGCAAAACTATGGCGACTAAGTGATAAAAAGTTAGTACTTACCCAAAGGAAAGCGCTTACATTGAGGTAAGTGACTACCTTTGCATGTATGAAGGTGATTAAAAATGAACCCCTTATGAGCCGGGATGAATGCACAGGCTCGCTCAGGAACGTGCTTGATGCGCTGTATGTGCTGAATGGAAAATGGAGGCTGGCATTGATCCTCTCCATGGTGCAATCGTCAAAGCGCTTTAACGAGATCCAGCATGACATCGCAGGCATCTCGCCCAAGGTGCTGGCCAATGAACTAAAGGATCTGGAGCTGAATGGCTTTATCACCCGAAACGTATACCCTACCACGCCTGTAAGTATTATTTACGAAGCCACCGAATATAGCCGCACCTTAAAAAGCGTATTAAAGGAACTGGGCGCCTGGGGTAAGCAGCACCGCGAAAAAATTAAGGAAAGCATGCGGAAGCAATCATAAGTCTTTTTTAGCTTTTGCCTTTCAGCTTTCTTCTCAAATAGCCATTATTCTAGTCTTTTTGTCATGTTTACTTGACAATATGAAATGTTTACTTATCTTTGCTGTAATTAAACATTAAAATAATGGAACAATCTAAAAAAATCGCGAACCAGCAATCTATTATCTTCGCCCTTATTCACGGGGCCACGTATATCCCGGTAGTATGGCTGTTAAAGCATCACGTAATAGTGCAGCCTGTCTCGTTTATTATCGCTTTGGTGCCGGTAATTACCTTTGCCATTTTTATTTATAAATACATCAAGGCCTTTTCGGTGATGGACGAAGTGAAGCAACGGGTACAATTTGAAGCCGTTGTGATCGGGTTTTCATTAATGGCGATGCTGATAATGATTCTTTTTTTGCTGGACCTATGCGGAATCCCGAACCCCGACTGGTTTGGCTATGCGTACCTGTTATGCTATTGCTGGCTATTTTATTTTATTGGCTGGTTAATTTCAAAAAACAAATACGGCGTATGAAAAACACGATAAAGGTTGAACGCGCCAAAAAGAACTGGACACAGGCCGATCTTGCCAAACACATCGGGATTTCCAGGCAGGGCTTGAACTCCATTGAAACCGGGAAATTTATCCCGTCCACGGTACTTGCTTTACGGATGGCTAAAGCTTTTGATACTACGGTAGAGGTTTTGTTTCAGCTGGATGATCTGGAGGGGTAAAGGAATATTTTTATTGAAAACTTAAAATTTATAAAAAATATCATGGCAAATTTTATTGAACTAACATCCAACAAAACAGAGCGGCCTGCTTTGGTGAACGTCGACTCCATTGCATGGGTATCTACAAAAGAGGTTAGCGGTGCACCGCTTGCTGCCGTTATCCATTTCGTCGCTGCTTATGCTGCCGAGGGATTATCATTAACCGTAAAGGAGGATTACGACGCTGTTGTTAAACAGATCGCCGCAGTTTAGCGGTTGATTTGTACTACTGCATCCCATATAATTATGAGCACCTATAAAAAAGACAGCCTGAATCTGCATTCCGGTTTTCCGGGATATCCCTCCGTGTGCTCAAAATATTACCGGCACCCGCCACGGTATCAACAGCCACTTTTATTTCCTATTGTAGTACTGGCTGCTGCAGGCATGTGGTTTGTGACCGAGTTTAGTTATCCAATCAGCGCACTGGTAAATACTTTTCAATGCCACCTGCATATTGCCCTTGCCTCACCACAGCATGCTATTTCATTGATCCGGATAGCTCAGCAATTACTTTCCAGGTAAGGGGTGAAAAGGCAGTTCTCCACAAATACATGGTGTTTGGCAGGAGAAAAAAAATCGCCAAAATACCCTTTAATGATGATCGTCATTTTTAATTTGTTGATAGAGGGTTAGTTTTACCCTATAAACTAATTCGGTAAATGACGGATCACGAATTTGCGGTGGCGTACCTTAAGGCAATTGAACGGAACTACAAAGATTACTTTGAAAGCTCAGGGGACAGCATAATGGACTCCGTGGTAATTCTTGGCGAGGAATTAGTGGGTGTACACGTAACCGATACAAAGTTGCCGCCTGAAATCCGGCATAGAATAGAATTGATGTTTTGGACCGGTTGATGCCTGTTCCGGGCAAGAATGTGATGATGAGCCACGAATTGCGCAAGGTTAAGGAATATCTACAGCAACAGTGAATACTTTATTATAGATACCACCGGACAAACCAGCAAGTTCAGCACCCTTGTAAATAAACTGAATATCAGCCACGCCGTCCGCTCCCGGGGCAGGACTAATATTGGTTACAATACTCGCCTGGAAATGCTCTCCTTTTTTAACAGATGGAATCACGTAAGTGGTGTCGTTGTTTTTGCCCGGTATGCTAAGGATTTTTACACCGGCGCTATCCACAAGAGAAAGAGTTAAGTAGGTTGCAGGTGAAAGTTTGGTGATCACTATACTTAACGGTGTAGGCGCAGGCGGCGTTGTACCCGTAGGCGGATTTGAACCTGCGGGCTTTGCGCCTGTTTTTTTACATCCACAAAACGCAAAAAGAAACAATATTAAAACCAGGAATAACTTTTTCATAGCCGAACCCCCTATGTGTTTAATTATAGTTAAACGAAATTAGGAAAGCGCTATAACCTGAATATTAAATCTATGTGATTTATTGCTGGTTTCGATTACTTTCCCGGTAGGATCGGTAGTTTTCGTCTTTCAGCTTTCACCGCCTTTGCCTGTCCGTCCGCACCCTTGCCCTACATCATGTGAACCACCCGGACGCTTTCTATAAGCAGTAAAAAATGTAATAGCAGAATTACACGCGGCTCACATACGACAAACTTGCGGTAGCAGCGTGATGAATTTTAATGATATTTCCATCAGGCAACTAATTCCTGCATCCCGCTAAAACAATTATAACAAATTGTACTTTTATGCATTACTATGGCCCGCGCAAAAGAATACCCGTTTTATTTAAAGAGCACCGTCATCCTTTTCGGGCTCATCCTGCTTGTTTATATTTTTAACGTATTAGGCACTATAATGGTACCGCTGGCTTTTGCGGCGTTCCTGGCTATTTTGCTTAACCCGCTGGTGAACAAGCTGCTGGCCTGGAAGGTACCCAAGGCATTGGCCATTATTATCTCGCTTTTTTTGGCGCTGTTTTTTGTAACGGCGTTGTTCTACCTCCTTTCTACCCAGATAGCGCAGTTCAGTGAGTCGTTCCCGGTGCTGAAGCAAAAGTTTATCAGCATTACCGACGCGCTGGAACAGTGGATCTATGTACGGTTCAACGTCTCTACCGAAAAGCAGGTGCAGTTCATCAAACAGGCGCTGGATAGCAGCCAGGCGTTGCTGGGTCAAACCGTGGGCACGGTGCTGGGTACGCTCAGCGTAGTGTTCCTGCTGCCGGTTTACATCTTTATGCTGCTGTTTTACAAAACACTCATCCTGAACTTCTTTTTCGAGGTATTTAAGGAGGAGCACAGCAAGGAGGTGGCCGAGATCCTGCGCGAAACAAAAATGGCCATCCAAAGCTATATTGTGGGCCTGCTTATTGAAATGGTGATGGTTGCCACGCTGAATTCCACGGCATTGCTTATCCTCGGTGTAAAATACGCCATCCTGCTGGGGGTGTTAGGCGCCATCCTGAATATGCTGCCCTATATTGGCGGCATTATTGCCATTGCGCTGCCGGTGCTCATAGCCACGGTAACCAAAGACGGGTATTCCACCCAGCTGGGCATTGTGATCGCCTACCTGGTGATCCAGTTTATCGACAATAACATCATCTTCCCGCGCTTCGTATCCATAAAGGTGCAGATCAACGCGCTTATATCCATCATCATCGTTTTGCTGGGCAATGCCTTGTGGGGCATCTCGGGCATGTTCCTGTCAGTTCCCTTTGTAGCCGTCCTCAAAATCATCTTCGACCGCATCGACGAGCTCAAGCCCTGGGGAAAACTCCTCGGCGACAACGTGCCCACCCGTTACCTTGGCCAACGCAGGGCAAAAAAGACGGTGGCGGAGAAGTTGGTAGAATGATGGCTATTTCGCCTGGAGCATACGTTTGCAAAATAATTCCTCCTTTCCTAAATTTACCTATCTTGTTCGCTAGAATAAACAGTGCAGCAAAATAATCCCCCAATGTCTATTCACCAGCTTATAACATATTTCACCGGGTATATTCCGCTCAGGGAAGAGGAAAAGAATGAAGTGAGCAGCCGGGTAACGGAGCGGCGGATCAAACGCAGGCAGTTTATACTGCAGGAAAACGATGTTTGCAGGCATTACACCTTTGTGGTGTCCGGCTGTTTCAAAATGTACGGGGTCGACAAAAATGGGACGGAGCACAATATCCAGTTCGCGGCAGAAAATGACTGGATTGCTGATATCGGCAGTTTCCATTCAGACAAGGGGAGCCGGCTGTATATCGAGGCCATTGAACCATCCGTTATATTGCAGATAGATAGGCCAAACCTCGTTTACCTGTATCATAACTATCCCAAATTCAGCATCATCTTCCGGGTTATTACCGAAAATAAATACGTGGAGCTTCAAAACCGGGTGCTGCAAAACATCAGTTCCACTGCCGAAGAACGCTACCTTGAATTCCTGGCGCAATATCCCACCCTTGCCAACCGGCTGCCCAATACGCAAATTGCATCCTACATCGGCATAACCCCGGAGTTTTTAAGCAAGCTCCGCAAAATGATCGTTAAAAGGTAGGCTTACCCTTAACCTGCATTAAGCATTTTTCTTAACCTTGTTTATTGGCTGATCCCGCCAGGAGCCGGTTACTTTGCTTTGTAATAAAAACAAAGTATTGAATATGGACACAGCCACAGAAAGACCGGCCATTGAAAAATTGATTTTTTCTTTTAACGATGCCTTTAACGCAGCAGACATAGCCGCAACCCTTGCATCATATACACCCGATGGTATATTGATGCCCAATAACGCTCCGCCTGCAATCGGTCGCGACCAGATCCACACCGTTTACGGGTTCCTTTTTAAATCGTTTGAAATAAACATCAGGTACATTATTGACGATGTTACCATAAGCGGCGATTTGGCTTTTGCAAGATCCCACTCTACCGTAACAACCATGGTAAAAGCCAGCGGAACAACCCTTGTATTAGAGAATAAGGAATTATTTGTGCTGCAAAAAACCGATGGACAATGGCTGATTGCGCAATACATATTTAACAGTAACCATAAAAATTAAAAACAAAACCATGAAATTTATTATAACAGGCTCTACGGGCAATATTAGCAAGCCGCTTAGCGAACAGCTCATTAAAGCGGGACACGAAGTAAGCATTATCACCAGCAATAGCGGAAAAACGGCAGAAATTGAAGCCATCGGTGCGAAAGCGCTGGTAGGATCGGTAGAGGATGCCGCATTTTTAACAAAAGCCTTTGAGGATGCCGATGCTGTTTATACCATGATCCCGCCAAAAATGGATGCGGTAAGCTGGCAGGATTTTATTTACAAAGTAGGAGAGAACTACGCGACTGCAATCAGAACTGCCGGGATCAGGAAGGTGGTTAACCTCAGCGCGATCGGCGCCCATATGGTCGAAGGCGGTGGGCTGGTGAGCTTGTACCATTACGTGGAACAACAGTTGAACCACCTGGAACGTGCAGACGTGGTGCATTTGCGGCCGGGCTCGTTCTACATCAATTTCTTCGGAAATATCGATATGATCAAACACATGGGCATCATCGGCAACAACTACGCCGATATTACAGTACCGATGGTACACCCCCGCGATATTGCCGCCACTGCATTTGAAGAATTGTCGACCCTTGATTTTAAGGGTAAAACAAGCCGCTATGTAGTAAGCGACGAACGCCCAACCGCCGAAATTGCCAAAGTACTTGGTGAAGCTATTGGAAAGCCGGAGCTGCAATGGGTTAAGTTTAGTGATGATGACGCGCTAAATGGCATGGTGCAGGCCGGTTTAACACTGGACGTAGCCCAAAACCTGGTACAAATGGGCCGGGCAGTTGCAAGCGGAGCATCTATGGTCGATTATCTTAAGCACAAACCAACATTCGGACCAACCAAGCTGGAAGACTTTGCAAAAGAATTTGCTGTGGCATATGCCAATAGCTAAATAATTATCTTCTCCCGGAGAGCGTCCCTTAAAGCGTACTGCCGGGAGAATTTTCTTAATTCTTTCCCCAACCTGGCGTTATTACTGTCTACAGCTTCTATCTCACCACAACATCCCACTCCATTATCTGCATAGTTTAGGGATTGCTTCGTCCCTAGCAAGGACGGGTTGGTGAGTACGCTGGGTAGAAAAGCGACTCATTCCTTTCCCTTTTCACCTTTCTCTCCAATTGGAGTTTCCTATATGACAAAACAGTGTCAGCATTAATGCCCGGAGAAATACTTATATTTGAATTCAATCACTCAAAGATGTTAATTCATCTTGTCTTCAATTGGGCATATATTTAGTGCCCGCCGGCATTTCGAGTAAATCTTTATTCCATCCTGTTCTTTCTCATCTTATTATAGCTAAATAGCGGCATTATGCACACATTTTTTTGGCATTTTCACAGGGGTAAAAGGCTATTTTGGTATCGTAATCGCGTTTTTTATCAGGGGCAAAATGAGGTTTCACCCTCGTAACCGGTTTTTTTATCAGGGGTGAAACACCGGTTTGGTTTCGTAATCAATTTTTTTCTCAGGTGCAAAATGGTGTTTATCCTCGTAATTGAATTTTTTCTCAGGGGCAAAAAGGGGTTTTACTTTGGTAATTTGGTGCTTTTTGCAGGTAAAAGGAGATTTTTGCCAGGGTTGGGTATCGTGATATTTATATAAATTATTATATATCAAGTATTTAATCAAAATTTGCTTTGCCGGCGTCGCTTCCTTTTTCCCTGTCATCAAACATTTACCGCCACCACGGGTTTACACAAACATCAGCATAAATGATCTGTTATGAAAATTAAGAACTGGCAACTGGCGCTTGCGGCCGGCATTGGTGCGGCAGCGGTTGCCCTGAATTTGACTTCCTGTGTTTCCATCCCCAAAGGGGCGGTGGCGGTAACTCCCTTTGATAAAGAAAAATACCTGGGCAAATGGTACGAGATAGCCCGCCTGGATTTTAAATACGAAAAGAACCTGGACAACGTAACCGCCGAATATTCCCTGCACGATGATGGCCTGATAGCTGTAAAGAACCAGGGCTTCAACTACGTTAAAAAGGAATGGAAGCAAAGCACCGGCAAGGCAAAGTTTGTAAACGATGAGCATACGGGCAGGTTGCAGGTGTCGTTCTTCGGGCCGTTCTACGCCGGCTACAACGTGATCGCCCTCGACCATGATTACCGCTACGCACTGATAGCTGGGAATGATTTGAGTTACCTCTGGATCCTGTCGCGCGAGAAAACTATCCCGCCATCAGTAAGAACCAAATACCTCGAGTTGGCCAAAAGTTTAGGTTACGATACCGATAAACTGGTGTGGGATAAGCATGACAGGATGTTTTGAGGGGGCTTAATTTTTGTCGTTCTGAGCGAGAGCGAAGAATCTTCAACAAGCAACATTTGCGATGGACAAGCACTACGCAGGGCTCATTAGGCGGACACCTGTCCCACGTAGAAGATCCTTCGCTCTCGCTCAGGATGACAAACTTGTGTTGCGGCAAACTTTCTAATGGTTAAACCTTAGCCTTTGTGGCTCACATTACAAGTGTTGAGGATAATTGATTTATAAGCGCAAAAACTATCTAAGTTACCCATTATTTCCCACCGCTCAAATTGTATCTTTGGGGATGCCTTTTACGCTTGCACATCCTGCCGCAGTTTTACCCTTTGGAGCTTTAACAAAGCGCTGGCTGTCGGTCACCGGCATGGTTATGGGCAGTTTGGCGCCAGATTTTGAATATTTCTTCCGGATGAAGCTGTTGAGTCGTTACAGCCATACCTGGGAGGGAATGATCTGGTTTGATCTGCCTGTGGCATTTGTGCTGGTCATCATCTACGAGCTTTTTATAAAGGATAAACTTATATCACACCTGCCGGCAGCCGCAAACCGCCGCTTATATTGGTTCAGGGGATATAGATACGTGTTTTCGGGCTGGTATTTGATCGCCATTGTGATCTCTATATTAATAGGTGCAGCCTCGCACATCGCGTGGGATGGGTTTACGCACCCTAAAGGGATGTTTGTACAGCAGTTCGCCATCTTAAATCAAATAGTGGATGTTTACGGTCACCGCGTGTATGTTTTCCACCTGCTGCAATATGCCAGCGGGTTAGCAGGCGCCATAATAATTGCCATTACCTATTATGCCCAGCCCAAAGGCGAGCTAACCAAAGCGGGTAGTATTGCCGCATTCTGGCTGCAGGTGATATTGGTTACCGCAGTAACGGTCGCCATTAAGCTGGCTACAGGTTTGCCCCTGCATCAATATGCCAATATGCTGGTAACCGTGATGGATGGCGCGATGATAGGAATAGTAGTGGCATCTGTATTGGCGGGTTAGTTCAGTTGGCAGTTTTGAGTTGGCGGTTGGCAGTAGGAACAATCAATACATCATTTGCACATCTGCCCATCAATCCGCACATTTGCACATCCGCACATTATAACACGCATGCTCCAGATCCAGGAAAACGTATCGCTTAAAAACTTCAACTCCTTTGGCATTGATGCCAGGGCCCGCTTTTTTGTGGAGATCAATAAAAAGGACGAGCTGGTTGAACTGTTTATGGATTCGCAATGGCAGCAGATGCCACACCTGGTATTGGGCGGCGGCAGTAATATGCTGCTGTTAAATGATTACGACGGGCTGGTGATCCGCATTAACATCAGGGGTATTGAGCACCGCATTAGTAAAAATGATGTGTTTGTAGAAGCCGGTGCAGGCGAGGTATGGAACGACCTGGTGAACTTTTGCGTAGCCCGCGAATATGCAGGGCTGGAGAATTTAAGTTTGATCCCGGGCTCGGTAGGGGCGTCGCCAATTCAAAACATCGGTGCGTACGGTGTGGAGCTAAAGGACGTGTTCTATAGCTGTAATGCTTTTGAACTGGCAACCGGCACTTTCAAAACCTTTACCAAAGCCGATTGCAAATTTGAATACCGTGAGAGCGCGTTTAAAAATGAGTTGAAGGGGCAGTATATTATTGTATCCGTAAAGTTCCATTTATCCATGATCCCCAATTTTAATTTAAAATACGGGGCGATAGAGCAGGAGCTGCAGAACCGCGGCATCACATCGCCCACCTTAAAAGATGTATCGCAGGTGGTATCGCACATCCGGGTATCCAAGCTACCCGACCCGTCGACCATCGGCAACGCAGGCAGCTTTTTTAAAAATCCGATAATTACTGCTGATGAATTTGCAAGGGTTCAGGCTAATTTCCCGGATGTAGTGAACTATCCCGCCGGTGACGGACTCGTAAAACTTGCCGCTGGCTGGCTGATTGAACAGTGCGGCTGGAAGGGAAAAGTAGCCGGAAATACCGGAACATGGAAGAACCAGGCGCTGGTTTTGGTGAACCATGGCGGCGCAACCGGAGCAGAAGTATACAACTTTTCGTCGCAAATCATAGACAGTGTGTACACTAAATTTGGCGTTACACTACAACGCGAGGTTAATATTATTAGTTAAATAAGTTTATTTAAACTACAATTTCACCTAATTTTCATCGGCTGCAAATAATATTTCTGTTGCAGTAACATTTCCATCACATTGTTTTAAAATTTAAATTATAGTAGTTAATAACTCTGTTTTTCAGTTAGTTAATTGTAAGCTAAGTGTAATAATTACACACTTGAATTTTTGTTCTTGTTGTTAGTGTAAACAACATTTTGCCCTGTTTGGCATACGGTAAATGGCACTATGCTTGCCTAAGTGTTAGTACAAAACTTTAACAGTATGACAAAGATTGAGTTTAACACCCTAGTACTACGTCAGGCAACCTCACTAAGGTCTTATGCCTTACACTTTACCCATGACGCAGATGATGCTAACGACCTTGTCCAGGATACAATGTTGAAGGCCATAACTTATTACAATAAGTTTAAGGAAGGAACAAATTTAAAAGGGTGGTTATACACAATAATGAAGAACACCTTTATTAATAACTACCGCAGGTTTATAAAAATGAACACTTTTGTTACCAAGAGTGACGAGATCAGCTCACCGAACCTGGTATTCAGCTCTACCAAAAACCAGGGCGAGGCCAAGTTCGTGATGGATGACCTGAAGAAAGCATTAGACAGGTTACCTGCCGATTATTATGTGCCATTCACTATGTATTTTGAAGGCCATAAATACCACGAAATTGCCGATCATTTAGTGATCCCGATAGGTACAGTAAAAACCCGCATACATGTTGCCCGTAAGCTATTAAAGAAAAGCTTAAAGGCTTATGATAACGGTATTGCAAAACCAGTTTACGCAGAAAATTAATCTAATATTAAAGCTCCCCAGTTGCCATTTTGGCGACAGGGCAGTTTTAAATAAATAAGACATCTATTTACATCTACCTATAAAAATGAAAAGGCCTGGTTTAACCGGGCTTTTTTTGTTTTACGACATTCCGCCGTCGCAGCCAATTATCTTGCCGGTCATAAACTCGTTGCCTGCCAGGAATAATATGGCGTTGGCTATTTCGTCAGCTCTGCCCACACGCCCTGCCGGAATTTTTGCAGCATATTGTTTAAAGGTTTCGTTTTTCTCGTGTTCAGGTAAAAAGTCCCACCAGGAAGTATCAACTACGCCAGGCGATACAGCGTTGATGCGGATATTGGTTATTTCCTTTGCCCAAATCGGAACCATTATTTCGAGAGCGCCGTTTATTGCCGCAAGTCCCGAGGTGCCCGGTAATTGTGCTGTTGCGGAAATCGCAGTAACAAGTGTGATGCTGCCTCCTTTGTTTATGAATGGTAAGGCAGACTGCGCAGTATTTAAAACCGACCAATATTTTTCTTCAAACCCCTCGCGTAATACTTGTAAGGATAGGTCAGAAAAATTACCGATTCCCTTGCTGCCGCTTAATGAAATTACCAGGTGGTCTATCGTGCCGTGATTTTTAAAGAACATACTCAATTCTTCACGGTTGCTGCTGTCAACAGTGAAAGCCTTTAAACCTTTTTCTTCTGCACTTTTTAATTTGCCGGCATTACGCCCTGTAATAGTTACCTGTGCCTGCTGCTCTTTAAATTGTGTGGCAACGGCCAGCCCAATGCCGGATGAACCGCCGGCAACAATTATTTTCTTGTTTTGAAATGAAGTATTCATGTACTGTTTTTTGTATGATGCAAAGGTGGCAACATACAAAGCAGCAGGATATACCGGTTTATGCTTTATGTTGATCTAATCATGCTTTGCCGGTAATGTAATGGCGTTTGGGCTGTGCCGGCTTTAAAAAAGCGGTTAAATGAAGCAGGCTCGCTAAAATCAAGCTTGTAAGCAATCTCCGCTACAGACTGATCGGTATATTTCAATAATGACATCGCTTCCATCAGCAACATCTCTTTGATGGTGTCGGACGCTGTTTTGGCGGTTACTGTCTTCACCACCTTGTTTAAATGATTCGGGCTGATAGCCAATAGTTCGGCATAGTCAGACACCTGCCGTTTTGAAAGATAATGAAGGCCCACCAATTTCCTGAAACGCGATACGATAGCCGGGCTGTCGGTATGATCGGTTGTTAGGTGCAGCTGTTGTTTTTGGTAGCTCCGTTTGGCCGCCAATAAAATTAAATAAAGATACATCTTAACGGCTTTTACCCGGCCCGTGTCCTTGTGCTGCAACTCGTCGTTAATATTAAAGATCAATTGAACTATTGAATCGAGCTCGTCCTGTGAAAGGCGGAAAAGCGGCGTACCTGATACATCGTAAAAGGGAAACTCCACAGCCATTTTAACGGATGGGACCAGCTCATTTAAAAAATCGGGACTGAACAGCATATAATAACCAAATGCATCGGCGCTGATGTTGTTTTTGGCAAACACCTGGTTAGGATAGGTTAAAGAAATGGTACGGGGCTGGTGCTGGTATACGTCGAGGCCAATTTTCATGTCGAGTGTGCCCTCAAGCGTAATGCTTATCCTATAAAAGTTTGATTTTAGCGGCCCTACCGAACTGATCAGGCCCTCGCTTGAATATAGTTCAAAACCGTCAATATGATTTGCCTTGTCTAAATTATTATAACCAAAATCTGACGTCGTTTTTTTGCGATGCACATGCCTGAATTTTTGCAGGTCGTATACCGGAATATCGGTTTTATGGTTTTTCATTATCCTAAAACTAATTTACGCGTGGCTGTTCAACTTATCCCAAAGATAGATCATCTTCATTAAACCTAACCGGCAATTTAAATTCAGGCCCATCTGTAATAGCTAATTTCTATCTTTATAGCCAAATGAGTGACTTACCTGTTTACACAAAATCGCAGCTTGCCCTGCGTAACGGCCAGGACAAACCCGAAGTATGGATAGCCTATAAGGGGATGATCTATGATGTATCGCGGAGCAGATTATGGCGTAACGGCAAGCACTACGAGCACTGGGCCGGCCAGGACCTTACCGCCGAACTAGGCGATGCCCCGCACGATGAATGGGTGTTCCAGAATTTGGATGCGGTGGGTGTTTTAGAGGCCAGAGGTTAGTTGGTTTTTAGAGACCAGAGGTTAGAGATCAGAGATTGGTTGGTTTTGGCGATTGGAGGTCAGTGATTAGAGATTAGTTGGGAAGTCTGCATGTTTTTTCCTAATCTCTAATCACCAGTTTCTAATCTCTAACCTATTTCGAATTTCGTTAATTTTACAAATTCATCAACCCTTGCAGCAACTTCTTCCGGCGTAAGGTTTAATATTTTTTCAGTTCCGAATTTTTCAACGCAGAATGAAGCAAGCGCCGAACCAAAGATGATGGCGTTCTTCATGTTATTAAAATTAACAGTGCCTACTTTTGCCATATAGCCTATAAAACCACCTGCAAAGGTATCGCCGGCACCTGTTGGGTCAAATACTTCTTCAAGCGGTAGGGCAGGAGCGGAAAAGATCTTTCCCTCGCCAAACAGCAATGCGCCATGCTCGCCTTTTTTAATGATGAGGTATTTAGGGCCCATAGTCAGGATCTTATTGGCAGCCTTAACCAACGAATATTCACCGGATAGCTGGCGTGCCTCAGCATCGTTAATGGTTAGCACGTCTATCATTTTTATGGTATCCAGCAGGTCGTCAAGCATGATGTCCATCCAGAAGTTCATGGTATCCAATACGATCAGCTTAGGGCGGTTCTTTAGGCGTTTTATAACAGTTTGCTGCACTTGCGGGGTTAAGTTGCCCAGCATCAGGTATTCGCAGTCCTGGTAGTTCTCGGGGATGATGGGGTCAAAATCAGCCAGTACATTCAGTTCAGTGATCAGTGTATCACGGCTGTTCATATCGTTATGATACTTGCCACTCCAGAAGAATGATTTTTCGCCAACCTTAACTTGCAGGCCCTCGGTATCTATATGATGTTTGTTAAAATCAGCAATAAAGCTTTGCGGGAAATCGTCGCCAACTACGGCGACAATCTTTACCTTATCGTAAAAATAAGAGGCTGCAAGGCTTGCGAAGGTGGCTGCACCGCCAACAATTTTATCTGTTTTGCCAAAGGGCGTTTCAATAGCATCAAATGCAACGGTACCAATAACCAGTAAACTCATGAAATAATAATTTTTGGCAAATATTGTGATTTTAAGCCATAAATGCCTCCATTTAGTTGCGATTAATGGAGCGGGTGCTTTAAAAGGATCTTTTTTGCGCGTGGTAGCGACCAATGTTGATTATTGGTACCCTGAATATCCCGGAAAGCTACATTAGGGTGATTATAAATCGCTGGCTATCAAACCTATTTAAATAAATTGTAAAAAAAAGTTTTTAAGTATTGCGTAATTACACCGGAAATCATACTTTTGCACACTCCAAACCGGAAAATGATTCCTGAGTAGCTCAGCCGGTTAGAGCATCTGACTGTTAATCAGAGGGTCGCTGGTTCGAGCCCAGCCTCAGGAGCAAAGCCCCGCACGTCTGCGGGGCTTTTTTTATGCATTATTATTTAAAGTATTGGTAAATTCACCTTCGATGCTGCAGTCTAAAAAAATTTCTCTAATTGTAATTTTTGTCGGTTTATTATTAATAACCCAACAAAATCTGCTGGCACAAACTCCGAAATCAATTTATCCTTTAGGGAATTATGGGTGCAAATTCAGCATAGATGCATTATATATTATTAACTCAAGCTACGCCATTTATCAGGACTGCCATACCAGAAAGATAATTCATCCTGATATGGCTTCTTTTAGAACAATTCAGTCGCAGTATGCCGAGGAGTTTGCTTTTGATAAAAAGGGCGTTTATCATAAAGGCAAATTAATTACAGCTGATACATCAGGGTTTAAGGTAGTTGGTGAAGCGAACGGTCACAAATTTTGGAAAAACAACTCCCATGTTTTTGACAATGAAATGGTATTAAAAGATGCTGATGCCGTAACGTTTGAAGTGATAATGTGCTATAATATTCCATACCTTAAGGACAAGAATTCAGTTTATTATCTAAATAAAAAAATCAAAGGGTCAGATCCTGCCAGTGTTATTCGTTCATGTTCCGGTCCTTTTTATGATAGAAACTATATCTACAATGCCGATGATTTGCTAACTTATCACAACAAAGCAGTGATGTCTGTAAACCAAGTATTTGGCAAGACAGATAGTGGCGTGATTTATTTGAGAAATAGCAAATCTGTTAAACATGTTGATGCAAAATCATTGATCGGACTGTCTTTATCCTACAGTGCGGACCGCTATCATGTTTTTTTCGACTCAACTGCATTTGCGGTCCCGCCTACCGATATGACCCAACTTAAGGTATGGGAGCAAGTAAACAGCCACTTTTTTTCTGACGGCCGGCTTATTTACAGTGATGGGGCGCTTTGCGCTGATGAAGTGGATGCCGCCACTTTCTCAATGCTTCCCAAAAGCGATATTTGTTACGATAAAAATGGAATCTATTACAAGGGATGGGACGAAAAAACCAAACGAGTAAACTTTAAAAAATATCCGTTTACTTACAATGTCCCGGTAACTGCACAAAATACCTTTTTAAGCAGTAATTATCGGTTTATCATTTATTCAGACCAGGTTTATGATATTTCAGGCAAAAAAGTAATAACAGGACTAAGCAGAATCGATCTGGAAAAAACAAAGTCAATGACATATAATTACTGGAAACTCTCATTGTTAGAACTTCTCCATAGCAAGATTCATTTTCTTGAAAATGGGCTTATGGAAAAAGAAAACCAGATGTTTTACGAAGGCAGTTTAATACAAAATATTGATGTTGGTTTTTTGTCGTATCTCGGAAATGGTTATTATAAATACAAAAAGCAGTTATACTTTTTTAACAGGGGATCATTTAAGCCTTTTAACGGCAATGTTGCGACGTTTAAAACAACGTCTGCCTTAACTTATGACAAGAATTATGTTTACCTGGGCACCAGGCCAATTTTAAAAAGTAAAAATATTGAACTGCTTGCAATTTTAGCTGGCACTATGATTGGGGGGGATGAAGGGTTTCATTATAACAATTATTCACTTTATAAAAATTACAAAGGCTACTGGATCAAATCGACCGATGAGTCAAAGATCAGCTATGTAGGTAAATCCCTTACCCGACAAATTATTAAAGTTCTTGGGCAAACCAGATCGACTAATAGCGAGAAAAATAAATAGGTGTGCTCACGGAATATCTATTTATATTTTAATGGCTTTTAACAAAACGGTTCGAGAAATCCAACTTGGGTCAAACTTAAAATCCTCTTAACTCATTCACAACTCGCATTTGATGTACAAATTGGTTCGAATAATGCACAGTTTTGGGAGCAGATTCCCCGCAGACATAAGGGGCTTTTTTTATGCATTTTATTGTGATATGCCTTAGCAGCACGATGAATCACCTAACGCAGCGTGAATAAAATTTAATTTGATGAAAGCTCATCAATCATATCAAACGTTGGTACAAAATATAAACTACCCGTTTTCGGCGTGCTGAAATCCAGGATCCTGTCATAATTTCCCTCGGGATTACCAATAAACATGTTATCCAGCATTTTTTGCACGGTGCTGAATGTGTTTGCATAGGCTATAAAATAAGTCCCCATTTCATTGGTCGACATATTGCCAAACGGCATATTATCACGAACTATTTTAAGTTCGTCGCCAACGTTGGCCAGTGCTATGTGAGAATTTGAGGGCTTTATATCATCTGCCATTTCTATATCATTCGATTTGGATCGGCCAATCACCTTCTCCTGTTGTTCGGTAGAAAGCCCCTTCCAGGCAGTTAGGTCATGAATGTATTTTTGTACAAAAAGATAACTTCCCCCTTTATAACCGGGATCGTCATCTCCTATCATACCGAAGAGTTCCCTGTCCTGGCCCTGGGGGTTTTCGGTCCCATCAACAAAACCTAAAATGGAACGGCTGTCCCAATACCTGAAACCATGAACTTCTTCTGTACTGACAGCCACTGGTGCTAATATATCTGATATTGCGGATGCCATATCATAGCAAATACTGGTGTTATCAGCCCGGATATGAAAATGTAGGTCCCCCTTGGATGACACCGCAGTGTGTTTCCCGCCAACCACAGGAACAAAATTTACCAATTCCTTAGGTAGAGGAGCAGGAAGCTGAAGCCGAAGCCATGCATCATATCCTATCCCCATCACACAGCTTGCCCTGGAAACAGGGAAACGTACATTAGCCGAATTATTAAGGTTGATAAGCAGCCGGCAAACCTGGTTAAAAGTAGTTCTCACCTCAAGGTTATCCTTGAAATTCCAGGCCATAAATATGGTATTGTCGTTGGTGTAGTCTGTTACATTCTGTGAGTTCGGGTTCATAAGCGGGTGATATTACCTGTGGTGTCAGGTACGAAAATAAACAAAATCGCGAACTGTATTAATACTGACGACTAATTCTGTTCTGTACGTTGTCTTTTTTATATTCTTATCTGAATGTTTCATTAAACAATTACTTTTCCCGGGTTTCCGTTCATGTTTCTTAATTTATGAACAAATAGTGCAGCCATCAGCTGGGCTCTATGCTTTGCGTCTTCTGTCATTGGGCCCTCAAAATGATCATTTATTGTTGCAGAAAATAACTCAAGCCATCGATCAAAATGCTCCTGCGAGATTTGCAATGGCGCATGTTTGGCAAAAGGATTTCCCTTAAAGCCTGGGATACTAAATAAAGCAGCATTCCAGAACGCATACATTTTGTCGAGATGTGGTTGCCAATCACCGGTAATCACTGCGGAAAATACCGGGCCTATCAATTCATCATTACGCACCTTAGTGTAAAACTCATCTACAAATAGCTTTATATCTGCTATATCTTCAATATCTTTCATTTAAGTTTTCTGTTTAATTATGGATGGCGTTTGTGGCTGACAATAAATTTCAGAAAATAACTAATATTCATTTTTTGAAATCAAATACAAAAGCTTATCCTCATTTTTAATTGATATGCTTCTGCCTTCTATCGCTATTATATTATCGGCTACCAGGTCGTTAATTGTTCTAAATAAGGATTCATAGGCGGCACCTGAAAATGAGGCCAGGTCCTGTTTTGCAAGTTCTATATCAATAAAACCTTCCGCGTTTATGCCGAATTGTTTTTTTAAGGTGATGATAGCCTGGGCTACCCGTCCCTTAACCGGCATATGAGCCAGGTTGCGCATCCTTTTTTCTGATTTTTGCAGCTCGCTTGCAAAAAAGCGCATAAGCTTTATCGCAAATTCATTATTTATCTTGAGTGATGATTCAAAGAAATCCATAGGAAGGTAACAAATGGTTGCTGTTTCCAATGCAGTTGCCGACACCGGATAAGTATTATCACCTTCTAATCCAAGATGCCCTAAAATGTCGCCCTTTTTCGCAAACCGGATGATGAGCTCCTTTTCATTATCCCATTTCTTATGCACCTTCACGTGTCCTTCGTAAACAAAATAAATCCCGGTTACCGGATCTCCTTCCTTAAAAACCTCTTGCCCTTTTTTTACCCGCAGGTTTTGTTTATTGGCTTCAATAGCAGGCTTCCAGTCACTTAAGCAGGTTGTACACAGAAAGCAGGTGTTAAGATCACATAAGTGTTGTTTTTTTATCATCTAGAAATTATTAAGCCGAACTGCAAGGGGACTTCCAAAATTAAGAAAACCTTTTGCCTTTGGCGTTTCAGGCGGCATAAGTTTAATGCTATCCTTATATGCTGCATAAATCATGTTGTTATGCAATTTTATAAATTTAATTGATTAAAAACATTGCATGTGCAATATATATTATTGATTTTTATTTAAATAGGCCAAATAAATTATACTTTTGCAATAATTTATTAAAATTCTTAATTGTGCCCGGCACTAATTTAAAAACATGAAAAATCCACGTCATCAAGGTGGCATTCCCATTTCTCCCTTACTATCCGGCATAGCTAAGCAACCGGCTGATCCTGAAAATAATCTTTCTAAAAGCAGGCTGCTGCGTATATCTGCGTTTTCAATTGCGGTTGCGGCTGCTATCAGCCTGATTGCGAAGTTCCTGATCACGCTGATCAATATTGTAACCAATATATCCTTTTTCGGATCGCTGAGTGCTGCATATCATAGTCCGTCGGGCAATCATTTAGGGGTATGGGTAATTATAGTTCCCGCCATCGGTGGGGTACTGGTTGGCCTGATGGCCCTTTACGGCTCGAAGGCCATCCGTGGCCACGGCATTCCCGAGGCGATGGAACAGATCTTAACTAATCAAAGCAAGATTAAACCGTCTATCGCTTTATTAAAACCCATATCATCGGCGATAGCTATCGGTACTGGGGGGCCATTTGGCGCTGAAGGGCCAATTATCGCCACGGGCGGAGCGCTGGGGTCAACACTTGGTCAGTTATTCAAGATCACCTCAAATGAGCGTAAGATCATCCTTGCAGCGGGGGCGACAGCGGGTATGTCGGCTATATTCGGAACTCCTATCGCAGCTGTTTTTTTGGCAATAGAGCTATTACTATTTGAGTTTTCTCCAAGGTCTATCCTTCCAGTCGCGTTAGCCTGTATTACCGGGGCAGCGGGGCATCATTTATTATTTGAAGCGGGCCCTGTATTTCCTATGCCCGTTTTAGAGGTACCTTCCAATGGGGCGTTAGCTATATACAGCGCCATTGGTTTAGTTATAGGGTTTTTGTCGCTGGGGGTTACCAAAATTGTTTATTTCATCGAGGACGCGTTTGAAAAACTACCCATCCACTGGATGTGGTGGCCCGCAATAGGCGGGTTAGCTGTTGGTGCCATCGGCTATTTTGCGCCGCACACGCTGGGTGTTGGCTATGATAACATTATCAGCGTACTATCCGGATCAGTTGCTATCCTGATCGTGTTGCGGTTGTTTTTCTTTAAATTTTTATCATGGGCCATTGCGCTGGGAAGTGGAACTTCAGGCGGAACCCTGGCCCCTTTATTAACCATTGGCGGTGCCGGCGGGTCGTTGTTGGGCGCAATAATTATTTACATGTTTCCAAATTCCGGTATTAATATCCCAATGTCCGCACTCATGGGGATGTCGGCTATGTTTGCGGGAGCGTCAAGGGCCTATCTTACCAGCATCACTTTTGCCCTGGAGGCAACCGGCGAGTTTCATGCATTGCTGCCGTTGTTAGGGGCTTGTACAGCATCTTATCTCGTTTCATTCTTCCTGATGGAAAATACCATCATGACAGAAAAAATTGCTCGCCGCGGTGTTTCTACACCTGATTCTTTTGAACCTGATGTATTGGGTAAGTTAGCCGTTAAGGAAATTGTAAACGAAGGTGGCATCATTCTGGATCCGGAAATGACCGTGCGTGAGACCAGGGAACTCCTAAAGGCTGAAAATAGCCAGGATAACTATTTCATCGCTACCGATCAGCATGGTAATTATATCGGTATGGCAAATCTGGCCGATATTAATAAACACGACATGAATCCCGAATTTACCCTGAAAAATATCCTGCAAACTGCGGAACTATCGATAAAAGGTGATGACAATTTGCGAAGGGCGGTAGAATTAATGGCGGAGGAGGGGGTTGAAGCCTTACCTGTAATTGCTGAAAATAAGGTGATTGGAATTCTTAGTTATAAAGATATCATTAATGCCTACAAATTTTATCATGAGGAAAATGACAGGCTCAATCGTCATATTTCATTAAGCAGACAGCGCTTAAAAGTGCTGGTTCGCAGTCGCGGACTTTTTAAACCGGTTGAAAAACTCAAATAATAATCACCAGCATAGATAGATAAAAAGCTGGCGTATGAAAGTAATTACTTAGCCTATTGATTTTGTTTAATGTTATTTAAGGCCTCATTAATATAAGTAAGACCTTTTTCTGAAAAATTCAGCGTAAGCGCAAACTGATGTCCATGATTATCCATTTTCAATAATGATTTTCTAAGGATATTTACCACTTTTTCCGGTGAATGTTTAGGGTGAAAATCTTCATATTGAAATTCAAGAAACACTAAGCAGAGCGCATTCTCCATAGTTTGCACATCGGCATCAACCTTTAGTTTTTGTTTTAATATTATTTGCCTTACGCGGGTAATTTGATCATCATCATACCCGGCTTCTGCCATAATTGACGATGCTTTTTCAGCATGAAACAATGCAAGGTCCTTGCGCCATTTTAAATAGGCATCCCTGCCGTCCGGGTAACTTTCACGCGGAATTTCCCATCTGCCAATGTGCTGGCTGCGTGATGCCAGTAATAGCTCTTCACTTGCATCGGGCTTTAATTTTAGCACCCATTCATACAATTTTAACGCTAAGAAATGCTCCTGCGGATAGGCAGTGCCGTCCCATGTAAATGTGTGCGGATCTTTTTGGTTGTATGCATCAAATCCCTGGAACGCTTGCTGTAATTTAGTCATAGTCGATAATGAAGAAACAATAAAGTTAGGAATTAATAGCACTTATAGCTTGAGGCCTATCATAATTTACCGCTGTTAATTCTTATTAATATGATGAACCTGCTTCTCCACGGCTATAAAGCAATCTGATCGCGATTCACAAACGGAGCATTCATACTCGCTGATGGCTTTAAAATCGGTGCCTACAGGTATTCCGTTAATTGGGTCTCCATAATTTTTATCATAAATACTGAGGCAGTTTTGGCATTGGTAAAGCTCAATAATTTCTATATCGTTTTCTATTTCTGTATCCTCAGTATTTCCCGGGTGCAGTAAAACACTATTGTCAATTAATAGCTCATAATAGAAATTACACAATTCTATTAGCGACTGC
This sequence comes from Bacteroidota bacterium, assembly GCA_030775685.1. Taxonomy (GTDB): domain Bacteria; phylum Bacteroidota; class Bacteroidia; order Sphingobacteriales; family Sphingobacteriaceae; genus Mucilaginibacter. The sequence continues at coordinate 82,812 of JALYIP010000072.1, forward strand.
CCCAAAGAGCCTGCGGGTAACTTTTGTTTATAAACAACAAAATCCTTTGAGTTGGGGTTGAAATCCCTTGTATGCAGAATGTCAAATAAGCCGGCTTTTACCTTCTTAATAATTATAGAGGCAAGCAAGCCGGTTTTAGGCTGCATTTTTATAGCAAAGCAAAGGCGATAGGTTCGTAAATCATACTCCTCGAATTCTCTTACCAATTGTTTTTTAAGCTCAAGGCTTTCCTTACATAAGTTTTCGAGCTGCCAGTTTAACTCATTAGCAGCATGTCGCACATTTATCCTATAATTATTAAGCACAAAGCCCCAGTCTTTACGGTCGGCTTCATTTATTCCTTTTATTAAAAATGATTTCCAGGGTGTTGTGTATAACTGGCCCACGCGGGTTTTAAGGCATATGGAACAAACATCCTTTAAAAAAGCTATCGGAAACAATTCATTGCGCCGGTAAATACCCAGCCAGTATTTGTCATTCAGATACTTATTAAACCCCTCGTAATATGACAGCGAGAAGTCTGGCAATTTTAGAGGTTCGGCTATTTGCTGGTTGATGAAATTATTGCTGGTGGTAACCTTTTTATAAAACAAATTGTAATTGATCTCGGGCTGATCATAAAATAATTGTTTATTACCTAATATAACTTCCTGGGAAACTTTGCAAAAGGTTGGAATATCATCTGAGTATATCAGGCAAGGCCAGCAATACAACTCATTTGTTTTTGGAAACCTGATGTACAGGTACCAATAATTACTTACGTCGGAACTTATAAAGTTAAAGTTGCCGCTGAAAAACGGCACGAAGGTTTGGTGCTTATCCACCAGGTTAACTTTGAGCTTTGGCTGGAAATTAAACAAATCGAATATGTCCTTATATACGCCCTCCTTAAGCCAACTCTCAGTATTAAAAATATTATCGGTTACATACGAGCTGATGATATTAGGGAACTGATCACTGTTGATCTCGTAGTCAATTGCTGCCTGCAGCATTCCCATTTCCAAGTCTTCGAGCCGGTCTTGTGGGATACAAAAGTATAGCTGCTGCCTGTTACCAACGCTTATTGCATTCGCACCGGCGTTTTCGGCTATCTGCAAAATTTCATAAAGGTCGCCGGCAGATATTACGCCTCCCGGTAAATTGATCTTTACACAAAAAGTTTCCATTTTTCCCATTTGTTAAACTGTTGTTTTCAAACTTTCCTCCAACAGCCGCTTTACTTCAGGGCGGCACGATCCGCAACCTGTACCTGCACCTGTACTATCGCACAATTCCTTCAGCGAACGGCAACCGGTAGCTATTTTGTTAAGGATATTTTCGCTGCCTACGTTATTGCAGCTACACACCAGCTTGCCCAACACAGGTTCAACTTTATTGCCACTTCGTAGTAGCTGTAATCGCTTTTCATTCAGCTCGGTTTTATTACCTATGAGTGCCTTAAATTCCTGGAACTCACTTTTGTCGCCAATGAGAATCGTACCAACCAGTTTATCCTCATGAATGATGCATTTCTTGTAATAACGCTTTGCCTTATCAATAAAAACTATCTCTTCATAAGCCTTATCATCCGGGCATTCAGACAAGCCAATACTGCACAGGTCAAAACCATGGATTTTTATGATATTCATGAATAAGCTGCCTTTGTAATAGCTTGCAATATCACCGTTCATGTATTTTGCTACTACTTCTGCCTGTTGTTCTGCGGCAGCAGTAATTCCATATAGGGTGCCGTCAAATTCAGCTATTTCACCAATAGCATAAATCGCCGGGTCATTCGTTTGCATTCTTTCATTTACAATAACACCACGTTTTATAGTCAAACCGCATTCCTTCGCAATTTCCAGGTTGGGTGTTGTACCGATAGCCAGGATCATGGCGTCGCAATTTATTTTACGACCGCTCTTTAAGCCTATCCCGGTTAATTTCGACCTGCCGTAATACAGCTGTACTTCGTCATCGTAATATATGTCGCAACCCTGGTCGGCCATTTCTTCATGCAGTAACTGGCTGCCTAACGCATCTAGTTGCCTGTTTAAAAAACGTGATGTGCGATGAATAATGGTGATTTTCACACCGATCTCGCGTAACGAGGCAGCCATCTCCAACCCCAATAACCCGCCGCCAACTATTACCACGTGCCCGTTTTTAGGCACATGCTTTTTAAAGTTGTCCGCATCGTTACGACTGCGCATACTGAATATACCGGGCAACGAGGGGGTGTTTTTAGGTATTGACGCCCTGCTTCCGGTAGCTATCACTAAAATATCGTAGGCGGTTCTTATCCCCCGCGAATCGGTAACCTGTTTGTTATCCCGGTCAATTTTTTCAATACTGATGCCTCTTAAAAGCCTGATATTATAGCCGGGTTCCTCGCTGTCCTTCATTTTTACAAGCTGTTCCCATTTCTGCTCGCCACTAATATAGTCGGGTAACATTACCCTGTTGTAAAAAGGGTGATTCTCCTTGCTGAAAATGGTTATCTCATCCTCGGGATTTAATTCCCTGTATGATTTTACAAAGCCAAAGGCACCCGCGCCCGCGCCAATTACCACAATACGCTGGAACGGCTTTACATACTTTTGCACGTTAACAGCACAGTATTTAAAATCAGGCTCTTTTGAAATTGGGTCAACCAGGTCACTAGTAAGGTTGTTGGCCCTGTTAAGGTCGCTCCCTAATATTTTACCCCAGTGCATAGGCAAAAACACAACACCATTTTTTATTTGAGGGGATATTTTTGCCTGTACCCTTACTTCACCCCGCCGGGATGTAATAACGGCAATATCCAATTCCTTTAACCCCAATATTTGGGCATCACCCGGATTTATCTCTAAAAAAGCTTGTTTATAATGCTGGTTAAGCTTGTTTACCTTGCCGGTTTTACTCATGGTATGCCACTGGTCACGAATGCGGCCCGTGGTCAATATCAATGGGAAATCATCACTTTGCATTTCGCTGGTCAGCGTATCTGGAACCGCGCTGATGAGGGCTTTTTTTGATGCCCGGTAAAAATTATGGTCAGTGAATAACCGGGGTTTACCATCAGTCGGCCCCTTCTTTTTGTAGGGCCATTGTACTGTTTTCCGTTCCTTTAAAATTTCATAACTCAACCCACTTATGTCGATATTGGTATTGCGGGTTAATTTAACATGCTCGGCATAAATGGCTGCGGGATTTGCAAAATCAAACCCCTTGTAACCCATTTTGCGGGCAAAGCGGCAAATTATCTCTGCATCAGCAATAGCTTCTCCGGGTGGCTCCACAATTTTGTTCAGGTAACTTATCCGTCGTTCGGAGTTGGTCATTGTGCCTTCCTTTTCGGCCCAGGCAGCAGCAGGCAGTATCACATCGGCATAAGCCAGGGTTTCCGGCTTATTGCTGATCTCCTGCACCACCACAAATTTTGCCTTTTTCAAGGCTTCTTCAGCCAGCCGCACATTTGGCAAACTGGTTAAAGGATTAGTGCACATTATCCAGATAGCTTTTAAACGCCCATCATTTAATGCCTCAAACATTTCTGTAGCTGTTAAACCGGGCTTGGGTTGAATTGGCTTACCGCCCCAAAACTTCTGTACTTCTTCCCTGTGCAGGGGATTGCTTAAGTCACGATGTGCCGGCAGCAGGTTGGCTAAGCCTCCAACTTCCCGTCCGCCCATAGCGTTTGGCTGACCTGTAAGCGACAGCGGCCCTGACCCCGGCTTGCCTATATGGCCGGTTATAAGGTTTAAGTTTATAAGGCTCAAATTTTTATTCACACCAATGGCGCTTTGGTTAAGCCCCATCGTCCACATGGTAATAAAGCCCTTTGCGTCGCCAATGTATTTTGCTGCAAGGCGGATATCGCTCTCGGTCAATCCGCATGTTTTTGCAGCATCAAACAAACTATTACTAAAAACTATCTCGCTATAAGCTTCAAACCCTTCGGCGTGGTCCTTTATAAAATTAAAGTCTATGTCACCATTCTCTATCAACAGCCTGCCAATAGCATGATTTAGGGTGATATCCGTTCCCGGGTTTATTTGTAGGTGCAGATCGGCATTTGCACATGAATCAGTAACCCGCGGATCAACTATTATGATTTTTACATCCGGGTTGGCCGCCTTATGGGCCTCCACCCTGCGCCATAATATAGGGTGGCACCACGCAGGGTTGCCACCCATTATAAGTAAACAATCGGCAAGTTCAATATCATCATAACAAACCGGTACGCTATCCTCGCCCAGGGCAATTTTATAAGCTGCAACAGCGCTACTCATGCAAAGCCGGGAATTCGTATCGATATTATTGCTGCCGATAAATCCCTTCATCAGCTTATTAACTAGGTAATACTCTTCAGTTAAACACTGGCCTGATGCATAAAAGGCAACGGAATCGGGCCCATATTTGTTGATGAACGTTTTAAATACAGCTGCTGTCCTTTCCAGTGCATCATCCCAGCTAACTCGCTGCATGGGCATGTTTTTGTTGTACCTCATCTGCGGATAAAGCAGCCTGTCGCTTTTATCGTTTACTGTATAATGCAGGTTAAGCCCCTTACTGCAGAGCATTCCCTTGTTAACCGGATGATCCTTGTCACCGGTAAGCGTTATGCTTCCATTTTTTTCCTTGTTAACAACCACGCCACAGCCAACCCCGCAATAACAGCAGGTACTGGTTAACTCATTTACAGGTTGCCTTTTCAACGCCATAGTTTAATTTTTCTGCAAGTATTTATGCTGCACCGCTTGCCAGTGGCGTAGCAATGCTTACATCGGTGCTGCTTGATTTTTGAAATCGTGTTATGAAGATGACTAATGATACGGCTATCACAATAAACCCGATATAGGTGAATGCCTGTACATAGGTAATGGATGATGATTTAAACAGAAACCCAAACATCATTCCGCCAAAATTGCCGCCTGCGCCGACTATTCCGCTAACCAAGCCCACATTTTTTGTGTTTACAAAGGGCACAATACCAAATGTGGCGCCGTTTGACATTTTAAGAAAAAGCGCAAATGTTAACATGGTAACTATAGCCACCATAAGCGAACCGGCCTGTGCAAACAGTATAAGGCCAAGGCCTTCTAAAAGCAACATGCCCGCAAGTAAAAAACCCTTGCCGCGCATCCCAAATTTGCTGCCTACCTTATCAGACACGATACCGCCCAGTGCGCGGGCAAACAAATTCATAAAACCGAATACCCCGGCCCAAAAACCTGCTGTGCTTTGCGAAAGATGAAATGAATCAACAAAATGCAGGGAGGCCACGTTATCGAAGGTTAGCTCCATGCCAAAACACATGGCATAACCTATGGTTAATGCCCATATTCTCCAATCGGCTAAAACCGACCAATCTGTTTTTGTTGACTTTCCGGCATTGTAACCTACCTCGTCATAATTACCATTGGGGGTGTCCTTCGTGTATTTCCAATATAAAAAGGCGATAATCAGCATCATTACGCCAGGTACTATCATGGCGTATCGCCAGGCTTCAGACTTTGTATAACCAAAGCCAACTATGGCTGCAAAAATTAATGGCATTACCATATTGGTTACACCGCCGCCCAGGTTGCCCCAGCCGCCTGTTATTGCATTTGCGGTTCCTTTTAATTTCGGTGCAAACATCATAGAGGTGTGGAATTGCGTAATAACAAATGACGCCCCTATTATACCAATAGCCAGGCGAAACAATAAGAATGTTGTATAGCTGTGTGCCAGCCCTACCAAAAAAACAGGCAGCGAACCTATCAGCAAAAGCCTTATGGCTGTTTTACGCGGGCCCCAGGTATCACAAAGCTTGCCTATAAAAAGCCGGGCAATTATGGTTGCTGACACTGATGCGATGATGCAATTGCCAACCTGCCCCTTGGTTAAATGAAGTTCCGCACGTATGGTGGGCATTAGCGGAGCCAGGCCGAACCAGCCAAAAAAACAAACAAAGAACATTAACCATGTTATGTGAAAGGTCTTCATTTGAACTCCGTTCAATGAAAATATATTGAGTTTAGTAAGCTGATTTTCCATAAGTTTATTTATTAGCGTGTAATCGTCTTTTCAAATAATTCTGTTTTTATCTGCCGAACTGAAAGAAAAAAGTTAGCCGGTAAACCAAAATGTGATTTTCGGGCACATATCCGGTAGTACCAGGTGCTCTTTCATCCTTGTAGTCAATAAACCATAGATTAGGCATAAAATGAATGTTTTTGGCAGGCGTAAAATCTAAACCGGCCGTGGCAAAGTGTTCTTTCGTATACGGGTTGTAGGCTGTTAAATTGGTGTTAGGTGTATATACGTTTGCAGCATTAAAATCATCGTCAGGATTATAGCTGTCATAGCGGGCGAAGAAGCCTAATTTATCTTTATAAATAGCACCGTGTGAGTAAATTGAGATTGCAAATACCTGTGCATTTTCCGCCGTTTTAATGCCGGCTTGGGTAGCCGTAACCCCATTTTTCACATGTTGGGTGTAAGCTTCTAAACCGAAAGTAATTTTAGGGGTAGTCCAGGCTGCAAATCCTTTTATCATGTTGTGCTCCTGTTGACCTATAACTGGTGTTGTAGCAGTTGCGGGGATAGTTGGATTTGTAGTGATATAATCGGCATAGAGGTCAAATATTAAACGCTGCCCCATAAATTTTGCATAAACATCACCATAAAATGCTTTGTAAAAACCTGTATTGGCATTAGCAGCCGATGATAGAGTGGCTGTAGAATTATTGCCGATCATTACATTGTAACCAAAATTCTTCGTGGTTGGGTCGAAGACTCCCTGCAGGGAAGCGCCAACATCATAAGCGTTTGTGCGATGAAAATCGGATATCGTCCTTTCAATTGAACGGTAACCCCAAATCTTTTCTGTTAACATAGGGAAAGCTGGCGTGAGCATTTCTCCAATCACGAAATCAGTTCCGTTCCATACACCTTTCCATCGCAGGTCAAAGTTTTTTATGTAGAACGCCATTTTGTTATCAGCAAGATTGTCGCTATTGGATATGGAAGTAGTTCCGGATGGCGCTGTGTTTCCTGAAGGTTCAGAAGCCAAAAGAATTTCAGCGGTGAATTTTTTATTGATGTCGTAATCATAACCTAAATAAATACGACGAAACTGGTAAGCATTTCTGTTGGCAGGCACCCCTGAATAATTAGTTTCACCCCCTCTGCCCGCTGCATCTGCATGTTGCAGGAAATAAAAATCACCAAAAGCCAGTCCCCATACGCGTCTTATTGGCTTCCATGAGGTATCGACTTCTACTGGTTTGGTGGTATTAGTTAAATTCGAAGGGGGATGCTCTGATTTTACACCAACATTGGCGTATGCTATTGGAGAATTTTCACTATTTACCTGAGCATTTGCTGTAAAGTATGATGAAAATAATAGAATAAGTCCAATAGTGCATTGGTTTGATACATTTTTGTACATTTGAGTAAGTTTTTTATTTGTTAAAGCAATGAAAACTGTTTAACCCTGTCTGGGAATGCGACCTCCCGGCAGGGCTTTTTTGTATTTTAATTTCTTGTTTTATCCATAAGCAATAATTTGTGGTCTCTATTTTAGTGTTTGTTGTGATAAATATAATTCATTTAATGTTTTTAATCAACTTTATGGCTTAAAAACTGTCACTTTTATGATAAAAGCAATAATCAATATAAAAAATGTATTAAAAATGAGAAAATTGTAATGTTAAAATTGAATTTTTAATTTTTGGATCATCATAAATGGCTTAATTAATAAAATTATGATCCGATTAGTTGTAGATTATATTATTTATATCATTTTTTAATGAATTATTTAAATCAATCTGGGTAAATGGCTTATAATTGTATTGTTTATTGGTCGTAATATTTAAAATGTTGAATAAAATGCCCTGTATATGAAAAAAAAGCTAATTACATGTGATATGAATAGCTGCTTTTTGTGCAGAAACTGTCTCCCGGAATGGAAAGGGGCAATTGCAGCCAGCAAGAGGAATTTTTTCGTAAAAAAAAATGAGGTAATTTTTAAGGAGGGTGATCCTGTAGAGGGGATTTATTTTGTATTGAGCGGCACTATTAAGGTGCATAAAAAATGGGGGCATGACAAAGAGGTGATCTTAAGATTTGCATCAAATGGCGCAATATTTGGTCACCGGGGGCTTGATACTAAAATATACCCCATATCGGCCACAGCGCTTGAGGATGGTATTGTCTGTTATTTTGACCTTGATTTTTTTGAGGCCAGTTTAAAGGTCAACCACGAGTTTACTTATAAATTGATGATGTTTTTTGTAAAGGACCTGCAGGAATCAGAAACCAAGATGCGTAATCTTGCTCATATGCCGGTTAAAGGCCGCGTGGCACAAGCTTTAATATACCTGGAGAAACAGTTTGGCTTAAAAGAGGATGGTTTTATTAATATCAGGCTATCCCGGCAGGATCTGGCATCCTTTATCGGGGCTACTTATGAAACCGTATTCAGGGTGATAAATGAATTGCTGAGTGAAAAAATAGTAGCTGCTCATGATAAATACATTAAAGTTATAGATAATGAGAAGCTACTATCGTTAACTACCAGCGAGGAAGCGGCTTAAACAATTCCTATATACACCTTACCATCCAAAACCTGCACGGGGTAAGTTTTTATTTGTAATTCGTCGCCACTGAGGCATTCGCCGCTTAATAGCGAAAAGGTTTTTTTATGAAATGGACACGCTACTTTAGGCTCACAGCTATCGCCTTCGCTGCCTATCATTCCGCGGGATAAGACCATCTGTTGCTTGTGCGGGCAAAGGTTTTGCGTGGCGAACCATTCACCACGACGGGTAAAATTATATATAGCTATTTGTTCGTTGCCATGTTTTACACACGCTCCGCCATTGCTTGGAACGTCATCAGTATAGCAAGCCAGTACCCATTCAATATCAATTGTCGTTTCCATATGAATTTTGTTGAAGCTTTATTATTAAATAATCTTTAAAATCTGTCGTTACCATTTAGCCTTTACCTGTTCCCGCATCGGTTCAAATTTTATCGCCGGGTTCTTTTCTTCGGGTGCGTTAACGAAGTGAACGAAGCGTTTGCGCAGTTCATTGTTTTCCACTACCTCCTTCCACTCGCAATGGTAGGTGTTAACCAGGTGTTGCATCTCTTCTTCCAATTGTTCATTTATATCCAGGCTGTTGTTGATGATCACATTTTTAAGGTAAGCAATCCCGCCATCCATTTTATTTAGCCACGTTGCGGTCCGTGTTAACGGATCGGCTGTTTTAATATAAAACATCAGGAACCTATCCAGGTACTTTATACAGGTTGCGCTATCAATATCAGTGGCTAAAAGTTGCGCATGTTGGGGTTTTGAGCCACCATTACCGCATACGTACAAGTTCCATCCTTTTTCAGTAGCTATTATACCAAAATCCTTTGCTTGTGCCTCGGCGCATTCACGAACACAGCCGCTAACGCCCCCCTTTAATTTATGCGGCGATCTTACACCCTTATAGCGTTCTTCAATTTCTATAGCAAACGAAACGCTGTCATGCAAGCCGTAGCGGCACCAGGTGCTGCCCACGCAGCTTTTAACGGTGCGTAAGGATTTGCCGTAAGCGTGCCCGCTTTCAAAGCCGGCGTTAATTAATTCTCCCCAAATTGCAGGCAGGTCGTTTACGTGGGCGCCAAACATATCAATGCGCTGCCCGCCGGTTATTTTGGTATAAAGCCCATATTTTTTTGCAACTTGCCCAATAACTATCAATTTGTCAGGGGTGATCTCGCCGCCCGGAATGCGCGGCACTACCGAGTAGGTGCCCCCTTTTTGAATGTTAGCCAGGTAACGGTCGTTGCTATCCTGTATGGTATCCTGCTTTACAATCACATCGTTCCATAAGCTGGAAAGAATGCTTGCTACCGCAGGTTTACACACCTCGCAGCCATCGCCCTTTCCGAAATGATCCAATACCAGGTCGTAATTTTTCAGCTTATTGATCTTTACCATGTCAAACAGCTCCTGCCGCGAATAGTCAAAATGCTCACATATTACATTTTTAACATATTGGCCATTGGCTTTCATGGTGCCGGTTATTAAATCCTTAACCAGCGGAACGCAGCCACCGCAACCGGTTCCTGCTTTGGTGCATTTCTTTATGTCGTCAATGCCTGACGCTCCCCCGTTTACAGCCGAGCAGATGGCAAGTTTGCTTACCGCCTCACATGAGCATATTAATGCATCATCGGGCAAGCTCATAACTCCGGTGCCTTCACTGGTTTCGCCTCCTCTTGAGCCCAATATTAAATCTTCGGGGTTAAGGGGGAGTAAAATTTTATTATTGACTGTTTGTAATAAAATATTGTACGCTTCCGCTTCGCCAACTAAAATACCGCCCAATAAGTACTTGCCATCGTTGCTGATATTGATGCGTTTGTAGATTCCCTTATGCGTATCCTCAAACACAATGGTACGACAGTCAGGCTCCGTAATAAAGGCATCGCCAAAACTTGCCACATCTACACCAATCAGCTTTAGCTTGGTGCTCATGTCATAGCCATAAAAGGATTTATCACCTCCGGTTAAATGCGTTACTACAATATCAGCCATTTCGTAACCCGGTGCAACCAGTCCATATATCATGCTGTTGTAAAGTGCGCATTCGCCTATTGCGAAGATGTGCTCATCGCTGGTTTGCATTTTTTCGTTAACCACAATACCTCCGCGACTGCTTGTTTGTAAGCCTGCCAGTTTAGCCAGTTCATCGCGTGGGCGTATGCCTGCAGAGATCACCAGCATATCTACCGGTAATAGCGTACCGTCATTAAATTTCAGGGCCTCTATTTTATCGCTGCCCGCAATTTCTGATGTGCTTTTGTTTAAATGGATGCTTAGCCCAAATTGCTTTAGTTTTGATTGCAGCATAGCGCTGCCGGCAGAGTCGATCTGCCTTGGCATTAAACGTGGTGCAAATTCAATAACGTGGGTTTCCTTAATGCCCAGGTCAATTAATGCCTTTGCGGCCTCGAGTCCTAATAGTCCGCCGCCCATTACCGCGCCAACCTTTGCATTAACAGCATAATCCCCGATCAGGTCAAGATCTTCGATGGTGCGGTAAACAAACACGCCATTTTTTTCAATACCCTCTATGTTAGGAACAAAAGGGGATGAGCCGGTCGCCAAAACAAGGTAATCGTAATTTATTGTAGCACCTTTTAAAGAGTGTACGGTTTTATCAATGCGGTTTATTTCCTGTATGGGATCATCAAGATGAAGGGAAATGCCATTGTCAGCATACCAGGACGAAGAGGAAAGTGACAGGTCATCGGCAGACTTACCATTAAAATATTCGCTAAGATGTACCCTGTCATAAGCAATTCGGGGTTCCTCGCCAAAAACAATGATATTGAACTGATGTGATCTTGATACAAGCTTTTCACAAAACTTGTATCCCACCATTCCATTTCCAACTACTACAATTGTTGGTTGAGACATATTCGTTTTTTTTAAATGTTAAAGCAATTAATCACGATAAATACATTCATGTTGCGACCAAAACGTATTTACATAACAATAGTACTCAATTATATAATATATATCACCATTTTAGCAATGATTTATTTGTGTTTTTTAGTATTTTTATGATTTTAATAATATTTATAACTGTTTTAGTTAGTTTTTTACAATTTTTTTATGATGTAAATCATTTTTATAAGTTTAAATTTGATAAAGTTTATATAATAATTAGGTTTTAGTAAAATAGATAAAATTTAAAGGTCGTTTTTAACAAAAAAACAATGTAAATAATGAAAAATGGTGAAATATTTCCTGAATTGTTTGTTTTGGGCGCAGGTCCGGGCGATCCTGAGCTAATTACCATGAAGGGATATCGAATTTTAAAAGAAGCTGATGTTATATTATACGATAATTTAGCGAATAAAGAACTTTTAGCCATCGCAAAGGATGATTGCGAAGTGATTTATGTTGGTAAACAGCCTTATGGCAGTTATACTCCACAGGAAACCATCCACGAGATGATAAAGCATTTTGCATTTACAAAAGGTAAAGTGGTAAGGTTAAAAGGGGGTGACCCCTTTATTTTCGGCAGAGGGTTTGAGGAGATTATTTATGCAAGGGAGCATGGAATTAAAACGCACTTTATACCAGGCATTACCAGTATGCAGGCTTCCGGCTTCGAAGATATTCCCCTTACCCACCGCTCTGTAAGTGAGGGGATATGGATGATAACCGGCACCAAAAAGGATGGCACACTTTCATCGGATCTGAAGCTTGCCATGCAAAGCAATGCAACAGTTGTTATTTATATGGGAATGAAACAATTGGCAGTAATTGCAGCAACATATATAGAACAAGGAAAAGGTGCTACGCCTGCGGCAATAATTCAACATGCATCATTGCCCCACCAAAAAATAGCTTCGGGCCTTGTAGAAGATCTGCAGGAAATGGCGGCAAATGGCGGTTTAACCTATCCTGCGCTGATACTTATTGGCGAAGTGGTGAATTTTCACTCAAAAAACACAACAGATTTATGAAAATTCGAATTAAAGGCAATTCACTACGCTACCGGCTTACTAAACCTGATATCGAATGTTTTTCAAAGGATGGATATCTTGAAGAAACTACTTCATTTGGAACTCAAAAACTAATATACGCGCTACAACGCTATCAGGACGGCGAACTAATTGCTGATTTTAACGATCTGAAAATTGTATTATACGTACCTGACTATATGGCTGATGAATGGACAACAACAGACCGCGTGGGTTTTGAAAACGACAATGGTCCTCTGTATCTATTAATTGAAAAGGACTTTAAATGCCTGGATAATGTGGCGGAAGACCAAAGTGATAATTATCCCAATCCATCGTCAAAAAAGTAAAATCCCGCATAAAATTAATTTACTAACTGTTTGCGATCCAAGCTTCAGGACAAAACAAAAAGCCTTTAACTTTACGCTAAAAGCTTTTTGTTTTATACCTGGTTAAGGAAGCTCAGATCAAGTAGAATTCCCTGGATAAGTGTATACAACCCGTATTTATTTCACGTAAATACCTACAACCTGGTTGGCAAAAGTTCCTGCGCAGTTTGTACTCGGGTGAACACATCCCGGGTCCATTTCAACAAAATTTCCATTTTTCCAATAGCAGTTGTTACCGGATGACGATGAGGCACCCGTAATGTATATATCAGTGTTGTTATATAGGAAAATAGAAGAAACGTTTTCGGCTACCGAATAAGTGGAGGGGCTGAGGAGCGTTCCGTTTTTCCAGACTGCCCCGGCACCATTATACTGGCCACCAATGTATACATCTGTACCTTTTACCAGGATACAAAAAATCGAGTTAAAGATACTGTTTGCAGGCGTTGAGATGGCGACGGAAACACCGTTTTTCCAAAGACGTGGCGCCTCGTTGATGATACCTCCGGTATTAATGTCGCGAATCTCCTCTACACCGGCCACATAAACATCGGTCCCCGACACATACACAGCCGTTGCTTTGGCGCTGCCCGAATGGATCCCGTCTGTAAGATCTATCGGGGTTCCGTTTTTCCAGTAAGTGGCTTTTAAAATAGTAGAGTTGCCCAAATATTGTGCGCCAGCTACATAAACATCCCCGTTACTCACTGCCATGGCATTTTTTGTATAAGTGCCGTTTCCTATCATGTCTACACTGGTAGTTGTTAACGGTGTCGCGGTTCCGTTTTTCCAAACATTGTAAACATTGTTAATATTCCCGAGGCAATAAACATCCGTGCCTGAAACGGCAATGGAAAAGGTGTACCCTGTTTGAGAAGAGACATGTATGGCGGTATTGTTTTTCCAATAAGTGGGCGTTTGAGCTGTTGATGGCCCTGCGACATAAATGTCCGTACCTGAGCCTACCATGGCATCAGTCTGGTTACAATCGTTAGTAGCGGTAAAGGTGGAGTTTTTCCAATAACCAAAGCCCGACCGTGTATCGGAGCCAATCACATAAATGTTGGGGCCGGTAGCAACAAAATAAGTAAAGGCCAGGCCGTTGGATGTTCCGCCGGCGGTAGTTACGGTTATGTTCCCATTTGTTCCACCGGCTGGTACGGTAGCAATTATTTGAGTGGTGGTGGCGCTGGAAACAGCGGCGGTGGTGCCATTGAATTTAACCACGTTATTGGCGGCGGTTGCATCAAAATTTGTACCTGTGATGGTGACGGCTGCACCTGCCGCTGCGGTAACAGGGTTGATGCCGGTAATAACCGGTGCCAGTAAATAAGTGAATACCGGCCCCGTTGTCGTGCCGCCGGTAGTGGTTACAGTAACGGCCCCGGTGGTGCCTCCCGCCGGCGCCTTAACAACCAATGAAGTAGTTGTGGCCGATGTTACGGTTGTTGCCACACCGTGAAATTTAACTGCGTTATTGCTTGCAACGGCATCAAAGTTGGTGCCGGTAATAGTTACTGAGGCCCCTGCAACACCCATTGGAGGGCTGATGGTGGTAACGGTGGGCGCCAGCAAATAGGTAAACGTCGGGCCTGTCGCTGTTCCACCGGTGGTGGTGACAGTTACGGGTCCCGTACCGCCCCCTGCCGGTGCTGTAACAACTAGTGTTGTAGCAGTTGCCGAAGTTATGGTAGCAGTCGTGCCGTTAAATTTGACTGTATTATCCGCAACTGAAGGCGCAAATGCTGACCCGGTGATGGTGACCGTAGTGCCCACAGTTCCAGATGTTGGCGAAATAGTGGTAATTGCCGGATGAACCGGGATAATCGGCTTTGGGCCGGAATTGCTTTTTTTACACCCCGACAGGATGAACAAGGCGGCAAAAAGCATAAAAGTTAGATAAGTAATTGAGGTTTTCATAGGATATGGGTTAGTATTTTTACCGGTAGGTATTAATAATTATCCTTGTGAAATTGGGCATATTCCTAATGAGCAGCAATCCTCTTTTTGAGTGAAATTAAGTTGTAGCAGAATCGGCTCACTAAAGCAGTTTTTCCTTCAGCGCTTTGGCTATAGCTTCTTTGCCACAGTTTACATGAAGTTTGATGTAGATTTTTTTGAGGTGAGAACGCACAGTATCAAAAGCCATATTCAATTCATCGGCTATTATTTTAATGCTGTTCCCTTTAATTAAAAGCTGCAGTACCTCGGTCTCCCGGGAAGTTAAATTATATTGATTATCGGGTTTATGCTGAAATGAGTTAAGCACTTTTCGCGCTATTATTGGTGACATAGGCGCGCCACCCTCCAATACTTCCCGGATGGCATCAAACAGCCGAGCCGGAGGTGTTTTTTTTAACAAATAGCCATTTGCTCCGGCACAAAGGCATTGAAATAGTCGTTCGTCGTCTTCGAAAACAGTGTACATGATCACGGCGGTTTCCGGCCGGGTTTGTTTTACCATTGCAACACCGCTTATGCCCGTTTTTCCAGGCATATCTATATCCATCAACACAACATCAGGTGTAAGCTGTTCAACAATTTCGGATGCCTGGTTGCAATTATCAAAATCGCCCTTCACCGTGTAATTTGGATCGCTGTTAAGCAGATAGGCTAAAGATTCCCTCAAGCGGTCATTGTCTTCAAATAAAACTATACTTACGGGCATAAGTGCTAAATTACAGTTTACTATTAATTGGCCTATCACTCTTTTGAGTGATATTTAAAGGATAGGTATAATGATGGTAAGTATAGTACCCTTATCGGCAGCTGATAAAATTGAAATACTGCCCTTCCATTTTGACACGCGTATTTTCATGTTTTTTATACCATTACGCGCCGATGGAACAGCGGGATCGAAGCCTTTGCCATTATCCTTTATGATCATTTGAAAATAATTTTGGTCGGTTTGCAGCTTTATATCTACGCTGGTGGCCCCAGAATGTTTATATATGTTATTTACCGCCTCTTTAAATACCAGGTAAATATCCTTCCTCTTTTCCATGTACAGTTTTTTGTTTGCAATCCTTTCATCAAAATGGATATGATAGGCAATATTTGCTCCTTCAAACAATTCGGCGGTATATCTCCTCATTCGTGCCACAATCTGCTCATAACTATCATTCATTGTATTTATGCTCCATACAATATCGTCTAATGACTGGTTAGAAGTATTTACTTCTTCGGTTATTCTTCTTAAAAACTGCCTGGCTTGTTCCGGTTTCTCCAGGTTAGCGTTGCTTAGTTCGGTAAGTATATTGATATTGCTGAGGGTTGAACCAATGTCGTCATGCAGATCAGTGGCAATGCTGTTTCGGATAGCCTGAACGCGCAGCAACTGCCGGATACGATTAAGATAAATGGAATAAATTACGCTGCCTGTAATTATGATAGCTAAAACAACAAACCACCAGCTTTTATAATATGGTGTTTGTACTGAAAAAAGTAAGATCGCTTCGTTAATGCTCATCGTACCATCAGATAGCTGGGCTTTAACCCTGAAACTATAATTACCGGATAGCAGGTTTGAAAAGGATATTTGCCTGGTCCTGCCGGCGGATATCCAATTTTTACTTAACTCACTCAGTCGGTAATAGTACCTGTTTTGCATGCCGTCGACCAGGTTTACTGCACTGAAGGCAATGTTGATATTATTGTCGTTAGCCGGTAAACTGATGCTTTCGGCTGGACTTAAACTATTGCCTGAAGAAGTTACAGAAGTGATCAAAACACTGGGAGCCGGGCGTGGCCGTAACAACTCTGCAGGGGTAATACTATAAAACAGGTGAGACGTGTTAAAATATATCTTATCAGCCGGGGCATCATACTTTACACACAACACCGGATCTTCTGATGACTGGTAATAACCATTAAATACAAAAAAATGACCGGAGCTTAACTCCATACAACTTAAGCCATTTTTAGTGCCAATCCAAATACGCCCCCTGTTGTCGGCAGCCAGGCTATATATGGTATTTGAAGATAATCCCTCCGGCATGTCAACCTTTTCAATCCTTTGGCTGTGTATATCAAATTTCAACAGGCCGGAGTTGGTGCCCAGCCAGATCTTACCCTTATGGTCTGCATATATTGCATTAATGATCCCATTGTCAAAATTGGTATTATAAGCAGGAAGGAACAGCGTAAATCTATTATCCGCCCGGCGCCATTTTACCAACCCGCGTCCTTCAGTGCCCCCCATCCACAGATCACCGAATTCATCCTCATTAATGGTGACGGGGAATCTGATGGGTAAGTTGTTTTTTCGGTCTGTTTTTGAATAAAATTGCAGGCTATGGTCGGCCAAATTATAAGCGGCAAGTCCCTTCCCCTGGCCAAGGCCCATCCAAAGTAAATTCTCCTTGTCTGTAAATTGAGTTACTATAGGATAATCACTTATCCATTGCTGATTTTTCGGCCATTTAACCAATCGGGGCCGCACCATTTTTTTCTCCCATTCGTACATCCCTTTTTGTGTGCCAATCCAAAACTTATTCCCATCTGCTGCCCTTACATTCCACGTATTATTTTCATCGACATTTTTCCCCCACGAGATCTCCTTCCAGGGCGCAGTAAGCTTATTCGTATAAAATACCCCGCCGCTGGTAGTGGTTAAAAAAATTTTTCCGTTTACCACAAAAGTGCCCGAAAGGTCAATTCCGCGATGATCTTCTGCGTTATACGCAGGTAGTTCCGAAGTGGAGATAGCGTTGCCTATCAGTGTAAACTTATATAGACCATTATCGGTACCCACCCAAAGATTACTTTCCCTGTCATATAACATACAGGTTACATGATGTTTGGGTAACAATATACCGCTTGTAAAATTCCCTTGCTGAATGTCGGATGCTTCGCGGTTCCAATACGCCATCCCGCCATCGCTCAATGTACAAGTTGCCAGCCAATTGTTCACCAGGTTGATATGCGTATTAAAATAGATCTGCCCTTTTCCGGGTAAATGACCAAATGCTGCAGCGCTTATCTGGCCTGACATTGAATTCAAAAAGTAAACACTGTCTACCAGGTGCTTTACAAACCACGAATTCCCCTTTTTATCAAACGCGATATCCCTGATTTCTGAATTGTCGATCATTGACAGGCGACTCCCATTAAGTTGGTTTAATGGGAAAATGTGTTTTTTTGCCGGGGTATAAATATAATATTGAAGTTTTTTATTCTTCCGTAGCCTGAAGAGTACTTTTCCATCAGGCAAGGGATTAATACTTTCTACGTATAAAAACCATGTGAGACTTAAATCCCGTTCATTTAAACCCCTGTTAACTTGCAGTATATTAAGGTTTTGATCCAGCTTATAAAGAGCGGTTTGCGAGGCTGCCCAAACATCATTTTGCTTATCAATGGTTACAATGCTAAAATTATTTTCAAAAGGGAACATTTTTGCCGAACCCGGGATCAGCAGACTTTTGAAAGTATTTGCCCTGGTATTGAACAGGCAGAGGCCGGTGGAAGTAGCTACCAATAACCGCTGTCCGGGTAATTTTTGTATTGATTTAATATAATTACCCGGCAAGGAGGGAGAGGTTTTGGAGTGGTAAAAATTTTTAAACTCAACCCCGTCGTACCTGCTTAAGCCGTAGTTTGTACCTATCCATAAAAAGCCATCTTCATCCTGGCAAATTGCATTAATAGTAGCATCGGGCAAACCGTCTTTTACCGAAATATAGGCTGGCCTGATCTTATCCAGGTTTTGTGAACGTGCAGGAACGAACACACTATTGAGCAACAAAAGCAAAATCAGTTGTCGGTACATGTTTCGAAATAGTTAAAGATATGGCATTCAGTATATTATTCCACCGTATTATAAAAATATTTCATCGGCTAGCCCAGAGTACAATTTTATGATCCGGACGAGATGCTTTTTATCCATTGCTCTGAGGGTATAGACATATCTTTCTTAAATAACTAACTTTGCCTATTAAAGACAGATATGATTACCAACTCTTCCCTCGATGACTTTTATGAAAGGAATGCGGCTTCGCTTCCCGATGGGATAGCGAAGGAAATTGGTCATTTTAACGTGTTTGAGACGGAAAAGCTGTTTGATAAAAACACCGGAACACGTATCATGCCCTACAGCAGAAGGGCGTATTATAAGATAAGCTGGATCCGCGGAAAAAGCAGGGCTGAATATGCGGATAAGGTAGTTGATATTCACGAAAATGCCCTGCTATTTGCAACGCCCAAGATCCCATATCATTGGTTGCCTGAAGACAGCGATCAAACCGGGATGTTCTGCATTTTTACCGCAGATTTTCTTACGCCAGGTAAAGCCGGTGTTAATTTGGATGAACTTCCGATATTTCAACCCGGCCAGCTACCTGTATTTCAGCTTGGTGCGGAGGAGGTAAGGGAGATTGAATACATATTCAGGAAAATGCTTAAGGAGCTGGGAGCCGATTACCGTTTTAAGTACGACCTGTTGCGCAACCTTGTATTGGAGCTTATTCATTACGGGCAAAAGCTGCAGCCTATGCAGGCCATAAGCGCAAGCCAGAATGCTTCGGAAAGGATCTCTTCTTTGTTTATTGAGCTGCTGGAAAGGCAGTTTCCCCTCGAGTCAATTGAGCAGCGGCTTAATCTTCGTACAGCTAAGGATTATGCAGACAGGCTGGCTGTGCATGTAAATCATCTCAATAAAGTACTAAAGGAAGTTACGGGCAGTACCACAACGCAGGTTATTAGTAACAGGATAATACAGGAAGCTAAAATACTGCTTAAACAAACCACCTGGAATGTTGCTGAAATTGCTTACGCCTTAGGCTTTGACGATCCTTCACATTTTTCACACTTTTTTAAAAGACAAACAGACTATACACCCGCAGCATTTCGGGTGTGAAAGTTTAGGAATTTCTTCTTTTGTTTTTTTTGGAAAAACTATGTGTACCGGTTGCAACTATCTTGCATTTCCTTGGCGCCCTTAAAAGATTTCAAGCTTTCCAAACATAAACTCAAGTTAGTTTAAGTCTTTAGATGGGTAAATTAAATTATGACATTTCTCTGAATAAAATTCTCTGGTACAGTTAGTTGTTTAAGTAATATAGGCCACGATATCTGCCAAAAAATGAAAAAAAAATGACAATCTTTTCTTAATTCAAATTTAAATCAGATTTAACATTTATATTTATCCGAACTATTTACCCCTAAAATAATTAGATTATGTTTTTCCGTGCGTTCATTATGCAGCATGAAGATCTTGTACAGGTCGTTTTTTATGCAGTTATTTTGGTTTCGCTTTGGCTTACCGAAAAGTTTATAGGTGCATTAAGCCCCGGCCAAAAATTATCACGAACGCTATTAAACGGAAGATTCATATTTACAGCATTACCCATTCAATTGGCGCTTACCATTTTTGTTATAATGATTGTGAAATGGGTAACCCTGCATCACTGGGGGCTGATCAATTTCGTGCCATTTCATCATAATTTATGGATCAACTACATCGTTCTCTTTATTTTGATGGATCTTGGTGAATACTTATATCACGTAACAATGCATAAGCTTGATCCACTATGGAGGTTTCACCTGGTTCATCACAGCGACCTTCATGTTGATGTTTCTACTACGCTCCGGGAGCATCCGGTAGAAACAGGCATAAGAACTTGTTTTTTAATGTTATGGGTTTTCCTTTTTGGCGCCGGGATAGCAGTGCTAATGATCCGCCAGGTTTTTCAATCGCTATTTAATATTTTAGCGCACACCGAATTTAGGCTGCCAAAAAGATTTGCTACTGTACTAGGGTGGGTTTTTATTACGCCTAATTTACACCATGTTCATCACCATCATGAATTGCCTTATACAGATCGTAATTATGGAGATGTTCTTTCCATCTGGGATCGTCTTTTTGGCACATACAGCGAGTTGGATCCAGAGCAAACCAAATTTGGAATTGATACACATCTTGACCCTAATATTAATGCCCGGTTTGCCAATATCCTGCTTATGCCTTTTAAACCGCTAAATCGAAAACATTGACGGGTTTATTGGGTTAATGATAATAAAGTTTATGCGTAGTTATCAACTCATTATTTTTTTTATGGTGCTGAGTTGTTTTTGCAACGCTCAAAATGAAAAGTTTACTTCAAAGCTATACTTTCCGGGCCTGGTTGGGATTGATCTTCATCTGTATGACGGGCATTTAAATTACAAGCGGGGGATAGTGATAAATACTGGCGCAGAGTATCGCCCCGAAAATACACCGTTCTTTTTTCGGTTTAACTATGACGCGTTAAGCAGTAAATATAAAAACGGAAATCAGCCTGAATTACCCACCAATGTAAGAAACGGAACAATTCATTTAAACTATTTCCTGTTGGGCGCAGGTTATAGAAAAAGAACAAAACAAACAGGCTGGTATCTTCTGGCGCAAACAGGCCTTGAGCAACGCACCTACGATAGAGTTGCTAACGGGCCGGGAGGATACACCATAGACCAGGTAACTAAACAAGTATTAGGATTAAAGTTTACCGGCGGATTTGAGTACTATGTGGCAGAACATTTTGCGCTGATTGCAGAGCCTGCTTTTTACCCCGGAAGCTATTACTCTATACAGGGGTCTTCAAATAAGAATCTATCAATCAGCCTGGGTTTTACCACTACGCTGTTTTAATAGGATTATTTATCCACGCTTAACGAAACAGTGCAACTTGAGCCAATTAGGGTCTTATTGTTAGGGTTCTCCGGGTGTGCGTTCCACAAACATTCACGTACTGTTATGATTTGTTTTTCCGGATCAAGGCTGATGAGTTGAAACGAAAGCTTTGTTTCGTCCTTAGCTGAATATTTACCCTTCATCGGCGAATCAACCCTGAAGATATTAAGCTTAACATCGTTATCCGGACCGGTGTAGGTATAAAATTCGTTCCAGTTGCTGTTGCCATGAAAGTAGGCTTTAATATTAGGATGTTTCTTCAGGAACTTCACAAAGCCGCGTTGCTCAATATTTGTAGCATCCTCTTCTTTTGCAGCAACAGTGCCTTCCTTGTATTCTTCGGTTAATAAATTTTGAAGCTTATTTACATGGTTAATAGTGTGCGGCGGAACCGGGTTAGTGAAGTGGCTTGCCTCGCAAGTTGGCTGGTCATGTGTGAAAATTATTACAGGGGTTTTTTGCTTCACGGTGTCAAGATCCTTGTCCATCCAAATGCGCTCGGCAGAATCAGGCCACAGGGTAATGAACATCATGTGGATGCCCTTTACGTTAACCGAATAATTTGTTTTATCTTTTGTGTAGTCAAAATTCTCGTTGGTTAGCGGCTGTTTGGGTTTCAGCATCAGGTTGTAGATATTAACCATGCTTGTAGGATCCGTAGCAGGCACCATTAGTTTTGTGTAGCCTATAGCATTCGAGATATCGTGGTTACCCGGAGCAAGCAATAATTTAGCAGGTAGACCATTATGCCCGGTTAGCTTTATGCCATTAATATAAACAGTTTCAAACTGTGCCCATGATGCCGCTGCGCTTTGAACGGGCGGCTCCATACGGTTACAGATGTCGCCGGTTTGTATCACATAATCAACAGACCCAACTTGCTGCCCGGCGCCAATGCCACCGTCTGCAGGAAGGCTTAGCGACGGAATTGCGTTCATCTGGCTAATCATTGCTGCGTTTACCAAATTTGCGTTAACATTAGTATCGCCCCTAAACTTATCCTTCTTTAAGCCGAAGTGCGCATCCGAACTAAAAACCATATTTATTAGCTGTGGCTGTTTGGCTTGCCCGTTTGTATGGAACGATATCAGTCCGAAAACAGCTATCAGCAGGAATTTTCCTGCTGATAGCTGTTTATAAATTGAATTGCTGATTTGCATATACAAGTGGTAAATATTAGTGCTGATTTCCGGTGCCGTTTACCTGGTAGCAGCCAAGATCTACACCCGGAGGCGTAATTTCTGTGGCTCCAAAAACCGGGTCGACAGGCACGGTTACCAACGCCTGGAAGCCTGTAAAACCCTTGCCAATTAAAGGCGACTGCGGCGTTAGGTGAAAGTTAAAATTCGCGACAGCGCTTATGCCATTCAACGCAATACCGCCTGTTACAGGTAATGGGAAGTTGGCAAACATTGGTTTGTTTTTTTGTACCAGGGAGCTTCCGTCAAACACACCGCCTAAAGTATAGTTTGCAGGCAGATAAGTAGGCGCAGGGAAGTCGGTAGATTTTGGAATAGTGATATACCCGATAGGATAAAATTGATTAGCCACTGATAACGAATCGGCATATTGATAATTATAGCCGTATTTTAGGTGTGCGGTATCAGCAACCGGGCTGCCAACAACCCTGTATCCAAATTTGCAGTTAACAGCAACGTTATTGTAATACATTCCGCGTGCGCCTTCTTCAAAGTTGATGTTGGCACCACGACCGGTTTGAATTTGCCTGTAACCACCGCTTATAAAGGTTGAATTGTACATTACCACATTGGTTTGCGGAGCGCCGGTAGGGATGCCTTTGTTCGATGCTTTTTGGCCGTTTGTAGCTGTGCCGATAAACAGGTTATAAGCTATAGTGCCGGTAGTACCACCCTTAACGTTCACGCAGTCGCCGCCACTTGGGCCGGCTTTTTCAAAGGTATTTCGCATAACGTCGATCTTTCCGTTCGAAATACGGATGGCATCATCCGTGGAACCATATAACCATGAATCTTCCATAACGAAATAGCCATTGAAATTTTGGAATAATATGGCAAATGAACTTGTTGCACTTTGTTTTAGCGCGGTACCCGCAACCGCTCCGTAAGCCGCGCCGCCGAATTCAATATGCGTCCATTTTAAGATCAGGGCCTTGCAGGTTGGTGAACCTAAAATTCCTTTCCATAAACCTTTGTAAGCTGGATCGTTGGATGGTGAAGCCCCTGGCTGATCGGTTTTTACAACTCCTTTTACACCAAAATAGTTGGGTTGTGCTTTTGAGCCTAAGCTAACAAAAGTGCCTTCAACTATTATACCTGCCTGGTTTGTTGCATAAACTGTAACGCCCGGCTGTACAATTAGGGTGTCTGTTGGTAAAATATAAACATCATCGCTTAAAATATAGGTTTTGCCGCTTAGCATAGTGCCTTTAATATTTCCGCTTAGTGGAGCTGCATCACTTATGGGGCTTGCAGGCGGTGGCGTGTACGTGTAAATATTATGGTGTTCGCCATCCCATTTTTTGCAGCCGAAAAAGGTGGTTGCAAGGGTTAATAAAATAACCGGTATATATATTTTTTTCATCTTGTTGATCTTAGTTTCGTGTAATTAAAATTTATACCTTAAACCACCCAGAAAGGAGATCTTATACAGATCTTTCTCTACAAGCGTTTCATTTTTTGTATCCTGGATTGCTAAAGATTGCGGAATATTATCGTGCGGGTATTTCAGGAATACCTTGTTAGCCGTATTGGTAAGGTTGTTTATCTTTCCGTAAAATGAAAGCTTTTTAAGGATAGTTTTCTCGAACGAAAAATCCAGCTGCCCGTAACCTCTGTTCCAATAATCAAGGTTGTAATATGGAGATACCTGCGCAATACGCTCGCCGGTATAAACAAATGCCAGCTGCATGTTCAGGCCTAACTTATTGTCCTTAAATAGAAAGGATACGTTACCAACATTATCAGCTTGTCCCTGTAGTGGTCTGGTTTGGTCAACAATAGTTTGGGTTCCGTCTTTACCATAAAATAATTTGCTGGTAGTTACTCTGGAGTGGGTGTAGGTGTAGTTAGCAGACACACCGAATGAACCAAAGAACTTTGTCACCAATGCTTCGAGGCCATAATTAGTTGCCTTGTTAACATTTTGCGGCTGGATAAACTGGGCGCTAGGTCCGCCGTTACGCACCACGAAGTATTCTATCGGGTCATAAATATCCTTATAAAAACCGCCTAACAATACCTGGTCCGATCCGCCGGGGAAAAGCTCGTATCTAAAGTCGTAATTATTTGAACGCGTATGTTTAATGAATGGATTACCTTCCTGGTCAAAATATTCGCCCGGGATCAGGATCGGCACTATATCGCCAAAACCGGGGCGGCTAATAGCTTTGTAGTATGATAACCGCAAGTTTTGAATATCGGTTAGTGCATATTTAAAGTTTACGCTTGGCAGTACATCAGTATAGCTGATGTTACCCGAGCGTTGGTTGTATGATACCGGCAAGCCAGTGTTATAATTATCAGTGGTGCTTTCAACACGTACACCACCAATCACCTGTAATTTGTCAAGCAAATTGAATTTCAATTGGAGGTATTCTGATGCTACATTTTCATAAGCAGTATAATCATTTGCCGATAGGGTAGTGAAGTTGCCGATGCCGTCGTCTGCGCTTGCAAAACCAAATAGCGCATTGTCTATATTGGTAAAAGGTTGTTTTATACCCAGTGGAAATGGCGAGAAGTTGTCATAGTTGTTATCGTAATTGGTACGGGTTTTATGCCTGTATAAACCACCTGCCGAAAATTCTACATCTCTGTTTGCTATGTTAGTGTTATAGATCAAATCGAGGTACCCTGCAAGGTCCTTATCCGAGTTATGCATCCACCTCCTGCTCATCGATTTTAGAACAGAATCCACACCGATAACCTGGCGTGAATTATTTAAAGTAACGTCGTGCTCAACGGTATAGCTGGCCATATCCGGCACTTCCTTTTTCGCTATCGAGTAAACGCCTGTCCAGTTTAAGTGCAAAGCATCAGTAAGCTGATGTTCACCCTTTAAGGTTCCATTGTAAACGCTTTGGCGGGTAAGCATGCTGCGGTTTTCAATGTCAACTTCCTTTTGCGTTGATGTACTGTTGATGGCTAATACTGTGTCGGCAGTAAAGCGGGTTTGATATTCGTTTTGGTGCAGGTAAAAGTTGTATAACGAGATCTTGTTTCGCTTATCAAATACATAATCAATCTTGTTATTTATACCAAACTGCGTTGTTTGGGTAGAGTATTGCCTGCTAAGCGCATCCGAGAAAAATGGCGTATTACCAAGCGCCGGCTGAGCGTTGGGTACCAGGTAGTCGGAGTTTGAGCCACGGTAAAAGTTTTGGTAGCTGGCTGACAGGATTATGCCCAATTTTTTATCCAAAAAGCGGTCTCCAATGGTTAACCCGAATTGTGAGTTTACCGGCGCTGACAAATTGTGATATTTTAAATTCGATGTGGTGAAGTCCTTATAGGTAGCAGCATAATCGTTGCCGTTGATTTCTGCCGGCGATTTGCTATTGATACCTGAGTGATTAAAGGCGCTGAACGGTCTGTCGGAAAATAACAGGGAGTAACCGGCAGCCGCGTTTACGTTTAAAACAAATTGCTGCGGTGCGCTTTTCATCACCAGGTTCATGGTACCACCAATAGCATCACCTTCCATTGATGGAGTAAGTGACTTGATTACCTCTAACCTTTCAAGTAATTCTGATGGGAAAATATCCATCGGCACAAACCTGTATTTATCATCAGGACTTGGAATTTTAATGCCGTTTACCAGGGTGTTGTTGTAACGCTGGTCCATACCGCGGATGATAGCATACCTGCCCTCCCCGGTGTTTGAACGCTGGATGGTAACACCGCTTATGCGTTGCAACGCATTGCCAACAGTAACATCAGGCAACAACTGGATGGCGTTTTGCGATAATATGTTCATTACCGAGGTAGCCTCTTTTTCGAGTCCGCGTGCTGCGCGGTCGCTAACTTTGCTGCCCTGGCCGGTAACAGCAACCTCGTTAAGCTGCGTGTTCAGGTCCTGTAGGTAAATATTTTGAACTACATTCGGGTTTGTATTGGTAATATTTACCAATACAGCTTTTGACTCCTGGTAACCAACAAAATTGGCCGTCAGTTTGTAGGTTCCGTTCTGAAGGTTTTGAAACGAGTACGAACCATCAAGTCTTCCGGAGGCAGATTGTTTATTACCATCGCGTTCAAGTTGAATGGTTGCACCGGTAAGTGGTTCGCCGGTTTTTGAGTCGAAGATTTTGCCTTTGATAGTCTGCGCCAGAGACGCGAGGCAAAAGCAGGTTAATAGTAAAAACAGCGATAAGAGCCGTTTAAATGGTAAGTTTAATTTCATGGATCGGGGAGTTTTTCTATGCGATTTTTTATTCATTAGGGGTATCAACGCCGCAAAGAAAACAGCTCAAATCTGTAGTATTTCTGAATTTTTTGGGATTGTGCAATTCCTTAACACAAAGGTTTTAATCACCTAACATTTAGGCAATATTTACTTTAATTATCCTTGGTTTTATTGATTTTAATTTAACATTACTCCAGCTAAAATCTGTCCATTTTGACGTGCATAAAACAAGCCAAGCCGCTTTTTAGGCGGCTTGGTTTTGATGTTCAATAAATGTTTTATAAACGCCCTTCAACAAGTTTTAGATAGGCTTAATCGTTACAGTCTTACTTGTAGTTCCCCGCATATCGCCGGTAATCAGTTCGCCTTTTAAATTACTTTTTAATTTTTTTACAAACCTACCGTTCACTGCGAATGAATAAGCGGTATTTGGTTTTAACTGGTGCAAAACATAACTAACATCTTCGGACACACTTTGCTGCCATTCCATGTTATTTGAATCCCAGGTTGTTATCCAGATGCTCAACTGGTGATTTGTTGTTGCCTGTAATGACACCTTTGCACTATTACCATTAAAGTACGACAATTGATTAGTCGCAGAGTAAAATCCGAAGCTTTTATGAGCAGTTACCTTAAACATTTTATCAGCCACTGAATAGCTGTTTTTATTCAAACTGATGTTCAATTTCTTACCTCTGTATTTATAATTCAACTCAGTTCCTTCAAGTTCCGGCGTAATATGCGGATCGAGGTAAAAACGGTTGTACAATGGGTTTATGCCATAAACCGCCTGGTATAAGCCAACAATGGCAAGGCTGTTACCGGAAAGGATATCATCACCAAGGCCATCTTGCTTCTCCCTGCCGTAGCGTTGAAATGCAAGCCCGTCCTTACTGTATTGTTCCAGCACGTTCTTTACATATTTAACAGCAAGCGCCGGGTTATATTCAGCATAGGCCTTTACAGCAATTGATCCCCACGATAAAAACAGATCGCCGTTTTCGTAAGACGGGAATGGATATTGCGATTTTTTTGCTTCGCCCGGTGCATACGGATACATACATAAAGGCCAGAAGAACAGGTTTTCCTTTTGCATTTGGGTTTCGATGCCGTCAAGGATGATTTTTTTGCGGGCGTTATCATCACAAATACCGTAAGCAATTGCCATAAAGTTTACCGGGGTAACCATGTTGCGCCCATGAACGGATTTGTCCTTATCTATCCAATAATCATAGCAGCCCTTTTCCTCATCCCAAAAACCACCGTCTTTAATGCTCTTATTAAAATTGGTTTTTAGTTTGGCTGCAAAGCCGGCATAATATTTTGCCTTTACGGTGTTACCTAACTGGCTTTCAATGTCAGCCCATTTCACCAGTGCATGGTAAAGCTTGGCATTCACAAAAGCATTTTCAAACGACGCCCAAACAATATCTATCCAGTCGCTGCTGCGTTTTTCGCTTTCATTATTCGGCATCATCTCAACAAGGCCGTTGTGGTTACTGTCACGATTCAGGATCCAATCCAAAGCCTTTTCGCACGAGAGCTGGTGTGTTTTAACCCATGCCTTATCGCCATTCATATCATACAGTTCAGCAATATTGGTAACCAGGTCGGGGTTCGAGTCCATCAGGATGCCCCATTGAGCCTCATAAAAACCTTCCTTATTGAACTTGCCAGGCATGGCATCCTCGTTGGTATAGGCCCAGCGCGGGTAAACGCGTCCATCGGGTTTTATGGCATGGTCGCGGTAATAATCAAGACAGGTTTGGTCGCCTCTTAAATAAGCCGCATCATTAATAGCTAAACCCATTTGGGCAATGTACTGTTCATGCAAACAGATGGGGCCATAAGGAGTATGCCAGCTATTGCCGCCGAAATGCAAAGAGTCTATTACCCCTATCCTTGCAATGGTGTTGAGTACAGCGCCAACCTTATCGCCATCAATGCCCTTAAATGTTCCACGACCGTATTTGTCGTTAACATCAAAATAGCTGAGCGTTATTGTTTGCGTACTTGAGCCGGCCGCCATATTGAACGGAGCCCACACATCGGTAGCGCCTCTTATAAACCTGCGCCTGTTTGTACCGGTATCACCTTTTAAACCCATCTCCTTCGCCGATACGCTAACCGTGTAGGCGAGCTTATCATCACCGGTGCGGCTATACTTCATAGCAACATTTTTTCCGGGCGCACTTACTGTAACATTCAGCCCGTTATTCGTTTTGCTGTTCCAGAAATTTGATGTGCGGGTGTGTACGCCGTAAGTACACAGCTTTTCGTTAAACAGGTAAAACCATGCTAATCCGCCATAGCCCTGGTACGCGCCTTCCCATGTATTGATGCTGTCGAAATTAAATACTGGTGCGGCAGACTCATCAACTTTCAATGGTTTGGGCGATGTTCTTTGTATGGTCCATTTGATTGCTTTATCGCTGATGGTGAAGATCCAGTTTTCCCTGATCATCCCGTAGTTAATGCCGCTGATCATGATGGTATTTCCCTGATTTACCAGGGTGGGAGTTCCGGTTAAATGAAGTGAAGAATAGATAGTCCCGCCAATGTTTACTGATGTATAGATTCCGTCAACGCTGCTGATCACCTTTTGCCCGTTAATAATAAGCGAAGTGATGCTTGCCTTGTTTCCATAGTCAAGCGTCATGGTGATTTTTGGATTTTTGATAACGATCTCTTTGGCTGCCGCAGGCAGTACAAGAATTGAACAATAAATTAAAACGACGCGGATTGCTTTAGCAAACATAGATTTTGATTTTTATATAGTAACTGTATTATTATTGGGGATGATCCCCGATATGATAGCTCTTTTCCGATAATCACTGGGCGTTAAACCGGTTTTTTCCTTGAATAATTTGGAGAAATAGAAGTACGATTCGAACCTTAAATTATAGGCTATAGTCTTAATGGAGATATTAGGATCATTCAAAAGATCCTTGGCGGCTTCTATTTTTAGCTGGATATAATACTGTCCCGGCGATAAACCAGTATGACTCTTAAAGGTCTTCCTGAACCACGAATAGCCAACCTTTAGCTCCTCCGCTGCCTTTTCCGGCGAAAAATCCTTAGCGATGTTTGACCTGAACAGCAGCCGGGCCTTACTAACAATCACGTCCTTTTCCTCGCATTCAATTGAGTTTTGTTTAATAATAGCGTGAAAGTTCCCCATTAAATGCAGTGCAGCTCCCGAGATGAGGGGCTGATAGCCTGTGTTCTCGAGCTTGGTCTTTTCTATAATATTAGTAAAGAGATTGAATACGGTCTCGTTAAACCCTACATACAAGCAAGGGTCTTCGGGACTGAAAAAGTTCCTCTGTATCAAATTATCCATAATGTTACCCTTTATCCCTATCCAAAATTCGTCCCATCCGGTTTCATCGGCGGGTTTATAGCGATGCCTTTCGCCTGGAAAAAGCAGGATAATAGTACCAGCTGTTATCTCCTTCATTTTGCAGCTATCCGACTCGAAATACCCCTTGCCATTTGTTATATATATAATTTGATATTCGTCTAAAACGCGGCCGGTATTCCAGTTAAAATTATGGTGCGACGGGTGTGTTTTTGAAGGGTATGAGCCACACGCTTCAATATGGGTACAGCCCGTATTTAAAACATATAGTCCCCAACTTTCGTCATCCTGGCTAACAGGTAAATATTTATAATAGTTGACCATGTCTGTAATCAGTTAATCAATATCCGATAAATAATGGCTCAAAGGTATCGCCGGTTCATAACAGCTTAAAAA
This sequence comes from Bacteroidota bacterium, assembly GCA_030775685.1. Taxonomy (GTDB): domain Bacteria; phylum Bacteroidota; class Bacteroidia; order Sphingobacteriales; family Sphingobacteriaceae; genus Mucilaginibacter. Next base: position 113,500 of record JALYIP010000072.1, read on the forward strand.
TATCAACATTTTCGCGCAACTAAGCAGGTATATCAAAAAAGGCAAACTAATTGCCAAAAAATACAAACACAGGTTTTGTGCTTAAAGTTTGAAATAAACTATAAATCGGTCCCATGTGCCGCTTACCGGTTTTAGTGCAATTAGCTTCATTTTGTAGCTGTAATGAGGGTTTTTCCATGTCTTAGTTATTTGTTTAACAGTTATTTACACTAAGCCAAAAACTACAATTCAATTGTCAAATAGTCTATTTTTTGCCCTCCCTCTTCCAAATACTTTTGAAATGTCAATTAAAAACCAATAACCATAATCCCTTCGGGCTGTGGTTATTTACTATATAAAATAGCTGTTTACATATATGAAAATGCCTTGAAAAACGGGTGTGTAAATAGCTTGAACAGTGCAGCCAACTATCAATAAATAAATTTTAAACCAAGCTCAATTTTATGAAAAGAAAACTTTTACTCTTTAAAACATGGAAGTACGGAGGATTATTAATGCTATTCCTTTTATTGGCCTTCCCATCGTTCTCGCAAACCCAGGTAACCTACACCGGTACGGTGACTGACTCGGTTACCTCAGAAACACTGGTGGGTGTTTCGGTATCTGTTAAAGGTACCACAAATGGTGCTCAAACCGATGTTAAAGGGCACTATACACTAACTGCGCCATCAGGCTCGACCCTGGTTTTTAAGTACATTGGTTATAAGCCTAACCAGGTAGTAACTGGGGCTAATGCGACTGTAAATATGCGCCTTTCAGCTGCATCGCAGGGGCTCAAGGAAGTTGTGGTACTTGCTTACGGTTCGCAGCGGAAAGCAGATATTACTGCGGCAGTTTCGCAGGTCGACCTTTCCAAATCGCAGGGGATTCCGGCATCAAACGTGGGGCGTTTATTGGCAGGACAGGCGCCGGGTGTTGTTGCAAAGCAAACTACTGGCCAGCCGGGGCAGGAGTTGCAGGTGGAAATCCGCGGCAACAGCTCGTTAGGCGCAACCAGCGATCCACTTTACGTAGTTGATGGTTTCCCGGTAGGTACCAGTGTAGGTACCGCTTTAAACTCTAACGATATTGAAAGCATTACCATTTTGAAGGACGCGGCATCTACATCAGTTTACGGTTCGCGCGGCGCAAATGGCGTTGTGCTGATCACGACTAAGAGTGGTAAGAAAGACGGATACAAATTAACGGTGAGTACTAACAATGGTTTTGCAAACGTGCCAGATTCGCGCCGGGTTAAGATGATGAACGGCGAACAATTTGCCCAATTTGAAAATGATGTTTATTCTGATAAGATCAGGTACTTCAATAACCGGGAACCTGTTCCGGCTGATATTCCGGCTGATTTCAGGTACCCGGAACAAAATAAGGTTTCGACCGATTGGTATAAGGCTATCCTGCATCAAAATGCACCGTTTAGCGACTACAATGTATCATTGATGAATGGTTCTGAAAAGTCAAGTTCATACATTTCAGTAGGGTATCTTGATCAGCAGGGGTCTTTAATTAATACAGGTTTCAACCGCGTTACAGCGCGTGCCAATCTTGACGGCAGGCCTACCAATTACATCAACTTCGGATTGCATTTATCAGGAGCATATACCTGGGCCAAAAACAGCGATGCCGTTGCCGGTGGCTTCGGTAATAACATTGTTGACCAGGCCTTGTTAATGGATCCAAGGGAACCAATTTACAATGCCGATGGATCATACAACAATTATATTGGCGGGCATGATAACATCTTCGGATTCCCTAACCCGGTGCAACGCCTTAATGAAGAATTGCATAAGCAATATACCAGCAACGTTACGGCAAATGCTTATTTTGAAATTAAGCCGATAAAGAATTTGTCATTCCGCACCAACGTTCACGGTGCGCTTGATGACGACAGGAACCACGACTTCACGCCATCTGACGTGGCAGGCTTCAATAGTGCGCCGCCCCGCCTGGCAAGTGCCAACGAGGCATTTTACAATTACATGAACTATGGCATGGATAACTTGTTAACCTATTCGCCAAAGTTTAAGGATCACAAGCTTGAAGTAACAGTTGGGCATATCTTCCAGAAAAATACGGCTAATACCGGCAATGCATCTGGTACACAATTTCCTGATGATTTGGTGGAGTATGTATCGGCAGCAAACCAGCGCGACGGCAGTTCGGGCATGGCGGCCTTTACTATCGAAAGCTTTTTATCAAGAGTTAACTACTCCTATAAAGACAAGTACCTGTTTACTGCAGCATTCAACCGCGAGGCTAGTTCCCGCTTCGGAAGCAATAACCGCTGGGGTAATTTCCCATCGGCATCTATTGGCTGGCGTTTATCACAGGAGAGCTTCTTTCCAAAATTTACCTGGCTTGATGATTTAAAGCTTAGGGCAAGTTACGGTATTACCGGTAACAACAATATTGGTAATTATACCTCGCAGGCAAATATCAATTCCAGCAACTACGTGTTAGGCAACGCCGTTGTGCCGGGCGCAACCGTGGGTTCATTTCCAAACGTAAATTTAGGCTGGGAAGAATCAAGGCAGCTTGACATCGGTGCAGACCTTAGCGTATTGAACGGAAAGATCACCTTTACCGGTGAGTATTACCGCAAATTAACCACCAATATGCTGCTTAACGTTGAAGTTCCTGCAGTTGCAGGCTTTAGCAACATCATTACAAATATTGGCAAACTGGAGAATAAAGGCATTGAGTTGGGTGTTAATTACCGCGATAAATTCGGCGACTTTACAATAAACACCGGCGCTAACATCTCTTTCAACAGGAATAAGATCCTCTTTATAGATGGCGACAGGAATTCATTGTTAACGGGTGCTTTTTACGATGGTTACAACATCAGCCAGGTAGGGCAGCCAATCGGGATGTTTTATGGCTACAAAGTATTAGGCATCTACCAAAACCAGGCGCAGATAAATGCTACTCCGCATAACGTTAATAACATTCCCGGTACTTACCAATACTTAGATGGTAACGGTGATGGCCAGATCTCTTATGATACCCAGGATATGGTAGTTATAGGTAACCCCAACCCTAAATTTACCTGGGGCTGGAATTGGAACGTTGGCTACAAACGCTTTGATTTAACCATGCTGCTGAATGGCTCATACGGCGCTCAAATTTACCGGGCAGTTGAAATGAACCTGGCAAATATTGATGGTGTGTTCAATGTGCTTTCGGATGTTCAAAATCGGTGGAGATCTGCAGCGAATCCGGGGGCGGGCAAATGGCCGGGATCAAACACCTACTATTTTACAAGGGAAGCAAACTCGCGTTATGTGTATGACGGTACTTATACCTGGATAAAAAATATTACGCTGGGTTATAACATCCCAAGAATAAAGAACGTGTTTGATGCAAAAGTTTTCATCAGTGTTGATAATGCCTTTTTGATAACCAAGTACCCAGGCAATAACCCCGAAATTAATGCAGCGCGTGCCAACAACGGTAACGACGTAATTAGTCCGGGAAGAGACGGCGAATCGTACCCGGTACCAAGAACCATTTCAATAGGCACAAGGGTAAACTTTTAATCATTATTAAATTATTACACGATGAAGAATCTACATAAAATATCATATCTCATATTGTGCTTTCTTGCAGTAAGCTCCTGCAAAAAATCATTCCTTGATCTGTCCGATCCAACTAAAAAAACGGCAGACAAGTTTTATCAAAATGAAGCCCAGATCCAGCAGGCTGTTAACGGCGCTTACAGCTCGTTACAAGACCATGTAAATAGCCAATGGATCTTTGCGGAGATGTCATCAGACAATACTACCGTTCAGTTAAACCCTTCGGACAGGGGACAAACTGACCGTATAGAAGCATTTGAGTTTTGGAACGTGACAGCCACGAATGCGAACATTGCCGACATGTATGCGCAAAGCTATAATGCACTTTACAACATCAATTTTGCACTTTCAAAAATTGGCGGAGTTGCCGGCATTGCCGATGCGAAGAAAAACCAATATATAGGCGAGCTTGAGTTTATGCGGGCTTACTACTACTTTAACCTGGTGCGTTACTTTGGCCCGGTGGTTTTAATCACCAAGCCATTAGCTACGTCGTCTGACGCATTTGCAACTACAAGGGCTACAGAAGATGCTGTATACACCCAGATAATTGCAGATTTGACAGATGCCGCTGCCAAACTTCCTAAAAAGAGCGATTATGCCGCCGCGGATATCGGTCGAGCATCAAAGGGTTCTGCACTTGGTTTGCTGGGCAAGGTTTACTTAACAAAAAAGGATTTTGCCAACGCGCAAAGCACCTTAACACAAGTACTGTCATTAGGCTATTCGCTTGTGGCTGATTATAACGAAGTGTTTGATACCAATAACAAAAACAACAGCGAGTCGGTTTTTGAAGTTCAATACCAGGGCGGTAATAACCTTGGTGAGTGGAGCGACTTCATCGATGTTTTTGCACCACGGGGATCCGAGGGCGCAGTTACCGGTTTTAGTACAAGCCGTCCGCAAGGGTGGAACATCCCGACCCGGAACATCATGAACGAGTTTGAACCAAATGATAAACGTAAAGCCGTTTCATTAAAAACTGGTTATACAAATTCTGCCGGTGTTTTTGTGGCGATCCCTTTCGTTAATAAATATAATCACCCGCATACCATTGACGGCCGCACCGATGACGACTGGCCGGTTTTAAGATATTCAGACGTGTTATTGATGCTTGCCGAGGCAATTAACGAGCAATCGGGCCCGGGCAATGCTTACCAATATATTAACCAGGTTAGGACGAGAGCGGGTCTTGCAGCATTGAGCGGTCTTAGCCAGGACTCGTTCCGAAGCGCTATAAGGCATGAACGCCGTGTTGAACTTGCTTTTGAAAACGACCGCTGGTTTGATTTGAAACGGGCTCTTACAAACGAACAGATGACAGCCCTGCTTAATGCACACGGACAGGATGAAAAAGCTAATCCGACCGTGGATAGAGGTGGTGTTCCTTTTGCGCCAAGCGATTATAAATTTGACGGATACGAAGCGCTTTACCCAATCCCTGACAGGCAGCTGTTTTTGGATCATAACTTAAAGCAAAATCCGGGATACTAATTTGGGTTAAATTGGTTAATGGTAAGAAAGGTTGCCGGTAAACTGCCGGTGCCTTTCTGCCTTTTAAATTTAATACCTTTGATATAAAGGAAGATACAAAATGAAACACGGCGTAAATTTTATCTTTTTTATTTTTTGCCTTGCTATCTGCAAAGCGCAGCCTCTGCAACTAAAGGTCAACTGGAACGAAACGGCAGTGACTTCAAAATCAACACCCACCTTGCAGGTTGTTGGCAACCCGATGCTGCGCCGCGGAGCGCCGATGCATGACAACTCTTTCAATGCCTTGAAAGATCTGAGTGCTGATTTTGTGAGATACGTTCCATGGTTCCCTTACCCCAAATTAGTTGTGGCTGAATTGGAGGCACCGGGAAAGGAAACACATTGGGATTTCTCGCTGATAGACCCCATGACCATCGACTTTTTGGAGGCTACAAAAGGCCATTCGGTAATCATGAATTTCAGCACTATTCCGCAATGGATGTTCAAGACTGAGAAACCGGTTACCTATCCCGACGACCCGAACCAGGTGGGTTGGGGCTACGGCGGCGGTGCCGAGCTGCGCGACTCTACCTTAAAAGAACTAACGGGTTATTATGTAAGGCTCATCAGTTGGTATACCAAAGGCGGCTTTACCGATGAGTTGGGAAAATACCATAAATCAGGCTATCACTATGAAATTCCTTACTGGGAGGTACTGAACGAGCCGGATTTGGAACATAAAATGTCGCCCCAAACTTATACCCGGATCTATGATGCCCTGGTGACCGCAATAAGAACAGTATTGCCCAAAGCCAAATTTGTTGGGCTTGCGCTGGCTTATGAAAAACCGGAATGGTTTGAATACTTTTTAAATCCAAAAAATCACAAATCGGGCATCCCTATTGATATGATCTCCTACCATTGCTATGCCAGCGCCAATTCTAAACAAAAGTTTGACGACTATGAGTATGCGGTTTTTGATAAGGCTGAAAACTTTATTAATACGGTAACTTATATAGAAAATATCAGGCAGCGTTTATCGCCAAATACTAAAACCGATGTAGATGAATTGGGCACATTTGTAAATGATGAAATGCGGAATCAGCCTATTCCGCCGATTTATTTTAACCTTTCGGCAAGCACCTATGCCTACTTTTTTATTGAACTTACCAAGCTTGGGATAGATGTGATCGGTGAATCGCAATTGGTTGGCTTTCCAACCCAATTCCCGGATGTAAGTATGATCAATTACATAAACAATAAGCCTAACCCGCGTTTTTGGGTTTTAAAATTGATCAGGGACAATATTCACAAGGGAAGTAAATTGGTAAACACCGGGGTTGAAAATAATAGCGGTGACGATATTTTGGCACAGAGTTTTGACGATAATGGACACAAACTTGTATTGCTGCTGAACAAGCGGAACAAAAGCACTACGATAAAATTACCTGATGATTTTAAGGGGGCAAAAATAACTACGGTTGATTCTGTTTCCGGTGATAATTTTCCGGCTGAAACAACAGTGAACGATGGGACAATAGAGATGAAGCCTTTCGCTGTTACGTTAATAAAGGTGAATTAATATTCGATTACAAGGTATCAGACGGTAAAGGATGGTGCCCTGTAATTTGTTATTTAGTTTTAACGCCCGGCTACCACAGTAGTCTATTTAACCAGTTAAAGCACAAATAATAACTATCCAATGTTAAGAAAAACGTTTTGCAATGCCATCGTACTTTCACTGCTCTCGTTATCCTGCCTGGTTACCGATGCGCAGAGCAGCAACAAGGTGCCGAAAGATCTGATGGGGCACCGCTTTCTTACGTTTAACTCGGTTATCCGCGTAAACCAGATCGAAGTGTCGCGGGACGTTAACAAAGGCGAAGATGAACGCGCACTTCACACACCGGAAAAATTAATAGCTTTTAGAAAGGCGGTGACTGACGGTTTTCCGGGAGCAAGAATCACATGGTCGTTAAGCTGGCTGGCATTGAATGACACTACCTATAACTACCGTGAGATCCGTCGGCTGGTTGTGAAATACCATTATCAATATGGCGATGAGGTAACCTTTATCCCCGGGGCATATTTTGCCAATGCTTATAACACTACCGAACAGGTAAATAAAGATTTGCATGATGCTTTGATATTGGTAAGCAAAATGGTTGGCCATGGGTATCGCCCGTTGAGCATTGTCGCGGGCTTCCTGTCGGCAAAGAATCAACAATACCTTGCTGAAAAGGAGGGCATCCACGTTTGCCAGGCCAACATTTGGAGCCAGTTCAGTATTGATAACCAGGATGGCGACGGATCGGTATCCTATCCTTACTATACATCAAAAGAACACTTTTGCAAACCTGCGCAAAACAAGGCTGACTTTATCGATTGCGTTAACCTCGACGGCTGGACAGTTGACTTTTTAGCCGGCAGAAGAAGAGGTTTCCAGGATCATTTTAACAGCAGGATGGGCGTTGGCCCTATTGAAACCGTTGACCGTTATGGCGCTGATACCGGCTTAATGGAAATGATGCATTCCACTGCAATTCATTTTGACGAAGGGTATAAATTAAACGGATTTGCCTGGGTTACCAATTGCTGGGAGCTCTCTTTACCTATAAATGTAAAATCACTACACGACTGGCTGGCCGCAATCAAAAAACGCTGGCCGGATACAAAATTGATCACCCAGGGAGAATTTGGCCTGCTTTGGCGCGCCCACTACAAAAGCAATATCTTTAATTACCGGTTTGTAGAAAAAGGTTCGGGCATCGGCGGATCGGATGCTGACAAGCAGATCCGCTGGTTTATGAACAAGGATTTTCGGTTAGCTTTATTGAAGGACTGGAAAACCAACTCGCCTGAAAAAGTAATTGATTTTACAAGATATGATCTACATGCAACCGAGCCGAAGGAGATGACCCGCAAGTGGAGCCTTCTGGGTGATATCAACCAAAAACAAACGCGTAAGCAGGATACACCGGTAATGATCAATCAGCTCCCGGAAAAATCACAATTGATCATTTATAAGCGTTATCCAAATTTATAAGGCAGTAAACACCAGCATATAGCCCCTTTTTCAATTCCTGATTTTACAAAATCGAATGTCTTTTAATGCACAAGACTGTAGGGGACAGTGATGCGAAACCTGTTATTTAGTTTTAACAGTTAAATATTGTAATATTTAATGCCGGCGTTTCAGCAACCTAAAAATAATTTATTGATGAATTAAAAAATTGGATAGTTATCTGATTATTAGGGATTAATCTGCAAGGTAACTACAGCCGGTTTTTTACGGAACAAATAATTTTAGTAACGATCCTCAAATGGCGCTTCAACCAGTTCATACCGACCAGGAAAAAAGCCAGCTGATTAAGCTGAAGCCGGCGACGAGAAGGCGTTCGATTATTTTTACAAATTATACAGTCTCCCTATTTACCGCAAGCTGCTTAAAATGGTGAAGGTTGAGTTCCTGGCCGAGGACCTGCTGCAAAACGTATTCATTAAATTGTGGGATAAGCGGGAACTGATAGATCCTGATTATTGTTTAAAGGGGTACCTGTACCAGATGGCCCAAAACTCGGTTTACGATTTTTACCGGAGCCTTGCCCGCGAAGAAAAACTCCAGGTCGCGGTTAAAAACCGCATGACTGAACTTACAACTGAAGTTGAAGAAAAACTGTTATTTAAAGAAACCCACGAACTGCTTACCAATGCCATTGAACAGTTGCCGCAGCAGCAGCAAATGGTTTTTAAGCTTTGCAAGCTAGAAGGAAAAAGCTATGAAGAGGTTAGCGAAATTCTTGGAATCTCTACCTCAACCATAAATGGGCACATTGTAAAAGCAACCAAAAAAGTTAAAATGGCACTTTTAGCCTCGCATGATGTGGCTTTTGTGGTGTTTTTAGCCGTTTTGACCAAATTGAAATAAAATCTATATCATCTTATAAATTGATGACCATCAATTTATTTTAAATGTTAATGTCCATATTTGTAGCGATGAAAGTGATTGCACTTATGATGGTGTTTTGTTTGATTTTTCTTTCCGCATTCCCGGGCAGGGCAAAAACCATTAAGCCTTCGGCAAAAGAAAGTTGCTGTCATAAGATATCTAAACAATCCCCTTGCAGCTCCAAACAAAACAACGATTGCGGGCAAGGGACATGCAATACCATGTTATCCTGTGCCGGTTGTGGTTTTTTAAAAGTTGACCCTATTTCTGTTGATCCTGTATTTTTTGTAGTAAAGAAATTAACAGCGATCTATCATAATACAGGTGATTTGTCCGGTTACGTACGCTTCAACTGGAACCCTCCGAAAGTTTAATAATAACCCGTAACCTGCTGCCTTATCACAGGGTAATTTATTATTAAACACATTTAAAATTAAAATCATGAAAAAGTTTCTTTTCGTCGTAACGATGATGCTATTAGCTATAAATTCAATTTCGTTCGCTAACACACCTTGCTGTAACAGCAAAATGAACCATTGCACCAAATGCTCAAAATCCTGCAGTCAATCATCCTGCAAGGATCATTGCAGCAAAACCTGCAAATCATCAGGTGAATGCGACAAGACCTGTAAATAAGAGAGGAAGCCGGGTTCGCCCGGCTTTTTTTTTGAGCTTAAAGTTCGAATTTAATACTGCAAATAACTAGCAGCATATCAAAAGCGCCATTTTTTTTTGAAATCGAAATAAAAAAACTTAATATTTTTTCAACCAGAGTAGATGCCGCGTTCTCCACAGGCGTATTAGCATTAAAAGATCAATAACCTTGAAAGATCACCTGGATTATTTGTTTCACAAATTTATTGATAACGCCTGCACCGATGAGGAGTTAGATGAACTTTTTGCTCATTTCGGCGACACCGACGCTGAGGCATTGAAAAAACACATCCTCGCCCAGCTTGAAATGGCTGATGACGACCAATTGCCTGATGCGGGAGAAGCAGAGCGACTCGCTAATGTTCACCAGCTAATTAAAGAGCAGATGAAACCGCAGCGTAGCAATTTTAAGAGACTGGTTTACCGCCTTTGTGCGGCAGCGGCCGTAATTGTTGTTTTTGTTGGTTTGGGTATAAATGTATTCAGGCATCAAACCAAAAATAAAACAACAATTGCTGTACTCAAGCCTATAACTCCCGGCCAAAAACAGGCCACGCTAACATTGGCTAACGGCCAAAAGATTGTTTTAACAAGCTCTATGAGCGGAACGCTGGCCCAACAAGGCAACACTTCAGTTTTGATTAACAAGAATACCGGGATCACCTACGCGGTAAATAAAAATGCTCAACAAAGCGAAGTTTCCTATAATACTTTAAGCACGGCAAGGGGCGAACAATCTCCCTACCCGCTGATATTACCCGACGGCTCAAAAGTCTGGCTGAATGCGGCTTCATCCATCACCTTCCCGACTGTTTTTACAGGAGATTCCAGGGTTGTGAAAGTCTTGGGCGAGGCATATTTTGAAGTGGTGCACAATGCCAGGTTTCCATTTAAGGTGGTTACCGACAAGGTGGAAATTAAAGACCTCGGCACCCATTTCAACGTAAAAAGTTATAGCGACGAAGTAAACATACGCACCACTTTGTTGGAGGGGAGTGTGAAGGTAAGCAATCTTATTACCGGAAAATCCAGCCTGCTTATTCCCGGGCAGCAATCGAGCTTTAATAAAGCTAGCAATGAATCTGTTGTTTTGACTGCCAATTTGGAGCAGGTGATGTCGTGGAAAAACGGCTACTTTATTTTCGACAATCAAACCATTGCCGGCATTATGAAATCGATGAGCCGCTGGTATGATGTGGAGGTGGAGTACAATAACTTCAGTAATGAAAAGGAAAGGTTTGGCGGGACATTTTCGCGTTCATCAAACTTAACAGAAATACTTACTAACCTGGAACGGTTGGGCAAGGTCCATTTTAAGCTCGACAAAAGGAAAATCATTGTAAGCAATTAAAAGCAGCTACTTATAACATCATTATAGAACCTGGAAATTCAATTTCAAAATTAATTAACGGAGTATTAACCAATAAATTAAGGAGGGTATTTATAGAAGAGACACGAACTCACCCACAGAATTTTACCAAACCAGGAACGTTCGAACCGTCCCTGGTCGGTCAGCGGTATGCTGAAATCAGGTAAAAAAATTATTGAAGCTATCCAATAAATCAAATTAACCTAATAATCAAATGTATAAAAAATTTACTGAATTACTTTTCAGGCGGGAGTCCTACGTAATTTCCAATCTGGTACTCAAAATGAAACTTACATGCATACTTTTATTTGTTGCACTCCTGCAAATCAGAGCTGAGGGATTGGCCCAGCAGGTAACGTTGTCTGTAAAAAAGGCGCAGTTGTCCGAGGTGATTTCTGAGATCAAGAAGCAAACCGATTTTGATTTTCTTTACAACAACTCGACAGTTGAAGGCGCAAAACCCATCACCGTTAAAGCTAAGGACATGAATTTAAAGGACCTGCTGAACCTTTGTTTTAAAGATCAACCGTTTGGGTACAAGGTGATCAATAAAACTATCCTGCTGGTAAGGAAGGAGCAAGTTCTGCCGGAAATTAAAACGGTAACGGAGCAACAGGCCCAGAAGGTTACCGGCACAGTTAAAGATGCAACTACCGGTGAAACATTGCCGGGAGTGGGCATTCGAATTGATGGCACTTCAACAGGGACAACTACGGATATTAACGGCGGTTTTGAAATAACGGCTCCATCGGCAGATGCTGTTTTGGTAGTGTCGTATATTGGTTATGTAACACAAAAGGTATCTGTTAACGGCCAAAGCCAGTTGACCATTAAAATGGTTAAATCGGAAAATAAGCTTGATGAGGTTGTTGTTGTGGGCTACGGTACAAGAGCCAAGGGCGCAATTACCGGCGCTATTACAACCGTAAAAGCCGATGTTTTTGAAAATCGCCCTGAAAACAACGTATTTGATGCTTTACAGGGAACTGTTCCGGGCGTAACCATTACGCGGTCCGACGGTCAGCCGGGAAACCAGGGATACAACCTGCAGGTACGCGGTTACTCTTCGATAAACGGAAATGTACCATTGGTATTGATTGACGGAATCCCCGGTGATTTGGGAACCTTGAACCCAAGCGATATCAGCCAGATTTCTGTTTTAAAGGATGCAGCAGCAGCCATTTATGGCGCGCGTGCGGCTGATGGGGTAATTATTGTTACTACAAAAAAAGGCAGGAAAGGCCCGCCGACGATTCAATATACCGCTAATGTTGGCCTCAAAACCCCTGACTATCTAAAAAAGATGTAGAACACTAACGAGTTCGCCCATTTTATGAACGAGGGGTTGATCAACGCAGGGATTCCGGGTTTCCCGCAATCGGTTTTTGATAAGATCGCAGCAAACGCCGCGCCCGACCTTACACAAGGCTGGAACTATGGATTGAGCAGTTACCCATCCTTTTACGGATATACTGACTGGAATAAGGTGATCTACAAAAACTCCATTCAACAGGTGCATAATGTAGCCATTTCGGGCGGTGGTGAGAATAATACTTACCTGGTTTCGGCGGGATATAACCGTGACAATGGTAGTCTGAATTATGGAACTAACTACTCCGATAGGTACAACCTTCGTTTGAACTATGATTTCAAGCTGCTGAAAGATTTGGATGTAGAAACAAGATCAAGTTTTGAAAGCACCGTTACTAAGGACCCTACTATGTTGGGTAATGCGATCCCGAATGTGGTTCGGCAGTTTCCGTACCAGCCGGTATATAATCCACAAGGGGAGTTTTATGGCTACCAGGGATATGAAAACCCGGCACAGTCACTTACTGATGGTGGTCAGCATACTTATGATTTCTCAAGATTCAGCACCAATTTCAAGGCAGACTATCATATAATTGATGGCCTGACATTAACCGGACAGGCGGCAATAAGGTTGGATTACGGAAACGATGTTGCGATCACCAAAACCTTTACGAGGTATAATTATGCAGGCGGAATCCAGGATATCAGGAATACACCAAACCAGGCTACCTACGGAAACACCAGGACTGATTACAGGTTGTACCAGGTTTATGCAGATTACGATAAAAAGTTCGGAGCCGATCATAAAATTGACCTGACAGTTGGTACTTCGTTAGAGCAGACTAATAACAGCGGGCAAAGCGTTACGGGTTATAACTTCCCCGGCAACGAGATCTTTACCCTGAACCTTGCCGACCGGACAAGTGTTGCTTATAGCAATTTTACAGGTAACCTGAGCGACCAGGCCTTAAACTCTTATTTTGGCAGGTTTAGCTACTCGTTTAAAGATAAGCTGATCCTTGATATCACCGCCCGTGCTGACGGTAGCTCAAAATTTGCTCCCAATAAACGCTGGAGTGCTGTGTTCCCATCAGCTGCAATTGCCTATAACCTCACCCAGGAGAATTTTATCAAAAATCTGAATTTTTTCGACCAGTTAAAATTAAGGGCCTCATGGGGTAAAATGGGTAACCAGGATATCAGTGGTTTAGGTTTGTTCGACTATATTCCATTGATCACCGTAGGCGGGTTATACCCGCTGGGTTCGCCTAATGCAGGCGTGCCGGGTGCTACAGCAAATACTTCATCAGCCACCAGAACGTGGGAAACCATCGAGAACAAGAATATCGGTATTGATATGCAGATCCTTAAATCCAAACTGACATTCTCATTCGATTATTTCAACAAAACGAATAATGACATGCTGGTTAATATTGCTGTTCCTGCTGTTTATGGCGGTACACCGCCATCATCAAACCAGGGTAAGCTTGTTACCAAAGGTTTTGAAACTTCGATAGCATGGAAGGATCATATCAATGATTTTAGGTATAGCGTAGCATTACAGCTGAGCGATAATACCAACAAACTGGTTCAGCTTAAAAATACCGACAGCTACGGCGAGGGGCTTAATGGTTTAAGGCAAGGGTATCCTATAAATTCTTATTTCGGCTACGTATCGGAGGGCATAATTCAAACGCAATCTCAATTGGATAATTATAAAAAGATCCAGGGTGTGCCTTCAAACATCGCAATTGGTGATGTGATGTACAAAGATGTTGATGGCGACGGGAAGCTGACTGAATTTGGCGATAAAGCCAAAGGGCAAAACGGCGATATGGTTTACCTTGGTAATTATACACCACGCTATACCTACTCGGCCAATATTAGCCTTGGTTATAAACAGTTTGACCTGAGCATGTTCATCCAGGGGGTAGGTAAACGTGATGTTCAATATGTTGGCGCATTAGCGGTTCCAAATGCGTTTTACTGGCCTTCGCTTGAGTATTACTATGGTAAAACATATACGGCATCAAACCCAAATGCACAGTATCCGCGCTACCTGCCGGGTGGTACAGGTTATGACGATTTGCGTGGTTATGATTACCATACCTCAACACTTACCATGCATAACGATGCTTACCTGAGGTTTAAAGTGATCACATTAGGTTATAATTTGCCAACATCAATTGCCAATGCAATTAAAATGCGGTCTGCGCGGATCTATTTCAGCGGGCAGGATCTGTTCACTATTGCCAAAGGAACACTTGGCGGTAACTACAATCCGGAGGATGGCTCTCTGAGTGAAAGCACCTATCCTTTCAACAAGGTTTATTCACTGGGATTAGATGTAAAATTTAAATAAAGATGATCATGAAATCAAATAAGATATTAAACAATACAACTATATATACATCGGTTTTATTGATCGCGCTTACCTTCGGAACAAGCTGTAAAAAGCAGCTTAACCTGGTTTCGCAGGATTCAATTACTGATGCAACATTCTGGAAAACAGCCAGCGATTTTAAACTGGCTGCCAACGCCCTGTACCAGGGCTTGGACAGGTTTGGGTTTGAAGATACAGAGTCGGACATTGCCTATAACTTTCCTAATAGCGTAAGTAACGGCAACCTGCAGGTATCGCAAACGTCAGATACCTGGACAAACAGCTATAACTATATCAGGGACTGTAACAACATATTGGCCCATGGCGCTTCATTTACCGATGCTGATACCAAAAAGTACGTAGCCGAAGCTAAGTTCTTCCGTGCCTGGTATTACTGGAAACTGATGCGTTTGTACGGCGGTGTACCAATAATAACCAAAGTACTGACTACGGACGATCCGGCTTTATTTACCCCGAGATCAACCCAATCAGAAACTGCTGATTTTATCCTGAAGGATCTTGATGAGGCTAAAAATGATTTGCCGGTTCAGTCTGATCTTTCCAGCCCGGATATCGGTAGAATCACTAAAGGAGCAGCTTTGGCCATGAGTGCGAGGGTAGCTTTATACCAGGGTACATGGGAGAAATTCAGGGGTGCGGCTGATGCAACCCAATACCTTACCACTGCGGTTACTTCATCAAGCGCTGTTATCAATGCAGGCACTTATGCTTTGTATAATGGGAGCGGCGCACAGAGCTACCGTTATGCATTTATCGAAGCAGGTGACGATTCAAAGGAGTGTATTCTTGATCGCCGTTATGCCCGGAATATTATTGGGCATGATATGCCTTATGAATATGATGGTAACGGTTATAACCCAACCCGTAAAATGGTCGATTTGTATTTAGATACCAACGGAATGCCCATAAACTCTCCGGGTTCGGTATTCCAGGGGTACGGAACCATGACTTCGGAATACAAAAAGCGAGATCCGCGGATGACCATGACCATGATTATTCCCGGCATGCTCACTAACCGTGTGTTTTTCCCGGTTAACAAAGTGGCTAACTATCCGGATAAGCCACAGCGTAACCCGAATACAGGCTACGTCCTTTACAAATACATGTCGGAGGATGCTATCGCCAACAATTCGGGTCAGTTAGGGGATGCCAGCTTGTTTGACTATGACAAGCATTTGATCCGCTACGGAGAAGTATTGCTGATTTACGCCGAAGCCACATTTGAAAAGAATGGCTCGGTTACAGATGCTGACCTTGACATGTCCATTAATAAATTAAGGGATAGGGTTAACATGCCGCACTTAACCGCAGCTTTTGTGGCAGCCCATAACCTCGATATGCGTACCGAGATCCGCAGGGAAAGAACGGTGGAGCTGGCGCTTGAAGGTTTCAGGTATGATGATTTGAGACGCTGGAAAACAGCCGAAACAGAACTGGCCGAAGATGTAAAAGGCATCAAGATCAAGGGAACAACCTGGCAAACCTACCCGCTGTACAGCACAGCTCCTTATCAAAGTAAAACTGATGCCGATGGCTTTATGATTGCAGAAACAGGCAGGAAGTTCGATCCGAACAAAAACTATTTACAGCCCCTGCCTACCAAAGAGGTGGCGTTTTATGCAGCAAGCGGGCACGTTTTGCAGCAAAACCCGGGCTGGTAAAAATACCGGAAATAAACAGGCGCGTTCTTCCGCCTGTTTATTTCCTTTGTAATGTACATCACATCACCTATAATATACAACCATCAAAATATAATGAAGCGTAAAATAACCAGTAAGCTTTTGGCCGGTATAGCGTGCAGCCTGATCATTGTAGCAACGCTATCTTCCTTTTATATAATAAAGCAGGGCAAGCCCGCTGCGAAAAGCAGTGCCCCAACTCCTAAGATCGTAAACATTGTAAACTTTATCCGGTTGCTTGAGCCGCGTGATCCACAGATCACAGAGGATGTGTTGTATCAAACCGTGGTAAAGCAGGTGGAGATCATGAAGAAGTATAAACTTGGCGGTACTTTTTTATTGCAATATGATGCCCTGCTGGATAGCCGCTACCAAACCCTGCTAAAAAGCTTGCCTAAAGGATCGTTTGAAATTGGTGCCTGGTGGGAGATCCCGCAGCCGCTGGTTGAAAATGCCGGGATGAAATGGCGCGGGCGTTATCCCTGGGATTGGCGCGCTAACATCGGTTTTTCAACAGGCTACACGCCAAAGGAGCGCGAGAAGATCATTGATGTTTATATGAGGGATTTTAAAAAGATCTTTGGCTATTATCCAAAATCTGTTGGCTCATGGTTTATTGATGCTTACAGCCTGAATTATATGTACCAGAAATACCATATCGTGGCTTCAAGCAATTGCAAAGATCAGTACGGAACAGATGGATATACCTTATGGGGTGGCTATTGGAACCAGGCTTATTATCCAAGTAAAATAAATTCATACATGCCGGCGCAGCATGCAGAGAACCAGATCCCTGTACCAATTTTCAGGATGCTTGGCAGCGACCCGGTCCGCCAATACGATAACGGGTTGGGTACAAGGCGGCAAGGCGTTGTTACTTTGGAACCGGTTTACAAATTCGGCGGTGGAGATTCAACCTGGGTGAACTGGTTTTTTAAAGCACTAACAGATGATAATTCCCTCGGGTTTAACTACGCACAGGCCGGGCAGGAAAATTCATTTACATGGGATGCCATGGCGAAGGGATTGGAGATCCAGATGCCGCTGATGGCTAAATTGCGCGATGAGGGTAAGATCAGAGTGGAAACGATGGAACAGTCGGGGTTATGGTTTAAGAAAAACTATAAGGTTACGCCGGCTACCTCTTTTACCGTAAGCAAGGATATTGAGGGCAGTGATTTAAAAACTGCCTGGTTCGACAGCCGGTTTTACAGGATTAACATGATATGGGAAAACGGCAATTTGCGAATCCGCGATCTGCATTTGTTTAATGAGAACTTCCCATCAGTTTATACGACCGGGGTTGCTACATCAAATGAATGCACATTCTTTACTTTGCCGGTAGTTGACGGCTATATCTGGAGCAAAAAGGGCGAAATTGCCGGATTACGGGTAAAGGCATTAATTGACGGCAAAGAAGTATTGTTAAATGGTAGCGACCCGAAATTCACCAATTTGGGTACAAGTACGTTACATATCTCCTGGCCCTTAACATCAATAAAGGGATCGCTTGAAATGGATTTAAGCGAAGGGCAGGTAAAAATGGTGCTGGTTACTAGGGAGCATATCGATTGGTTCCTCGACCTGAATACGTCAAAGGAAGCCAAACTGCCTTTTGTGGGAGTTAAGAGTAAGCAGGTAGATTGCAGCTTTGAAGGAATGAAATACAATTTTGCAGCAATGCGGGGAACCTTTTCAAAACCAGCTGACGGCGCTGTTTGGAGATTAAAGCCGCAAAAGAATACCATCATGCTCAACGTTGGTGGTGCAGCAAAGCGGTGATTTTGTTTCCTTAAGGGATATTAAAAATGGCTGCAGGACAATTAGCCCGCAGCCATTTTTAGTTTGTATAGGAAAGAGATCTATAAGTTATCCATATGATACTTATTGATCAGGTTAAGTAATACGCCGTTTGTCCATCCAAAGCCGTCCTGTAACGGGTATTCGCCGCCTCCTGCCTTAATGCCAGTATCCACTACATTGTATTTTTCCATTAGCTTCCCGGTGCTTTCAAACACGCGCATATTGGTGCCTATCCAGCTTTGGGCAACTGATTGTGCCAGGCCAGTTTGATTGTAATTGTTTAAACCATCAATGGCCATATATTGTAACGGCGCCCAGGCATTCGGGCTATCCCATTGCTGACCTGATCGTTGGAAGGTAGTAACCAGTCCGCCCGGTTTTAAAAACTTGCTCTTTAATTCATCGCCAACTTTTACAGCCTGTTTGTCGGTCGCCAGTTTAAATTCAAGCGGGTAAACGCCGGCAAGTGTGTGGAAAGTAGTGGTATGTTTTAGTTTGAAGTTGTAATCCATAAACCAGCTCTCCTTATCGCTCCAGCAATACTTCTGAATTGCATTTTTGCGGGTAGATGCTTTTTCAAGATAAAACTGCTGTTTGCTTATGTTGCCCTGCAATTTATATGACTGCGCAATAGTAATTTCCAAATGGTATAACAGGCAATTAAGATCGACAGGAATAATAGAGGTGGTATGTATGGTGCTCAATTTACCCGTAGTATCCATCCAACGGGTGCTAAAGTCCCATCCCGACTCAGCTGCTGCGCGAATATTCCGGAAAAAATCACCAGGCTTTTGGGTGGTTTCCTTTGCAGCATCTACATCCTTTTTGTATGATTCCTCGCGTGGCAGGTCAGATTCATCCCAATAGCGGTTTAAGATTTCCCCATCGTCCAGTCTTACACTGTTGCGGAAGTCTTCGCCGGGTTTTAGTTTTTCGCTTCCCCTCATCCAGAAGGCATACTCCTTTAATAATTCCGGCTGATATTTTACCAGGGTTTTTTCTCCATCATCCTTTGCCAGTAAATCAATCATCATTGCAAAAAATGGCGGCTGCGAACGTGTTAAGTAATAAGTGCGGTTTCCGTTGGGGATAAAGCCAAACTTATCTATCATGTAGGCAAAATTATTAATGATGTTTTTGATTACATCTGCCTTGTGGCTTTCCTGCAGGCCGAGCATAGTAAAGTAGGAATCCCAATAGTAAATTTCGCGGAAGCGACCACCCGGAACAATAAAATCATTTGGCAGCGGGATTAATGACGAATACCGGGAAACTGTATCATGCTTGCGGTAAAGCACCTTCCACAGGGTATCAATGTGTTTTCGGATGCCTGCTGATACGTCACTTTTAAAAATATCGGTTTTACTACCCGGCGCGATAAAATTGTCGGCAACGAACTTTTTCAGATCGAAGCCGGCCTTATCTTTTTGGTTGTTATAGTCCTTTATAATATCTGTCGGTTCCCTTCGGGCAACGGCATCAACAAATGTTTTGTTATCAGGGAAAATATCCGATAGCTGAATTGCTTCAAACAAGCCCGGGTACAGTTGCCTGGGAGTTTGTAGTTGGCAATATCCCGACGCAGTAATAAATGCGAATAAAAAAAGCAGGAATAATTTTCTGGTGGTCATCATTTTAAAAAAGGTTATGATATAATTGGCGCCGACTATAAGCCAGGTACAGCACAAGTTATAAAAGAATATTTAATGGCTTCGATCCAATAGCGTTGAGTTTCAACAGCAATGCTTTTCGCAAACCTTTGTGTCAAAAATTAAAGTTGCTTTAATTGCTAAAAACGGCAAGCAGCCATCATTCGTCTTTTATTATTAGGAAGCTACAATGAGCCACCTTCAACAATTATGGAATCAATTTTTAACTCCTGCGCATAAGTGCTGCCGGCTATACAGGCCTGCATCCGTGCAAAAGCGGTTTTAGCCAATTTAAATCCGCTGGTTTCCACGTAAGTTATTTGCGGGTAGTAAAAGGTGGGAACGTAGCCGTCGCTAATCGCAATCACACCAATGTCCTCCGGCGGGTGTAAGCTAAATCGTTGTACAGCTTTCATTACACCAATCAGTATCTCGTCGCTCATACAGAAAATGGCATCGGGTCGCAAATTATTTTCCAAGGTGTCCATTACTATATCCTGGGCTTCGGCTGTTGAATTTGCATAGGTAATTTCCAGCAAGCTATCTGTGCTGTACTTTGTAAAGGTTTCTTTGAAAGCTTTTAGTCTTTTAGTGGTTATTGACATTTGGGTGTTGCCAAAAATTGCCAATATCCTTTGTTTCTTTTTTAGGATCAACGCTTCTGCCGCCATTATGGCTGCCGCTGAATCATCAACACAAACCTTGTTGCAGGCTTCGAAGGCGGGCACTTTGTCGATAAATATTACAGGGATATGCTGCTCACCAAGTTTTAAAAAATTACTGATATTGGTGGTTTTGGATGTTATGGATACAAAAATACCGGCCATGCGATTTTGTTTGCAGCGTTTGAGATTCTCCAGCTCAATTTCAGGATCGTCTCCTGATTGCATAATAATTAAAGAATACCCGAATTGTCGTGCTTCCTTTTCAAGCGAACTGATAAACGACTGATAAAAGTCGTTACCAATGCCCGGAACAATTATTCCGAACTCTTTACTGTGATTGGTCCGCAAATTTATTGCATAGGTATTAGGCTCGTAATCTAACACTCCTGCCAGTTCCTTCACCTTAATCCTGGTATCGCCGGAAATGTCGGGATGGTCTTTGAGCGCTCTCGAAACTGTTGATATGCTTAAATTTAACATATCAGCCAGTTTCTTTAAGGTTACTTCAGACATGTAAGTTTATAATTGGTGGTTAAATGTAACGATTCCATTACAACAAATCGAAAATACTATTTAAAATATATATTTTCTACTTTTAAACAATAAATATAACTACGACTCTCACTTTCGCACCATTCGATTTTTTAGGGCAACTTTTTTTCAACAGCAATCATTGTCGCAAACGATTGCGGAAAGCTTTGCGCTGAAATTGGATCATTTAATGATAAATAAGTACCAACCAACCCGTATTTTTAGTCACCAATTAATAAATAACTCAACCGCGAATTGTAATTATTACCCCTTTACAGAGACGGTAATTGAGTTATAAACTAAATATTACAAGTTTAAACTATATAAGGAGTTGGTTTTAGAACCTAATAATATATCACATCGGGCTGTTGAGGTGCTTAAAATGGCATCGTCGATATCTGGTATTAAAGCTACTTCGGAGCTAAAGGATAATTATAACTCATTATGGGCGCGTGATGCATCGGTTACCGGTTTGGCAATAATCGCCAATCAGCTAACGGATTTATATGCCCCACTAAAAACGTCGTTGATAAACCTGCAAAGGGCAGCTTCGGCTCACGGGCAAATTCCATCCAATATACAGATAAACGAATTTGACATTATAACTAAAGTAAGCTTCGGCGGGCCGGTAGGCAGGGTTGACGCAAGCTTTTGGTGGATAATAGCATCGGTATTGTTTCTTGAAGAGGATGATAGCGATTCCGGTTTTAAGGACGTCGTTTATAATCAATGTGAAACTATTTTCAACCTTGCTGAATCATGGGAATTTAATGGGAAGGGTTTAATGTATGTGCCCATGAGTAGTAATTGGGCAGATGAATATATCACCAATGGCTATGTTCTTTATGATCAGTTGCTCAGGTATTGGGCCTTGTTGGTTAGTTCGGAATTTTTTGACCGGGCAGACTGGGCCGAAAAGGCGCTCCAGATAAAAGTAAGTATAAAACAGCATTACCTTTTTGAAGCTGAATTAAATGGCAGTCTTTACACAGTTTCTCAGCAAGAGGCGTTGAAGGACTTCGATATCCGTGATAGCTTTGTAGCTTCATTCTCGCCTGGTGAGTATTTAGAGGTAATAGATTCATGGTCAATAGCATTATTGTTACTATTGAAAATTCCATCGGAAGCATCGGTAAAGAAGCTTGAACGGGTAGTTACTGATCTTTTGAATGAAACCGATCAAAAAGGGGTGCCGGCTTTCTGGCCAGTTATTACCGAGGATAGTATTCACTATAAAACACTCGCTTCCAACCACAATTTCCAGTTTAAAAATAAACCGGGACACTTCCATAACGGAGGGATCTGGCCTGTAGTTAACGGTTTCCTGGTTGCCGGTTTCAAATCTGTGGGCTTGACTGAAATTGCTAACCGGCTGATGGAGGCCCTTGATCAGCAAATAGGCATAAATTTAACAGAAAACCCGTTTGCCGAATACTTTGATTTTTACGAGCAAAACCCAGGAGGCGTCAATAATTTATGCTTCAGTGCATCGGGCTACCTGCTGGGGAATCTTGCTATTGAAGATTACACCGGGTTTAGTAAGCGCATAATCAGCACACCCAAAAACGAGCCCCAATTACTGAAATCACTAAGGCCTTATGCTGCTAATTTGCTTGATAAGTTATTCCTGGACAAAAAACAGGTAACTGCTATTTCGATAGCCGGTGAATCAGGATCGGGCAAAACTACGCTGAGCAAGTTGTTTGCAGATATTTTAGTTGAAAGAGGATTTACCCCGTTGATACTTCACATGGATGATTATTTTATTTTACCCCCAAAGATGAATCACCAGTTCAGGGTAAATGACTTTTCATTGGTAGGACCTAAGGAAGTGAGGCTTCATTTGCTCGATAACCACATTGCAGCCGCAAAGGGAAAGACAAATTCGTCATTAACCGTTCCGTACATGAACTGGATTACCGATACAGAGGAAAGCAAGGTGGTTGATATTACAAACGTGAATGTAATATTGATTGAGGGAACGTATTCGACATTACTAAAGGAAACAGATCATAAAATTTTAATAAATACCAGTTATGAGGATACCCGGCAAAGCCGGATTAAACGAAACCGGGAAACAGTTACCCCATTTATTGAAAAGGTACTAAAGAAGGAAAGCGAGATAATAAGATCGCATCAGGATGCGGCTGACATGATTGTTGACAATCATTGGAAAGTTGTGAGCTATAAACTTAAATCGTTGAATAATTAACCATGATGAACGTTACAAGCGCACCAGCCATAAAAACAGCAGTTGTGATAAAGACTAAAGCTTTTGAACGACTTGCTGCGTTAAAACCGCGCTTATCATTCTGGCAAATTGTGAACATGAACTTTGGTTTTTTTGGCCTGCAATACAGCTTCGGCTTGCAGCAGGCCAATATGAGCCCTATTTACTCATACCTTGGCGCTCACGAAAGTAAATTACCTTATTTGTGGCTTGCCGGCCCAATCACCGGACTTATAATCCAACCCATTGTAGGGGCGTTTAGTGATAAAACAGTCACTAAATATGGGCGCCGGACACCGTATTTTTTAGTAGGAGCCATATTTTGCAGTATTGCATTGTTCTTTATGCCTTACAGCAGTTCAGTATGGATGGCTGCAAGTATATTATGGATCCTGGACGCGTCAAACAATATAACACAGGAACCTTACCGCGCATTTGTGAGCGATAAGCTAAATGAAGACCAACATCCCATCGGTTTTTTAACTCAAAGCGCGTTTACCGGATTGGGCCAGACATTGGCTTATTTAACACCCACCTTGCTTATATTTTTTGGGGTAAGTAAAATTGCGGTTAATGAAAATCATATCCCGGTTACCACAATCATAGCGTTTATTATCGGGGCTTTCATGTCTATCGGCTCAATATTGTACACTCTTAAAACAACAAAGGAACTACCAATATCTGCAGATGAGAAGGAAAGGATATTGAAAACCTCAAAGGGCATTTCAGCAACCTTTAAGGAAATTGCTGATGCAGTAATTACTATGCCCCGTGCTATGAAGCAAATGATCCCGATGATGTTTTTTAGCTGGTATGCCATGTTCATTTACTGGATCTACATAGCAAAATGTCTTTCGGGTTCTGTTTTTGGCTCTGTAACAAATGGTGCCGCGTCAAGTTTTCGCGAAGCAGACCTGCTTACCGGTAAAATTGGTGCGTTTTATAACTTCGTTGCGTTTCTGTCTGCTTTTGCTCTTGCATGGTACGCTAAAAGATATGGCGCTAAAATAGTTCATGCCTTATGCCTTACTTGCGCAGGCGCGGGCCTACTGGTGTTACCACATATTCATAGCTCAAGCCTGGTGTTTATCCCGATGATAGGTATGGGATTATCATGGGCAAGTATGATGGGAAGTCCTTATGTGATATTGGCCGGGAACATTCCCGCTGAAAAAACCGGCGTATATATGGGTATCTTTAATATGTTTATAGTAATACCCATGTTGCTGCAAAATGTAACTATGCCGCTATATTATGAGAGCTGGCTTGGTAACAGCCCGCAAAATGCAATAATGCTTGGCGGGGTACTATTAATACTGGCGGCTCTTTCAGTTTTATTGATAACAACGCCTAAGAAAATAATTAATCTTTCACCATTAAATAATTGACTATCGAAAAAAAGACCTTAAATAATAAATAAATCAAACCAACTAAATCTCAAATTATGCAAATGAAACATTTATCCAAACTTTGTTTCCTTGTGTTATTCTACTTTATTGTAGGCCAGGCAATGGCCCAGAATACAGTGATAACAGGTAAGGTAACTGACAAGAAGGACGGCTCCGTACTCAGCGGAGTTTCCATTTCTCCAAAGCCCGGCAGCCCGCTCGGGACGGTAACCGATGCCAATGGTGATTTCAAATTATCACTGCCGGCAGGAACACCAAGTCTTACTTTTAGCTTTATCGGCTACAACTCACAGGTAGTAAGCATTTTAAACAAAAGCGTGATAAACGTTTCGCTGGTAACCAGTTCAAACAACTTAAATGAAGTTGTGGTAATTGGTTACGGTTCGCAAAAGGTAAAGGATGCAACAGGCTCTGTGGCTTCCTTAAATCCCAAGGACTTTAACAAAGGAATTATCGCTACACCCGATCAATTGATCGAGGGCCGTATTCCTGGTGTGCAGGTAACGCAGTCGAGTGGTGAGCCCGGCGGTGGAGCATCAATTAACATCCGCGGTACAAGCTCTATAAGGGCTGGTAGCGATCCGTTGTATGTAATTGATGGCGTGCCGATCACTAACGATACTTATCCTGCATCATCTCCGATGAGCCCGATAGGATCATCATCATCACGTAGCCCGCTTGAGTTTTTAAATCCAAATGATATCGAAAATATTTCGATCTTAAAGGATGCATCAGCCTCGGCAATTTATGGTTCACGTGGTGCTAACGGTGTAATTTTGATCACTACCCGCAAAGGCAGAAAAGGCCAGGGAATTCAGTTTTCAGAAGCTACCACCATTTCACATACAGCCAATCGTTATGATTTGCTAAACGCTTCGCAATTTATATCTGCGGTTAACGGTACCGGCGCCGATGCAAGCGCCATTAACAAAGGCGCAAACACAGATTGGCAAAAAGAGATTTTCCGTACTTCGGTTTCGCAAAATTTTAACTTAGGATTTGGCGGTGCCAAAGATCAGTTTACCTATCGTGCGTCTTTAGGTTATGATGATGAAAATGGCGTTATCAAAAACTCGGGGTTAAAGAAATTCTCGGGTCACTTTAATGCTTCACAAAACTTATTTAAAGATGTAGTTAAGTTAGACCTGAGCTTATTGGGGTCTAATGTTAAGGACCAGTTTGCTCCCATCTCAAACAATGCAGGCTTTACAGGAAGTTTGATAGGTGCAACCCTCGGGCTTAACCCAACCTACCCGATTAAAAATCCGGACGGGACCTATTATTTTGATGGTAGCGCCCTTAACCCGGTTGCTATGTTAAATTTAACCGACGACAGAGACAATGTTAATCGTGTTTTGGCTAATATTGGAGTTACTGTTAAGTTGGCTAAAGGTTTAAGCTATAAAGGCACCTTTGGTGACGATGTTGCGCTGGCAAAAAGAAGGACTTATTATGATCCGCTTTTGCCTGGTTATACCAGCGGAAGCAGCATAAGAGGTGTATCTACACCTTCAATTTCAGGTGCAGGTTCCGGAGAGCTCCAGACAGTTAAGCTTAGCTCACAAATTACGGAGCAAACCTTGAACTATGAGAAAAAATGGACTGATAAAAGCTCTTTAACAGTTTTAGCGGGTTATAGCTACCAGGTGTTTAAAAACTTTTCGTTTAATGATGTAAGATTTAACACGTCTGTAAAAAATGTGTTGAAAAAGGATTTGAATGATTTTACCAAACGCTACCCGATTTATGGTGACTCAACAAAATCTGAGTTGCAGTCGTTTTACGGTAGGGTAAATTACTCATTCCAGGACCGCTTTTTACTGACAGGTACTGTACGTTCAGACGGTTCATCAAAATTTGGTAAAAACAACAAATATGCAACCTTCCCTGCATTTGCGGTTAAATGGAAGTTGATAAATGAAGACTGGGCGCCAAAAAATATTTTTGACGACCTGAGCTTAAGAATCAATTACGGAAAAACAGGTAACCAGGAATTTCCTCCTTACCAATCGCTTTCTGTATTCCAGACTACTTCGAGTGGTAGCAGTCAATTATATTCACCAAATCCTGATTTGAAATGGGAAACCACAACTCAAACAGGTGCCGGTATTGACTTCACCATTTTACATGGCAGGTTATCTGGTACTATTGATTACTTCCATAAAGATACCAAGGACCTGTTATTTTTCCAGTATTTCTCTGCACCGGCACCTTCGCCTGGTCAGTGGATCAATCTTCCGGGTGATGTTATTAACAACGGACTTGAGTTCGGACTTAACTTCGGCGCAGTACAAGGCAAGAAATTTAGCTGGGATATTGCCTATAACATGACCTTCCTGAAAAACACAGTTAAGAATTTCAAACAGCGTGTAGTTCAAACCGGTGCAATTGACGGCCAGGGTTTATCAGGTGCGTTTGCGCAGGTTATTCAAAACAACTACCCTTTATTTACATTTAAAGTTTCACAGTATAATGGCCTAGGCCCTGATGGATTTGGAATTTATCCAAATGGTATTGACGGACAAACCTTGCAAGGAAGTGCATTGCCAACTTTCACTGCCAGCTTAACCAACAACTTTACATACGGAAACTGGAACTTGAGTGTGTTCCTTAACGCTGTTACAGGTTTTTATGTTTATGACAACACTGCAAATGCTTATTTCTACAGAGGCAGTTTGCTTACCGGCCATAACGTAACTAAGGATGTAGCATTTACAAACGAAAATCCGCTTAACTCAGGCCAGGTTTCAACCCGCTGGTTAGAAAAAGGCGATTTTCTTCGTGTTTCAAACGTATCGTTAGGCTATACTGTACCTATGTCAGGTAAAGTATTCAAAAGCCTGAGATTTAGCTTGAGTGGCCAAAACCTTGCGCTGTTTACCGGCTACAAAGGACTTGACCCGGAAATTAATACGAACAAAGCTATCAACAGTGTGCCATCAAGAGGTATAGATTACACTGCCTATCCAAGAGCGCGCACAATTACATTTGGTTTAAACGCAGGATTTTAATACATAAGGATATGAAAAAATTAACAATGAAAATTGGAACAATTTGTGCAGCGGCGGTTTTGCTTACTGCGGCCAGTTGTACAAAATTAAACGAACAGGTTTACGGGTCGAAATCTATTCGTGACGCCAGCAACGGCGGAGCATCTGACCTAAAAGGAGTTTATTCACAGATTGACGGACAAACTAACCAGGCAAACACTTATGCCTTGCAGGAACACCCAACAGATGAAATGATGGGCCCGACAAGGGGAACTGACTGGGGTGATTTTGGAACCTGGCGTAAATTGCATACCCATACCTGGGATGCCTTCCACAACCAGGTTAGCGATACCTGGGATGAGTTGAACACAGGTGTTTACCGTGCTACACAGGTAATTAACGCTTCGGGTGTTAGCAACCAAAACAAAGCTGAAGCAAGCTTTCTGAGGGCATATTTTATGTTCCAGGTAGTGGATCTTTATGGTCAGGCGCCATTCAGGGATCCGGCTGCAGCATCTGATGTTAACCCGAAAGTTTACAATCGCAGTGATGCAACCGACTTTATTATCAAAGATTTGGAATTTGCAGAAGCAAACCTTGGCCCAACATCTGACGCAGGAGTGGCAAGCGTATCAGCAGCTGATGCATTATTGGCAAAGGTTTACCTGAACAAGGCTGTTTACAAAGCAGCTAATGTGGGTGGGCCTTTTACATTCGATGCAGCTGACATGAACAAGGTTATCGGTTATGCCGATAAAGTAACTGCTGCCGGTTACCATTTAAATGCGCACGGAAGATACTTCGCAAATTTTTCATGGGATAACTCAACAGCCAGCACCGAGATTATTTTTGGTTTAACCAACTCTTCAACAAATGCACCGGCGAACACACACAACCGCTGGAGGATGACCATGCATTACAACCAAACTCCAAGCAGTTGGAACGGCTTTACCACTCTTGCTGATTTTTACAACAGCTTTGAGGATAGCGATGAGCGTAAAGGCGTTGCTTACCCGGGCATGACAGATTTAAACGGATTAAGAGCAGGTTTCCTGATTGGTCAGCAATATGGTCATGGTAATGTGGCGCTGAAACAAAGAGGTGGACAACCGCTTGTGTTTACGCCTGTTGTTAGCTTGAATTATTCAACTGAAGCACAGGGTATCCGCGTAATTAAATATTTACCAAAACCAGCTGCTGATGGTTCTGTAAATGACGATTACGCAACTAACACCTATGTTCTTTTCCGTTATTCAGACGTGTTACTGGAAAAAGCCGAAGCTATTATGCGTGGTGGGACCCCAACAGGCGGACAAACTGCGCTTTCAATAGTTAACGATCTCCGTGTAACCCGTGGCGCTTCTAGTTTAGGGTCAGTAGATGCTACTGCATTGCTAGCTGAAAGAGGACGTGAGTTATATTGGGAAGGCTGGAGAAGAAATGACCAGATCAGGTTTGGAACGTTTAACAACCCAGTTGATCAGCGTCCGGCTAAAACTTCACCAACACGTACAATATACCCAATTCCTCAAAGGGCTGTGGATTCAAATCCTAACCTGAAACAGAACGCAGGATATTAATAGTGATTTATATTTTATTTTGATTGATTGAAACGTAGCGAAATTTATTTCGCTACGTTTGTTTTTCCCCCATCCTATGCCGTATAAAAAATACCAGTTAGTCGTTATATTGTTTTTTCTGTTGATTTCTTGTGATAAAAATAAAAAAGCAACATTGTTCACTTTAGAGGATAACAAGGAAATTGGAATTGGTTTTATCAACCAGTTGAACGACCTGAGCCGCACGAATGTATTCGCTTTCCGGAATTATTATAATGGTGGCGGTGTAGCAATTGGCGATTTAAATAATGACGGGTTGAACGATGTGTTCATGACATCAAACCAGGGAGGCAACAAACTCTACATAAATAAAGGCAACTGGAAATTTGAGGATGTAACGGAAAAGGCAGGAGTTAAGGGTACAAAATATTGGAGCACGGGAGCAACGTTAGTTGATATTAATGGCGATGGCTGGCTGGATATTTATGTTTGCCATAGCGGCAACGGTCCCGCAAAATCGCGTGGTAACGAATTGTTTATTAACCAGCGTGATGGCACTTTTAAAGAAGAGGCCGAAAAATACGGCCTTACAGATAATGGCTTGTCTACCCAGGCTATCTTTTTTGATTATGACAATGATGGTGACTTGGATTGCTTTGTGCTGAACAACTCCTTCAGGCCGATAGGCACATTTGATTTTACCCAAAATTTAAGAACGGTGTTCGATAAATTGGGCGGGGCACGCCTGTACAGGAACGATAACGGACATTTCACAAATGTTACTAAAGAAGCCGACATCTATTCGAGCGATATAGGCTTCGGGCTTGGCGTTTCTGTAGTAGATATTAACCAGGATGGTTACCCTGATCTATATGTTTCCAATGATTTTTTTGAGCGCGATTATTTATACATCAACCAAAAAAACGGGACCTTCAAGGAAGAGATCCAGGATGAAACCGGGCACTTAAGCCTTGCATCTATGGGATCGGATATTGCCGACATTAACAACGACGGCCAATATGATATTTTCACAACCGAGATGCTCCCCGAGGGAGACAAGCGGTTAAAAAAAATGACAGCTTTTGAATCGTACGACGAGAATAAGCTTAAACAACGGGATGGTTTTTTTAACCAATATTCCCAAAATTGTCTTCAGTTAAACAACGGAGACAACACCTTTTCTGAAATTGCATTTCACAGCGGCATAGCCGCTACCGACTGGAGCTGGGGAGCTTTAATGTTCGATATGAACAACGATGGCTGGAAAGACATCTTTGTTTGTAACGGGATCTATAAGGACCTCACCGATCAGGATTATATAGAATTTTTATCCAACAAAGAAAATATGGCCAAGGTAAGGGATAAGAAGAAGTTTGATTATAAGGATTTTACTGATAAAATGACTTCAACCCCTTTACCAAACTACGCATTTTTGAACAATCGCGACCTGACATTTTCTAATAAGGCAGAGGAGTTTGGTATGGCTACGCCCTCGTTTAGTAACGGTGCGGCCTATGCGGATCTGGACAATGATGGCGATAATGACCTGGTGATCAACAACGTAAACATGCCGCCATTCATCTACAAAAATAATTCAAACGCAGCTGTAAATCATTTCATCCAGGTAAAGCTACAGGGAACGAAAATGAACATTTTTGGCATTGGGACGACTATAAAAGTATTTAATAAAAACACTTCCCAAATCTATTATAACCAGCCTACACGCGGCTTTCAAAGCTGCACATCACCCAATTTGCTGACCATAGGTTTAGGTAAAAACACATCGGTTGATTCCATACAGATAATATGGCCGGGGGGTAAATACGAGGTGGAGAAAAACCTTAAAGCCAATAAGGTTTATACATTCAAAATCACAAATGCCTTGCTTAATTACGACTTTACAAAGAAGTTTGTTAAGCCGATCTTTAAGGAAACTGCGAAAAGTTTATTCGATAGTATCCCGCGCCATCGCGAGGATGATTTTGTTGATTTTGACAATGAAAAACTGATGCTGCAAAAGCTATCGACACAAAACCCCTACATGGCATCGGGCGATATTAACGGCGACGGCTTAAAGGATTTTTATTTCGGCAGTTCGAAGGGGAATAATGCTGCGATTTATATCCAGCAAAAAAGCGGGCATTTTAAACGATACATTCCCGAAGACTTCGAAAAATCAAATTACCTGGAAAATGCCGGTGCCGTATTTGGCGATTTTGATAATGACGGCGACCAGGATTTAATCGTAGCCGTTGGCGGTAATGCTGACGAAGCAGGTACCCCCATTTACTTCCCGAGGTTTTATGAAAATGACGGTAAGGGCAATTTAAAGTGGAACCAAAGTAAGACTATCCATGCTGCCATAAATGCCTCGGTTATATGCGCCGCTGATTATGATAAGGACGGAAGTTTGGATTTGTTTGTAGGTGGATTAAGTGTTCCCGGCTTGTATGGGTCTGCACCTAAATCGTATGTGTTTCATAACGATGGCAAGGGACATTTTAAGGATGTATCAAAGGAGGTGTTGGGTAACGACACACACCTTGGAATGGTTACCGCAGCGAAATGGGCCGATTTGGATAACAATGGCTATCCTGCCCTTATTGTTACAGGCAACTGGATGGGCATCAAAATATTTATAAATAACCATGGAAGGTTTACCGAAGACAAACAGCTTGAAAATTATAAGGGCTGGTGGAGCAGCCTGGAAGTTGCCGATGTTGACGGAGATGGCAAACCGGATATCATCGCAGGAAACCTGGGAACCAACTCAAAGTTCAGGGCATCGTTTACCGAGCCAATGAAAATATACATTAAGGATTTTGATAATAACGGCACTAAGGAATGTGTAACATCGATGTATAGATCTGACCATATTGAATATACCTTTAACATGAAGCCCGACCTGGTAGGGCAGATGCCGTTATTTAAAAAGCGCTTTCTGAACTATATCGATTATGCAGGCAAGCCATTTAAGGAGGTGTTTACGCCTGATATGCTTGATAGCTGCGAGGTACATGAAATGAATTATCTGCAGTCTGCAGTGTTTTTTAACAGTGGCAGTGGTAAATTTACCTGTAAGGCATTACCATCACGCGCACAGTTTTCACCAATTAATACCATTGTGGCTGATGACGTTGATAACAGCGGTAAGAATACGCTGATAATGGGCGGTAACTTTTTTGATTTTAAACCCGAAATTGGCAGGCTTGATGCCAGCTACGGGCTGTTTTATAAATACATCGATGGCCAGTTTGTATACACTGAGCCGGCAAAAACCGGGATTATGCTCAGGGGGCAGGTGCGGTCATCATTGGTAATTAAAAATAGCAGTGGCGCAAAATATTACCTGTTCGGCCAAAACGACGATCAGCTTAAGGTATTCCAGATCAATAAATAACCAGCAATGCTAAGCCTGTAACATGAAAAGAATTGAATTGATTACGCTTTTTGCTTTGGTTGTTTTTTTAACCTCGTGCAGCCATAAAAAAGCTGAGCCGGGAATTTTTAAACTACTTTCATCGGCCCAAACCCATGTTGATTTTGTAAATAAAAATACGCCTACAGATGCCGTAAATATCCTGGATTACCTGTATTTCTACAATGGCGCAGGCGTGGCCTCGGCAGATTTCAACAACGACGGCCTACCCGATCTGTACTTTGTGTCAAACCAGGGACCAAACAAGCTGTATCTTAACAAAGGCAATTTGCAGTTTGAAGATATCACAGCAAAAGCCGGGGTAGCGGGTACTGGCGATTGGAAAACAGGCGTAACGGTTGTTGATATCAACGGAGATGGTTATATGGATATTTACGTTACTGTTGTTTCCGGCTATAATGGCTTTAAGGGTAAAAATCAGCTCTACATCAACAATCACGATAATACATTTACCGAAAGCGCTGCCAAATATGGGCTTGACTTTGAAGGCTTTTCCACCCAGGCGTCGTTTACTGATTATGATAAGGACGGCGATTTGGATATGTTCCTGTTAACCTCATCGGTACACAGTAATGATACTTATGGCGATTCGTCGCAGCGGTTTAAATATAGCCATAATGCTGGCGACCATTTGTTCAGAAACGATAACGGGCATTTTACTGATGTTACCGCCGGTTCCGGTATTTATGCATCACCTATTGGTTATGGACTTGGCGTAAGTGTTGGCGATTTGAACAACGACGGCTGGGATGATATTTATGTAAGCAACGACTTTTTTGAGCAGGACTATTATTACATCAACCAGCATAACGGCACATTTAAGGAGCAGTTAAAGAGCGCTTTCGGGCATACTAGCCTTTTCTCTATGGGTAACACCATGAGCGATATCAATAAGGATGGGATGCTGGATGTAATATCGACTGATATGCTGCCCGAGGATATGAAAGCGTTAAAGTCGACCATTAATGATGAGCCTTTGGATATCTATAACCAGGAAGTGAACAGTGGGTTTTACTATCAATATTCAAAAAACTGCCTGCAAATAAATGTGGCCAATGGCAAAAAGTTTATGGATATGGCATTGTACTCCGGTATTTCTGCTACGGATTGGACATGGTCGCCCCTGGCGCAGGACTTTGATATGGACGGGCATAAGGACCTGTTTTTCTCAAATGGAATAAAGAAGCGTTTGAACGATATGGATTACCTGAAATACCTTGGCGATCCAAATACCATCAGGCAATACAAGAACGAAAGGAAATTCGATCGCCAGAAAATTAATATGATGCCCGATGGCGCAGTACATAATTTTCTTTACAAAGGCGGGGATGAGTTGAAATTTGCAGACGTTTCCTTTAATAATGATATGCAAAAGCCGTCTATTTCGTCGGGCTCGATAGCGGTTGATTTGGATGGCGATGGGGACCTCGAAATTGTAACCAATAACATGGATGAACCGGCCTATATCTACCGGAACATGACGATAGAAAATCATCCAAACGATAAACCGTCGTTCTTAAAATATTCTGTAAAATTTAAAGAGGGTAACATAAATGGGATCGGTACCAAGCTGTTCATGAAATCAGGACATAATATCGATCACCAGGAAATTCAAACAAGCAATGCCTTTGAAAGCGGGCAAAGTAACGAGCTTCAGTTTACTTTTTCGAAAGGGGATAAGCCGACAGAATTAATGGTTGTTTGGCCGGATAACTCGACACAAATTATCAAATCGTTCAGCTTAAATAAAAAATCGATCATATCTTATGATCCCAAACTGGCACAAACAAATAAGGACATATCAATAGTTATAGCCGACTTTTTGTCCAATAAAAAACAATTCGATAACAAACAAACCGGCGTAACATCCCTGGCTAGTTTGAAAACCTTTGATACGCCCGATTTTAATTATTATTATCTGTTGCCGCATTGCTACCTGCCACACACACCGGCCATTGCCATTGCTGATGAAAACCAGGATGGGCTGGATGATATTTATGTTGGCGGCATTCCTGGCGAGGAAAAATACTTATTAACCGGTAATGCCAGCGGCGGCTTTACAAAGGTGACAGTTCCTGCCTTTAATCAATCTCCCGATTTTGGTGATGCCGACGCTAAATGGATTGATGCCAATAAGGACGGTAAGCCTGATCTTTTGGTGTTAAGCTCAAATCATCCCTTTGCAGATTCGGATAAGATATTGCCGCCAAGGTTGTATATCAACAAGGGAAATAACCAGTTCGAATACAAGCCGCTTCCGCAAGTGGCCGGTCGTTTTTCAAAATTGTTTTTGTTTGATTTTAATGGCGATGGACTGATGGACATTTTCCTTTGCAGAAGCATTTCGTACCGTAATTATACCGCCCCGTCGTCATCTGTTATCCTGCTAAATAAAGGTAACGGCAATTTTGAGATCGCAAAAGATAAATATCCCGAGCTTAGTAAAATTCAGTTCATTACCAGTATTACTTCGGCAGACGTGGATAAAAATGGCGAATCAGATATTATCGTAACAGCCGAATGGCAGCCTTTATATATCTTCCTGAGTAAAGATCATAAGCTTACGCGGTTTTCATCCGCTTTGCTCGATGAGATGAAGGGCTGGTGGCAGTCGGCAGCAATTACTGACCTTGATGGCGATGGTAAACCTGATTTAATTGCCGGCAACTGGGGGCTGAATAATAAATATAACGTAACCCCATCCACTCCGCTATTTGCTTATAATACCGATGTGGACAACGACGGGAAAAACGACTTGATACTTTCTTACTGCTATAAGGGAAGTTATTACCCCTTCAGGCCTAAAAATGATTTGGAACAGGAGCTTCCCTATCTTAAAAAGGAATGGTTGAGCTTCCAAAAAATGGCCGATAAAACCACCGCTGAAATTTTTAAGGACAAGCTGGATGAGGAGAAAAAGCTCACCGCCAATACTTTTAAAAGTGTTTTCATCAGCGATGTATTGCATGCCAAAACTGCCAAGGATTTGCTTTATGCTTATCAACAGGCGCCTATCCGTTCAATTATTGCCTCTTCCGGGAATGATGTGATCATCAACGGAAATTTTTGGGGCGTGGTACCGTACGAAGGTAAATACGATGCACTTGGTTTGGCTACCCTTGGATACGACAGACAGCACAAAGATTTTAAGATCCCGGAATATTGGGTTAACACTGCATTCAATTTCCAGGAGGTAACCTTTATGCAGCAGGTTAAGCAACAGCATGGAAATTCCTACCTCATGGTAACTTACGACGGTAAATTATTGATAACTAAATAACGGTTGTGTAACTTATGAATTGAAGTTCAACCAATAGTATTTATTCTAAAAATGTTAACCCCCTTTTTTCAGAAATACATGTAAGTTATTGATTGTTAGATTTTTATACATGGGTTAACATTAAATTATGTAAACCATGTAAACCCACATGACCCGTCCGGAAAAAACTATAAAAATTTGTAGGTAAATCCTATTCTAACTATACAAAGCGAGCATTTATCGAATTAAAAAATTGGGCAATAAAGTCTGGTAACCCATTTACTGGTGTCCTTTTCAGCCATCCTGTTAGTTATTAAAGACTGATAAGGCATTGCAGGCGAAACCAGGTTGTGGTCCTTTTTATAGGCTTCAAGCTTATTTATGGACGCGTTGACAGTATTTGGTCCGCCTTTCACTTCGGCCTCCAAAATGTTGCCCAGTACTAATTTGTGGATGGCTACCGTACCGCTTGTTTTTATCTCTTTATTGATAGGGATGCCCACCATAACATCAAACTCATTTTGCGCTGCCTGGTGAATATTCAACATAGGCGGAGCTATTTCAATGGCACCCTGTTTTGCTATCAGCTGCTTCAACCCGTCAATTAGTTGATAAACCTGCTGCATATCCGGAAGTTGTTTTAAAGCGAGATTGTTGGTAAGAACAATAGAATCCTTTACCCTGGATAACTTTACGGCTAGGTGATACACATTTTTATCATCCTCTAAAAACTGTTTAAGATGCTGCAATAGTTCGTCCGTATTTTTCTCTTTAGCGGATATGCTCATATATTGCTTCAATCTTATAAACGGATTCGAGCTGCTTAATTGATCGGCTATCCAGGTAATTTTGGTGGTTTCCTTATCCTCTGCAAGATAGGTTACTTTGGCTGTTGACGATACATCATTGTTTATAACGGTTAATTGAACACCGCTGTTGCTGAATTTTGCAGCACTATATAAAGTGGCTTTATAAGCATAGGCCCCGGCAAGTGTGTCTTTACCGCCGGGCCACCAGCTGTTCCATCCGTTTGCAGTTGTTAAGACATCGGCGGCATGGTTTTCGGCCACCCTAACCATTATAAATCTTGTTATTGTAATTTTTGAGGGGATAAGCAGGTAAATAACTGCAAAAAATAATACTGCTAGCGTAAGCAGGATCCACAGAAAACGTTTGACCATTTTTAAATTTAGGGGGTATAATTGACGAGTAAAAATAGCAATATAGAACGAAGAAAGTGCATTAAAACTGAAGATAGGCGGGTTTTAGGGAATGTTTGTCGATTTGGGAAATTGTTAAAAAACACGTGCTTGTTATTTGCCAACAACAAACGTTTGCGATAAGGTTTCCGGTAAGGTTTGCAAAAAATTAACTGGTAACGTAGTGGGTGCATCAAAAGGCTTATTTATCTTAGTGCAACTAATTAACCATTATTGAACCCTGCTTCTCCGGAGCTGATTATTTGATTATTAACCCCCTGATTTTTTAAACAGGACGCCTAATTGATTATACCACAGTTTGAAAAGGCGCGAACTATAAAGATGTGCGAATGAAAAAACTTATCCTTGTCATAACATGTATTTCAGCGTTTTTAACCAGTTATTCGCAAACCCCGGATGGATGGATAATTAAGGCAGATCACATCGATCCGGCAAATTATTATGGAATTACTGTAGCCAACGGGATGATCGGGATCGTATCATCACCCGAACCTTTTAAAGTAAAGAATGTTGTACTCGCCGGGGCTTATGATCTGTATGGCCGCGGACGTGTAAGCAACTTCCTCAACAGCTTTAACCTGTTAAACATGTACCTGGAGATTGACGGGAAGCGCATTGAGGCCGGCAACATCAGTAATTTTAAGCAGCAACTGGATATGCAGCACGCTGCATTTACAACCACCTTTGATTATGGCGATGCCGCATCGGTAAAATATACCTATTATTCTTTGCGCCATCTGCCTTTTACTGTTTTGATGGATATCTCCATAACTGCAAAAAAGCCGATAACTATTACCGCTGCCAGCATAATGGAAGCACCCGACGCTTTAAAGGATGTGCAAAATTACTATAACGAGATCGATAGACCGCATGTAACGGTAAGCCTGCTAACTTCAACCGCAAAAAGCCCCACAGGTAAATTGCAATTGTGTGCATCAAATACATTTTTATTTAATGAGCCGCATGGCCAGGAACCAAGAGTGATCCACGAGATGTGGGATAACAACATGCACCTGATGAAGTTTACCAAAGCTATTCCGGCCGGGCAAACCTGGCAATATGCTGTTGCGGGCTCATCCATAACATCTGCGCATGATGCTGATCCCTTAAACCAGGCCGAGCGTTTAACCATGTTTGCCAAACTGGAGGGGCGTGAGCGTTTGATAAAATACCACGAACAGGCGTGGGATGACCTATGGAAAAGCGATATTAAAATTGATGGTGATCCGCAAGCGCAGCAGGATGTACATAGTATGCTGTACCATTTATATTCCTTTTCGCGCGAGGGTACAGCATATTCGCCATCGCCCATGGGGCTTTCAGGTTTGGGATATAACGGTCACGTATTTTGGGATGCCGACCTTTGGATGTATCCGGCATTATTGGTGCTGCACCCGGAGATTGCAAAATCGCTGGTTGAATACCGGTTTCAGCGCCTGGCAGTAGCTAAGCAAAACGCATTTTCGCACGGTTATAAGGGTGCCATGTTTCCTTGGGAGAGCGCCGACAGTGGGGTAGAAGAAACACCGGTTTGGGCATTAAGCGGTCCGTTTGAGCACCACATAACCGCTTGCGTGGCGTTGGCTGCATGGAACTATTATTGTGTTACGCAGGATAAGCAATGGCTGTTAGAAAGAGGTTGGCCGATCCTTAGTGCCACTGCCGATTTTTGGGCAAGCCGCGTGGAGCGTAACAGTGCCGGTCATTATGATATAAAAGACGTAGTCGCAGCTGATGAGTGGGCTGAGAACGTTGATAACGATGCTTTTACAAATGCAGCTGCAAAGGCCAATTTGCAAAATGCCGCCGCAGCCGCAAAGCTATTGGGGCTTAGTTCAAACGCTGATTGGGCGCTGGTGGCACAGAACATCCCCATTGCAAAGTTTGATGACGGCGTAACCAAAGAATTTGACAGCTATAAAGGCGAAGGCATTAAGCAAGCCGATGTAAACCTGTTGGCCTATCCCCTAAAAACCATTATTGATGCGGCTCAGGTTAAAAAGGATTTGGAATATTATGAAACCCGCGTACCTAACCAGGGCACGCCTGCCATGACGCAGGGGATCTTTACCTTGCTATACGCACGGCTTGGAAATGGGGATAAAGCTTATCACTTTTTTAAGGATGCGTATGAGCCAAACCTAAACCCGCCGTTCAGAGTAATTGCTGAAACCAAGGGCGGAACTAACCCTTATTTTGCAACAGGGGCGGGCGGCATTATTCAAAGTTTATTGATGGGCTTTGGTGGATTGGATATTACGCCAACCGGGATAAGCCAGGTAAAAAGCAAGTTGCCTGCCAATTGGAAATCTTTAACGATAACAGGCGTTGGTGTTGAGAAGAAAACATACGTTATTAAGTAGCTAATCTTTATATATATGAAGTTGAATTTATTGTTTTTACTGGGATCTGTTTTGTTTTTTTCGGCGTGTAAAAAGCCTGACTATCAAAAAATTTTTCATGACCCGGAACTATATAGCAACACAGTTCATGAGTTAAACAGCGTGGTAATGGGTAATAACTTTTCGCCGGTTGTAGCATCTCGTAACTATGCTTACGCCAATATTGCTGCCTACGAGGTAATGGCCGCTGGTTATCCAAAAAAATTCAATTCGTTATGCGGGCAGTTGAATGGTTTGAAAACGGTAGCAAAACCACTGCCGGGCGAACAAATAGATTTTGAATACGCCGCCTTGCAGGCCTTTTGCCATGTTGGCGGGGCCGTTACCTTCCCCGAGGGAAGTATGAAGTATTATACCGATAGCCTGCACAAGCTGGCGGTAGATCATGGAATGTCAAGCGATATGGTAAGCGGATCAGAAGCTTACGCGAATCGGGTTGGCATGTCTATTATGAAGTGGAGCAAGGGCGACAACTATTTAAAAACCCGTAGCTCATCAAAGTATTCGGTGAAGGATATTCCTGGCAGATGGGTCCCAACACCGCCATCATATGCCGCCGCTGTTGAACCGCATTGGGCCGAGATCCGCACAATGGTAATGAAGGATGCTAACCAATTTGACGTAGCACCGCCACCGGCTTTTAACGTTACTGATAAAACAAGTAAGTATTACCAGGAAGTGATGATGATAATGAATGCCGGCAATAAATTAGACCCGGAGCAGACTCATATCGCCGATTTTTGGGATGATAATCCAGGTAAGCTGAATGTGCTGGGACACGTGATGTTTATTACAAAAAAATTCTCGCCGCCGGGGCATTGGATGAGTGTAACCGGTATTGCCGCGGGGCAGGCAAAAGCAGATTTTCCAACCACCGTATACGCCTTTGCAAAAACGTCCATCGCATTGTTTGATGCCTTTATTGAATGTTGGGCGGCCAAGTTTAAATACGCTACGGTAAGGCCGGAAACTGTTATCGACAGGTATTTTGATAAGGACTGGCGTCCGCACCTGCAAACCCCGCCATTCCCTGAATATACATGTGGACATTGTACCATATCCTCCTCGGCCGCTGAAGTACTGACCGATATTTTTGGTGACAATGTAGCTTACAAGGATACTTCCGAGCTTGAATTTGGTATCAAAAGTCGTTCATTCAAGTCTTTCAGGCAGGCAGCCGATGAAACATCATTGTCGCGATTTTATGGCGGTATTCACTTTCGTAATTCGACCATAGTGTCATCAGGTTATGGGAAAACGGTAGGCGATAGTGTTGTATATAGTTTGCATATGAAGAAATGAAGATAAATTTTATTATCTTCAGAATCTCTATTGATAAATTATTGAATAACACCCATATAAAGAGCTATAGCTATGCAGAATAAGGCAATTAATGTTTTATTAGTTGATGATGATAACCTTAATAATTTAATTTCAACAAAGTATATCAAAAAATACTTTGTCAATTCAAACATCACTTCGTGTTTAAATGGGAAAATCGCTATTGACTTAATAACGGAAAAAAAGGTCAGTCAGCCGGCTTTTGTATATGATTATATCTTACTGGATTTGAATATGCCTGTGATGAATGGCTGGGAGTTTTTGGACAACTACCGATATTTGGAAACCGATGCCAATGAAAAGCCAAGAATTTTTCTTCTAACATCTTCAGTTCATGATGAAGATATCCAAAGGGCGAGCCGTTATCCATTCGTAAAGGATTACGTGGTGAAACCATTGTTTTCGGACAAGATTTGCAAGATATTTAACCTGACAGAAGCTCAGTAGTTTTAAAAATTTTTTACCGCTTTTTAGATGGAAAATCGGTAAAGAAATACCTGAAAAAGCAAGAATTAAGCGCTTTCACCCTCGTGGAAGCGCTTCTTATTTATATCCATCGATTGACCATGGCACCCGCCGGTAAGACAGTACATGACGGGCAAAGTAAACATGTTGATTATGTTTACCCGCTTGTAATCAAATTCCCGGTCAAATAACCTATGCAAAAAATTATCCTGTTTGTTTTTATCGTGCTGGTAGTAAGTACAGCCGAAGCTCAATTGCCACCTGTTTTTTCAAAAGACAGAGCTGCTCAATCGCGCACGGAAGCCACGGTACGTCGTTATTTACCACCGGTAAAAATTGTATGGGAGTCGGAAAATGCTGCAACCAATATCGTTAATGCAAAACAACTATTGAAACCAGGTATTGGCCAGGCTGATCTTTCAGGGAAAAACCTTTGCATCCTGAAAAGCAATGACAAGGGGAAGGCAGGAATTTTATTTGATTTTGGGAAAGAATTGCAAGGGGGTTTGCAAATAATAACCGATCAATCGCGCGGCGGCAAACCCATCCGGGTACGGCTTCGTTTCGGTGAATCAGTTGCTGAAGCAATGTCTGACGTTGCCGATACGGCGAAGAATGCCACTAACGATCACGCCATGCGCGATTACATCGTTTCGGTACCATGGTTAGGTAAACTTGAAATTGGCAATACCGGGTTCAGGTTTGTGCGGATCGACCTTGTTGATGACAGCGTTGAACTTAAGCTGAAGGAAGTAAACGCAATTTTTGTGTTTAGGGACATCCCTTATCTCGGCTCGTTTAATTGCAGCGATACTTTGCTCAATAAGATCTGGATGACGGGTGCTTATACCGTTCACCTCAATATGCAGGATTACTTGTGGGATGGCATCAAGCGCGACCGCCTGGTATGGGTAGGGGATATGCACCCGGAAACATCAACCATTGCTGCTGTTTTTGGTGACAATGATGTGGTTCCGAAAAGCCTGGATGAAGCCCGCGATATTACCCCATTTCCCGGATACATGGCGGGTATGGTGTCATACTCTATGTGGTGGATAATTATTCAGCACGACTGGTATATGCATAACGGTAACCTGAGTTATTTAAAGCAACAAAAAAGCTACCTCGCAAAACTGCTCGATCAGCTTAGTCAAAAAATCGACAACAACGATAGCGAGATTCTTGATGGCGGCAATCGCTTCCTTGACTGGCCTTCATCACCAAACGTAAAAGGAATTCATGCAGGCTTACAGGGCATGCTGATCATCACGCTGAACGATGGCGCCGAACTAAGTGATATTTTAAAAGACCCCGCTACAGCAAAAAAATGCAGGGCCGTAGTAGCGCGTTTACGGAAGAATGTTCCGGATGCCAATGGGTCGAAACAGGCCGCAGCCTTAATGGGGCTTTCAGGATTGATCTCGCCGGAAAAAGCAAATAGCATCATATCGGCGAATGGCGTGCATGATTTCTCCACATATTTTGGCTACTACATGCTGCAGGCTAAGGCAAAGGCAGGCGATTACCAAGGTGCTATGGATGCTATAAAAAACTTTTGGGGCCCTATGTTAAGCCTGGGTGCAACAACTTTTTGGGAAGATTTTAATATCGACTGGCTGCCAAATGCCTCGCGGATTGACGAACTGGTGCCGGAGGGCAAAATAGATATTCATAGCAAGTACGGTGCGTTCTGTTATAAGGGGTTCAGGCATAGTATGGCACATGGCTGGGCATCCGGCCCAACACCATGGCTTACGGAGCATGTGCTCGGAATCAAAGTTCTGGCCCCGGGCTGTAAGGTTATAAAAATAGAACCGCATCTGGGCAACTTAACCTTTGCCGAAGGAACTTTCCCTACGCCTTATGGCGTTTTAAAAGTAAAACACGTAAAATTGCCTAACGGGAAAATAAAAACGACAGTACATGCCCCCGCGGGTGTCAAGGTAATTAGCTGATTAATGCGCATTTTGTGTTAGATTAAATAATCTCCCTTTTACCCAATATGACTAAAAGTAGAAAAATATTAGCTGCGTTATTGCTGTTGCTTTCATTAAGCTATTTTAAGTTTTCTTTTGCACAGGTTGCAGCATTACCCACACAGTGGACAAAAGCCGCAATGGGGGCAACGGTACCTTTTCCTGAATATCCGAGGCCGCAACTACAGCGCAATGATTGGTTGTGCCTGAATGGTAAATGGGATTATATAGGCGGGAAGGATGTGGCTGATGCCATAAACCCGGACAAACCTGTATCATTTGATAAAAAGACTGAACAAATCCTGGTGCCATATTGCCCTGAATCCGTGATCTCAAGAATTCAGCGTAAGCAGGAGATCAACATGTGGTATCACCGGAATATTGAAATTCCAGCCGCATGGGATAGCAAGCAGGTAATTATTCATTTTGATGCGGTTGCCCACAACGCCACACTATTTGTAAATGGACATAAAGCAGGTTTACACGCAGGAAGTTATGATGGCTTTAGTTTTAATATTACGCCGTATCTAAAAAAAGGAAACAACAGCCTGGTGGTAGCGGTGCAGGACTTGAACGACGGACGTGTACCGTCTGGCAAAAGCGGTCCGCGGGGTGATTATACTTTCTGTTCCGGCATCTGGCAAACGGTATGGCTGGAGCCTGTGAATGAGAGTTACATAAAAAACATCCGCCTGCTTCCTGACCTTGCACATAACCGCCTTAAAGTTTTGGTTGATGCAAATGACGGACAAAAAATAACCGCCGTAGCGCTGGATGGAAAAAAGGTAGTTTCACAAGTTAAGGGGATAGCGGGCGCTGCTTTCGAAATTACTATTGAAAATCCGAAACTATGGTCGCCTGATGCGCCGTTCCTTTATGATTTGAAACTTACACTGTACACAGCCAGTGGTAAAGTTGCCGACGAAGTAACCAGTTACTTTGGGATGCGTGATATCAGGCTTGGAAAACTGAACGGTGTGCCAAGGCCTTTGCTGAATGGTAAATTTGTAATGCAGCTCGGTTTGCTCGACCAGGGTTACTGGCCGGATGGGATTTTAACCGCCCCGACAGAAGAGGCCTTGAAATACGATATCCAATTCACAAAGAATTCCGGTTATAACCTCATCAGGAAGCACATGAAAACCGAGCCCCTGCGTTTTTATTACTGGGCCGATAAACTGGGTTTATTGGTTTGGCAGGACATGCCAGCCATTTGGTACCAG
This sequence comes from Bacteroidota bacterium, assembly GCA_030775685.1. Classification (GTDB taxonomy): domain Bacteria; phylum Bacteroidota; class Bacteroidia; order Sphingobacteriales; family Sphingobacteriaceae; genus Mucilaginibacter. The sequence continues at coordinate 158,078 of JALYIP010000072.1, forward strand.
CATGAAGATACGGCTAAAACCAGGACGGAATACCGCAAGGAATTAAAGGCAATAATGGATGACCACTACAACTCGCCATCAATTATTACTTGGGTGCCGTTCAATGAAAACTGGGGTGCATTTGATGTAAAGGAAATTACTGATTGGGTAAAGAAATATGATCCGTCAAGATTGGTGAATGGTAACTCTGGGTTTAATAATAACCCATCCTATCAAAAACCATACGGCGATCCCGGAAATGGTGATTATGTTGATACGCATATTTACGTAGGTCCTTATGACGCCTCGGTACCGGACGGTCACCGCGCGGCATCCTTAGGCGAATTCGGTGGTGTTGGATTGTTTACCAGGGGACATATGTGGCCTGTTGCAAATAATGCCTATGATTATGAGCCGACCCGCGCCCGGCTTACTGATCGATATGTATTTCTGCTGGATGAAGTGGAGCAGCTGATGAAATATAAAGGCTTAAGCGTAGCCATCTATACACAAACAACCGATGTGGAGCACGAGATCAATGGTTTATTAACCTATGACAGGGCAGTTGAAAAAATGGAGATTAACAGGGTGAAAGCCGTTAATGAGGCGGTGATAAATGAAAGCTATAAATTAAATCCATAATACATCGAAGCATTTAACCTTGTAAAGAAGGCGGCACACGTTTCCGTTATAAACCTTTAATATGTAGTTTTGACAGTACCTAATTATAACAATACATCTATATTATGAATAAATTTACCAAATACGTTTGCCTGGTTTTATTGGCAGCAGCAAATTATTCAGCATCCGCGCAGGCAACAAAAGCGCCGGCTTATCCGCTGATTACACACAGTACTTATTTCAGCGTTTGGTCGTTTAGCGACGAGCTGAACCAATCTACCACCCATCATTGGACGGGTAAAGATCAGTCTTTAATAGGACTGATAAAAGTTGATGGTGATGTTTATCGCTTCATGGGAAAGGAACCTGTTGCCTATAAAACTTTGGTGCCCGCGGCTGACGAAGCTGCATATGCCTGCAAGTACAATACCTTAATTCCGGGCGATGGCTGGACAGGGTTGAAATATGACGACAGCGCATGGAAGAACGGAAAAGCGCCATTCAGCGACGATAAGGACCGGGCTGGAACAATGTGGACCAGTAGAGAGGTTTGGATGCGCCGTGTTTTTACATACAGCAAAAAGGAAGTAAACAAACTTTACCTGAAACTGCACCATGATGATGATGCAGAGATCTATTTAAATGGTGAGAAGATCTATACCGCAAGCGGCGCAAACGGGGATCTGCAATATTTCCCAATGAGCGATGACGTGGTTGCCAAACTGAAGGATGGCGAAAACGTTTTGGCTATGCATTGTACCAATACAGGCGGCGCTGCATGGCTGGATGCCGGTTTTTCTGATGAGATAAAACCGACTGACCATGCCGAACTAAAGGTTGCAAAACAAACAAGCGTTAAAATGAACGCTACACAAACCATCTACAATTTTAAGTGCGGCGTAGCTGATTTAAAATTAACCTTTACCTCTCCATTATTGCTGAATGACTTAAATATCCTGGCTAGGCCGGTATCATACATCGCATACAGCGTAAAATCAAATGATGGCAAACAGCACGATGTTACAGTGTTTTTCAGCGCTTCGGCGGATATTGCACGCAATACTATATCTCAGCCTGTAACTGCTAAAAAATATGCATCTGGTAATTTGTCCATTCTAAAGGCAGGTACAGTTGAGCAACCCATCCTGCAAAAAAAGGGAGATGACTTACGGATAGATTGGGGCTATATGTATGTAGCCGTTCCAAAATCTTTTAACTCATCGCAATACATAAGCACAGGAACCGAAATGGTGAACAGCTTTTTCAAAGGCGAAACGCAATCAACCGCAAAACAAGGTACTGACTTGGTTTTAAATACAGTGATCCCGTTTGGCTCGGTTGGTAAGGCGCCGGTTGAGAAATTTATTGAAATGGGCTATGATGAAATTAACCCAATCCAATACTTCCATATCAATTTAAAGCCATGGTGGCAAACTGCCCAAACCAAAACAATTGAACAGGTATTAGCAAAAGCCGCAGCTGATTATCCATCCCTGCTAAAAAGATGCGACGCCTTTAATGCCTCGATGTATAAGGATGCGGTAAAGGCGGGTGGCGAAAAATATGCGAAATTATGTGTGATGGCTTATCGCCAAAGTATAGCTGCCCATGCGTTAGTGAGAAGCCCACAGGGTAAATTGCTGTGGCTTTCGAAAGAGAATTTCAGCGGTGGGTTTATTAATACAGTCGACGTAACTTATCCGTCTGCACCTTTATATCTTTTATATAATCCTAAACTACTCGAAGGCATGCTAAACGGGATCTTCTATTTCAGTGAGAGCGGCAAGTTTCAAAGAGGATATGCTGCACATGATTTAGGAACTTATCCGCTGGCAAACGGACAGCAATATGGTGAGGGCATGCCGGTTGAGGAATCGGGCAATATGATCTCATTGGTAGCCGCAATAGCTAAAGCCGAAGGCAATGCAAGCTACGCGAAGCAACACTGGTTGATATTGAGCAAATGGGTTAGCTACCTGGTAAACGAGGGCTTTGACCCGAAAAATCAACTTTGTACCGATGACTTTGCCGGGCACCTGGCGCGGAATGCAAATTTATCGGTAAAGGCCATAGTGGGTATTGCCTGTTATGCAAAGCTTGCCGCACAATTGAACGAACCCGGTGCTGCCAAGTATAAGAAAATTGCAAAAGATATGGCTGCACGCTGGGCTTTAATGGCCCGCGATGAGGACCATTACACCCTGACATTTGATAACAAAGGCAGCTGGAGCCAGAAGTACAACATGGTTTGGGATAAAATTTTAGGATTGGATCTTTTCCCGCAATCGGTTTATGATCGCGAGGTTAAGTTCTATCTAACCAAACAAAACGAATTCGGATTGCCTTTGGATAGCCGTAAAACTTATACCAAAAGCGACTGGATCATGTGGACCGCTACCCTTGCGAAGGACAAAGCCGACTTTGAAGCTTTAGCAAACCCTGTGTACAAGTTTGCCACAGAAACCCCAACCCGTGTGCCGTTAAGCGATTGGCACGAAACTACTAACGGGAAACAAGTTGGCTTCCAGGCCCGCAGTGTAGTTGGCGGATATTTTATAAAGATGCTGGAACAAAAGTGGGCTAAGAAATAGGTTCTTATAGCGATGGGTTTTAGACCCATCGCTATAAAATTTTATTAATATCCCTCGCTAATTACCACATCATCTTGTTTAACTGGGGCAGGATGATCCTTTATTTTTCTGTTGATCATTTTGCTCACACGGCTCATCAGTAAAATACTGCATATCGAAATCCCGACTATCACATAACCCACTGTATCGTAATGCTGCAGCGGACTGCCCTTACTCTGTTGAACTACGATCATCCCCGCAACCGCAGCTGCTACGCCACCTGCAATTTGCTGCAAGGACGCGTTAATGCTCATGAAGGCACCCCTATCTTCCATTTCAGGAACAGCGCTGGTTAACGCTGATGAAGGGACCATACGGCTCATTACACCCATCATCAACAAAATATTAAATACCACTACCAGCCAGAATGGCGTTACCGAAAGATTGGTATACAGTATGCACATCACCATCGTCCAAACAGAAGCTGCAGCAAATAATTTAAACTTGCTGATCTTATCACTTAAGCGGCCTATTAAGGGCATAATGATAAGGGAGCTAAGGCCCGAAATCATAAATAGTAAAAACAATTGCTCGTTGGCAACGTGCAGGTTGTTGATGGCAAAGGCACTGCCGAAGGGCATCATCATAAATCCGCCTATAGATAATAGCGCTGTAGCTGCAAAGCCGACACGGTAATCAGCTTTTGAAACTGTGTGCCACAGATGCACAAATACCGAGCGGTCACGCTGTACAAGTAAGTGTGCTGTTACTGGCTTCAACCTTAACATGATAACTACAGCAATAATACTACCAAGCGCGGCAGTTAAAAAGAAGGGAATCTCCCAGCCAAAATGGTATGCAAGATATAACCCTATTGGAATGCCTAATACCTGGCTGGCACCAAAGCCCATTTGGATAAAACCCATAACCCGCCCGCGTTGTTGTAACGCAAAAAGGTCGGTAATGATAGCCATAGAGATGGAGCCGATAACGCCGCCAAACAGGCCCGTGATGATCCGTGCAGCTAATAGCAGGGGATAGGTGTTTGACATGCCGCACAATACAGTACCGGCAATAAAGCCGAGGTAGAAGAATAGCAACAGTTTTTTACGGTCGAATTTATCCGCGAAACCTGCGGTAAGCAAACCGGAGATTCCGGCGCTAAAGGCGTAGGCTGAAACGGCAATCCCGAATGCCGATGGTTTAAGGCTCATGGATTTCATCAGCATATCTCCTAATGGCGACATGATCATAAAATCGAGGATCACCGTAAACTGCGTGAGCGCCAGTATAAATATTACCAGCTTTTGATACCCGGTAAATGGTATGATTTCTTGTTGTTGTGGTTTCATTTTTTTAAATTAATTCACAGCACTCATAGCCGTGACGGTTTAGTAATTGAATTATAGATGCATGATTTAAGGTACGTGATATTATCCTTAAAACATAATCGCAGTCATCCAGGTCGAGGTTCCATTCCTCAATCCCGTCCTGTTGCATCAGGCATTGTAGCATAAGTTTGTCGGCATCTGTGCTGCAACTTGTTTTAAATAATAATATGTGATCAAATTCTTTCATTAATAAATAAACATTCACTTACTTAAAAGTGTAAAAAATAGAAGATTCGTTTTAATTAATCTTCACTCTATTCTTTTTTCCTAACCTCTAATCTCCAGTCTCTAATTAACTAATACTAATTCTTCAGCGCCTTCACCACCAGGTCGAACGTCGCCCACAATATTTTGTCAGACATTGCAAATGGCTTTCCGCCCACACTGTATCCCTCATTGTGAAAACGGATCAGGGAATAAAGCGGTGCGTACGCAACCGACCAAAAAGCTTCAAAGGGCATTTCATCAACTTCGCCCCGTTCGTGCACATTATGCATAAAATTACCTATGGCTGTTTCAAAATTGGTTTTGAAGGTCTCCATAAACTGTGCGTGGTAACTTGAGCTCCGTAACTGGTCAAAAAATACGCCTAAATGAGGATTTTCCATCATGTGTTTGTAGCGATTTTTCCATTGTACCCGCAATCCATCTTCAAAGGATGCATTTTCATCAAAATCCTCAAGCATTATTTTGGCCATTCGCAGCCCTTCTTCCCGGGCTATTGAAACGATCAAATCATCGCGATCCTTGTAATAGATATAAAGCGTAGCGACCGAAATTTTACATGCTTTTGCCAGCTTATTCATGCTGAACCCTTCCATGCCATCTTTTACAATGCATTCAATAGCCTTTTGCTTTACCAGTTGTTCCTTGTCAATATCTCTTGTGCGCATTATCTTAATTACGGAACAAATATAAATGAATATTCATTTAGTTATATAATATTTTTTATTTTTTGCTGAAGTGACCCTTGAAACAGCCGGGAACTATAAACGCTGTGTATCTTTTACCAGGAAGAATTCTTAGTAATTGATGATAGTTTTCAATTTTCCCCAGAGTTCGTTATCAAAGTCTGATCCCGCAGGTTTTACCCCGCCGGCAGTATTTCCCATCCGGATAATCACCAGGTTTTGTGATGGCACTACATAGATCTTCTGGTCGTTTTTTCCAAGGGCGGCATAAAGATCAGCAGGCGCGTTAGGGATAATAGAACCGGGGAATACAATTTGCGATTGCGGGAGCATGTTACTGCTTTTGCCATTTAACCAGGTTAAGTAACCGTAGCTTAAATTTAAACTTTGAGAGGAATTTACCTGGTTTTTAAAATAGTTGGTGTCAGCTAAAATCGTAGTCTCATCCCATTTGCCTTTGTTCAGCATTAACAAACCAAACTTTGCCATGCTGCGGGCGTTACTGTAAAATATATTGTTTGAGTTTGGGGTTTTTACCCATGTCCCAGTCATGCCGATCCTGTTCCTGATCTTTTGCTGAAAGTAGGTGTTATATGATAATCCGGTGGCTTTTTCAACTACCGCATCTAACAAGGTATAAGCGGCGTTATGATAAGCCCAGCGTGTTCCCGCATCGGCCTTAAATACCAGGCAGCCTGGTAATGTGCAATCCGGATCCGTTACGCTATCATCCAAACCGGTTGTCATGGTCAATTGATTTTTTATGGTGATCAGGTTCTCTTGCGCCAAAGTTTCTGACGTCCATCCGGTACTGAGGTATTTTGAGGTTCGATCATTAATATTTACCAAGCCTTCCTGTTGTGCAATGCCAACTAAGAAACCGGTCATGGTTTTGCCTGCGGATGCCCAATACCAAAGGCTGTCAGTAGTAAATGTTCCGAAATATTTTTCAGTAACAATCTTCCCGTTCTTCAGAATGATAAAAGATTTGGTGCCCTTGCTCTGTAAGTAGGGATAAAGGTTGTTCAAATTTGTCTCATTCCATCCTAAAGATGCGGCAGTTGTTGTGGCCCAGGTATTGCTGCCAAGAGGCGGGAAATACAAGGGTTGGTTACCGGTAACCACAGGTGCGGGTGTGCTGCTTTTTTTGCAGGATAACAGTAGTGTAAAGCTTAAAAGAACAAAAAGGCAGGGGTAGATTTTTTTCATAAGGCGTTATACGGCTTTTTATTTGGAAGGTTGATAACCCGAAAGGTTTAATATTGGCATAAAATAAAACCAATCAGTACTTTAGCAGTTTTACAGATAAAATGTAATGCCATGCCAGAATTACCCGACCTACAGGTTTTTAGCCATAATCTCACCAAATTGTTTAAGGGGAAAAAACTCGAAAAAATTGAAGTTAAGGTAGCGCAGAAACTAAACGTGCCCGAAAAACAGGTAAAAAAGATACTTGAAGGGCAGGTGCTCAGCAAGGTGGTGCGCGTTGGGAAGGAATTGCAATTCGAATTTGACAACGGGCATATATTGGCGACTCACCTGATGTTGCATGGCCAACTTTTTCAATTCGATAAAAATAACGGCCATAAATTCACTATAGTTGAAATGTTGTTTGAGGGCGATAAAGGTCTTGCACTTACCGATTTTCAAAAGGCAGCCACGCCGACTCTCGATCCTGAAAAACTGGATACACCCGATGCGTTGGATTTTGATGAAAAGTATTTGGTCCAAAAGTTAAGCGCCACGCGCACGCCGGTTAAAACTGTGCTAATGGATCAAAAAGTTTTGCGGGGTATTGGCAATGCTTACGCAGATGAAATTCTGTATGATGCAAAGCTATCGCCATTTTCTGCTTCCAACAAAATTCCTGAAGACAAAATAAAAGAGTTAGCGAAATCCATCAAGAGAATTTTGGAGGACTCAGAAAAGCATATCCTTAAAAATAACCCGGATATCATTAGCGGCGAATTCAGGGATTTTATGTTGGTTCATCAACCTAAAAAGAAGGAAACCCCTGCCGGCGAAACTATTCACCAAAAACCAGTTGGCTCACGAAAGACTTATTATACGGATGTGCAGGAATTGTTTAGTTAAGCGGTAATTAAGCTCCACGAATGGAATAAGAAGCTTACAAAAGCATATCAAAAACTATAAAACAAATATCAAATTAGCTATACAAGTGGAATGGTATTGAAATAGATTTGTATATCCTGTTTTTAAACCATGCATTACAACAAATTATGGCTCCGGCTTTTTATAGCCGCCTTTTTTATCGGCTCTTATATGTGCACCGTAGAATGTGCATTTGGGCAGCTTGTCAATTTAAAAAAGGGGTTTGTTAACCCGCCTGCAAGTGCAAAGCCGGGTGTATACTGGTACTTTATGGATGGTAACATGACAGCCGTATCCATTACAAAGGATCTGGAAGCCATGAAAAAGGCTGGTATTGGTAATTTGATATTCCTCGAAGTGAACGTTGGTATCCCGCGTGGTAAAGTTGATTTTTTGAGTGATGAATGGCAGGAACTTTTTAAGCACGCGGTTAAGGAGTCTGAACGACTTGGTATAGAAATTACTTTAGGAATAGGACCTGGCTGGACCGGCAGTGGTGGCCCATGGGTATCTGTAAAGCAATCCATGCAGCATTTGGTTTCAAGCGCTGTAAACATACAAGGCGGTAATGATCAAAAAATTACCCTGCCGATACCGGCCCCAATGAAACCTTACTTTGGCGAAGGCGCTTTTACCCCGGAGCTAAAAAAGCAATGGAATGATTTTTATGAAGACGTGGCGGTATTGGCCTATCCAACGCTAACCGTAAATAAAAAAATCGAAGATATTGATGAAAAGGCTTTATACTACCGCGCACCATACTCGTCGGTAAAGGGCGTGAAGCAGTATCTGCCATCATTGTCTGTGTATGAGCAATTACCGCCGGAAGCTATCATCCACAAAAATAAAATAATTGATCTTACTAATAAGTTGCAAAAAGACGGAACACTGAACTGGAATGCGCCCGCTGGCAACTGGACTGTAGTAAGATTTGGAAAGCGAAATAACGGTGCTATTACCCGCCCCGCACCTGTACCCGGCTTAGGTTTTGAATCGGATAAGTTTGATACGGTTGCCTTAAATGCACACCTGGATAATTATGTTGGCCGCCTGATCAGGAAGACCGGTAAGCCCGATAGTAAAAAAGCAGGTGGTCTGAAACGCCTGCACATGGACAGTTGGGAAATGGGCTCGCAAAACTGGACCTCACATTTCAGGGCTGAATTTATAAAGCGCAGGGGATACGATCCCTTGCCATTTTACCCGGTTTATGCAGGGAATATAGTAGAAAGCCTGGAGATCAGCGAGCGCTTTTTGTGGGACTTGCGCCAAACTTCACAGGAATTGGTGTTGGAATATCATGCCGGACAGGTAAAAAAATACGGACATCGAAATGGATTGGGTCTATCTATAGAGCCTTACGATATGAACCCAACTGCTGATTTGGAGCTGGGTAATATTGCCGATGTACCGATGGCTGAATTTTGGAGCAAAGGATTGGGTTTTAACTCGTCGTTCAGTTGTTTTGAAGCGACTTCAATTGCTCACGTAAACGGTAAAACATTGGTTCCGGCTGAGGCCTTTACCGCGCAGGATAACGAGGGCTGGAAACAGTATCCCGGATCAATGAAAAACCAGGGCGACTGGGCCTTCGCAAACGGCATCAACAGGTTTACCTTCCACACCTTCCAAAACCAGGTGCTGGCGGATTCGTTAAGGCCGGGAATGACCATGGGGCCATATGGTGTTCATTGGGACCGCAACCAAACCTGGTGGCCAATGGTTGGCGCCTATCACCAATATGTTTCACGCTGCTCCTATCTTTTACAACAAGGCAATACTGTTGCCGATGTTTTGTACCTCACGCCCGAAGGGTCGCCGCATGTTTTCAGGCCGCCCTTTTCGGCAATAGACGGTGATGTAGTTATTCCCGACAGGAAGGGTTATAATTTTGACGGATGCGCGCCGGGACAATTGTATAAAGCAAGTGTGAAAAATGGCAGGATAGTTTTCCCGGGCGGAGCAAGTTACCGGATCATGGTGCTGCCCGCTGTAAAAACAATGACACCGGGTTTATTGCAAAAGATAGGCCAGTTAGTTAAAGATGGGGCCATTGTAGTTGGCGCGCCGCCTGTAAAATCGCCGGGCTTATCCGGTTACCCGATGTGCGACAATAAAGTCATCGCGCTAGCCAAAACAATATGGGGCGCTAACCTGCAAACAGGCAAACAAACTATCCAGGCTTATGGCAAAGGAAAAGTAATTTGGGGCGGCGAGCTTGATGAACAGCTTGATAACCTTTACCCTAAGTATGACCTTACGGCCGCCTTATTAAAAGCAATGAATGTTAAGCCCGATTTTGAAACCGATGGACAACTCAGGTATACACATCGCAGCTCTGCGGATTGGGACATCTACTTTGTATCTAATCGCACGGATGGGCCGATAAAAACAAATGCTATTTTCAGAAGCGTTAAGGGAGCACCGCAACTTTGGAATGCTATAACCGGTGAAATCAGGAATTTGCCCGAATACAAAGTGAACGGAGGCCAAACAACAATCCCGATGCAGGTTGACGCTTATGAGAGCTTTTTTGTCGTGTTTGCAAAAGGAAATATAGCGCCGAGATTGGCGGAGCAAAACTTCCCGATTGTAAACGCAACGAGTACACTGGATGGTCCGTGGGAGGTATCATTTGATCCGAAGTGGGGTGGCCCTGCAATCATTGCTTTTGATAAGTTGCAGGACTGGACGCAAAGGCCTGAAGAGGGGATAAAGTATTATTCGGGAGCCGCGGTTTACAAAAAGGAATTTGATTTGCCGGAAAATGTAGGCAAAGGCAAAACGCCAATATACCTCGATCTTGGCGAAGTGCATGATATGGCAAGGGTAAAACTTAATGGGAAAGATTTGGGCGTTGTTTGGACAGCGCCATGGCGGGTGAATATTGCCAGTGCCGGTTTGCAAAAGCATAATAAGCTGGAGATTGAAGTCATAAACCGCTGGCCAAACCGGCTAACTGGCGACTCAAGATATCCCGACGACGGAATTAAAAATGAGACCTGGCCTGAGTGGATCGTTAAGGGCTTGCCACGCAACAGCAAACGCCTAACTTTTGCAACTTATAATTTTTACGATGAGAAATCTCCGCTATTAAAATCGGGGCTCGTTGGGCCGGTTACCATACAATATAGCAAACGTTAACCAATATAAATAATGGAAGATAGTTTTAAACCCGGGTTAAAGGTTGGCCTTTTTGGGATTGGCCTGCAGGCCTATTGGGAACAGTTTGAGGGCCTGGAACAGCGCCTTACGGGTTACGTTGAAATAGTAGGCGAACGCCTGAAAAGCTACGGTGCCGAAATAGTAAACCTGGGTTTGGTTGATACTCCCGAAAAAGCGTTTGAATCGGGCAGCCGGTTCCGCCGGGAAGAGGTTGACCTGATATTTTTATATGTTACAACTTACGCGCTTTCGTCCACCGTTTTACCGGTTGTAAGCAGGGCCAAAGTCCCCGTGATTGTTTTGAACCTGGCGCCCGAAGCTGCAATAGATTACACGGATTTCAATAATATGAATGACCGCAGAGCCATGACCGGCGAATGGCTTGCCTTTTGTTCCGCTTGCCCGGTGCCTGAGATTGCAAGCGTTTTTAACCGCTCGAAAATTCCATTTTATCAGATTACGGGGATGTTGCATAATGATGCCGCAGTTTGGAACGAGGTTGAGGAATGGATTGCCGCTGCAAAAGTGGCACACACCATGTATTATAACCGTCTTGGCGTTATGGGCAGTTATTATGGGGGGATGCTCGATATCTACTCAAACCTCACGCTTCACCTAGCAACCTTTGGCGGCCATATTGAGATCATTGAGGTTGATGAACTTTCCGGGATCAGGGAAGATGTAAAAGAAGAAGAAATAACGGAAAAGATAAAAGGATTTAATGAGCAGTTTGATATACAGTCGGATTGTTCTGATGCTGAAATTAAACGCGCTGCCGTTACTGCCGTTGCGCTTGATAAACTTGTAGCGAAGCATAAGCTTGGCTCACTGGCCTATTTCCACAAAGGGACGGGCAATCCGCAGAATTTAGATACCATGACATCGGTTATCTTGGGCACCTCATTACTTACAGCCAATAACATTCCCGTCGCAGGCGAGTACGAAGTGAAGAACGCCCAGGCCATGAAGATAATGGACAGCTTTGGCGCCGGCGGATCATTCACTGAATATTATTCGATGGATTTTACGGAAGACGTTGTACTGATGGGTCATGATGGTCCCTGTCACCCTGCCATTGCCGAAGGCAAAATAAAAGTAAAACCTTTACAGGTATACCATGGCAAGGTTGGCAACGGGTTATCTGTAGAGATGTCGGTTAAGCATGGGCCAGTTACTTTGCTCTCAGTTGTTGAAACAGTAGACGGTAAATTGCAGTTGCTTGTCGCTGAAGCGGAGTCTGTAGCGGGACCGATACTGGAGATAGGTAATACCAATAGCCGTTACCGTTTCCCGATAGGGGCAAGGGGCTTTGTGGAGGCATGGAATTCGTATGGACCGGCGCACCATTGTGCAGTAGGGCGCGGCCACATCGCCTCGAAAATAGAAAAATTAGGAAAGCTGCTGGGGATTCAATACATTAAGGTTTGTTAACGAATCATTAAACCCGGCAATGGAAAAAATCGCCTTTAAAATGAAGCTAAAACCAGGCTTCCGGGATGAATATCTTAAAAGACATAACGAGATCTGGCCCGAATTACAGCAGCTACTAAAGGCAAATGGCATCAGCGACTACAGCATCTTTTTCGACGAAGAAACCAATATATTATTTGCTGTTCAAAAACTCGACAGCTCAACTGCTGCACTAAATTTAAGTGCAGAACCTATAATGAGAACCTGGTGGGATTATATGGCAGATATTTCAGAAGTAAACCCGGATAACTCGCCGGTAGTAGTACCGCTGGAAAAAGTTTTTCATTTGGAGTAAATTAAGAACGTATATGTAGAGACGCAATATTTTGCGTCTCCCGCCGACAGGTATATAATGTCCTAATCGACATAATTTATCTGATAATCAAAGACGCGAGGTATCGCGTCTCTACTTCAAATCCATAGACATTAACGAGTTTTCTCATTTATCATCCCAAAGTAATTAAAGATTTATTATTTGAAACGATCGTTTCAAAATATTTATCTTTGATCTGTCAAAACACAAATAAGACAATACATAGTTTTGGAACGATTTTTTCAATTAAAATCAACAACAATCAAAATGATAAATTTAACAAACAAAGTTGCCGTGGTTACAGGTGGTAATAGCGGTATAGGTTATGCATCAGCAAAGGAATTGGCTGCTCAGGGCGCTAAAGTAATTATCACAGGTCGTAATAAAGCGTCGGTAGAAAAAGCCGCCGAAGAACTTGGGGTAACCGGTATAGTATCGGACCAGGGGAGCCTTGAACAAATAGATAATTTAGTAGCCCAGGTAAAGGAGAAGTTCGGTAAGGTTGACGTATTGTTTTTAAATGCCGGTGTTGCTAATTTTAGCCCGGTTGAAACGGCTACCGAATTACACTATGATACCATAATGGACCTTAACGTAAAAGGCGTTTACTTCACCGTTCAAAAATTCATCCCGATATTGAATGATGGCGCTTCTGTCATCTTCAACACTTCGGTAAACGCGGTGTTGGGCATGCCCGACAGTGGTGTTTATTCAGCAAGCAAGGCTGCCATCATCTCATTGAACAGGGTTTTGGCCCGTGAACTTTCCCCGCGTCAGATCCGCGTTAACGCTGTATCTCCCGGTCCGGTTGCTACACCGTTATATGGTAAGATAGGTTTAAGCGAAGAAGAAGTGAATGGCTTTGGGACTGTGCTTGGGCAAAGGATCCTGCTTAAACGTTTTGGTAAACCGGAAGAAATAGCCAATGTGGTAAGATTCCTTGCTTCAGACGATGCGTCATTTATTACCGGTACCGAAATTACGGTTGATGGTGGCCTTACCGTTAATGCTGTTATATATTAATCATTTTTTATGCTGATCTGGAACAGTTGTTTCAGATCAGTAATTTTGTTCTAATTATATTTTACTATGGCACGTCCAAAAGAGTTTGATGAAGATGAGTTACTTGAAAAGGCAGTGAACTTGTTCTGGAAAAAGGGATACCATGCCACATCTGCACAGGATTTGGTTGATGCATTGGGCATAAACCGTTCCAGCCTTTACAATACCTATACCGACAAAAAAACGCTTTTTACAAAATCATTGAAGCAATACCAGCTAAAGCAAACCAATGCAATGATTGCCATGCTGGGCAAAGCTGATAACGCAAAAAAGGTACTAAAGCAGAATTTTACTGACTTAATACAGGAAAGTGTTGACGATACGTTTTTGAAGGGCTGTTTTATGGTAAATACTGCCGTTGAGCTTGCCGGGATAGATGCTGAAATTGGCGACATCGTAAACAAAAACAACATAAGTGTTGAAGATGCCCTAACCAAAATAATAGAAAAAGGCCAGCATGATGGCCAGTTCTCGACGAAAAACGATGCACGTACCTATGCCCGTTTTATTTTTGGAAACATTACTGCCATAAAAGTAGCAGCGCGTTCAGGAACGCCTAAAGAGACGTTGGAAGATATGGCCGAAATAGCCTTATCTGCTTTAAAATAATTACTAAAATATACTGATCCCCACTGTCCAGCCTATCCAGCGGGAATATTTGGGATTATTTGTTGGATGATGATTGGCTTGATTGGCAACAAAGGCGTAGCCGCTAACCGGATCTTTTTGATCGCTATAATAAAAATTAAGCGATGGCCCTGCCATAATACTGAATGATTTACTGAATTTGATGTTCACGGTTTCATCCAGCCTGTAAAGCAGGTTCAGGTACCTGCCATTACCCTGGTTTAAATAGCGTACTGTAGCCTCAGTATTAAAGGCAAGAAATTTAAATACCGGAAGCTCATTGCCATAACCCCAGCCATAAGCGAACAATTTATTTTTTGAAGAGAGGTTTGCGCCTGCAATAAATACATTATACAACCATGGCGTGCCTGTTTTGTATAGCAGGGTAAGGTCCGTTGTTTCGTTAGTGGTTGCTACAAGTTTATGATAGCCATTTCGTACCAAATTAATAAACCCGATGCTAACGCCCGAAGACGTGTCGGACGCATTAATAAAGCCAAGCTGTATCCCCCTCAGATTCTGCGCGTAGTTGAATAAGCCACTTAGTTGTACCCCGTCGAATTTCTTTTCGGCTATATTCATTTCTCCAAACTGAACACCCGACACATTGCCATGGGCAATGTTAAGCGCCGCAAACTGTACGCCGTCTAATTTATTTGATTCATTAAATCCAACAGCCATTTGAACGCCGCTTACATTGCCGTTAACTGTATTAAAGGCGCCGCCAAATTGAAATGCACTTACATCGGTCAGCACCTCGTTAAACACACCCGCGATCTGTATGCCTTCAACAGAACCGCCAACTGTATTGAACAGTACGCCCAACTGAAATGATTTGACATTGCTTTTATCAAGGTTAAAGATGCCTATTTCGGTGCCATCCACCCCGGCATTATAACCACCGATCAGGTTAAGCGAAATGGCGTTGACCACCTGCCCGCTCAATGAACCATGGGTACTTAAGCCGGGCACCAACGACGCCTGGAATGGTGCTTGCGTAATAAGCCCGCCAAGGTTTAGCGACTGGATCTTTTGTTTGGACGAAACGAAAAATTTACCCACGCCGCTTGCTTCTAACTTCGACAAGTCACCGGCCTGGTAATGGAAGTTGTTGCTTTTAGTTTTTGGGTTGATATCGGTTACCTTAATATCCGACAAAAAAGTAACTGATGTATCCCGATAATTCTTCTTACTTACTGTTAAGGTTACCGGCTGGTTTTCACTTTTTATCCTGATCTCGAAATGGCCGCCTGCATCCGTAAGCGCCGATTCAAGTGTGCGGCCGCAATAAACGCTGGCATTCTCAAGCTTCTGGCCGTTATGCTCGTTAACGATATAACCGCTTACGGTACAAGCCTGGTCTTCATTTAAAAATTTATCGGTAACAAGCGATAATTGGTATGGGGCGTAACGTAATATTACATAATTCCCGGCCTCACGATATTCGAACCGGTTACTCAATAATTGATTTAGCGCCTCCCGCACCGTTTGATTGGCTACGTGAATATTTACCAGGCTATCCTTTGCAATCAGGTTGCTGTTATAACTGAAGTTGAATTTGCCCCGTTCTTCCATTAGCTGCAAAACACTGCCAAGGCGCTGGTTGTTCACATTCATGGTGATGGAACGATTTAGAACCGGTTGTGCAAAGCAAGGCGCAAAAGCAATAGAAAACACAAGTATCAATAACCCTTTTAAATGCATTTGCCGCTATTTTAACAGGATTTGTCTACCACTTTTTTCGACCTTTATTTTAAAGGTTTCGGCAATAACGTCAAGCACTTGCTGTAATGATTGATCTTTAAATGTAGTGGTTATCGGCAAACTATTTAATTTTTTATTTGCGATAATAATATGACTGTCGTAAACCTGGTTCAGCTTGTCGACCAATTCGTTTAAAGGGGTTTGGTCGCAAATGAGCGCGTTTGTAATGTAATAATTATAAAGGCTGCCCCGGGTTTGCTGTACTACCAGGTTAGCGCTATCGTCTGCAATTACCTTTTGGCCTGGGTGCAGCAGCACCTCTTTGCCATTTGCGTTAACTTTTACAATGCCGGTTTCAACGATCACTTCTGTTTTGCCTTTAATGTTCCTTACATTAAATGACGTACCAACCACGCTAACCGTTACAGTATTTATTTTTATTATGAAGGGTTTTGTTTTATCATGCGTGATTTTGAAGAACGCCTCCCCGCTTAATTGCACCAATCGCTGGTTGCCGCCGAAATGATTTGGGTAGATGAGTTGCGAACCATTGTTCAATGTTACCGATGAGCCGTCAGGTAAATTTTGCGTCAGTGCTGTAATACTGTTATTGCTGGCGATTTTAGTGCTGTAGTATTGATTGTATGCAAAATAACCAACAACGGTAATCAACAGTATCGATGCCGCGATTTTTAACCAGGTAAACTTCGGCGCAGGTTTCAAAGCCGCAGGTTGTTGCTCATCATTTTTACTGATGCGGTTTTGCAGGCGCAGCCAGGCTCCATCTTCATCAGGTTCATTAACCGAAGCAATGCGCTCGCTTTCCTGCCAGATCAGTTTAAAATCGGCAAAGTATTTCCTGTTGGCCTCGTTTTGATTGATCCATAGCTCCGCCTCCCGGCTTTCTTCAGCATCCGTTTCACCAAGCAGGTATTTTACCAGCAGATCATCCATCATATTTTCGTTATCTGCGCTCATTTATATAGCCATGCTATTATGTATAAAACAATGGGTAAAAATTCAGCAAGTTTTGTTCTTAAAACTTTAAGAGCCTTACCCATTTGGTTCTCCACTGTTTTTACCGACAGGTTAAGCTGATCTGCAATTTCCCTGTATTTTAAATTCTCAAACCGGCTCATCTGGAAAATTATCCGGCACTGCTGCGGCAGTTCGTTCAATGCCTGTTGAATATAGCCATCCAGTTCCGCAACCATTATTTTTTCTGATGCCTCACCACCGGTTTGTTCTTCGCTATTATTGTAATGCACCCGGAAGGCAGTCCGCGTTTTTTGGTGCTTCAAATAGTTAACGCTTTCGTTGTGTACTGCCCTGTACAGGTATGCCTTTATCGAGCCATCGGGGTTAAGCTGTTCGCGTTTTTCCCAAATGCGGCAAAAAACGTTCTGAACAATTTCTTCCGCCTGTTCATCATCCTTCATAAATGTATAAGCATAAGCGTGCAGACTTTTAAAATACTCCCTGAATATTTTTTCAAACGCCCGCCCGTCTCCTTCCTTAATTAAATTAATAACAGTGCGTTCGCTGTACTCCACTTTAAAAGGTTGATTATACCTTTCAAAGATAATGGCTTTCATCATATTTGACGTATAACCCATCTTCGTTTTCACCAGGCACCCTTTAAGGACAGATCAGCTTGCATTGCCCCGCCAGGATGACTGGTGATAATTATTCACACAAAAAAATTAAAAATTTGTCATTGCGAGCGTAGCAACCTCGTAGCTAAGCAGGTCGAATATGCACGGCGACGAGATTGCTTCGTCGTTCCTCCTCGCAATGACAAAATTTATAAAAGTAATGTTCACATCTTCACCACCGGCTTCAACTTACTCTTAATGATCATATCCTTTACAAAGCCCGGTAAAATACTGTTCAATACTACCATCAGCTTATTAACCCCACCCGGAATAATTTCTTTTTTTTCCAGGAACATCCCATGGATGGCTTCATAAGCTACCCTGTCGGGCTCCGTGATGGTTGATTTCGCAATCCCTTTAAGTGTATGATTAAGTACGAGCAATTCCGGCTTTGTGTTTATCCCGCCCGGGCTCAATAAGCTGATGCTGATATTTGCCCGTTCCATCTCCAGTTGCAGACAACGGGTAAAATAGCTGATGAATGATTTGGTTGCGCCATATACCTGTTTCTTTGGCACCACAAACCTGCCGGCCAGGCTGCCCACATTGAGTAGATAAGCGGTACGGTCTTCATCAAGCTGTGCTAAAAATAAATGGGTTAGCAGCACCGGCGCAATCACGTTCAGCTCTATCTGTTTTTTATAAAATCCAAGGTTCATGTCCTCAAACCACGACCAGTTGCCTAATCCTGCATTATTTACCAGGATATGCGCAGTAAGCTCTTCACTTTTTAACAGGGTAAATAACGAAGTACACCTTTCCGCAAGGGTCAGGTCGGCCTCAAAAATGGTTACCTTAACCTCAAAGTTTTTACGGATAAAATTAGCCAGTTCGGGCAGGCCTGATTCCGGCAACGATACGAGTACCAAATCAATCTCGCGCGATGCCAGTTCAAGGGCCAATGATTTTCCCAGGCCCTCGCTTGCGCCTGTAACAATAGCGGTTAACCGGCTCATAAGCTTTTGATATGATTAATTGTCTTTGCCATGCCCTCCTCAAAAGGGGTGATGCTGTAGTTTAATTGGGTGATGGCTTTTTGACTACTGTATTTTTGATCCTTTCTTAACCGCGCAGCAAACTCCGGTAAAAAAACGGGGGGTATACCGGTAAGCGTTGTTTTAAATGATTCGAACCGGCTATAAGCTTCGATAAACTTTTGCGGCAGTTTTACCATACCATACGTTTTACCGCTGATATTTTGAAGTGTTCTAAAAAAAGTATTGAAACTGATATCCTCACCACCTAAAATATACCTGTTGCCCGAAATGCCCTGTTCCATAGCAGCTATGTGTCCCTTTACCACATCATCCAAATAAGCATAATTAGAAATTTGTGTGCCCTTGCCCGGGATGATGCGCCATTTGCCCTTCAAGTATCCGCTGATCATTTTGCCAACACTATTGCTGTCGGTTATCGGCCCTTCGCCATAAACCCTTGAAGGATTAACAGTAACTATATTTAATCCTTTTTTAGAGTAGCTCTGCGCTTCAATTTCAGCCAGGTACTTGGTGCGCTC
Organism: Bacteroidota bacterium; assembly: GCA_030775685.1. Lineage (GTDB taxonomy): Bacteria > Bacteroidota > Bacteroidia > Sphingobacteriales > Sphingobacteriaceae > Mucilaginibacter. Next base: position 177,174 of record JALYIP010000072.1, read on the forward strand.
GTAGTCAATGGCAAAGCCATCAATGCGCGGATCGTTCTCATTCATTGGGTGTTTTATGGTTGGCCCCCAAACACCGCAGGTGGAGGTGTATACTACTTTGTTCACAGATAGCTCACCGGCCAGTTCCAGCACATTCCGGGTGCCAATCACGTTGATGTTGTAATAATCGTTTTTGTCGCGGCACCACATTTTTGCAAGTGCTGCGGTATGGTAAACCTGTCGGCAGCCGGCCATGGCTTTGGTTAAACTTTCCTTATCTAAAATATCACCTTTTACCGCAGTGATATTTTTATGGGCGATGAGATAGGGGTGGGCGGTATTGCGGCATAAGGCCATCACCCTGAACCCTTTTTCAGCAAGCTCCAAACATAAAGTACGGCCGATAAAACCCGTGGCCCCGGTTACTAATACTTTCATTTTAAGTGAGCTGAATTTGAATGGTGTATAACGAATGATGAATATCAACCTTGCTGCAAACACCGTTGGTGTAGGTGTAAAAATTGTAGTTGCCGTCTGGCAGGTCGATACGGTAAGTGTGGCTGTCAGTCTGTTTTACCTGTACAAATTGCTGGAAATTATCCGAGTAAATCTGGGATAGGCCAACCGGTTCCTTCAAGTACATGGCAGTAAGATTATTGCTGATCTGTTTTTGGTTGATGGAACTGATCCTGCCGTCGTCTGAAAGCTGGTAAGTTTCTCCGTTAGCTTTGGTTATTTTATTGGCCTTTTGCTTACCGTTAACCATGCGCGAAACATGCGAGCAGATTAGCTTGCCATCATGATAGTGCGAGTCTTCACGAATATTTACGTTGATGCTGAAGATGAAACGCATTTTAACATCCGATGCTACGTTTAAAAATGTATCGTCGCCATCTTTACGCTGTTGTAATTTCAGGTGCCCAACGGTTTGGCCGCTGTGCAGCACATTATAGTTCAATGTTTGGTCTTGTGCTAATGCCATTGAACTTATGGCAACAAATAGCACGGTAACCGAAAGGCTTTTAACAGGTGCCATTAAACGGTTAAAGGAAAAATCATATTTATTAAAAAAAGGCCTTCCGTACTTTTTAAAGAGCCAGATAATTAATGCAGGGATCATATGGATGTGGTTTGTGTGTTTATTTTTTTGTTATACAGGTAATACATTCGTTTTAACTTTTACCCCTATGTGGGTTGACGTTTTGTTTTTATCATGATGCAAATCAACCCTGAATACGGCCTCAATTTTTAATTATTCGACGAGGCTTAAATTCTACCCTATTAAAATGAGCCATATAGTTTTGTAGGGTAAAAACATGTTTTTGTCGAAGGCAGATTGTTGAAGCGCCTAGCAATAGTACACAGCTATCGTGTTCTCGTCTGCTCAATTCACGATTTGAGCAGTGTTTTAGAGGTGAAGAACTTTCGGGGAAGAAATAATGCACTAAATTGCTGCATCAAATGAATATCGTTATGTGGATTTGCCCTTTGTGCTCACAGGAATTTATAAACACCAACCAGGTACACTCGTGCAGAGATAAAGAACTTGCTGATTTCCTGAGAGGCAAATCTCAGCACACTATTGAACTGTTTGATCATTTGGTAAATGAGTATAAGCAAATGGGAGACATCAGGGTACATCCCGCAAAGTCAATGATCAGCTTTGCTGCCAGGAAAAGGTTTGCATATGTGATTCAGCTCGGTAAAAACTTTGTTGATGTGGTTTTTCCGTTTAAACAGCCTTTTGAAGATAATTTATGCTTTAACAAGATAAAGCAGGTTCCGGGAAGTGATGATTTTAACCATCACTTCCGGATGTTGTTTAAGGAAGACATAAATGATGAGGTACGGATATATATGAGGATGGCCTTTGAATCTGGATCTTAAAATGAAGTGCTTGGTGTAATTTCAATGTCCTTCACCACCATGTACACCGCCTTTTTGCACCCACTGCAGCAGTAAATCTTAATAGGTAAAAAGAATAAAACGTGTTTTAAAAACCAATTGCGCTTAACCCTGTGATGAAATGCATGCGCACATACAGGGCATTTTAATGATAACTGTTTCATGGTGTATAATTTAGTTAGTCAAAATTCCGGTTTATGAACTCCCTGGGAAATACCAAGTAGTTTGTATTTTTCAGGGGATTGGAAAATTTGCCACGTAAGGTACCAGCAGAGACGGCAGGGATACAAGGAAACAGTTTTATTAATTCGCGGGAATAATTATACCGGGTGATATTTATCTACCTCCCGGTTCGTGATCAATAAATAACGTTTCTCCATACACTTAGCGCAGAAATATATTTTTATAGGCAAAAAGAAAAGTACATTCCGCAACACAAAGCCCCGGGGAACCTGGAAGTGAAATACAGTGCCACATTTGTGGCATTTAAGCAAAGGTTTACTCATCTTAATTATCTATTATCTGCGCTGCAAAAACTTGATCATAATTTAATTGGTCAAAAATCCGGTTTATAAACTCCATGAAAAATACCAAGTAGTTTGTATTTTTCAGTTTCGAAGTAAATGTGTTATGGCGAGAATCAGGCGGGAAGCAAAAATATAACAACAAGCATGCTGTAAAGCACGAAGATTAGCAACAGGATAGCTTATACTTTTTGGTATTTATTTGCCTGTTGATCTGTAATCCACAAAAAACGTTGCTTTTTACATCTGGCGCAGAAATATATCTTTATGGGCAGAAAGAAGAGTATCTGCCGTAACACAAAGCCCCGCGGAATCTGGAAATGAAATACAGTGCCACATTTATGGCATTTAAGTAAAGGTTTACTCATCTTAATTATCATACGGCAAAAATTTGATTATAGTTTGCTGGCTAAGAATTTTTTTATACAAAGTATTGCTTATTGTTAAACTAATACTACCTGACAAAGGTCAACTTTAACCTTTATAAGGTATTTTAAACCAGAGGTTTATGCTAATAATGGGGCCTAAAAGAGATTTAATCGTATTTAAGAGTTGGGCTTTAGAAAAACAATTTCGGGGAGAGTCTGAAACTGTTTCAATTGATCAAACGCGGGAAATTAAGTGCTGTATTTTGTTACCCATATTGTTAATTCAAAATTCTCTGAATATCGAATCGTCATGGTTCGACCATTTTACATTCAGGATCTTCCGGGTTTCAATAAGATCAAGGTGCTCTGCATTTGGTTCAGATTCCATAACTGTTTTGATTTGATCAAAAATAGGGAGATTACAAGCAATCAACAAGATAGAATTACGCCATAGTTGGGGAGCACCCATGCCACTTTTTCTGTGGGCAATACCTTAAGTGATAATATCAACCGTGTATTTTTTAACAATATTAAAAAGCTCATCAGGGTTAAAGGGCTTGCTTACCCAATCGTTCATGCCTGCAGCCAGGATAGATTGCTTTATATCGCCAACTAATGATGCGGTTATTGAAACAATTGGGATGGAGGCGTAATTACCGCCTGTTAATCTTATTTGTCGTGCAGCATCATAACCATCCATAACAGGCATTTGCAGATCCATTAATATCATATCATAGTGCCCTGCCAACAGCATCTGTACAGCTACCTGCCCGTTTTCGGCAACATCACATTCTACTCCCCATTTTTGCAGGTAACGCTTCACCACTAAAACATTTATGGGGTTATCCTCAGCGAGCAAGATTCGCTTTCCGGTAATATCGCCACTATTGTCCTTCTTTTTAGGTACGGGGGCATCCTTTTGCGCATCGCCTTTTTTAAATGGCAGGGTAAAATAGAAGGCAGAACCTTCACCAACCTTACTCTTTATTTTTATATCGCCACCCATTAACTGAACCAATTTACGGCAAATGGCCAGCCCGAGCCCAATACCACCAAACTTACGGGTGGTTTCAGTGCTTTCCTGGGTAAATATTTCAAAAATATACTCCTGCTTTTCTTCGGCGATGCCTATACCTGTATCCTTCACTTCGAAATAAATATCAACAGTTTGGTCATTCTGGTTAGTCAGTTTAACATTTACAGCGACTTCGCCCTCACTGGTAAATTTAACCGCATTGTTAAGAAGATTGGTTATTACCTGGCCCAATCGTACGGTATCACCTTTAATAAATTGGGGAAGCGTGGCATCGAAGTTTAATTTCAGGTCGATATTTTTTTCAACAATGGCCTGCCTGTTAATAGCAGAAATATTTTCAAGTAATTCCCTTAAACTGAAATCAACCTGCTCAATATTCACCATGCCCTCATCAATTTTGCTTAGGCTCAAAATATCGTTTATGATCACCATCAGGTTATCTGCCGAAAATTTTAAGAGCTTCAGGTATTCCTGCTGATCCTCGCGCGGGTCCTGCAACAGGAGGTTGCTAAACCCGATCACCGCATTCATGGGCGTACGAATCTCGTGACTCATTACAGAAAGGAACCGCGATTTTGCCTGTAAGGCGTTTTCTGCAATTTCCTTAGCCTTTATCAGCTCCTGTTGGGCAAGCTTTTTTTCGGTTACCAATTCTGTAAATAATATAATGCCGCCAACCCGATCCGGGGCCTCATACCATGGCTTTATTTCCCAGCGCAGCCATTCCTGTTTTCCATCCCTGCGGATAAATGGATCCTCTTCCATCCTGAAGGATTCACCATGCAAACAGCGGCGCATGTAATCTTTCCACTCCTCCGAAATCTCGTAAAAAATATCCAGGTGGTTCCTGCCTATAATTGTAGCAACATCAATATTATATGATTTCATCCAGATCTTACTGGCGGCTATATAATTAAATGACCTGTCGAGCATGGCAAGTGCAGTGGGGGCAGCGCTAATAAAAGCCTCCAGTTGAGCTTGCTTGACACGCAGCTTTTCCTCGTCTGATTTTTGCTTTGTTATATCCTGAAAAATACCGTAAACCCGGGTGCAGCGGCCATTCTCAAATTCGGGTTGACCGATGGTGCGGGTCCACAACTCCTCGCCTTTGGCGTTTATAACTCCAAGTTCAAGGTCGTACGCTGTGCCCTCTTCTATTGCCTTGCGAAAGGCAACGTTCAATAAGTCATCATCGCCCTTTTTAAAAAAGTGTATAAAATTGTCCTTCTCTGGTACAAAAGCATCGTCTACACCAAAAATTTCACGGGTAACCTGTGTCCAGTTAACCTTTAAGGTATGCATATCAATTTCCCATGCGCCAATTTTTGCAGCCAGGTTGGCTTTGCTTAAAAAACTCTTTATCCGGTTAAGCTCACCCAGTAACTGGCGTTGACTGGTTATATTAATATAGCTACCTACCATTAGTAATGGAGTGCCATCACCAGCCCATTGAATTATTTTGCCGCTAAAAAAATAGCATCGGGCATTTATGTTTTTATAATTAAAATAAACTTCGCAGGTAAATGGTATGGCAGCGTGGCTGTTAATATGGAGATCAATTTGTTCACGCAATAACCGTTGATTTTCGCCTGAGATCTTGTCGATCCACAATGGTTCGATACATAGTTCATCAGGCAGATAGCCAAGCTTTTCCATCAGGGCACGATCGTCAAAAGGAAATTGGCCTTGCATATTCCATTCCCAAAAACCGGTATGGAGTTCGCTTGCGATTGAATGATTATTGATTGCGTTGGTACCCATAAAAAATTGACCCTTAAAATCATTTAAGAGTGATAAAAATAGGCGCCCTGTCCTCCGATAATTATCTGTTAATTTCAGATACTGTTCATGTAGCGCTGTACCACATTAAGAGGCTTTATTAAATTGTAATATTAATTAATATTAGATTAAAAATCAAGGGGTTAAATCACCCGTTTTTTATTGCAGGAAACACCCGTAAAAAATTTCGTTTTACACCTGCCCTGGAAGCTGACCAATAAGCCTTTTAATAACCGGCCATACATTTTCAGCAATAACCTTATAACCTTCTGCATTGGGATGCAGCCGGTCTGGCAGGTTTAAATTGGCATTGCCGGCAACACCTTTTAAAAAGAATGGCACCAGGCTCACCTGATTGACAGTTGCCAAACTGCTAAAAATTTCGCTGAATTGTGCCGCGACGGGGCTATGTATAAATGCAGGGATTTGCATACCCATTACTATTATTTTTACCTGTGGATATTTAACTCTTACCTTATTTATAATAGCCTGTAAGTTTTCCAAGGTTAATGCCGGCGGTATACCACGAATAATATCGTTAATGCCCAGCTCAAGCACAAATACGCTTACCGGCTGGCTAAGCCAGTAGTCGATCCTGCGGATGCCACCGGCAGATGTATCGCCACTCAGGCCCGCGTTTATGATTTTATAGCCGAGCCCTTCTGCATCTATTTTTTGCCCGATAATTGCAGGATAGGATTCCATAGCTGCATTGCGCAAACCATAGCCGGCGGTAAGGCTATCGCCAAAAAACAAGACATTTTGCATAATAGTTTAACCGGGAATTAACGCTTATTGTTCTGCGCTGAAATTTATTTTAAAAAACACTTGACTCTTACCTTACGTCATAGCATAGTTTTGTAATCAGGTATTTAAGAAGTATATGAAAGACGATTATTCGGTAAAACAATTAGCTAAACTGGCAGGCGTAAGCATACGTACGCTACACCTTTATGATAAGTTAAACCTGCTGAAGCCATCTATTCGTACCGAAAGCAGGTACAGGCGTTATGGTGAAAAAGAATTACTACGGCTGCAGCAAATACTTTTTTATAAAGTGCTTGATTTTCCACTGAAAGAGATCGGCTCCATTCTTGACGACCCGGATTTTGACCTGGTAAAGGCGCTCGAGGGCCATAAAGAATCCATCATTACAAAAAGAGAGCACCTTACAACTTTGCTGCATACCATTGATAAAACTGTTGATCATTTAAAAAACAAAACCATGAGTAACCACGAAGAATTATATAAAGGCATGCCAAAAGAGCAAGCCGAAGCATACCGTAATGAAGCCGTTGAGAAATGGGGCGAAGCTGTTGTCTTGCGATCAGAAAAGGCCCTGCTCGAAATGCCGAAGCTTAATCTTGAACAATTAAAGGCCGACCAGAAAGACATCGCAAAGGAACTGGTCTTACTGGTAAATGAAAACCCCGAAAGTGGAATTGTACAGGAACAAATAGCCAGGCATTATGCCAATATCCGCAGCTTTTGGGGTGTGTCAGATCCTACTGACTTGAAAATTGGAACCTATAAAGGGCTTGCAGATCTGTATGTTGCGGATGATCGTTATACAACTGTTGAAGGGAAAACCAAGCCCGCTTTTGCTGCATTTATGTACAAGGCGATGATGTGTTTTGCGGATAGTAAATTGAAATAGCTTTTTTCTGTGTGTAGTTCTTTGCGTAAAAGATTGACATTTGTCAATTGCTGTAACTATCACTATTAATTAAGGATTATTTTACATTGAAAATTTAACTTTATCATAGTACTTTAGTATTCAATATGAAGCCTTATCCCCTTAAATTAATCCTCTTTTTATTATCACTAATTATATTGCAAAGTTGTGAAGACAAGCCCGGCGTTTGGGAAAATGAAAAAATAGCAGCCGGAAAAAGATCTGATCTTCACGAATTGACCGATGATGCACTATACTGGCTAAAGGCTAACAAGTTTAAGCGGATGAAGTTCATTATGTCAAAAGAGCTCAATCAGAACTCTTATACAGAACGGACGATAGAACACATAAGTAATTATTTGAATGATAACAAGTATGCCCTTTTTGAAGAATATTACATCATTAATAAATGGCGCAATGCGGACACCGTAAATTCTGCTGATAAAGGCGTAAACCGCTACAGCCTTATATATCACAATCCCGAACAGGAAATGTATGTAGCTTTTTTCCTGCCCAAAGCGGGCGCCAACAAATATATGATCAGCCTGGTGTATTCTAAATATAGTTACGGGTGGAAGATCAGCGACATGGATGTAACCCCTTATACATTTAACGGAAAAACCTGCCCCGAGCTTTATAAACTGGCGAAGGAAAATTATGGTAAACATTACCTCATCGATGCTATTAACAATGCGGCTTTGGCCAATAATTGCTTGACTCCAATCGGCATTTGGCGATACCCGATTGAAGACAGCCTGCATACATTTTATGGCGAGATGATAAATGAGGCAAACGCAAAGTATATATTCCCATTCACAATTAATGAGGTGCCAACTAAGCCACGGATAATAAGGGTTTATACACAAACCAATAGCGAAGGTACCTTTCCAATAGTTCATTATTTAACGTCAGTGAATTTAAAGGACACCGTTGCTATAAAAAATGAAAACCTGCTGATCAGGAAGGTGATAGGCAAGATCATGCCGGGAATTGACAAGGATAAAAAGTATGTTTATTACACCGCATTTAATGAAAAGCCACGATCATATAAGGAAGTGGACAGGTTTGAGATGACGGAGAAGGTGCAGTAATGTTAAAAATTTCTTTAGCACGTAAACACGTCGATTTTATTTTCTCCCGATACAGCTACCTGTTTTGTTTGTCGATTGTATATTATTTGAGGAATGTTGTTTCGGTGATGGATAATAGACGAGTTTTGCTTACCGCTATCGAAGCCTTCATCTTTATCAACTACCTGCCCCGTCTTTAAATCAATAATCTTTGGATAAATATATAAGTCCCAAGCTAAATCTTCATTAATGGCAAACAGATTTCCAAACTCAGTATTAATTGCGACCGGTGTTGAAATCTTACCTGTTTTTAAATCCCAAATTACAATGTGTTTTGCTGGAAGTGCATCCAAATTCTCGTTGTCAACAATTTCAGCCGAAGAACCTATGAGGACTTTATTGTCACTAATAAAACTTGCTGTACAAACTTCTGTGCTGCCTACATCTGGGGATAAAGTGGATTCATCAAGAAGCACCGGGTTGTTAATGCAATCTTCTATGTTAAAAATCTCAACAACATCGAGTGGATGCCAAAACCAGCCCCTGCTCATTAAATAAGTATTATCAGGACTAATTTCTAACCTGGAATGAAAGACATCGGATGGATTCCTTCCGGATATATTGGTTATTAGCTCACCTGTTTCAGCGTTTTCAAAATCGAGTTGATTATAATCGATTGGACAATGAATTAAATAGGTAATTTTTTTTATGGTAATAAAGGCAGCAGGATATTCATAAGCATTTGCGAAATAATATGACCTGTTAATTTCCCTAAGTAATTCCCCTTCCTTAAGTAACAAACCTTTAGTGCCAAGCCTTTGATATATAAAAGCATACTTTCCATCGTCGGATGTAATTGCCCCATCGAACTTAAACCTAAAGTGATATTTATGAAGTTGTTTTATTTCACCGTTTAATGCATACTGCGTCCCGGCGCAACCCCAATCCATAATAGAATTTCCAAACCAGCAAATGGATTCAAGGGAATTGGTTTTTAATGTTTTTCTTTCCATAATCCTACCTCGTCTCCGCGCCAACAAAATCAACTATCAGCCTAAACAAATGATTATACTCATTAAGCGGTAAGGTTTTACTGACGTCAAACACGTCATGATAAGCCTTTATGCCGCCCATGGTGTACATATAAAACGCGGGTACGCCTTTTTCGGTAAAGGGATAATGATCGCTGTTGGGAGCCTTGCCTCTTGAATATACTTTATACAGGTAATGCCCTTGAGTATTTAGGTTTTTTAGTTGCTCAAATTCTTTTGGGTAGATGGTTGCATTAACTACAGTGATGCCTTCTTCGCCGGTGCCTTCCAAATCCAGGTTTATTAAAAACCGGATATCAGCCAGCGGCATCAGCGGGTGTTCAGCAAAATACATGGAGCCTAGTAAGCCGGCTTCCTCTCCTGCAAAGCAAATAAAAACCATGCTGTACCGCTGCGGATGCTTCGCATAATACTTAGCCAGGCTCATCACCTGGCTCACGCCGCTGGCATTGTCATTGGCGCCAGGGAAATAGGTGTCGGCACCCATGCCACCTAAGTGATCGTAGTGGGCGGTAAGCACTATAAATGAATCCGGCTTTGCTGTGCCGCGAACCATGGCGCAAATGTTCCCGGTTTTAAAATCCTTTACCAGTTTGCTTTCGATATCCACGCTGATGGAAGACGGTGCTTGGGTAATTGCCTTCTTATCCACATCAATAGCTGTATAATCTGAAGCCGCCTGCTCAACCGACCAGGTAAGTTTATTTCGCAGTAATACGATGATACGGTGTTCGGCATCTAAAAATGTGACACTATCCTTTTGCTGTAGTTTGCCCTCGGCCTTTACGCCCATGCTTTCGGGGCTTACAATAAAATCTACACCCGGTTTTAGGTCGATGCCGTTAATGGCCACCTTCATTTTTCCAGGGTAGATATTGGCATTATAGGTAAATGGCTGAACAAAATCCTTTCCACTCAAAGGCTGCAATCCGAAGCTCTTGAACTCGCTTGTTATAAACCGTGCGGCTTTGCCCATACCGTCGTTAGTATAGCCCCGTCCCCAAAAATAGCGTGATGTTAAGGTGTCAACTATCCGGCGCGCATAAACAGAATCCTGGGCAAATAAGGATTGACAGGATAACAATAAAAACAGGCTTAATCTTAGCTTCATTGGTGATAAATAGGATATTGCAAAGTAGCAAAAATCCGTCGGCTAAAACCTGAAACCAATAGAAATATAAGGTAATGACCCCTCCCTTGAAAAACCAACAGCCGCCTGGATCAGCACTAACTCGGCAGGGACAATGTAAACGCCGCCGCCATAGCCATCATGCCACGTATTTGACGTGTCGTTTGCCGACCATACCCTCCCGATATCATTAAACCCGATCACGCCAATACTGCCTGGAAACAGGTACGAGGTGAAATCCAATACTTTAAGCCGAAGCTCAAGGTTGTTGTAAAACATAGTTCTGCCTGTAAACCTCCAGGTATGAAAGCCGCGCAGCGTTTGCGGGCCGCCCAGCTTTATCTGCTGAAAATAATCGGCAGTGCCAAAATAAGTGCCGCCACCGGTGCGGTCGGCTATTATTAGCACAGAGTCGCGGTCCGGGTTAAGATAAAAGTTAAATTCCGACAGTATTTGCGTATACGCATTATGCGATCCGGTTAAAGCCTTCATTGACGTTACCGAGGTATTCCAATATACTCCGCTGGTGGTAACGTTGCCTTTATTACGCGTATCGTAAGTGGCACCGCCAACCAAACCCGCCGACCACTTTTTATCGAATACATTTTCGGATGGATGGGCTGCGTTATAATCACCCAGGAACCTATCGCTGTTATCGTCTGCATTGCTGTAGTAAAACTGCCCGCCAATGCCCGCATGAAGCTGCCAGTTGCCATATTGATGGTAAAGGGACACATCGGTGGTGATTAAATCATATTTATTACGGTAGTAGGTGATTTCTTTATCACCCTTATTTACAAAAGGAGTTCCGTTACCAATGCCGAAGAAGTTGCTCACGTTATTAGGCCCTCTGGACAAAGCACTTATGCGGATATCATTATTTCCAATGGCGTTTTTAAAATCTGCTACATAGGTGAACAGCAACGATTTTCGTGAGAGTGAGTAATTGGTGAGAAACTCCTCCCTGAATGAATAAGGCTCACCGCGAAAACCATGTTTTTCGTACGAGAAACCGCCAATCAGCAAAATGCCGATATCGGTATTGTAATTGGCTAATACGATGGGTTCAAACCTATCATACTTAAAGCTGGTTTTGTTGTAATTATTTACACCGGTATCGGTACTGGTACGGATCCTTGCGTCCGATGACGGTGGAATTAAATTGGTAGAATCAGCCCGGTCATATATATAAAGCTTGCCGCGGTTGTTCAGCTTTTTATCTACAAAAAAACTATCCACACCCATGCCGCCTATCATTCTTACTTTTATTGGCGATGGCGTGTTGCCGGTTACCGAAAATACATCGTTACCATCAAAACCATATAGCCGGACTTCCTTTGTAACATCTGGTTTAAAAACGCGGTGGTAAATGGTTTTATCCAAATCGCCGTCCTTTTTTATCTTCTTTACAGTTACTTCCAGGTTGCCGCCGGGCTGTTCATCAATGCTGAAATTTTCGCGTTTATCAGTAGCCGGGATCTCTACATAAATAGAGATAAAGCGGTAGTACTCCAGGCCCTGCTTCATTAAATTGTCGCGCCGACCCTTCATTTTGGCGATGATTTCCCTGCCTGAAAGTTTAAAAATAGTATCCGGCATTAATTTAACGGCAGCGGTAATCACGCTGTCGGTAAGCGTTTTTTGAACGCAAGTTATTTGTTCACGCCAATCGTCCTCGCTCAGTTGGTTTAAAAAGTAACGGTCAAAGTATCGGGCGTTAAAGTTCCAGCCGTCAATATCTCTTATCTCGCCGCTATAACCCTGGAATTTTGATTTAAGCCATTGGTGCGATACGATCCACGGAAAAACACCTGAGGTTTTATAGTAAACCTGGTCGCGATCCCGCGGAACGGGTTCATAAACCGAACCTTTCTTTTCATCAATCTTTTCCCATCGCCATTGGTCCTCATGGCGGTCCCAATCACCAAGGATCATATCCAGCAATCGCGCCTTTAATACCGTTTTTTCATCAACCCGGTTATCGTTGTCTTCCTTTAGCTTGCGCTGTACTTTTTCGGTATTGTCTGTTTTCTCTGCATCCAGCGGCTCGCGTTCCTCAAAAAGAAAAACCTTATTGGCAAAGTCTTTTGAGTATTTGCCCAGCGCCGGATCATCAGCAACGTATACTATTTGCGGGTTGGAGTGTGGCACACCCAAAGCTTGTGCCAACGGTGGTACGGTAAGTGCAGCAAAGGGATGCGCTGCAGATACCTGGTCCTGTAAAATATCTTTGGCTACTGTAGGGCGCAACCTTGGCGGTAAACCACGCTCCGGGTATTTTTGAATGGTACGCAACACCCATTGTTGGCCCGTGGAATCCTGCAACCGCAGCGACATGGTTTGCAAGCCGCCGCCCTTTTGCAATATTTTTAAGCCGCCCTTAGCGCTTTCCAGTTTAAACACAGGCAGTTTAACAGGCGCGGCCCATAAAGCCCGGTAATTCTCGCCAAACAAAAAACGGTGTGTTTTTCCGACGTTATTGTATTCCGGTTCGACGGCAATACGAATGCTGTCGTTTTTTATCTGCTGAGCATGGCTTGTTGTAAAGGCAAGTGATAATACCAATAATAGGGTAATGGTTTTGTTCATGGTAAAACGGTAACATGTAATGAGCATACTTGTTTTAGCCAGGGTAGGGGGACTGGCTCAAAGCGGGAAGTTTCACGCTGCAATAAATATAGTGCAATAAATTTGGAGTGTATAAAAGTGAAGGCAAAAAAAATGCGTTCCGGATCTCACCCGGAACGCTACTCAACTAAATCTCAGATCTTAGATGAAGAAGATCCAAGCTCTTTGTAGTGGTGATTAGTAACCGGCATTCGTATTTAACTAATCTCTGGTCTCTAATCACTAGTACCAACTACTAAATTCTTATATGCGCCCGAACTGCAGTTACCCAGCCAAAAACCAACTGAACCGGTTTTTAACGAGGGATCCAGGTTCTTATAAACCATTACAGGTTTGGGCTGATTATTTAAAAATACAGCTATCTCCGGCCCTTTAACCACAGCTTTTACGTGGAACCAGGCGGTTAGCGGAAGTGTGGCTTTTGACTGGTACTTGTCGGCTTCATACTCCCACCAATTAAACTCTGCCTTCTTTTCGGGCATGTACTGCACAGCATTGATGGTGCCCGATGAGCCCGGACGGAAGTACAATGTTTCGTAGTGATGGGCATCCTTTATCCGGAATGCGAAGCCCATAAAACCGTTTTTGCCGACCGGCGATGCTATGTCCATTTCAATAATACCATCTTTAAATTTCAACGATTTTGGATAGGCAACGCTGGCTCCCTTATAATTCTGGATTTTACGTGTTAACAATAACGCATCTGCGCCTGAATAAGTATTAAAAGCATAATCCAGCGTATCATTTTTAGGGATCACCCATTCAGATGGCTTTATTTTACTGTAATCATGCACCACCTGCTTTCGCTGCGCAAATGAGCAGATGGTTGAAAGGGCAAAAAGGGTTGTAATGTATTTCTTCATCTTTATTTAGTTTACCACGCTTTTAGTTCAAATCAATCCTGTTTTATAAAAAGGTTGGCAAAATCACTCATGCTCGCTCCGGTCGATGTCCACAAACCAATAAGCCCGTTACTTCTCTTACTTAAGTTTTTTACACTCAGCGATGGCTTGTCGCCGTGATTCACATAAACAATAGTGCTGTCTTTTGTAACAACTATCCGCGCATGAAACCAGTCTTCCGGTTTCGGGTTTGGCTTAATGTCATTTTCAAATTTGCCGGTTTGCTCCTTTCTCAGGCGTTCATAAGAATAATCTGGGATGCTCATATACTGCACCGACCATTTTCTTCGTGCCGTATCAGGTGCGTACTGAAAATTAAATGGCCTGAAATAAACGCTTTCATAGTTCAGCGTATCCGTAGCGTGAAAGGCAATGCCCAAAAAGCTTTTCAAAAATTCATTACGGCCCCGCATATCAAGCTCAATGGTACCGGTATTGAAATCAACATCCTTAAGCCATATAATGCCATCGGTGCTGATGCCGCTTTTACCCGCATCGTTTACTAGCACAGTTGTTTTACCCGGATAAATAACCAGTTGCTTTTCGGCAAGCATTTTAGCCAAATCGTAATGCGTCTGCTGGCTATAAGCCGGCAGACAAACAATTGTGAGTACAATAAGTAAGGCAAAACCCTTGTTGCTTAAAAGGCGTTGCCCTGTTTTTTGTATGTAGTCCATTTGGATCATGGTTAATAGTTCATTGTTCATGGCCGAATTACTCTATTGGTTTTACTGCCAACTGCCCACTCAAAACTGCCTACTCACTTCTTAAACTCCTCACCGGGTTAACCAGCGCCGCTTTGATGCTTTGATAGCTCACCGTTAGTATGGCTATCAAAAACACCATTGCCATCGGCGTTATAAAAAACCAGGCGCTAAAGTCAATCCGGAATTTGTAGTTCTGAAGCCATTTATAGCAACCCCAATAGGCCAGCGGCAAGGCTATCGCGTTAGCAATTAATATCAGGCCGATAAAATCTTTTGAGATAAGCAGCAGGATGTTTTGTACCGATGCGCCCAGCACCTTGCGAATGCCGATTTCTTTTACCCGCTGCGATATGGTGATTAGTGTTAAACCGAATAACCCCAGGCAGGCCACAAAAATGGCAAAGCCCGAGAAAAGGCTGAACACTTGCCCAAAATGCTGCTCCACTTTATATTGCTGATCAAAAAACTCATCCAAAAAGAAATACTGGAATGCAGCTTCAGGGAATACGTTTTTATAGATTTTTTCTACCCCGGCAATGGTTTGCGGCAGGTTATTGTTGTTAAATTTTACCTCGTAATGCGATACGCTCGATGGATCAATGGCACGGACAACCAAAGGGGTGTAATCATCCTTTAACGAGGTTTGGTGAAAGTTTTGAATCACGCCTACCACCTCGTTCTCAAACACACGGCCCCGGCCATTTTTTGTTTCAACCAATTTGCCGACTGCATCCTTTGCGTTTTTAAAGCCAAGGGCCCTCACTGCAGCCTCGTTCAGCATCATCGGGCTTTTGGCGAAATTGGTGTTTGAAGTAATCCTCTCGCCGGCTATAACATTTACCTTAAACTGGTTGAGATACCTGTTACCAATCTCCAGCGTTGACAAGCGCAGACTTTTTTCGCCGTTTTGCGTGTGGCGGGTGTAAGACATGATGTAATCTATACTTTCCCCCGGAATGCTCGATGACGAGGTGATACTTTTAATCCGCGGATCACGTGATACTTCCGTCTGAAAAACGCTATCCTTAACCGTGTAATTTGCATTATCGGCGTCAGTTGCCCTTACGTTTTGCGGCGCCAAAACAACCAGGGTTTGCTTCATGTCCATCCCCATGTTATTGGCCTTCATGAAATTTACCTGGCGATAAACCACCATGGTGCCCATCATAAAGGCTATCGTTGCAACAAACTGGAAAACAACCAGGCCCTTTCGCAGCGAGATGCTTTGGGTATTGTTCATGAATTTGCCCTTCAGGATCTGTACAGGTTTATAGTCCGACAGGATAAGCGCCGGATAGGTAGCCGACAATAAAATGCCTCCCGTTAAAAGTGTGACAAAGCCTAGTGCATAGTATGGATCTTTCCACAAGGTAAACTCAATTTCAACACCGCAAAGTGCGCTGAACCACGGCATAAAAAGCACTACAATAAATATTGCCACAGCCACACTGATAACATTAAGCAGCAACGACTCGAACAAAAATTGCTTAATAAGCTGCGCACGTTGTGAGCCCAATACCTTACGGATGCCAACCTCCTTAGCCCGTTCGATAACCTTTGCGGTTGAAAGGTTGACGTAGTTGATGTACGCTATTAGCAGGATGAGCACAGCAATTAATCCCAGGTACCAAACCAAATTTCCATTACCGCCATTGCTGATCTCGTTCGAGAGGTTGGAGTATAAGTGAATGTCCTTTAGCGGTTGCAGGCTTAGGTTAATGTTGTTGATGTTGGTTTTTCCCTGCGTAAAGCTGGCTGCGTTTTGTTCGCTAAGCACTGCGTATTTTTTAATAAATGCCGGTAGTTTGGCATCAAATACTTTAGGGTCAGTTTGGGGTGATAGCGAGATATAAGTATATGAATCCGGGTAAACCCAATCGCCGGCCTTTGCATCGGCTGATACGAGGAAGTCGAATTGCAAGTGCGAGTTTGCAGGAACATCCTTAAACACACCGGTAACCATTGCTTTGATATCGGTACCTGACACCTGCTGCTGGATGTGGATGGTTTTGCCAACCGCCTCCTGGTTAGGGAAATATTTCTTCGCAGTGCTTTCACTAATAACTACCGTGTTCGGGTTGTTAAGCGCGGATGAACTTCCTTCCACCATAGGGAACGAGAACATCCGTAGAAATGAAGCATCTGCCAGGTAAACCCTATCCTCGTTAAAGGCTATTATTGATCCGTTGCCTTGCTGCGAAGTTACCAATCCGCCGCCCCTTGATACGCGGGTAAAATCCTGCACTTCGGGGAAACTTGCCTTTAGTGCCGGTCCCACCGCCGAATAGGTTTTTGGCATATTCTCGGTTAAATTACCCTGGCTAAAACTCTCATGTTTTATGCGATAAATATTAGCCGCGTTTTTATGGAAGTTATCATAGCTTAACTCAAAGCTGATGTACTGTACAATAAGCAGGCATGCCGCCATACCGATTGCCAGCCCCATTATATTAATAAGCGAGAAAGCCTTCTGGCGGATAATAATACGCCACGCGATTTTAAAATAGTTTGATATCATTATTGGTTCATTAGTGCAATTGTTCATTAGTTCATTAGTTCATTGGTGCGGCTGGTTCACCAGAATAATTCTAAACTAATCTCGGATCTCTAGTCTCTAATCACTCCGACTTCAGGCTCTTAACCGGGTTCATTAGCGCTGCTTTTATACTTTGATAGCTTACGGTTAATAATGTTATCACCATGGCTCCGGCAGCGGTTATGGCAAAGATCCACCAGGTTATGGTTGACCGGTAGGTGTAGCCCTGCAGCCAACTGTGCATAAAGTAATAAGCTACCGGCGTTGCGATCAGCAGCGAAATGGTAATCAGGATCACAAAATCTTTAGATAGCAAACGCCAAAGGTTAAATACCGTTGCGCCCAATACTTTGCGCACACCAATTTCCTTTATACGCTGCTCCGCCATAAACGAAGCCATGCCGAAAAGCCCGAGGCAGCTGATGAATATGGCCAGGCCTGCAAATGCACTCGCCAGCTTGCCTATGCGTTCCTCGTTGCCGAATTTTTTGGCATATTCTGTATCTGCAAACTGGTAATCAAATGGCTGGGCCGGATTGTATGTTTTAAACACCTTGCCTATTTTATCTATAGCCTGGCTTGTGCTGATTTTTGGATTTATTTTGACGATAACAAAATCGACGCCTCCTTTTGCCAGGTGATAAAGCATGGGCCTCACCGGCTCATATGGCGATTCGGTAACCACGTCCTTAATTACCCCGACCACTTTAAACGGTACACCATCCCAACGGATGGTCTCGCCAACCGGGTTTTTAAGGCCCATGAATTTTGCTGCGGTTTCGTTAATCACAAATGCAACGGAGTCAGATAAGAATTGGGCAGAGAAATCGCGCCCGTCTTTAAACTGCCAGCCGACGGTTTTGCCATAATCGGGCGATATTTCAGTATTAGGAAAATCAACAGCAAGTGTTGGATCTTTACCTTTCCAATCAAAACCAGCATTTGTTCCGTACACACCGGTTGTAGGGCTGCTTGATTCGGCTATGCTGGTGATAGTCCTTGATTTAAAGAGTTCATCCTTAACCGCGGCCAATTTATTATGAATTTCGCCTGTTACCATGGGCAGCATAACCAGGCCATCCCTTGTATAACCAACGGGGCGGTTTTTGGCAAACTGGATCTGGCGGTAAACTATTATGGTGCCAATAATTAATGTAACTGAAACGGTAAATTGCGTTACCACCAATACCTTGCGGGGGATGGCTGCCAGTCGGCCAACCTTAAAGGTGCCCTTCAATACTTTTACGGGCTGAAATGATGACAGATACAATGCGGGATAGCTGCCGGAAACAAGGCCTGTTATTAAACTAAAACCTATGCCCATTAGCCAAAACAAGGGGCTGCCCCAGGGGATAACCATTTTTTTCCCCGATACATCATTAAAAAATGGAAGCCCAAGCTGAACAAACAAAATAGCCAGCGCAAATGCAAAAGTAACTACCAGCAGCGATTCGCTTAAAAACTGGTAAATAAGTTGCGTCCGTAAGGAACCAATAGCCTTGCGGATGCCAACTTCTTTGGCTCGTTTTTCGGAACGGGCAGTGCTAAGGTTCATAAAGTTGATGCAGGCCAGCAGCAGCACAAAAATACCGATGATGCCAAACAACCAAACGTATTGGATGCGGCCACCCACGTTTTTGCCATTTTTAAAATCGGAAAACAGGTGCCAGTTCTTCATCGGGTCGAGGAAAACCTGGGGCTTCTCTTTTAACTCGCTCTTATCTACCTTGCTAAGCTTTACGTCTTTTATCCTTGCCGAAGCCGCTTTCATATCAACATTATCGGCAACCTGTGCAAAAGTCATGTAGCAATTGCACCGCCAGGTATCCTTTTGCTGTTTCATCCCTTGCGCGGTTGATAAAAGCTCCCATGGAGCAATAAAGTTCACATCAGCAAAAGTTGAGCTGTAAGGGAAGTCCTGGAAAACGCCGGTTACCTTTACCGTCATGCTATTATCAATCTTCATCAACTTGTTCATCGGGTCGGCATCACCAAAATAAACCTTAGCAGTTGATGCGGAAAGGATAACGGATGAGGGATCATTAAGTGAGGCCCTGCTGCCCTTCAACATATTTACTGAAAACATATCCAGCGCCTGTGGTTCGAAAAATGTCCCACTTTTGGTTAATTTCTTATCACCAAGCGTAAGGATGTGGCCATAGGTAAACGAAGCCATGCTTACAGCCTTGAAACTGCTGCCGAAGTTTTTGAAAATTTCGGCACCGATGGGCCAGGGCACACTGGTGCCCGTACCTGTTTCACCATTTATCAAAACGTTTTGTTTTACCTGGGCCAGGTTGTTGTAATTTTTAAAATTCTTATCGAACGACAACTCATCCCAGATCCATAAGCCTATAAGCATGGCTACCGCCATACCTACCGATAACCCGGTAATGTTGATGAACGAATGCGCCTTGTTCTTAACAAGGTTTCGGTACGCGATTTTTAAATAGTTCTTTATCATGGCTAGTTCATTGGTACTTCATGGTTCATAACTGAAGCTTTTTTAACTAATCTCTGGTCTCTAATCTCTGATCACTCCGATTTCAGACTTCTCACCGGGTTTGCCAGCGCTGCCTTTATACTTTGATAGCTCACTGTTAACAGGGTAATTATCATTGCTCCGGCTGCGGCTACTATAAAAATCCATCCGCTTATTTCTGTGCGATACTGGTAGCTTTGCAGCCAACTGTGCATAAAGTAAAAGGCTACAGGCGATGCTATTAACAGCGAAATGACCACGAGAATAATAAAATCCTTTGACAGCAATCGCCATAGGTTAAACACGGATGCTCCCAATACCTTACGCACTCCGATCTCCTTTATGCGCTGTTCGGCCATAAACATTGCCATTCCGAATAAGCCCAGGCAGCTAATGAAAATGGCAAGGCCGGCAAAACAGCTAGCAAGTTTACCTATGCGTTCTTCGTTATCGAACTTTTTGGCGTAATCGTCATCAACAAACTGAATGGTAAATGATGTTGATGGATCATATTTCTTTAAAATAGCCTTGATCTTATCCATGGCGCTATGTGAGCTTACCAATGGGTTGATTTTTATATTGATGTTTGATAATTGGTTCCAGTTTCTTGGTAAATAAAAAAAGGATTGCTTAGTAGTTTCATATGCCGATTGGTTAACCATATCCTTCACTACACCAATAATTTTATACTTGCCGTTACCAATCCATTCAATGGTTTCTCCAACAGGATGTTTAAAACCCAGGAATTTTACAGCAGCCTCATTAATAATAAAGCCTGAAGAATCTGACACGAACGCCGGATTAAAATCGCGGCCTTCCTTGATTTTCCAGCCTACCGTTTTCCCAAAGTCGGCGGTTATGGACATACTGGTAAACTGCTCTTGTAAAGCCGCGTCTTTTCCCCTCCAATTAAAACCGCCATTGCCAATGTATACACTGGTTATTGGGCTTTCAGATTCAGATACATTGCTAACTGAACCGCTGGCAAGCAGGTCGTTTCTTAACGCCTTGTATTGTTTATTTAAGTCCTGTGTTTGCAGGGTTATATTTAGCAAATTATCCCGATTGTAGCCCACCGGTCGGTTTTTAGCAAACTGGATCTGTTGAAAAACCACTATGGTGCCGATAATGAGCACTACCGAAACGGTAAACTGTACTACCACCAGTACCTTACGCGGAATAGCTGCCAGTCTGCCAACCTTAAATGCGCCCTTCAGTACTTTTACAGGACGGAATGACGATAGATATAATGCCGGGTAGCTACCTGCCACAAGCCCTGTAAATAAAGTGAACGCGACGCCCAGTAACCAAAACAAGGGCTCGCCCCATAAAATAGCTACTTTTTTATCTGCCAGTTGGTTGAACCCGGGCAGGAGTAGCTGAACTAAAAGCAGCGATAAAAAAAATGAAAGCACTGCAATCAATAACGATTCGCTGTAGAATTGGGCAATAAGCTGGCTGCGAACAGAACCAATTGCTTTGCGGATGCCAACTTCCTTTGCCCGTTTTTCGGAACGTGCGGTGCTCAGGTTCATGAAATTGATGCAGGCCAATAATAATACGAATACGCCGATTATGCCAAATAACCACACGTACTGAATGCGGCCACCACTGTTTACCCCGTTTTTGAATTCGCCATACAGGTACCATTTGGGCATAGGGTGCAGAAACAATTGCGAACGGAAGCGTGCATCGCTGTTATTTGTGCCCCGAAGCGTATTTAATTTTATGTCCTTAATTTTTGCTGATACCTGTGCCATGTCGGCATTGTCGGCAATCTGCACAAATGTTTGGAACCAGCTTGCCCCCCAGGGATTGTTAAATCTGCCCGGATAATTTTGGCTGATGGCCAGCATTTGAAAAGGAGCGATAAAGGCAAGATCACCAAAAGATGAGTGTACGGGTAGATCTTCATAAACGCCGGTAACTTTGGCATTCTGCGTTTTATCGATCTTTATCGGTTTATTTATTGGGTCTGTATCGCCGAAGAGTGCTTTTGCTGTTGTTCGGGAAATGATGATGGATGAAGGGTCGTTTATACTTTTGGCGCTGCCTTTTACCATTTTTACCGATAGCATATCGGTAATGGCAGGCTCCATGTAGTTACCACTTTGGGTGATGGTTTTATTATCAAAGGTTAAAAGGTGATCGCCGGGAAACGCCGCGATAATGACGTGTTTAAAATAATTGCCGAAGTTACTGCGCAGGGCAGGAGCAAGCGGCCAGGCCGATGACCCCCACGTTTCCGTTTGGCTATTGATCAATTGGTTATCCATCACCGTTGCAATCCGGTCGCGATTTTTGTAATCAGCGTCAAAGGACAATTCATCCCAGATCCATAATCCTATCAACATGGCGACAGCCATACCCACGGCAAGTCCGCCGATGTTGATTATTGAGGAAGCCCTGTTCTTAACAAGGTTCCTCCAGGCAATTTTTAAGTAGTTTTTTATCATGTCAGTTGGTCTTTATCATTGTACACTAGTCCTTTATCTTTAAATTTTTAAAAGACAATGTTTTTTCATGAGCGTTGCAAGCTGTTCATTGTCAATTAACTAAAGGGGTAATTCCTGTGCGGGTGTTATGCCGTACACGAACACTTTCTATATTGAATCTATAGGACATTAACTGCTCACGGCCAACTGCAAACTGTCAAATCCGAACTTTTATTATTTCGCTTATATTATATAATTTTCTCTTTTTTAACTAATCTCTAGTCTCTAATCTCTGACCACTTATTCTGAACGCAAACTTTTCACCGGGTTTGTCAGTGCTGCTTTTATACTTTGATAGCTAACTGTAAATAAAGTAAGCATCATGGCGCCAAGCCCGGTTACAGCAAAAATCCACCATGTTATTTCAGAACGATATTGATAATTCTGCAGCCAGTTGTGCATAAAATAGTATGATACAGGTGTTGCAATAAGGATTGAAATAACAATCAGCAATACAAAATCTTTTGATAACATTCGCCATAGATTGAATACTGTAGCGCCCAATACTTTTCGCACGCCAATTTCTTTGGTCCGCTGCTCTGCCATAAACGAGGCCATGCCAAACAAACCAAGGCAGCTGATGAATATGGCCAGGCCGGCAAAGAAGCTTGCAAGCTTACCTATACGTTCTTCATCGCCAAATTTTTTGGCATACTCGTCATCAACAAATTTGTAATCAAAAGGGTCACCGGGCGCATATTTTTTGCAAACAGCTTCAATATTGCTTATTGCTGTACTTGCGCCCATTTTAGGATTGATGCGCACATTTACCAGCCCCGGGCCACCTTCAATGTAAAAGATAGTCGGTTTTACAGGCTCATAGGGCGACTCTACGATCATATCTTTCGCAACACCCAATATGGTATATTTTTTATCATCCCAGTTTACGATTTGCCCAACAGGGTTTTTAAGCCCCATGTATTTTACGCTGGCCTCATTTAAGATCACTCCATTTAAGTCTGAAACAGATGAATTTTTAAAATCCCTGCCTTGAGTAAATTGCCAGTTTACAGTTTTACCGTACCCGGGTGTTACGGCGAAAGTGGCAAATTCGCCGGCTGTGCCAGCGTCTTTACCCTGCCAGCTAAAACCACCGCTTGATCTGCTCCCTTTTGTTATCTGGTTTCCCGATTCAGCAATCTCAGTTATTGTTCTGGTTTGAAGCAATTCATTCCTGAGCGCATTAAAATTCCTGTGCAAGTCTTCTGAATAAGGCCTAATCATAATTAACCCGGAGCGGCTGTAACCAATTGGGCGATCTTTAGCAAAGTGAATTTGCCGCAGCACCACTATGGTTCCAATTATCATTGTTACAGAAAATGTAAACTGAACAACAATAAGTACCTTACGTGGAAGGCTTGCCATTTTGCCAGCCTTAAATGAACCTTTTAACACCTTTACCGGCTGAAACGAGGAAAGATAAAAAGCAGGGTAACTGCCGGCAAACAGTCCGCTAATAATTACAAATCCTATCCCTGTTAGCCAAAATGAAGGATTACTCCATAATACAAATAATTGTTTACCCGTTAAGTCATTAAAAAATGGAAGGGTTAACTGCACCAGGAACAATGCTGCTAAAAAAGCCAGCACTGCCACCAATAAAGATTCACTTAGAAATTGCCAGATCAGTTGCCCCTGCAACGAGCCTATTGATTTCCTGATCCCAACTTCTTTTGCCCGTTTTTCGGACCGCGCTGTACTCAGGTTCATGAAATTTATACCCGCCAGCATCAGCACAAAAATACCAATGATCCCAAAGAGCCAGATATATTTGATGCTTCCACCGGTATTTACGCCGTTTTTAAATTCTGCATATAAATGCCAGCGGCTCATCGGGAAAAGGAAAATTTGCGGATTCCCTTTTTTGCCATCCTGGTCTTCATTGTTAAGTTTAAGATCCTTTATTTTTGCAGAAACATCAGCTATGTTTCTTTGATCAGCTACCTGGGCAAAAATCTGGAATGAATTTGCGTTCCAGTTGGTTTTGGCTTGCTGCATTTCTGGAGTATGCTCGTATAATCCCCAGGGAGCAATAAATTTAACCTCGCTGAAACTTGTATTCGCAGGCAGATCCTGGTATAGGCCTGCTACTTTTAAAGTGAAGTTATCCAGCTTTAATATTTTGTTTATTGGGTCGATATTACCAAAAATGGCTTTGGATACCGATTCGGATAATAATATTGACGATGGATCTGTTAAGGCATTTCCAGGTCCTTTAACCATTTTTAGGGTGAGCATTTCAGGTGCATCGGCCTCCATAAAATTGCCCGGCATAGAAATATTTTTATCCTTAAATGAAAGAAGGTGAGGGTTAGTCCAGGAAGATAATACTACATGTTTAAAATCATTGCCATAAAGATGGCGAAGTTCATAAGCCACAGGCATTGGCATAGCTTTTAGGGAGCTGATCTCGCCATTAGCCGTTTGATTCTGCATAACCCGGGCTATGTTGTCGTAGTTTTTATGGTATTTATCAAACGATAATTCATCCCATATCCATAAGCCGATCAATATAGCCACCGCCATACCAACAGCCAGTCCGCCTATATTGATCAATGATGAAACCTTGTTTTGGATAAGGTTGCGCCAGGCAATTTTTAAATAATTTTTTATCATGGTATTAGTTCATAGTTCATTTAGTTCATGGTTGATAGTTCATGGTTCATGGCCGGAAAGAATCCACATGGCTGCCAACTGCTCACTGCCAACAGCTTACTCACTCCTAAGGCTCTTCACCGGGTTAGCCAATGCTGCTTTAACCGAACGCACGCTTATGGTTATAAAAGCCAACAACATAGCAGCCAACCCTGCAGCCGCAAATACCCACCAATGAATACTGGTGCGGTATTCAAAACTTTGCAGCCATTTACTTGCCGCCATCCATGCAAGCGGCGTGGCGACAACTGCGGCAATCAATACAAGCAGCACCAGCTCCTTTGCCAGCATATTTACAATATGGTGAATGCCCGCCCCCAAAACTTTACGGATCCCAATTTCCTTAACCCGTTGCTCGGCAGTAAACGTTACCAGGCCGAACAAGCCCAAACAAGCAATACTGATAGCCAGCACGGTGAAAATTAACAGCAGGTTTCCCTGTTTTTGTTCCGATTGATATTGTGCTGCAAAGTTTTGATCGAGGAAGTGGTAATCCACCTTATTTTCAGGATCGAACCTGGCGTACACCTGTTGCAGGTAGCCAAGCGCAGCCGGGATATTATTTTTTCTTAAACGCACATACAGGTTGTCTTTATCATTAGCCACAGCTGGCAAGTTTAATGCCATTGGCGAGATCTTGTGCTGCAGGGAATAAGTATTGAAATCCTTAACCACGCCTACAATGGTTGAGTATTGAATAACGCCATGATCAACCCCGGTGCGCACACGCCTGCCGATTGGGTTGGTCCAGCCCAGCTCTTTTATCAGCATTTCGTTTACGATGATGGAATGATTGGCAGTATCTGAAACGCCCTTAATAAAATTGCGGCCCTCAGCCATTTTTATCTGCATAGCAGGAATAAAATCCTCATCGATAATTAGCGATTCCACCATTTTGGCGTCAGGAGCGTTATTGCCATCCGCGCCGAGGTTAAATTCATTTGAACCGATATCATTATTGCCAATAGGGTTACCTGCAACGGCCACGCTTTCAATCAGCGGGTTTTGCAATAGTTCCGATTTTATTTCTTCTGTTTTTGCACGGGCATCATGACTGTGGATATGGAACGTAAGCATCTGCGACTTATTAAAGCCCAGATCCTTATTTAAAACGTAATGGAGCTGCTGGTAAATAACGCTGGAGCCAACTATCATCACAATAGTGATCACAAACTGGAAGATCACAAGCCCCTTTCTGAATATAACAGTAGACGATTGGTTGCCCAACTGTCCCTTCATGGCCGGGATGGTTTTAAAACCCGATAGAAATAAAGCCGGGTAAATGCCGCTGATGAGTCCGATTATTAGCGCGAAAAATGCGAATATCAACAATGATTTAGCTACGCCGAAATACCAGATATCAAGCGATTTGCCCGAAAGTAAATTGAAGTAAGGAATAGCAGCCTGGATTAAAACCATCCCGGCGATGGTCGCAAATACCGCTAATAATACCGATTCAGAAAAGAACATATAAAGCAGCTGGCTTCTGCCTGAACCGATAACCTTACGGATGCCGATCTCCTTGATCCTTACTGAAGAGCGCGCTGTTGTAAGGTTTACATAATTTATTACAGCAATAGCTAGTATTAACAAACCAACAATGCTGAATACGTATACATAAGCAATGTTTCCATTATTGCCCATTTCATAATCCAGGTTTGAATGCAGATGGATGGAGGTAAGCGGCTGCAGCTCCATTTTGTATTTTACCCCGGCAAAATCACCTTTTAGATGTTTGTTGAAAAAGTCGTCGGAGTTTGCCTCTATCTTTTTATAATCATCGTGGTTTTTTAATAAAACGAAGGTAAACACGCCTGCACTGCCCCAACGACCATTGTAATCTGCATTTAGAGAGCGTAGGGCGCTGAATTTAAAGGTTGAGTTTGCAGGTACATCATCAATTACTCCGGTAACCACGTTGTGGTCATTTTTATCAAAGGAGATAGTTTTATCCATCGCATCGGAAGCATCACCAAAGATTTTTTCGGCAAGGGTTTTTGTTAATACGATACAATGCGGTTTTGACAAGGCTGTTTCCGGATCGCCGGATAAAAAATGATAGGTAAATATGTTGAAGATGGCATTATCGGTAAATGAAATATCATTTGCCTCAATTTGCTTTTCACCGTAAGTGATTTTACCGCCACCCTCCCCATCGATGCGAATAGCTTCCTCTACCTCCGGATAGTCTGCCTTTAAGGCTGGCGCGTATGGAATGGAAGTTATCGCCAGGTTAAAACCGCCATTGCCCCATTTGCCATGCTGCGCCACACGAAAAATACGATCCGATTTTTCATTATAACGGTCATAACTCCATTCATCAGTTACGTATAACGCGATTATCCAGAACGCAGCCACCCCAATGGCCAGGCCGCAAATATTCACTAATGAAAAGAAACGGTGCTTGTTCAGGTTTCTCCAGGCGATTTTTAAATAGTTCTTTATCATTTTTGGTTTATAGTTAATGGTTCATGGTTCATAGCCGAAGTCGATTTTTTTAACTAATCTCCGGTCTCTAACCTCTAATCATTCATTTTTAGTTCATAGTTCATAGCCGAAACTAATTTTTAACTAATCTCTCGTCTCTAACCTCTAATCACTCATTTTTAGTTGATGGTTCGTAGCCGAAGTCGATTTTTTTAACTAATCTCTGGTCTCTAACCTCTAATCACTCTGATTTCAAACTCTTCACCGGGTTTGCCAGCGCAGCTTTAATGCTTTGATAGCTAACCGTTAATAATGTAATTACCATTGCACCAACAGCTGCGACCGCAAATATCCACCAGGTAATTTGGGTGCGGAACTGGTAGCCCAACAGCCACTTATGCATAAAATAATATGAAAAAGGCGTGGCAATAAGTAATGCAATAACTACAAGCGCCACAAAATCTTTTGATAATAGTTGCCATAAATTAAATACCGTAGCACCGAGCACTTTGCGTACACCAATTTCTTTGATGCGCTGCTCGGCCATAAATGATGCCATACCAAACAGCCCCAGGCACGAAATAAAAATGGCAAGCCCTGCAAAAACGGTAGCGATATCGCCTATGCGCTGCTCATCTGAAAACTTCTGTGCATATTCGTCATCAACAAACTTAAAGTCGAACGGGCTGCCGGGATTATATTTTTGAAATACAGGCGCAATTTTGCTCAGCGCGCCATGGACAGCTGCTTTTGGATTTATACGCACTGTAATAAGATTTACCCATCCAGGGTCCATGTGAAAAATGGTAGCTATTGTTTGTTTATAAGGTGACTCCATTATCATATCTTTTACCACGCCGGTAATAACATGGTCTTTTCCGTTCCATCTCATTATTTTACCCACAGGGTTTTTAATGCCGCTAAGCTTTACAGCCGATTCGTTTAATATAAAGGCCCCGGTGTCCGAAGGGAAATTTCTTGAAAAATCGCGCCCTTCAATTATTTTCCAGCCAATGGTATTGCCAAAATCCTGGGTAACGGCAATAGTGCCGAAAGTGGGATCGAACCCCGGCGCTTTTCCCAGCCAATCAAAGCCCCCATTGTTTGACCATATTTGCGTAGTCGAGCTGTTTGATTCTGCCATATCCGATACGGCGCCAGTTTTTATCAGGTCGTTTCTCAATGCATCATAATGGCCATGAATCTCTGGCGTATTCATGTTAACCGTAATAAGGCCGCTTCGGTTATAACCAACCGGAAGACTTTTGGCAAATTGTATTTGCCTGTAAACTACAATTGTGCCGATTATTAAAACTATTGATACTGTAAATTGAATAACTACCAGCGCCTTACGCGGCAGTGCGGCCAAACGGCCTGCTTTGAAGGTGCCTTTTAACACTTTAATGGGTTTAAAACCCGACAGGTAAAATGCAGGATAACTTCCTGATATAATACCGGTAAAAAAAGTAAAAGTTAGTGCGGTTAACCAAAATAAAGCGTTACCCCAGGGAATACTTACTGTTTTGCCTGCTATTGTATTAAAGTATGGCACGGCCAGTATCATAAGTATTATTGTTAACCCAAAAGCTAAAAACACAACCAGGATCGATTCGCTTAAAAACTGCCCGATAAGCTGTCCCCGTAATGAACCAATGGCTTTGCGGATACCCACTTCCCGGGCCCTTTTCTCGCTGCGCGCTGTACTTAAATTCATAAAATTAATGCAGGCCAGCAACAGTACAAACGCGCCGATTATGCCAAACAACCACGTAAACTTGATACGCCCCCCAACCGAAACTCCATTCTGAAATTCGCTGTACAAATGCCATTTCGCCATGGGGAACACTTGCATGGTTTCGTCATTCATTTTAAAGTGCGGCTTGGTAATGTTCCTTATTTTGGCTGATATCCTGGCAAAATCAGCTTGTGCATTCAGTTGTACAAAAAGATGACAGCCATGATTAGACCATGCTGTGGTTTGCGTGTTCCACCAGTTTGCCGGATCTTTCCAGGGCATCATAAACATGGTTTGGCTAAAAGTGGTATTATGCGGCAAATCTTCATAAACTCCGGCAACCTTCAGGTTGGTTTTATTGTCAACCTTAAGGGTTTGATTAATAGGGTCGGCATCGCCATATAATGCCTTTGCTACCGAGGCCGACAGGAGGATAGATGCAGGGTCGTTAAAAGTATTATAATTACCCTGAACCATCACCAACGACAATATTGCGGGTAGATCTGGTTCAGCCCACATGCCATTCAGCGATAATTTTTTGGCGCCTATTGCCAGTATATGTGTTCCCTCCCAGGTAAGGGCGACACGTTTAAAATCGGCCGGGTACTTTCTCCGCAATTCGTTACTGAGCGGTACCACCGTTGATTGAAAGGTCCCTGTTTCGCCATTGCTGGTTTGCGTAGTCATCAACTGGCCAATGCGGTCATAGTTTTGATGATATTTATCATACGATAATTCATCCCAGATCCATAGACCAATCAGCATGGCCACCATCATACCAACGGCCAGTCCGCTAATATTTATTAGTGAGGAGGTCTTATTTTTTATGATGTTCCTCCAGGCGATTTTTAAATAGTTCTTTATCATGGTTAGTTCATAATTGATGGTTCATGTTCATAGGTGCAAGAAAATATGCATTTTTCAACTAATCTCTAATGTACGGCCTCTGATCTCTATCATTAACATCATGCCGTTATTTTAATTATTTGTTAATCAGCAATTTAGCTCTAAGCAAGATAGTGTACGCTTGTTGCATATCCGTACGCTAGGTGTCCGCTTTTGTTACAGTGCAACGGCTTAGCAATAAAGACTTTAATATACTAAATATTTATCCTGCAGTATTTTGCAACCATTCTGCGTATACCCTAAAGATAACGGAAGGCGTTTTTCCTCCTTCAAACATAGTGCCTCACGCTGCCGTCTCCAAAGGAGAGGGTTCTGAATAAGAGCGAAGTTAAAGTCCTCTCCTTTGGAGAGAATTAGGTAAGGCATCCTGCCGCATCAAAATTTGTTTTTATTTTCAGGTTGATGAATGGAATTGATTGATTATGAGAAATATTGATGGCGATTTTACTTGGTATTAAAGCGTATTAAACAATGATCAAGTTTCTATAAATCAATTATTTATAAAATTTTCATACCCGAAATTTAAGAATCTTTAATAGATTTGGTTGTTATAACCAGCTATAAATATCTCATTATTCTATTTTAACTTCATTATGAAAAGAAGATCTATTAAACTTTCCATTGTTTTTGGTTTGATGGCGCTGTTCGGCTTTGAAAAGGCCGGCGCTCAAAAAAAACCGGCGAAAACATATTCGGCAGCCAATAAATCGGTAAAGGTATACGTAACCGCCAAGGGTACGGACGACCGGATGAAACAAACGGAAACGCTTACATTTAAGGATAGTCCGCAGCCGGTTGAAACGGAAGTGGCCGTGTTTGTTGATCCGTCAAAAACATTCCAAACCATGCTGGGTATTGGCGGCGCACTGACAGATGCAGCAGCAGAAACATTCTACAAATTACCAAAGGATAAACAGCAGGAACTACTAACCGCTTATTTTGACAAGGATAAGGGGATAGGCTATACCATGGGCCGCACCAGCATCCAAAGCAGCGACTTTTCGAGCGAGAGCTTTGGGTATATCAAAGACGGTGACGTAAGCTTGAAATCATTCGATGTTAGTCATGACAAAAAATACCGCATTCCTTTTATAAAGGAGATAATGGCTGCTGCGGGTGGCCATATCAACCTGTTTGCTACGCCATGGAGCCCTCCGGGATGGATGAAGAGCAATAATAATGTTTTGCGCGGTGGTAAATTACTGGCAAAATACGACCAGCCATGGGCCAATTTCTACATCAAATTCATCCAGACTTACGAAAAGCTGGGTATACCTATTTGGGGCCTTTCGGTACAAAACGAGCCGATGGCTACTCAAAGCTGGGAATCATGTATATACACTGCTGAAGATGAACGCGATTTTATAAAAAACTTCTTAGGCCCAACACTTACTAAAGCCGGGATGGGTAGTAAAAAGTTGATCATCTGGGATCATAACCGCGATTTGCTTTACCAGCGCGCCAGTACTGTTCTTGAAGACCCGGCTGCCGCCAAATATGTTTGGGGCGTGGGTTTCCATTGGTACGAAACATGGACAGGCGCAGGTATGAACTTTGAAAATACCCGCTTAGTAAACAACTCCTTTCCTGATAAGAAATTAATATTTACAGAGGGTTGCGTAGAGAAGTTTGATTTCAATAAGCTGAGTGATTGGTCGCTTGGGGAACGTTATGGCCTTTCAATGATCAATGATTTTAATGCAGGCACTGTAGCATGGACCGATTGGAACATCCTGCTCGACGAAAAAGGCGGGCCAAACCACGTAGGCAACTTTTGCTTCGCACCAATCCATGCAGATACCCGCAATGGAAGTTTGATCTACACAAACTCTTATTATTACATGGGGCACTTCTCAAAATTTATCCACCCGGGTGCAAAACGCATCGTGAGCGCAGCCAGCAGGGACAAGCTATTGACCACTGCCTATATTAATCCTGATGGCAAGCTTGCCGTTGTGGTAATGAACAAAACCGACGAGAACATTGATTACTCGCTTTGGATAAAAGGAAAAGCCGCAAAAACAACTGCATTGGCGCATTCAATTGCTACATTGGTGGTGGAGTGATTGAAATAATGAAATTATAAAAATGCCCGTTTAAGCTTGGCTTAAACGGGCATTTTGTTTTCTAAGCATCACCCAATCCCGGCCCTGTAAGGGCCAAATATTGGTAGAAAAACAAGCAGGCAGAAGTCCGTGCCGTAGGTACGTAACACGGCAATGCATATCGGACAAGTTGCGTACCTATGGCACGCTAAATTGTTGTTAATGATTTTCTACCAATATTTTGCTCCTAACGGAGCATAGGAAAATATTTTTCGTCAGTCAGTTTGCTTAACGTGGCTGGTTTCTTTCGATAATCAGAAATCATCCAAAAAATCCCTAATCCCGGTCCTATTTAAACTGCTTCAAATGGTAAGTATATGTAAGCAAAATATATCGCTTCAACACCTGGTTTTGAATATCGGTTATGGTATTGCCTACAACGTAATGGGTTGACGATACGTTTTGGTTCAACAGATCGTAACATACAATTCCAATCTCCCCACGCCCTTTTTCCTGGATCCGCTTTGCGAACGTGAAATTAAGCAGGTTTGAATTTTTGTCGAAACCGGGAGCTACTATCGGGTTATATTTATACATGTAATTTGCCCGCCATGTAAAGCTTTCGGGCAATCTTATGGTTACATCCAGACCAGCTCCCTGGGTGGTGTAATTCGTGTTTGGATAATTAACCTGTTTAAATTGCGTGGTGGCAAAATTAATGTTGTAATAAGGCCGGATATTAACCACGTCGTTCCAGTCGAAATCAATATCCTGTGTTATGTTGACATTTTGCGTGTTTTGATAACCATCCTGCCGGTTTACTATAAAGAAGTTATGTCCTACCGATCCGTTTAACTGGGTGGTCAAATAGACCTGGAATTTGTTGTGCTTTTTAAATCCCTTACTAAAATAGCTGTTTAAATAAGAAGTAAACCTGCCGTTCCTGTTTATAGGCGAGGTTATGGTGGCACCTTCTGCGTTAATGGTTTGCTCGCTCACAACGGTATTCTTTTCAATTATTACCCGGCCGTTTACGTTGAAGTTTAAGCCCTTCTGAAAATTGTATTTATGATAACTCAAATTAATATTATGTAAATATGTAGGCTTCAGGTTCGGGTTGCCGATAAAAGTATGCAGCGGGTCGTAAATAATGGTGATTGGCTGCAGGTTGTTTATGGATGGCTGCTGCACCGTTTCGTTATAGCTTAAAGTAAGGTCCTTTACATGGACCTCTGCCGACGGGAGCACGTAAACGAAATCCTGGTTAAGGTCATTAACAGTACTGCTGAAGTGGTTGCCAATTTGCTGCGTCATGGCAGTTAATCCGCCTTTGATATAAATGTTCTCTGTGAAATTATAGGTAAGCTGCGGGGTGGCACTTTCGCCCCATAAATTGCGAATAAGGTTGTTGCTCTGATCGGCTAAAAATATGGTGTACAAGCCGGTTTTAAAGTCTTCGTCATAGGTAAGCAATTGGCCACGGTTATGATCATGAAGACCTATCACAGAAAAATCAGCCGACCAGTGTTCACTGAGCGGATAATGATACGCCGCATTTAAAACCCCGGATACATCCCTGCTTGTGTTTTTTGACGAACGCCGTAAAGTATCAGAAGCAAGCGTTGCCACGTAGGAGATCAGGTCGCTGGAATTAAAGTCAAGGCTATTGCTGGGTTGAATTCCTATTGTGTTCCCAATACTGATTGAAGCCCCTTTTTTATTAAGCCTGCGGTAATAGCTAAAATTATGGTGATAATCCAGGGAGTTATCATGGCCGTGATCGCTGCCTGCTATGGTGTTTACCAGCGGGACGTAGGTGTTTGACGTAGTGCTGTTATTGCTGTTGTTGCTGTGATGATAATTATAACCCGCGTCTGGGTTAAATTTAATATCGGTAACCGAATCGGGCTTCCATTCAGCCTCTACGTGAAGATCCTGTGTGTTCACGTGTGAATGCCTGATAGCTGTATTGAGTGTGCTGATGATGGTATCGCTTATGTTTTGTTGTACTTTGGAGGTGGTATTATCGTCATTAACGCCGTTGGTGAAGCGATATTCGATATGAAGTTTTGCTTTTTTAGACAAGTCTTTGGTAAAGTCGAAATTGCCCGAGGTTGATTTCCTGATCCCGTAAGTTGGAAAGTTATAGTTCATAAATCCACCTGAGTTACCCGAAAAAAAGCCCGTATTGCTTAGGTTATCCAGGCCCACCTTTCCACTCAGCTGCAAATCGTCCTGGAACTTGGCGGCAAATGCATCACCGGCGTACCTGTCCTGGGTACCCGCAGCTCCCGACAATGTGCTCAAAAAACCCTTGGCAAAGTTCTTTTTAAATTTTAGGTTGATGATCTTATTGACCTCACTTTCAGGCACAAGGTGGTCCGGATCGTTATCGCGGTCGTCATACACCTGTACCTTTGAGATCATATTAGCCTCCAGTTGCCGGGTGGCGATGGTGGGGTCGCTAATAAAAAAGTCCTTACCGTTCACCCTAATCTTAGAAATATTCTTGCCGTTTACTGTGATTTTTCCGTTAAAATCTACCTGTATCCCGGGGAGCTTTTTCAGCATATCTTCCACCAGGGCATTTGGCCGTGTTTTGAAAGCCTCGGCATCAAATTCAATGGTGTCTTTTTTTATAAGGATAGGAACGCGCTCGCCCTTTACCACAATTTCATTCAGCATTTTGGCCGACATGTAGATTTTACCTAAATCAACACTGCCGTCTTTTTTAAATTTCAGGTTGATATGCAAAGTCTGATAGCCAACGTGCGAGATCAGCAAACGTGACGGCTCTTCATGTACATTGCGTAAAATAAACGCCCCATTTTTATCAGTAATGGTATAAGATACCAGCGATGAATCCTGTTGCTTTAAAATAGAAACGGTTGCTAAGGAGATAGGCTGGTTTGTTAAAGTATCAAGGATCACGGCTTTAACGGTTCCGTGATTTTGCGCTCTTGCACCAATGGTTATGGTCGCCAGCAAAAAGAATAAGACAGATAATTTTCGCATGTAAAAAGACAAGGTTAACGGTACTTCTCAACCGCCTAAAACCACTATTAGGCTTTTTAATAGTACTGAAATGCTAACTTACTAAAAATGTAGTTAATCAACTATAATTATAGTTATGTAATAAAAAAATTACATAACTAGCGAACAGTCTACTATTTTTTGAACGTGTTAAGCTTGTAGCTGTAACTGAGCATGAAGTATCGCCTTAGCAAAACATTCTGACCGTCATTGATAGTATTCTCGTATGCATAATGATAAGAGCTGACACTTTGATTCAGCAGGTCGTAACAGGTTAGGCGGAATTCGCCTTTGTCCTTGGGCTGGATCCGCCGGGCTATTGATACGCTTAGCAGGCTTGCATTTTTTTTAAACCCGGTTGCCACCAGCGGGTTATAGCTGTAATTGTAGTTTAGGTCCCAGGTAAATTTTTGCGGTAAAAAAACGTCCATGGCCAAACTGGCCTTTTGGCTGGTAAAACTCGTGCTCGGGTAGCTTACAAATTGATATTTGGTTAAAGCCGGGTTTACACTATAAGCGGGCCTTAGTTCAATAATATCATTCCAGTTTGCAGAGATTTCTTCGGTAAACGTTGCGGTATACGTGTTTTGGTAACCACCCTGCTGGTTTACATCAAAAAAATTATGCCCGGCAATGAATTGAGCACTTGACCGGGCGGATATCAGCCATTTATTTTGTTTTTTAAAGGTCTTGTCCACCTGTATATTACTATTAAAAGTAAACCTGCCATTACGGTTAACCGGCGTAGTTGTTTCGGCACCTTCGGCGCTAACGGTACGCTGATTAACAACCGTATTTGACTGAATATTAATATTTGAAAATGCGCTTATGAACAGCTGTTTTGCTGTTTTATAGTTAAAATAAAACATGTTAAAATATTGGCTCCGCATTGGTTTCAGCTTAGGGTTACCAATAAATGTGTGAAGCGGGTCGTAAATTATAGTTGTCGGCAGTAAATCATTAATGCCGGGTTGACTTACACTTGTTCCGTAACTTAAAGTTACTTTATCAAGACGCAGCTCAACAGAGGGCAGCAGGTAGGCAAAGTGCTGGTCAAGATCGATAGTATAGCTATTGAAATGATTGTTAATTTGGTTTAGCTGCCCTTGTACCGCTACCCTCAATGAAATTTTATCTGAGAACCTATAAGTCAGTTTCGGATAAGCACTTTGCTGCCATTGATCACGCACCAGGTTATTACTTTGGTCTTGTAGCAGAATGGTGTACAGCCCGGTTTTAAAATCTTCATCGTAGGTAAACAGTGCTCCCGCGTTACGATCACGGTTGCCGGCCAGGGTAAGATCAAGGGAAAGTTTTTTAGTGAACGGGTAATGATAGTCGACACCAATTAAACCGGTAAAAGTATTATTACTATTTTTTGCAAGTCGCCTTAATGTGTCTGAAGTTAAGCCCGCTGTGTAGGATAGCAAGTCATTTGCGCTGAAGGCAGTGCTGTTTGCCGGGACGACGCTAATGTTATTGGTTATGCTTAATGACGCGCCTCTCTTTTTAAGCTTGCGGTAATAATTTAAATACTGATCGTACCTGAAAGAATTGTTATTTCCGCGACTGCTATTGAAACTTTGGCTAAGTAAAGGAATGAAGTTTGTTGCGCTAAGGCTGTTTTCAGCGCTATTATTATTGCTGTAATCGTAACCGATCCGCGGATAGAATTTTATAGTTGTTACTGTATCAGGCTTCCAATCTGTCCGTACAGATAAAATATTATTGGTAGAATGCCGACGGCTTGAGTTAGAAGAGTTTGTGACAAAAGTGGTATCGCCAATAAACTGCTGCATTTGGGTGGTGCCCAAGCCATTGTTAATTACATCCCTTACTTCATACCCTATGTTCAATTTTAACTTTTTGCCGATATCGCCATTAATATCCAGTGATCCGAAGGATGATTTTTGAATGCCCGACCCGGCGTCAAACGCCGAGGAATGGTTATCTGCATTAAAAATATCTGTTCCGCTAAGGTTGTTGCTGTTTACCGTACCGCTGATTTGTAAGGCGTCCCGGAACGCGCTAAAAAAACCATTCCCCTGGTACCTGTCCTGTGTTCCGGCACCAATGGCGGCCTTGCTAAGCGTGCTTTTTGTGAAGGCTTTTTTAAACTTCAGGTTGATGATCTTTTTTACCTGGTAGTCGGGCAGCAGGTGATCCGGGTCATCCTCCCGGTCGTCATAAACCTGCACTTTTGAGATCATTTCAGCATCCAGGTTTTTCGTGGCTATCTTTGGATCGTTTATAAAAAAATCTTTGCCATCAACCTTGATCCTGGAGATTTCTTTTCCGTTTACCGTGATGTGGCCGTCGTGATCAACCTGTACGCCGGGAAGTTTTTTCAGCAGGTCCTCAACAACGGCGTTAGGCCGGGTTTTAAAAGCTTCGGCATCAAACTCAATGGTGTCTTTTTTAATTAAAACAGGCACCCGCTCACCTTTTACTATAATTTCCTTCAGCATTTTGGCTGATAGGTAAAGCTTACCAAGATCTAAAGGTTCATCTTTCTTAAATTCAAGGCGGATGTGCATGCTCTGGTAACCCGCATGCGAGATCAACAAACGTGAAGGTTCCTCGCGTACATTGTTTAGAGAGAAAGCTCCGTTTTTATCGGTAATGGTGTACGAGACAAGAGATGAGTCTTTCAACTTTAATATTGAAACAGTGGCAAAGGGAATTGGCTGGTTATTTAGTGAATCGAGAATGATAGCTTTTACAATGCCGTGGTTTTGCGCCTTTGCGCTGACTGTTATGATTGTTAGGAAAAAGAATAAGGCAGCTATTTTTAGCATGTAAAAAGACAAGGTTAACGGTTCATTCAACAGCCTAAAACTTTATCTATGCCGGTTGAAAATACTGAAACGCTAACTTAATGATAATATTTCCTATCAACCATAACTTGTAATTCATATAATATCCCGAAGAAAATTAATTTAAATTTGATCATTGTTAATAGTTCAAATTGTTATGGGGAAGTTTTTTAGCAATATTTCAGACCAGCATAAATCATTTATTGAAAAGCAAAAGATCTTTTTTGTAGGCACATCACCACTCACTGGCAATGGCCACGTTAACTTGTCGCCAAAGGGGATGGACAGTTTCCATGTACTGTCGCCCAATAAGGTTGCTTATATGGATATAATTGGCAGCGGGAATGAAACATCCGCCCATTTATTAGAGAATGGCCGCATCACCATTATGTTTTGCGCCTTTGATGGCCCGCCAAATATTTTACGATTATATGGAAAAGGGTATACCGTGTTACCAGGGGATGCAGAATGGCAATCGTTAACCGCCCATTTTAAAATGGTGCTGGCAACAAGACAAATTATAGTTGCAACCATTAACGAAGTGCAAACATCATGTGGTTTTAGCGTCCCTTATTATAGCTATGAAGGTGAAAGAGACCAGGCAGAAAAATGGGCATTAAATAAAGGAGAGCACGGCCTGGAAGCATACAAAAAGGAAAAAAACCTGGTAAGCCTGGATGGCTTGCCAACGGCCCTGTATAAAAAATAATACCGGGCCGGGGTTATTCAAACACCACGGTTTTATTCTTATAAACAAATACCCTGTCTTCAAATACCAGCTTTAATGCGCGGGCCAGTACGGATGTTTCTATTTCCTTACCAGCCTTTACCATATCGGCCGCGGTAAAGGAGTGACTTACCGGGATGATTTGCTGGGCGATGATCGGGCCCTCGTCCAGTTCGTTCGATACAAAATGGGCTGTAGCGCCTATCAGTTTTACGCCACGTTCAAACGCCTGCCGGTAAGGGTTGGCCCCAATAAATGCCGGTAAAAAGGAGTGATGAATATTGATGATCCGCATCGGGAACTTTGCCACCAGTTTTGGCGATAGGATGCGCATAAATTTGGCTAATACGATGTAGTCGGGGCTGTATTGATCGACGGTTTCCGCTATTTTATTCTCAAAATCCTCCTTCGTTATGCCCTCGTGTGATATGGCATAAAAGGGCATCTCAAAACGGTTACAAATATCCTGTAACACATTATGGTTGCCAATAACGCATTGCACAGTGGCGCCCAGCGTACCGAAATAGTTTCTGATCAGTATATCAGCCAGGCAATGGTATTCCTTAGTTACCATCACCACCAGCTTTTTATCGGGGATGGGGTTTATTAAAACAATGGCATCTTCGGGCAATACCTTGCGTAGTTGTTTTTCAAGCGTGGTTTCGTCGCCGCCAATTGTAACCTGCAGGCGCATAAAAAAAAGATTATCTGCCTGGTCCACATGTTCGCGCAGTGAAACGATATTAAAAAGATTTTTTGCCAATATGGCGGATACGGATGCTACCAGCCCTGCACGGTCGGTACATTGAATTACGATGATCATACCCTGTAAATATATTGATTATGTCCGAAAATTTGTAAGGTCCTAAAGTAGGCAAGAAGAAATTGTTTTTTTAGCGAAGATTGCTTTGTAACAAAATGCAACGCTGATAATCAAAGAATAAAGCTTTGAACAGCCAGCAATTTTTGCTTTGGGCTTTTGCTTTCACCTTTTAGCTTACAAAATGATTATGCGCTACTTTTTATGTTTTTTATGCCCCCCGATAGCCATATTAACTACCGGTAAGATTGGTGCCTTTATATTAAATATCCTGCTAACATTGTTTTTTTGGGTGCCCGGAATCATCCATGCCATATTGGTTACTACAAAATATTACGATGATAAGCGTCATCGCCAATTGATGCGCGCAACAAGAAGAAGTTTTTATTAATTTTAACCAGCCAAAAATAGACGGGTAGTTGGTAACAAATTAGGTAAGTGTATTGGCATACTTACCCAAATTTCCTATTTTCACCCTCGATTTAAACGTTGACTTACCCTAAGGTTTGATAAATGCTTATTAACAAGTTTTTTAGCCGGTATAGCTTTATGCTGGGCCTGATATTTCTCCTTTCACCAGGCTTTGCACAAACCGCAAATGATACCTTACAGAGTCCCAAAAAACCAAGCAATATCACGCTAAATACCAATAGAACCGGGCAGGCAAATAGTTTGTATTTAAGTCAGCAGCAGGCGGATAATATCCGGCTTGTTAATGAATTGAAGATTAAAGAACAGTCAATAGCATTTAGCAGGAAATTATTTTGGATCAGGAATGTAGCTGCTGTTATTGTGTTGATCATTATAGTGCTGATCGTTAGGAACAACAGGCAAAAAACTGCGTTTAACAAGGTGCTGCAAAAGCAAAATGCCGACATAGCTTCTCAAAAAGCGGAGATCTTACAACAAAAGGAAACCCTGCATAAGCTAAATAATACCAAGGACAGGCTGTTTTCCGTGATTAGCCACGATCTGCGAAGCCCGTTTGCTGCTATTTTGCAGACTATGGACAGCTTTCGCGCCGGTGAGATCACGGCAGAGGAACAAAAGGAGATTATGAACAGCTTTTACCAGCAGGTAGGCCTGGTTAACCTTATGGTGAACAATATGCTGGTTTGGGCCAATGAACAGCAAACCGGGATTAAAACAGATGTGGTTGCCCTGGATATAGCTGCAGCTATGGAAGAGATAATTACCCTGTCAAATTTCCTTGCAAAAAATAAGCGCATACGGCTAAATCATAGTTTTGACACTGACAGGTATGTGCTGGCAGATTTAAACCACGTTAAAATTATCTTTCAAAATTTGATTGGCAATGCCATAAAATTCACCCCCCATGGCGGCACCATTGAAGTATTTTACGGTTGCGATGAAGATTACCAGGTAATTCATGTTAAGGATAACGGGATTGGAATATTGCCTCAAAAAATGGAAAAGCTATTTAAAATAACCGGTAAGGATATTTCGGGAAGCGGTACGAACAACGAGGCCGGCGCGGAAATAGGGTTAGGGTTGATCAAACAATTTGTGGATACAAACAATGGAAAACTGGAGGTAAAAAGCAAGCCGGGCGAGGGTTCGGAGTTCATAGTTTACCTGGAAAAAGCCGGATAATAATAGCCTGCGTTTTTAATACCTAGTGCCGTGTCACTTATTAATTGGCGTTTAGCGAGTAATATTTAGACTGAAAATGTAAACCATCCATTTTCTTAGAAATGGAATTCAAATAATTGACTAACAGTAAATTATATGTGGGTTTACGTTAAATTATGTAAACCATGTAAACCCACTTTTTGTTAATTGAACCAATAGTCCAATACAAAAATGCAATCTTCAAATATCCCTTTTCAAATTATAAACTGTAACGATATTGATGAGGTAATTCACCCGGGGACTACGGGAACCGCTTTATGGAAAACACTGCAATTTGATGGTTTACGGGTACGTGTTGTTGAATACAGCGCCGACTATTTGGCCGATCATTGGTGTCAAAAGGGCCACGTTGTCCATTGTTTGGACGGCGAATTCACTACCGAGCTGCAAACCGGCGAAACTTCAAATTGACAAAGGGAATGAGCTAAATTGTTTCAGACGATTTGAGTTCCCATGCTTCCATAACCTAAAACGGGGTTAAATTGCTGATCATTGATGGCGATTTCCTGGGTGGGATATAGACTTTGATTTTTCCCAAGCAATTCATCTCAACTTACAATGGTATTTTGGATATAAAATGGTAGGATATAATTTATTTGCGCCCTGCAGATTGTTATATCTTTAAAATAACTATAAATTTAGCCAACCAATTACTTAACCCTATGAGCACACGCAGAGATTTTTTGCAAAAATCCGCCATCGTAGCCGGCGGCAGCATATTAGCATCAGCCTTAAATAACCAGGCATTTGCCATTTTTAAACCTGGTATGGCCCCAAGCGATCAATTAAACATTGGCGCTATCGGTATCAATGGCATGGGTTGGGCCGATGTACAGGCTGCTTTGAAAGTACCCGGCGTAAATTTGATAGCTGTTTGTGATGTTGACAGGAACGTGATGGATAAAAGGCTGGCTGACCTTGCTAAAACCGGCTACGATATCTCCAAGATCAGGAAGTATGACGATTATCGCCAGCTACTTGACCAAAAGGATATTGATGCAGTAGTTATAGGCACGCCTGACCATTGGCACGCAATGATAATGATGCATGCCGTGGAAGCAGGTAAGGATGTATACGTAGAAAAGCCGGTGGGCAATTCAATAGGGGAGTGTCGTGCGATGGTGGCAGCGCAGCAACGCTATAACAAAGTGGTACAAGCGGGCCAGTGGCAGCGCAGCCAGCAGCATTTTAAAGATGCCGTGGACTTTGTGCAAAATGGGCAATTAGGCAATATCCGTACGGTAAAAGTTTGGTGCTACCAGGGCTGGATGAAACCGGGAGCGGTTGTTCCTGATACAGCGCCTCCTGCCGGCGTTAATTATGCTGCATGGCTTGGGCCAGCAAAAACGGTTCCGTTTAATGCCAGCCGTTTTCATTTTAACTTTCGCTGGTTTTGGGATTATGCAGGTGGGCTGATGACAGATTGGGGCGTGCATTTGCTCGATTATGGGTTACTTGGCATGAAATCGCCGGTACCAAAATCAGTATCGGCGCTTGGCGGCAGGTTTGCATACCCTGAACTATCAGAAGAAACGCCTGATACACTTACCACCCTGTATGAATTTGACGGGTTTAACATGGTTTGGGATTCGGCAATGGGAATTGATAACGGCCCATATAACCGTGATCATGGGATTGCCTATATCGGCAACAATGGTACGCTCATTTTAAACCGTAATGGCTGGGAAGTTATCGAGGAGCGGCAAAGTGGTAATAAGGTGAGTAAACCACTGGTATTAAAATCTGATGACGGGCTGGATAAACATTGGGAGAACTTTGTGAGCGTAGTAAAATCGCGCAAAATAGATGACCTGCATTGCCCAATCCAGGCGGGTGCACATGTCGCAACCGTAGCGCAAATGGGAAACATAGCCTATCGCAGCGGCAAAAAATTAGAATGGGACAATACAACACACGAGTTCACAGACAAAGCTATTAACAAAGAATACCTGATGAAGGAATACCACAACGGGTATAAGCTGCCGAAAGTGTAGATCTATGCCGCATTGCGGATGTTCGATTTCGGAAGTATCTATGCCCAAGGTAAGAAGCATAACAAATTTAATTTATTTAATTCGGCAAATTTTAAATTCTGCGTTAAATAAAATCCGAAATCGAACATCCGAAATGCGAAATTCAAAATAATACCTCATTTTTGCATCATATCATGCAAAAAGATAAGCTGTTAATTATTGACGACGAAGAACGCCTGCGCAGTCTGCTTGCCCGGATTCTTCAGTTAGAGGGTTATGACGTGCTGGTTGCTGCAAACGGCAAGGAAGCATTAAAAAAAATGCAGCAGGAAATAATTCCTGTAGTTATCAGCGATGTTAAACTCCCCGATATTAACGGCATCGAACTTACCTCGCATATAAAGGACAATTGGCCGGCTACTGAAATTATTGTACTTACGGCATTTGGTACTATAAATGACGGCGTTAAAGCTATAAAAGGCGGCGCGTTTGATTACATTACCAAGGGCGACGATAACGAAAAAATAATCCCGCTGGTAAGCAAGGCGATGGATAAGGCGCTTTTGCAGCAAAAGGTGCTTGAACTTGAAAAAAAATTAAACAGCAAATTCGGCTTCGACCGGCTTATAGGTAAATCTACGGCAATAACTGATGTGATAAAGCTGGCCCAAAAGGTGGCACTAACCGATACCACCGTGTTGCTATTGGGTGAAACGGGTACCGGCAAGGAAATCTTTGCAGAGGCTATTCACCAGGCGAGCCCGAGGAATGCAAAATCATTTGTTGCGGTAAATTGCTCCGCTTTTACTAAAGAGTTGTTGGAAAGTGAATTGTTCGGTCATAAGGCCGGCGCATTTACCGGCGCTATAAAAGATAAAAAAGGGCTTTTTGAAGAAGCCAATGGCGGCACTATTTTTTTGGATGAGATAGGTGAACTGGATCACGACCTGCAGGCGAAATTGCTGCGTGTGCTGGAGTCACAGTCGTTTTTAAAGATTGGCGATACAAAACCCACGCAGGTAAATGTGCGCATCCTGGCGGCTACCAACCGTAATTTGCAGGCAGAGGTTAACAAGGAGGGCTTTCGGTCCGACCTTTATTACCGTTTATCCGTATTCCAGATTACCCTGCCTGCCTTACGCGATCGTAAAAAGGATATCAAGCTGCTGGCAGAATATTTTATGAGCTACTTTGGCGCCAAGGTGAAAAAGCAGTTTGCCGGACTAAGCGATAAGATGGTAGAAAAGCTGGAGGCCTATAACTGGCCCGGCAACATCCGCGAGTTGAAAAACATTATTGAACGCGCCGTTATCCTGGCTGATGATAATGTTTTGGACGAAAGCCTGCTCCCTTACGAAATGCAGGCCGCTCAAGCCACACAATTGGGAAATACCGCTTCGTCATTCGACCTGGCGTTTGTTGAAAAAATGCATATTCAAAGGGTACTTACCCATACGCATGGTAACCGCGCCGAAGCCGCAAGGTTACTGAATATCGGGATTGCTACACTGTACAGAAAATTGAAGGATTACGGGTTGGAGTAATTATTATTTAGCCTGAATTTAATTTTATTATTTTTAAGACATTATTCGCTAAATAAATTCAGGTCCCGCAATGTCAGCTAAACAAACTGCAACCTTCACCCGCCTGCTCTCGCTCGATTTTCTTCGCGGATT
The DNA here is from genome assembly GCA_030775685.1 of Bacteroidota bacterium. Taxonomy (GTDB): domain Bacteria; phylum Bacteroidota; class Bacteroidia; order Sphingobacteriales; family Sphingobacteriaceae; genus Mucilaginibacter. The sequence goes on from JALYIP010000072.1 coordinate 221,907, forward strand.
GATCATGGTATTACTGGCTATTGAATCAACCGGCATTTATGATTATTTGTATGAACATACGCATGGTATGGTTTTTAATATATTCATAGCGCAATTTACCCATCATCCCTGGCACGGTCTTCATTTTTGGGACTTAGTGCAGCCGGCGTTTATGTTTATGGCCGGCGTTGCAATGGCTTTTTCGTTAAACAAGCAGTGGGCAAATGGCGTTAGCTGGAACCAGTCGTTTATAAAAACGCTGAAACGTTGCGGCTGGTTGTTTTTTTGGGGTGTGCTGGATTACGCTGTACGGCCCAAAGGACTATCGTTTGAGTTATGGGATGTTTTAACCCAGCTCTCATTTACCACATTGGTAGCATTTCTTATTTTTAGGTGGAGTTCAATCGCGCAAATCGGCGTTTGCATAGGTTTGCTGTTGCTTACGGAGATTTTATACCGGTTTACCCATGTTCCCGGTTTCAACCAGCCGTTCACCGATCAGCATAATTTTGGTAATTATGTTGATGTACTGCTGATGAATAAAATTAACCCGGGCGGTTGGGTTGCCATTAATTGTATCCCCACTGCCGTTCACACCATCGCCGGAGCGCTGGCAGGTAAATTGCTTTTGAGCGGCAGTAATAAAACAAGGAACCTGATTCTCTGGGGATTTGCATGCCTGCTTATTGGCTATGGATTGGATTATTTAAATATTACCCCGATTATCAAGCGCATAGCTACAACATCATTCACCATAGCATCCTTAGGCTGGTGCCTTTGGTTTTTGGCGCTTAGCTATTGGTGGGTGGACGTAACCGGGCATCGAAAATATTTAACATTTTTTACCATAGTCGGAATGAATTCGATTTTCATTTACCTGTTTTTTGAAATCGTGGGCGCCGGGTGGTTTAATGCTTATATATCGGCTATCAGTAATGGTATTTTAGGCTGGTTTAATGCGGGTGAATTTTTAAAGGTTATCATTGGGTCAATTTGTATTTTTGGATTAGAATGGTTGATTTGCTATTTTCTGTATCGCAAAAAGATCTTTTTTAAATTGTAATTGAACATTTTTCATTTTGTTGAGCTGATAAATTAAGCAGCTATCAACCTAAATGTGCCGATATGAGGATTTCCCTGTTTATACTTTTGACTTTGCTTTTATTTGCTAATGCGCGGGCCCAACCGCCTGCGGACAGCGCTGTCATCAAAAAATCACCCTTAAAAACAATAACTGACGAAGAATATACAGCACTGTTAAACGGCAGTGATCTTTACCACATGTCGCTGGCAGCGGAACTGAACCATTATCCATCACCTGAGAAGGCGCTGAAATACAAAAAGGAAATAGGCCTAACCAAAGAACAGAAAGCCAAACTTAACCCCATTGTAAAGGAGCTGCATCGGAAGATCCTGGAAATGGGGTTGATAGTCGTTCGTAACGAGCGCACATTGGATAGCATTTTTAAATATAACAAGGTTGACAATGGCTCATTGATATTTTATGCAAACCGTTACGGACTATACCAGGGTGAGCTCAGAAATGTTATTTTACAATCGTGCCTGGTTACAAAAACTATACTTACTCCGGTACAGGTTAAGAAAATTGAATCTTTAGAAAAACGTAATTGACGGAAATGCCATTTGATTTCCGTAATTTAGCGCCCCCTAATTAAGTGTAAAAACAATAGTGTGTTTTTAACACAAAATTGGTTTGAATTTGGTTATATAGAAGTACATCTCACTAATAATAAATTGCCATTAAAAACAAATTGATTTAATGAAAATTACTTTTGACTTTGAGAAACCGCTTGCCGAACTGCAACAGCAGATTGAAAAGGTAAAACAGGTTGAAGATAAAAATAAGCTGGATATGTCGGCAACGGTAGCGGAGCTTGAGGGTAAACTTGAAGCTGCCAAGAAGGAGATCTACTCCAACCTTACCGGCTGGCAAAAGGTACAGATCTCCCGTCATCCTGAAAGGCCTTATTCGTTGCAATACCTTGAGCTGATGTGCGATGATTTTATCGAACTGCACGGCGACCGTACTGTTGGCGATGATAAGGCGATAATTGGTGGCTTTGGAACTATTGGCGGACAAACAGCGATGTTCATCGGTCATCAAAAGGGCCGCAATACCAAGGAGCGCCAGATGCGCAACTTCGGTATGGCAAATCCCGAAGGTTACCGGAAGGCATTAAGGCTGATGAAGCTTGCTGAAAAATTTAATAAACCGGTTATTACTTTGATAGACACCCCCGGAGCATTCCCAGGACTTGAGGCAGAAGAACGCGGACAAGGAGAGGCAATAGCCCGCAACTTGCTGGAAATGTCGATATTAAAAGTGCCCGTTATTTGCGTTGTGATAGGTGAGGGTGCATCAGGCGGGGCATTGGGTATTGGAATAGGCGACAGGGTGTTGATGCTTGACAACTCATGGTATTCGGTTATCTCTCCTGAAAATTGCTCAACCATTTTATTTAAAACCTGGGAGCAAAAGGAAAGAGCGGCAGAAATGCTGAAGCTAACCAGCACCGAGATGCTGAAAAACAAGCTGATTGATGGTGTAATAAAAGAACCGCTTGGCGGCGCACACCAGGATCCGGTTGCCATGGCTGCAATATTAAAAAAACAGCTGTTAAAGGATTTGAAGGTATTAAAGGAACGTAATATTGATGAACTGGTTACCGATAGGATAAATAAGTTCTGTAATATGGGCGTTGTGATAGAGGATTAAAAATATCAATTATAAACAAGAAAAGCGGCGAGAGGCCGCTTTTCTTGTTTATATCTCTTTGTCATTCTGAGCGGGAGCGAAGAATCTTAAGCAAGCGATATTCGCGACAGAAATGTATGCGTATGACTTATCGCGCGGGGATACCCGTAATGTGCAGGAGATACTTCACTCGTTCAGTAAGACAAATAATTACTTCTTTCTAATCCAATCATAATCCTTACCATTCTCATGTACTACAAACTTACTTACAGTGCCATCAGTTTCCTTTACAAACTCAAGTGAAATCTCGCCCAAATGAAGAAGGAATTTTGTATCAGTCACAGCATATAATTCCATTTTACCCGGTAAATTAGTTTTAGAATCAGCCATGAGCTTGCCATTTTCTACAGTGATGATTATCATGTGCTGTTCGTCCATTGCATAAACACCCGGGTATTGTTTTAAGACAGATAGGTCGACAGCCACAACGGCGGGCCATGAAAATTTGGTGTACACCGTGTTGTCCAGCACCGATGAACGGTCATTGCAGGCGTCTGAAATGAGTTTTAACGATAGCTTGCCATCCCGAATTGAAAATTTATATTTCCCTATAACATCATTATTGCAATCGCTTTGGCCCTCCGTCTTTTTTAAGGTAAGGGTCGAGTCGGTTGTAGTAAAGGTCATGTTCTCTATGCCTGCGCCGTTTGCAAAGCGGGTGAGCTTTAAGGTATCCTTTCCAAAATCAAACAGGGTCGGTACATCTTCGTCTATTTTAAGTGTTCCCTTCCATTTGGTATTGGCCAGCTGTGCGTGGGTGTTAACTGCGGTAAATAATATGATTACCAGGGTGATTATCTTCTTCATAAATAGTGATTAAAAAATTTAGGCAATGATACTTGTTAATCGCACTGCAAAATACTCAAATCATGTTTTGAGCATTATTTTATCCTGGTTTTTATAGGCAGACAGGAACTGTTTAGGAGTGATCCGTTCCAAACTTTTAAATGTACGCTGAAAAGTGGCAACCGAGTTAAATCCGGCTTCGAATGCGATACCGGCAATGGTGATATGGCTGTTTTCAGGTTGCAGCATCATTATCTTTACCTCGTTGATCCGGTATTCATTAACAAATTCGCTGAAGCCTTTTTTTAATTCCCGGTTTAAAACGGCGGAGATAATGCGGGATGGAATTTCAAGCTGAGCAGCAAGTTTGTTTACGGTAAGTTCAGGATCAAGATATGGTTTATCAGTTTCCATCGCTTTTTTTATAAGGACAATATAATGCTGAATTTCTTCAGCAGGTAAGGTATCAGCATAAGTTTTATTGGCTTTTTGATCGCTGATGTAAACCACGCGGGTATGCTGGTAACCCTTAAGCCCTATCCAATAAGTGAAAATAACCAATATGATCTCTATAGGTGAAAAATAGGCAATGCCCTCGATATTAAATAAAAGCGAACCAAAAATAGTAGCCGTCCATACTATTGCAATCAACGTCATTGCGGTAAGCAACACCTTCGTCCATTTGCTGATCAAGGTTTGCTCGGTAATTGCTGATAAGGAAATTTCCGGTGTTCCCGTTCCCTGTTTTTTAAATTGGCGGATAGTTGCAAGCAGATAGATCCAGAAGACAACCACCATCAAAACCTCAGCTATGGGCTGATATATGGCATCGATTTGTCCTGGTGTTACTTTGAAGGAGAAGCCCCTTTTGTAAAGAATAGCATAGGCAAGGAGGCAAATTCGAAATGCAACATCAATTAAAGCAGGCAGGTAGACCCGGAAAACTGCTTTGCCCGGAATTTTACCCGGCGCGATAGTGCTTTGGATATAAAGATAAAGGCTTGGCCCTGCCGTAAAAACAACGGCATAAGGAAAAATAGCATCAAAGTAAGCCAGCCAGCCGAGGCTAAATCCCGAGCTCCAGCAAAAGGTGCCGAAGCTGTCATAAACGAGCATGAGCATAAAAGCTGCCAGGAAATACTTGCTTTGCCGTTTGTCCTGCCCTGGTAACAGCAGCACTATGCTCAAAATAAGACCCTGCAACGAGCCCAGAAGAACAATAATGTTAAACAGGTTGAAGTGAACGGTCATATTTTAAGGCTTGTTGACCGGTATGACGGTGTTATAACTAAATAGTTTAACGATTAAAAGTACAAAATGCGGTAATTTTAAGTAGTTGAATGTTTTTTTAAAAAAGCGTTTTGACTTCAAAAAAAACCTCCTATATTTGCATTCCTTTTTGGGATGGATAACAAACCTAAGGAGATTGCCTGATAGTATAATGGTAGTACGACGGTTTTTGGTACCGTTTGTCTAGGTTCGAATCCTGGTCGGGCAACATTGATAATTCGGATTTCGGATGTTCAACTTCAGATTTACTCTGATTGAAATCGAAATCCGAATTGCTTTTTATAATAGCTGGTAATCAGGAAATTCGCTTTCAAAACATCCGAAATCGAAAATCCGACATCCGACATCAAAACATGCCATTACAGTTTAACCCGGTAAAATTATTTGCAGGCTCAGCCACACAGGCTTTGGCGGCAGACATCGCTGAATCGTATGGCCGTGAGTTGGGTGAAGTTGATATTTCGCGTTTCAGCGATGGCGAGTTTCAGCCGCATTTTAATGAGTCTGTTCGTGGTTGCGATGTATTTTTGATCCAAAGTACTAACCCGCCAACGGATAACCTGATGGAACTTTTGATGATGATTGACGCGGCCCGCCGTGCATCATCACACTATGTTACTGCAGTTATTCCTTATTTCGGATTAGCAAGGCAAGATAGAAAAGATAAGCCACGTGTTGCCATTGGTGCAAAGCTGGTTGCCAATTTATTGGTGGCCGCAGGCATTAACCGCATTATGACGATGGACCTGCACGCAGCGCAGATCCAGGGCTTTTTTGATATCCCGGTTGATCACCTAGATGCTTCCATAATTTTTGTGCCTTACATCAAGAGCCTGAAATTACAGAATTTAACCATTGCATCGCCTGATATGGGCGGTTCATACAGGGCCCGTACTTTTGCAAAGTTCTTTAATGCAGAAGTGGTGATCTGCGATAAACGCCGTAAACGTGCCAATGAAATTGAATCGATGACGCTTATTGGTGATGTTACCGACCAGGACATTGTGCTGATTGATGATATTTGTGATACCGCCGGTACATTAGCTAAGGCAGCAGGATTAATTATGGAGCGTGGTGCACGCAGCGTTCGCGCAGTTTGTACCCACCCGTTGTTATCAGGCAAAGCTTACGAAACGCTGGAAAATTCTGTATTAACTGAATTAATAGTAACTGATACCATTCCGCTTAAGCATCAAAGCAGTAAGATAAAGGTATTAACCACTGCAAATTTGTTTGCAAGTGCTATAATGAACGTAAACGAACACGGCTCGATAAGCCAGTTGTTTAAAGTAGATTAAGAGGTTCATGGTTAATAGATCATGGTTCATGGTAAATGAAGCCTGGTTTTTAATCGGAACATGAAGATAAAATAGAAGATGGATACGTGTTCTGCTATGAACAATGAACCATCAACTATGAACATAAAAACAAATAAATAATAAAAATGAAATCAATTGCTATTAGCGGTTCTCCAAGAGAGAACGTAGGGAAAAGAGACGCTAAAGAACTGCGTTACCAGAGCCTGGTGCCAGCAGTACTTTACGGTGGGCCAACCCAAACCCACTTTTCAGTGTCCGCAAGTGATTTGAAAGCCGTAGTTTATACGCCGGTTGTTCATTTCATCGACTTAGACATTGCCGGTACAAAATCACAGGCAATCATTAAAGATCTTCAGTTCCATCCATTAACTGAGCAGATCATTCACGTGGATTTTTTACTTTTAGACGAGAAGAAACCGATCACTATCGAGATCCCTGTTAAATTAACCGGAACATCTCCAGGTGTTAAAGTAGGTGGTAAGCTTGTTCAGAAATTAAGGAAACTACGCATCAAAGCATTGCCAAAGGATCATTTGGACGCTATTGAAGTGAGCATCGAAACTTTGGAAGTTGGTAAATCAGTAAAAGTTAGCGACATCAAACTTGAAAAGCTTGCTATTTTGAATGCCAAAGAAGATACCATAGTTTCTGTAACTACTTCACGTGCATTGCGCCAGGCTGAGCAGGAAGCTGCTTCAGGAAAAAAATAATAGCCCCCTAACCCCCTAAAGGGGGAACAAAGAGGCTGAAAATTTAACAGCGATGAGTTTACCTTATCGCTGTTTTTTGTTTACTTTGAAACATATAACATACATAAAAATCTAATTCCCCCTTTTAGGGGGCCAGGGGGCATGAAATATCTAATAGTAGGTTTAGGAAATATAGGGCCTGAATATGCCGATACCAGGCATAATATAGGTTTTATGGTATTGGATGAATTGGCGAAACAGGAAGGTGTTAAATTTTATAACATGCGGCTGGCTTACTATACCGAAGTTACGCATAAAGCCCGTACGCTCTATTTAATAAAGCCTACAACCTTCATGAACCTGAGCGGCAAAGCGCTAAATCATTGGATGAAGGAGCTAAAGATTCCTGTTGAAAATGTACTGGTAATTGTTGATGATATTGCACTGCCATTCGGTACCCTTCGGCTGAAACCTAAAGGCAGCGCCGCCGGGCATAATGGACTGAAACATATTGAGGCCACTCTTGGTAATAATGAGTACGCCCGCCTGCGCTTTGGCGTAAGCGATAATTTCCCCAAGGGCCGCCAGGTTGATTATGTGCTGGATGGTTTTGACAAGGATGAAATTCCCGAACTGCCTGCGTTGATAGATCGGTCCATCGAAATGATAAAAAGCTTCGCCACAATTGGTACCGAACTTACCATGACCCGGTATAATAAGTAAGAGGAAAGTTGAATATCCAAACTGGCCTGAGATTAACTCCCTCGTCCTCCCAGCCTTCTTAAAAAATTTACAATTCAGTTTACAATTTTTTACAATTGTTTTGGTGCATTAGCAAATGGGCTGTATTAGCTTCGGACCAAGTTATTCATTTTAAAAACCATTTTATGCTTAAGCGACTACTGTCATCCAATGCTATTTTTAAAAATTGGCTAATCCTTATCAGGATCATAACCGGCATTATCATAACCAGGTATGGGTTTGAAATCTTTAGTCATGACAAAATGCACGGAAATGTTGCATGGCTTTCGGATATTCATTTACCTGTCCCGTTTTTTATGGCTCACCTTGGTAAGGCTACTGAGTTAATAGGCGGAGTTATGTTGATAGCGGGGTTATTTACCAGGTTGGTAGCAATTGCGCTTGTTATAAATATGGCTGTAATTACATTTTTTATGGAAAAAGGCGACGTTTGGGGCGACGGCCAGCTACCTTTTTTATTATTACTGCTTTTTTTAAGTTTCTTTTTTTGCGGTGCCGGTAAATGGAGTTTGGATTATTTGTTATTTGATAGAAAAGATAAAATTTAAGAACAAGCAATAAAAAGACGGGAAAGAGCTTCACTTCGCCAACTTTGACAAACTACATTAGTTGCTGCCCTGGATGGATTTGTTAAAAAGTGTTAAATCTATTTTTCCTGGTAACACATGCATAGCCTGCTGCGTCTATTGCGTTAACGAAATATATGAAAAAACTTTTACTGCTGGCGTTTTGCTGGTACCTGTCGGCCACAGTAATGGCCCAAACTACACCTCAAACGCTAACAGTTAAAGGTATTACAATTGATTCGGTAAGCAACAAGCCTGTTGGATACGTTACTGTTGTATTGCTCGACGCTGCAACGAAGCAATCGGTAAAGGGCGGTTTAACAAAGGACGACGGTACATTTGAATTTAGTAATCTGCCCGCTAAGGAATACCAGCTAACAGTAGCTTCGGTTGGGTATAAAAATAAAACCGTAACAATAACCGGCAGTGCCAACGTAAATATTGGCAAACTGTTAATTTCTCCCGCCAACAATCAATTAAAGGAAGTTTCCATAACAGCCGTGAGGCCAATAATGAAGCAGGAGGTTGACCGCATAAGTTACGATGTGCAGGCCGACCCTGAAAGCAAGGCCATAACCGCTTTGGATATGATGCGGAAGGTTCCATTATTATCTGTTGATGCAGACGATAATGTTAAGCTGAAGGGCAGCGGTAACTATAAGATCCTGATAAATGGCAAGGAGTCGGCACTGATGGCGAAAAGTCCATCGGATGTTTTGAGGGCAATGCCGGCAACCAATATTGAGAAGATAGAGGTAATTACTACACCGCCCGCAAAATATGATGCGGAGGGATTATCCGGCATCATCAACATCATCACCAAAAAAAATGCAGACCAGGGCTATACGGCCAACATTAACAGCCGTTACAATACCATTTGGGGACCAGGCGCCAACATCAATGCCAGTATAAAACAGGGAAAACTGGGGATCACTACTTTTTTTGGCGGCAATAGACGGAACAGGCGCGACGCTGATTTTGGGAACACGCAAACCTTTACTACCGGCGCAATTACCACCCAGCGTGGTACCTACCACAATTTTGGCAACAACCAGTACGGCAATACCGAGATAAGCTACGAGATAGACAGTTTAAATTTGATTACCGGTTCGTTCGAGATCTTCCATGGGTACAACAGCCAGAACAATGGCCAGTTTACCAACTCACAATATGCGGATGGCTCAGTTAACCAGCAGTATCAGCAGGCAACTACAGGTGATGAGAACCAACTTGGATTTGATGCTGCTGTTAATTACCAGTTGGGTTTTAAAAGGAACAAGGATCAGTTGCTTACCTTGTCGTACAAATACAGCTACGCACCCAACACCCAGGACCTGGATAACGTATTTTCTGAAAGGGTAAACTTTTTCCAATCGCTTCAGCCAGATTTTACGCAATACAACCATACCGGCGACAGGGACCATACTATCCAGGTAGATTATGCAGAACCCTTTAAGGTTGTTACGTTGGAAGTAGGTGGTAAGGCTATTCTGCGGAACAACTTTAGTAATTTTAACCGCTCAGACCGCGACTCCACTAACAGTCAATACAGCCTCAATCCCAAGTACACTAACAACTTTAATTATCACCAAAATATTTACAGCGTATACAATTCATACCAGGTAAAGTTTAGCGATTACACAGCCAAGGTAGGTTTGCGTTTAGAGCACACCAGCATCAATGCTGATTTTTCGTCGGCCAACGTAACGGTTAGCCCGAGTTACAATAACCTAATCCCGTCGATATCGATACAGCGCTCATTTAAAACCAGCAGCCTTAACTTTGGATTTACCCAACGCATTCAACGCCCCGGGATTACCCAGCTGAACCCGTTTGTGGATAATTCAAACCCGCTGTTCATCAGCACAGGGAACCCTAATTTGAGGCCTGAGCTAAACAATACGTTTGAATTTACGTATAGCAATTTTGCAAAAAACTCATTTAACGTAGGGCTCAGCTATGCATTTTCAAACAATTCAATTCAAAATGTAACCAGTTTGCGATCAGATAGCACTGCAGACCATAAGCTTGATACCGTAACCACAACAACCTATCAAAACCTTGGAAACAACCGCAGCCTGGGGCTGAATCTAAATACCAATATTGCTATCACCAAAAGAATAAACCTCAATTTAAACACACAGGTGTCCTATATCTGGCTAAAGGGGAAATACAATGGGCAGGATTACCAGAATTCAGGTTTTAGGGGAGAGGCATTCGGCAGCATTGGTTATAAATTTGACGGCGGCTATCGCTTCGGACTTGATGCCGGTTTTTTTAGCGGCGACGTAAACCTGCAGGGAAAATCGAGCAATTTTATTTTTAACTCGTATGTGCTTACCAAGGAATTTTTGAAGAAAAAGGCTAACATATCGTTAGTGGCCAATAATCCTTATTCTGAGTTCCATAACAACAGTTCAACAACCACAACACCGCAATTTATCCAGTCGTCATTTAACGAAAATCCGTACCGGAGCTTTGCCGTGAGGTTCAGCTATCGGTTCGGAAAATTAAACAGCGAGATCAAGAAAAATCGGCATGGCATTAATAACGATGATACAAAAAGCGGCGGCGGCAATAACTCCGGTAATGGCTCATAACGGCAGAAACAGACACTGTTATGACAAAAATTAATGCGATAAAGTAATAATAGTGTTACGTAACTAAAATGATAGTTAATTTCTGCTAAATCATTTTTTTACTGCGTATAGAGGTAATATCTTCGCGCAAAATACCCAAACACCCTGAATGAAACATTTTTTACTTATTGCCTTGTGCTGCTTTCTCTCCATTGCAGCATTGGCCCAAACTACGCCGAAATCGTTAACTGTTAAAGGTACAGCTATCGATTCTGTTACAAATAAACCGTTAGGTTATGTCACCGTCGCCTTGCAGGATGCCGTCACTAAAAAATCAGTACGTGGTGGCTTAACAAAGGACGATGGCACGTTTGAGCTAAAGGCTGAACAGGGCAAGGCCTACCAGTTAACGCTTGCATCTGTAGGGTACAGGAGTAAGGTAGTAAAGGTAACAGGCAGGAGTGAAGAGATAAATGTAGGTAACATCATCTTATTGCCTGCTAAAAATCAACTCAAGGAAATCTCGATAACTGCGGTAAGACCGATTGTAAAACAGGAAATCGACCGTATTAGTTACGACGTGCAAGCCGATCCTGAAACTAAGACACAAAATGTTTTAGACATGCTGCGTAAAGTTCCCTTAATAACGGTGGACGCAAGCGATAACATCCAACTAAAGGGCGAAGCCAATTACAAGATCCTGATCAATGGCAAGCCATCATCATTGGTGGCGCATAACCCGTCGGACGTGTTTAAATCGATGCCCGCTAGCAGCATCCAGAAGATTGAGGTTATTACCACGCCGCCTGCAAAATACGATGCGGAGGGATTGTCGGGTATCATCAATATCATCACGAATAAAAAAATAGACCAGGGTTATAACGGCAGCATCAATATGCGTTATAATAGCCTTTATGGGCCGGGTGCCGGTTTGCAGTTAACTGTGAAACAGGGAAAGCTTGGTATCTCGAATTATACCGGCTACGGTGATCAGATAAAGCGCCACAGCTCATCACGGTCTACCCGGCAAACTTATGGGGATAGCGCGACCTATTTATCGCAGGCATCAACAAATGTTAACAGTGGACGATATATTTACACCAGTACCGAAATAAGCTATGAAATTGACAGTTTGAACCTGATTACAGCCGGGATAGATTATAATAACGGGCACAATAATGGCGAAAACGACCAATTTTCCCAGCAGTATAATCACAACAACGTGCTTAATCAAAGCTACAGGTTGAGCAACATGAGCACCTCTATTTACAAGGGTTTTGATTTCGGAATAAACTACCAGCTGGGCTTTAAGCATAATAAGGATCGTTTATTAACACTGAGCTATAAATATTCCAAACAGCCGAATAACAATAATACAACCAATACCATTACTGATAGATTTGACTATGATCAGCCTAGTTATTTACAGCGCAACGATGCTCGTACGCAGGAGCAAACTATCCAGGCAGATTATATTCATCCCCTAAAAAAAATAACCATTGAAGGGGGACTTAAGGCGATATTAAGAAACAGCTCCAGTAATTTTGGTAACAGTAATTTTATCGACTCTACCCAAACCTATGTGCTTGACCCTAACAGTACAAACAATTTCAAATACAACCAGGATATTTACAGCCTTTATAATACATACCAGTATAATTTAAATAACTGGGGTGTGAAGGCCGGCTTTAGGATTGAAACAACGGATGTGAATGCCGATTTTATTTCTCAATCAAGTAATGTTGACCGGAGCTACAGTAATTTTGTTCCGTCGGTTTCTATCCAGCGTAAATTGAAAAACAGCGCCAGTTTTACCTTCGGTTTTACTAACAGGATTCAGCGCCCTGACATTGGTGAGCTGAACCCATTTATTGACAGAAGTAACCCGAAATATATTAGCATGGGTAACCCTAACCTGAAGCCTGTGCTTAACCATACCTTTGAGCTTAATTACAGCAAGTTTGCGAAAGGCTCGTTTAACTTAGGTATGTCATATTCGTTCTCGAATAATGCTATTCAAAGTGTAAGCAAGCTGGTTGATACGGTTACAACTACCCAAAACGAAAATATCGGCAGCAACCGCAACCTGGGCTTCAATATCAGCATGAGTTACCCCATCACAAAAAAGCTTAACCTGAATATCAACACGCGTATTGCGCAGATCTGGCTTAAAGGTTATTTCGATAACCAGCTTTACAGCAACAAAGGCGTACAGGGTAATGTATTTGGTTACGCTGGCTACCGGATAACAGACACCTGGCGGGCCGGTGTAAATGCAGGTTTTTCAAGCCCATATGTTTCGTTGCAGGGTAAATCAAGTTCGTATGTGTTTACCTCAGTTAGCACCTCCAAGGATATTTTGAACAAAAAGGGATCGATTTTTTTCAACGTTAATAACCCGCTTACCAAAGACCGTAAGGGAAGCAGCTATACGCGTGACCCTAATTTTTACCAGACCAGCAATTATGATTCTCCGTTCAGATCGTTTAACGTGGGCTTTAACTACCGCTTTGGCAAGTTGAAAGCTGAAATTAAGAAGAACCAGCGTGGCATTAATAACGATGACGTTAAAGGCACTGCTGCACCTGCCACCGGAAAATAATATCTTTGACGCATGAAGGTATACGGAATAACAAACTGCAATACAGTAAAGAAGGCGCTTGATTGGCTAAAGGCAAATAATGTAGCTTATGAATTTCATGATTTTAAGAAACTTGGCATCGGCGAAGAAAAATTGGAAGAATGGGATACAAAGGCTGGCTATGAGAAATTTATGAACAAACAGGGCCTTACCTGGAAGCAGCTTGACCCTGCAATAAAGGAAGGTATCAAAACCAAAACTGATGCCCTGCACCTGCTACAGCAAAAAACCAGCATGATAAAGCGCCCCGTTATTGAAAATGGCGATTTTTTATTTTTTGGGTTTGATGAAGGGGTGTATGGAAGAGAGTTGATTAAGTGAGTGGTTGATTAGGGTGAATAAGTTGATTACGAATCCTTTTCAACTTAATCAACTCAATCCAACTTAATTAACAAATCAACTAACTCATTGGTAACAATTATTTTACGCTAACTGCCCATTGCGTAATTTATCCTATACTTGCTGTAAATAATAAACTCACCTCAAAGATGAAATTAAACCTGTTAGCCGGTTTCGCACTGGCTTGTATGGCTGTGACCACTGTTAGCCAGGCGCAGCAAACACCAGCCGCGCCGCCGGCCAGTACAACTCCACCGGCTGCACCTGTACCAGCTGCTCCGCCGTCATCCAACTATGATTATCATGAAGCATTTGGCCCGTATTTTTATGGCAAAAATGGCTCTGAATACCGTGCAGCCGATGGCGAGCCCGGACCAAAATACTGGCAAAACCGCGCCGATTACCAATTGGCTGCCACGCTGAATGACCAAACCAACGAAATTACCGGATCAGAGATTCTTACCTATACCAATAACAGCCCGCAAAAGCTTGGCTATTTGTGGATGAATTTGGAGCAAAACCTCTTCAAGCTTGATTCCCGCGGAACAGCGATTGTACCGTGGGTAGGCACTAACCCTAAGCAGGTGAGCCGTAACTGGGGCGGTGGACAGGATTTTGATGCGGGCTACAAAATAAAATCAATTAAGATGTTTGGCCTTAAAGGCGCAGAAACCGATGTGAAATTTTTGGTATCGGATACCCGTATGCAGGTTTACTTGCCTAAAGAGGTAATGGCTGCAGGCGGCCAGGTGAAGTTGAAAATTGAGTATTCGTTTATATCGCCAAATTACGGTTCCGACCGTATGGGGATCCAGAATACCAAGAATGGAAAGATCTTTCAAATAGCACAATGGTACCCACGCATGTGCGTGTATGACGATGTGTACGGATGGAATACTATTCCGTATAGTGGTCCAGGTGAATTTTACCTGGAGTATGGTGATTTCGACCTGAGTATTACTGCTCCGGCAAACCATATCGTTGTGGCGTCCGGCGAGTTGCTTAACCCGCAGGAGGTTTATACACCAACACAACTAAAACGCTGGGCAGAAGCTGCAAATAGCGAAAAAACTGTAGTTATCCGCTCTGCAAGTGAAGTTACCGATCCGGCATCACGCCCGGCCGGTAAAAAAACACTAACCTGGCACTTTAAAATAAAGAATGCCCGCGATGCTTCGTGGGGATCGTCAGCGGCATTTATCATTGATGCTGCTAAAATGGACCTGCCAAGCGGCAAAAAATCTATTGCTATTTCAGCCTACCCGGTTGAAAGCGATGGCGTAGATGCCTGGGCTCGTTCTACCGAGTATGTAAAAAAATCTATCGAATACAATTCAAAACAATGGTTTGAGTTTCCTTATCCCGCTGCGACTGCCGTTGCAGGTATAGTTGGTGGTATGGAATATCCGGGTATTGTTTTCTGCGGAGCAGGCGCTAAAAAAGGACAACTTTGGGGCGTAAATGACCACGAGTTTGGCCATACCTGGTTCCCGATGATAGTAGGCTCGAACGAGCGTATGTACGGCTGGATGGATGAGGGTTTTAATACCTTTATCAACACACTGTCGACTGCTGATTTTAATAACGGCGAGTATTACAGAAAAGGCGGCAATATGCACCGCGCAGGCGCAGCCTTCACTGCTCCTGGTTTAGAGCCGATGTTGAGCCAACCGGCCAACCTTAAGGAAAGAAATACAGGTACCCTGTTATATTCAAAACCAGGCGCAGGCCTTACGATGCTGCGTGAGGTAATACTGGGACATGATCGTTTTGATTTTGCATTCAGAACATACATTGCTAAATGGGCCTTTAAACACCCTACGCCGGATGACTTCTTCCGCACAATGGAAAATGCAGGCGGCGAAAACTTGCAATGGTTTTGGAGAGGCTGGTTTATTAATAACTGGCGTTTGGATGTGGCTGTTCGCAGCGTTGACTATGTGGACAATGATCCGTCGAAGGGCGCGTTCATTACTATTGACAACCTGGAGAAAATGGCCATGCCGGTGATCCTGGAAATTAAAACGGTTAGCGGTAAAACCGACCGTGTGAAATTACCGGTTGAGATTTGGGAACGTAACAACTCATGGAAGTTTAAATATCCATCGACAGAAGCTATCCAGTCGGTAACTTATGATCCGGATAAGGTATTGCCAGATTTTAATGAGGCAAATAATGTTTGGACGAAGCAATAGTTGATTAGAGACTAGTGATCAGAGATTAGAAGGAGGAACCCGGTAGATGCTGGGTTCCTCTTTTTGTATTGTTGGGTAATTATACAGGCGTTTGTAAAATGTTTAAGTAAAAACTTTTATACAGGCAAATAGGTTTATCTTAACAGAGTAATTCATCTGCCATGAAAATTAGATATATTTTGATCGTGCTGTTAGGGTTAATAGCCGGATCAGCAAGCGCACAGGACGTTCTAAAGGGAACCGTTACCGAAAGCGGGAGCGGAAATAAACTGTCGAACGTTTTTATCAGGGATAACGCAAGTAAGCAATTGGGGCTTACGGATAAGGACGGTAATTTTAGTATCAAAACTGCGACAGGTCACCTTATTATTTTTGATTCGCCGGGTTATGTTTCTGATACATTATTTGTAGTGGACATGACTGCTAAAAAAATAGTGCTTACTACCAAGACAATTGCCTTACGGGAAGTTACCATCAACTCTACCCGTGCAGCATTTGATCCGCACACGGAATATCCTGAAGTTTACCAAAAGAGCAAGCTCTATGTTCTATCGCCAACAACATGGTTTGGTAAGGATGCAAGGGATGCCCGCAGGCTTAAAAAGTATTTCAAAACCGAGCAGGAGCAACGCCAGGTTGATGTTGCATTTACGCGGACCTACGTCGGTAGTATTGTACCACTAAAAGGCAGCGACCTGGATGACTTTATGGTGATGTATAGGCCCAGCTATGCTTTTATAAAAAGTAACGATGCCCGCTCATTGGCTGTTTATATTAATGATAGCTACAAGAAATTTGAAGCGCTCCCTCCGGAAAAACGCAAGGTGCAAGCGCTTACCACTGGCCCGGTAACGAATTAAAGTTAGTATTTAAGAGTCAGGAGCCCGGCAACGAATGGCTATTGTTTACTATTGTATCCTGCCTTTAACGCAAAACAATTTTCAATTAATAGCGGTTATACATAAAAATCTACCACTATGAAAAAGAGAATGATAACTATGATATTGCTTACCGCAGTGGGCGCAATATTAAGTACAAGCTGCGCTCCGCCACACCATCTGAAACCACCTCCACCACCGGTAGCGCCGGCCCACTAACTTGTTTTGGTTTCAAAATAATATTTAACTACACCGATCATTTACACATTGTGATATGATCGGTGTATTGTAATTTATATCCGTTGGTAAGGAGCCAGTTATTATAATGCAAAACCCTCAATTAGGATTATCTTTTCCACCGAATTGTTTTTCATTTCCATAAAACCCATGCGTTTGGGATCGGCTTTATAGCCTTCAAAATCAGCTTTGCTTCCAAATGTTACCAAATGAATCTCATAAGGCAGTTCCTGGCTGCTTTCGACAAATGCGCTCTTATCTGGCCTGATGCGATAAACAAGCTCACCGTTATGTCTCTTCAACAGCGGTAACACTTTATTCTCGAAGGCATGAAACTCCTGCTCTCGTCCCGGCTTTATAAAAATAAGTTGGGTGTAATAGACCATTTTGGTAATACTATTCAAATAATCGGTGAAATCACTACAACTGAATCGGTGTAATCATTTCCTCAAATCGGTGAAATCAAAAAAAACTACATTACATCGCCCCAGGTATTTTTATCCTTCAACATAATTTCCCTTAATAATCGAATTTGGGGCATCCCATGGTCAAGTACCTCATCATGGAACTTTTTAAGTGAAAAGTTAGCGCCCTCCTGCTTTTCATAATCGGCGCGTAACTTTAGGATCTCCAGCTTGCCGATGGTATAGAATAAATAACCAGGATCAAAAGTTCCGCGCAACGCTTCCTGGCGGGATGGCTTATCGCCCTGGTACCAGTTGTCCATAAAAAATTTGGTGGCGTCATCCACGCTCATTCCCTGGCAATGGGTTTTAATGGATACGCATAAACGGCATAAGCGCAGCAATGCATCGCCCGATTGGGTGAGCCTGTATTTAGCTGCCTTAACTGTGTCACCGTTGTGCCCGTATCCTGCGTCGGCCATCATTTTTTCACAATAATGTGCCCAACCCTCTACATAAGCATAGCTGTTGAAAATCTTCTCTATTCGGGTTGCCGAAGACGCATTAAGATGTAAAAACTGGGTATAATGACCGGGATATGCTTCGTGAATGGTAATGTTGTCAGTCGTGTAATAATCGAATTGGCGTAGCCAATCTTCCTTTTGTTTTGGTGTCCATTTCGGATCGACTGGGGTAATATAATAAAACGCTTCGGTAGCTTTAGTTTCAAATGGGCCGGGATCATCGTTTGATGCAGTGCTGGTTGCCCGACCAAATTGCGGGGTTTCCTCAACTTTTAGGTTTATTTTGCCCGGCATCGATACAATGTTTTTATCGGTAAGGAATTTACGGATAGCCTCTACGTTTTTCCTAGCCTCCGGAATCAGGTTTTCGGCAGTTGGATGTTCCTTTTGCAGATCGTGGTATACCTCGATTGGTTTTTCATTGGGATTGATAGTTTTTGCGGCGGCGTTAAATACCACCTGTTCCTTTTTTAACTCCGCCAGGCCGATGGCAAGAATTTTTTCCGGCGATAGAGTAATGCCCTCGCTGTAAAGCAGCATCTTTTTGTAGCTGGTTTCACCAATAGCGTATTTATTGGTTGCCCTTGGTAATTTTACCTTCTGGAGCCAAGTAGCAAAGCTGTTAATAGCGTCGATGGCATTTTTGTTAACTGTATTGAACACCTTCATCAGCGAATCGTTCTTTACGTCTTTTAAAGCCACCTTCAAATCACCGCCTAAAAAATCTGTCGACCCATGTGCTATTTCAATAGCCGTTTCGATATAAGGTTTGGCAAGCGAATCTTTAAGATTGATTTTTGCTGCTGCAAATACATTCGGTGCATTTTTTTCAATGGCGATGATTGATTTTAGCCGGTCTTCAAGAGGAGCGAAGTTGCGTTTTACATAAATGCTAACGTCAACAGCCCCGGCGTATGTCATTGGGTTTTTGTCGTACGTGCCCATATCCTCAAAATTGAAGATCTCATTCTTTATAGCCGACCGTAAAATGCGGAAATCATAAAACTGTTTTGTGCTTAATGTAGTGGTATCGGTCGCGCTCATTTGCTGGTCGAAATCCTTTAGCCGCCCCAATTCCTTACCCAGCGACTCCTTACTCAGGTTAGTAACTTTGCCATCATATTGGTGATAGCCCAAAGCCACGCCCGTTGCCGGTCGCCATGCCAGGTAACCCGACAGGTAATTATCAGCCAGTTTTTGAAATGTGGCATCGCCGGATACCGTCGGAGCCGCCGGCTGTGTCTTTTGCTCGCAGCTGAATAGTGTGGCTAAAGGAATTAATAACAGGAATTTTCTCATTAGATATTAATTGGTGGTTAGTAAAACTCGTTAAAACTTCCGAAGTTTTCAAACTTCGGAAGTTTATTTCAAGGATAACCGGGTTTTATAGAATTTGGGTTCCTGGTTTTTATTTTAAATATTCTGCCGGGATTGGGTTGTTTTTCCTTTCACCGTCGTAGATCCAGCCCATTATCCAGAAGCGGATGCCGTCATAAAACAATTCGATACTGTTGATGCCGCGTTCAATTATTGGTTCGCCCGCTTCATTGCGCGATTCATAAGTGCTCCAAACATGGTAAATGGCGCCGAATTTTTCAACCTTGCGCGAGATTTCCCGTTCATAGAAGCCATCCTTTTCCAATAAGGGGTCGGATAGGCGATGGTATTCCTTAAGGGTAAAAGAATGCATTACTGATTTTCCGCTTTTCGAAACAGAGACGGCGCCAACCAGCACGCCCGGCCAATGGATCAGGCTATCGCGTTCGAAAAATACCTTGCCGCCCTTTTTAACGGTAACCACATCGTAGTAGGCTTTTATAATACCATCTAACGTGCTTACATTATCGCCGTATTTGGTGATAATTTGGGCTGATGTGTTATAGTTTATCACCACCATCAGCAGGATGGTCAGGAGCACGCTTAATCTTCTCATTTGGTTTTGGGTTAATTATCAAAGATATTGAAAATGGTTCATTAGTTCATTGGTACGTTGTGTTTGCTTTTGCTGCTCCGTTGCTGCCGGTCAGCGAGCGGGTCGCACGCCGGCACAGCGTTCCATTTTTGTAAGTGGAACACCCGGAACACTATGAAACATGCTCATTATCTGTATGTTTCATTTTTTGAATTGCTTTAAATTACCGATTAATCCTGATTTGAGTTTACATTCGGTCTGGACGAGAGTGGATATTTTTACCAGTATTCCATCCTGCAGAAAAAAATACTTTCCAATATTAAACTCCGCTGACAAACATTCCTTTTGTTAACTGTTATTTTGCCGGTAGAAAGTCTACCTGTAATTGTCCACCCGGCTATTTAAACCCGGGTGGACAATTCATCAACTCAAAAACATTTACTTATGAAAAACAAAGTTTGGTTTATAACCGGGTGCTCCACCGGGTTCGGCCGCGAACTGGCCAAAGAAGTTTTAACAGCGGGCTATAAGGCGGTAGTAACATCGCGCAAGGTTAGCGATGTGGAAGATCTTATCAGGGATTACCCGGACAATGCAATCGCCCTGGCACTTGACGTTACCAAAGAAGATGAAATTAAAGCAGCCGTTGAAGCGGCTTTAAAGCATTTCGGGCAGATCGATGTGCTGGTAAATAATGCGGGCATCGGTTATTTCGGTGCGATTGAAGAAAGTGAGGAAGATGAAGTTCGCCGCATGTTCGAGATCAATTTCTGGGGATTGGCAGCGGTTACTAAAGCAGTATTGCCGACTTTAAGGAAACAGCGCAGCGGGCATATACTGAACGTAGCCTCTATAGGCGGGCTTGTTGGTTTCCCGGCGGTCGGTTTTTATAATGCCACTAAATTTGCTGTCGACGGTTATTCTGATGCCCTATCAAAAGAGCTTGCACCACTTGGCATCCATGTTACGGTGATTTGTCCAAGCGGTTTCCGTACCGACTGGGCCGGGAGATCAGCCAATAACAGCAAAATAGTAATAGACGATTACAAAGCAACTGCCGAAGCAAACAAAAACAATATTCGCGGCTATAGCGGCAAACAACCCGGCGACCCGGAACGCGCAGCCAAAGCAATAGTGCAGGCTGTTGAAACGGCGAATCCACCATTGCACTTGTTGCTTGGCAAAGCCGCACTAAAAGGCGCCCGCAACAAACTGGAAGTATTGAAGAAGGACTTTGATGCGTGGGCAGATGTTACCGAAGGGGCTGATTTTCCTGAAGGAGAGTAGTTTGTTTAGTCCATAGTCGATGGTCCATAGTCCATAGTGGGAAGACGATAATGTAGTCATTCATTGCGGGATGTAGAATCCGGTCGATTCTGAGGATTGACAAGAAAAAGGGTGTCATACTGAGGTGCTCGAAGTATGTACGCAAAGGCCTCTGAACCATGCTTAGCACGCGGATAGGCCTCTGCACGCGTCGCCCTTTGAGTGCCTCAGGGTGACATCCCACCCACCATTCAATAAATCTGTTGTGGGTAGGAACGAAGCAAGGGCGATAATAAAAACTGCCTGCAATTAATCCTTTTAATTTTAAAGCTGTCGAACATACAAACACCAGCAGTTTAGGTGCCGACATTAAAAACTTAATATCATGAAAAAGAGATTCGTTGCATTTGCATTATTAATAAGCGCTATAGTTACTTTAAGTACAGGTTGTTATGTTGAAGGTGGCGGTGGCTACCACCACGGCTATCATCACCATTACTACCACGGTTATTAAGAAAGATTTTGGTTGGATAAGTGAGTTTGTGTGGAAAGCCCCGGCGAAAGTTGGGGCTTTTTGGTTGTTATTGAGGTCCGCACAGATTATTATATACATGATTCAACCTCTCCAACCTTTACAACCCTTTCAACCTCTACAACTTAAAACCTAAACTTTTTTCAATAACCACTTGAAAATCAAAAAATAAGTCCGTACTTTTGCAGTCCCGAAAAACTGCCCGTCAATTGGCTGGCAGGGGATTAAAAATAAATAAAACAAAAAAAGGAAGAATGCCTACTATTCAACAATTAGTTAGAAAAGGTAGAGTAGCTCTGGTTGACAAGAGTAAGTCACCAGCGTTGGACAGCTGTCCACAGCGAAGAGGCGTATGCACACGCGTGTATACCACTACCCCTAAAAAACCAAACTCAGCAATGCGTAAAGTGGCCCGTGTGCGCCTTACCAACGGAAAAGAAGTTAACGCTTATATCCCTGGTGAAGGTCACAATTTACAGGAACACTCTATTGTTTTGATCCGTGGTGGTCGTGTTAAGGATTTACCAGGTGTACGTTACCACATCATCCGTGGTGCATTAGATACATCAGGTGTAGCCGGCCGTAACCAACGCCGTTCAAAATACGGAACTAAACGCCCTAAACCGGGTCAAGTAGCAGCAGCGCCAACAAAAGGTAAAAAGAAATAATTAAAGGAGGATAGTAATAATGAGAAAGTCAAAACCAAAAAAAAGAATCCTTCTTCCTGATCCAAGATTCAATGATGTTCTGGTAACCAGGTTTGTAAATAACATGATGTATGACGGTAAGAAATCTACCGCATATGCTATATTCTATAACGCTGTTGATATCGTTGAAAAGAAAACTAACGAAAGCGGTTTAGATACATGGAAAAAAGCACTGAACAATGTAATGCCTGCTGTTGAAGTAAAAAGCCGTCGTGTTGGTGGTGCAAACTTCCAGGTTCCTACTGAAGTTCGTCCTGAGCGTAAGGTAGCTTTAGGCATGAAATGGCTGATCAGCTATGCCCGTCGTCGTGGTGAAAAAACCATGATGGAGAAATTAGCAGGTGAGATCATCTCAGCAGCTAAGGGTGAAGGCGCAGCAGTGAAGAAGAAAGAAGATACGCACAAAATGGCTGAGGCTAACAAGGCGTTCTCACACTTTAGATTCTAAAATTAGATTACACCGATTTAATAATACGATTACACCGATTATTTATGTTTACACCCTAATAATCGGTGTAATCACAAAAAACAAATCGGTGAAATCAAAATAAAAAAACATGTCAAGAGATCTAAGATATACAAGAAATATAGGTATTGCCGCTCACATCGATGCCGGTAAAACCACAACTACAGAGCGTATCCTGTACTACTCTGGATTTAGCCACAAAATTGGCGAGGTTCACGAAGGTGCAGCTACAATGGACTGGATGGCGCAGGAGCAGGAGCGTGGTATCACTATCACTTCAGCTGCTACTACTATCGACTGGAAATATCGTGGCCACCAATACCACATCAACATTATTGATACCCCGGGACACGTGGATTTCACCGTTGAGGTGAATCGTTCATTACGTGTACTAGATGGTTTGGTGTTCTTATTTTCTGCCGTTGATGGTGTTGAGCCGCAATCAGAAACCAACTGGAGACTTGCAAATAACTACAACGTTGCCCGTATAGGTTTCGTT
This sequence comes from Bacteroidota bacterium, assembly GCA_030775685.1. Lineage (GTDB taxonomy): Bacteria > Bacteroidota > Bacteroidia > Sphingobacteriales > Sphingobacteriaceae > Mucilaginibacter. The sequence continues at coordinate 245,253 of JALYIP010000072.1, forward strand.
AACAAAATGGACCGTAGCGGTGCCGACTTTTTAAATGTTGTAAAACAAGTAAAAAGCATGTTAGGCAGCAACGCTGTTCCGCTTCAGTTACCAATTGGTGCAGAAGAGAACTTTAAAGGTGTTGTTGATTTAATTAACTGGAAGGGTATTGTTTGGAATGAGCATGATAAGGGTATGACCTTTACCGAAGTGCCTATCCCTGAGGATATGATCGAAGAAGCAACTGAGTGGAGAGAAAAACTTCTTGAATCAGTAGCTGATTATGATGAGAGCCTGATGGAGAAATTCTTTGATGCTCCTGATACCATCACTGAACGCGAAGTGCTTGACGCTTTACGTAAGGCGGTATTGGATGCTAAGATCGTTCCTATGGTTTGCGGTTCATCGTTCAAAAATAAAGGTGTACAAACCATGCTTGACTATGTGATGGAATTACTTCCTTCACCTATGGACGTTGAAGGCATTGTTGGTACAAACCCTGATACAGGCGAAGAAATTGTTCGTCAGCCATCAGAAAAAGAACCGTTTGCTGCATTGGCGTTTAAAATTGCAACCGATCCATTCGTGGGCCGTTTGTGCTTTATCCGCGTTTACTCAGGTAACCTTGAAGCTGGTTCATATATCCACAACATGCGTTCAGGTAACAAAGAGCGTATCAGCCGTATCTTCCAGATGCACGCTAATAAGCAAAACCCTATCCCTAATGTAGGTGCAGGTGATATTGCTGCGGTAGTGGGCTTTAAGGATATTAAAACAGGTGATACCCTTTGTGATGAGAAACACCCGATCGTTCTTGAGTCAATGAACTTCCCTGAGCCGGTTATCGGTTTAGCTATTGAGCCTAAAACTCAGGCTGACGTAGATAAATTAGGTATGGCTTTAGGTAAATTATCTGAAGAGGATCCTACTTTCCGTGTGAATTCTGACGAAGAAACCGGCCAGACTGTAATTTCAGGTATGGGCGAGCTTCACTTAGATATCATCATGGACCGCTTAAAACGTGAGTTTAAAGTGGAAGTTAACCAGGGTGCTCCGCAAGTTGCATACAAAGAAGCTATAACCGGTACTGTACAGCACCGTGAAACATACAAGAAACAAACTGGTGGTCGTGGTAAATTTGCCGACATCCAGGTTGTTCTTTCGCCAAATGACGAAGGTAAGGAAGGCTTACAGTTTGTGAATGAAATTTCAGGTGGTTCAATTCCACGTGAGTTTATTCCATCTGTTGAAAAAGGCTTTGCTGCTTCAATGGCAAATGGTGTATTGGCAGGTTACCCGTTAACCAGCTTAAAGGTTCGTTTGATTGATGGTTCATTCCACGCAGTCGATTCGGACGCGCTATCTTTCGAGTTAGCTGCTAAGATGGCTTACCGTGAGGCATTGCCAAAATGTAAACCGGTATTACTTGAGCCGATCATGAAGATCGAGATATTAACCCCTGAAGAAAATATGGGCGATGTTATCGGTGACATGAACCGTCGTCGTGGCCAGTTACTGGGTATGGATTCACGTGCAGGTGCGCAGGTAATTAAAGCCACTGTGCCGCTTTCTGAAATGTTTGGTTATGTAACCCAGTTACGTACCATTACTTCGGGCCGTGCCACTTCAACCATGGAGTTTGACTACTATGCTGAAGCACCGCGTAACGTACAGGAAGAAGTAGTTGCCAAAGCAAAAGGTAAAAAAGCTGCCGCAAACGCGTAAGTAACGATTTCACCGATTGTAAGACGATTTCACCGATTATCAGTGAAATCAACCAAAATCGGTAAAATCATAATAATAATCAATGTAATCACAACCTAACAAATAGCTCTTAGGTGTGATAATTTAAAAATCGGTGAAATCACTCTAAAATCAGTGAAATCATCACAACAACAACAAGATGAGCCAAAGGATCAGAATTAAATTAAAATCGTACGATTACAACCTGGTTGATAAATCAGCCGAGAAGATCGTAAAAACAGTAAAGCCGACAGGCGCTGTAGTAAGCGGACCGCTTCCCTTACCAACTGAAAAGAAAATTTTCACCGTTTTGCGTTCACCGCACGTGAACAAAAAAGCACGTGAGCAGTTCCAGCTATGCTCGTACAAGCGTTTGCTGGATATCTACAGCTCAAACTCAAAAACAGTTGATGCTTTGATGAAGCTTGAATTGCCGAGCGGTGTTGAAGTTGAGATCAAGGTGTGATAGTTCCGGAAGATCAAGCTCACCCAACCCTCTCCAAAGGAGAGGGCTTTGAAAATATAAAAGGCCATTCGTTTATTCGGATGGCCTTTTTCTAAGTTTTGGTTTTGTATTTTTCATACGTGAAGACTTATCTAAACAATATAGTCCTTAATAAATCCGAAATCGAAAATTCGAAATCCGAAATATCTTACCCTCTCCCCATCAACTCATCCACTTTATTCCGTTCGGTTTGCAGTTCGCGGGCCAGTTTTTTCTCTTTGTCGTTGGCTTTGGCTTTGTAAGCTTTAAAATCGTCCTCCAGCTCTTCATATAGCCGGGTGCGGTATTTGGCCTCATGCCGGGCGCTGCCCGAGCGGGCGATAACAATAGCGGCGGTTGCACCAAACAGAACTACCAATCCCCAAACAATAAGGTTATAGGCGGTTTTAGAAAGTGTTATCCCAGCGATATTTACTTCGTCCACCTGCGCCTTT